>NZ_FRBI01000013.1:162588-222876 GCF_900142575.1 Actinacidiphila paucisporea
GACACCGGCCAGTTCGCCCGCCCCGGCCACGGGCGCACCGACGGCACCGGGCAGTTCCCCGTCCAGGGCGGCCCCGGCGACACCGGCCAGTTCCCGGTACCGCAGCAGCCCGGGCAGGGCGGTCCCGGTGAGACCGCGCAGTTCCCCGCGGTCCGCGCCGACGACACCTTCGGCGGCGGCGGGCAGTACGCGCCGCCCGCCGGCGGCCGTCCGCAGGGCGGCCCCGGCTACCGGGACGGCGGCGCACCGCAGCAGCCGTACGACACCGGCCGGCAGCAGATGCCGGGCCAGGAGCGCGGCGACGTCACCGGGCAGCACCCGATGGCGCCGCAGCCGGGCATGCCGGGCGGCCAGGGGCCGTTCCAGCAGCGGCCCGGACAGCAGCCGCCGCAGCAGCCCGCGGAGCCGATGGCGCTGCCGCCGGCCCAGACCAGGGGCGACGAGCCCACGCCGATCTTCTCGGCGATCGAGTCCGACTGGTTCCGCACCGGCCAGGCGGAGCGGATGCAGCAGATCCACGTCGAGCAGAGCGCGCGCGGCCAGCAGGCCCCGCCGGCGCCCCGCCCGGTGGGCCGCACCGCACCGCCGCAGCGGCCGCGTACCGAACGCCCGGGTCCGGCGGGCCCGCAGCGGCCCGGCACCAGCGCACCGCAGCCGCAGGCGCCGCAGCAGGCGCCCGCGCCGGCCACCTCGGGACCGGCTCCCGCCGCCTCGGCGGCGGCGCCGCCCGCGCCGTCGGCGCAGCCGCTGCCGCGCGAGACGCCGAACTGGCGCACCTCGCCCAACGACGCGCTGCGCCAGCGGGCCGAGGCGGTCCGCGAGCCGTCGGCCGGCGGGGTCACCCCCTCGGGGCTGCCGCGCCGGGTGCCGCGGGCGAATCTCGTCGCCGGTGGCGCGGCCCAGCCGTCCCAGCCCCAGCAGGGCGGCCCCCAGGTCTCCCGTTCGCCCGACGACGTACGCGGGCGGCTGACCAATCTCCGGCGGGGTATCCAGCAGGGCCGGGAGGCCGGCGGCACGACCGATGGCCGCGGTTTCGGTACGAATCATCAGGAGCGTTAGTTGAGTGCGATGAGCCAGGCGGCACAGAACCTGAACTGGTTGATCACCAACTTCGTGGACAACACCCCCGGGGTGTCCCACACCGTGGTGGTCTCCGCCGACGGCCTGCTGCTCGCGATGTCCGACGGATTCCCCCGCGACCGCGCCGACCAGCTCGCCGCCGTCGCCTCCGGCCTGACCTCACTGACCGCCGGAGCCTCCCGCATCTTCGAAGGCGGCAGCGTCAACCAGACCGTCGTCGAGATGGAACGCGGCTTCCTCTTCATCATGTCCGTCTCCGACGGCTCCTCCCTGGCCGTACTCGCCCACCCCGAGTGCGACATCGGCCTCGTCGGCTACGAAATGGCCCTGCTCGTCGACCGCGCAGGCACCGTCCTCACCCCCGACCTCAGGGCCGAACTACAGGGCAGCCTGCTCAACTAGCTCAACCAGCGAACGGGCGTGCGGTCGCGTCCTGGCCTCTTCCAGAGGTCCGGGCGGCGTCGCAGCCGTATCAGGAGGAGGACTCGTGAGCACGTCTCCCGGCGCGGAGCCGTATGGCAGCCCGCACCAGCCGCCTGTGAACCCGTACTACCCGTCGGCGCCCGCGCCGGAGCCTGAACCGTACCGGCCGCCGCGGCAGCCGCGTATCCAGCCGTACCAGCCGCCGCAGGCGCCGCCTCCGCAGGCCCCGCGCGGCGGCGGCCGGGGTGCGGGGGGCGGCGGGCAGGGCGGCGGGACCGGTGGCCGGCGCTCTCAGACGCCCAGCGGGTTCGTACGCCCGTACGCCATGACCGGCGGCCGCACCAGGCCGCGCTACCAGCTCGCCATCGAGGCACTGGTCAGCACCACCGCGGAACCCGAGCGGCTGCGCGGGCAGCTGCCGGAGCACCAGCGGATCTGCCTGCTGTGCCGGGAGATCAAGTCGATCGCGGAGATCTCCGCGCTGCTGACGATCCCGCTCGGTGTGGTCAGGATCCTGGTGGCGGACCTGGCCGAGGCCGGCCTGGTCACGATTCACCAGCCCGGCGGCGACGAGGCCGCGGGCGGACAGCCAGATGTGACATTGCTTGAGAGGGTGCTCAGTGGACTTCGGAAGCTCTAGCGGCCCGGCGCGCGCCACTACTTCCGCGAAAATCGTGGTGGCGGGCGGATTCGGCGTGGGCAAGACCACGTTCGTCGGTGCCGTGTCGGAGATCAACCCGCTGCGCACCGAAGCCGTGATGACCTCCGCGTCGGCAGGCATCGACGACCTGACGCACGCGCCCGACAAGACCACCACGACGGTGGCCATGGACTTCGGCCGGATCACCCTGGACCAGGACCTGATCCTCTACCTGTTCGGCACCCCGGGACAGGACCGCTTCTGGTTCATGTGGGACGACCTGGTGCGCGGCGCGATCGGCGCGATCGTGCTGGTCGACACCCGGCGGCTGGCGGACTGCTTCCCCGCCGTGGACTACTTCGAGAACAGCGGCCTGCCGTTCGTCATCGCGCTCAACGGCTTCGACGGCCACCAGCCCTACGGCCCGGAGGAGGTGCGCGAGGCCCTGCAGATCGGCCCCGAGGCACCGATCATCGTCACCGACGCCCGCCACCGCCCCGAGGCGAAGAGCGCGCTGATCACCCTGGTGGAGCACGCCCTGATGGCCCGGCTCCGCTGACGCGGGACCCCGCGCAACGGGTGAGGCCCCGCACCGGAAGGTGCGGGGCCTCACCCGTTGCGGGCGTTGCGGGCCGGTCAGCCCTGCCAGGAGTGTGGCGGGCGGAAGCCGGGGGTGCGCTCCAGGCGCCGCCAGCCGGCGGTGGACCTGAGGGGCAGTTCGGGGGCGCTGTCGGTGCCGGCGGCGGCCCGGGCGAGCAGGATCGCGGTGATCGCGGCCAGCTCCTCGGGGGCGACGTGGCCCTTCTCGACTCGCACGAGGGAAGCAGCGGGTGTGCTCACAGTGGTCTCCATGGCTACTGGGGAGGATTGCCGTGCTTGCGCGACGGTAGATCCGCGTGCTTGGTGCGGAGCATGGACAGCGAGCTGATCAGTACCTCTCGGGTCTGTGCCGGGTCGATGACGTCGTCCACCAGACCGCGCTCCGCGGCGTAGTAGGGGTGCATCAGCTCGGCCTTGTACTCCTTGACCATGCGGGTGCGCATGGCCTCGGGGTCGTCGGCGTCGGCGATCTGCCGGCGGAAGATCACGTTGGCCGCGCCCTCCGCGCCCATCACCGCGATCTCGTTGGTCGGCCACGCGTAGGTCAGGTCGGCCCCGATGGACTGGCTGTCCATCACGATGTACGCACCGCCGTAGGCCTTGCGCAGGATCAGCGAGATCCTCGGGACGGTGGCGTTGCAGTACGCGTAGAGCAGCTTCGCACCGTGCCTGATGATTCCACCGTGCTCCTGTGCCACCCCGGGGAGAAAGCCGGGGACGTCCAACAGGGTGATGATCGGGATGTTGAACGCGTCGCACATCTGCACGAACCGCGCCGACTTCTCCGACGCCTCGATGTCCAGCACCCCCGCCAGCGACGCCGGCTGGTTCGCCACGATGCCCACGACCTGGCCGTCGAGTCGCGACAGGGCGCAGATGATGTTCGTGGCCCAGCGCTCGTGGACTTCGAGGAACTCCCCGTCGTCGACGATCTCCTCGATGACCTTGTGCATGTCGTACGAGCGGTTGCCGTCCGCCGGCACCAGGTCCAGCAGGACGTCGCCGCGGCGGTCGGCCGGGTCGTGGCACTCCACCGCGGGCGGGTTCTCCCGGTTGTTCTGCGGCAGCAGCGACAGCAGGTAGCGGACCTCTTCGAGACAGGTCTGCTCGTCGTCGTAGGCGAAGTGCGAGACGCCGGAGACCGAGGAGTGCACGTCCGCGCCGCCCAGGCCGTTCTGGGTGATCTGCTCGCCGGTGACGGCCTGGACCACGTCGGGCCCGGTGATGAACATCTGCGAGGTCTCGCGGACCATGAAGACGAAGTCCGTCAGCGCCGGCGAGTAGGCGGCGCCGCCCGCGCACGGGCCGAGCATCACGCTGATCTGCGGGATGACGCCCGAGGCGCGGGTGTTGCGCTGGAAGATGCCGCCGTAGCCGGCGAGCGCCGAGACGCCCTCCTGGATACGGGCGCCCGCGCCGTCGTTCAGCGAGATCAGCGGGGCACCGGCCGAGATGGCCATGTCCATGATCTTGTGGATCTTCTGGGCGTGCGCCTCGCCGAGCGCGCCGCCGAAAATCCGGAAGTCGTGCGCGTAGACGAAGACCGTCCGCCCGTGGACCGTGCCCCAGCCGGTGACCACACCGTCGGTGTACGGCCGCTTGGCCTCCAGGCCGAAACCGGTCGCCCGGTGCCGCCGCAGCGGCTCCACCTCGTGGAAGGAGCCCTCGTCCAGCAGCAGGTCGATCCGCTCCCGTACCGTCAGCTTCCCCTTGGCCCGCTGCGCCTGCGTCGCCTTCTCGCTCGGCCCGCGGACCACCTCATCACGAATGGCAAGCAGCTCCGCCACCCGCCCGCGAGCGTCGTTCACCTCTGCGGGCACCTCTTGCGATGTGGTCATGCAACGACAGTACGAGCCGCAGGCCGAAAAACGGGCCATCGACTTCGTACAGTGTCCGTCGCCGCTTCATGGCGGATCCCGACAGAAACAGGCGACGGCGGGGTTCCGCTTGGCTGCCGCGGCACCCCGCCGTCGGTCCGCCCGCACCCGGGCGACACATGGGCGTAACGTCAGCGACCCTCGACGGCGGCCGCCAGGGCCAGCACCCGCCTGGCCTCCTCGACATGCAGGTTCTCGATCATCCTGCCGTCCACCGTGACCACCCCACGGCCCTGTGACGTGGCCTGATCGAAGGCCTCGATGATCCGCCGGGAGCGTTCGACGTCCGCCGCGGCGGGGGCGAAGATCCGGTTGCAGGGCTCCAGTTGGCGGGGGTGGATGAGCGTCTTCCCGTCGAAGCCGAGCTGCCGGGCTTGGAGGGATTCCGCTTCGAAGCCGGGCAGATCCTGCACGTCGTTGTAGACACCGTCCAAGATGACCTTATCCGTGGCGCGGGCCGCGAGCAGGGCCATGGACAGGGCCGTGAGCAGCGGCGCCCGGCCCGGGACGTGCTCGGCGTGCAGTTCCTTGGCCAGGTCGTTGGTGCCCATGACCAGAACGGTCAGCCGCTCGTCGGCCGCGGCGATCCGCCGCGCGTCGAACATCGCGGCGGGCGTCTCGATCATCGCCCAGACGGCCGTACGGTCGGGGGCGCCGGCCGCCTCCAGCGCGGCCACCACCGCGGCCACCGTCTCCGGGGCGTCCACCTTGGGCACCACGACCGCGTCAGGACCCGCCTCGGCCGCCGCCCGCAGGTCGTCGGCGTGCCAGGGGGTGCCGGGCGCGTTGACCCGGATCGTCACCTCGCGGTGGCCGTAGGCGCCGCTCGCGGCAGCCGCGGCGACCCGGTCCCTGGCCTCCTTCTTCGCGTCGGGGGCGACCGAGTCCTCAAGGTCGAGGATCAGCGCGTCGGTGGGCAGGGTGCGGGCCTTCTCCAGGGCGCGCTCGTTGGCGCCGGGCATGTAGAGGACCGAGCGGCGGGGGCGGGGGGTCTCGGTCATCGCCGGGCCGCCTTGTCCGCGGCGGCGTAGGACTCGGCCAGTTCGGGGTCGCGGGCGGCGAGGGCTTCGGCGAGCCCGACCACCACCTGGCACTGCTTGTAGGTGGCGTCGTCCTGCATCTTGCCGTCGATCATGACCGCGCCGGTGCCGTCGCCCATCGCCTCGATCACCTGCCGCGCCCAGGCCACGTCCTGCGGCGCCGGGGAGAACACCCGCTTGGCGATGTCGATCTGCACGGGGTGCAGCGTCCAGGCGCCGACGCAGCCGAGCAGGAAGGCGTTGCGGAACTGGTCCTCGCAGGCGGTGACGTCCTGGATGTCGCCGAAGGGCCCGTAGTACGGCAGGATGCCGTTCGCCGCGCACGCGTCGACCATCCGGGCGATCGTGTAGTGCCACAGGTCCTGCTGGTAGGTCGCCCGGGGCGCGTCGGCGGGGGTGCCCTCGCCGGAGGCCGCCGGCGGGTCCTCGCGGACCAGGTAGCCGGGGTGGCCGCCGCCGACCCTGGTGGTCTTCATCCGCCGGCTGGCGGCCAGGTCGGCGGGGCCGAGCGAGATGCCCTGCATCCGGGGGCTGGCCCCGGCGATCGCCTCGACGTCGGCGACGCCCGCGGCGGTCTCCAGGATGGCGTGCACCAGGATCGGCCGCCGCAGGCCCGCCCTGGCCTCCAGCTGGGCCAGCAGCCGGTCCACGTAGTGGATGTCGTGCGCGCCCTCCACCTTGGGGACCATCACGACGTCGAGCCGGTCGCCGATCTCGGTGACCAGGGTGAGCAGGTCGTCCAGCGCCCAGGGCGAGTCCAGGCTGTTGATCCTGGTCCACAGCTGGGTCTCGCCGAAGTCGGTGGACCGGGCGACGGAGACCAGCCCCGCACGGGCCGCCTCCTTGCGGTCCGCGGCGACGGCGTCCTCCAGGTTGCCCAGCAGCACGTCCACCCGCGGTGCCAGGGCGGGGATCTTGGCGGCCATCTTCTCGTTGCCTGGATCGAAGAAGTGGATCATCCGTGAGGGCCGGAACGGCACCTCGCGCAGGGGCGCGGGCGCCCCCACGGCCAGCGGGCGGAAGAAGTCCTTCGCCGAGCGCATGCGATCTCCCGGTGGGTCGGGTCGAGGGTTCGCCGCTCACCCTATGACTGCCGGGGTGCGGAGATTACCCGCCAGTACGTGTGCTGTTGGTCACCGGCTGCCAGCGCATCGTCAGGTCCGGTTCGTTCTCCATGTTGCGGGATCCGTCGTTGCTGTCGACCACTGTGAAGCCGTGGCGCGCGTAGAAAGCGATGGCGCCGGTGTTGCGCTGGAAGACCGCGAGCGTCAGACCGCCCGGCCGGTACGCCTTCGCCGCGCCGAGCAGCGCACTGCCGACGCCGCGTCGCAGGACGCCGGCCAGCAGGTAGAGGGCGTCCAGGTGGCCGCCGGCGACGGCCGCGTAGCCCACCACCCGGTCCTGGCCGTCGACGGCCACCCACACCGCGGACCCCGGTATGACCACGTCCCGCACCCACGCCTCGACCTCGGCGTCGCTGCGCCGGCGCGGCGGCAGGTAGGGCATGGTCGCCTCGCGGGAGGCGACGTGGACATGGGCGACGGCGGCGGCGTCCGCGGGCACGGCCGCACGGACGGCGAAGGGGGCGGTGGTCACCGGGGCACCCTAGAGGCCGCGGCGGGCGCGGTGACACCGGTTTTCGCCCCGGGCCGCGTCCGTGCAGCGCCCCGCGCCCCTGCGGGGGGCGCGGGGCGGCCGTTCAGCAGCCGCAGGTGTAGTAGAGGGCGTCCCAGTGGGTGCCCTCGTCCGCGTAGATGTTGCCGGAGGCGGCCTGCCACTGGGGGTAGCCGTCACCGCGCAGGCCGATGTAGGTGAAGGAGTTGTGGACGTAGTTGTTGAGGCAGGTGTTCTTGGCGTAGTCGAGCTTGTAGCCGTTCCAGTGCGAGTACGTGCCGCTGGCGTGGCCGGTCTCGGTGCCGCCGGTGATGTTGAGGGCGCAGCCGCTCGCGTGCTTGAGGGTCACCGCGCCCTGGGCGGTGGCCTGGTTGAGCTGGTCGAACGACGTACACGTCGACACGTTGCGGTTGGAGCAGCCGCCGGACGACGACCAGGTGATGCCCGCGGCGCTGAACATGGACGTGGCCTGGGCCTGGGTGAGCTTGGTGACGGCGAAGGCGTCGGTGGAGGCGGCCAGTCCGACTCCGGGGGCGAAGAGCGCGGTGCCGACGAGGGTGAGCGTGCTCGCGACGGTACGGATGCGCATGCGCATGCCTTTTTCCTCCTGCTGATTCGCTGGGGTGGGCGTGTTGCAGGTGGCGCAGGAGGAGTGTGCCCGAGTGTCTACGCGCGTCGCCACCCCTTTGCGAAATGAACATGACATGGCGGTCGCCCGGCGGGAATCCCCGCCGGGCGACCGGTCCGCGAAACCGCCGCTCCCCCGCTACTCCTGCGGCTCCAGACCCGCGCGCAGCAGCCCGTAGGCGTAGGCGTCGTCGAGCGCCTGCCAGGAGGCGGCGATCACGTTGTCCGCAACGCCCACCGTGGACCACTCGGCCTCGCCGTCGGTCGTGGTGATCAGCACCCGGGTCGTGGAGTCGGTGCCCGAGGTGCCCTCCAGGATGCGGACCTTGTAGTCGACCAGCGCGAACTCGGCGAGCTTGGGGTAGATCCGCTCCAGCGCGCTGAGCAGCGCGCGGTCCAGCGCGTTGACCGGGCCGTTGCCCTCGGCGGTGGCGACGATCCGCTCGCCCTTGGCCCACATCTTCACCGTCGCCTCGTTGGCGTGCGTCCCGTCCGGGCGGTCCTCGGTGATGACCCGCCAGGACTCGGTACGGAAGTAGCGCTGCGGCCTGCCGTTGATCTCGGCCTGCAGCAGCAGCGCGAACGACGCGTCGGCCGCCTCGTATGTGTAGCCCTTCAGCTCGCGCTCCTTGACCCGCGCGACCACCCGGCCCACCAGCTCGCGGTCCTCGCCGAGGTCGATGCCCAACTCCCGGCCCTTGAGCTCGATCGAGGCGCGGCCGGCCATGTCGGAGACCAGCATCCGCATGGTGTTGCCGACCATCTCGGGGTCGATGTGCTGGTAGAGGTCGGGGTCCACCTTGATCGCGGACGCGTGCAGGCCCGCCTTGTGCGCGAAGGCGGAAACCCCCACATAGGGCTGGTGAGTCGAGGGCGGCAGGTTGACGACCTCGGCGATGGCGTGCGAGATCCGGGTCATCTCGCCGAGCGCGCCCTCCGGCAGCACCCGGCGGCCGTGCTTGAGCTCCAGCGCGGCGACCACCGGGAACAGGTTGGAATTGCCGACCCGTTCGCCGTAGCCGTTGGCGGTGCACTGCACGTGCGTGGCACCGGCGTCCACCGCGGCCAGGGTGTTGGCGACCGCGCAACCGGTGTCGTCCTGAGCATGGATGCCGAGCCTGGCCCCGGTGTCGGCGAGCACCAGGCCGGTGACGGCCTGCACCTGGGCGGGCAGCATGCCGCCGTTGGTGTCGCACAGCACCACGACCGAGGCGCCGGCCTCGTGCGCGGTCCGTACGACCTGGGTGGCGTAGGCGGCGTTGGCCTTGTAGCCGTCGAAGAAGTGCTCGCAGTCCACGAACACCCGGCGCCCCTGGGCGACCAGGTGCGAGACGGTGTCGCCGACCATCGCCAGGTTCTCCTCCAGCGTGGTGCGCAGCGCCAGTTCGACGTGGCGGTCGTGCGACTTGGCGACCAGGGTGATCACCGGGGCTCCCGAGTCCAGCAGCGCCTGGACCTGGGGGTCGTCGGCGGCTTTGCCGCCCGCCCTGCGGGTCGCGCCGAACGCGACCAGGGTGGCGGTCTTGAGGTCCAGCTCCATGGCGGCGCGGGCGAAGAACTCGGTGTCGCGGGGGTTGGCTCCCGGCCAGCCGCCCTCGATGAATCCCACCCCGAAGTCGTCCAGGTGCCGGGCGATCGTCAGCTTGTCGGCGACGGTGAGGTTGATCCCCTCACGCTGGGCGCCGTCGCGCAGCGTGGTGTCGAAAACGTGGAAGCTGTCGTCCGGTTCGGCGGTCATGGCTGTCGTAACTCCTGTCGGGTGAGTGGGTTGCCGCCGGATGTCCTGACATCCGGAGGGTCCAGCTCCACTTGCCCCCATCATCCCTCGTGCGGTTCCGCCTCCGGCGCGGGTGGTCCGGGAAACGAAAAAACCTCTCGCGGATGCGAGAGGTCTGCACGCGGGTCTGGGACACGGTGACGTTCCACTGGGGTCAGCGGAGCGTCACTGCGGACCGGCGTGCCTGCTGCCAATAATGCGCGCGTACAGGTGCACGCCGAGAGTGTCCCACACTTCGCGGCTCCCGCCGCAGGGGGTCTCACCATCCGGTCGGGGGCGCCCGCCCCGCCCTCGCGCTTCCTGCGGCTCCCCTCCAGCAGGGGGGTGCCCCTCAGGGTCGCGGGGAACCGCGCGACCAGCCCCCACCGGGGCGCGGGTCGTCGCCGACCCGGAGGGGCTGTCCGGTCCGTACCGGACCACCGGCCGGTGGATGGCTGGGCGCGCAGTTCCCCGCGACCCTGGGGGCGCTACGCGCCCAGCGGGTGCATCCAGCCGTGGGGGTCGGGGGCGTGGCCCGTCTGGATGTCCAGGAGCGCGGAGCGCAGGCGCATCGTCACGGGGCCGGGGGCGCCGTCGGCCACCGGCCAGGCGGCCCGGGTGGACTTCACGGAGCCGACCGGGGTGATGACGGCGGCGGTGCCGCAGGCGAAGACCTCCGTGAGGGTGCCGTCCTCGTGGTGGCGGCGCCAGTCGTCCACGCTGATGCGGCCCTCGGCGACCTCGTAGCCGAGGTCCGCGGCGATGGACAGCAGCGAGTCGCGGGTGATGCCGGGCAGCAGGGAGCCGGACAGTTCGGGGGTGACGATCCTGTCGCCGTACACGAAGTACAGGTTCATGCCGCCCATCTCCTCGATCCAGCGGCGCTCGATCGCGTCGAGCCAGACCACCTGGTCGCAGCCGTGCTCGATGGCCTGGGCCTGGGCGATGAGGGAGGCGGCGTAGTTGCCGCCGGTCTTGGCCGCGCCGGTGCCGCCGGGCGCCGCGCGGACGTACTCCTCGGAGAGCCACACCGACACCGGCTGGACGCCGCCGGAGAAGTAGGCGCCGGCCGGGGAGGCGATCACCAGGAAGAGGTACTCGTTGGCCGGGCGGACCCCGAGGCCGACCTCGGTGGCGAACATGAACGGCCGCAGGTAGAGGGACGCCTCGCCCTCGCTCGGCACCCAGTCCTTGTCCTGCCCGACCAGCAGGTCGCACGCCTCGATGAAGGTCTCCACCGGCAGTTCGGGCATCGCCAGGCGCCGCGCGGAGGCGCGGAAGCGCTCGGCATTGGCCTCGGGCCTGAAGGTCGCGACGCCGCCGTCGGGCTGCCGGTAGGCCTTGAGGCCCTCGAAGATGGTCTGCGCGTAGTGCAGCGTCATGTTGGCCGGGTCGATCGACAGCGGGGCGTACGGGACGAGCTGGCCGTCGTGCCAGCCGCGGCCCTCGGTCCACTTGATGGTGACCATGTGGTCGGTGAAGTGCCGGCCGAAGCCGGGGGCGGCCAGGATCGCGTCCCGCTCGGTGGTGGACAGCCGGTGGGCGGACGGCTTCAGCTCGATAGTGGGCGTCGTCATGTCTGTGTCCTTCACCGTGTCTCGTCTCTCGCTGCCGACTGGGGGCGCCCCGGTAATAGGACGTCCGACTTTCCCGCCGTAACGCGGCCCCGCCTCTGACGATTATCGCAGCGGCGGGGCCGGGGACCTACCTCCGGTGTCCGGTCAGCCGGAGACCCGGGCGGCCAGCTCGTCGCCGATCTCGACGGTGGACCGTACGGGCCGGTCCGCGCGCTCGGCGAGGTCGGCCTGCACGGCGCTGTCGATACGGTCGGCCTCGGCGTCGTAGCCGAGGTGCCGCAACAGCAGCGCCACGGACAGCACGGTCGCGGTCGGGTCGGCCTTGGACTGGCCGGCGATGTCCGGGGCGGAGCCGTGGACCGGCTCGAACATCGAGGGGAATTCGCGGCCGGGGTTGATGTTGCCGCTGGCCGCGACGCCGATGCCACCGGAGACGGCAGCGGCGAGGTCGGTGATGATGTCGCCGAAGAGGTTGTCGGTGACGATCACGTCGAAGCGCTCGGGCTGGGTGACCAGGAAGATGGTCGCCGCGTCCACGTGCAGGTAGTCGGTGCTGACGTCGGGGAACTCCCGGCCGACCGCCTCGAAGACCCGGGTCCACAGGTGGCCGGCGTGCACCAGCACGTTGTTCTTGTGCACCAGGGTCAGCTTCTTGCGCGGGCGGGCCTGCGCGCGGGCGTACGCGTCGCGCACGACCCGCTCGATGCCGAACGCGGTGTTGAGGCTGACCTCGGTGGCGACCTCCTGCGGGGTGCCGGTACGGATCGAGCCGCCGTTGCCCGTGTAGGGGCCTTCCGTGCCCTCGCGGACGACCACGAAGTCGATGTCCGGGCTGCCGGCCAGCGGGGTGCCGACGCCGGGGAAGAGCCTGCTGGGACGCAGGTTCACATGGTGGTCGAAAGCGAAGCGCAGCTTGAGCAGGAAGCCCCGCTCCAGCACGCCGGAGGGCACCGAGGGGTCGCCGATGGCGCCCAGCAGGATCGCGTCGTGCTCCTTGAGCCGGTCGAGGTCCTCGTCGGTGAGGGTCTGGCCGGTGGCGTGGTAGCGCTTCGCGCCGAAGTCGAACTCTCTGGTCTCCAGCTTGACGTCCTGCGGAAGCACCGCGGAGAGGACCTTGAGACCTTCCGCGACGACTTCCTGGCCGATTCCGTCACCGGGGATCACTGCGAGGCTGAGGCTTCGAGACATGCCCGGAACCGTACTCCCCATCCCAGCGGCTGACATCGCATGTCCGCATGCCGGACAACGTGTCCACCGCAGCGGGTTTTTCGGGTCAGCGGGTCTCGTGGCCGGTGCTGCCGCCGTTGTCCCGGCGGTCGAGGCTGCGCTGCAGGGCGCGCAGCGCGTTCTGGCGGGCGGTGTCGTCCGTACGGGCGGGGGCGTCCATGGGGATCAACTCCTGGGGGGAAGCAGGCGAAAGCCGCGGAAGCGGGCAGGGAAGGTGCTGCCGCGGAACGGGGCGGGGGTCCTGGCGGCGGGGGGTGACCCGCTCGGCGACTGCTCAGGACGCACGTCCGCCGCTCGCCGGATGAGGCGAGACGTTCGGCTCCCTACAAAACTAGGCCAGTCCGGTCGTCCTGTCGCCACAGTTACTCGGACTTCCTACTATCTGAGACAGACGATCACCCGTTCGAGGCCTCCGCAGGCCCCGAACGGGTGATCGCCGTGAGTCGACCCGGGTCGCTCCAGGTCAGCCCTGGTGCGGGTAGCGGTAGTCGGTGGGCGGCACCAGCGTCTCCTTGATCGACCGGGTGGAGGTCCAGCGCTGCAGGTTCTGCGCGGCACCCGCCTTGTCGTTGGTGCCGGACGCCCGGCCGCCGCCGAAGGGCTGCTGGCCGACGACCGCGCCGGTGGACTTGTCGTTGATGTAGAAGTTGCCGGCCGCGTCGCGCAGCCGCTCGGCCACCCGGGCCGCGGCGACCCGGTCGCGCGCGATGACGGAACCGGTCAGCGCGTAGTCCGAGACCGACTCCATCTGCGTGAGCATCGCCTCGAAGTCCGCGTCCTCGTAGACGTGGACGCCCAGCACCGGACCGAAGTACTCCTGCCGGAAGATCTCGTTCTCCGGGTCGGTGGAGACCAGCACGGTCGGGCGGACGAACCAGCCGACCGAGTCGTCGTACGTGCCGCCCGCGACGACCTCGACGGTCGGGTCGGCCTTGGCGCGGTCGATGGCCGCCTTGTTCTTGGCGAAGGACCGCTCGTCGATCAGGGCGCCCATGAAGTTGGACAGGTCGGTGACGTCGCCCATGGTGATGCCGTCGACCTCGGCGGCGAATTCCTCCTTGAAGCCGGCGTCCCAGATCGAGCGCGGAATGTAGGCGCGCGAGGAGGCCGAGCACTTCTGGCCCTGGTACTCGAAGGAGCCGCGGGTCAGCGCCGTCCTGAGCACCGCGGGGTCGGCCGAGGGGTGGGCGACGACGAAGTCCTTGCCGCCGGTCTCGCCGACGATCCGCGGGTAGGAGCGGTAGCGCTCGATGTTCCCGCCGACCGTGCGCCACAGGTGCTGGAAGGTCTTGGTGGAGCCGGTGAAGTGGATGCCGGCCAGGTCCCGGTGCGGCAGCGCGACATCGGAGACGGCCTGGCCGTCGCCGGTGACCAGGTTGATCACACCGTCGGGCAGGCCGGCCTCGCGCAGCAGCCGCATGAGCAGCACGGCGGAGTGCGTCTGCGTCGGCGACGGCTTCCACACCACCACGTTGCCCATCAGGGCGGGCGCGGTCGGCAGGTTGCCCGCGATGGCGGTGAAGTTGAACGGCGTGATGGCGTAGACGAAGCCTTCGAGTGGCCGGTGGTCGAGCCGGTTCCACACGCCGGGGGCGTTGGCGACCGGCTGCTCGGCGAGGATCTGCCGGGCGAAGTGGACGTTGAAGCGCCAGAAGTCGACCAGCTCGCAGGGGCTGTCGATCTCGGCCTGCTGCACGGTCTTGGACTGGCCGAGCATGGTGGAGGCGACCAGCGTCTCGCGCCAGGGGCCCGCCAGCAGCTCCGCGGCGCGCAGGATGATCGCGGCACGGTCGTCGAAGGCCGTCGCGCGCCAGCCGGGGGCGGCGGCCAGGGCCGCGTCGACCGCGTCCCCGGCGTCCTGGGCGGTGGCGTTGCCGTAGGTGCCGAGCACGGCGCCGTGGTTGTGCGGCTGCACGACGTCGAAGCGCTCGCCGCCGCCCATCCGCTCCTCGCCGCCGATGAACATCGGCAGGTCGACGGGGCTGCCGGCCAGCTCCTTGAGCTTGGCTTCGAGGCGGGCGCGCTCGGGGCTGCCTGGCGCGTACGTGTGCACCGGCTCGTTGACCGGAGCGGGGACCTGGGTCACGGCGTCCATGAGGCGTGTCTCCTGGTGAGAGTCGGGGGCGGGCGTCAGCGGCCGGCGGGAACGAAGGAGCGCAGGAAGAAGGCGAGGTTGGCCGGGCGCTCCGCGAGGCGCCGCATGAAGTAGCCGTACCAGTCCGCGCCGTAGGGGACGTAGATCCGCATCCGCTCCCCCTCGTCCGCGAGCCGCCGCTGTTCCGCGGTGCGGATGCCGTAGAGCATCTGGAACTCGTAGCTGCCGGCCGCGCGGTGGTGGCGGGCGGCCAGTTCCTGGGCGATGGCGATGAGGCGCGGGTCGTGCGAGCCGACCATCGGGTAGCCGTCGCCGGCGAAGAGCGTGCGCAGGGCGCGGACGTAGGCCTTGTCCACGTCCCGCTTGTTCTGGAAGGCGACCCGGGCCGGCTCGTTGTACGCGCCCTTGACCAGCCGCACCCGGGAGCCGGCCACGGCCAGCGCGCGGGCGTCGTCCTCGGTGCGGAAGAGGTACGACTGGAGGACCGCGCCGGTCTGCGGGTGCTCCTTGCGCAACTCGGCCAGCACCCCGAGCGTGGAGTCGACGGTGGTGTGGTCCTCCATGTCGAGGGTCACCGTGGTGCCGATGGCGGAGGCCAGCTCCGCCACCTCGGCCACGTTGGCCAGCGCGATGTCGTGGCCGCCGTCGGGCAGTGCCTGGCCGAAGGCGGACAGCTTGACCGAGACCTCGGCCCGGGCGCCGAGCCCGTCGTCGGCCAGCGCCTCCAGCAGCCGCAGGTAGGCGTCCCTGGTGGCCTTCGCGGTGGCCCGGTCGGTGACGTCCTCGCCCAGGTGGTCCAGGGTGACGTTCAGACCGCTCGCAGTGAGCGCGCGGACGGTGTCCAGCGCCGGGTGCAGCGCGTCGCCGGCGACGAAGCGCTCGACCACCGGACGGGTGACGGGCGCGGCGGCGACAGCGCGGCGCATACGGTCGCTGCGCGAGGCGGCGAGCAACACGGGACCGAACACGGGGTGTCCTTCCATACCGGGCGGAACAGGGTTTTCGGCGAACAGGCTCCGACACGGTGAATCTAGGATTCGTCTACCCGTTGAACCATCGACACCTGTCACGCATCGACCCGTCGTCCCTCATACAGATGTATGAGGGACAATGGCCGCGTGCGTGCTGAGTACGGGGACTACGGCGATTTCCAGGACCTGGTCGACGAGGTGTCGGCGCTGCTGGGCGCCCCCGCGACGCTGGAGGACCGGGACTTCCGACTGATCGCCTTCGGGGTGCACGACAGCGACGACGACGCGGCGACGGACCCGGTCCGCACCCGCTCCATCCTGACCCGGCAGTCCACCGCCGAGGTGCGCGCCTGGTTCGAGCGCTTCGGCATCGCCCGCGCCACCGCCCCGGTCCGTATCCCCGCCGCCCCCGACGCGGGCGTCGTCCGCGGCCGGCTGTGCCTGCCGGTGCGGCACGGCGGCTTCGCCTACGGCTACGTGTGGCTCATCGACGAGGCCGAGCACTCCCCCGCGCAGCTGGCCGCCGCCATGTCGGTCGCCGCCAGGATCGGCGAGCAGCTCGCGGCGATGTCCCGGGCGGGCGCCGAGACGGGTCGGGCGCTGCGGGCATTGCTGACCGCCGCCGGCAGGACCGACCGCGACACCGCGGAGGACGCGCTGCGCTTCGCGCTGGACCGGGACGCGGACGAGCCGCACGCGCTGGTGTGCGTCCGCGCCCCCGAAGGGGAGTCGCCGGGGCCGCTGCCCGGCCTGCGGACCATCCCGTCGGCCGCCGCGCTGGCCCGCGTCCCCGAACGGCGCCGCGGCGAGCTGATCGCGCTGCTGGTCAGGCTGCGGACCCTGCAGGTGCTGGCCCCCGCCCGTACCGCCGCGGCCCGGCTGCTGGACGCGGTCGGCGCCGCGGGCGTGGTCGCCGGGCTCAGCGCGTCCCGCGGGTCGCTGGCCGAGCTGCCCGGGGCCTGGCGCGAGGCGACCTCGGCGGCCAGGGCCGCGCAGGCCCAGCCGGCGCTCGGCCCGATCGCGAAGTGGTCCAACCTCGGCCCCTACCGGCTGCTGACCGCGCTGCCCGCCGACTCTGCCCCCGACCCCGCGGTGGCCCCGCTGCTGATCCCGGCCCACCAGGAGCTGGCGCACACCGCGGAGGTCTTCCTCGACCACGCGGGCCAGGCGGGCCGCACGGCGACCGCGCTGGCCATCCACCGGCAGACCCTCTACTACCGGCTGTCCCGTATCGAGCAGCTGACCGGCCTGGACCTGGCGGACGGTGAGGCCAGGCTGCTGCTGCACATGGCACTCAAGGCCGCCCGGCTCTGACGCGAACGGCGCCGCTCCCCCGGTGGGAAGCGGCGCCGGACGGCGTATGCGTACCGGTAGGCGTACCGGCCGGTCGGCTCAGTCCGTCAGGTTGACCGCGCGGGCCGACGTGGCGCCGATCTCGTCGGCGATGTCGGTCAGCACGCCCGCCGGGATGCTGGAGTCGACGGTGAGGGCGACCAGGGCGTCGCCGCCCGCGGCGGCCCTGGCGACCTGCATGCCGGCGATGTTGACGTCGACCTCGCCGAGGATCCGGCCGATGGTGCCGACGACGCCGGGGCGGTCGGTGTAGCGCAGGAAGGCCATGTGGTCGGCGAGCACCAGGTCCACGTCCTCCTCGCCGACGGCGACGACCTTCTGGACGTGCTTGGGGCCGGCCAGCGTGCCGGAGACCGACACCTCCGTGCCGTCGGACAGCGTGCCGCGCACAGTCACCACGTTGCGGTGGTTGGGCGACTCCGAGCTGGTGGTCAGCCGCACCTCGACACCGCGCTCCTGGGCGAACAGCGGCGCGTTCACGTACGACACCGTCTCGTCCACGATGTCCTCGAAGACGCCCTTGAGCGCGCTCAGTTCGAGGATCTTCACGTCGTGCTGGGTGACCTCGCCGCAGACCTCGACGTCGAGGCGGGCGGCGACCTCGCCGGCCAGCGCGGTGAAGATGCGGCCGAGCTTCTCGGCGAGCGGCAGCGCGGGCTTGACGTCCTCGGCGATGACACCGCCCTGGACGTTGACCGCGTCGGGGACCAGCTCGCCGGCCAGCGCGAGGCGGACCGACCTGGCGACCGCGATACCGGCCTTCTCCTGCGCCTCGTCGGTGGACGCGCCCAGGTGCGGGGTCGCCACGACGTTGTCGAACTGGAAGAGCGGCGAGTCGGTGCAGGGCTCCTTGGCGTAGACGTCCAGGCCCGCGCCGGCCACCCTGCCCTCCTTGAGCGCCGAGGCGAGCGCCTCCTCGTCCACGATCCCGCCGCGGGCGGCGTTGACGATCCGCACCGACGGCTTGACCTTGTGCAGCGCCTCGTCGCCGATCAGGCCCAGCGTCTCGGGCGTCTTGGGCAGGTGGACGGTGATGAAGTCGGCCTGCTCGAGCAGCTCGTCCAGGGTCAGCAGCTTGACGCCCATCTGGGCGGCGCGCGCGGGCTGGACGTAGGGGTCGTACGCGACGATGTTCATCCCGAACGCGGACATCCGCTGGGCCACCAGGACGCCGATCCGGCCCAGGCCCACCACGCCGAGGGTCTTCTCGCTCAGCTCGACGCCGGTGTACTTGTTGCGCTTCCACTCGCCGTTCTTCAGCGCCGAGTTGGCGGGCGCGATGTTGCGGGCGGTGGCGATCAGCAGGCCGCAGGCCAGCTCGGCGGCCGTGACGATGTTGGAGGTCGGCGCGTTGACGACCATCACGCCGGCCTTGGTGGCGGCGGCGACGTCGACGTTGTCCAGGCCGACACCGGCGCGGGCGACGACCCGCAGCTTCCCGGCGGCGGCGACGGCCTCCGCGTCGACCTTGGTGGCGCTGCGGATCAGGATGGCGTCCACGTCGGTGATGGCGGACAGCAGTTCGGCTCGGTCCGCGCCGTTGCAGTGCCGGATCTCGAAGTCCGGGCCGAGCGCGTCCACGGTCGCGGGCGACAGCTCTTCTGCGATGAGTACGACAGGCTTCTGGCTCACGTGGTCCTCACTTGTCCTTCGTGGGCGGCCGAGTCCCGTTCGACCGCTCAGGAGGCGGGGAGTGGCGGCTGACGCCTGAGCTCGCACAGTGGCCGGCCGGATAACGAACCCGTCCGCGGAGCGAGTGCACAGGGAGACCGCCCATCAGGGGGCATGCCGCGTGGAAGACGCACGACGCTGTGAGCCTGAACGCGCTTGTTCAGCGAGTGTATCGACGGGCGGATTTCGCGCCTTCGCCGAAATGGAAGGATCACCCGGAGGGGTTGCGTCGCTTCGTACAAACTGCGTACCAGATGCCGGTCAGACCGGCTGCCGAAGCGACGCAACCGGAGGGCTTACGCCTCCTCGTCGACCCAGCTCATCAGCTTGCGGAGCTTGCGTCCCGTGGTCTCCAGCAGGTGGTTCTCGTCGGCCTTCTTGTACTCGTTGTACTTCGGCAGGCCCGCGTTGTACTCCGCGATCCAGGCGTTGGCGAAGGTGCCGTCCTGGATCTCGCCGAGGATCTTCTTCATCTCGGCCTTGGTGGCGTCGGTGATGATCCGCGGCCCGGAGACGTAGTCGCCCCACTCGGCGGTCTCGGAGACCGACCAGCGCATCTTCTCCAGGCCGCCCTCGTACATCAGGTCCACGATGAGCTTCAGCTCGTGCAGGCACTCGAAGTACGCGATCTCCGGCTGGTAGCCGGCCTCGACCAGCGTCTCGAAGCCGGCCTTGACCAGGGCGGACGTACCGCCGCAGAGGACCGCCTGCTCGCCGAAGAGGTCGGTCTCGGTCTCCTCGGTGAAGGTGGTCTTGATGACGCCGGCGCGGGTGCCGCCGATGCCCTTGGCGTAGGACAGCGCGAGCGCGAAGCCCTTGCCGGTGGCGTCCTGCTCGACGGCCGCGATGCACGGAACGCCGCGGCCCTCCTCGTACTGACGGCGGACCAGGTGGCCCGGGCCCTTGGGGGCGACCATGCACACGTCGACGCCGGCCGGCGGCTTGATGAAGCCGAAGCGGATGTTCAGGCCGTGGCCGAAGAAGAGGGCGTCGCCGTCCTTGAGGTTGTCCTTGATGGACTCCTCGTAGACGCGGGCCTGGATCGGGTCCGGGACCAGGATCATGATGACGTCGGCCTCGGCGGCCGCCTCGGCGACCGGCAGCACCCGCAGGCCCTGCTCCTCGGCCACCGTCTTGGACTTGGAGCCCTCGTGCAGGCCGACCCGCACGTCCACGCCCGAGTCGCGCAGCGACAGCGCGTGGGCGTGGCCCTGGCTGCCGTAGCCGATGACCGCGACCTTGCGGCCCTGGATGATGGACAGGTCGGCGTCGTCGTCGTAGAACAGCTCGGCCACTTCGGGTTCTCCTTGGATCGTGTTGTGCGGCCCACCGTACGACGGGTGGGCGGATGGGGGTGTCGGGGTCTCGCTATGCGGATCGGTCCAGCGCCCGCAGCGAGCGGTCGGTGATGGACCGGGCGCCGCGGCCGATCGCGATGGTGCCGGACTGGACCAGCTCCTTGATGCCGAACGGCTCCAGCATCTTGAGCATGGCCTCCAGCTTGTCCGCGGCGCCGGTGGCCTCGATCGTGACGGCCTCCGGGGAGACGTCCACGGTCTTGGCCCGGAAGAGCTGGACGATCTCCACGATCTGCGAGCGCGACTCGTTGTCGGCGCGCACCTTCACCAGGACGAGTTCGCGCGCGACGGCCGCCGAGGGGTCGAGTTCGACGATCTTCAGCACGTTGACCAGCTTGTTCAGCTGTTTCGTCACCTGTTCGAGCGGCAGTTCGTCGATGACGTTGACGACGATGGTGATACGGGAGATCTCCGGGTGCTCGGTGGTGCCCACCGCGAGCGAGTCGATGTTGAAGCCGCGGCGGGAGAACAGCGCGGTGATCCTGGCCAGGACGCCGGGCTTGTTCTCCACCAGGACGGAGAGCGTGTGCTTGGACATGTTCGGTGCTTCCTTCTCTCGCTCTTCCGGCCTCGGTCAGTCGAAACGCATTTCTTGGTCTGCCCTCCTGCTCGGTCCCTCCGCGGACGGCCTCGTTCCTCGGCCGGCCACTTCGGGACCTCGGGCGTCAGTCATCCAGGTCGTCGCTGAAGTCGGGGCGGACGTCCCGGGCGGCCATGATCTCGTCGTTGGAGGTGCCGGCCGCGACCATCGGCCAGACCATCGCGTCCTCGTGGACGATGAAGTCCACCACGACCGGGCGGTCGTTGATGGCGTTGGCCTCGGCGATGACCTTGTCCAGTTCCTCGGGGGTCTCGCAGCGCAGGCCGACGCAGCCCATCGCCTCGGACAGCTTGACGAAGTCCGGGACGCGGGTGCCGCGGTTCTGGATCGAGCCGACGCCCTGGGTGGAGCCGGGGCGGTGCTCGGCGCCCGAGTGCAGGACGGTGTTGGAGAACCGCTCGCCGTAGAAGAGGTTCTGCCACTGGCGGACCATGCCCAGGGCGCCGTTGTTGATGATGGCGACCTTGATCGGGATGTTGTTCAGCGCGCAGGTGACCAGTTCCTGGTTGGTCATCTGGAAGCAGCCGTCGCCGTCGATCGCCCACACGGTGGCGTCCGGCATACCGGCCTTGGCGCCCATCGCGGCGGGCACGGCGTAGCCCATGGTGCCGGCGCCGCCGGAGTTGAACCAGGTGCCGGGCTGCTCGTACTTGATGAACTGCGCGGCCCACATCTGGTGCTGGCCGACGCCCGCGGCGAAGAGGGTGCCCTCCGGGGCGAGTTGGCCGATCCGCTCGATGACCTGCTGCGGGGACAGGCTGCCGTCCTTGGGGACGTCGTAGCCGAGCGGGTAGGTGTTACGCCAGAAGTTGAGGTGGTTCCACCATTCGGAGTAGTCGCCCTTGTGGCCGGCCTCGTGGTCGGCCTGGACGGCGACGATCAGGTCGGCGAGCACCTCGCGGGCGTCACCGACGATCGGCACGTCGGCGATCCGGTTCTTGGAGATCTCGGCCGGATCGATGTCGGCGTGCACGACCTTGGCGTTCGGCGCGAAGGTGTCGAGCCGGCCGGTGACCCGGTCGTCGAAGCGGGCGCCGAGCGCGATGATCAGGTCGGACTTCTGCAGCGCGGTGACCGCGGAGACGTCGCCGTGCATGCCGGGCATGCCGACGTGCTGCGGGTGGCTGTCGGGGAACGCGCCGAGCGCCATCAGCGTGGTGGTGACCGGGGCGCCGGTCAGCTCGGCGAGGATCCGCAGCTCCGCGGTGGCGCGGGCCTTGACGACACCGCCGCCGACGTAGAGCACCGGGCGGCGGGCCTCGTTGATCAGCCGGGCAGCCTCGCGGATCTGCTTGGCGTGCGGCTTGGTCACCGGGCGGTAGCCGGGCAGGTCGGTCTGCGGCGGCCAGGAGAAGGTCATCTGGTTCTGCAGCGCGTCCTTGGCGATGTCGACCAGGACCGGGCCCGGGCGCCCCGTGGCGGCGATGTGGAAGGCCTCCGCGATGGTGCGCGGGATGTCGGCGGCGTCCCTGACCAGGAAGTTGTGCTTGGTGATCGGCATGGTGATGCCGCAGATGTCCGCCTCCTGGAAGGCGTCGGTGCCGATGGACTTCGAGGCGACCTGGCCGGTGATGGCGACGATCGGCACCGAGTCCATGTGGGCGTCGGCGATCGGGGTGACCAGGTTGGTCGCGCCGGGCCCGGACGTCGCCATGCACACCCCGACCCGGCCGGTGGCCTGCGCATAGCCGGTGGCGGCGTGGCCCGCGCCCTGCTCGTGCCTGACCAGCACGTGCCGGACCTTGGACGAGTCCATCAGCGGGTCGTAGGCCGGCAGGATCGCACCGCCCGGGATGCCGAACACGGTGTCCGCGCCTACGGCCTCGAGGGAGCGGATGAGCGCCTGGGCGCCCGTCATACGCTCGGCGGTGGCGGCGGGGACCGCGTTGCGGGTCCGCGGCTGCGGATGGTGGGACCCGGTGGCCTGCTCGGTCATCTGCGTTCTCTTCTCTCGAAGATGAGGGTGGTGAGGGTTTCGGCTGGTTGCCGCCCGGTTGCCGGACGGCCCCGGACCGGAGTCGGGCAACAAAAAACCCCTCGTGCCGTGAGGCAAGCGAGGGGAGCGCGCCGGTGCTTGTGCGAGGCGGTGGAATGGCCTCGGTCAGCCGACGCGCTTTCCAAGTACGAGAATTCGGGTGCGCATGGCGTCGACCTTCCTCCGGGACCCCTTCGAGTGTCAAGCCGGTGGGACACGGGTCTCACTATGTGAGCGACAGGACGGCAGCTGCACGGTACGGGATCCGCCCTGCTCACCGGGGGCATTTCCCAGGCCGGAGGCCCTGGATGGCGCTTCCTGCGGTACGGGCCGGCCGCCGTCGGACGTCCCCGGACGGTCCGTAGCACCCGGTACGGGGTAGCCGCCTCGGGTCAGCGAGCCGCGCAGCCGGTGCTCGTCGAGCAGCCCGGAGAAGGCCATTCCCTGGGCGTGGCCGCAGCCCATCTCGCGCAGCGCGTGCACCTGCTCGGGACGGTCCACCCCGTCGGCGACCGTCCGCACCCCGAGGTCGGCGGCGATCCGCAGCAGCCCGCGGGTGATCTTGTGCAGCCGGGCCGACTCGACCAGGCCCTCCACGAAACCCCTGTCGAGCTTGACAGCGTCCACCGGCAGGCTCCGCAGGGCGTTGAGCGCGGCGTGGCCGGTGCCGAAGCCGCCGAGCGAGATCCGCACCCCGGCCCTGCGCAGCTCGGTCAGCCGGCGCTCCAGCTCGTCCAGCGCGATCCTGGAGTCGCCGCCGGTCAGCTCGACCACCAGGCCGCCGGGCGGCAGGTCGTGCCGCTCCAGCAGGCCCTCGACGGCGCCGGCCGGCAGGTCGCGGTGCAGCAGCCGGTGGGCGGACAGCTTCACGGTGACCGGCACCCGGTGCCCCGCCCCGTAGCGCAGCCCCGCCTGCGCCACGGCCTGCTCCAGCTGCCATCTGCCCAGCTCCGAGGTGCGCTCGACGTCCTCGGCCGCGCGCAGGAACTCCGCCGGGGTGAAGAGGATGCCCTGCGCGGACCGCCAGCGGGCCTGCGCCTCGACGCCGGCGATCCGCCCGTCGGACAGCTCCACCACCGGCTGGTGCAGCAGCGTGAACTCGCCGTCGTGCAGCGCCCGGTGCAACCGGGTGGCCAGTTCGGTGCGCCGGACGACGTCGGCCTGCAGCTGCGGCGCGTAGAGCTCGACCCGGCCCTTGCCGGCCTGCTTGGCGCGGTACATCGCCAGGTCGGCGTTGCGCATCAGCTCGTCGGCGGAACTGCCCGGCTCGGCGAAGGCGATGCCGATGCTGGCGCCGACCCGCACCTCGCCGCCGTCGACCCGGTAGGGCTCGCACAGCGCCGCCCGCAGCCTTTCCGCGATCTCCCTGATCTGGTGCTCCAGGGCCCCGCAGACCAGGACGGCGAATTCGTCGCCGCCGAGCCTGGCCGCCGTGTCGCCGGACCGCAGGGCGTCCTGGAGCCGGCGGGCGGCCTGGGTGAGCAGGTGGTCGCCGGCCTGGTGGCCGATGGAGTCGTTGACCGCCTTGAAGCCGTCGAGGTCGACATAGAGCACCGCGGCCCGCCCGTCGCCGGCCCGCCGCCCGGCGAGCGCCTTGCCGACCCGGTCGAGGAAGAGCAGCCTGTTGGGCAGGTCGGTGAGCGGGTCGTGCGACGCGTTGTGCTGCAACTGGGCCTGCAGCCGCACCCTTTCCGTCACGTCGCGGCTGTTGAAGATCAGGCCGCCCTGATACCGGTTGACGCTGGACTCGACGCTGAGCCAGCCGTCCTCGCCGTACGGGCCGCCGCGCCGCCCCGACCTGATGCGGCACTCGATCCTGGTGGCCGGCTCCTCGCCGGGCGGCGCCGCGAGGAAGCGGCGCACCTCGTGCACGACCCGGCCGAGGTCGTCGGGGTGGATGTGCGCGGACAGCTCGGTGCCGATCAGCTCCTCGGGGTCGCGCCCGTAGACGCCGACGGAGGCGGGGCTGACGTACCGCAGCACACCGGTGGGGGCGGCGATCATGATGACGTCGCTCGACCCCTGGACCAGGGACCTGAAGTGGTTCTCCTTCTGGGCCAGCTCCTGGGTCAGCGCGATGTTGTCGAGCAGCATGATGCCCTGCCTGATGACCAGCGCGAGCACCACGGTGCTGCCGGTGAGCAGGACGACCTTGTCGCACTTCTCGCCGGTGGTGACGTCGTAGAGGATGCCCAGGGTGCAGACGGCGGCGGCCAGATACGGCGCCAGCGCGGACAGCGACCCGGTGACCCTGCGGGTGGTGGTGCCGGGGCGCAGCAGCGGCTGCTCACGGCGGCCGACCCAGGGCGCGTACGCCATCAGCATGCTGCCCGCGAACCAGCCGGCGTCCAGGATCTGGCCCGAGCGGTAGTGCTCGCGCAGCAGCGGCGAGGTGAACAGCGCGTCGCACAGCACGGTCAGCGCGAGGGCGGCCAGTGCGGTGTTGACCGCCGCGCGGTTGTTCGGCGAGCGGCGGAAGTGCAGCACCAGGACCATGCTGACCAGCACGATGTCCAGCAGCGGATAGGCCAGCGACAGCGCGACCTTGGCGGTGCTCGGGCCGTCGAAGCGGGCGGTGCGGGCCAGCGCCAAGCTCCACGACAAGGTCAGCAGCGACCCGCCGATCAGCCAGGTGTCCAGGCCCAGGCACACCCAGCCGGCCTTCGTGACCGGCCTTTTGGCCAGTACCAGCAGGCCGGTCACGGCGGGCGGCGCGAACAGCAGGAAGCAGAAGTCGGCGGGCGAGGTCTGCGGCACCTCGCGGTGCAGCACCACCTCGTACCACCCCCAGATGCCGTTCCCGAGCGCCACCATCGTTGAGGACGCCGCGAACAGCAGCCAGGCGGCCCGGTGGCCGGCACCGGCCCTGCGGGCGTAGAGCAGCATCGAGACCGCGGCGGCGGCCGCGGCCGCCGAGAGGCCGAAGTCCCCCATGAAGTCCGCCACGTCGGCCGCGCCCCAGCCCAGCACCGCCCCGGTCGTGTAGCCGCCGCACAGCAGCGCGAGCACCAGCTGCGGCAGCAGACCGGCGCTGCCTTCCCGCGTCTGCGGCCTGCTGAGCACCGCGCCGGTGGAGGTCACCGCGCTGTCCCGTGCGGCAGGGCCGGCCGGTGCGCGGCGCGCTGCCGGTGACCGGTGGTCGGCCGGTCGGGTCGTGCGGTGCGCTGGGTACTCCTGCGCGGGAACCGCCTCGGTCCGTGCATCGCCCGTCGCCCCCCTTACTCGCTCGTCGTTCACGCCGCGGTCGTCGGCTCTGTCACCGCGGCGCGCCCCCCGATTCGGGACGATACACCAGATCCGTCACTCAGCGATAGGCGCTCTCTACTGAGCGTAACCATAAGGGGATCGGCAGACACCGCGCGGAGTCACCCGGTGCCAGTCGGCTGCCGACGGCCTCGTCAGGTGGTCACCTGGACGACGTTGGCCAACTCCTCACCATGTGCGAACCTGACCAGCTGGGACCGGATCAAACGCTTCGCCCGCGGCAGGAAAGCGGAAGTGCTGCCTCCCACATGCGGGCTGATGAGGACCCCGGGCGCATGCCACAACGGGTGCCCGGCGGGCAGCGGTTCGGGATCGGTGACATCCAGTGCCGCGGTCAGCCGCCCCGACTCGGTCTCCACCAGCAGCGCCTTGGTGTCCACCACGGGGCCGCGCGCCACGTTCACCAGCAGCGCGCCGTCCTTCATCGCCGCGAGGAACTCCGGCCCCGCAAGCCCCCTGGTCTGCTCCGTCAGCGGGGTGGTGAGCACCACGACATCGGCGGCCGGCAGCAGGCGCGGCAGGTCGGCCAGCGCGTGAACGGGCCCGCGGGGGACGGTCCGCGCGGTACGCGCCACCCGGTCCACCTCGCACTCGAAGGCCGCCAGCCGGTCCTCGACGGCGGCCCCTATCGAGCCGTAGCCGACGATCAGCACCCGGCGGTCGGCCAGCGCCGGATAGAACCCGGCATACCACCTCTCGGTGTCCTGGCCGCGGACGAAGCGCGGGATGCCACGCAGCGAGGCGAGGATCAGCCCGACGGTCAGCTCGGCGGTGCTCGCCTCGTGCACCCCGCGGGCATTGCACAGGCGTACGCCGGGCGCACAGTGGTGAAGATGGGGCGCGATGTGGTCCACACCGGCGCTCAGGGTCTGGATGGCGCGCACAGCGGTCATGTGCGGCAGCGGGAGCGCTCCGGCGGTCGGCCCCTTCATATAGGGCACGACGTAGAAGGCGGCGTCCGCGGGATCGGCGGGGAAGTCCCCGGTGCCGTCCCAGTACACGTACGAGAACGCGTCGGGCAGTCCGTCGATCTCCTCGGGCGGCAGGGACAGCCACACCTGCGGGCGGCCGCCCCCGGCGGGGTCCTGGGTCTTGTCGGTCATGGTCAGGAGGCTATGGCACAGTGTTGCGTCTCAGGGAGGTCGGCACGGTGGAGCGCAGGGCGGTCGGCGCGGCAGCACTGGCAGTGGGGGCGATCGGGCTCGGCTGCATGCCCATGAGCTGGGGTTACGGCGCCTCCCGGCAGGACGGCGAGGAGTCGCTGCGAGCCGTGCACAGCGCCCTGGACCACGGCACCACGCTGCTGGACACCGCTGACATGTACGGCCCCTTCACCAACGAGCTGCTGCTCGGGCGGGTGCTGCGGGAACGGCGGCGGGACGCCTTCATAGCCACCAAGTGCGGGCTGCTCGCCGGCGAGCAGCACATCGTGGCCGACGGACGCCCCGCCTACGTCAAACGCGCCTGCGACGCGTCGCTGCGGCGCCTGCAGACCGACCGGATCGACCTCTACCAGCTGCACCGGGTCGACCCGGAAGTCCCCGTCGAGGAGACCTGGGGCGCGATGGCCGAGCTCGTCACCGCCGGGAAGGTACGGGCGCTCGGCCTGTGCGCGGTCGGCGCCCGCGGGCACCGCCGCACCGGCGCCGCACTCCACGACGAGACGCTGCGCCAACTCGCACGCGCCCAGCAGGTCTTCCCGGTCAGCTCCGTCCAGGCCGAGCTGTCCGTGTGGGCGCCGGAGGCGCTGGACGAGCTGCTGCCGTGGTGCACCGCGCACGGCGTCGGCTTCCTCGCCGCGATGCCGCTGGGCAACGGCTTCCTCACCGGGACGCTCACGCCCGGTGAGGGCTTCGAGCCGGACGATCTGCGGGCCAGGCATCCGCGCTTCACCGCGGACATGATGGCGGCGAACCAGCCCGTCGTCGCCGGTCTGCGCCGGGTGGCCCGCCGCCATGGCGCGACCCCTGCGCAGGTCGCCCTCGCCTGGGCTCTCGCCCAGGGGCCCACCGTCGTGCCCATACCCGGCACCCGCTCGGCGCGGTGGCCGCCCGAGAACGCCCACGCGTCAGGGCTGGCCCTGACCACGGCCGACCTCGCCGAGATCGCCACCCTCCCGCCGGCGCGGGGCTCCTGGGACTAGCCGCGCCCGTACCCGGGGCCGGGGACCTTGGAGATTGCCCCTTGCGGTGCGTTGCTTTTTCCCCGCCACCGGCCACCGCGGCGGGGAAAAAGCAACGCACCGCAAGGGGCGCCACCCCAGGGGTTCGGGGAACTGCGAGACTGGGGCCCACTCGGCGCGGCCGGGGAGTCCGTAACGGCACCCTGCAGGGGATCAGCTGGGGCGGTGACGACGTCGGGAGGTCGGACGGTGGGTTCAGGGGTGTCGGGCAGGGCCCGTGGCGCGGCCCGTCGCGCGGTCGGCGGCGCGGCCGCCGTCGCGGTCGCCGCCGTGCTGGTCGGCGGCTGCAGCGACGGCAAACCGCTGGGATCGAAGCCGTCCACGACGGCACCGCGCACGTCGGGCGCCTCGGCGGCGCAACCCCGGTCCAGCGCGTCCGCCACGCCCACGCCGACACCGACACCGGCGCCCGCCAAGGGCACCGCGAAGGTCACCGGCACCCTCGCGACCGGGCTGGCGTCGCCCTGGGGCGTGGTGCAGCTCGCGGACGGGACGCTGCTCGTGGCCTCCCGGGACACCGGGAAGATCACCCGGGTCGACCCGGCCAAGAAGACGTCGACCCTCGTCGGCACGGTCCCCGGTGTGGCCCACACGCAGGGCGGCGAGGCCGGCCTGCTCGGTCTGGCCCTCTCCCCGGACTTCGGCACCGACCACCTGCTCTACGCGTATTTCAGCACCGACTCCGACAACCGCATCGCCCGGATGGCCTTCGATCCGACGCGGTCCCCCGGCGACCAGCTCGGGGCGCCGGACACGGTCCTGCGGGGCATCCCGACGGGTTCGATCCACAACGGCGGGCGGATCGCCTTCGGCCCCGACGGCATGCTCTACGCAGGGACCGGCGAGACGGGTCAGCGCGGGCTCGCCCAGGACATGTCGTCGCTGGGCGGCAAGATCCTGCGGATGACGCCCGACGGGCAGGTGCCCAAGGACAACCCGGTCTCCGGGTCCCTGGTCTACTCCCCCGGCCACCGCAATGTGCAGGGCCTCGCCTGGGACCCGCAGGGGCGGCTGTGGGCCTCGGAATTCGGCCAGGACACCTGGGACGAGCTGAACCTCATCGAGCCGGGCAAGAACTACGGCTGGCCGGTGGTGGAGGGCATCGCGCACCGCGCGGGCTATGTCGACCCGGTCGCCCAGTGGCACACCGACGACGCCTCACCCAGCGGTATCGCCTACGCGGCGGGCTCCATCTGGATGGCCTCGCTCAAGGGCCAGCGCCTCTGGCGTATCCCGCTGGACGGCACCAAGGCGGCCGCGGCGCCGCAGGCGTTCTTCACGGACACCTACGGACGGCTCAGGACCGTGGTCGCGGTCGACGACCACACGATCCTGGTCAGCACCAGCAACACGGACGGGCGCGGTACGCCCAAGCCCGGCGACGACCGCATCCTCCGGCTCACCGTGAGCTGACTCGGCGCGCGATGCGCGAGCCACCCGCCGGGGGGAAGGTCCGGGGGCGGCTCGCAGGCACCGGGGCGGCGGGAAGAGGGCTCAGGTCGCGGCCGCGAAGAGGTGGAGGCGGTGGGCCAGGGCGGCCGCCTCGCCGCGGGTGGAGACGGTGAGTTTGGCCAGGATGTTGGACACGTGCACGCTCGCCGTCTTGGGCGAGATGAACAGCTCCTCCGCGATCTGCCGGTTGGTGCGGCCGTCGGCGACCAGCCGCAGGACGTCCCGCTCGCGGGCGGTGAGACCGAGGGAGTCCGCCGGGTCGACCGGCTCCACGGGGGCCGCCGCGGCCGCCTCCGCGGGGGCGTCGAGCGGCAGCCGGGCGCGCTGCGCCAGCGCGGCGATGTCCGCCGCGAGGGGCTTGGCCCCGATCGCCGAGGAGACGCCGTGGGCCTGGGCGAGCAGGCAGCCCGCCAAGCCGCGGGCGTCGGGGCCGCGGGCGAGGAGTGCCTCCGCGTACCTGTAGCGGATCGCGGCCAGCTCGACGGGTCGCTCCTGCTCGGCGAAGGCGGCCTCCGCGGCAGCCCACAGCTCGGGTTCGTGCCGTCCCTCCGCCCGGGCCAGCTCGGCCTCGACGAGCAGGGCGTAGGCCTCGTAGAGGGGGGTGGGGCGGGGCAGTTCGCGGGCGGCGGTCCTGATCCGGTCGAGGACCTGGCCGCGGGCGGGGTCGCCGGTGACCGGCCACGGCCCGTCGGCCTCGGCGGCGGCGCCGGCGGCGATGAGCGGCCAGGCGTAGCGCGCGGTGCCGTTGGGGAATCCGGCGTCGATCGCGGCCAGCAGACCGCGCCGGGCCTCGTCGTAGCGCCCGTGGGCGACGGCGAGCCGGATGCCGAGGCCGCGCAGGGGGATCTGGTGCTGCGGCTGGGTGTCGTAGCGGAAGCTCTCCGCCGCGGAGGCGTGGCAATCTGCCGCGGTTTCGGTGTCGCCGACGGAGAGCGCCAGAAAGGCTCGGTACATGTCCACGCTCGCGCACAGCAGCGGCCCCTCGACGGCCCGCCGGGCGGCGGCGAGCCGGTCCGCGGACTCCTCGTAGCGCCCCAGCATGTACAGCGACTCGCCCGCGTTGGACAGCAGCCACGCCTTGGTGGCCTTGACCACCTGGTCGCCGATCAGTTCCAGGCCCTCGCCACTGACGCGTACCGCCTCCGCGGAGCGGCCCGCGCCCTCCAGCACGGACGACAGGTTGCCGTAGGTGCGCGAGACGATCAGCGGGGCGCGCTGGTCGCTGACCAGCCGACGTACCTCCTCGACCCCGGCGATGCCGCCGTCGACGTCGCCGCTGTCGGCCTGGAGCAGGCCGAGGGTGACGCGGGCGTGCAGCTCGATGTCGCGGGCGTCCGCGATCCTGGCCAGCTGGACCGCCTGCCCGGCGATGGCGATGCCCTCGGCGCCGGACTTGTGGACCATGATCCAGCCGGCGATCATCGCCAGCACCTCGGCGTGCGTGGCGGACGGCGGCAGGCCGCGTACCAGCTCGCGGGCCCTGGCCAGCTCCTCCCAACCGTCGCCGCGGCCGAGCACCTCCATGACCTTGGAGCGCTGCGCCCAGAACCAGGCGGCGCGCAGCGGGTCGGCGCTGCCGCTGCGCTCCATCAGCCGCAGTGCCCGCTTGGCCATGGTGTAGGCGCGCTCGCGCTCGCCGCTGAGCCGGGCGGCGACGGTCAGCTCGGCCAGCAGGTCGACCAGGTCGAGCGGGGTGCCGGGGGCGCAGTCGCAGGGCGGGTACGCCTCGGTGTAGTCGGCGGGCCGCAGGCCGGCCCGGACGGTCTCGGGGGTGTCGTCCCACAGTTCGAGTGCGCGTTCCAGCAGCTGGTACTGCTCGGCGTAGGCGTGCCGGTGCCTGGCCTCGACGGCGGCGCTCAGCACGGCGGGCAGCGCCCTGGCCGGGTCGTGCGCGGCGTACCAGTAGCTGGCCAGCCTGGCGGCCCGCTCGTCGGCGGGGACCAGGCCGGGGTCGGACTCGACGGCCTCGGCATACCGCCGGTTGATACGGCTGCGCTCGCCCGGCAGCAGGTCGTCGCCGACCGCCTCGCGGACCAGCGAGTGCCGGAAGCGGTAGCCCTCGCCGCTGTCCGTGGGCAGCAGGATGCTGGCGCCGACCGCGACACGCAGCGCCGCCAGCAGATCGTCCTCGGACAGCCCGGTGATGGCCGCGAGCAGCCGGTATTCGACGCTGTTGCCGCCCTCGGCGACGAATTTCGCCACCCGCTGGGCGTCCTCCGAGAGCGCCTCGACCCGCACCAGCAGCAGGTCGCGCAGCGAGTCGCTGAGCCCGGACGAGCATCCGCGGCGCAGGCTGCAGGCCAGCTCCTCGACGAAGAACGGGTTGCCGTCGGAGCGCGCGAAGACCTGGTCGACCACCGTGTCGTCGGGCTCGTCGGCCATCATCGACACCAGCTGGCTGCGGACCTCGGCGCGGCTGAACCGCGACAGCTCGAAGCGCTCGACCCGGCGCAGCCGGTCGGTCTCGGCGAGGAAGGGCCGCAGCGGGTGCCTGCGGTGGATGTCGTCGGCGCGGTAGGTGGCCGCGAGCAGCACGCGGCAGCGCTGGAGCGAGCGGAAGAGGTACGCGAGCAGCTCGCGGGTGGAGCGGTCGGCCCAGTGCAGGTCCTCCACGACGACCACGATCGTACGGTCGGTGCCGAGCCGCTCCAGCAGACGGGCGGTCAGCTCGAACAGCCTGACCCTGCCGTCCTCGTCGTTCGGCTCCTTGCGTACGCCCTCGGTGCCCGCGAGTTCGGGCAGCAGCCGGGCCAGTTCGGCCTGCTGGCCGGCCGCGGCGGCGGTCAACTCGGGGCCCAGCGTGCGGTAAAGGTCCCGCAGCGCGGCGGAGACCGGTGCGAAGGGGAGGCCGTCCGCACCGATCTCCACGCAGCCACCGACGGCGGTCACCGCTCCCGCGGCGCGGGCCGCGGCCACGAACTCCTCGGTCAGCCGGGTCTTGCCGACCCCCGCCTCGCCGCCGATCAGCACCGCCTGCGACTCGCCCGCGTCCGCGGCGGCCAGCACCGAGGCAAGCCGTGCCAGCTCGGCGTCTCGGCCGATGAACACGGGGCTGAGCGACTGGGTCTGCACGCTTCCGAGCATTTCACGCCTCGTACCGGTTGCGACACCGGTTACTTCGCGCTCCGGACCCTGCGGGGTGGCGGCCCTGGGCGCGGCCGCCACCGCCTCGGCGGTCATGCCGCGCTGTGTCGGTGCAGCGCGCGGCCCCTGGTGCGGGCGGGACTCTCCGTCACCTCGCCGTCGGTGCGTACCGCCGATCTGGTGGTGGTGCGGCGGGCGGCCGCGCGCCGCTCGGCCCGCCCCGCCCTGGCCTGCTGCGCCAGCCGCCACTCGTCGGCGCTGCGCTGGAGTTCGGCCCTGCGGGCCTGGTGCAGTTCGTACCCGAACATCGTTTTCTCCTGGTGCCTCGGGGAGGTTTTTCCGATGCACTTAGCTTCGTCTCCCAGGCCCCCTCACCACATCGGGCACCTTCCCGAACTTCCCGCCGCGCGGAGCTTAGGCGGGAGCCCGCGGCGCCGCAGACCGCCTTAGACCGGCCCGGTCCGCCTTAGACCGCGCCGCTGAAGGGAGCACCACCTGCGGTGACTTGGCACCCGCCCACGACCGGGCCGGCGTAGGCCCCGGCTTCACCGGGTCTTCAACGTCTCCTGGGTGCTGCGGCCGCCCACCGGCTGGGAGCCGGACTCCGATACGGCGTGCGCGTTCGGCGTCCTGGCGGATGCGACGCCGACCTCCTGACCACCGGCCTGCCCGTCGGCCTGACCGCCGAGGGCGATCCGCAGCGGTACGGGCACGGGGCGGGCGGCGGCCGGCGCCTCGATGCTGATCTGCGGCAGGCGGCGGTCCAGCCAGCCGGGCAGCCACCAGTTGGCGTCGCCCAGGACGTGCATCAGCGCGGGCACCAGCAGCGTACGCAGCACGAAGGCGTCCAGGGCCACGGCCGCGGCCAGGCCGATGCCGAACATCGCGATCACCCGGTCGCCGCTGAGCACGAAGGCCAGGAAGACCGCGATCATGATCACTGCGGCGGAGGTGATCACCCGGCTGGTCTCGGCGAGGCCGACCCTGACCGCCCGGCAGTTGTCGCGCGTCTCGCGCCACTCCTCGTACATCCTGCTGACCAGGAAGACCTGGTAGTCCATGGACAGCCCGAAGAGCACCGAGACCATGATCACCGGCAGGAAGGGCTCGATCGGGCCCGCTCTGCCCAGACCCAGCCATTCGCTGCCCCAGCCCCACTGGAAGATCGCCGTGACGACGCCGAAGGAGGAGGCGACCGCGGCGACGTTCATCACCGCGGCCTTGACGGGGATGCCGATCGAGCGGAAGGCGACGAGCAGCAGGATGCAGCCCAGGCCGACGACGCTGCCGACGAAGAGGGGCAGCTTGCCGATCACGACGGCGGCGAAGTCGTCGTAGCTGGCGGTGGGGCCGCCGACGTAGACCTTGAGGGCGCCGCCCTTCTCCGCGGTGGGCAGCACCTCGTGCCGCAGCCGGTCGACCAGCTTGGAGGTGTCGCGGGACTGGGGGGCGGTGGCGGGCACGACGGTGATCACACCGGTGCCGCCGGACAGCTCGACGGGGCTGACCGAGGCCACGCCAGGGGTGTCCCGCAGGACGCCGGGGAGGCGGTCGAGGGCGAGCCGTGACTGGGCGCCGTCGGTGGTGGCGACCAGGGTCAGCGGGCCGTTGGTACCGGGCCCGAAGCTGCCGGCGAGCAGGTCGTAGGCCTGCCGGGTGGTGGCCTTGGCGGGGCCGTTGCCCTGGTCCGAGGTGCCCAGGTGCAGAGTGAAGGTGGGCAGCGCCAGCACGATCATCACCACAGCGGCCAGCGCGCCCAGCAGCTTGGGGTGCCGTTCGACGAAGGCCGACCAGCGGGCGGCGAGCCCCGCGGGCGGCTCCGGCCGCGGGCCGTGCTCGGCCAGTGCGCGGCGTTCGCGGCGGCTGAGCGCCCGCGGGCCGATCAGCGCGAGCAGGGCCGGCAGCAGCGTGATGGAGGCCGCCACGGTGAGCAGTACGGTCAGCGCGGAGGCGACCGCGACCCCGTTGAGGAAGCTCAGGTGCAGGATCAGCATGCCGAGCAGCGCCACGCAGACCGTGCCCCCGGCGAAGACCACCGCACGCCCGGTGGTGGCCACCGCCTCCTGCGCGGCCTCGACCACGCTCAGGCCGCGTTTGAGGCCTCTACGGTGGCGGCTGACGATGAAGAGGGCGTAGTCGATGCCGACCCCGAGCCCGATCAGCATGCCCAGCATGGGGGCGAAGTCGGCGACGGTCATGGCGTGGCCGAGTAGCACGATCGCCATGTACGCCGTGCCGCAGCCGACCAGTGCGGTCGCGATGGGCAGCAGCATGGCGGCGAAGGAGCCGAAGGCGACCAGCAGGACGACCGCGGCCACTGCCACGCCGACGATCTCGCTGAGGTGGGCGCCGGCGCTCTCGGTGCTGCCGACCGCCTGCCCGCCCAGTTCGACCTGGAGGTCGGCGCTCTGGGCCGCCTTGGCGGTGTCCACCAGGGCCTGGGCCTGCGCGACGGGGATGCTGTCGGCGTCCTGGGCGTAGCCGACGGTGGCGTAGGCGGTGTGGCCGTCGGCGCTGATCTGTGCCGCGCCCGCGGCGGCGTACGGGCTGTCGACGGAGGCGACGCCGGGCAGGTGCCGTGCCTGGTCGAGGACCTTGGCCATGGTCTGCTCGACGGCGGCTGCGCGTACTGTGCCGTGGTCGGTGTGCCAGACGATGGTCTCGGTGTCGCCCGCCTGGTCGGGGAAGGACTCCCGCAGCAGGGCGCCGGCGTGGCCCGACTCGGTGCCGGGGGCCTCGTAGTGCCGGGAATATGCCGAGCCGACGGCGCCGGCTGCCGCGGTCAGACCGACCAGAACGGCGATCCACAGGAGCACGGCGGTGATGCGGTGGTGCAGACACCACCGTGCGAGTGCGGCCATGGATCAGCTGCTCCTGTGTGTGCTTGACGTCCGACCTACTGTCGCAGGCGAAAATGATCCTTTGGGACTTTCGTGCCGTTCCTCACAAGAGGTAAAAAACAGATAAGGACGGCACCCCCGGATGGGGGTGCCGTCCTTGACGCGCCTGTGTAAGACGCCGGTGAAGAGCGCTCAGCCCTGGACGCCCAGCCTCTCCAGGACCAGCTCGCGGACCCGCTTGGCGTCGGCCTGGCCACGCGTGGCCTTCATCACCGCGCCGATCAGCGCTCCGGCCGCGGCCAGGTTGCCGCCGCGGATCTTGTTGGCGATGGCCGCGTTCGCCGCGATGGCGTCGTCCACCGCCGCGCCGAGCGCGCTGTCGTCGGAGACGACCTTCAGGCCGCGCGCGTCGACCACCTGGTCGGGCTCGCCCTCCCCGGCCAGCACACCCTCGATGACCTGGCGGGCCAGCTTGTCGTTCAGGTCGCCGGCCGCGACCAGCGCCGACACCCGGGCGACCTGTGCCGGGGTGATCGGCACGGCCGCCAGCTCGGTGCCGGTCTCGTTGGCGTGCCTGGCCAGCTCGCCCATCCACCACTTGCGGGCCGACGCGGCGTCCGCGCCCTCCGCCATGGTGGCCAGGATCAGGTCGAGCGCTCCCGCGTTGAGCACCGACTGCATCTCGTGGTCGGCGATGCCCCAGTCCTCCTGCAGCCGCTTGCGGCGCAGCCGCGGCAACTCGGGCAGCCCTGCACGCAGCTCCTCGACCCACTCGCGGGCCGGGGCGACCGGCACGAGGTCGGGCTCGGGGAAGTAGCGGTAGTCCTCCGCCTCCTCCTTGATCCGCCCGGAGGTGGTCGACCCGTCCTCCTCGTGGAAGTGCCGGGTCTCCTGCACGATCGTGCCGCCGGAGGAGAGCACCGCGGCGTGCCGCTGGATCTCGAACCTGGCCGCCCGCTCGACGCTGCGCAGCGAGTTGACGTTCTTGGTCTCGCTGCGGGTGCCGAACTTCTCCCGGCCCGGCGGGCGCAGCGACAGGTTGACGTCGCAGCGCATCTGGCCCATCTCCATCCGGGCCTCCGACACCCCCAGCGCCTTGATCAGCTCGCGCAGCTCGGCGACGTAGGCCTTGGCGACCTCGGGGGCCCGCACGCCGGCGCCCTCGATCGGCTTGGTGACGATCTCGATCAGCGGGATGCCGGCCCGGTTGTAGTCCAGCAGCGAGTGCGAGGCGCCGTGGATACGGCCGGTCGCACCGCCGACGTGGGTGGACTTGCCGGTGTCCTCCTCCATGTGGGCGCGCTCGATCTGCACCCGGAAGACCTCGCCGTCCTCCAGCTGGACGTCCAGATAGCCGTTGAAGGCGATCGGCTCGTCGTACTGCGAGGTCTGGAAGTTCTTCGGCATGTCCGGGTAGAAGTAGTTCTTCCGCGCGAAGCGGCACCACTGCGCGATCTCGCAGTTCAGCGCGAGGCCGATCTTGATCGCGGACTCCACGCCGATCGCGTTGACCACCGGCAGCGAACCGGGCAGGCCCAGGCAGGTCGGGCAGGTCTGCGAGTTGGGCTCGGCGCCCAGCTCGGTGGAGCAGCCGCAGAACATCTTCGTCCTCGTGCCCAGCTCGACATGGACCTCAAGGCCCATCACCGGGTCGTAGGACGCGAGCGCGTCCTCGTAGGACAGCAGATCCGTGACGGTCACAGTCGTTCTTCCTCCAGCCCTGTCAGTCCGTCAGCGGGTTGTCGTCCTGCTGGCGCAGCTCGCGCACCAGCAGCGCGACCCCGGTGGCCACCGCGGCCACCCGGATCAGCCCGTCGATCAACTGCAGGGTGTCGTCCTCGCCGCGCGCGGTCCGGATCTTCTTGACGTTGTTGAACGCGGCGAACAGCGTGCTGCCGATGGCCAGGTACGTACCGGCCTTGCCCTTCTTCTTGCCCTTGTCCTTGGTGCTCACAGCTGGGGTGCCTCCTCAAGCAGCGGATGGCCCCACTTCTTCACGAAGGCGGCCTCTACGGCGGCGCCGACCCGGTAGAGCCGGTCGTCCTTGAGCGCGGGGGCGATGATCTGCAGGCCCACCGGTAGACCGTCCTCCGGCGCCAGGCCGCAGGGCAGCGACATCGCCGCATTGCCCGCCAGGTTGACCGGGATGGTGCACAGGTCGACCAGGTACATGGCCAGCGGGTCGTCGACCCGCTCGCCGAGCGGGAAGGCGGTGGTCGGGGTGGTCGGCGAGACGAGCACGTCGACCGATTCGAAGGCCTTCTCGAAATCCCGGGTGATCAGGGTGCGGACCTTCTGCGCCGAGCCGTAGTAGGCGTCGTAGTAGCCCGAGCTCAGCGCGTACGTGCCGAGGATGATCCGGCGCTTGACCTCGGCGCCGAAACCGGCCTCGCGGGTCAGCGCGGTGACCTCCTCGGCGGACCTCGTGCCGTCGTCGCCGACCCGCATGCCGTAGCGCATCGCGTCGAAGCGGGCCAGGTTGCTGGAGCACTCCGACGGCGCGATCAGGTAATACGCGGCCAGCGCGTAGACGAACGACGGGCAGGAGATCTCCACGACCTCCGCGCCCAGCTCACGCAGCACCTCGACCGACTCGTTGAAGCGCTGCACCACGCCGGGCTGGTAGCCCTCGCCGCCCAGCTCCTTGACCACGCCGATCCGCATGCCGCGCACGTCACCGCTGCGTGCGGCGTCGACCACCGGCGGGACGGGCGCGTCGATCGACGTCGAGTCCATCGGGTCGTGGCCGCCGATCGCCTCGTGCAGCAGCGCGGCGTCCAGCACCGTACGGGCGCACGGCCCGCCCTGGTCCAGCGACGAGGAGAAGGCGACCATGCCGTAGCGGGACACGCCGCCGTAGGTGGGCTTCACGCCGACCGTGCCGGTGACCGCGGCCGGCTGCCGGATCGAACCGCCGGTGTCGGTGCCGAGCGCCAGCGGCGCCTGGTACGACGCGAGCGCCGCGGCGCTGCCGCCGCCGGAGCCGCCCGGGATACGCGTCAGGTCCCACGGGTTGCCCGTCGGCCCGTACGCGCTGTTCTCGGTGGACGACCCCATGGCGAACTCGTCCATGTTGGTCTTGCCCAGGATCACCACGTCGGCGGCCTTCAGCCGCTTGGTCACCGTCGAGTCGTACGGCGGGATCCAGCCCTCCAGGATCTTCGAGCCGACCGTGGTGGGCACGCCCTCGGTGGTGAAGATGTCCTTCATCGCCAGCGGCACGCCGGCCAGCGGGCCCAGCGGCTCGCCCGCCGCCCGCTTGGCGTCCACCGCGCGGGCCTGCGCGAGCGCGCCCTCCCGGTCGACGTGCAGGAAGGCGTGCACCTTCTCGTCCACGGCCTCGATCCTGGCCAGGTGCGCCTCGGTGACCTCGACCGCGGTCAGCTCGCCGGACGCGATCTTCTCCGCCGACTGCGCGGCGGTCAGCCTGATGATGTCCGTCATCGCGATCAGTCCTCCCCGAGGATCTGCGGCACCTTGAAGCGCTGCTGCTCCTGCGCGGGAGCCCCCGACAGCGCCTGCTGCGGGGTGAGCGACGGGCGGACGGTGTCCGGCCGCATCACATTGGTCAGCGGCAGCGGGTGCGAGGTCGGCGGTACGTCCTCGCCGGCCACCTCGGAGACGCGGGCGACCGAGCCGATGATGTCGTCGAGCTGTCCGGCGAAGTGGTCCAGCTCGTCCCCGGACAGTTCCAGACGTGCCAGCCGGCCGAGGTGAGCGACCTCCTCACGCGTGATGCCAGGCATGCGGTTTCGATCCTCTGCGGGGTGAGACGACGGTGGGCCCCAATCCTATGGGCCCCCGCCCCCGGACCGCGAAACAGTTCCCCCCTGAACCAGCCCCGCCCTGGGGGGCGCGCCCCAGGGCCGCGGTCCCTGTGCGCCAGAGGGCGCCCTTCAGGGGCGCGTGGGGGGCCCGCCGCCCTGCGCAAGGGAGCCGCCGAACGGGCGCGGGCGCCGCCGTGCGAAAGGGGGGCCGCCGCCCTGCGGAAGGGGGGCCGGCGAGCGGGCGTGCCGCATGGGGCGGACCTGCCCCGGAGGGGCTAGGCCCGTTCGACCGCCGGGACGGTCGGCGCGGCCGGCGCGTCCAGGGCCGGGGGCAGGGCGGCCGGCGCCGGCTTCGCCGACGCCGGCAGGGCGCCGCGTTCGCCGCGGGCGAGCAGCCACTTCGTGGCCTCGCCGGGCGGCATCGCGGCAGCGACGAGCCAGCCCTGCACCGCGTCGCAGTGCAGGTCCCGCAGCCGCTCCCACGTCTCGTCGTCCTCGACGCCCTCGGCCACGACCATCAGCCCGAGCGAGTGCGCGAGGTCGATCGTGCAGCGCACGATCTCCGCGTCCTCGGTGTCGACCACGAGCCGGGCGACGAAGGACCGGTCGATCTTGAGTTCGCTGACCGGCAGCCGCCGCAGATGGACCAGCGACGAATAGCCGGTGCCGAAGTCGTCCAGCGACATCTTCACGCCGTGCCCGGTCAGCCCGTTGAGCGTGTCCGCGGCGCGCTGCGGATCCTCCAGCAGCACGTGTTCCGTTATCTCCAGCTGGAGCGACCCGGGCGGCACCTGGTGCCTGGCCAGCCTGGCGGCGACGGTGCCGGCGAATCCGGGGCTGTGGACGTCGCGCGGCGAGACGTTGACGGCGACGGGCACGTCGAGGCCCATCCGGCGCCAGCGGGCGACCTGGGCCAGCGCGGTGTCCAGCACGTATTCGGTGAGCAGGGGCATCAGGCCGGACGTCTCGGCCATGGTGATGAATTCCTCGGGATTGACCCGGCCCCGCTCCGGGTGCTCCCAGCGGACCAGCGCCTCCAGGCCGGCCACCCGGCCGTCGAAGCGGACCTTCGGCTGGTAGTGCAGCTCGACGTCGCCGGCGTCGAGCGCCCGGCGCAGGTCGCCGAGCAGGCCGAGCCGGTCGGGGGTGTTGCCGTCCCTGGTGGCCTCGTAGACCTCGACCCCGCTGCGGTCCCGCTTGGCCTGATACATCGCCACGTCGGCCCGCCGCAGCAGCCCTTCCGCGTCCAGCGCGTGGTCGGGGAAGACCGCGACGCCCGCGCTGGCCTCCAGGACCAGGGACAGCCCGTCGAGGCTGAGCGGCGAGGCGAGGGCGGCGACCAGGGTCCTGGCGACCCGCTGGGCGCGGGTCGGCGAGTCGCAGCCGGGCAGCAGGACGGCGAATTCGTCGCCGCCGAGCCTGGCCGCCTCGGCGCCGCGCGGCAGCGCGATCCGCAGCCGGTCGGCGACCTGGAGCAGCAGCCGGTCGCCGGCCAGATGCCCGAGGGTGTCGTTGACGGAGCGGAACTTGTCCAGGTCGATGAGGATCAGCCCGACCCGCCCGCAGCCGTGCGGCGGATGCGTGCCGGTGCCGGCGGTGGCGGCCAGGAAGCCGGGCTCGGCCCGCTCGTAGTCCTCCTGGGCGTCGTCCAGCGCGGTCCAGGCCCGCTCCAGCAGCCACTGGCGGTTGGGCAGCCCGGTGAGCGGGTCGCGCAACTGCTCCTCGGCGCGGGCGTGCGCGATCCACAGCGTGGAGTCCAGGGCGATCAGCGGTACGGAGAACAGCGGCAGCAGCGCCGGCTTGTCGCAGGCGACGACCAGGATCAGCGGGGAGATGCCGAGCAGCGCCCCGCCGAACATCCCCTGCCGGATGAGCGCGGACCTGGCCACCGTGGGCAGCCCGCCGCCGCGGGGCGCGAAGGCGCACCACAGCAGCGCGCGGGTGGCCGCGAGATAGGTCAGCGCGACCAGGACGACGATCGGGGCGGCGGTCATCGCCCAGTCGTCGGGGTCCCAGGGGTGCTCGACGGTGGCGTGGGTGCCGCACAGGGCCAGCACCAGGGCGCCGGCCCCGATGCCGAGGATGTCGATGGAGCCGTAGAGGACCGCCTGCCGCCAGCGGTGCCTGCGGGCGGCGCCGACCAGGGTCACCACGGCCAGGCTGACCAGCACGGCGGGCACCCAGCCGTGCACGATCAGCATGGCAAGGGTGAGGGCGGCGCCGGAACCGGTGCCGCCCCACCAGCGGTCCCGGCCCATCGCCACCAGGTGGCCGACGATGATGCCGGTGAGTATCGCGAAGCCCCAGCCCGCGGTGCCGCCCGGGAACAGCGCGTTGCCGTGGTGGAGCACCCGGATGACACCGACCGCCAGTAAGACCGCGGCGGCCGGCGGCGCTGTGGCGCGCACCAGCGACCGGGACCGCGACGGAGCGAGGGCCGGGGGCGCGGCGGCGGGCGCGCTGGGCGAGGGCGCCGCTGCGGCACTCTCCGTCGGTCGCATCCCTGTCCCTCTCACAGCCCGATGTGCAGGTCCATCGCGCCCCGCACACGGCGGACTTACGCAGGTGCTGCCGGAACGTTCATCCCCGGCGGGCGCGCGTCTCAACACTAGGCCGCCTTGTGGCATCCCGGGCACCGATCGACCGCGGTTGCCCGGATGCGACCAGGCACATCGACGTATTCTGATATGGGCCGATCGAGTGACATCCCCGGGTCATTCAGCCGGATTCACCGTCCGTCCCCGCCTCGGCTGTGCCCTCGGCCGGAGTGTCGGTTTCCACGGGATTCACCGTAATTTGCCGGGCCGCCTCGGGGCCGTCCGCGAGCAGCACCGCGAAGCCGTCCTCGTCCAGAACAGGCACTTTCAGCTGTACGGCTTTGTCGAACTTGGAACCGGGGTTGTCACCGACGACGACGAAGTCCGTTTTCTTGGACACCGACCCGGTGACTTTCGCACCTTGGCTGCCCAACGCCTCTTTTGCGCCATCCCGGGTATAAGTCGACAGCGTTCCGGTCACGACGACGGTCAGTCCTTCGAGTGGCCTCGGCCCTTCGTCCGAGCCCTCCTCGGTGAAGACGACCCCGGCCTCCCGCCACTTCCTGATGATCTCCAGGTGCCAGTCCTCGGCGAACCACTGCTTGACGGAGGCGGCGATGGTGGCGCCCACCCCGTCGACGGCGGCCAGCTCCTCCTCGGCCGCGTCCTTGATCCGGTCCAGGTCACGGAACTCGCGGGCCAGCGCGGCGGCGGCGACCGGACCCACATGACGGATGGACAGGCCGGTGATGATCCTGGCCAGCGGGCGCTCCCTGGCCGCGGCGATGTTCTCCAGCATCGCCAGCGCGTTCTTCTTCGGCTCGCCCTTCTGGTTGGCGAAGAAGGTGACGATCTTCGGCTCGCCGGTCTCCGGGTCGCGCTTGGGCAGGCCGGTGTCCTGGTCCAGGACGTGCGAGCGGATCGGCAGCAGCTGCTCGATCGTGAGGCCGAACAGGTCGCCCTCGTCCTTCAGCGGCGGCTCGTGCGGCTCCAGGGGCTGGGTCAGCGCGGTGGCGGCCACATAGCCGAGCCCTTCGATGTCCAGGCTGCGGCGCCCCGCGAGGTAGAAGATCCGCTCGCGCAGCTGGGCCGGGCAGTAGCGGGCGTTGGGGCACCGCAGGTCGATGTCCCCTTCCTTCATGGGCTGCAGGGCGGTGCCGCAGTCCGGGCACTCGGCGGGCATCACGAACTCCCGCTCCGTGCCGTCCCGCAGGTCCGCCACCGGGCCCAGGATCTCCGGGATGACGTCACCGGCCTTGCGCAGCACCACGGTGTCGCCGATCAGGACGCCCTTCTTCTTGACCACGTCCTGGTTGTGCAGGGTCGCGAACTCCACCTCCGACCCGGCCACCGTCACCGGCTCCACCACCGCGTACGGCGTGACCCGCCCGGTGCGGCCGACGCCGACGCGGATGTCCACCAGCTTGGTGTTGACCTCCTCCGGGGCGTACTTCCACGCGATGGCCCAGCGCGGGGCCCGGGAGGTCGAGCCGAGCCTGCCCTGCAGCGGGATCTCGTCGACCTTGACGACCACGCCGTCGATCTCGTGCTCGACGTCGTGCCGGTGCTCGCCGTAGTAGGCGATGAAGTCCCGCACGTCGGCGAGGGAGTCGACCACCTTGTTGTGCCGGGCGGTGGGCAGGCCCCACTCGTGCAGCAGCTCGTATCCCTGCGACTGCCGGTCGATGTCGAAGCCCGCGCGGGCGCCGATGCCGTGCACCACCATCCGCAGCGGGCGCGACGCGGTGATCCGCGGGTCCTTCTGGCGCAGCGAACCGGCCGCCGCATTGCGCGGGTTGGCGAACGGCTTGTCGCCGTTCTCCACCAGCCGGGCGTTCAGCTCCTCGAACTTCTCGCCGGGGAAGTAGACCTCCCCGCGGATCTCCACCAGCTCGGGCACCCGGTCGCCGGCCAGCCGGTCGGGGACGTCGGCGATCGTGCGCACGTTGGGCGTGATGTCCTCGCCGGTCCGCCCGTCGCCACGGGTCGCCGCGCGGGTCAGCCGGCCGCGCTCGTAGGTCAGGTTGACCGCCAGGCCGTCCACCTTCAGCTCGCACAGGAAGTGGTACGGACTGCGCTCGTTGTCCGGCGCGCCCAACTCGGCGGCGACCCGGTCGGCCCAGGTGTCCAGCTCCTCGTCGCTGAACGCGTTGTCCAGCGAGAGCAGGCGCTCGCGGTGCTGGACGGAGGCGAACTCCGTCTCGTACGCGCCCGCGACCTTCTGCGTGGGCGAGTCCGGGGTGCGCAGGCCCGGGTGCCGCTCCTCCAGGGCCTCCAGACTGCGCAGCAGCGTGTCGAACTCGGCGTCGCTGACGACCGGCGCGTCCTTGACGTAGTAACGGAAGCGGTGCTCCTCGACCTGCTCGGCGAGGCGAGCGTGCTCCTCGCGTGCCTCGGCAGGAATTCCCGTGTCCTCCACGACCCCGTCCTTCCTCACTACTCAGGGTTGTCGACGAGCGAGCGCGCCGCCTTCGCGCAGTGCACGAGAGCCGCACGGGCGTAGGCCGGTGAGGCCCCCGCCAGACCGCAGGACGGGGTCACGGCGACGGAGGACCCCAAAGCCCCCGGTGCCAGTCCCAACCTGCGCCACAGCGCCCGAACACCACTTACGCTACCGGCAGGGTCTGACAATGGGGCATCCTTGCCCGGCACGACACCGGCGAACAGCGCGGTGCCCGCCTCCGCCGCCTCACCGAACTCGTCCCAGTCACGCTCGGTGAGCAGATCCATGTCGAAGGAGATGCCGGCCGCACCCGCCCTGCGCAGCAGCGCGAAGGGGACGTCCGCGGCGCAGGAGTGGACGGTGACCGGGACGTCCGCCGCCGCGATCAGCTCGCGCAGCGCCGACTCGACCACCACCCGGTCGACCGAGCGGTAGGTGCGGTAGCCGCTGGCGGTCCTGATCTGCCCGCGCAGCACCTCCGCCAGCGACGGCTCGTCGAGTTGCAGCGCGACCTGCGCGCCCGGCACGCGGCGGCGGACGTCGGCGAGGTGGTCGGTGAGGCCCTCGGTCAGCGAGGCCGCCAGGTCCCGGCAGGCGCCGGGGTCGCGCAGCGCGGCCTCGCCGTGCCGGGTCTCCACCGACGCGGCCAAGGTCCAGGGGCCGACCGCCTGGACCTTGAGCAGGCCCTGATACCCCTGCGTGAACTCCTCCAGGGCGTCCAGGTCCTCGCCCAGCCACGACCTGGCCCGCTTGCTGTCCCGCCCCGGGCGGTCGCCGAACCGCCAGCCGCTCGGTTCGACCCGGGCGTACATCTCGGCCAGCAGCCCCAGGCTGCGGCCGATCATGTCCGCGCCGGGGCCGCGGGCGGGCAGTTCGGGAAGGAAGGCCATGCCCTGCGTCGCCTCGGTGGCGACCCGGGCCGCCTCGCGGGCGTCGCCGCCCGGCAGGGAGCCCACGCCGGTGGCGGTGGCCTCGGGGAGGTGCAAATCGTTGCTCACGCCGGAAGGGTAGCCGTACGCGCTCGCACGCCGGCGTCGGCCGAGCGGTCACCTGCCGGTGGGGGTTCCGCCCTGCCTCGCTGCCGCGGACCGGGCTTCTGCCCTCCGGACTGCCGCACCCTGCTGCCGGCGGACCTCCCGGCGGCGCCCGGATGGGCGAGTGGCCCTGATGCGCCCGGCCGCACGGGGCGCCGCCGTCGTCGCCTGAAAGGCGCCCGGTGTAACGCTTCGGCCGCAGGACGCCAAGACAGGGTGAAAGGACAAGCCGACGTCGAGGAGTTGATGTGAGGCATCCACCGAGCCGCTGCGAAGTGGCCAGGATCGGTGAGGACCCGGACGCTTTCGAGGCGTTCTACCGGGAGCACATAGAGGCCGTGCTGCGCTACGTCACCCGTCGCAGCCGCGACGCGCACACGGCGGCCGATCTGGTGGCCGAGGTGTTCCTGGCGGCGATCTCGGCGGCCGATGGCTACCGCGAGGAGTTGGGCAGCCCTCTCGCGTGGCTGTACGGCATCGCCCGCAATGTCACCGCGGCCGAGAACCGGCGGGCCGCCAGGGCGTGGACGGCCGAAAGCCGGGTCAGGGGCCGCCGGCTGCTGGACGGCGACGACATCGCGCGGATCGAGGAGCGCATCGACGCCGAACGGGACAGCTCGGCCCTGCTGGCGCACATCGCCGCGCTGCCGGCCAACCAGCGGGCGGTTCTCGAACTCATCGCGGTCGACGGCCTGACCGTGACCGAGGCCGCCGGCGTGCTCGGCGTCAGCCAGGTGACCGCCCGCGTACGGCTCCACCGCGCCCGCCGCACCGTACAGAACACGCTGGAGCATGCTGCGCCGGCTTCCGCTCCGCCCCGCTCGTCTTTCATGGAGGTTCGATGAACACCGAACGTTTCGAGGACCGGCTGCTGAGCAGCCTGAAGGACCATATCCAGGAGCGAAACCTTCGCTCGCCTGCCGGTGAGGCAGTCGCCGTGCGACCGGCTCGCAGTCGCTGGGCCCGCGGAGTGCCGATGGTCGTCGCCGCGGCGGCCGTGGCCGTCGCCCTCGGCGGCGTGCTGGAGTCCGGGCAGTCCGCTGCCCCGGCCGCAGACGGCGGTCAGACCCGTTCCGCGACGGGCGGTGCCCGCGTGGACCGGATCACCAACGCCGCCTACACCTTGGAGAGGGTGGCGCACGGCGAGGTGAAACTCACTGTCTTCGACTCCCGGACCGGGACGGTTCCCGTCGATGACATGCGCCGGGATCTGGCACGCATGGGCATGAGCGTCAAGGTGATGGTGGGGATGCCCTCCTGCCCTCGGTCCGACCTGGTGTACTGGGGGACGAAGTCCTCGTCGCGGGTACCCTTCCGCTTCGGCAACACGGAGAACGGCAAGTGGATCGCCTACGTGAACGCGGCTCTCATCCCTGCCGGTGACACGCTGGTCCTTGGTTTCTCGCCGCGCGGGACCAAGACTCTGGGCGTCATATCCCTCAGCATGGTCCGGGGTGACGGCGCGCGTTGCGTCGCCACAGCAGCCCCCGGCACCGCGTCGTCCCGGTAGCCGCCGGGCCACCACTTGATTCACACAAGGGTGTCTAGGTGCCGGGGCGGATGGTCAGGTCGGTCAGTTCGGCGTCGCGGGGGAGGTCGAGGGCGGTGAGGACGGTGGTGGCCACCGAGTCGGGGGCGATCCAGCGGGCCGGGTCGTAGGGCTTGCCCTCTTGCTGGTGGACCTTCTGCTGCATCGGTGTCGCGGTGCGGCTCGGGTAGAGCGAGGTGACGCGGACGCCGGCGGGATGTTCCTCCGCCCGGAGGGCGTCGGCCAGCGCGCGCAGGCCGAACTTGCTCGCGCCGTACGCGCTCCACTCGGGGCTGACGCTCAGGCCGGACGTGGAGTTGACGAAGACCACGTGGCCGCGGGACAGCCGCAGTTGGGGCAGCAGCAGGCGGGTCAGCTCGGCAGGGCCCATCAGGTTGACGGCCAGCGTCTCCTGCCAGACCTTCGGTGTGAGGTCGCCGACCGGGCCCAGCTCGACGGTGCCGGCGATGTGCAGCAGCGAGTCGAGGCGGTCCGGCGGCGACTGGTGGCCCAGTGCCCAGGACAGCCGGGCGGGCTCGGCCAGGTCGCCGACCAAGGTGCGGGCACCGGGGTGGTGCTCCACCAGCTCCCTGGCCCGCCCGGCGTCCCTGGCCAGCAGCCACACCTCGTCGCCGCGGTCGCGCAGCCGCCGCGCTACGGCGCTGCCGATGCCGGACCCTGCACCGGTGACCAGGTGGATGCGCGGACCGCTCACAGCTGCTCCCGGAGATACGCGAGGGCGTCGGCGCCGTCCGTGGCGAAATACACCAGCTCGGACAGCGGGAGGGGCAGGAAGCCCTCGGCGTCCATCCTGCGCAGCTGCAGTTCGAGACCGTCGTAGAAACCCGCGCTGTTGAGCAGGACCACCGGTTTGCCGTGCAGCCCGTGCTTCTTCAGCTCCAGGATCTCGGTGGCCTCGTCGAGGGTGCCGGTGCCGCCGACCATCACCACGATGGCGTCGGAGCGCCGCAGCAGCTCGGCCTTGCGCTGCGCGAGGTCCGGCGCGACGACCATCTCGTCGGCATGGACGCGCGCCTTGTGGTGGAGGAAGGTCACCGAGACGCCCACCAGGCGGCCGCCGGCTTCCTGGACGCTGTCGGCGACGACCTTCATCAGGCCGGACTCGGAGCCGCCCCACACCAGGGTGTGGCCGCCTTCGCCGAGCAGCTTGCCGAACTCGCGGGCCGGCTGCGTGTACTGCTCGCCGAGGTCGGCGGCGGACAGGAAGACCCCGACGTTCATACGGTCACCGCGGGCTCGGGCCGGCTGCGGACGGTGGCCCGGTCGGTGGTGGCGATGGTCGCGGAGCCGACGACGCGCGTGCCGTCGTAGAGCACCACGGCCTGTCCGGGCGCGACGCCGCGCACGGGGGCGGTGAAGCTGACGTGCAGCTCGCCGTCGAGGACTTCGGCGGTCACCGGCACGTCCTCGCCGTGGGCGCGCAACTGCGCCGTGTACGCCGCCGGGCCGGCCGGCGGGGTGCCGCACCAGCGGGGGCGGGTCGCGGTGAGCGCGGTCACGTCGAGCGCCTCCGCGGGGCCGACGGTGACGGTGTTGTCGACCGGCGAGATGTCCAGCACATAGCGGGGCTTGCCGTCGTCGGCGGGGATGCCGAGCCGCAGGCCCTTGCGCTGGCCGATGGTGAAGCCGAACGCGCCCTCGTGCGTGCCCACCTGGGCGCCGCTCTCGTCCACGATGACGCCCTCGGCGCTGCCCAGGCTCCGGGCGAGGAAGCCCTGGGTGTCGCCGTCGGCGATGAAGCAGATGTCGTGGCTGTCGGGCTTCTTCGCCACCGCCAGGCCGCGGCGGGCGGCCTCGGCGCGGATCTCTTCCTTGGTGGTGAGGGTGTCGCCGAGCGGGAACATCGCGTGTGCCAGCTGCCGCTCGTCCAGGACGCCGAGCACGTAGGACTGGTCCTTGGCCGCGTCGCTGGCGCGGTGCAGCTCGCGGGAGCCGTCCTCCAGGGTCACGACCGTCGCGTAGTGCCCGGTGCAGACCGCGTCGAAGCCCAGCGCCAGCGCCTTGTCGAGCAGGGCTGCGAACTTGATCTTCTCGTTGCACCGCAGGCACGGGTTGGGGGTGCGGCCCGCCGCGTACTCGGCGACGAAGTCCGCGACCACGTCCTCGCGGAAGCGCTCGGCGAGGTCCCACACGTAGAAGGGGATGCCGATCACGTCGGCCGCGCGGCGGGCGTCCCGGGAGTCCTCCACCGTGCAGCAGCCACGGGCGCCGGTCCTGAAGCTCTGCGGATTCGCCGACAGCGCCAGGTGGACCCCGGTCACGTCGTGCCCGGCCTCCGCGGCGCGGGCCGCGGCGACCGCGGAGTCGACGCCGCCGCTCATGGCGGCGAGCACACGCAGCCGCTTGCCCTGAGGGGGAGGGAGGAAGTCGTCGTTCACCTGTCCAGGGTAACGGGCCGCCTCTCCGGGGCCGTCCGGTTATCCACAGGGGCGGCGGTGCGGGCTGCCGCGGGCGGTCGGGGAACGGAGGGAAAGGCCGGCGGACTGAGGAGGCGGGCCCCGCCAGGAAGAGATAAGCGGGCGCTCAGCGTTGCCGCAGCAGGGGCCCGCAGGGGCTGGACAACCGGCGACTACCGATGGGTAACATCGACTCATGGCATATGCAACGGCCCGTGCGGCCATCGGGGACAGCGAGTTCGACCGCGACACGGCGGTGGTGGCCAGGCCGGGCGAGCCGGGTACGTACGACAGCGAGTTGTCGGCGGGCTGGACGATCATCAGGGCCGTCAACGGCGGCTACCTGCTCGCCGTCGTCGGCCGCGCCCTGCGGGCCGCCCTGCCGCACCCCGACCCGATCACCATCACGGCGCACTATCTGACCGCGTCCGAGCCGGGCCCGGCGGTCATCAGGACCGAGACGGTACGGGCCGGGCGCACCATGTCCACCGGGCAGGCGTCCCTCTTCCAGCGCGACGAGGAGGGGCGCGAGGTCGAGCGGATCCGCGTCGTCGCCGGATACGGCGATCTCGCCGCGCTGCCCGACGACGTGCGCACCTCGGCGACGCCACCGTCGATGCCGTCCTACGAGGACTGCGTCAGCTCGTCCGACGCGCCCGCGGGCGGGCCCGTCACCGGTTCCACCGCGATCCTCGACCGGCTCGACCTGCGGCTCGACCTCGCGACCGCGGGCTGGGCGGTCGGCGCCCCCTCCGGCGCCGGCGACATGCGCGGCTGGCTCGGCCTCGCCGACGGCCGCGACCACGACGCGGTGTCCATGCTGCTGGCGGTCGACGCGTTGCCGCCCACGGCGTTCGACCTGGGGCTCGCCGGATGGGTCCCGACCGTCGAACTGACCGTGCACCTGCGGTGCCAGCCGGCCCCCGGGCCGGTGCGGGTCGCTCTGAGGACCCGCAATCTGGCCGGCGGCCTGCTGGAGGAGGACGCGGAGGTCTGGGACTCCAAGGACCGGCTCGTGGCCCAGTCCCGCCAACTGGCTCGCGCCCCGCGCCCATGACCCCGGGGGCTTCCCCCATCCACTTTCCCGGCACCTTCCCCCGGCGGGTGGCTCGTCGCGCAGTTTCCCGCGCCGCTGGATGAGTGCCCACTACGGGCAGGGGGTGGGCGACCGCGCGCTCAGCCGGGCGCATGGTGCACGTGTGAAAGCAGGCCGGAAGGGGCAACCCCTGAGGGGTGCGCGCGGAACGCGCGGCAGGGCGCTCACCCGGGGAAGGTCGGAGCGGGGGTCCGCGGGGGGTGCGCGTGGGGGGTCGGGGTGGCCCCCGTGGAAAGTAGAATCGGGGGATCATGGCCTACTTCGATCACGCCGCCACCACGCCCATGCTCCCGGAGGCGGTCGAGGCGATGACCGCCCACCTCACCGTGACGGGCAATGCTTCCGCGCTGCACGCGGCGGGCCGCCGGGCCCGGCGGACCGTCGAGGAGTCGCGGGAGGCCCTGGCTGCCGCGCTGGGCGCGCGCCCGAGCGAGATCGTGTTCACCGGCGGCGGCACGGAGTCGGACAACCTGGCCGTGAAGGGCCTGTTCTGGTCGCGCCGGGCGGCGGACCCGCGCAGGATCCGGGTGCTGGCCAGCCCGGTGGAGCACCACGCGGTGCTGGACGCGGTCCACTGGCTCGCCGAGCACGAGGGCGCCCTCGTGGAGTGGCTGCCGGTCGACGCGTACGGCAGGGTGCTGCCCGAGGCGCTGCGTGCCGCGCTGGAGAGCGGGCCGCAGGACGTGGCCCTGGTCACCGTCATGTGGGCGAACAACGAGGTCGGCACGATCCTCCCGGTCCCCGCCCTCGCGGAAATATGCGCCGAGTTCGGCGTGCCGATGCACTCCGACGCGGTACAGGCCTTCGGGCAGATTCCGCTCGACTTCGCGGCCAGCGGCCTGGACGCCATGACGGTGACCGGGCACAAGGTCGGCGGCCCCTACGGGATCGGCGCGCTGGTGCTGCGCAGGGACGACACCCCGGTGCCGCTGCTGCACGGCGGCGACCAGGAGCGCAGCAGGTCGGGCACCCTCGATGTACCAGCGATCGCAGCCTTCGCGACGGCCGGGGCGCTCACCGCGGAAAGGCGGGAGCAATACACCGCGGAGATCGGCGCGCTGCGCGACGAGCTGGTGCGCGGCATACGGGCCGCGGTCCCCGACGCCGTTCTCAACGGTGACCCTGCCCCCGAGGGCCGGATCGCCGCGAACGCGCACTTCACCTTCCCCGGCTGCGAGGGCGACGCCCTCCTGCTGCTGCTCGACGCGCAGGGCATCGCCTGCTCGACCGGCTCGGCATGTACCGCGGGTGTGGCGCAGCCCAGCCATGTGCTGCTGGCGATGGGCCAGTCCTCCTCCCACGCGCGGGCGACGCTGCGCTTCTCGCTCGGCCACACCACGACCCCGGACGAGGTCGCCGAGGTGGTCCGGGCGATCGGCCCCGCGGTCGCGCGCGCGAGGACCGCGGGCCAGACCTGACGTATCGCACCGACCCGCCTGCCGCCCCCGGGCAGACGTACGGCGGGCACGACGCTACGGTCATGGGATGGATGATCGGCTGCGCGCGGTGTGCGACCTGATGATGCCCACGGTCCGGGAGATGGCCGGGCTGCACGAATACGACGGCCGCGTGCAGGACCTCTCCCCCGACGGGGTCCGCGGCGCACTGGCCGCGGTCGACAGTGCCAAGCGGGCGTCCGCCCCGCTGGAGGACGCGCACGACGAGGCGCACCTGGCGATCTTCGAGGAGTCGCTGCGGGTGCAGTACGGGGATCTGGAAATGCACAGGCGGGACCCGTACCCGCATCTGTCGAATCTCGAACTCGCCTGCTACGACCGGGAGTATGCGCGCCGCAAGGTACGTGCCGGGGCGCGGCGCAAACATCTGGCGCAGTGGCCCGACGCGGTGGACGCGGCACTGGCCTCGCTGGACCGGGTGAGCGCCCCGGTGGCCGCGGCGCTGCTCGGCTCCGCGCACGGGCTGGCAGCCGACGTCCACGAGGACGAGGGCGACACCGAGGCCGCGGCGATCGCCGCGCACCGCCGGCTGATCGCCCATCTGGAGGACGCCGCCGTGCACGGCGACCCCGACCCGCGGCTGGGCGGGGCGGGCCTGGCCGCGCTGATGGGCGCGCAGGAGGGCCTGCAGGTGGATCTCACGGCGCTGGCCGACGCCGCGGACAAGGAGCGGGTCCGGCTGGGCGAGCTGCTCGCCGACTCGTGCCGGGCGCTGGACCGGGAGCGGTCGGTGGACGAGCTGATCCCCGACCTGCTGGCCGACCACCCCGGCGCCGACGGCGTCATCCCGGAGGCGGCGCGGCTCACCGAGGAGGTCATCGCCTTCACCCGTGAGCGCCGACTCGCGCCGTACCTGGACGGCGAGTGCCTGGTGGGACCCGCCCCGCCGTCCCGCCGCTGGGCGATGGCGATGATGACCTGGGCGGCGCCGGGAGAGCCGGAGTCGCCGTCCTGGTACCACGTGACGCCGCCCGACCCGGGCTGGCCCCCGCAGGAGCGGGAGGAGTGGCTGACGGTCTTCAGCCGTACGAGCCTGCCGTCGATCACCGTGCACGAGGTCGCGCCCGGCCACTTCGCGCACGGGCGGGCGCTGCGGCACGCGACCAGCCCGGTCCGGCGGGTCCTGCACAGCCTGTCCTTCTGCGAGGGCTGGGCACATTACGTGGAGGAGGTCTGCCTCGACGAGGGCTTCCGCGCCCGCGACCCGCGGTTCGCCATCGGTGTCGCCCTGGAGGCGCTGGTCCGGGTGACCCGGCTGACCTGTGCGATCGGCATGCACACCGGTGCGATGGACGTGGCAGAGGCCACCGGGCTCTTCATGCGCTATGCCCATCTCGCCCCCGCGGGCGCGGCCTCGGAGGCCAGGCGCGGCACCTTCGACGCCGGATACGGCCGCTACACCTGGGGCAAGCTGGAGATCAGGCGGGCCCGCGCCCGCGCGGAGCGCTCGCCGTCCTTCACCCTGCCGGGCTTCCACGCCGACCTGCTCGCCCTCGGCGCCCCGCCGCTCGGCCTGCTCAGGACGTAGTCGCCGGGGGCCACGCCGGCGGTCAGTACGTGCGCGGCGGTCCCCAGGCCGGCGGCCCGGAGAAGGCCTCGCGGTCGAAGAAGGGCTGGGCGCTGGCGCGCAGCCACATGGCGACGGAGTCGTAGGCGTCGGCCATGGCCACCGTGGAGATGGACAGCCCGTCGGGCACGCCGGCGGCCGCCTGCTGCATCATCAGGCGGACCGATTCGACGGCCTGGGGCGAGGAGTCGTAGACCTCGACGCCGATCGCGAGGTAGGGCTCGCCCACGGCCGGCTGGACCCAGGCCTGGCGCAGGGCCCGCACCGCGGGGGTGCGGTGCGCGGCCTTGGCGAGCAGGGCGTAGAACTGCGGGATCTGCAGTGACGGTTCGCCGATCTGGAGCGGGCCCGCGGGCAGCAGGTCGAGGCCGCCGGCGATGCGGCGCAGGTCGGGCCAGGGGATGCCGACGCCGCCGCCGGTGGTGTGCGGGTTGAGCCAGAGCCCGCAGTGCTCGGGGAAGAGGCTGCGGGCGATGTCCCGCCCGGTGACGATCTCGTGGTCGCGGTTCCAGCCGCTGGCGGCCAGTTCCCTGGGCGAGGTGCAGCACGGCGCGTAGCGGTGGCCGCCGACCTCCATCGACGCGTACTGCGCGTCGGGCGCCCCCGGCGTGCCCTGCCAGAGCAGCATCCAGACCTGGCCGTCGGCCAGCGAGGCGAGCAGGTTCTCGTACGCGTCGAAGCGGCCGGGTGCCACCTGGAGCAGCATCTGCTCCACATGGCCGGCCGCCGCGCCGCCTTGCGCGCCCGCGATCACGTGGGACCGCCCCTTTCCCGTCGTTCGGTGTTCCGCCATCAAACCAGGTCGACTGTTCCCGGTGGAATGCTGACCGACTCAAGCGGCGCCGGCTAAATGGCACGTATACGCCGGGTATACGCAGGCGCCCCGCCATGCAGGCGCGTTGCCCCGAAGCGCTCTGCCATGCAGGCGGGTTGCCTCCGGCAGCCGGGCTCGGTCGCGGCTGTGGACCGGGCTCAGTCCCGGCTGTAGAACGGCCGCACGGTCTCCAGCATCCAGTCCCCCACCGGGTCCTGGGCGATGTCGAGCAGGATCAGGTGGACCGGCCAGGGCAGCGGCACCGCGCCCAGTGCGCGGCCGAGCGCGTCCATGGCGGCGGTCCTGTCCTGGTCCTGCCAGCCGTCCAGTTCGACGCCGACGAAGAGCGCCGGCGGGTCCTCCTCGACCGCGGCCATGGCGCGGCGGGCGCTGAGCACCGCGGGGGTGACGGCGTATTCCGCGGCGGCGACGGCGAGGAAGTCCACGGGTTCGTCGTCGGGCGCCGGCTCCCACAGCCGGACCCTGGCACCGCTGGGGCTCTGCTCGCCGTACGCCCCGGGCCGCTCGGTGCGGCACAGTACGGCGACGGCCTCGGGCGGCAGCGGCACTCCGACGGCGCCGCCGGGATTGACGGCGATGCCGACCAGCGGGGGCAGGCCGCGGGCGAATTCCCTGACCGGCGCTACCGTGCAGGACATGCCGTCCGCGGCCTGCCGGAACTGCTGCTCGGAGCTGAAGACCGGTACATAGGGCGCACCGCCCAGTTCCAGGGTGGGCAGGTCGAGTCCTGCGGGTCCCGGCGGGCCGCCGTTGGGCAGCGGCACCCACACATGGGAACGGCCGAGGACCTCGAGCAGCCGGGGGGTCGCCGCGGGATTGCCGAGGCTCGCCGCGAGCACTTCCTCCAGCTCGTTCGCCGGCCATATGTACGGTGCCGGATTCTCCATGTCCACCCTTGTCCGCCCTTGTGCCACTGTCGGCGCCCGCGTCCTGCCCGGAAACACTAGCGGCTGGGCGCTGGGAACGCCCCGGCATGCAATGATGGCCGCACAATACGCATACCGGCCGTTGGAGGCCGCGCGGGAGAGTTCCGGCCCCATTACCAGGGGCGGGGCGCCGAAGGAGCAAGTCCTCCCTTGAATCTCTCAGGCACAGATACCGCGCGGGCGAGGCAGATCTGAAAAGCGGGCGGGCCGTCGTCACCGGTCCCGTCCCACCCAAGGTGCAAACCGCGGCCCGCAGGGGTCACGGTGAACCTCTCAGGTTCCGATGACAGATGGGGAGGCCGGGGTCAGTGCCCCGGCCGCAGTCCGTGTCCCCGTCCGCCGCCTTTGGGAGCCCTTTCGATGAGCGAACCGTCGAACCAGCCGCTGAGCGCACCGCCCGCCGCGTCCCCGCGCCGTACCGCCCTCGACGCGGTGCACCGCGCGCTCGGCGCGACCATGACCGACTTCGCCGGCTGGGACATGCCGCTGCGGTACGGCAGCGAGCGCGACGAGCACCAGGCCGTACGCACCAGGGCCGGGCTCTTCGACCTGTCGCACATGGGCGAGATCACCGTGACCGGGCCGCAGGCCGGGCAGGCGCTGGACCACGCACTGGTCGGCCATCTGTCGGCGCTCGCGGTCGGCAAGGCCCGCTACACCATGGTCTGCGCGCCGGACGGCGGCATCCTGGACGACCTGATCGTCTACCGGCTCGCCGAGCAGCGCTATCTGATCGTCGCCAACGCCTCGAACGCGCAGACGGTGCTCGACACCGTCGCGCTGCGCGCTGCGGATTTCGACGCCGAGGTGACCGACGACCGGGACGCGTACGCACTGCTGGCCGTGCAGGGCCCGGCCGCGCCCGGCATCCTCAAGGCGGTCACCGACGCGGACCTGGACGGGCTGCGCTACTACGCCGGGCTGCCGGGGACCGTCGCGGGGGTGTCCGCGCTGATCGCCAGGACCGGTTACACCGGCGAGGACGGCTTCGAGCTTTTCGTGGCCCCCGCGGACGCCGAGCGGCTGTGGCAGGCGCTGCTCGCGGCGGGCGCCGACGCCGGTCTGGTGCCGTGCGGCCTGTCGTGCCGCGACACCCTGCGCCTGGAGGCCGGGATGCCGCTGTACGGGCATGAGCTGACGGCGAAGGTGACGCCCTTCGACGCGGGGCTCGGGCGGGTCGTCAAGTTCGACAAGCCCGGTGACTTCGTCGGCCGGGAGGCGCTGACCGCGGCGGCGGCCAGGGCCGTGGACACCCCGCCACGCAAGCTGGTCGGGCTGATCGCCGAGGGCCGCCGGGTGCCGCGCGCGGGCTACACGGTCACCGACGCGTCCGGCGCGGTGATCGGCGAGGTCACCTCGGGTGCGCCGTCGCCGACCCTGGGCGTGCCGATCGCCATGGCGTACGTGGACGCCGCCCATGCCGCGCCCGGCACCGAGGGGGTCGCGGTCGACATCCGGGGCAGCCGCGAGCCGTACCGTGTCGTGGCGCTGCCCTTTTACCAGCGCGAGCGCTGAGACCCCGAGGTTTTCCACAGAAGGCGGCTTGTCCACAGGCTGCCGCGTCGGCTTCGTCATCACCTCTTCGCATCCGGGAGAATTTCCGTCATGAGCATCAATCCTGAGCAGCTGCGGTACAGCAAGGAGCACGAGTGGCTCACCGACCCCGCGGACGGCACCTCGACCGTCGGCATCACCTCGCACGCCGCCGACGCGCTCGGTGACGTCGTCTTCGTCCAGCTCCCCGAGGTGGGCGCGACGGTGGCCGCCGGCGAGAGCTGCGGCGAGCTGGAGTCCACCAAGTCCGTCAGCGAGCTGTACGCCCCGGTGTCCGGCGAGGTCACCGAGGTCAACCAGGACGTCGTCGACGACCCGTCGCTGGTCAATTCCTCGCCGTTCGAGGGCGGCTGGCTGTTCAAGGTGAAGGTCTCCGACGAGGGCGCGGACCTGCTGACCGCGGCCGAGTACGACGCCTTCATCGCGGCCTGAGCCCTCGTCCCCGCCCGCCACACCAGGAAGATCCCATGTCGCTCCTGAACCAGTCACTGCACGACTTCGACCCCGAGGTCGCCGCCGAGGTCGACGCCGAGCTGCACCGCCAGCAGTCCACGCTGGAGATGATCGCCTCGGAGAATTTCGCCCCGGTCGCGGTCCTTCAGGCCCAGGGCTCGGTGCTGACCAACAAATACGCCGAGGGCTACCCGGGCCGCCGGTATTACGGCGGCTGCGAGCACGTCGACGTCATCGAGCAGCTGGCCATCGACCGGGTCAAGGCGCTCTTCGGCGCCGAGGCCGCCAACGTCCAGCCGCATTCGGGCGCGCAGGCGAACGCGGCGGCGATGTTCGCGCTGCTCAAGCCGGGCGACACCATCCTCGGCCTGGACCTGGCGCACGGTGGCCACCTGACCCACGGCATGAAGATCAACTTCTCCGGCAAGCTCTACAAGGTCGCCGCCTACCACGTCGACGGCGACACCGGTCTTGTCGACATGGCCGAGGTCGAGCGGCTCGCCAAGGAGCACCGGCCGCAGCTGATCATCGCCGGCTGGTCGGCGTATCCGCGCCAGCTGGACTTCGCGGCCTTCCGGCGGATCGCCGACGAGGTCGGCGCCTACCTGATGGTCGACATGGCGCATTTCGCCGGTCTCGTCGCGGCCGGACTGCACCCCTCGCCGGTGCCGCACGCGCATGTGGTCACCACCACGACGCACAAGACCCTCGGCGGCCCGCGCGGCGGCGTTATCCTGTCCACCGCAGACCTGGCCAAGAAGATCAACTCCGCGGTCTTCCCCGGCCAGCAGGGCGGCCCGCTTGAGCATGTCATCGCCGGCAAGGCCGTCGCCTTCAAGGCCGCGGCCACCGACGACTTCCGCGACCGCCAGACCCGTACGCTGGAGGGGGCGAGGATCCTGGCCGACAGGCTCGGGCAGGACGACCTCGCCGCCGCGGGTGTCGCCGTGCTGTCGGGCGGCACGGACGTGCACCTCGTGCTGGTGGACCTGCGCGCCTCGGCGCTCGACGGCCAGCAGGCCGAGGACCGGCTGCACGGCATCGGCATCACCGTGAACCGCAACGCGATCCCGAACGACCCGCGGCCGCCCATGGTGACCTCGGGCCTGCGGATCGGCACCCCGGCGCTGGCCACCCGGGGCTTCGGCGCCGAGGCCTTCCGCGAGGTCGCCGACATCATCGCGGCGGCACTGCAGCCGGCCTTCGACGCGGACGCGCTCCGCGCGAGGGTCACCGCACTCGCCGAGCGCCACCCGCTGTATCCGACGCTCGCGTCCTGAACTGCTCCGCGGTGTGCGGCACCCCCCCCCCCGCCGCACACCGCGGAGCGCACCGGCACCACCCCGCGGACAACGGCGTCCGCGGGTCGACCAGGAGCACTGAACCCATGGCAATCTCCGTATTCGACCTCTTTTCCGTCGGCATAGGGCCCTCCAGCTCCCACACGGTGGGACCGATGCGGGCTGCCCGGATGTTCGCGCAGCGGTTGAAGACGGAGGATCTGCTGACCCGTACCGCGGCGCTCAAGGCGGAGCTGTTCGGGTCGCTGGGCGCGACCGGCCACGGGCACGGCACCCCCAAGGCGGTGCTGCTGGGTCTGGCCGGCCACTCCCCCCGCACGGTCGACATCGAGGCGGTGGACGCCGAGGTCGCCGAGGTCCACGCCACCAAGCGCCTGGTGCTGCTCGGCGCGCACGACGTGGCCTTCGACCCGGCCACCGACCTGGTGCTGCACCGCCGCCGCTCGCTGCCCTACCACGCCAACGGCATGACGCTGTCCGCCTTCGACGCCGCCGGCGAGGTCGTGCTGGCGAAGACGTACTACAGCGTCGGCGGCGGCTTCGTCGTCGACGAGGACGCGATCGGCGCGGACCGCATCAAGCTGGACGACACGGTACTGCGCCACCCCTTCCGCACCGGTGACGAGCTGCTGCGGCTGTCCCGGGAGACCGGCCTGTCGATCTCCGCGCTGATGCTGGAGAACGAGAAGGCCTGGCGCTCCGAGGCCGAGATCCGAGCGGGCCTGCTGGAGATCTGGCAGGTGATGCGGGAATGCGTGGAGCGCGGCATGACCCGCGAGGGCATCCTGCCCGGCGGCCTGAAGGTCCGCCGCAGGGCCGCCACCACGGCCCGCCAGCTGCGCGCCGAGGGCGACGCGGCGGCGCGCGCGATGGAGTGGATCACCCTCTACGCGATGGCGGTCAACGAGGAGAACGCCGCCGGCGGCCGGGTCGTCACCGCCCCGACCAACGGCGCGGCCGGCATCATCCCGGCCGTCCTGTACTACTACCGGGAATTCGTCCCCGGCGCCGACGACGACGGCGTCGTCCGCTTCCTCCTGGCGGCCGGCGCGATCGGCATGCTCTTCAAGGAGAACGCCTCGATCTCCGGTGCCGAGGTCGGCTGCCAGGGCGAGGTCGGCTCCGCCTGCTCCATGGCCGCCGGCGGCCTCGCCGAAATCCTCGGCGGCACCCCCGAGCAGGTGGAGAATGCCGCCGAGATCGGCATGGAGCACAACCTCGGCCTGACCTGCGACCCGGTCGGCGGCCTGGTCCAGATCCCCTGCATCGAGCGCAACGGCATGGCCGCGGTCAAGGCGGTGACCGCCGCCCGGATGGCGATGCGCGGCGACGGCCGCCACCACGTGTCCTTGGACAAGGTCATCAAGACGATGAAGGAGACCGGCGCGGACATGAAGGTCAAATACAAGGAGACGGCCCGCGGCGGCCTCGCGGTCAACGTCATCGAATGCTAACCGCGTAGCCCCTGACCTGCAGCGTCTGGTCTTTCAGCTCTGTCGGAGCCTTCCCTGTTTGCACGTCGGAAAGTCCCTCGGAAGTCCCTCCGACAGAGCTGAAAGTCCCTGAAAAGTCCCTGGCGAAAGCGGGCGCCGACACCGTCCCTGACACGACGCTCCAGCGAGCCCGAGCCTTCCGCAGGAGCCGGTTCGGGGCTGGAGACTTGACGGTCATTCAGTGGCAACAGCAACACCGCGCACGCCCCTCAGGCCCTCTCCGTACTGGCCCCTCAACGTCTGTGCTCCGGCTTCTGCCAGACTCATCTCATGAGCCTGCGGTTGCCGAGTCAAAGAATTGCAAACCCTCTCTAAACCCGCAGGTCGTAGAGGGGGTTCTCCCCGCGCAGGCGGGGGTGGTCCGGCGGGCAATCTGCTGTTGCCGCCCGTCACCCAGTTCTCCCCGCGCAGGCGGGGGTGGTCCGTCGATCTGGCCGGCGGCGGCGTGAAGTTTCCCCGTGATCTCGGACACTCGTTCTTATGCGGCGGTGGTGTGCCGCTGTCGGGTCTCGTGCGGGGTCAGGTAGCCCCAGTTGGGGTGTTTGCGTAGTCGGCGCCGGTTGTAGAAGGTCT
>NZ_FRBI01000054.1 GCF_900142575.1 Actinacidiphila paucisporea
CGGCGGCGGCGGCGGCGGCGGCGGCGCAGGGTGCACCGGAGCTTAGAACTGACGGCCAGGAGCCGGCTTCCGGACCGGATTTGGACGAGGGCCGTTGCACCCCAATGCAGGGTGGTACCTCAACTGTCTCCACTGCCGGTAGTACCCCTGATCCCTCTGAGGACAAGCTCGCAAGCGGGCAGCACGAGTCGTCTCACCCGAAGAAGGCCAAGCACGGGCCGCGGAAGCTCAACCAGGTCGGGCAGCGGTTCTCCCTGGCCGGTGAGCTGATGCGCCGGGTGCCGTGGCTGCGGCCCGCCGACAAGGCGCGGATCGCGTGGGCGGTCAACGAGGTCTCCGACGCGGGCTGGAGCGCCGATGAGGTCCTGGCAGCCCTGGACCTGCGCCAAGAGCCGCCCGGCGGCGTACGGCGTGCGTCGGGGTTCCTCGCGGCCCGGCTGCGCGGCATGGCCACCATGCCCGGCTGGACCACCCGCCAGCAGCGCGCCGTGCAGGTCGACCACCGCAACGCCGCCGTCGACGCCGCCCGCAAGGACCGCATCGCACAGCTCCGCAACCAGCAAGAACGCAGCGAGAGCGCTTGGCCGGCGCCGCGCAGCGCCGCCGTGCGGCGTGAGGTCGACCAGCTGCTCAGCGAAGCCTTCGCGCCCACGCTGTCGGCCGGCAACGAGCCAGGGCTGACGGAGCTGTCGGGCCCGCAGGACCTGACCGCAGCCGAGCTGGCGGACATGCGCCGCACCGCGGCCGCGGAACTGATGAACGGCGAGACAACGCTGATCACCATGGCCGTGGACTGCTGGGGGCCGGCGGCCGCGGAGCACATCTACGGCCCCGGCCTGGTCCACCGCGCCCGGCAGCTGACCGGCATGACGTCGCTGAGCACGTTCGGCATCGACAGAGGGCAGCAGTGACCAGCACCGACCCCAGCAGCAGCCCGCGCCCGCCGGTGAGCAGCGAGCCGGCCTCGGCTTCCGGTGTGGATCTGGCCCGGGTCGCCTTGCAGGCCGCCAAGGCCAACGCCCGCAAGCGCGGCGAGCAGCCCGGCCCCGGCAAGCCCCGCCGGGTGCGCACCAGCCGCAGCGTACGCGGCGACGGACGCGACCCCCGCGGCCTGGCGGCGGTCTTCCAGCAGCTCGTCACCGAGCGGGCCTGGGAAGTCCCGGCCGCCGGCGGAAGCATCCTGCAGCAGTGGCCGACCATCGCACCCGACCTGGTCCCGCACGTGCGCGCCGTCGGGTTCGACGCAGAGCACGGCCGCCTGGACCTGCTGCCCGACTCACCCGCCTACGCCACCCAACTGCGCATGAGCACCGCCCGCCTGATCGCGCTCGCCAACCAGGCCGCCGGCCGCGAAACGGTCCACAGCATCCGCGTCCTGCCACCTGGCATCCACACCTCCACCCCGGCCGCCGACCTGGCCCCGGACGCCGCGCCGAAGCCGGCCGGACCGGTGCGCACCCGCGAAGAAGCCTCCGACGGCTACCGCCAGGCGCTCACCGCCCTCCAGGCCGGCACGAAGCAGGGCGACCGGCTCGCCCCGGCCGTCCGCGCCGCGATAGAGGGCCAGGCACTGCGGCTGCTGGCTGGGCCCACCGACGGAATGTGCTGACCTGCGGCAATAGGGTGGGCCGAGGTACCAGGTTCCCGGGCGGACGGGATGTGGTTCCCGGCCGGACTACTCGGCTGAGAGGTAACTCGTAACGCCCGGCATCCTTCCTGGCGTCGGACGGCGGGACCGGTGATTCGCCCCAGCCGCCTTGGAGCTGTGGCGGCGTGCCGGCGGCACGAGCGACGCCGCGAGGGCCACCGACCGCCCGATCGCCAGGGCGGCCGGTTTGCTTTACTTACCGCCGTGAACACGCCACCAGTCCCTGCGGACAGAACCCCTCCAGCCACTCCCGGCATCGACCGATTCGCGGGTGAGCAGACTGTGTCCCAGGCGCCCCTTCCTGCCTATCCGCACGACGGCGCCCCGGACTTGGCCGCGTACGGCAAGGACACCACCGCCGGCGGGCCGCGGCTTGCCAACTGGGGCCGGCGCGTGGTGTCCGGGCTGATCGACACCTTGATCATTTCCGTGCCGAACCTGGTCGTCTACAAGACCCTGCATCCGTACGCGGCCGCCATGACCGAGACGCTGATCACGCTGGCCTTCACCGTCATCTACGCCTGGCTGGAGGGCACCGCCGGACAGACCCCCGGCAAGATGGCCGTGGGTACGCGGACCGTGCGTCAAGCCGACGGCGAACTACTGGGCTTCGGCCGAGCACTGGGCCGCAAGCTGCTGCACATCCTGGACCTGGTGCCCTGCTACCTCGGATTCCTCTGGCCAGCCTGGGACGCGAAGAGGCAGACGTTCGCCGACAAGATCGTCCACTCCGTCGTCATCAGGCCCTGAACCCTTCAGCCACCGCACCGTCCCGGCCAAGAGCACCATGCCGGTCGGGGCAACCGTCGCGCGGATCTTCGGAACTCGCCGAACAGGGTGACGACGGGACGCTCACCCCGCCTGCGGCGTTGCACCGCCACCCGGCGGGCGCACCACCTCGATCGCGGCGGAAGGATCGCGGTCATGCAGGACTCGTGAATCCCCTTTTCGTCACTGCGATCGCGGCATTTCGTCGATTGCCCGGCTGATGAGCAGGTTGCTGCACAGCCGCTACGGCACGCATGAGGTTGCAGGGGTCTCGCTCGTTCGGGGGCAGGACGGCCATCTGGCGGACTCCCAGCTGGTAGGGCCGGTAATCTCGCGGTGGTTCATCCGATTTGCTGCGCCTGCGAGGGAGATGTTGATGCGTGCCGTGTTTGCCGCTATTGCCGTCGGAGGGGTAGTCGTGCTGGCAGGGTGCGGTCCCACCGGGGCGTCGGCTGGGCCTGATCCTGCAGTTTCGGAGAGCGGGGCGTCGGCGCCGGCCGGTTCGACCACTACGTCCGCCGTGGGGTCAGCGGCCGGTGCGCCGTCGGCCGGGCCGATTCCGGTGGGGGCCGGCCCGGTGGAGCACTACACGGTGCAGCCCAGCCCCCGGCGGGCAGTTGCCACTACCGGTACGAGAAGGGCGAGCCGCTGGAGGACCCCGCCTGCACGCCCGGCGCGATCAGTCCGGCTGTCACCCAGGCCAACATCAAGACGACGATCTGCCGCAAGGGCGGCTACACCGGCGGTATCCGCCCGCCGGAGTCGGTGACCGGCAAGGAGAAGATTGCCAACGCAGCCTCGTACGGTTACACCGGGTTCCTGTCCGATGCCGAGTACGACCACCTGCTATCCGGGGTTGTGACGATGTAGAGAGTCCTCCTTGCTGTTCATGACGTCAGCGGTATGTCGCTGACGCGAGGTCTGCGCGGCGGCACTCCAGGAGTGCCGGCCGGTCTCGGGCATCAGCCGCTATGCCGTGATCGCTGAGGTGCTAGCGTGCCGAAGTGCCTTCGGACATACATGCGCTCGTCGACGAGCTTGTCGCGCAGATGACATCAGGTTCGGCTCGCGGCTATCAGCGGGCCATGTCGCGGCTCGCGGACACCGCGCGAGCGGAAAGTCCGGCAGGGTTGACCGCTGCGGTCGAAGCCCTCGCTCCCTTGCTGCCAGGTCTGGCGGGCGATTTCGCCAAGACGGCCCTCCTGGCTGGGGCGTGCGTCGAGTGGGGTGCTTCACCGATGGCGCTGGCTGGGGTATTGCCGCAGCGGGCCTCGGAATCGATGATGCTCAACGATCTGGTTCCTGGGTTCTGGGCCGACGCTGCTCCTGGGCGGCCGTTGCCGGAACCGGTGAGCGCGAGTACGAAGCAGTTGGTGCAGGCGTTTGTCACTCTGGCCCGACCTCAGGGACGCCCGAACAAGGCGGACATGACCCGGATCGCCATGTCGTGGTTCGACATGGAGGACTGGCTCAAGGCGTTGATCACCGTGTTGGGGGACGGCTCTTTCCGGGCTGCTGTGCCTGCCGCAGCCAAGGCGGAGCTGCGGGAGCGCGCAGCGGCGGTGGGCAGGCGTTCGCAGCTCGCCGCCTGGGTCGGGCAGTTGGCTGCCGTTCTCGACAACGAACAGCTGGTCGTCCTGGACCCGCATGCCCGGCGGGGGTACGCCCTCACGATGAGCGGTGTCGGAGACAACTTCCAGCTGCACATCCTGCTCGCAGACCGGCTCATCGGCGACCCCGGTCGTGACTTGCTCTCCGGAGTGCGTCCCGACCGGTCGTGGGTCGAGGCAGCGACGGACGGCGACCCGCAGTTGGGCCCGGGCAATCCGGCGATCCGCCGGTTCCGTGTCTTCGATGGTCACGGCGCATACATCTACCCGGAGGGCGTGCCTGCCGACATCAAACCGCTGGACGGCACCCGCGTGCTGGTACTGCACCCCGCGAACGGCAACTTCGGGATGGGCATCGGGCGGGTGTTCCGGCACATGACCCCCGCACTCGTCCTCGATCGAGTCCTGGAACCACACGAGGTGGACTCCTGGCTTAGCCGCATCGCCCCGGCTGTCCAGAAGGACATCATGGCGACCGGGTGAATCCCGTTTCGGTCTGTCGTCGAAGGGCGAGGAGTTCGCCGTGGGCGGCGGCGAGTGCGCTCTGCAGTTGCGTGAGTTCTTCTCTGTGTTTGCGGCGCTCCGTGGCGAGTTGCTGGGTGAGCCGGCGGACCAGGGTGCTGGCGGCGGCTTGGGAGTCGGGGTCGTGTCCTGCGTTGTTTGAGGTGGCATTGCGTCGTGCGCGGCGGAGCTCTTCGACTTGGGGGCGGAGGGTGGGGTGTCGGTAGATGAAGTCGGTGGACACCCCCGCTGCACGGGCGATGGAGGCGACGCTCACGGGCTGTTGCGACATGCGGGCGTGGCGCAGTGCTTTCTCGACGGCGGTCTCGGCTTGCTTGTGACGGCGCTGGGCGGCCTTGGCGAGGGCCTCGATATTGCGGCTCATGATGCTTCTGGGTTGTCGTCGTCCGTGCCATGTCGGAGTCGCCGTTGCGGGGCGCCGGCACCACGGACGGCCGTGGTGGTGCCGTCGCTGTGGCGGATGCGCTCGATTGCAAGAAGGACGCCGTCCAGGGCGGCGACTTCTTCGCTGCGGCCGCGGAGCCAGATGTTGTCGTCGGTCATGGACTGGCCGAAGCGCTGGGTGTGGGCCTCCTGGCGCTGGTCGATGAGTTCGGCGGTCTGCTTGCGCTGCTGTTGGAGTACGTCGGTGAAGGTGGCGTCGGTGACGAACTTCGTGCAGGACAGGCAGGCGTTTCCCTTGTCGCAGGACTGGCGGGGCGGCAGGGTGCAGTAGCCGTTGGGCAGGATCCGGTCGGTGCGCTGGTCCAGGGCGAGGGCCTCGAACATCTCTTGCGGGTCGCGGTCGTAGGTCCGGCCGTCGGCGGTGACTTTCTGGTAGCGCAGGAACTCCCGCTCGGCCGTTGCGGACAGGGTCCGGGCGTAGTGCATGAACATCGCGGGGGTCTTGTGGCCCATGTAGCGCATGGCCACGTGCAGGGGGACGCCGGCGTTGAGGAGGCTGGTGGCCTTGGTGTGCCGGAAGGTGTGGGTCTTGGAGATCTTGATCAGGTGGCCCTGGTCGTCGCGCAGGTCGATGGCCGCGGCGAACGCGGTCAGGCGCGGGCGGGCTGTGGTTGCGGGGTAGGAGTGGTCGCCGATGCGGTTGTTCCGCTCGCCCAGGAACAGGTACTTCGGGGCGACGCCGGCCCGGTTCTGGTCGGCCATGAAGGCGCGCGCGTACTTCTGCTGCTCACGAACCAGATCGAGGGTCTCCTGGTCGATCAGGATGGTGTTCTCATCCGTGATGATCTTCGTCTGCTGGTAGCGGAGTCGTGCGACGTGGCCATCAGGGTCGGGGAAGGCGATGGCGACGATCGGGTCGAAGTCGAGGAGGGTGATCTCGCTGATCCTCCTGCCGGTCTTGATCAGCAGGCCGACGATGCGGACCAGCTGTTCGTCGTCGAATCCGCCCTCGTCCTTGGGCTGAGCGAGCAGGCCGCTGTGCTCGGCGATCCGGCTGATCACGGCGTCGCTGAGGACGGCATCGGGCGGCGGCGCCTTGGGGCCGGTGGGCTTGTCGCCGTAGCGGAACAGCACGGTGTGCTGCGGGCCCAGGCGCAGCCAGCGAGGTTCACTCAGGGCCTCGGCGGCTTCCTGGCGTTCTTCGAACAAGAAGCGGTAGAGCTGCTCCAGCCCCGTCATCGCCGCGCGGCGCTGGATCTGGCCGAGTAGGGCGCCCTTGTTCACTCCGCCCGTGCAGCGCTGCTGATTCAGCCACTGCCGGAACCCCTGGACCCACCGCCCGAGCTGGCGCTGGTCGTCGACGAGGTGCGGGCCGTCGCATCCCGCGGCGTCGAGGTAGCGCTGGAACCACGAGAGGTTCACCTGGCGGGTGAAGGCGGTGCTCCAGGTGTAGACGCCGCGCTCCAGTTGGCGCGACAGCCACCACTTGGCGGCCTCGCGCAGCCAGGGCGTGGTCAGGTGGCTGAAGTAGATCAGGTTGCGGCGCTTGGGTTCGTGCTCGCGCAGTGGGATGCGCGTGTCCAACTGTGGATTCCACACGTTCAGCTCCCACCACGGGCCCTGGTGGTAGACGTGAACGAGCAGGTCCAACGTGCGGCCCAGGACACGGCCCATGGCCGTCATCTGATTGGCCGCGATCGGCTCGCCCATGCGCGTGCGGGCCTTGCGGATCCGGCGGGACCACTCCTCCCGGGACAGATCAGTCAAGCTGATCAGACCCGACGAGTGAGGCTCGGCCAAAACCAGGGCGACCTGGCGGGTCAACTTCGTCGTGTACTGCGCCTGGATGCGCATGCCGAGTTGGACCTGCCGCTCGATCGACCAGGCGAACTCGGTGACCATGCTGGCCGGCAGGCCCCGCAGGTCCAGTGCGACGCCTTTTTCGCGGGCGCGGTATGACGGCTGGTTCTCCAAGATCGCCTCCAGCCAGTGCCGTGGGATCGTCGCCCGGTTGAAGTAGGAGTGCCGCGTGGCGGCCGGCAGTTCTTCCGCCAGACGTGCATTGATCTCCGCGTCGAACATCCCGGTGTGGCCCAACCGCGGGTCGGACCGGGCCGTGCGCCGCGGCCGATAGAGCAGGGCCTGGTTCATGCGACTGCACCCCAGCGTGCCGCCAGCGTCTTCCAGTCCGCGGCCGCCCGCATTGCGGCGTCTTCCGTGACGTGAGCGTAGGTCGTCATCAGCGTCTGGATGTCAGCGTGTCCCAGGCGGCGCTGCACGACGTGCTCGGGAACGCCGGCCAGGAGCAGCGCCGTGGCGTGGGTGTGCCGGAACCAGTGCGGGGTCCATCCGGGCGGCAGCAGCGGGTGCCTGCGCTTGAAGCCCTCGATCCAGTCGTAGACCGTCTCCGGCCGCAGCGGACGCCCAAACTCTCCCCGGAAGACATTGACGAACACCGGATCGGCGTCCCGCAGTTCGAGACCCAGGTCGACTAGCCAGAACAGGTACTCTCCATAGAGCTCGTCGAGGTCATCGCTGATGTAGACGCGCCGGTACTGCTGGTTCTTCACCCGCAGTCGTCGCCGCTGGTCCTCGCGCGGCTGCACCTCCACCCATGCGGTGGTGCCCGTGCCCGGATGCCAATCGCCGTGCTGCAGCAGCAGCGCCTCGGCCAGGCGGAGTCCGGTCTCCTCCAGCAGCATCCATAGCAACCGCATGCGCAGGTCCCCGACCCAGCAGCCGGCCTCGGTCTGGAAAGCAGCAGCATCCTGCTTGATCACTGTGATCTGCGGGGGCGTCAGAAATGGCGGCGGCGACTTCGGGTCGCGGCGCCGGCCGACGACCCGGCGGTTTTGGCCTCCGCCGAGGTGCCCGAGGAACGAGGCGTATCGGCCGCGGGCCTCCGTCGTGCCGCCCTTGACGTGGACGTAGAACTGCCGGGCAGCGGGCACATCCGCGACGATCGCCTGGTAGCGGTAGAAGCTCATCACCGCGGTCAGGGCTGCGTCCACGGTGCTGTCCGGCACGGGCTTGTTCGGGCGGAGCCTGAGCACGGAGGGGTCGCTCCCGCTGTTGCGGAGCCGCTGCCTGAAGCGAGCCAGGTCCTGGACACCGACCTTGCGCCAGTCCTGATCGCGCTCTTCGAGCATCGACCACCACAGCGCGAGGCCGTGCGCGTAGCTGCGGACGGTATGCGGTGAGTACGGCTCCTGCCGCAAATGCTCCAGATACTCCTCGGCTGCTTCCACGACACGCCACTGCCGATCAAGGACTACGTACGTGACCTCGTCACCACACGTGACGCGCTGTCTGACTGCCATGCCCGCGACCGTAGGCAACTGATACGTCCGGCGTGCATCGATCGTCATAGGCGTCACCGTCGCGAGCGAACAACACCAGATAGTGCGGTTGCGACGGGCACAGACCCAGTACCTTGCCTACCGCCGGCGACATCAGCGGCACTCAATGGCGACCCCGGATGTCACCTCATCTCGCTCCAGCTCGGAGGCGACCCCAACGATCCCCGCAACTTGTTCGTTGAGCCGCCGGACCCGGGCCACAAGCCCGGCACCGGAGTGAACAACGCCAAGGACCCCGTGGAGACGAAGTTGCACACCGCAGTGTGCAACGGCAAGATCACCCTCGCTCAGGCGCAGCAGGCCATCACCACCGACTGGACGACCGCCCTGGCCGTGCTGCACCTGGCCTGAAGCCCTCCCGGCCGACAGCCCTCACCACCTAGCCCTCGATCCGCATCGGAGCACGGCCCGCCCTGGTCGGGGCGGGCGGAGCGGGTATCGGCCGGTCCGGTCGCGCCGGTAAGAGGGCTTCTGCCCCTCGCGCACCGGGGTCAGCCGGCCCGCTTGCGTGTGGTCTTCTTCGCAGCAGTCTTCTTCGGCGCCTTCTTCGCGGTGCCCCTCTTGGCCGGCGCCTTCTGCGCCGTTTTCTGGTCGCCGTCGATGGGGTGGACCTCGGCGTCCTCACCGCGATCGGCCCGGGCCTGCTCGGTGGCGCGCTGCAGCGCGGTCATCAGGTCGGTGACGCCGGCCTTCTCACGATCCTCCCGCTCGGGGGCGGGTGGGGCCTTGTCGGCAGCCTTGGCATCGATGAGGTCGCGGACGGCTGCGGCGTAGTCGTCGTGCATCTGGTCCATGTCGATGTCACTCAGGACGCCGATGTAGTCCAGCGCAGCCTGGACCTCGTCCTCGGACAACTCGACGTCCTCGCGTGGTGCCGCGTCATCGGCAGCGCGCAGCTCGTCAGGCCAGTGCAGGCGGTGCAGGACCAGGACCTCGCCCTGCGCGTGGATGACGGCCAAGGTCTCGCCGGTGCCGCGGAAAGCCATCTTCCCGATCGCGCCCTTCCCGGCCCGGGTGAGGGCCTCCCGCATCAGGACGTAGGGCTTGTTCGCGGCGGGGGTCTGCGGGGCAAGGAAATAGGGGACGCCGAACTGCTCACCCGGGATGGACCCGAGGTCGGTGAAGCCGCTGATCTCCACCGTCTTGGCTGTGGGCAGCGGCAGGTTGTCCAGCTCCTGGTCCGAGATCGGCACCAGTGTCCCGTCGGGGGCCTCGTAGGCGCGGCCGATCTCATCCGGCGCCAGTGCGTGCGGACCATGGGCCTGGTCCATCTCCAGCTCGCAGACCTTCCGGTTCCGGACCCGGCCCCGGTCATCGAGGTGGATCTGCCGGAAGGCCACCTTGTGGGAGTGGACGGCCGCCACCACCTGGACGGGTATCGCTACCAGGCCGAAGGTGAGAGTCCCGCTCCAGATCGCCGGCACGATTGGGTCCTTCCCACAGGCAGCAGTCCCCTTTCCCGCAGGCTAAGGCCTTCCGCGGCCTCCCGCAGCCCGCTCAGCGCCCCTACCGGGCGGGCGCTGAGACACCCCGTGCCAGCGCGTCGCACCGTTGTCACACCTCAGTCGTAACATGCGCCCATGACCGCCACCGAATTCCCCGCTGACCTCGTTGACCTGCAAAGACGCGCACACGCCGCGTGGCACGCCGTGGCGGCGTACCGCAAAGAGGTCAACGCTGCCCGCCGGGCACAGGCCGCAGACGGAGGCCTGAAAGATGATCCGACACGGCGGTGGGAAAGCCCGCAGGTTCGCCCCTGGACGGCAGAAGAAGACGCGCACTTCGCTGGCCTCGCATCCGCCGTGGTGGAAGCAGCGCTGGCCCTGCGCAAGGGCATCGCCGACGCAGGACTCAACGGCGGCTACGACGTCGCGCAGGGACTGCACCGGGCCGCACGGGAGGCGTAGAGGGCGGAAATCCCCGGACCCGCGCCGTACACGCAACGCTGCCAGCAAGTGTCGGAGCCCTGTCACCCGTCAGCGGGAAAACGCGCCACGCCCGCGCCACAGTCCGCCTTCGCACACTCGGCCTCCCCCCTGGACCAGGACGCGCGCGAGCCCTACTGCACCCGACGACGCAATCAGGCGGGCGGCCGCGAACACCGCGACCCGCCCGATCCCGAAGTCCGCGCAAGCGCAGATGCGGTTCCTGCTCAAGGCGGAGAAGGGCTCCACCCGCGCCCTGGCCGCTCGGCTCGGGGTCACCCAGCGCACGGTGGAGCGCTACCTCAAGGGCACGCTGCGGCTAGCCGCGCAAGGACCTGGCGGCCCGACTGAAGCGCGAGGTGCGCCGCGACTGGCAGCCCCGGGTGCAGCAGCGGGCGAAGAAGCACGCCGCCTCGCGCGGTGGCATCGTGATCGAGACCCGGGCCCGGTTCGGGTTCACCGGCGCGCCCGGGTCGACGGACGACGGGCGGATGCGGCGCATCACCCAGCACCTGCCGCCGGTCTACGCGAGCCGGCTGTTCGACGCGCAGGCCGCCGACGCCACCGAGCAGCAGCTTCAGGGCATCGCAGCCGAGGGACTCCAGGAGATCTACTTCAAGGACCGTGGCCGCCGCGCGGCCGACCTCGAGGTGGAGTTCACCGACATCGACTACATCGAGCTCGACTTCTGACGACTGCCGGACAGGCTGCGGGTGTTCGTCGCTCCCGCCCGGTCAAGGGGCCGGGCGGGAGCGGCGTGCGTCCCCCTGGGGGTGGTTCTGAGCACGGAGGACGGCACGGCCTTCCAGACGGGAAGGTCCCGGCGCTGGGCGCCTGCCTTCCATGGTGGTGGCGGGGGACCCGACAACAAGAGGATTGGGCGTTTCCGCCCCCAAAAGGATTCATCGGGGCATCCTTTGCACCTGTGTGCGAGCCCACTGTTCACTTGTGTCGCGGTCGGCGCACACGCCTTTGTTTCGTAATCACATGATCACGTGGCGTACAAGCGGGTGGCCGGACCATGCTGGCGGTCCGGCTCCTGACGGCGCGTGAGCAACGCCGCCCCGGGGCCTTCCAGACGCAATTTTCCCCTTCCCCCGGAACGGTTCCTATGCGCAGCAAACAGATCCTGACAGTCATCGCCCTGGTGACGGTCTGCTTGTGGAGCGCGGTGATGGCCGTGCTCGGTCAGCTCACCGCCATGGTCACGCTCGTGCCGTCCCTTGGACTGCTTGTTCAGCAGATCGCCGCGGCCCTGGGCGACGGCCCCCCGCTGCTCACCTCGAAGCAGCTGCCCGCCGACGCGATCGGCGAAGCCCACGGCGATGAGGCTGCGGCAGGCGAGGAGCGCGCCCGGTGAGTCCCTCCTTCGATGTTCCAGAGCATTGGGAGCAACCCGACCCCCTTGATCCGGAGGCCGCCAACCGGCGCGGCCGCCGCCCCGAGCCGATCTCCGAAGGCGTAGGTGTAGCCCACCGGGGCTGGCTGGAACCGACGCGGCGCCGGTTCAGCGCCAGCGGCCTGACGCTCGACGAGCTCGTGAGGCGGGCGAACTACAGCAAGCCGCGGATCTCGGAGCTGCTGCGCGGCAAGGGGCTCTACCCACGCTGGGAGATCACCTCGAACGTGGGCCGGGCGCTGGGGGCGCCGATGGTCCCGATGCGCCGGCTGTGGGCGAACGCCGCCCGCGAGGCGGACAGGAAAGAGACCTGGATCGAGGGCTGCGTCAAGGAAGTGCCTCTGCTGGAGCCGCAACGGCAGCCGCTGGACCACCGCGCCCTGGCCCACGACGTCCGCGACGCCTACATCGGCTTCGCCCGCGCGTTCCTCGTGGTCGGCGACTGCGCCGAACTGGTCGTGGACGAGACCTTCGACATCCTCTGGATGACCTGGGAGCAGGCCCTGGGCAGTCCGAACGTCGGCCGCTACGCGTGGAGCGTCTTCCGCGAGCGGGTCCTGTGCCGCGCCACGCAACTGGCGGACGGTCACCCCGACCTGACGCTGGCGGCGTTCTCGACGCAGTTCGACGCCGACGGCCTGGTCGACCAGTTCCAGCACGTGCAGGAGACCATCGATCTGTTCGCCGCCATAGGCCGGCTGCCGCACAATCCGATGGACGCGATCGTCCTGCGGAGCCTGTGCGGCCTGCCCGAAGAGGACGTCGCCCGTGTCATGGGTGTCCCCTCAGCCCTGGCCACAGCCTTTGACCTTCACGGCCGCCGCATTCTCGAGGCGGATCTGAACTGCACCACCAACCCGGGGGAGAACGCTCCGTGAGCACGATCGACCAGCTTTTGTCCGGAGCCTTGATGATCAAGGAACCCGCACCGGCAGACGTGACATCCGCATCCGCCTACGGCCGCAGCAGGTGCGCATGCGCCTGCGAAAGCAGCGACAGCTACGCCTACGGATACACCTGCCCCCCAGCCAGTACGCCGCCGGCCGAAGCCGACACGGTCGTCGACAACGCAGCCAGCGGCCTGCAGGTGCTGTGCGAGACCGTGGTCAACCACACCGCCAGCACCTCGCTGACCGACCTGGTCACCGAGTCGCTGCCCGCCCCACGCGGCGCCCGGCTGGTCGGCTGCATCCTCCAGCTCACCGACGCCCAGGACAGCGCCCGCCTGTGGTGGCAGTATGCCGCAGGAGCCGGGGACAACCCCGCCGGGTACCTGCTCTACCTCTACCACCTGTCCCGCGGCGAGAC
>NZ_FRBI01000001.1:0-61298 GCF_900142575.1 Actinacidiphila paucisporea
CGAGGCGGGTCAGGGCGAAGGCGGTGGTGGGGCTGGTGGCGTGGGCGTCGTGGATGAGGATCTGGTCGGGGTTGGTGGTGGTGGTGTCCACGACGGTCAGGTCGCCGGTCGCGGGGTCGCGGATGACGCCTTTGGAGCCCAGGCCGTCGGGTGCGGGGGTGCCGAAGCGGATGGGTTGGCCGTGTTCGAGGCGGATGAGGGCCTCGTGGGCGGTCGCGGAGTCTTTCAGGGCGTCGAAGGCGCCGTCGTTGAAGATGTTGCAGTTCTGGTAGATCTCCACCAGTGCGGTGCCGGGGTGGTCGGCGGCGGCGCGCAGGACGGACTGGAGGTGTTTGCGGTCGGAGTCGATGGTGCGGGCCACGAAGCTTGCTTCGGCGCCGATGGCCAGGGAGAGGGGGTTGAAGGGGGCGTCCAGGGATCCCATGGGGGTGGACTTGGTGATCTTCCCGGTCTCCGAGGTGGGGGAGTACTGGCCTTTGGTCAGGCCGTAGATGCGGTTGTTGAACAGCAGGATCTTGAGGTTGACGTTCCTGCGCAGGGCGTGGATGAGGTGGTTCCCGCCGATCGAGAGGGCGTCGCCGTCGCCGGTGACGACCCAGACCGACAGGTCGCGGCGGGAGGTGGCAAGTCCGGTCGCGATGGCGGGGGCGCGGCCGTGGATGGAGTGCATGCCGTAGGTGTTCATGTAGTACGGGAAGCGGGAGGAGCAGCCGATTCCTGAGATGAAGACGATGTTCTCGCGGGCCAGGCCGAGTTCGGGCATGAAGGACTGGACGGCGGCCAGGACGGCGTAGTCGCCGCAGCCGGGGCACCAGCGGACTTCCTGGTCGGATTTGAAGTCTTTCATCGTCTGTGTGGCGGTGGCTTTGGGGACCAGGGTCAGGGCGTCAGTCATGGCCGAATCTCCTTCATGATCCCGGTGATGGCCTGGGCGAGTTGTTCGGCTTTGAAGGGCAGGCCGGTGACCTGGGTCAGGGAGCGGGTATCGACCAGGTAGGCGGCGCGCAGCAGGTGGGCGAGCTGGCCGAGGTTCATCTCGGGGACGATGACCTGCCGGTAGCCGGCCAGGGTGTGGGCGAGGTTGGCGGGGAAGGGGTTGAGGTGGCGCAGGTGGGCCTGTGCGATGGGTGTCCCGGTGCGGCGGATGCGCCGGACCGCGGCGGTGATCGGCCCGTAGGTCGACCCCCAGCCCAGCACCAGCGTCGTGGCCTCACCGGTGGGGTCGTCGACCTGGAGGTCGGGGACGGTGATGCCGGCGATTTTGGCCTGCCGGGTGCGGACCATCAGGTCGTGGTTGGCCGGGTCGTAGGAGATGTTGCCCGTGCCGTCCTGCTTCTCGATCCCGCCGATACGGTGTTCCAGGCCCGCGGTTCCGGGTACCGCCCAGGGCCGCGCCAACGTCTGCGGGTCGCGCAGGTAGGGCCAGAAGGTTTGCGTCCCGTCGGGGTCGGTGTGGTTGGGGGCGGTGGCGAAGTCCACCCGCAACTGGGGGAGTTCGCTGACCGCGGGGATGCGCCAGGGTTCGGAGCCGTTGGCGAGGTAGCCGTCGGAGAGCAGGAAGACCGGGGTGCGGTAGGCCACCGCGATACGGGCGGCTTCCAGGGCGGCGGTGAAGCAGTCCGCGGCGGTGGCCGGGGCGATCACCGGGACGGGTGCCTCACCGTTCCTGCCGTACATCGCCTGCAGCAGATCGGCCTGCTCGGTCTTGGTGGGCATGCCCGTCGAGGGGCCGCCGCGCTGGATGTCGACCACCAGCAGCGGCAACTCCAACGACACCGCGAGCCCGATCGTCTCGGACTTCAGCGCGACCCCGGGACCGGAGGTCGTGGTGACCGCCAGTGCCCCGCCGAACGCCGCGCCCAGGGCCGCGCCGATCGCGGCGATCTCGTCTTCGGCCTGGAAGGTCCGCACCCCGAAGTTCTTGTGGCGGGACAGTTCGTGGAGGATGTCGGAGGCCGGGGTGATCGGGTAGGAGCCCAGGAACAGCGGCAGGCCCGACTGCTTCGATGCGGCGATCAGCCCGTAGGACAGGGCCAGATTCCCCGAGATGTTCCGGTAGGTGCCCGGCGGGAATGCCGCCGACGCCGGTGCGACCTCGTAGGACACCGCGAAGTCCTCGGTGGTCTCCCCGAAATTCCAGCCCGCCCGGAATGCCGCCACGTTCGCCGCCGCGATATCCGGCTTCTTCGCGAACTTCCGCAACAGAAACGCTTCGGTGCCCGCGGTCGGGCGGTGATACATCCACGACAGCAATCCCAGAGCGAACATGTTCTTCGCCCGCTCGGCGTCTTTCCGTGCGAGGCCGGAGTCTTTGAGGGCCTCCAGGGTCAGTGTCGTCAAGGGCACCCGGTGGACCGCGAAGCCGGCCAGCGAGTCGTCGTCCAGCGGGCTGGCCGACCAGCCGACCTTCGCCAGCGCCCGCCGGGTGAACTCGTCGGTGTTCACGATGACCTCCGCACCCCGCGGCAGATCACCCAGATTCGCCTTCAACGCCGCCGGATTCATCGCGACCAGCACATCCGGTGCGTCCCCCGGGGTGAGGATGTCATGGTCCGCGAAATGCAACTGGAACGACGACACCCCCGGCAACGTCCCCGCGGGCGCCCGGATCTCCGCCGGGAAATTCGGCAACGTCGACAGATCATTACCGAACGACGCCGTCTCCGACGTGAAACGATCACCCGTGAGCTGCATACCATCACCGGAATCACCAGCGAACCGGATAATCACCCGGTCGAGGCGCCTGGTTTCTTTGGCCGGTTTGCGCTGATCACCTGATGCGTCGACGTCGACAACGATCGGCGGCTCTTCCGCGGTCCCCGCGGGGATGGGGCTGCTGACCTGGCTGGTCACTGAAACGGACCTCCTTCGAGGCGGCGGCTCACCGGTCATCGTACGGCGGTAAGGCTCGCCTTCCCCGGACGTCCGGGCAACTGGGAGGCGCGCGTACGATCCAATGTCCCAGCACGTGAGACGCCGTCTCGCCCACCGATACGCCTGCGGGAGCGAAGCCCGCGTACCTCAGGAGTTGAGGTAGGTGAGCACCGCCAGCACCCGACGGTGATCCCCGTCACTTGGGGCCAGGCCCAGCTTCAGGAAGATGTTGCTGACGTGCTTCTCCACCGCCCCGTCGCTGACCACCAGCTGCTTGGCGACGGCCGAGTTCGTACGCCCCTCGGCCATCAGGCCGAGCACCTCGCGTTCTCGCGGAGTGAGATGGGCCAGCACATGCTGCTTGCGGCTGCGGCCGAGCAGCTGGGCGACCACCTCGGGGTCCAGGGCGGTACCCCCCTCGGCCACCCTGACCACGGCGTCCACGAATTCGCGGACGTCGGCGACGCGGTCCTTGAGGAGGTAGCCCACCCCGCGGCTGCTGCCCGCGAGCAGCTCGGTCGCGTACTGCTCTTCCACATACTGAGACAGCACCAGGACGCCGACCTCCGGGTGCTCCCGGCGCAGCTGCACCGCCGCGCGGACGCCCTCGTCGGTGTGGGTGGGGGGCATCCGGACGTCGGCGACGACCACGTCGGGTGCCGCGCCCTGCGCCGCGAGTTCGTCGACCGCCTTGATCAGGCCGACCGCGTCGCCGACACCGGCCACCACGTCGTGGCCGCGATCGGTCAGCAGCCGCGTCAGACCGTCCCGCAGCAGTACCGAATCCTCGGCGATGACCACTCGCACCTTGTCCTCCACCGTTCCGCGCTCCCCCGTGTCCGACTGACCCGACCAGCATCCCAGCATCGGCGGGCCAATGGGGAATACGGTTGCCGTGGGCAAGGTTGCGCCCGACAGCCGGGTGGGCGCCGCGATCTGACGCGCGGCGGCCAGGGAGAGGAGTGCGCGTGCACGCGGTCGGATTCGACGTCAACGGCGGCCCCGAGGTGCTGCGGCAGCTGGAACTGCCCGCTCCCGCGCCAGGACCTGGGCAGGTGCTCGTCCGGGTCGCGTACGCCGGCGTCAATTACGGCGAACTCCAGCACGTGCTGGGCGACTTCGGGCCGCCCAGCGGGCCGCGCGGGGTGGACGTGCCCGGGTTCGAGGTCTCCGGCGTGATCGCCGCGCTCGGGCCCGGCGTCGGCGGCCTCGCGGTCGGCGACCCGGTCGCCGCGTACCTGCCGGACGGCGGCGGTTACGCCGAATACGCCGTCGCGTCCGCCGAGTTCGTCTTCCCGCTGGACGGGATATCGCTGCGGGACGGCGGCGGCGCCGCCCTCGTCCTGACCACCGCCTACGGCGTCCTGACCGGCGCGGCCCGGCTGCGGGCCGGCGACACCGTCCTGATCCACGCGGCGGCCGGCGGAGTCGGCTCCGCGGCCGCGCAGATCGCCCGGGCACTGGGCGCCGCCGCGGTGCACGGGACCGTGGGATCGGCGGAGAAGGCCGCCTACGCCAAGCGCTTCGGCTACGACGCGATCCACCTCAGGGACGCCTTCGCCGACCGGCTGCGCGACCTCGACGTCGTCCTCGACCCGGTCGGCGGCACGACCCGGCTCGCCAGCCTTGCCCTGCTGGCCCCCTTCGGCCGGCTGGCCGTCTACGGCGAGGCGGCCCGCGAAGGCGACCTCACCCTCCCCGTGCTCCCCTTCTGGAAGAGCAACCGCTCCCTGACCGGCTACAACATCGCCGACCTCGCGCGCCGCGCCCCCCGCACGGTCCGCGGCCACGCCCTCTCCGCCTTCGCCCTGCTGGCCTCGGGCGCGATCCGCCTCGACGTCACCGCCGAACATCCGCTGCCGGAGGCGGCCGCCGCCCTCGCGGCCATGCGGGCCGGGCGCACGGTGGGCAAGACGCTCCTGGCGGTGGATCCGCGCTGAGCCGCCCCCCGCCCGCGCGACCCGGGAAGGGTCACGCCCGCCAGGGCAGCTCGGCGGTGATACGGGTCGGGCCGCCGGCCGGGGAGTCGACGGCCAGGACACCGTCGACGGAGTCGAGGCGTTCCGCGAGGCCGGCCAGGCCCGAGCCGGCCGCCAGGGAGGCGCCGCCGCGCCCGTTGTCGTAGACGTAGAGCATCAGCCGGTCCTCGACCTGCCAGACGTCGACCGAGGCGCGCGCGGCGCCACTGTGCTTGCTGACGTTCTGCAGCAGTTCCGAGACGGTGAAGTAGGCGATGCCCTCGATGGCGGGCACGGGCCTGGCCGGCAGGTCGACGGTCACGGTGACGGGGACGGTGCAGCGGGCGGCGACCGCGGACAGCGCCGCGTCGAGGCCGCGGTCGGTGAGGATCGCCGGGTGGATGCCGCGGGCGAGGTCGCGCAGCTCCTGCAGGGCGATCTTGACCTCGCCGTGCGCCTCCTCGACCATCGCGGCGCCGACCGCCGGGTCCTCCAGCAGCTTCTCCTTGGCCAAGCCCAGGTCCATGGCCAGGGCCACCAGCCGGGCCTGGGCGCCGTCGTGCAGGTCGCGCTCGATGCGCCGCAGGTCGGCGGCCGCGGTGTCGACCACGACCCCGCGGTCGGACTCCAGCTCGGTGACCCGGTCGTCCAGCCGCGACGGCCCGAGCAGGCCGTGGACCAGGATCCGGTCCACGTGCGCCATCCCGCGGATGGCCCACGGAGTGACCAGCACCAGCAGCCCGCCGACGACCACGCACAGCACCATGTCCGCCGGGGTGTGCAGCCACCAGCCGTGCCGGCCGTCACCGCTGCCGTAGATCTGCAGCCCGTCCTGCCCGAAGTAGACCGGGAAGACCCAGCGCCAGAGCGGGTACGTCAGCAGGCCCCACCCGTAGGTGAAGAGGCTGACGGAGACGGTGAAGGTGATGATGCCCCACGGGAAGTGCAGCAGGGTGTAGATGGCGTGCCGCCAGTTGACGCCGCTGCCGAGCTGGGCGCCCATCCGGGCCAGGAAGCCGCGGCCCTTGGTGCGGACCGGCCCCGGCTCGTCCACGTCCAGCAGCAGCAGCGCACGCGCCCGGCCGCGCTCGACCCGCCCGATCGCCCGGCACCCGCCGAGTGTCAGCACCAGCAGCGGCAGACCCACGAAGGTGATGAGCAGGCCCGCGCTGAGCGAGAGCATCGTGACGGTCCACACGAAGCCGGTGATCGCCATCGGCAGGTTCAGCAGCGCGTAGCCGAACTCGCGCCAGGTCCGCGCCTCGAAGGGCGCGCGTATCGCGGCCGGGACCCTGTGCCGCGCCTGCTCTTGCCCCTGGTAGCCGTACGCCATGGTCGGACCCGTCCTCTCCGCACTGCTTGTCATACCCCCCACCTTGGCCTTTCGCCGCCGCGGGCCCCATGGTGCGCATCGGTCTCTTGGGGGTGGGGCTACCCCTACCAGCCCCGAGGACGGCGCTTCCCCCACCGCGGACGGCAGCGCTCTACGGCCGGCGGAAGTCCCGGTTGCGGAAGCGCTCTACGGCCGGCGGAGGTCCCGGTCGCGGAAGTGCTCTATGGCCCGCGGAGGTCCCGGTCGCGGAAGTGCGCTACGGCCGGCGGAAGTCCCGGTTGCGCCAGGGGAGTTCGGCCGTGACGACGGTCGGGCCGCCCGGCGGGGAGGCGACGACGAAGAGCCCGTCGACGGAGTCGAGGCGTTCAGCGAGGCCGGCCAGGCCCGAGCCGGCCGCCACGTCGGCGCCCCCGCGCCCGTCGTCGCGGACCTGGGCCATCAGCCGGTCCGCGTCCCGCCAGACGTCGACGGAGGCGTGCCCGGCGCCACTGTGCTTGCTGACGTTCTGCAGCAGCTCCGAGACGGTGAAGTAGGCGATGCCCTCGATCGCCTCCGCCGGCCTGGCCGGCAGGTCGACGGTCACGGTGACGGGGACGGTGCAGCGGGCGGCGACCGCGGACAGCGCCGCGTCGAGGCCGCGGTCGGTGAGGATCGCCGGGTGGATGCCGCGGGCGAGGTCGCGCAGCTCCTGCAGGGCGATCTTGACCTCGCCGTGCGCCTCGTCGACCATGCGGGCGGCGGCCTCGGGGTCTTCGAGCAGCTTCTCCCGCGCCAGGCCCAGGTCCATGGCCAGGGCGACCAGCCGGGCCTGGGCGCCGTCGTGCAGGTCGCGCTCGATGCGCCGCAGGTCGGCAGCGGCGGTGTCGACCACCACCCCGCGGTCGGACTCCAGCTCCGCGATCCGCTGCTCCAGCTCGTCCGACGGCTGGAGCAGCCCGCGGACGAGCGCCCGGTCCACTGCCGACATCCCGCGGGACAGGAACGGCAGGACGGGCCAGGCGACGAAGAGCGAGGTCAGCGTCACGACGAAGGTGACGATGCCCCACGGCAGCCGGATCGCCAGATACAGCGCGTGCCGCCAGGCCACCGGGTCCTTGAGCGTCACCCACAGCCAGGGCAGGAAGCCGAAGGTGCCGGGCCGCAGCGGCCGCGGCTCCTCGATCTGCACGCCCAGCAGCGCCCGCGCCCTGGCGCGCTCCACGGCGCCGAGCATCCGGCAGCCGATCAGGCTCACGGAGAGCAGCGGCAGCCCGATCACGGTGACGGACAGCCCCGCGCCGACCGACAGCGTGGTGACGACGTAGACGAAGCCGACGATCGCCATCGGGAGATTCAGCAGCAGGTTCAGGATCTCCTTCCACGTCACGGCGTCGAAGGCGAAACGCGGCGGCGGGAGGGGCGCACCGCCGGACCGGTCGGCCCGGTCGGCCGCCGTGGCCGTGGCCGTGGCGCTGCTGTATGTCGAGGGCGGCGAGGCGTTCATGACACCAGCCTGCCGGGGAAGCGGCCTCCCGCGCCATGGGGTGAGTAGGCCGGACGTGGGTGGGGTTATCCCCAGGTCGGCCGGTACGGGGACGGCCCGGGGCCGGAAGGCACCGGCGGCGGATGGAGCCGATCAGGCCAGGGCCTAGACTCCCTCCGTATAGATCGGCTAAAGATCCACCGGATCAACTGGACACCACCGGTCGATGAGTGAACGAGTCAACGAGGGGCGGACGGACGTGGACTACTTCCACGGCTACTCGGTGGTCGGCCTGGTCGCGGTCGTCGGTGTGCTCTTCGTGTCCGTCGCCTTCGCCTCCGGCCGCCTGCTGCGGCCGGTCGTGCCGACGCCGGAGAAGATGCTCACCTACGAGTGCGGGGTCGACCCGGTCGGCGGGGACTGGGCGCACACCCAGATCCGCTACTACGTGTACTCCTTCCTGTACGTGATCTTCGCGGTCGACGCGATCTTCCTCTTCCCCTGGGCGACGGTCTTCGCCGCGCCCGGCTACGGGGGCGCGACGCTGGTGGAGATGTTCGTCTTCCTCGGCTTCCTCGCCGTCGGGCTGCTCTACGCCTGGAAGAAGGGCGTCCTGGAATGGACCTGACCCCCGCCGCCCCGGGCGCCACCCCGGCCGATCCCGCCGCCTCGGGCGCGCCGGGCGGTGCCTCCGTCGCGCCCCCCGAGCTGCTGCCCGAGCCGCGCCGGCTCGGCACGCTGTCCCGGCTCGCGCCGCAGCCCATGAAGGTGGTCCTGAACTGGGGCCGCCGCTACAGCCTGTGGGTCTTCAACTTCGGGCTCGCGTGCTGCGCCATCGAGTTCATCGCCGCGTCCATGTCGCGGCACGACTTCATCCGGCTCGGCGTGATCCCCTTCGCGCCGGGGCCGCGGCAGGCCGACCTGATGATCGTCTCGGGCACGGTGACCGACAAGATGGCGCCGGCCGTCAAGCGGCTCTACGAGCAGATGCCCGAGCCGAAGTACGTCATCTCCTTCGGCGCCTGCTCCAACTGCGGCGGCCCGTACTGGGACTCGTACTCGGTGACCAAGGGCGTCGACCAGATCATCCCGGTCGACGTCTACGTCCCCGGCTGCCCGCCGCGGCCCGAGGCACTGCTCCAGGGCATCCTCAAGCTCCAGGAGAAGATCGCCCGCGAGTCGCTGGGGGAGCGGTACGCGCCCGCCAAGCCCTCCGTCCAGGCGCTGACCAGCGGGCTCGTCACCGCGCCCGCGCCGCCCGCCGCGGACGCCGGGGACACGCCGTGACCGGTTGGCTGCCGCGCGAGGCCGCGGACATCTTCGGCGCGGGCGCCACCGCCGAGGAGGCGTACGACCTGTTGACCGTCGACGTGCCGCCCGAGTCGTGGGAGGCGGCGCTGACCACCGCCCGCGACGAGCTGGGCTGCACCTTCTTCGACTGGCTGAGCGCGGTCGACGAGCCCGGCACCGGTTTCCGGGTCTGCGCGCACGTGGTGGCCCTGGGCGGCGGCTCGGAGGGCGGCGGCGTACGGCGGCTGCTGCTGCGTACGACCGTCGGGTACGACGACCCCGCCCTGCCCACCGCGACCGGCGTCCACCCGGGCGCGGCCTGGCACGAGCGGGAGACGCACGAGATGTTCGGCGTCGCCTTCACCGGGCACCCCGGTCTCGCGCCGCTGCTGCTGCCCGAGGAGTTCGAGGGGCACCCGCTGCGCAAGGACTTCGTGCTCGCCGCCCGGGTCGCCAAGGCCTGGCCGGGTGCGAAGGAGCCGGGGGAGTCGCACGACGGCGGCCCCAAGCGGCGGCAGATGCAGCCGCCCGGGGTGCCCGACCCGAACGAGTGGGGCCCGCTCAAGGGCCAGCTCCCGCCGGCCCCCGCCCGCCCGGCCCGCGCCGCCCGTGGCGCCGCGGCCCCCGGCGAACGCCCGGCCCGCCGCGCCCGCAGCGTGACCGAGGGCTCCGCGAGCCAGGGCCAGGACGCGCCCTGGCAGCGCCCGGCTCCGGAGAAGCCGGCTCCGCAGGAGCCGCCGGCCGGGACTCCGGCCGCACCGCCGGCCCCGGAGGCCCCCGCCCCGAAAGACCCGTCCCCGGGGGCCCCGGCCCCGAAGGACCCGGCTCCGCAGGAGCCGCCCGCGCCCGAGCCGCCCGCCGCTGAACCGGCGCCCGCGCCTGAAGCGCCCGCGCCGAAGGAACCGCCCGCAGAAGGAGGCGATCCCGCATGAACGACACGCTCGACGTCGTGCTGCGGCTGATCGCCGTCCTCGTCGTCTTCCTGGTCCTCCCGCTGCTGGTCGGCCAGACCGAGCACAAGGTCATGGCGCACATGCAGGGCCGGCTCGGCCCGATGTACGCCGGCGGTTTCCACGGCTGGGCGCAGCTCGTCGCGGACGGGGTGAAATTCGCCCAGAAGGAGGACATCGTCCCGGCCGACGCCGACCGCCGGGTCTTCCAGCTCGCGCCTGCCGTGGCCCTGCTGCCGTATCTGCTGGTGCTCATCGCGATCCCGGTCGGCCCCGACGGCTTCGTCGGGCAGACCGTGGACGCCGGGCTGATCTTCGTCCTGGCCGTGATGGGTGTCGGCGTGCTCGGCTCACTGATGGCCGGCTGGGCGTCGGCGAACAAGTTCTCGCTGCTCGGCGGCCTGCGGACGGCCGCCCAGCTGATGGCGTACGAGCTGCCGATGCTGCTGACCGCCGCCTCCGTGGCGATGGCGGCCGGCACCCTGTCGCTGCCCGGCATCGTCGACGGCTACCACTGGTGGTGGACGCCCTGGCAGCTCGTCGGCGGCGTCGTCTTCTTCACCGCCGGGCTCGCCGAACTCCAGCGGCCGCCGTTCGACATGCCGGTCGCCGACTCCGAGATCATCTTCGGCGCCTACACCGAATACACCGGGCTGCGCTTCGCGCTGTTCCTGCTCGCCGAATACGCCGGCATCGTCGTGCTGTGCGCACTGACCACCGTGCTCTTCCTCGGCGGCTGGCACGGCCCGTGGTCGGGCAGCGCCGGGTGGCTGTGGACACTGGTCAAGACCGCGCTGCTGGCCTTCGTCGTGATCTGGCTGCGGGTCAGCTACCCGCGGCTGCGCGAGGACCAGCTGCAGAAGCTCGCCTGGACCGTGCTCATCCCGCTGTCCCTCGCGCAGATCGCCCTCACCGGCGTCGTCAAGGTGGTGATCTCCTAGCCATGGCTCCTCTCTCCGGCATTCCAGGGTCCGGTCTCGCCAAGGGCCTGGCCGTCACCCTGCGGACCATGACGAAGCGTTCCGTCACCGCCCAGTACCCGGACGCGCTGCCCGAACTCCCGCCGCGCAGCCGCGGCGTGATCGCGCTGTTCGAGGAGAACTGCACGGTCTGCATGCTGTGCGCGCGCGAGTGCCCCGACTGGTGCATCTACATCGACTCCCACAAGGAGACCGCCCCGCCGGCCGCTCCCGGCGGGCGCGAGCGCAGCCGTAACGTGCTCGACCGATTCGCCATCGACTTCGCCCTGTGCATGTACTGCGGTATCTGTATCGAGGTGTGCCCCTTCGACGCGCTGTTCTGGTCACCGGAGTTCGAGTACGCGGAATCGGACATCCTCGACCTGACCCACGAGCGCGACAAGCTGCGCGACTGGATGTGGACGGTGCCCGCGCCGCCCGCGCTCGACCCCGCCGCGGAGGAGCCGAAGGAGATCGCCGCGGCCCGCAAGGCCGCGGACAAGGCGGCAGCGGCCGCGGCCGCCGCGGCAGCGACTGCCGAGCCCGGGCAGGGCGAGCAGGCGGAGCAAGGCGAGCAGTCCGACCGGAGCGACCGGAGCGACGACCAGGGAAAGGGTGACGCGTGAACCTCAGCGCCGCCGCCCACCCCGGCTTCCTGTCCCCGACCGGCGTCGAGATCACCTTCGTGCTCATCGGCCTCGCCACCCTCGGCGCCGCCCTGCTGACGGTCACCACCCGGCAGCTGGTGCACGCCGCCCTGTGGCTGGTCGTCGCGCTCGGCGGCCTCGCCGTCGAGTACCTGCTGCTCACCGCCGAATTCATCGCCTGGGTGCAGGTCCTGATCTACGTCGGCTCCGTCGTCGTCCTCCTGCTCTTCGGCCTGATGCTGACCAAGGCGCCCATCGGCCGCTCCGCCGACGCAGACTCCGAGAACCGGCTTGTCGCCCTCGGCGTCGCGGCCGCCGCCGCGGCCGCCCTGGTGTGGGTGGTGGTGGACGCCTTCCGCACCACCTGGATCAATCTGCACGGCGCCGTGCAGGGTTCCTCCCGCGCCACCGGCGAGAGCCTCTTCCGGCACTGGGTGCTGCCCTTCGAGGCGCTGTCGGTGCTGCTGCTCGCCGCGCTGGTCGGCGCGATCGTGCTGTCCCGCCGCGACACCGGCTCCCCGGCCGACACCGCCACTCCGGCCGACACCGCCACTCCGGCCGACACCGCCGACGTCCCGGCCCCCGCCGCAGGCAAGGAGCACACCTGATGCACCTCGCCTATCCCGCCGTCCTCGCCGTCCTCCTCTTCTGCGTCGGCCTCTACGGTGTGCTCGCCCGCCGCAACGCGATCCTCGTCCTGATGTCCGTCGAGCTGATGCTCAACGCCGTCAACCTCAACCTGGTCGCCTTCGACGTCTGGCTGCGCGACACCCTGCACGCCGGCCAGGCGCTGACCCTCTTCACCATCACCATCGCCGCCGCCGAGATCGGCCTCGGCCTGGCGATCGTGCTGCTGGTCTTCCGCCACCGCGGCAGCTCCGACATCGACCGGCTCACCGGCCTCGCGGAACCGCACGGGCCCGAGGTCCCGCACGGGCCCGACGCAACCGACGCCAGGCCCGCACCCGCGGCCGACGACGAGAAGGCCGAGGCCACCGCGTGACCCTGATCGCCCTTGCCGCGCTCGTACCCCTCCTGCCCTTCCTGGCCGCGGCCGCCGGACTGCTGCTCGGCGGGCGCGCACCCGGCTTCGTCCGCCCGCTGGCCGTGCTGCCCGTCGCGACCTCCTTCGTGCTCGCCGCGGTCGTCGCCGCCCGGCAGGGCACCGGCGCCCCCACCGACGGCGCGCACCGGCTGACCGTCACCGGGTCCGTGCCGATCGACGTGGCCCTGCACCTGGACGGCTTCTCGGTCCTGGTCGCCGTCCTGGTCGGCCTGGTCGCGACCTGCGTGCAGCTCTACTCCGTCGCCTACCTGCGCGACGACCCGCGCTACCCGTCGTATGCCGCCCTGGTCTCGCTCTTCACCTCCGCGATGCTGCTGGTCGTCTACACCGGCGACCTGATGGTGCTGCTCGTCGGCTGGGAGGTGATGGGCATCTGCTCCTACTTCCTGGTCGGGCACTACTGGGAGACCGAGACCGCCCGCGCCGCCTCGATCAAGGCCTTCCTGGTCACCAAGCTCGGCGACGTCCCCTTCCTGATCGGGGTGTTCGCGCTCGCCTCCGACGCGCACACCTTCCGCATCACCGGCATCCTCGACGCCGCCTCCCACGGGCAGCTGCACCACCCCACCGTGGTCGCGCTGCTGCTGCTCGCGGGCGTCGCCGGCAAGTCCGCGCAGTTCCCGCTGCACACCTGGCTGCCCGACGCCATGGCCGGCCCCACCCCGGTGTCCGCGCTGATCCACGCGGCCACCATGGTCGCCGCGGGCATCTACCTGGTCGCCAGGCTGCTGCCGGTGTTCACCGCGTCGGCCGCCGCACTGGCCGTGCTCGCCGCGACGGCCGCCGTGACGATGGTCGGCTCCGCGCTCGCCGCCCTCGCGCAGGACGACATCAAACGCGTGCTGGCCTACTCCACGATCGGCCAGCTCGGCTACATGGCCGGCGCGCTGGCCGTCGGCGACCGCGACGCCGCCGTCTTCCACCTCCTCTCGCACGGTGCCTTCAAGGCCCTGCTCTTCCTGGGCGCGGGCGTCGTCATCCACGCCGCCGGCACCAACTCGCTCACCGCGATGTCCCGGATGGGCTCGCTCGGCAAACGCGTCCCCGACGCCATGTGGACCATGGGCCTGGCCCTCGCCGCCCTCGCCGCCCTTCCCCCGCTGTCCGGCTTCTTCTCCAAGGAGTCGGTGCTGCGAGCCGCCGAGCACGCCTCCTCCGGCGACACCGCGCACGTGCCGTCGGCGGTCGGCTGGACCGTGCTCGTCGCGGGACTGACCGCGGCCCTGCTCACCGCGGGCTACGCCACCCGGCTCTTCCTGCTGGCCTTCCGCGGCAGCGGCCCCGACGTCGCCGACCACGGCAGGCAGCCCGTCGTGATGACCACGGTGCTGTGGGTGCTGGCCGTCCCCACCCTGGCCTTCGGCGGCCTCACCTACCGCGAGCTGCCCGACTGGTTCGGCGGCGCCCCGCTCGGCCCGACCCTGCTCACCTCCGTCCTCGGTACCGGACTCGCCCTGGTGGGCGTCCTCATCACCTACGGCGCCTGGTCCGCGACCACCGCGACCCGCGGGTCCGTACCCGTAGGAGCGGTCGTCGCCGCCGATCCCGACGCGGAGCCCGCGCTCATCGAGATCGAGGCGGTGGCCACCCACGAGGAGATCTACGGCGACATCGCCGCCGCCGACGACCCCGGCGACCCGGGCCGGCTGCTGCTCGGCCCGCTGCACCCGCTCGCCGCCCACGGCTTCCGCCTCGACGCCGTCTACAGCGCGCTCTTCGTCCGCCCGGTGCTCGCCGCCGCGAACCTGGTCCGCTTCCTGGACCGCGAGGTCATCGAGACCTACGTCCGCGCCGCCGGCGGCACCCCGCGGCTGCTCGGCGCCGCCGTCCGCAGGGCCCAGAACGGAAACGTCCAGACCTACCTCAGCGCGCTGCTGGCCGGTGCCGTGGTGCTCGCCGTCCTCGTCGCCGTCGGAGGCTGAGAACCAGTGAACGACACCGCACTCCAGTACATCCTCGCGGCGATCGTCGTGCTGCCGCTGCTCGGCTCGGCCGGCGCCCTGCTCCCGCCGCCGCCGGGTCTGCGGGGCCGCGGCCCCGACCAGGCGGTGCTGCGGCACGGGGTGACCGTGACGGGCGCCGTCCTGATCCTGTCCGTCGTGCTCGCGGCCGGCTTCGACCACGACCACCCGGCGACGATGCAGGCCGGCACGGACCTCAACTGGATCCCCGCACTGCGGATCCACCTCCACCTGGGCATCGACGGCATCTCCCTTCCCCTCGTGGTGCTGACCGCGCTGCTGACCTTCCTGTGCGCGCTCTACTCCTACTTCCACCTGCCGGCCGGCGGCTCCGCCAAATCCTTCGTCGCGCTGCTGCTCCTGCTGGAAGCGGGCACGCTGGCCACCTTCTCCGTGCTCGACCTGATGCTGTTCTTCCTGGCCTTCGAGACGGTCCTCATCCCGATGTACTTCCTGATCGCCCGCTGGGGCGGCGGCGACCGGGAACGATCGGCCCTGCGCTTCATCGTCTACACCCTCCTCGGCTCCGTGATCATGCTGCTCGGCCTGCTCCTCATCGGGGTGAAAGCGGGCACATTCGACATGGTGGCACTCGCCACTGACAACGGGTCACACCTCAGTCACTCCACGCAGCTGATCGCGGTCCTCGCCATCGGCCTCGGCCTGGCGATCAAGGCCCCGATGTGGCCGCTGCACAGCTGGCTCCCGGACGCCCACACCGCCGCCCCCACCGTCGGCTCCGTGCTGCTGGCCGGCGTGCTGCTGAAGATGGGCACCTACGGCCTGGTGCGGATCGTGCTGCCCGACACGCCGGGCGGCATCCAGACCTTCGCCCCCTACCTGGCCGCCTTCGCCGTGGTCGGCATCATCTACGGCTCGCTCGCCTGCCTCGCGCTCGCCCGCCGCGGCAACGGCGGCGACCTCAAGCGGCTCATCGCCTACTCCTCCGTCGGCCACATGGGCTTCGTGCTGCTCGGCATCGCCTCGCTGAACGCCACCGGCGTCAACGGCGCGCTCTTCGCCAACATCGCCCACGGCCTGATCACCGGCCTGCTCTTCTTCCTGGTCGGCGCGGTCAAGGACCGCTACGGCTCCAGCGACCTCGACCAGCTCGCCGGACGCACCGGCGCCGCCCTCTACGGCCGCGCCCCCCGGCTCGGCGGCCTGCTCGCCTTCGCCGCCGTCGCCTCGCTCGGGCTGCCGGGCCTGGCCGGGTTCTGGGGCGAGATGCTCGCGATGTTCGGCGCGTTCGACCCCGGCCCCGGCCTGAGCCGCCCCGCGTACCTGACCTTCACCGCCATCGCCGCCTTCGGCACCCTGCTGACCGCCGGCTACCTGCTGACCGTGGTCCGCCGGGTCTGCATGGGCGACCGGGAGACCACCGAGCTGCGGCCCGCGCTCGCCGACGTCAAGGCGTACGAATTCGCCGCCTGGACGCCGCTGGCCGCCCTCACCGTCCTGGCCGGCCTGTGGCCCGCCGCCCTGCTCGGGCTCACCGACCCGGCCGTACGCTCCCTGCTCGGAGGCCACTGATGGCATCCCTCGTGCAGCCCGTCGACTGGACGGCGCTCACCCCCGTGCTCATCCCGGCCGCGCTCGCCGTGGCCGTGCTGGTCGCCGACCTCTTCCTGCCGGCGGAGCGCAAACCGCTGCTGGGCTGGGTCACCGCCGCCGGGCTCGCCGCCGCCGCGCTCACCGTGATCCCGCTGCGCGACGGGCACCGCACGACCTTCTGCCAGCCGGGAACCGGCGGCTGCTCCTACGCCGCCGACCACTTCACGCTGGTCATCCAGGTCCTGGTGCTGGGCGGGGCGCTGCTCACCGCGCTGCTGTCGATCGGCACCCTGGAGCGGATGCCGGCAGGTGAATACTGGTTCCTGCTGCTGTCCTCCGCCGCCGGCGCCGCCCTGCTGCCCGCCTCCCGCGACCTGGCCACGCTGATCGTCGCCCTGGAGGTGACGACGCTGCCCGCCTTCGCCCTGGTCGGCCTGCGCCGCGACGACCGGCTGTCCAGCGAGGCCGCCCTCAAGTTCTTCCTGACCTCGGTGACCGCCACCGCCGTCTCCCTGCTCGGCATCAGCTTCGTCTACGCCGCCACGGGCACCCTGCAGCTGAACGCCGTCGCGGCCGGCCTCACCCACACCCCCGACCAGCTGCACACCCTGGCCAGGGCCGGCGTCGCCCTCACGCTGGTCGGCTTCGCCTTCAAGCTGGCCGTCGCCCCCTTCCAGTTCTGGGTGCCCGACACCTATGCGGGCGCGCCGCTGCCGGTCGCCGCGTATCTGTCGGTCGTCGGCAAGGCGGCCGGCTTCTCGGGGCTGATCCTGGTCACCGTCGTCGCCTTCCGCCCGTATTCCCACGTGTGGGGCCCGGCGATCGGGGTACTGGCCGCGCTCACCATGACCGTGGGAAATGTCGGCGCCCTCCGGCAGCGGCCCCATGTGCCACGTGGCGCGGTGAGGCTGCTGGCCTGGTCCTCGATCGGCCAGGCGGGCTATCTGCTGGTCCCGCTCGCCGCCGCCGCGTCCGCCGACGACCCGGCCCACGAGATCGGCACCACCGTCGCGTACGCGCTGATGTACGCCGTGGTGAATCTCGGCGCCTTCGCCGTCGTCGCCCTGGTCGAGCGCACCGCCCCGCACAGTCGCCTCACCGACTACCGCGGCCTGTACGCCGCCCGCCCCGCCGCGGCCCTCGCGCTGGCCTTCTTCCTGCTGTGCCTGGCCGGACTGCCGCCCGGTGTGATCGGCCTGTTCGCCAAGGTCGCCGTCTTCTCCTCCGCGGTCGGCGCCCAGCACGGCTGGCTCGCGGTGATCATGGCGGTGAACGTCGTGATCGCCCTGGTCTACTACCTGCGCTGGACGGCCCTGCTCTTCACCGCGGCGCCGGAGCGTGCCGACGCGGTGGCGACCCCCGCGGGCGCGGTCGCGGTGCGCACCCCCGCCGGGCTCGCGCTGGCCGTCGCCCTGACCGCGGTGGCCGGCGTGGCCCTCTCGGGGGCCCCGCAGCTGATCCTGCGCTACGCCCAGGGCGCCCTGCTCTGACCGCTCCGGCCCCGGCCCGCGGGCCGGTCGCCGCCCGTACGCACCGGTAGGCACAAGGGAACTAGCGCCGCCCCGGTGGCGTTGAGCAGTGCAGGAGGTTCTCCTTAGGAAAGAGCACCCTCGGCACACCGCAGAATCTGGAGGGCACGTGCACCGCCGGCACAACGGGTTGAAGACCGCCGTACTCCTCGGTGGCCTGTCCGCACTCATCCTGGGCATCGGCAGCTTCTTCGGCCGGACCGGGCTCATCGTGGCGCTCGTCATCGCCCTGGGCACCAACGCGTACGCGTACTGGAACAGCGACAAGCTCGCGCTACGCGCGATGCGCGCCCGCCAGGTCAGCGAGTTCGAGGCGCCCGCGCTCTACCGGATCGTGCGCGAGCTGTCGACGGCCGCCCGGCAGCCCATGCCCCGGCTGTACATCTCGCCGACCGAGGCGCCCAACGCCTTCGCCACCGGCCGCAACCCGCGCAATGCCGCGGTCTGCTGCACCGAGGGCATCATGGCCATCCTCGACGAGCGCGAGCTGCGCGGCGTCATCGGCCACGAGCTGAGCCACGTCTACAACCGCGACATCCTCATCTCCTCCGTCGCGGGCACCCTGGCCTCCGTCGTGGTCTTCCTGGTCAACTTCGCCTGGCTCTTCGGCTCGGACGAGGACGAGGGCCCCGGCATCATCGGTCTGCTGCTGATGATGATCCTCGGCCCGATAGCCGCCTCAGTGATCCAGCTCGCCGTCTCCCGCTCGCGGGAGTACGAAGCCGACGCCTCGGGAGCCCGCCTGACCGGCGACCCGCTGGCCTTGGCGTCCGCCCTGCGCAAGCTCGACGCCGGCACGAAGCAGCGGCCGCTGGCGCCCGAGCCGCGCCTGGAGACCGCCAGCCACATGATGATCGCCAACCCGTTCCGCCCGGGTGACGCGTCCAAGTTCTTCTCGACCCACCCCCCGATGGCCGAGCGCATCTCCCGCCTGGAGCAGATGGCCGGCGGCCGCTGACGGACGGGCCTTGCGGAAGCGGGTCAGACGACCCTTCCGAAGGCCTCGTCACTCGGCACGATCTCCCGCCCCAGCGGCATCAGGGAGACCGGGATGAGCTTGAGGTTCGCCCAGCCGAAGGGGATGCCGATGATCGAGACGAACAGCGGGATGCTGGTGATCAGGTGCCCGAGGGCCAGCCACCAGCCCGCGAAGATCAGCCAGACCACATTGCCGGCGAAGGACGGCGCCCCGGCGTCGAGGCGCTCCACCGTCGTCCGGCCGAAGGGCCACAGGACGTAGCCGGCGATCCTCAGGGCGGCCACCCCGAAGGGGATGGTGACGATCAGCAGGAAGCAGATCAGGGCGGCGACGGTGTAGGCGATCGCCATCCAGATTCCGCAGAAGATCAACCACAGGACGTTCAACACCAACCTGAGTACACCCATGGTCAGCACCTCTACCCGTCTCTCGGCCATATCAGCCTGTCACCACCAGTATCCGACCACGACGTGGCCGGGCGGAAGCGGAGAGGGCTTTCGAGTGACGGCACGCGCCGAGCGCGCGGCCCGCTGCCGCCACCGCGCGCCTCCCGTGCCACACCGGTCGCGCGAGGCCCCGCCGGATCCCGTCCGGACCGGTCGGACCCCTGGTCAGACGGCTGCGCCCTGCTAGTCTCGGCTGCGGAGGTGCACGGTGGTCGACGTTGACGCGCTCAGCAGGCAAGCCGCCGGCGTGGGTCCGCCGCCCTGCCTCGCCGGTTACGCCGCGTGTCTGCTCCGCAGTGCGTACGTCCTCGCCACCCGCCTCGCCCCCGACCTCCGCGACACCGCGGACGGCGCCGGCAGCTTCCGCGACTTCCAGGTGCTCGACGCGCTCGGCGAGCCCGGCGCCGCCTACTCGCAGCAGGACCTCGGCGACCGGCTCGGCATAAACCGCACCACGATGGTCAAGCTGATCGACCGCTTCGAGGCCGCGGGCCAGGTCACCAGGGCGCGCAACCCCGACGACCGCCGCTCGTACGTCCTGGCGCTCACCGAGGACGGCAGGGCCGCCGTCAAGGCGATGGACCCGGCGGTGTCCGCCGCCGACGACCGGCTCACCGCGGCGCTGGCCGCCGCCGAGCGCGACCGCCTCGACACCCTGCTCGCGCGACTGATGTCCCGTCCCGCACCCCCACCCCACCGCACCGGTGCCCTGATAACCCAGGCCCACCACTCCGTGCGCCACCGCGTCGAGGCCGCCCTCGCGGGCAGCGGCCTGCACCCCCGGCACTTCGGGGCGCTGGCCGTCGTGGCCGACGAGGCCCTCTCGCAGCAGCAGCTCGCCCGGCGGCTGGCCATCAGCGAGCAGGCGGTGCTCCAGGTGGTGGACGACCTGGAGCGGGCCGGCCAGGTCGTCCGCGACCGCGACCCCCAGGACCGCCGCCGCTACGCCCTGCGCATCACCGAATCCGGCCGCCTCGCACTGGCCACTGCCCGCGGCATCGTGGAAGCCGTGGAAGCCGAACTGGCCGCGACGCTGGGCGCCGACGGCCGGGCCGAGCTGGCGACGCTGCTGGCCGCGCTGCTGCGTACGGCCGAGGACCAGGCGTAGGCCGCGCTGCTGCGTACCGCCGAGGACCAGCCGTGGACCGCGGGCACCCGGGGACTGCGTACGCCCGCCGTTGCGCGAGGATGGGAGCCGACCGGCAATGCTGCCGCGACGTCAAGGAGATGACCCATGGGCACCCTGCAAGTCGGCGACAAGGCACCTGACTTCACACTCCCCGACCAGTCCGGGCAGCAGGTGGCACTCAGCGACTTCCTGGGCGAGAAGGTCGTGGTGCTCTACTTCTACCCCAAGGACAACACCCGCGGCTGCACCGCCGAGGCGTGCAGCTTCCGCGACAGCTACGAGAGCTTCACGGACGCCGGAGCCGTGGTGATCGGCGTCAGCTCGGACTCGGTGGCGTCCCACGAGAAATTCGCCGGGCGGCACGAACTGCCCTTCACCCTGCTCTCGGACGCCGGCCGGGCCGTACGCAAGCAGTACGGCGCCGCCACGCTCGGCGGCGTGATCCCGGGCCGCATCACCTTCGTCATCGACCGGGACGGCGTCATCCGCCACGCCTTCTCCTCGATGATGAACATCGGCGGCCACATCGACGACGCCCTCGCCGTGGTCAAGGAACTCCAGGCCGCCCAGTAGGGCAAGCGGAAGGGCCGCCGGGGCGCCTTGCGCGCCCTGACGGCCCCGGCCGCCGGGGTCGGCGGTGGTCTCAGCGGTAGTTGACGAACTGCAGCGCGAAGTCCAGGTCCTTGCCCTTGAGTAGCGCCTGCACCGCCTGCAGGTCGTCCCGGCTCTTCGAGCTGACCCGCAGCTCGTCCCCCTGCACCTGGGCCTTCACGCCCTTCGGCCCCTCATCGCGGATGATCTTCGCGACCTTCTTGGCGTTCTCCTGCGAGATGCCTTCCTCGATCGACGCGAAGATCTTGTACTCCTTGCCGGACAGCTGCGGCTCGCCGGCGTCCAGCGCCTTGAGCGAGATCCCGCGCTTGACCAGCTTCGTCTCGAAGACGTCCAGGATCGCCTTGACGCGCTCCTCGGAATTCGCCTCCATCAGGATCTTCTCGCCCGACCACGCGATCGACGCTCCGACGTTCTTGAAGTCGTAGCGCTGCGAAATCTCCTTCGCGGCCTGGTTGAGGGCGTTGTCGACCTCCTGCCGCTCGACCTTCGAGACGATGTCGAAACTGGAGTCGGCCATCTTCAGTGGGCTCCTTGACTGTGTTCCATCGGCGTTCCATCGATCGATCTTTCCCACGGCCCGTCGCCGGCCCGTCACCCACCACCCTAGCCACCGCACACCCCCCAGCGCGCTGATCAATCCAGTGGCGAACCACCCCCGCGCATCGGGTATCGTTTACGTCGTCGCCACAGACCACCGCACACAGCGGACCACGTCCACGGCGTCATTCCATGGCGGTATGCCCGAGCGGCCAATGGGAGCGGACTGTAAATCCGTCGGCTTAGCCTACCGTGGTTCGAATCCACGTGCCGCCACATGGATGAGGGGCCTGTGACCAGCAGAGATGCTGGTGGCAGGCCCCTCAGGCGTTCCCGGTGTTCGAGTGATCGAAAAGCTACTTAGATCCCAGTCTGTCTCACCCTGAATCACATGCTGACCAGCTCGCGTGGGGCATGCGTGGGGCACTCCCGCGCCTCTTTCGACCCTGGCTACGGGGCGGTCGACCGCAGACCGGTCCCGCACCGGGAGCACGCTCGGTATCCGACCTCTCTCGCGGCACCGACCAGAGTCCACCCGCAGCTCAGCAGATACCGGCCGCCACCGCTGATGTGCTTGCAGCCGGCGTCGCGGTGATAGACCTCGCGGTGATCGGGAAGGCTGGGCCTCACAAGCACGGCGGGCTGCCCGCAGGACTCAAGAACGATGCGCTCCAGCCGTTCCAAAGCGCGCTTCGCCTCGGGTAGAGGGTCGTTCGCCCGGCGCAGCTCTTGGGAGGCCAAGCTGCGGAGACGGTCGCCCTCAGGGCCGTCTGGCTGCGCTGCAGCCTGGCACAGGAGCGCGTATCCACGTGCCCGATGCTTACCGGCCGCCTCCGCTCTCCTGCGTTCGTAGTCGGCCTGCTCGCCCTCCAGCGCAAGCATGTCTTCGCTCCACATGTAGTCGCCTGCGTCGACCGCGTCCGTGGCGTCCGTGAAGTTGAGTGTCGAAACGGTCATTGATACCCCTAGCGGCTCGTAAGGACTGCGATCACCGTTGTATCCCTCCGACGGCTGGGCTGGAGGACGATTCGGACTACCGCTGCCCCCGGCTGCGGCCAAGCCCGCTTACCTCCAGCGCTTGAGCGCGGCGTCGATCCGGGCATTCGCCATCTCGGTGGCACCGTCCAGGCACTTTGCGTAGACCTTCAGCAGTACGGCGACCGAATGACCAGCCCTTCGGGCGACCTCCACGGGGTCCACTCCGGAGTTCAGCCACAGCGAGACGCACGCGTGCCGTAGCTCATACGGGCGTACGGCCAAGGGCGACGCGTGCTGCTCCGGGGTGAATGCACTCTTCCGGGCTCGTGCCCACACCTCGCCATAGCCGCTCTCCTGGACGATGCCCCCGCGGGCGGTCTGGAACAGCCGACCGTCGTGCGTCGTGCCGTACGTGTCCAGGTGCTCACTGAGCATGGCCACCAGCGCCGGCGGAATCGGCACGTGGCGTACGTCTTTCCGCGGTCGCCACTTCAGCCCCCGCTCATCGTGGGCGGTACCAGAGTCCGTCCACGAACTGCCCACCCGCGGACGCGAGCCGTCCAGATGCAGGACGCCCCAGCCCTTCAGCGGCAGCTCACAGTTCACCCGTCGCAGCCACACGGCTTCGCCAGGGCGGAGACCTGCGTGGTACAGCACCGCGAAGAACGTCTTCAGGTGCCGACCGCGTGCGCCCTGGGCTTCCACGGCTTTGAGGAGCTGCCGCGCCTGCTTGGGGTTGACGACGCAGCCGGGATCCACCTGATCGACTGGTGCAGGAAGTGACCACTGCACCTGGGGGAGTGGATTGACGGCCAGCCTCCTGGCCTCAACAGCGAAGCCGAGGGCGTTGTGGAAGATGGCACGCTTGCGACGCATCACCGATGCAGCCGCTGCCTCCCCATCGAGTCGCAGCGTGAAGGCGTTGAGTACTTTGCGCAGCAGCAGCGGGTCTTCCAGTGCGTTCATCGGTACGGTGTGGCCCTCCACCCAGTCAAGGACACGCTGTACTTCGGCCGGCGGGTCCTCCTTCCAGCGGTTCATGTTGAAGGCCCAGCTGTAGAGCGCCCTGCGGAGTTCCCTCTGTTCGGGCATCCCGCGGTGGGTGCTGACGAGAGCGGGTGTCGCGCTGGCCATCGCTTCGGCCAGGGTGGTGCGCGTCTTGGCGGGCGAAGCGAGCCACTTCATCTCGATGTAGTCGCGCGCGTGTTGGTACCAGCTCACGTCGTTGCGGCGCCGCAGTTCGGACACTGGCAGGCCTGTGACTTCGTCGAACTGCTCGCCATTGCGTACGGCTCCCAGCAACTCCGCGCGGCGGCCGTCGCCGAGGGTCTTGGTGCGGAAGGTCTGGGAGTGCGGTGTGCTGCCGACCTTCCAGCGGAGTTCAGCGGTGGTCTGGCCGCGGTCCTTGCGCTGCCGGACGGCCCAGATGCGGACTTCGAAGGTGTATGCCACGGGGTTCCTCTCTTGACCGAGACGTGCGAAGGCCCGCCGCGTGGTGTGCGGCGGGCCGTCGGGGTGGATCAGTACGTGGGCGAGTCGAGTTTGTTCAGCCAGTCGTCCAGATCGGCGCGGCGAACTCGGAGGTGACCATTAGGGAGTTTCACGAGCCGAGGTGCTTTGCCTCGGGCGCGCATGCGGTAGAAGGCGGCCCGGGACATGCCGAGTTCGGTGAGTACCTGGGGGAGCTTGAGCATCTGCTGACTGCTAGGCATGGAGTCTTCTCCTTGGCGGGCGGGCAAATGGTCGTCCTGGCACGTTCAGCAGTCGGGGTGGGTGAGGTGACCGGCTGCGGTGAGGGCGGGGTCCATGGGCTGTTCGCAGGTGGCGCACCGGAGGCGGTAGCCAGAGATTGCTTGCATCCCAGCGTCCGCAGTGTCCGCAGCGTCCGGTGACTGTCGTCTGTACTGGTCAGTGGCTTGTGATCTTGCGGACGCTGGGGTGTGGCCAGTGTCCGCAACAGCGTCCGCAGCGTCCGCAAGCCGATCTTGCGGACGCTGTGCGGACACTGACCGGACGCTGGTGTTGGCGCTAGCGTCCGCATGTTTGTGCTGGTCGGAGGGGGTTGCGGACGCTAAGGACGCTGCGGACGCTGGATTGCGGGCAATCTCTGGAGACGCCAGGGTGTAGAGGCGTTGCCGTGCCCGGTCCGCGGACCGTTGGGAGTCGTCGAACGTGATCCCGACCGACCGCAGCATCGGCGCGAGACGCTTGAGCTGTCCGCCGGCGCGGGTGGCGTCCTTGGGCCACTTGGGGTGGTAGCCGTCCGGGGGCGGGATGAGGTCCAGGAGTTGTGCGGCGGTGCCGGACCAGGCTCCGTGGGTCTCCACGAATGCCACGACCGCGGATCCGAAGGGGTCTCCTTCGAGTGCGTCGGCGGCGACGTTCTGCGATGCGGCGGTGTAGTCGGCGAGGGTGTTCCAGCCCTGCACGGCGTCGACGGCCGCCAGGACGCGGGCGAAGTCGGCCATGCGCGGCATCCGTTCCAGGTGCACGTTCGGGAGCTCTCGCAGGACGGCCGCGAGCAGGTCCAGCAGGGAGGCGAGGATGGCGGGCCTGGCGGTGGCGTAGGCGGCGTCCAGTTCCTCTTCGGTGGCCCGCCGGTCCTCGCCGATGAGCCGGAGGTCCAGCATCATCAGGCGTTCGGCGAGGTCGCCGGCGAGGGCGCCGGCGTCGATGGTGGTCATCAGCAGCACGCGGCGGAAGGTGAGGACCACGACGTCGTCGTCGGTGTACAGGGCACGGTCCACGATGCCGTCGCCGGTGACGGCCTTGCAGAGGGTGTCGGACAGCCAGGGCGGGATGGTGCTGATGTTGTCCAGGCACAGCGCCCAGGAGTTGAACGCCTGGGTTGCCCAGGACTTCACGTCCCGCGGCTGGGACCGCTTCGTCGCGGCGGAGGGGTCCACGAGGTTGACGACCATCTGCGCGGCCTTGGACTTCCCCGTGCCCTGCTCGCCCTTGAACGTCAGCACGGGGTGCGGGATGTGGGGGACCCACGCGGCGATCAGCCATCCCACCAGTTGGTGGAACGCGTTGTCGTCCATGTTGAGCAGGCCGTGCAGCAGGGCGAGGCCGTCGCCGGCTGGCTCGGGGGTGGGCATGGGCGACATGGCTCCGGAGCGGCGGAAGAGCACCGGGGAGCGGCCTTCCACGCTCCAGCCGTCGGGGGTGACCGCTACGCAGCGGCCGTCTGCGGTGCCCAGGTCCAGCACCACGCGGGTGCCGTCGCCAGCTACGCGCAGGTGGACGGGTTCGGGGTCGGTGGATGCCGCGACGCCTTCGAGGACGGTCATCGCGTCGGCCAGGGCAGATTGGGACGGGACCTGGCCGCCGTTGTTCTCGGTGAAGCGTCGGGCCAACTGGGAGCGCAGGCCTGCCTTCCCGCGCAAGGGCAGGGCGAGGTTGGGGCCGTTGCGGCGGACGCCGTAGGGGCGGCCGTCCTCGGACATGACCAGGCCGTAGGCGGCTTTGGCGAGGGACACCAGAGCGGAAGCCTGGGAGGGGCCTTTCTCCTGGGTGCTCACCCCGATGCCTCCTGCCTGCCGGCGGTGTCGCGGGCGGCGCCGCGGCGGGCGCTGGCGATCGTGCGGACTGCGGGGGTCTCGGGGTGGCCGCGCAGCACCGCGGCCTCCAGGAGACGCCCCGATGCGGTCTCCGGATCGATGCCCAGATCCCCGAAAGCCTTCCTGGAGGCCCAGTAGAGGCGGTTGTTGAGATCGTTGGGGCCGCAATCCAGCACGAAACGCACCAGGGGTTCCAGGTGGCCTTCTGCGGGCCTGAACCCCCCTCTGCGGCCCGTCAGTTGCGGGGGCTCCTGAACGGGCTTGTGAGAGGCCTTCAGGAGGGCCAGTAGTTGATCAGGTACGCGTTCGATCTCCGTGGGGCCGGAGTCGGGGGCGAAGCGGTACCGCCCGCGGGGTCCGAGGCTTCCCGGGCCGACCAGGTAGCCACCGTGGCCGCGGGTGTCGATCCCCGGGGCGAGCAGACCCACGGTGTTCGGCACGCGTGCGACCGCCGGGGCGGTAAGCCACAGATGCAGCCCTCCCGACTGTGTGACCACCGTTGCCGTTGCCGGTACCGCGAAGGCGTGACGCGTCGCGAGGGCATGAAAGTTGGCGATCCCGTCCACGCCGCTCTTGTGGTCCAGGTCCAGGCCGAACAGGAACAGGGGCTCGCGCCCGCAGGCGATGCCGTAGCCGGCCGCCCACGGCGCCGCGGCGAACAGCCGCCGCACCGTGTCAGGGTCCGCGGACGCGTCGTGCACCCCGTGCCCGAAGGATCCGCACCCGCCGGCGCACGACACGTCGGCGCCGGGATGGGCGCTGGGGATGGCCGGGTGCTTGCTGCGGGTGAGGGGGAAGACCGGCAGCCGGTAGAGGGTGGCAGCCGACAGGGCGTAGGCGCGGGCGGGGTGCCACCAGGGTCCGGGGTGGTGCGTGTTCGGGCTGGATCGGGGCATGCTGGAGACTCCTGTTCACATCAGGGTTCAGGGGCGAAGGGGCCGCCGGTGCCGGCAAGCTTTCGGCGGCCCCCAGGCACGGCTAGAACGGCGGTTCGTCCGACCAGCCCCCGCCGCTGCGGGCGTTACCGGCCGTGGCCCACGGGTCGTCCCCCGGGGCGCTGCCGCGGCCCTTCACCTGCTGGCCGCGCCCGCTGCTGCTCTCACCGCCGCCCGTGGCACTGCTGGTGGTGCGGTGGATGGTGGCGGTGGCGTAGCGGAGGCTGACGGCGATGTCTTCGACGTCCAGGCCGAACCCTGTGCGCTGGATGCCGTCGGCGGAGGTGTACTCGAACTGCCGCAGCGCTCCGGTGACGATGACGCGGGCGCCCTTGGTCAGGGTGCTGTTGGCGTTGTCGGCGAGCCAGCGCCAGGCGGTGCAGCGCATGAACAGCGTCTTGCCCTCGCCCCATTCGGAGCGGTTCTTGTCCCAGACCTTCGAGTTGGACGCGACGTTGAAGGTCACCCAGGGGATGCCTTCGTCGGTGTGGCGCAGTTCGGGGTCGGCGGTGATGTTGCCGACCAGGGTGATCACGGTCTCTCCGATGGCCATGTGCGAGCCCTCCTAGGCTGCGGCGTGCACGGATCCGGTCGTGGTGTCGGTGCTGGTGGTGTCGGGGAGTCGGCCCCAGTGGGTGCCGAGGATTTCGGCGTCAGCGGCGATCGGGACGCCGCGGAAGGTGGCGGTCATCGCCTCTTGAAGCAGCCGGCGGACCTCCTCTGCCCGGTGGGCGGGGGCTTGGACGATGACTTCGTCGTGGACGAACAGCCACAGCGCCCCGTGCAGCCCGCCTTCGGTCGCGAGCTGGTAGACGGCGGCGACCAGCAGGTCACGGGCGGTGGACTGGATCGCGTAGTTGCTGTTCGCGTACGGCCGGGCCGGGTCGGCGGGGATGCGCCTGCCGGACCCGGTGATGACGGTGGTGGCGTTGGCGATGTCCTTTCCGAAGCGGATCACTTCGGGGTAGGTGCGCTGCCACCGCTGGATCACCCCGCGTGCCACGCTGACCGGCACCCCGGTCTGGGCGGCAAGGGCTTTGGCGCCGCCGCCGTAGATCGTGCCGAACGTGGCCCGCTTGGAGACGGTCCGCTGCTCCTTGGCGAAGCCCTTCCCGTACATCAGCTCTGCGGTGGCGTCGTGGATGTCCACCCCTGAGGCGATCACCGCCATGAGCGTCCGGTCTCGGGACAAGGCGGCGGCCACGCGGACTTCGACCTGCGAGAAGTCGCAGGTGATCAGTACGTTCCCGGGGTCTGCTTGGAAGCAGTGCCGCAGGCGGGGGTCGTGCTTCTTGAGCGTCTGCAACGCCGGTCCGGTGATGGACATCCGCCCCGTTCGGGCGCGCAGGGTGTTGATCTGCGGGTGCACCCGCCCGCCACCGTCGGCGGCAGTCAGAAAGGATTTGAGGTTGGCGATGGTGTTGGTTGTGGCTGCCATCGCCCGCCGCGCCTCCAGCAGCGCTTGCCCCTGCTCGGTGATCGTGGCGGTGCCGTCGGCGATCTCGGCTGTGAGCTGGGTGAGGGCATCCGCGGTGGCCGATGGCCGGCCACCGTCGGTGCGCGGCAGACGGGTGCCGGTGACCTGCTGCTCCAGCCATTCCGCGAAGCGCGGGCTGGAGCCGGAGAACCCCAGCGCCCTGGTGATGGTGCCCGCGGCCTGGTCGAACTCGTCCTGCACCCGTTCCAGGAGGGATTCGGTGTAGGGGCGGTCCAGCAGCAGGCCGCGCACGGTGATGCCGGTGGACTGCGCGGCAAGCCACTGCTCCATCCGCACCAGGTGCGAGAACGGGCCGCACCGCGCGAGGAGAACCGGCAGCAGCCTGCGCACGTAGACCGCGTCCAGCCCGGCGTAGACGGTGTATGCCTCATCGGTTGCGGGGATGTGGTTCCAGCCCCAGGTCAGCGGGCTGTTGCCCGCACGGCGGCCGGTCGGGGCCAGTTCCCTCATCCGCGCGTACAGCGCCTGCTGGGCTTCGACAAGTCCGGAGTCCAGGTACCGCAGGGACAGGTCTTTGAGGCCGTGGCCTGCGCGTTCGTCCGGATCCACGAGCTTGGACAGAAGGTGAGTGTCGATCACCCGTTGTCCCAGGGCGATACCGAAGGCTGACCAGACGGCAAGGGTGTCGTAGTTGGTGTGGGTGGTGAACCGCCGCTCCGGGTCGGCCAGTACGGCTTCGATGGCCAGTCGCTGACCGGGGAAGAGCGGGTTGAGGACCCACGCGGTGGTCGCGGTGCCGAACTGCACCATGCGAAGCCCGGCGTCCGGACCGAAGTGCCCGGGGCCGCCGTCCACGATCGCGTGGCCTTCCACGTCCAGCCCCAATACCGGATCGGATGCGGCGAACGCGGCGAACGCCGCCTGGTCGAACTCGGCATCGTCAGCGGGCGCGTGGACGGTCATCGCGACGCCGCCATGGGTGCGGGTGTAGGCGGTCACGCGGCGACCCCTCGCGAATCATCGCCGCCGGGGTGGACGAACCGCTGGTGCCCCTTACGCACCGCCGGGTCTGCTTCCTGCATGGGCAGCAGGGGCCAGGGGCGAAGCCGGCCGGTACCGGTGAGTTCGGAGTCGGGGAACAGCGGCTCCTGCACGTGCTGCGGCCCGGGTTTCCTGCTGGTCATGCGGCGTTCCTCCTCACGTCTCGGGCATCGCACGGGGCGCACTCCCACAGCAGCGGCACGTCCCCCAGGCGCATGGGACGACGGCAGCGCGGGCACGGCAGCGCCGGAGGCGCCGGCAGGAGCCGTCCGAGCCAGGCGTAGCCGTCGCCGACCAGTGCGGCGTTGCAGCCAGCCGGGTCAGTGCTGGAGAACGGCAGCGCCCCAGGCGTGGGCTCCGGGGCGGCGTCGGGAAGGTCGAACAGGGCAGCGGGATCCCTCATGCGGCGACCCCGGCGGGCGGCGACCAGGCAGCGGGAACGACGCCAAGCAGCCGGGCGTACGCCTGGCGGGCCTGCTGGGGGACGACGCCATTGCCGAGGATCTTGAGCTGTTCCTTGCGGGGGACGTCCGGGATGGCGGTGACCCACCCTTCGGCGAGGCCCATCATCCATTCCACGAACACCGGGTTGAGGCGGCGGTTGCCGCGGGCACCCGGCTCGGTCGGGCAGGGCGCCCGCCGACCGATGACGGCTTCCCAGCGGTGGATGGCGGGGCCGTAGTCGGTCCCGTCGTGGGCAATCCATCGGGCGTCTAGTCGGACGGCCTGGCCGGGGAGGTAGTACCGGCCGCTTGTGTCAGGCTGGCTGGGTCCCCCGTGCGGTCCGTCCGACGCTTCCGGGGTGGGCAGTAGATTGACGACCACTTCATTGAGCGGGCGGGAGTTGGTGCTGAGCAGGTTGGAGGCGCCGGACTTCCAGTCTCGCGCGGCTGGTGTGGGCAGCAGCCTCACGGTCCGTCCATCCGCTCCGGGTCCTCCCACAGGGGCAGCAGGAAGACCGCTTCGTCCTCCAGCGTCGGGCCGTGTCCGCCCGCCTTGCGCTTGTCCGGGTGCTGCGGGCCGCCATTGGTGCCGAGCTGCGAGGTCGGGGTTTTCAGCAGCGGGATACGCGACGGCGAACCAGCGGTCCCGGGTGTGCGGGGCGCCGGTTTCGGGGTCACCAGCTCGTAGGCATGTCCACCGAGCGTCATACCCGACCTGGGCCAGGTCTGCGGCGACGACGTCCAGCCCCCGCGAGCGGAGCGCCGCCACGTTCTCCAGGAAGACGTAGCGCGGTCGAATGACGCGAACAGCCTCAGCGACGTTCTTCCAGATCCGCGACCACTGGCCATGGATGCCGTCCCTTCGTCCTGCGTTGGAGATGTTCCTGCACGGGAAGCCCGCCACGACCACGTCCGGCGCGAACGTGGCGTTCACGGCGTGCCAGTCGGTGCGGGTGATGTCCCCCAGGTTCGGCAATCCGGGGTGGTGGGCGGTGAACACCGCCGACGCGAAGGGGTCGTTGTCAGCGAACGCCACTGGGACCAAGCCGAGTCCGGCGCTCAAGGCGATCTCCAGACCGCCGTAGCCGGAGCACAACGCCAGCGCGTGCAAAGGCGGTGGGGTAGACATTCGTGTGTCGTCGGTGGATTTGAGCATTCTGACCCCCATGGCTTGTCTCTGATTGATGAGCCCCGAAGCGGGGCCTCTGGCAGTGGGGTTGGCGCGCAACGGGCACAATGTGACGGGTGGACGCTGCAAGCCGGGTGTACAGAAACGACCGATCGCCAGACAAAGCCTTCTGGCGGAAGTTCGAAGCGGAAGTGGAGCGCTTCGCCTCTGACCTGGCCCGTCAGGGCCACGTGACCGTGAAGAGGGACGTCAAGGTACGCGGGCAGATCAGCGGAAGGATGCGCCAGATCGATGTCCTCGCGACGGGTACCTTCGCAGGAGCGCAGATCACTGTGATCTACGAAGCGAAGTGCTACGCAGGCAAGATCCAGATTGGGACGGTTGACGAGCTCGCCGGAAAGGCAGAGGACGTCGCCGCAGAGCACGCGATCCTCTGCGCACCTCTCGGCTTCTCCGAAGGAGCCCTGGCGCGTGCCCGGGGGACCGTCACGCTCTCCCGGAAAATCGGTGTGGCGCACCTCTCCGCTGACTGGCCCGAAGCCGTGCAGGGGGAGCGGCTTTCGCGCACGCCGCCCTCGGTCAGCAGGGAGTTCCGGCACTCCCCGCCGGTGGCTTATCAGATAGCTGCTCTGACGGGCAGCCCTGCCAAGACATCCCCGCCGCAGTATTCGACACGGAAGGCGACAGCGGACTACGTCTCCTTTCTGCGAGGAGCAAAGCCTCTGTACGTCACGGCATAAGCCCACCAGGGCCGAGCTGACCTGCGCAGCCAACCACCAGCACGTGGCAAAGAAGTTAGCGGCGGGCGTGGTTGGCGGCTTCGCGGATGAGGTGCAGGACTTCGGCCTGTGTGCGGCCGGGGGTGTCGTTCCAGGCGTGGTACGGCTGGGTGATCCCGCGGGCGCGCAGGACGCCTTGGAGGTGGCCGGCGGCGGTGTGGACGGTTGATTCGTCGCCGTAGCCGAGGCGGAACAGGACGGCTTGGGCACCGAGGATGCATCGACGGCCGGACGTGCTGCGCAGGTGGCCGCGGGACCATCCGTAGCGTTCGATGACCAGCGCGGTCAGTTGCAGGTGTTCGGCCGCGGTGAGGTGACGGCCGCCGCCGTAGTAGGTGCGCAGGACCGGAAGGGACAGCGCCCAGTCGGGAAGCACTCGCAGGAGACGTCCCGGCCCGGCCAGAACCGGCGCGGCCGGAGCTTCCGCCGTGGGCACGGGCTGGTTGAGCCCGGTGAACGCTTCGGCGATGAGTTCGTCGGTGGTCTTGGTGACCAGTGGGTGCGCGGTGGTGCGGGTGCGGGCGGACAGGTACTGCTCGATCTCGCGGACCAGTTGCGCCGCATCGACGTCCCCGAGGCTTTGCGGGACGCCGGCCGGGGCGGGGTCGGCGGTGTGGATCACGGGGGGCATGGGCCGACTCCTCGAAGGTCGCTATGTGCGGGTTTGAGGGAGTGCGGGGACCTGGACGGGACCTGGATGGGGCGGGCATCGTTGCAGGTCAGAGAGGCGATCGACCTGGACGTGTCCCGGCCGGACCTGGACGGAAATCGTCCGGGTCGACGAATCTCCGTCCGGGTTCCGCCTCGATCTGCACCGGATCAAACCGGGGCAGATCGGGGCGGTGGTCCGGGGTTCGTCCAGGTCGCGCAGGTCCGGCGAGGCGGGTTCAGGCGGTGAGGCCGTACCGGTCGGCGATCGTCTGCCGGATGCGGTCCAGGGGGTAGCCGGACACGCGGCTTCCCTTCTCGCCCCACGGCCGCTTGATCTTCTCCCCGTCGGAACGCACCACCAGGGCCGCCAACCGCTCCGGGGTCACGTCGATGCCCGAGGACTTCGCGGCGTCCAGCAGGACGGAGCCGGGCAGCCACTCGGCGGGCTCCCCGGAAGGGCCGGCGGCGGTGAAGGTGTCGAGCACGACGGCGAGCAGGGCCGCATCGTCGTCGCCGTGCTCCCGGAGCCGGTCCGCCAGAGGCAGTGCTGTCCGCGGGAGGGTGCCGGCCTTGGTCCGCAGACCGTGGGCGAAGCCCAGGAGTTCGTTGACCTGGTCGTCGGTGTAGTAGTCGGCTCGGACCAGCACCGGGTTGGAGCCCTCCGCCCACAAGAACCCCGCACCGCGCATCTCGGATTCGATGGTCTTGGCGGAGAACCCGGAGGCCGCGGCGCCCTTGCCCAGGATGGTGTCCGAGGCTTCCGGGGTGGTGCAGCGCAGTGCCCACCGGATCGAGAGCAGGTCGCGCAGGGAGGTGTCCACCACGTCAGAGCCGGGCTTCTGTGTCGCGCAGAAGGTGATGATCCCCGCTGCGCGGCCCCTGCTCACGAGGTTGCGGAGCTTCTTGGTGATCTTTTTCCCGTAGTCCTCATCGGTGGTGTAGAACATCAGCTCGTCGACCCAGACCAGCTTCTGCCGCAGTTCCGGATGAGCGTCGGCGAGAGCTTCGGTGACCTTCCGCTTCCCGAGCCGCTTGAGCAGGGCGTAGCGGTTTCGCATGTCGGCGATCTCATCGTCCAGCATCGTGTTGAACGCCTCGGGGTCCGCGTCGCCCTCGAACTGCTCGCACAGCGGCTCGAAGGGTTCCAGGTCCCCGCCGCCCTTGCCGTCGGCCAGGTGCAGGATCACCCGCGGGTCCAGTGCCGCGGCCAGCAGGATGGTGTTGCCGGAAGCCGACTTGCCGGCGCCGGGCTCGCCGCCGACCAGGCCGGAACGCTCCACGACGCTGATGGACACCGGCAGTCCGCGCACGTCGGGGCCGATGGAGATGCGGCCCCAGAAGTTCGCCGGACCGTCCAGCCCCAGCAGCGGACCGCGCTCTGCGGGCCTGGTGAAGGGGAGCTCCCGGGAGACGTACAGCTCCAGCCGCCCCGACCGGTTCAGCTTGGTCAAGCTGAGCTGAGCGTCGGCGATCCCGAACGCTGAGGCGAGTTCCGGCTGAGCGCGCAGGGCGGTCTTCGCCGGGATGCCCGGGGGAAGGTCGACCACGGCCGACCACGCTCCGGTCGCGTCCATCATCGGCATCCGCACCGCCCGCAGGGATTCCTCCTTGCCGATGACCTTCGCCGCGCGGAAGACCGCATCCAGCATGGGGGCGTTCATCACGTCCCCGTCCCCCAGGGAACGCCAGTCCTGCGACCAGTCGGTTTCCTCCCCGACAGGGTGCCGGCCGGCGAACGCTGCTTCTGCGAATGCGGCCATCACCCCGCCGGACAGCCCGAGAAGTCCCGCCTGCGTGTAGCCGGCGAGGACCGCGGTTGCCGGCGGGCCGTAGACGACGCCCGCGCGCAGGTTCCGCATGCGGCGGCGGTCCTTCTTGGCCTGCTTGTGCAGGGCGACGGCCTCTATCGCTGCGGCCTGCGAGGTCGCAGCCGCCTTCATGGCCAGGTCCTTCTTCGTCCGCATCACCACCGGGGTGAACCGCGCGGTGCGGGCAGCAGCGCGGGCCTCCTTGGTGGCGATGTGCGCGGCATGCGCGGTGGCCTGGACCTGCACACCTTCGAAGCCCACGACCCAGTCGTGCAGACGACGCGTGCCGCGGCGGGCCTGCGCGAGGTGCCCGCGGTCGGTGCGCTGGCGGCGTACCCAACGGCGGGCGTCGCGGCGGCGGGCGCGGTAGAAGACTCCGGCGAAGGCTGCCCAGCCCTCACGGCTGCGCATCCACACCGGGATCAGCGGGGTGTCGGCGAACGCGTCGAAGTCGTGGTGGTCGTCGGTGACCTTGACGTCGATGGTGGTCAGGTCGACACCGGCCAGGACCCGGCGGGCGGAGTCCAACACGCCCGGCACCGGCCGCAGCGTGGCGCTTGCGGGGGTGCTGGTGCCAGGCGGTACGGCATCTGCGGGTTTGCTGCCGGGGAGGTAGACGACAGGTGCGAGGGTGGGCGGTTCCGTGTCCGCCGGGTTTTCCGTCATGCTGAGGCTTCCTGCTCTCTTCGGAGTGGCAAGGGGACCCGGGACGGCCGGTTGAGTTTGGCGACCTGGCGGTCGTCCCGGGGCGTAGTCAGTTGCCGGCGGCGGCCAGCAGAGCCGCGGCGGCGATCCAGCCCCTGTGCCAGGACTGGTCCAGCAGGTATCCGGCTCCGGGGTCACGCTGGAGCCACTTGGCGCTGCCGGTCGCGGCGGCCAGGCGGACGATGCCGCGCGGCTTGTCGTCCCGCCAGTGCCCGCCCTGCCGGTCCGCGATGTAGTGCGTCACGGCGGAGATGGCCAGGGCAACCGCAGCACGGCGGGGACTCAGCTCCAGGTGCAGCGCACGGCTGGTGACGGCGAGCGCGGCGGCCTGGGTGACGGTGTAGGTGGCGACGTGGGCTGCGCAGGCGCGCACCCCGGCCGGGCCGGGGGTGCCCTTCGCGCCGGCCTGGGAATCGCTCTGCACCCAGTGATCGGCGACTTCGTGCGATGCGGTGAGCACGGCGTAGACCGCGGCGAACCGCGCGGCATGGCTGGTCAACGTGGACCTTCCTTCACAGGCTCGGTGGTGTGCAGGCCGTACCCCGGGCCGACTTCGAGTCGGCGCCCTCGCGGCTTGTTCCCGGGGCGGTGGTGCTGCTGCCGTTCAGCTCGCGCGTGCGGTGACAGCCCTGCGCGCGGTCTCGGCTGCGGCGACCCGTGCGGCGGGGTGGAACGACGGGGTGTCGCCCTTGCGCCGGCGTGGCGGAACAGGCGTCCCGCCGGCTGCCTTCGCGCGGGTCTTCGAAGGCGTTTTCGAAGCAGGGGGGACTTGGGATTCCACCTGCGGCTTTTCCATCCCGATCGGCACCGCCCCCGCACCCTGCTCTGGTGCCCTAAGAGCAGTGAGCGGTGTGACCCGCCCCAGCGTCGGCATGGCGTCCGGAAGAGGGTTGAGAGCGGAGGCGAGCAGGCCGGTGCGCAGGAGCTCCGGGCGGACGTGCTCCCCGAGTTCGAAGGCGGCACCGAGCTGGACGCGGGAGTTGGTGGCAGTGGCGTACAGCTCCGCGGACATGCCAGGCTCCGCGCCGCGGTGAATGCGCCAGGCCGCGGCGAACGCCTCTTCCTCGGTGATCGACCCGTAAGGCATGGCCGACAGCAGCCGGTCGGCCTCGCGGGCGATGTCCTTGTGATGCTTGCGGCGGTCGGCAGCGTGCTTCTCGCGCGCCGCCTGCTCCTTCTTCTCCGCCTTCGTCCGGCCGTGTGACCCGTGGGTCTTCATGTCCCAGACGTAGATGGCGAACAGCGACGACCCCGCCAGGACGAACGCCACCCACGGGTGGGCTGCGTACTGCTCCAGGCCGTGCCACAAGTTCACCGCCGCGGCCACGCAGGCGGTCAGCCAGGTGGCGGCACGGTACTTGCGGGTCTCGCGGCCGGCGTCCTCAGCCTGCTTGCCCATGAAGGTGATCGCCCACGCGCCACCTTCGAGCATCGCCGCGAGCAGCCCTGCCATCGGCCCGAACACTCCAGCACCCGACAGGGCGCCCACCTGCGAGATGACCGCGGGCACGATGCTGGCGACCATCACGAACGCCACGAACAGCGTCGCCGGATTCGTCCGCAGCCAGCCCACGACCTTCGCCCGCTTCACGGCGGAAGCGGCCTTCTTCGCCTCCCGGGCGGACTCCCGTGCCTTCCTCTCGGCTTGCTTGAGACGGCGCTTCTCGGCAGCGTCCCTGCGGACCAGCTCCGCCTTCGCGTCGCTGTCACGGCGCCTGTTCTCGGCGTCGATCTCCTTCGCCTTGAGCTGGGCTTCCAGCAGCAGGCGCCGGTCTTCGCGGTTATCTGCGCGCTCGGCTGCCTGGTCGGCGCGGCGCTCTTCGCGGTAACTCATCGGGCACCTCCAGCGGCACCGGTCGGGGCGGGAGTGTCCAGGACGGCCGCGAGGCCGTTCCGCAGACGGGGAGTCACGGGCTGCACGTTGAACCTGCGGGCGAAGCCACTCGTGCCGGCCGATAAGGCGCGGGCGGTGGCCTCGGCAATCAGGCCGGCCAGCGCGACGCAGCCTGCGACCAGGCCGGCAGCCATCTCCAGCACGGTGAGCAGGAACAGCAGGAAGTGGACGGCGGCCTTCATGCCGACACCTCCGGCACCTGCCGGCTGTTGTTGGCCAGGTCACGGCGGGCGGCAAGCACCCGGTGCTCCGCCCGACGGATCCGCCGGGCGTCTACCTCGTTCGCCGGCCGGTCCATGGCCGTGATCTGCGCGTCCAGCAGATCGACCTCCGCCAGAACCAGCGGCATCTCCTGGTCGACCGCCTCCAGCTCCGCCGCGGTCGGCTCACGGTCCGGAACGTCAACGGGGTTCGGGGTAACGGGCGACTGCGCATGGGCGATGTCGAACATGGGTCGTTGCTCCTTAACCAGGGACGGCCCGAACAGCGGCCCGGTGTTCGCGCACCGGGCCGCGCGCCGTCAGAAATGGGATTCAGCTGATCCGTTCGAGCAGCCACGGCCGCCAGGGCGCCGCTTAGAGCGGCGACCCGGGACCGTGCGTGCTCGACACGCACTCGCAGCGCCAGCGGCTATCCCGCCTTCACAGCACTGCGCAACGACGCGAAGGGCTGGCGCCGGGTCGGTCAGATCTCGGCGACGCCCTGGGTACTTCGTTGGAACATGCGCACCTCACAGAGCGATGAATGGTGCGTGACGTGCTTGTTGTCTCCTTCGGGACAGCGGCCCCCGTATGAGGTAGAGCCGCCTAGGCCCGTTTCAGGCAGAGACGTGACCTTTCGGTCTCGTGCCCTCCGGCTGACAAGGCGCCGGGAACCTCGGCCCGATCTGTCCCGGACCCCTTCTTGGCGTGGCGGCGCTGTCCAACCGGGGATCCGGCTGAGCTGACGGCCACACAGATAGACTGGACCGGTGGACCGGTCCAGTCAAGTCCCATGCTGGCCTTGCCGATTCGCGCCGATGGAATTGCCCAGCTAGGAGGCCATGCGATGACATAAAAAAACCTGGACCGGTGGACTGGTCCAGGTTGGGCTGAGTGCGCCGGGGGCCTTACATCCCATACGTGTCCACCTGTTCGAAGTGGACAGCGGGAATGACGCCCTCCTCGCAGACAAGCGGACGATGCTCCTGGTCGTAGGCCGTGTGCAAGACGATGGCCACGGCGGTCGGCTCCGAGAGCGCCAGGTGGTGAACCTCCTCGCCGGTCGCCAAACGCACCGTCGTCACATCCTGCCCCTCCACCGGGAACCTGCCAGTAGAACGACGCACGTAGCGGGTCGTCCCCTCAGCGATGGGGGCCGTCTGCCCGAGTCGCGGCGACTGCTCTGCCACGTCGGGGGGGAACCATGCCGTCACATAGCTGTGTGGACTGCCGTCCGGAAGCTGCAGAACCCGCACCCTGCGCAACGCCGTCACTTCGGCGTCTAGTCCGAGTGCCGTGGCCACGTGCGCCGGCGGCACGGACCAGTCCGGCACGCCCACGCGTAGGAAAGGCATGCTGCCGGATACCCGCGTTGCGCCGACGCGACGTCCGCCAGCAGGCCGAGCCACAGGGGTCTCAGTGACGACGAACCCTGTCCCCTGCCTGGCTTCGACCACTCCGTCGTTGCGCAAGACATCCATCGCCTTGATAGCGGTGGCCCGCGACACGGACCACTGCTCAGCCAGGTCACGGCCGGACGGCACGATCTCGCCAGGTGTGAACTCTCCCCCCGCGATGCGTGCGCGCAGCGATTCCGCGATCTCCTCGTACTTCAGTAGAGCCATGCTTCCTCCTGTGGGTCGTACTGGACTGGTCCACCGGTACACACGATACTGCCACCATGTCGAACCTAGAGCTCGCACCCGAGATCGAGCACTTCTACTCAGAGGTGATCGACGAAGGCGTACGTCTGAGCACGTCGGCCGATGGACGGCTTGAACTGATCCGGACGCAAGAGATCATGCGACGCTACCTTCCACCGGCGCCTGCAAGCGTCCTGGACGTCGGCGGCGGCCCCGGGATCCATGCGCGGTGGCTCGTTGCAGACGGCTACCAAGTGGACTTGGTCGATCCCGTACCCCGGCACGTTGAACAGGCGGCAGCGATTTGCTCTGCGTCGATTGGCGACGCACGCGCCCTCGCCGCAGCCGACGCCAGCTACGACATTGTGCAACTGCTTGGACCCCTGTATCACCTCCCTGATGCGGCAGACCGGCGGCAGGCTCTCGCCGAGGCTCGACGCGTCGTACGCCCGGGCGGACTCGTGGCCGCAGCGGCGATCAACCGCTACGCATCGCTCTTCGAACACACGGCCCTCGCACACCTGCATACGGAGCGCATGCAGGTGTCTATCTCCGAGATCCTCCGCACGGCTATTCACGACGGCAAGCGTGGTTTCACTTTGGCGTATTTTCACCGCGCTGAGGAACTTGCTGCCGAGTTGCGTGAATCGGGTCTGGCAGACGTAGAAGTGATCGGGATCGAAGGACCGGCTTGGTCGCTCCTCAAGGCCGTCGAACAGCAAACTGGACAGCGCCCGACCGGTGCCCTCTTCGACTCTGCCTTGACGGCCGCGCGCATGTCCGAACCTTACCCAGAACTCCTTGCTGCCAGCTCGCATTTGTTGGCTGTTGGCAGGGCGACCTGATGTGTCACACGAGAAAAAATCATTAAAGGCCACTTGCTGAAATTGACGGCGCTATGTGGATTGGTCTTTCGAGTGTATTGCTCAGCATAGCGGTTGCCAATTCAAGTGCGGCAATCGCATCCTCGTAAGGTGGAGGCTTAACGCTGTGCATCCATGCATTTCTCGCCTTGCGCACTTTATCCATTCGGGACAAAGTCTCAGCATCGATAAGATCGGCTAGAGCTAGAATTTCCGACACTACGGAAGCAGTGAAGTCCCGGCCTGTCAGCTTCTGTTTTCTAGCGGAGGATAGACCGCTGGGTGAGCCTTGAGCCGTCATATACTCAACCCAATTCTGTTGCAGGAGGGTCTCGCAGACGGTCCAGGCTGTGATTAGGCTCGACGAAAAGTCATGGTTCTTCAATGAAGCCAGAGCGTCATTGATCAGAGCTGTGAGTTCGAGAGCCTTACCGAATGGACTGCTTGTGATGTGATCCAGAGTTTCGCACGCGTGCCCGAATGTAGATTCGGGCAGGCAGCCCAGCTTTGTGAAGCTGCGCATGTAGCCGGCGCCTGGGACCATCGGCACCGCCATCAGCCCCATCCCTCCAATCCCAGCACGCATATCTTCGCCTAGCTGAAATAGGTCCCGATGGTCCACCCGGAAACCCTCGGATCCCATATTCTCTTTCTCGGCTCGGGCCGAATGGAGGCAGAGGGCGAAGGCATTGATCGTAGTCACTCTGGTCTGAGTGGCCAGGAGAAGCGAAGGGAAGTGGCGTGGTCCTTCGTCGACGGCTAGAAGTGCGCTGGAAATCTTCGCGAATTCGAAAACGAGCACCCCTCCTCCACGAACGGAAATTTCCAAGCCGGAACTCAGTTCCCATGACTTGATTTCGTTGAAGAACTCATCGGGCGCGAACGCCCTCACTTCGATAGCTGGTTCTTCGAGCAACCAGTATCTCTCGGGGAAAAAGAAAGCAGATTTAGTCCCCATCTGACCTCCTGTCCGACGTATCGAAATATTGCATCCATTTGGTCCCCTGTTCGAGCGACAAGGCGGGTCCTCAGATAAATTCTTGGAAGGATCTCTGTATCAACGGCAAAGCCGACTCTGGGGTGGTGGTTTTTCCATCCAGATGTAACTTTTCCTTTTCGGTGTGGTCCAGTTTTGAGGCAAGCTCACTTTTGCGTTTCTCCGAGACTACGGCTTCTACTGAAATCCATCCCGCAAGCTCGGAGTCGGACAGCATCTCGGGGAGAAAGTTTCCGCGAACTTTGATTAGCAGCGGGTTGTAGTTGAAATCTAATGAAAGATCGTATTCCTCAAATGAGAACGAGAGGTCCATCATTGGGCGCAAGAGTGGCGTCGTTGCGCGAAGGAACCACCAGTTAACTTCGGCGTAGTCTTCACATTCATCAATCCCGGGGGGTTCAGCGCCGTCGTGTTCCACTGCATTGCGCAGCTGGCTCATTCGACGCAAAACGCGTTTACGGATAACGCCCCACTCGTCAAGTAGTCCGAGCCAGCCCGCAGAGCGAGACTGAGGATACTGCTTGAATCCGTAAATGGAGTCTAGATGATCCAAGCGGGTCTGCATGGATCGTTTGAGAGCAAGTATGGCGTCAACTTGATCGTATGTGCCACGGTGGTTTTTGATTCGGTATTCTGCGTGAGCTTGCGAAGCTTCGGCTCGCTCTTTCAGCTTCGCTTCCTGGGGACTCAGCTCAGTGCGTGAAGATCCATCGGTCCAGTCATCCAGAACGCTGCTGTCGAACCACCACTCCATGATGCGATGTTAGAACCGCGCAGGATGGTCCAGTAGCGGTTTTAGAAGGTTCGTGTGCGCCTGGCGTCAACGTGGCCGCTGAGCGTTACCGGATGGCCATACGCAGGGAAGCACAGAAGACCATATGCGCGGTAGGGCGAGTAGGCGGTCTCAGCGCGCGGGGTAGCGCGGGGCAGGATGGTCAACCTGAAGCTCCATCGCTGGCAGGTGGGCTCTGTCGCGCCCCGTCAATCGGGGACAGCCCGGGGCCTAGAGTTGAGTGGTCTGTCCGGAGGCGAGGGATCCGTGTGGTAGGCGGACTCTCTGCTGTGAGCCGGTCTAACCACATGAGTCGCAGACGCCTGTTGAGGGAAGCTGAAGGTAACAGCTACGGCAGACGGCTGCCGGCTCCGTGACACGGGCGCGTTGCCGCTCAACGGCGGTCTGATGCTTCGGTGAAAGCGCGGGGGAGCCCCCGTCCTTCGGCAGATCCAGGCTGAACTTGCGGTAGCACTCAAGCCGTGCGTCGGCAGCGTGGAGCTCGCGCTCCAGCACGTCTTGTACTGGCGGCAGGCCAGCGACCTCAAGAACTTCCTTGTAGCCGTTGCCAACCATGCCGTCGTCCGTGTGGACGACGAGCGCGGTAAGCGGTGGATCGCCCCTGCGGTGAGCTTCCCGAACGACCTTGCCAAGCACCGCCCCGATCCAGTTCTGCAACAGGGCCTGGGTGCGCACCCCCGAGCGCTCTTGGATATCCTCACCGAGTTCCTTGTACGTGATGACCGCACGATATGTGCGCGCGACCTGGAGCAGCACTATGTATGCCTCTGATGCCCACTTTTCGCGCACGTCCGTGACGTCGTCTCCCACAGTGCCCCCGCGTGTTCAGCTGCCGGTCATCATAGGCGGGTGTGTGACGCCGGTCAGGGCTTTGGGTCTGCTGGTGGTTCTGCCTGGTGTGGACTTCGGCTCCCCCGGTCGGTGTCGACACCGTGACCTAGTCTTTTCAGTCATCTGAGCTGGCCGGTTGCCCGGACGAAGGTACGTTAGGCCCGCAACTGCGGAGCCGCGCGCCCGGCGGTCGCGGCTCCCACACTTTGGCCAATCCGGAAGCGCTGATCATGGATGCAAACCCGCCTCAGCGCGTCCCAGAGTGCCTGGTCAGCTCCTGTGCTCCCCGCACCCGCAGGACTGCCCTTCTGGCCCCGGTTCCCCGTCTCCGACAGGAGCGCCGCCCCTGCTCGGTCGGAATCGCCCTGGGCAGCCGCGACTTGGGCGTGGCCGACGTAGCGGCAGACCTCTACCACCGCGGCACGTTCCCGCTCTTGGTGGGTCACGGGCGCCACGAGCCCGCAGAGTTGGCTGTGTTTGTTGCTGCTCGGCTCTTTAGACCCACCTCATTCGGAATGTAATTGCCCGGCTTCCCATAGTATCAATCGGGCTGGGCGGTATAAGTAGGCTGCAGTCTCTGAGCGTTTGTCCCCGAGTTTTAGAGCGATTAGACACGATCCGCAGAGCAGGCCTCGCAATAGTCCGGTATTTAGATCGATATCGGGTGCAGGGGCGGCCCAAGGTTGATCGCCGCATATCGCGCACCTTCCAGCTTGCCATCGGGCGAAGATCGGAATATCCATGGCATTTCTGCTGGGCTTGCGTACTGTGCGTGCTCGCAGGTAGCTGATTGTCGCACTTTCGCTCCCGTGTGTGGTTTGTTCCACAACTGGCCACTTCCAGCATGCAGGGACGTTCGGGCCGTGTGCCTGTAGGTCTTGATGGCGAGCCATTTGTTTTTGCCACTACTGTCAAGATGAGCCCAGCAAGTCTCTGGGGTCCAGCCCCAGTGCGGGGCATCTGGCGGTATTACAAGCCGCGGGTGTGGACATGGCTTGCCGGCGAGGGTGTAGCTTCCGCAGTGCCAGTTGTCCTCATGGGCGAAAATGTGTGGCATCGAAACTCCACCTTGGAGGCTTCGTCTTGGTCGGCGGTAGGGCAAATGTGGTGAATCACGGGCGGTAGGGCGGGAGCCGAGCTGTATGTGGCCCTGGGTGGAGCGGGTGCTGCATCTGCTGCTCCGCGACCCTCGGCATCACCGCGTACCGATTCGTAGTCGGTTAGCGCGATGGGCGAGATGAAGGCCCATTTGCTCTCGCGCTCGCGCTTCGGGGAGCGGGACCCCCGTGGGGTGACAGTGTTTGAAGGCGACGTTTTTCCTGCTCAGCGTCGGTCCTGTGCACAGACTGTAAATCCGTCGGCTTAGCCTACCGTGGTTCGAATCCACGTGCCGCCACATGGAAAGGTCCCTGACCTGCAGCGATGCAGGTCAGGGACTTTTGCGTTGTGCTCGATGGTCCCCCGCCCTGTCCCGCTGGGAGCCGTTCCGGCACGCCGTCTACCAGCCTCCCTGGACGAGACGTGGACGGGATCCCGGACGGTCCGGGCCCTGGGGGAGTGGAGTCACCGCCTTTGAGTGACCCGGCATCGAGGTGGCGGGGCCACCCCTGCTCTGCCCAACGAGCCGGGTCGACGCGATTGCCCGCGGCGCCTGGGCTGTGGGGTGCCGGAGGCCGAGTGCGCGCCGGGCGTGGGCGCGGGCCTCGGCGATTCGGCGATGCTGCCCCGGGTGCGTTTTCCACGTACGTCCGGCTCCCGCCGCGGCTGGCCCGTAACGTGCGGGTGGGACCGTTGGGCACAGCCCAGCGTGCACCGACGAAAGGGTGACCGAAATGCCCGACTCTCGTAAGGTAAGCAAAAACCGCCACGCCGCGTCCTAAAGTGCCTGGTCAGTTAGTGTGCTCCCCGCGCCCGCGGGGCTGTTCCCGACGGGGGCGACAAGCCCTGGCACCCGGATTCGTGCTCCCCGCGCCCGCGGGGCTGTTCCCGCCTGGGTAAACGGCACCAGATCGGCGCGGTGGTGCTCCCCGCGCCCGCGGGGCTGTTCCCAGCGCCGACACGTACAGGATGAGCATCATCCAGTGCTCCCCGCGCCCGCGGGGCTGTTCCCAACCTCCTGACCGCGACCTGCGACCCATCGCTGTGCTCCCCGCGCCCGCGGGGCTGTTCCCGGGCAGTAGAGCCCGCCGTCCGGGCCCGTCCGGTGCTCCCCGCGCCCGCGGGGCTGTTCCCAACATCCGCGGTGCGAAGGCCGGCACGCAGCTGTGCTCCCCGCGCCCGCGGGGCTGTTCCCAGCTCGCCGCGGGCGGCGGCGCTCTCGGCGTCGTGCTCCCCGCGCCCGCGGGGCTGTTCCCTGACCTCAGGGGGACACATGCACCGGCACGCCGTGCTCCCCGCGCCCGCGGGGCTGTTCCCATGACCAACTACATGGGCGGCGACAACAACGTGTGCTCCCCGCGCCCGCGGGGCTGTTCCCTGACCTCAGGGGGACACATGCACCGGCACGCCGTGCTCCCCGCGCCCGCGGGGCTGTTCCCATGACCAACTACATGGGCGGCGACAACAACGTGTGCTCCCCGCGCCCGCGGGGCTGTTCCCGTCGAGGCCGCCGGATGGATCACCCCGGCGAAGTGCTCCCCGCGCCCGCGGGGCTGTTCCCTGGAACAGCGTCTCCGTGACCTGTCTCAGTGGGTGCTCCCCGCGCCCGCGGGGCTGTTCCCATCACCAGCCGGGTGATGGTGCGGGACTCCGGCGGCAGGTGCTCCCCGCGCCCGCGGGGCTGTTCCCCTGCTGAAGAACGGCGTCCAACTGCCTGCGAAGTGCTCCCCGCGCCCGCGGGGCTGTTCCCGTCTCCGAGCGGCGGGCCACGATCCGGCAGCTGTGCTCCCCGCGCCCGCGGGGCTGTTCCCGTCGAGGAGACCCGGGCGTTGGTCTGCACGTCGTGCTCCCCGCGCCCGCGGGGCTGTTCCCACGGTATGGATGTCCACCCCGCGGCTCGGCTGGTGCTCCCCGCGCCCGCGGGGCTGTTCCCGTCGGCGGTGAGCTTCACCTCCGGCGGCACGTGTGCTCCCCGCGCCCGCGGGGCTGTTCCCTGGGCATCTCGTCTCTCGTCTCGTCAGGAGTCGTGCTCCCCGCGCCCGCGGGGCTGTTCCTATGCTCGATTGACGAGCGAAGTTCAAGGGGTCGTGCTCCCCGCGCCCGCGGGGCTGTTCCCGCGCGCCGGCACCCTCGACTACGCCCTAGAGTGTGCTCCCCGCGCCCGCGGGGCTGTTCCCGCCCCCGAAGTCACCGCGTCCGCATACGACCGGTGTTCCCCGCGCCCGCGGGGCTGTTCCCCGTCCTCGCCCTGCCAGTGCTGCCCTCGAAGGGTGCTCCCCGCCCCTGCGGGGCTGGTCCCTGGCCCGCATCAATGCGGGCCAGGGACCCTACGCACCGGAGGTGCCAGGCAGCCGTCTCAACGAGCCGCCTCCAACCCCCGCGGCGAGCGGTTCGGCTCAGGCAGGGGCTCTGCGTTGCGCGAGGCGGGCGGAGATCTTGGCGTTGGCCTCGTCGTCACCGCCCTTGAGGAACTTCGCGTAGAAGCGGAAGAGGACGGCCACGCTCTGGCCGGCGCGGTAAGCGACGAGTTGGGGTTCGACGCCGGAGCTGAGCCAGGTTGAGACTGCCGCGTGGCGGAGGTCGTACGGGCGCTTGGCGAGCTTGGTCTTCAGCTCGTCGGGGGAGAGGACGGCCTCGCGGGCGCGTCGCCAGACCTCGCCGTAGCCGCTCTCCTGGACCATGCCGCCGCGAGCGGTGCGGAACAGCCGGCCGTCGGGTGCGTAGCCATTCACGGTCACGTGCCAGCGGAGGAGGGCGACCAGTTCGGGCGGGATGGGCACCCATCGCACGGCGGCGCGAGGACGGTGCTTGAGCCCCTTTCTGTCGTGGGCCTCACCGGAGTCGGTCCAGGAGCGTCCGGCGCGGGGGCGGCTCTCGGACAGGCGCAGCTTTCCCCAACCGCGGCGAGGGAGGCGTACGTCGTCGCGGCCGAGAGCCACGATCTCGGCCGGGCGCGCACCGCCGTAGTAGAGGCAGCCGAAGAACGCCTTGAGATGGCGTCCCCGCGCCCCCTGCTCGGCCACGGCTTCGAGAAGCACCTCCGCCATGGCCGGGTCCGGTACGCACTCGGGGTCGAGTTCGTCCTCCACCCGCTCCGGGGGATTCCACTGGATCGTGTGCAGCGGGTTCTCCGTGAGGAGGCCGTCCTCCACCGCGATGGACAAAGCCTGGTGGAAGACGGCCCGTTTGCGATGAATGACGGACGCCGCTGCCGTCTTGCCGTCGAGCCGCTTCGCGCAGGCGTTCAGCGCCTTGCGTACAGCCGGCGCCTCGGAGAGAGCAGAGACGGGCAGCGAATTCCTGGAGTACCAGGCGAGCATCCGCCGGACATCTTCCGGGGCCTCCTGGTCCCAGCGGCGCTTGTTGAACGCCCAGCCGTAGAGGGCACCCCGCGCCGCATTGGCATCGGGCATTCCCTTGGTGTCCTTGACGAGGACAGCGGTGACGGTGGCCATCGTCTCTGCGAGGCCGACGCGGGTCTTCGCCGGTGCGTCGTCCCACTTCAGTTCCATGTAGTTGCGGGCGTGTTGGTAGAAGGAGATGTCCCTGTCCTTCTGCACTCTGGACTTCGGCATTCCGGTCTCGACGTCGAATGCCTCGCCGGCGCGGGCCGCCGTGATGAGTTCGGCCCGGCGGCTCTCCGCGAGTCCGGAGGTGAGGAACGACTCCGAGTGCGGGCGCGTCCCGACCTGCCAGCGCAGTTGGTACGGCTTGCGGTACGGGCGCTTGCGGATGGCCCACACGCGCACGGTGTAGCTCCACTCGGTCATGCCTCCTCCATTTCGCTGAGGAAGGCGTCGAGTTCGCTACGGCGTACGCGGAGGTGACCGTTCGGGAGGCGATGCACCCTCGGCCCGAGCCCGCGGTTTCGCCAGCGGTACCAGGAGGCGCGGGTGATGCCGAGTTCGTCGAGAACGACCGTCAGGGGCAGCAACTCGTCTTTGGGCGGGCAATGGCGGCGGTGTCTGGCCACGTCACACCGCCTTGACGGAGACGTACTGCGAAGCGGCAGATTATGGACCATGCTGGTGGTTCCTCCTGTGCCTTAGGTGGGACGGAGGGCCGGAGCAGCGGGCGTCCTTGGCCGGTTGGCCGCTGCTCCGGGCGGGGTCAGGCGGGTGGGTCGGTCTCGGGTGCCACTGTGGTGGTGGCGACCAGTGAGACGACGCCGTCGGGGTCGCCCTCGAAGACGGTTTCCATCCATTCCCAGGTCTGTTCGGCGCCGAGGGGCGTGAAGCCGAGAGAGTGGAGTGCGGCGGCGCGGGCGTTGAGGGTCGGGATGCCGTCGGTGATGGGGAACGGGACGTGCGGCCAGCGGGCTTCGTCGGGTAAGGCGACGAAGACCTGCCATTCGGTGCCGTCCCAGGAGTGGATCATGTGGGCGCGCAGCGCTCTGGGTTGTGTCATGGGTCAGCTCGCGTGCAGGAAGCCGTGGGCTTCGGCGTGGCGGATGAGGTGGTGGAGGGCGCGCTCGGCGCATTCGCCGTACGCGTAGGCCGCGTTGGCGAGGTTGGCGGCGTCGTCGGTCTGGGCGCGGGTCAGGAGCCGGGTGCGGAGGTCGGCGAGTTCGCGGGCGCCGGCCGTGGTGGTGAGGGACTGGCTCAGGTCCGGGAGGTCGGCGGGGTCGAGGACGTAGTGGCCGTTGCGGTCGCGGGGGACTTCGACGTGGCGGGGGCGGTCGTTGCGGAGGACGGCTTGGACCGCGGAGGCGGTGCCGTGGGCGTAGCCGAGGGCGGCGTTCTCGTACAGCTCGGCGGTGTGGTGTTCGAGGACCATGTAGAGGTCGCTGAGCTGCCAGAGGGCTTCGTCGTGCGGGCGTACGGGCTCGGCGCCGGGGGTGGTGACGTGGCCGGGTACGGGGATGATGCGGGCCGGGTCGGCGGCGTGGGCGGTGAGTGCGGCGTGCTGGTGGGCGGCGCGGAGTTCGCGGGCGGCGGCGCCGAGGGCGTAGACGCTGGCGGTGAGACTGAGGTGCCAGGCCTGGGCGGTGTCGGGCATGGGGTCCTCCGGTTCGGTCAGACGAGGCTGCGCAGGGCGGCGGGGAGGTCGCCGTCGAGGGCGGCGAGGCGCTGCTCGACGGCTGCCCAGGATTCGGCGTCGATGGCCATCAACCCGGCTATGGCGGCAGGGCGTTGTCCGAGTTGGAGCGCGGTGAGGATGTCGCGGATCTCGGCGGCGGCCATGAGGGAGATCCGGGGCGGTGTGGTGGGCATGGTGGCTCCCGTCGGGGTCAGTTGCCGGAGGTGGGGAGGGCGTCGCGCAGCGCGGACATGATCTGGTCGATGGACGGGGCGGCGCTGGTGCGGGCGAGGTAGAAGCCGAAGAGCAGGGCGACGATCGCGGCTCCGGCGCCGAGGGCGCGGTAGCGCATGAGCAGGGCCAGGAGGGCGCCGAAGAGGACGATCGCGGAGATGCTGAACGCCATGGCATTGCCTTTCCGGACGGTTCAGCGGGTGCCCTCGCGGTGGAGGCGGGTCGCGGCGTTGTAGAGGTGCCGGCCGACGCGGACGCGCTGGCCGTATCCCTTGCAGCGGCGGCACTCCCGGCCGCGGACGATCCGGCCGCGCCGGTTCTGCCGGACCTTGAAGCCGAAGCCGCCGCACCTGCGGCAGACCCCGAGCGGGCTGACCGCGCAGAGGGCCGCGTAACAGAGCGTCGCCAAGACTGCGAGGGTTATAGCGGAGACGAGCGGGGACATGGAGACCTCTTCCAGAGCGGAAAAAGGGTGTGCGAAGTGAGCTGCGCTAGTGGCTAGTTGGCTGCTCAGAGCGGCTCTGGGCCGCTAGCGGGGGTGCTAGGTCTAGCGGGTGCCGGCGCTAGGCCGGACGGCTACGCGGCGGCGGTGCCGTCGTCACGGCGAGCGATGGCGGCGAGAACGTCGGCCCGGCGCACACCGCGGCGGTTGGCGCCCTTGCCGTCCTCCGTCGTGCCCCAGACCTGGACGGTGCGGATGCCGTACGGCTTGAGCGCGTTGGCCAGTTGCTCGGGGCTCCACTGGCCGTAGACGTCCGGGCGGAGTTCGGCGAGGCGGGCGACGATGTCCTCGCTCCACGCCTTCGCCTTGCCGGAGGGCAGCGCCGCGGCGACATCTGCGAGGAGGTCGTACGACGCCTCCGGTTCCGGCTGCTCGCCAACCGCGTGACCGGTGAGCCTGCCGGCTTGCTGGCGCAGGGCGCGGACGCGCAGGGCCAGGGCCTCGGCGGTGGGGGCGTTGATCTCGACACAGCGCACGATGCGGGCGTCGGCACCCTCGCCGACGAACCACGCGATGCCCTTGTCCCCCCAGGCCAGGGTGTTGGCGCGGATGCCGCGCTTGTAGGAGCCGGTGCCGAGCACCATGTCGTTCTCGATCTGGCCCATGACTTTGAGGCACCAACGGACAGTGGCGTTCGCGGAGATGCCGGTAGGCAGCGATTTGGAGTCGGGCCGCTGTGTGGCCAGGAGCAGCGTGATGCCGAGCGCCGGGCCGCGCTTGACCAGGTCGGTGCAGTGCTCCTCGAACTCGGCTCCGTACTTCGGGTGTTCGAACCACTTCTGGCACTCGTCCACGCCGACCACGATCGGGTGCAGCCCGAGCTTGCGCATGTCCGCGAGAGCGGAGGTGACCTTCGACTCCGGGCAGAGGTCCTTGGGCAGTTCGCGGATGACCTTCGCGCGCCGCCTCAACTCGGCGCGCAGCTCGCGCAGATCGGCGAGGGCGTACGCGATGTCCTCGTTCTCCTCGCCCGCCCGGTAGCGGTGGGCGATGTGGGCGAGGGCGGACAGGTCGCCGGTGCCCTTGAGGTCGTACGCGTGGATCTCGGCGCGCAGGTCCATGCAGGCGATGAGCAGGACGAGCCGGAGCAGGAACGTCTTGCCCATCCGGGGCACGGCGCCGACGATCCCGGACACGTACATCAGCGACTGCGCCACCCACCGTCCGCGTTGGTCGGTGGCGAACGGCTGAGCCCTGAAGAGGTCCAGCGGCTTGGCCGCCAGCAGCGGCCATTTCGGCTGCTTGGTCTGCGACATGTCCTGGTCGCCGACCCAGAGGCGGAGCCGCCCGGTGTGCTCGTTGGGTACGGCCTCCGGCCATACGCAGCCGAGCGGGCGCCGCAGCCCGGACGCCAGCCGCTCGCGGCGGTCGACCACGTCGGCGACGGTGACGCCGTACGGCAGGTCGCCCTCCGCGAGCCAACCGGGGCCGTCGCGGGTGATCGGCGCGGTGAAGGCGAAGCCGGGGCCGCCCTTGGACTGCGCCTGGTTGATCGCGGGGATGCCGAGCGCGCCGAGCGCTCGCAGGACGATGTCGCTGGTGAGCTTGGCGGCGCGGGGGATCTCCACAGCCCTGTGGATAACCGGATCATCGGCCGGCTGCCCGAGCCTGCCGAGCGCCATGACCGCCACGGCGGCGACCACGGCGAGCGTCCAGGCCGGTGCGAGGACGTACGCCACCAGCGCGGCGATCGGGCCGAGCACGGAGGCGGCGACGCCGACGACCGTGCGCCAGCGCACCCGCCGGTCCCGTTGCCGCGAGAGCTTGAGGTACTCCTCGATGTCCTCGCGCGTGGCCGCCGCTTGCCGCAGTGGCTCCCCCTCGGCGTCGACCAGCCAGCGCAGCACCCCGCCGACGAAGCGGGCGGCGCCGCGGGGCGCGCGAAGGGCCAGGCGCAGGGCGTACCAGGGAGCGCGGGCCAAGTGGTACGCGCTGACGTGCCCGGCGTACGCGGTGACGCCCTTCGCGGCGGCCTCGAACTCCTGCCGCGACCGCGCCCACGCCGGTACGACCGGCCGCCGCTTCGCACCGCGGACGCGATCCAGCAGTCGGGGACCGGTCGGGCCGCCCGGCTGGTCGACAATGATCCGAGCGTCCGGTTCTGCCGAACTGCCATCAGGGGGCGGTAACGGCCCGCGCCCGGGGTCCTGCTTGTCATGGGTCATTCGGAGGTCCTTTCGTGAGGAGGGGATGTACGCGGTCCGCCCGGCCCGACAGCCGGCCGGGCATGGGCGCGCACTACGCTCGGGTTATGAAGGTGCTGGTCACGCGAGGCAGCGTCGCGATGGGCGATGACGCTGATGCTCCGCATGAACGGGTGTGGGAGTTTCCCGGGCAGCCCGGGATCGCTGACGTGCTCGCCGCGATCAAGCGGGACTGGTATCTCCCGCAGATCAAGTTCGGGCGTGCCACGTGGGTGGTGCACAGCCGCGGCCGTGAAGGCGTGGCGCTGGCGGTGGTGGCGGAGCAGTGGAAGAAGCCCCGGTTGCTCCCCGGTGGCCAAGCCAGTGCTGCCGGCCTCGCGGACAGCGACGGCACTGTGCGCCTTTACTTCGACTACCGCGCACAGATCGACCCCGATGGCGTCTACGACGACCTGTGCGAGATCCAGCGACGGGAAGTGAGCTGAGAGCCGGCCCGAGCCTGGGGCCGTAGGTCATCGAGAGCCGTTCACCGGACGCGGGCCGCGTTCGGTGTCGAGCCGTACGAACACGCTATGGACGTAGCTCGGCGCGCGGGTCGCCCGCCGGGCCGTTTCGCGGACGGTGAGGCCCTCGGCCCAGCCGGCTTCGATCGCGGCGAGGGCGTCGGCGGTGCTGAGCTTGAGCCGGGGTTGTTCAGGTGATCGGGCGGTGTCGTCCACCGGCGGGAGGTCGGTGGACAGCAGTCGCGGGTACGAGCGGATTGTCGCCGTCGCCCGGGTCATCTCGTCCCTGACCTGGCCCGCCAGCGCGGACGCCGCAGGGGCGCGGGGTAACTCAGCCCACGGCGACGGAAGATCGATGACCGCCAGGGCGGCGGCATTGCGCCGGGCGGCGAGTTGGCCGAGCAGCTTGCGACGCTGCTCGCGGTCGTCGCCGACAGAAGCTCTGGCGACGGCCGTGGACAGTCGGCGGGTGATACGCCGCCCGCGCCGCTTGCCCCTGTCGGCGGGACTGGTCTCGGCGAGGCGCGCGGCCAGCGCAACGGCTCGTACGGTCGCCCGGTCGCGGGTGATCTGGGCCGCGTCGCGGTGCCGTTCGGCGATGCCGAGACGGGAGAGCAGGCGTTCGCGCAACTCCCGTACCAGCAGTGCCCCGAAGCCGCGCGAGGCCGCATCCGGCTTGCGGTGCCGCAGCTCGATTCCCATGGCGAGGTGCCAGAGCATGGCGGCCATGACCGGCCCGACGAAGGCGCGTACGGTGCCGCCGACCGGCCCTGACTCGGCGTATGCGGGGATGACTTGGACGGACGTGATCGCCCACACCAGCAGCCCCGGGACGCCGGGGGCGGCGTTCGGCCCGTTGAGGTTCTGCCGGGCCATGAGGGCGGTGGCGAAGAGCGCGAGTTCGGCGGCACCGAACATCGCGGCGCGTTCAGCCGTACCGGCCATGTCGAGGTAGTCGGCGGCGAACCGCCACGACGTATCGGCGCTGTAGGCCGTGCAGCCGGCGGCGGCGAGAGCGGCGACCCGGATGGCAGGCGTGCCGCGCCTCAGCTGCTTTTCGGCGTAAAGAACGAGGCAGGCAGCGGCGATGGCGGCGCCGACGTACAGAGGGCTCATGACGCCTCCCCAGCCCAGCGGTGGCCCCGGAACAGCGAGGCCCCGCCGAGCCGTACGGCGTGCAAAGCGTCCTCCATGGCGAAGGCGTCGCGCTCGCCCTGGTCCAGCAGCTCGGCGAGGACGTCGCGGGCGGCGGTCAGGCGGGCGGTGCGTTGCTCGGCGGACTCGTCGGGCCGGCCGAGGAAGAGGTCTCGGAAGTCCTCCGGGACCTCGGATAAGCCGTGGCCGCCGGATGCGCGGCGGCCACCGGTAGGTGGAGGCATGGCCTCTCCTGAGTCCTGGGTGGGTGGGTGAGCCGGCGGCTTCACGGGCCGCCGGTGGTGCGTTCATGAGGCGCTATGGAGTTCTCAAGCAGCAGCGATGCGCTCTCTTCAAGAGATCCTGTCCTCAGGTCCTCCTTAGGAGTGAGGAAAACTATGACGCACTCGCCTGTACTCGTCAAGACCTCTTGAGGACTTGTATGCTGAAGCCGCCCGACGATCAGGACGGTGGCGCGAATGGCCAAGGCATACGAGCGGATCGCCGACGATCTCCGCGATCGCATCCGCGCAGGTGAGTTGGCCCCCGGTGACCAACTCCCCTCCGAGACAACGCTCGTGGGGCGGTACGGGAAGAGCCTCCCGACGATCCGCCAGGCACTCGCCCTTCTCCAGGCGGAGGGCCTGATCGAGAAGCAGCACGGCCGCGGCAACTTCGTCCGCAAGCCCCGAACCCAGGTCCGCCGCACCAACCTCCGCCACGAGTGGGAGAAGGCGCGCGCCCGCGAGTCGGAGCAGGAGCGCAAGCAGACAGGCGCGACCGAGCATGACACCGGCCTCGACATAGACGATCTGGTCTTCCACGCCGAGTACGACCAGGTCGAAGCGGGAGAGGAACTGGCCGCGATCTTCGGCGTCCCCGCCGGGACGGTCATGGTGGAGCGGACCTACCGCACCCGCTACAGCGCCGAGGACTATCCCTTCAGCCTGGTCGAGTCCTACCTCGTGCGCGACATGGTCGCCGAGAATCCCGCTCTGCTGGACGCCGCCAACGAGCCCTGGCCCGGCGGTACACAGAACCAGCTCCACACCATCGGCATCGAGCTGGACCGCATAGAGGAACGGGTCCTCGCCCGCCCGCCGGCTCCAGACGAGGCCGAGGAACTGGGCCTGCCCCCGGGCACTGCCCTGATCGTGCTCGCCAAGACGTCGTACGACACGACCGGCCGCGTGGTGGAGCACTCCTTCGTCCGCCTGCCGGGCGACCGCACGGAACTGACCTTCGTCACCCCGCTGGAAAGGTGGTGACCGCCGTGCCGGTCCGCCGCATCGACGTCATCACGGCCGTCCACGCGCCCTCGGCTCACTTCCTCGCGGACGCGTACAAGTCTCTGTGCGCCCAGGAGTTGCCGGACGGCTGGGAGTGGCACTGGATCATCCAGGAGGACGGCTCCGGCGACGCCGTACGCCCCCATGTCCCGGACGATGTGCGCGTCACTTTCCACCAGGGCCGTCCCGGGGGACCGGGTGTGGCCCGCACGATGGCACTGGCCTACGCCACCGGCCCGTACGTCAAAGTCCTCGACGCCGACGACCAGTTGACGGCTGGGGCTTTGGCCCGCGACCTGGCCATCCTGGAAGCCGACCCGACCCTCGGCTGGGCGACCTCCCGCGTCCTGGACCTACTCCCCGACGGCTCGACGGCCGGCTTCGACGCGGACCCCGAGGGCGGCCCCCTCGCGAAGGGCGTCGTTTTCGACTTCTGGAAGGCCAACGGCTACCGCGCCCAGGTCCACCCGGCGACCCTCTTCATCCGCCGCGACCTGCTCCTGGCGCTGGGCGGCTGGATGGCACTCCCGGCGTCGGAGGACACCGGCCTCCTCCTGGCCCTCAACGCAGTGAGCCCCGGCTACTTCAGCCGCGAATACGGCCTGCTGTACCGCAAGTGGGAGGGCCAGGCGACGGCCCAGAACACCCACACTGACGAGGGCGAACGTGAAGCCCGCATGGGAGTGATCCAAGCCCGGGTTCAAGCGCTTGCGAAGGTGATGTGACCTCAGCGTTTGGACGCACTTCCCCGGAAGCTACTCCCAGAGTCCGGAGCAGCTGTAACCAGTGGTCGACTTTTCCGGCCCGGTTCTGATGTGGAAGGTCGTGATGTGCCCGTGGCAAATACTTCCGTCCGGAGCCACCTCCAGCAGTGACGCATCAACGAGGAGGCGGTTGACCTCCCGTCCCTCGGCCTCGGTTATGCGCTTGAGGAATTCACGCGGCGCCTTGTGGAACTCTTCCCAGTCTTCCTTGGTGAACTCGACCTCCCAGAAGTCGATCTGGTGGTCCTCGTCCTGGTGCCTGGGCATGAATTTGGCCATCGCTTATCACCTCGCAATGATGAACGGTTCGGCAGTTCCAGCCTCCCGCGCGTGGACTCTCCCTGCAACCGCGGACACATGAAATCACAGGTGAGCGCATACCGCTCCGAGATCATCTGCCTGATGAACGTCTCGCTCACTCGCGGACCCTTCCTCTGGTCAATATGGCGACGGAGGATAGGCACGCGCCCGTGACAGCCCCTGTCAAAGCAGACTCATACCTGATGGCGGTGTTCAGATGGACTTACTACGCAGTGACCGGGACCTCGTAGACAATTTCACAGACCGCTGCCGGCACCACGATGTCGGCTGTCTCTACTGAGCGGCCGTCATCGCTGTAGTACGTCCGTTGGATGTGCGTGACCAAAGAGCCCTTCTGGACGCCGAGAAGGGTCACTTCCTCCGGACTCGGCTGCCGCGGCTCGGGCCGCTCCACTGCCCGGGTCACCGTTACGCCGATTTCCGCCATGCGGCGGACGACGCCGATACCCGCGTGCGGGCCAGCCTCCGGGAGGACGACGAGGGTGCCGGCCGTCAGGGCGTACGGCTCCCAACTGGTCGACAGTTGGACAGGCTTGCCGTCGGCGAGGAATTCGTAGGCCGTGCGCACGCACAAGTCGCCCTCGGCGATGCCGAGTCGAGCGGCGATGTCGCTCGGGGCCGGCACTTTCGCGTCGGTGCGGCTCTCCCACGTCCCGCGACGCCCGAGCGCCGCCATGTCCGCGGCGAAGGGCGAACCGCCCGCCTGCTCGCGGTAGATGGACCGCACCATCCGCAGCCGTTCGCGCGGCTCCGCGACGTACGTACCTGACCCGGCCCGGCCCTCCAAGGTGCCCAGGGAGATCAGCAGCTCCTGCGCCCGCCGGATGACGTTCTCGCCGACCCCGTACTCCTGGCCCAGCTCGGCGCGCGAGGGCAGCCGGTCGCCGGGCGACCACTCGTGGCTCGCGATGCGCGCGCGCAGCACGTCTGCGATGCGGAGATACGGCGGCTGATCAGGCATGTGGACAATCTAGTCCACTAGCTCTAATCTGGTTAACTAGCATCACTGAGGGTGCTCACTTGGCAACGGAGGACGCCTTGTGCCGCCACGCGACGCCCGCATCGCGGACCTCTTCGCGCGCCTCACCGCCGCAGGTCTGGCGCCTGAGCAGAAGGAGTACGCCGACCGCACGCTCATCGAGGCCCGAGTCGCCGACGACTTCCCGGCGGCGGCCTGGCCCGAGGTGCTTGCCGCGCTGGAGACAGCCGATTCGTTCGGCTCCGCTGACCGCGCCGGGGGAGACCGCCACCTCTGGGCCGCCTTCCGCCGCACCGACCGCCGTAGGAGATGACCACCCGTGCTCCACCTCATCCGCACAGTTGCTGCCTGGCTCGCCCGACAACTGCTCCCCCCGAGGAGAACCAGCCCCCAGCGCCGGCCCGCGGTGGGGCCGTTTAGCCCACTGGCCAGCACCCAGGCCCGGCGCCCGTTACGGTCTCACGCGCCGACGCCACATGTATGGACTGACGCCGGGCCGTTGCTCCGCCCGTACATCCTGAGCGCCGAGGAATGGACGCGGCGCCGACGCGAGGGTCAGCCGAGGGCGCGGAGCCGCGCTTCATGACTGCCCGGCACGAGCAAGTTGCCGACGACCTACGCCGCTTGATCGTGGCAGGCACCTTCGCGATCGGTGACCGCCTTCCCCCCGAAACCCGCCTCGCCGTCCAGTACGGCGTCAGCACGCCCACCCTCCGCGAGGCCCTTGAAGTCCTCCGCGCGGAAGGGCTGATCGCCAAGTACCAGGGGCGTGGCAACTTCGTCAGACGACCGTCCGAACGGCTCACGTACCCGGGGCCTCCCAAAGCCGAGCGAGTGACGGTCAGTTCCACTGACGCCACAGCAACGGGCGTCCTCGCAGTCCGCCTCGGCCTTCCGGAGGGTGCACCGCTCACCGCGTACGTCTGCCTCAGCCATCGCGACGACTCGCGGCAGAGCCTCACCCACGTCTACGTCCCGCGCACCGCAGCGCCGTTGACCGTCGCCTCCCCCTGGGGAGACGACCTGGTCACAGCCGCTGCCGGCGTGCCCGTGGCGACGAGCAACGACCAGGTCACCGCCCGGTTCCCCACCACGGCGGAAGCACAGTCGCTGCGCATCGGCACCCGTACGCCCGTCCTCGCGATCGAGCGCACGTTCACCACCGCCGACGGCCGACACGTCGCGTACGCGCTCCTCGTACTGCCCGGCGACCGCGCGGAGGTCGTCCTCATCACCCGACTCGACACCGACCAGGAAGCTCAGCAATGACCGAATTCCCGAAGAGCCGACCCTTCGCCCCGCCCGAACCACGAACCGAGCCGGTCGTGGCCCTGCGCCTGTTGCCTTGGCAGGGTCCGGAAGGGCGCCCTGCCACCCTGAACGGCGACGGCGGATACCTCTCTCGCCTCGCCGACGAGATCGAGGATCTGCAACTCGACTCGGCGCGCGTCGTGTTTGACCTCGCACCTGCCGTTCTGGACAACCCCGCCACGTGCCCGCACGAGGTGCGCTTCGCTGCGCGACGGCTCCGCGAATCCCTCGGCGACGTGCTGAAGATCGCGGAGAGCCGACGCCTCCCCGGGCCCGTCTTGGCCCGACAGATCACGTCGCCGCACGTGAAGCGCTGGACGTACGAAGCCCATTGCGTCGGCGAGGCCCGCCACGACCTGCGCTTCGTACTGCATGCATGGAGCTTGGGTGACTTGGCCGAGCGCGCGGAACTCATCCTCTCCGAACTGCTCACCAACGCTGTCCGCCACACCGACCCCTCACCCGACCGGGAGATCGAGACGCGGTACGAGCTGCTGCCGGCGGGCGTACGCATCGAGGTCCACGACGCCGACGAGCGGTGGCCGACGCGACAGGACACGGCCGCGGATGCCGAGACAGGACGCGGGCTCGCCCTGGTCGACGCCCTGACGAGCGCGAGTTGGGGAGTCAGCACTCGGGAGGGCATCGGGAAACTCGTGTGGGCGGTCGTGGAGCGGGACGACAACGCACAGGTGTCAGGGGAGGCGGCGGTATGAGTCGCACCACGGCCACCGATGACCTCGGCCGTTCCGTGCCCGAGGTCCCGGCCCCCAGGCGCTGGACCGTTGCCACCACCGAAGGCTTCACCGTCACGGGCCACCTCCTCGCATGGGCCGACGACGACCCCACCGCGACGGGCGTTCCACCCGGCCAACTCGCGGTTCAACTGGCAGACATCAGCCACCGGGCCTACTTCGACGGCGAGCTGCTCCACGTCATCGCGCCGGGGCGGGAGCCGCAGGAAGGCGTGCTGTGGGGCGTGCTCGTCTGCGATCCGTACGCCGAAGATCCGGCACCACGCGTCCCGGTCGTCAACATCGCCGTCGTGGACGACTACTGGATCAATCACCTCGACCCCGCAGGCTTGGCCGAGGTCGCCGCCAGACTGCGCGCCCAGGCGGACCGCCTCGACCACGACGTACGGCCCCGACTCGTCGCCGCCCGCGCCGACTGGGCCGCCCGCCACGGCGCCTGAACGTACCGCTCCCTCCGCCCGCCGCGCCTTCCGCGCGACGTCGGAGGGTGCGGTGCGTTCAGACACCGTCTCGGTGTTGGTGATGCTTGATCCCGGTCAGTGCGTGTCGGCGGCGGTACGCGGCAGCAGCGGCAGCGCGGCGAAGTAGAGCGCGACGCAGACCAGCACGATCGCCGAGCATGCGGCGAGTCCGCCGACCGCCGTGGATGTCCGCGTGATCGACAGATAGGCGCGGGAGATCGAGGCCGCGCCGACCGCGTCGGCGATCTGCTGGGCCCCGTTCAACGCGTCGCCGGCGCTTCCGGGCTCGGAGGCCGCCACGCCACCGATGGCCTACCGCGAAGACTCTCCCGAATCTGGTGCAGGTCGTTGTTTCGCCGGATGCTGGGTCCATGCGGAACTTCACGATGCCTCGCCGGCACGGCTGGGGATGGCCGACCAGCCCGCCTCCGACCGTTCCTCCCGGTGGCCCGCCGGTTTTCCACTGCCCGAAGTGCCACGGCCCCCTGCCTGAGGGACGTACCGACACGTGCGGCGCGTGCCCGGACGACGGCGACGATTGAGCCGAGCGATGCTTGGGGCGGTGGCCTTACGGCAGTTTCTCGGCGTCGACCCGCGAAAAGATGAGGTCGCTCTCGCCGTCGACCGGCCCGCGCCAGCGGATCGGCACCGCGGCCGGTCCACGCAGGGCCGTCGGGTACGTCGCCGCCGCGTACTCGTTCGCCAGCCGGTAGACGTGGAAGCCGTGGTCGCGCATGGTATCCAGCAGCTCATCGACGGAGTCGCCGAGCTGCGCCATACGGTCGGGTGTCACCTCGACGGTGACCTCGGCGTCGGGGCGTAGCCGGTCCAGAAGCGGGGCCATGCCGCGTACGACGCCGCCCTCGGCGCCCTCGACGTCCACCTTGATGACGCGGGCCTTCGCGATCTCGTCCGCTTCGAGGACGTCCGGCAGCGGGAAGGCCTCAATCTCGAACGTCGACTCCACCGGCCCATCCCACGGGACGATGCTGTTCGCGCCCATGTTGGCGGAGCTGGAGAGGATGAAGGTCAGCGTCTGCTGCTTGTCGGAGACCGCGGTCTGGGCGACACGGATGTTCTCGCAGCCGTTGAGGGCGGCATTCTGCGCCAGCCGCCGCGTGAAGTCCTGCGACGCCTCGATCGCCACGACCCGTCCCTGCGGGCCGACCAGCCGCGAGGCCAACACGCTGAAGTAGCCGATGTTCGCGCCGACATCCACGAAGGTGTCGCCCGGCTTGAGCCGGCGCTGGAGCCACCGCGTCATCCGCGGCTCCCACACGCCGAAGAGGTAGAGGTACCGCTGGATGAGGTCCTGCGTGTCGACGGCGAAGCTCGCCCCGATCGCGGTCTCGGTCACCCGCTTCCGCGGCTCGTCCCGCAGGTGCGGATTGAGGTAGCGGCCGGCCAGCGCTCCTGTGCCCACCCCATTGGGTGCGTTGCGCACGTACCACCGCCCCAGCGTGACCAGGGCCTCTGATGTGGGGCTGCTCATCCGATCGCCTCTCCGCCGCCTACCTCGCCGCACGGTAGCACCGCGCCCCCGGAGCCCCTCTAAAATCCTCAAGACGTCTTTACGACTCGTCGGTGGGGGATGGCCTTGGACACGTCCGATCAGCTCTTAACAATCCTGGCCGTGCTCCTCGGCGCCATGACCACGTACGTGACGAACTACTGGACCGAGCGCCAGCGCATCCGCCGCGAACTGGTGACCCGCTGGGACGGCAAGAAGCTCGACGCCTACGAGAACTACGTCGACCGCGTCCGCGCCGCCGTCTTCCTGGCCGTCGAGCTGTACGAGCACCGCGAGGGCATCCGCCCCTGCGACGAGCCGGAGCCGCAGCTCCGCGCCCAGCTCATCGACGCCATCCGGCTACAGGGCCGCGCCTTCGAGCGCATCATGCTCCTGGCCGGCGACGAGGTGATCGAGGCCGCCCACGACCTGAACGCGGCGTCCCGCGCCGTGGACTGGCAAGCCACCGGCAAGACCGCCGGCACCCTGGACGACTGGCGGGACCGCAACCGCGAGGTCTTCGCAGCGATCAACACCTTCCACGAGGCGGCCCGCACGGATCTCGGCGTCTCCGGTTCAGTGACGGGGGAGTCCCACCCCAACCGAGACCTGCTTCTGCCTCCGGCGCGTCAAAGCGGGGATCGCTGACGTGCGGGCGCGGGAGGTTCAACTTTGCGGGACGCCTGCTGATGGTGTGGTGACCGAAATGCCCGAGTCTTGCAAAGTAAGTAAAAACCACTGCCCCGCGTTCTAGAGTGCCTGGTCAGCTCCTGTGCTCCCCGCGCCCGCGGGGCTGTTCCCTCGCCGCCGGCCCCGGCGGCGGCGTATACCTGGTGCTCCCCGCGCCCGCGGGGCTGTTCCCCGGGTATCCGCGCAGGTGAAGTACGCCGTCAGGTGCTCCCCGCGCCCGCGGGGCTGTTCCCGTAGAGGTGTCGATCAAGTAGCACAGCAACAGGTGCTCCCCGCGCCCGCGGGGCTGTTCCCCGTTCTGTCACAGATGCGCCGTGATTTCGTCCGTGCTCCCCGCGCCCGCGGGGCTGTTCCCGCGTCCGGCACGGTCACGCTGAATGCGTCCGGGTGCTCCCCGCGCCCGCGGGGCTGTTCCCGGGTGCGGGCGGGCGGGGGGATGAGGATCGTCGTGCTCCCCGCGCCCGCGGGGCTGTTCCCTGTGGACGATGCCGTTCTCACGCTCGTTCACCGTGCTCCCCGCGCCCGCGGGGCTGTTCCCGGCCGGCGCCTGCGCAGGCTGCGCCGGGAACTGTGCTCCCCGCGCCCGCGGGGCTGTTCCCCACCC
>NZ_FRBI01000001.1:63013-695613 GCF_900142575.1 Actinacidiphila paucisporea
GCCATGTGCTCCCCGCGCCCGCGGGGCTGTTCCCACCGCGACGGGCACGGCCGGGTCGAGCAGCAGGTGCTCCCCGCGCCCGCGGGGCTGTTCCCCAGCCGACGACCGCCGTGACCAGGTCCGGGATGTGCTCCCCGCGCCCGCGGGGCTGTTCCCGCGGCAGGCACTCTCCTGATCGTCGCCGGTATGTGCTCCCCGCGCCCGCGGGGCTGTTCCCACCACGCAGACGGTGGCGGGCGCGGTCGCCACGTGCTCCCCGCGCCCGCGGGGCTGTTCCCAGCGAACGCCCCTGTCTGGCTTTCGGGCCGGGGTGCTCCCCGCGCCCGCGGGGCTGTTCCCGGCTGGTCAGAAGGTTTCTGATGGAGGTGACGGTGCTCCCCGCGCCCGCGGGGCTGTTCCCACGACAGTCCGGCCGCCGCGCCATCGGCATCGAGTGCTCCCCGCGCCTGCGGGGCTGTTCCCCCCGAGGGCGGCATCACGGCGGAGATCGGCCGGTGCTCCCCGCGCCTGCGGGGCTGTTCCCGTTTCCCGTAGCAGGGTCCGGCCGAGCTGGATGTGCTCCCCGCGCCTGCGGGGCTGTTCCCACCCTCTCCGGGCAACCGGAGGCGCCCCCCATGTGCTCCCCGCGCCTGCGGGGCTGTTCCCTGCTCGATCATCGACGCGGCCGACGGGTCGACCGTGCTCCCCATACCCGCGGGGCTGTTCCCTCGGTGATCTGGTACTCGGTGTAGTTCGGGGAGTGCTCCCCGTCCCCGTGGGGCTGTTCCCAAGGCCACATCGCGGACCGCGTTCGCCCGTGCGTGCTCCCTGCGCCTGCGGGGCTGTTCCCATCACGGAGCCATCATGCAGAACACACCTGCCGTGCTCCCCGCGCCTGCGGGGCTGTTTCCCCGTCGGTGGACCTCGCCGAGCAGGTCGCTGAGTGCTCTCCCGCATGTGGGGCAGTTCCCCGCTTGCCCGGCGCGTCGTAACGACTGGACCCACGCCGACGTGCGCGAGGGGCGAGTCGGAAGCGATAAAACTGCTCGTTTTCGGCGGCGCGAGAGGGCGCGGCGGGCGAGCCTTTGGCCGCGCGCCTTCCTACGGCGAGGGAAGCCCCCGTTTGAGAGTCGAGACTATCCCTCTTTTCGATCAGATGTGGTCAATTTCGGCCAGTTCATCGGATCATCACTCCGCGCTGGGATCGGCGATGTCGAATATGCCAGTGACTTTCAACCACACCTCGTTCAGCTCAGCCTTCGACGGGCTGTCCGTCGCCGCGCGCCGGGCGTGGGGGAAGCACGATCGGAAGACCGAGGGGTGGCTGCCGCTCAGGCAGCACATGGCGGACAGCGGTGCGGTCGCCGGGAAGCTTTGGGACGAGTGGCTGCCGAGGAACGTCAAGGGGCTCATCGCTGAGGCACTGCCTGGTCGCTTGGGGGACGGGCGGCGGCTCGCCGTCTGGTTGGCGGCCGTGCACGACGCCGGGAAGGCAACGCCGGCTTTCGCGTGCCAGGTGGACTCCCTCGCGGACGCGATGCGCGGAGTCGGGCTCGACATGCCGTACCAGAAACAGTTCGGCGACGATCGGAAGTTGGCACCGCACGGGCTGGCCGGGCAGCTGCTCATCCAGGAGTGGTTGGCGGAGCGGCACGGGTGGTCGGGGAGGGTCAGCGGGCAGTTCGCGATCGTGGCCGGGGGACACCACGGGGTGCCGCCTGGGCATCAGAGGATTCACGACCTGCTGCTGCACCCGGAGTTGATTCGGACACCGGGTGCGAGTGACTGGACGTGGAAGGGCGTGCAGTTCGAACTGCTGGACGCCTGTGCGCAGGCAGCAGGGGTGCATGGCCGGTTCGCCGACTGGAACTCGGTGAGGCTGCCGCAGCCGGTCCAGGTGGCGCTCACTGCGATAGTGATCCTCTCCGACTGGATAGCAAGCTCTGCCGAACTCTTCCCTTACGTCTCCGTGGACGGGAAGGGCGGGCGTACGGCCGAGGACCGGCTGGACGCGGCCTGGAGGGGGCTCGACCTGCCGGCGGCCTGGGCGCCCGAGGAGCCCACGGGCACGGCTGCGGAGCTGTTCGCGGCGCGGTTCGACCTACCGGCCGGTGCCGGTATCAGGCCGGTACAGGAGGCGGCCGTGCGGCTGGCCCGGGAGATGGACCCCGCGGGCCTGCTGATCATCGAAGCGCCGATGGGTGAAGGAAAGACGGAGGCGGCACTCGCCGCCGCTGAGATCCTGGCGGCGCGTACGGGCGCGGGCGGCTGCCTGGTGGCGCTGCCCACGCGGGCGACCGGCGACGCGATGTTCGCCCGCCTTTTGAAGTGGCTGGACCACCTTCCGGATGACGGTCCGCGCTCGGTGTTTCTGGCGCACGCTAAAGCGGCGCTGAACGACGCATGGGCGGGACTGGTCCGCGGTGGCAACCGCACGATCGCCGCAGTCGACGTGGACGGGCCGCAGAAGGTGTCCGCGCCCGGCGCGGCGGTGCGGAGCGGCCCCTCGGGCCTGCAGGCGCACCAGTGGCTGCGCGGGCGCAAGAAAGGAATGCTGGCGTCGTTCTCGGTGGGGACGATCGACCAGGTGCTGTTCGCGTCACTCAAGAGCCGCCATCTCGCCCTTCGCCACCTCGCCCTCGCGGGCAAGGTAGTGGTGATCGACGAAGTCCACGCGTACGACGCGTACATGAACTCCTACCTGGAACGCGTATTGGAGTGGCTGGCCGCTTATCGCGTGCCGGTCATCCTGCTGTCCGCGACTCTTCCTGCGGCGCGCAGGAGTGCACTTGCCCAGGCGTATGCGGGTGGGGGCCGGGAGGTGGCGCCCCTTGCTGAGGACGCGTATCCGCGGCTCACGGCTGTTTCGCAGGACGGGGGCCTACGTGAGGTGCGGCCGCCCGCGGCGTCCGGTCGCCGAACGGAGATCCGAATGGAGCCGATCGATGACGACCTGACGACACTGGCGCTTCGGCTGGAGGTCGAGCTTGCCGACGGCGGCTGCGCCCTGGTCGTGCGGAACACAGTCGACCGCGTGCTGAGCACGGCCGAGCGCCTCCAGGACCGCTTCGGCGAGGGTCGGGTCACGGTCATGCACTCCCGATTCCTGGCCGCCGACCGGGCCCGCAAGGATGCCGAGTTGCTGGCGATGTTCGGCCCGGACGGGAAGCGTCCCGAAGGTGCGCATATCGTCGTGGCGAGCCAGGTCGTGGAGCAGTCGCTGGACGTCGACTTCGACCTGCTGGTCACCGACCTGGCCCCGGTTGACCTGATGTTGCAGAGGATGGGGCGTCTGCACCGTCATCCGCGCACTCGGCCGGCCCGCCTCCGGGCGCCACGTTGCCTCGTCACCGGCACGGACTGGGCATGCGATCCGCCGGAGCCGATACGCGGGTCGACCGGGATCTACGGCGGCTCGTATCTACTGCTTCGGGGGCTCGCTGTCCTTCGGCAGCACTTGGAGGGGCGGCCTTTGCGGCTCCCGGACGACATCAGCCCGCTCGTCCAGGCGGCCTACGGCGACGGTCAAGCAGGGCCCGGGGAGTGGGAGGCGCCCCTGGGTGAGAGCCGTGCGGCGTACCAGAAGCTGCTTGCCGGGAAGCGCGAGCGCGCCGAAATCTTCCGGCTCGGGCCCGTACGCCGGGCGGGGCGCCCGGTGATCGGCTGGGTCGACGCGGGAGTCGGTGACGCGGACGACACCCGCGAGGGGCGGGCCCAGGTGCGGGACAGTGAGGAGAGCGTCGAGGTGCTGGTGGTCCAGCGCCGACGGGACGGGACATTGGCCACTGTGCCCTGGCTGGACAAGGGGCGCGGCGGACTGGATCTTCCCGAGCACGCTCCGCCGTCTCCTAGGGCGGCCGCGGCCGTGGCCGCGAGCGCGCTGACACTTCCATGGCACTTCTCCAAGCCCTGGGTCATCGACCGCACCATCGCGGAGCTGGAGCGTTTCCAGGTCGGCGCGTGGCAGGTCAAGGAATGTCCCTGGCTGGCAGGGGAGCTGCTGCTCGTCCTCGACGAGGACTGTCAGACCCGCCTGTCAGGCTTCGACCTCCGGTACAGCCGGTCCGACGGGCTCATGGTGACGCCCGTCGGTGCACCTCACACAAGGGTGGTGGACCGCGTGTCCTCCTTCGACCTGGTCTCCCGGCCGTGGCTTCCCGTGCAGCGCCGCGACGGGACGACGGTGGAGCTGTCGCTGCGGGACGTCTTCGCCGAGGCGGGCAAGCTGCGGCGACTCGTCGGGGACGTGCCCACGCAGGAGTTCGCGCTGCTGCGACTGCTGCTCGCAATCCTGCACGACGCAGTGGACGGCCCCGCGGAGATCGAGGACTGGGGTGAACTCTGGGAGTCCCACGATGCGTTCTCCGTCGTACCGGACTACCTTGAACGCCACCGCGACCGGTTCGATCTCCTCCATCCACATCATCCGTTCTTCCAAGTAGCCGGTCTACACACGGAGAAGGACGAGGTCGGGCCTCTGCACCGGATCGTCGCCGACGTCCCGAACGGTGATCCGTTCTTCAGCATGCGGCAGCCCGGCCCCGACAAGCTGAGCTTCGCGGAAGCCGCCCGATGGCTGGTGCACGTACATGCCTTCGACGTGTCGGGCATCAAGTCGGGCGCCGTCGGCGATCCACGGGTCAAGGGCGGCAAGGGCTATCCGCAGGGCGTCGGATGGGCTGGCAACCTCGGCGGCGTGTTCGCTGAGGGCAGCACCTTGCGGGAGACCCTGCTGCTCAACCTCATCGCGGGGGACAACGACTTCCTCCAGGCTGAGAAGAGCGACCGGCCCGCGTGGCGCCGGCCGCAGTGCGGGCCCGAGCCGATCGAGGCCGATTCGGAGGAGCTGCGCCCGTCAGGCCCACGGGACCTCTATACGTGGCAGAGCCGGCGCATAAGGCTGCGCGCTACTCAAGATGGCGTGACCGGTGCCGTTCTCGCTTACGGTGACGCGCTGCAGCCGCACAACAAGCACGTCCGCGAACCCATGACGAGCTGGCGCCGCAGCGCCCCTCAGGAGAAGAAGCTCGGGTGGCCGAAGGTTTTCATGCCTCAGCAGCATGACCCTGCTCGGGCGGCGTGGCGCGGGCTGGCTGCGCTCCTCGGCGACCAGGGCAGACAGCGCGAGAGTCCCGAGCAGCGGCAGGATGCCGAGAAGTCGCTGGCGCCGGGGGTCGTCACGTGGCTCTCCCGACTCGCGGTCGATGAGTACCTGCCGCCGTTGAGCCTCATCCGTACGCGGATCGTCGGGGCGAGCTACGGCACGCAGCAGTCCGTCATCGACGAGATCGTGGACGACGCGGTGGTGCTCCCCGTCGTCGTCCTGCACGAAGAACGCCCCCTGTACGGGCGGGCTGCGGTCGACGCCGTAGCCGACGCGGACGCCGCGGTCACCGCGCTCGGGTATCTGGCCGGCAACCTCGCCCGTGCCGTCGGTTCCGACCCCGGCCCTCCCACCGCCACGGCACGTGACCTGGGTTTCGCCACGTTGGACGGCCCGTACCGCCGCTGGCTGAGGGGGTTGGGTGGGAGTTCGGACCCGCTGCGGTCGCGCGGGGACTGGCAGGTGATCGTCTCCGAGGCGGTCCGTGACCTCGGCCGCCACCTGCTGGACAGCGCGGGGCCTGCCGCTAGCGAGGGGAGGCTGTCGGCCATGCCGGACGGCAAGACCCGCTGGTTGAACGACGCACAGGCCGATCTGTGGTTCCGCACGCGCCTCAATGTCGTCCTTCCTGAGGCGGCGGCCAGGCGAGTGACGGTGAGCCCGTCAGCCGTGCGGGGGTCAGACGACGAAGCAACGGAGTCACCAGAATGACAACGAACACTGCTGCCGCAAGTCCGACTGCACGAGGCCACCGCGATCGCGGCCCCGTTGCTGATGCCGCCGACCGTTGCATCAAACGGCTCCAGTACGGCTACCGCCAGGATCACCCTTCCGCGGTTTCGACACTCGCCCGACTGCGACGGGGTGCGGGCCGCCCGGCGCACGACGTACAAGACCTGTGGGGCCTGACCGCCACCGACGAGCTGTCGGGCGCACTGGCGCTGCTCCCCGAGGACGAGCAGCGGAGATTCGACCACGACCGTGCCGAGGAAGCACTGCACCTTGCCGTGACGCTGTGGGCACTGCACCAACAGTCCCACCGTGAAGCCGACATGTATCTGCCGGGGCGCGGCCTGGGGCGAGCCGTCCGCATCCTGATGATCCCGCTCTCGGGCGGCGCGGAGAGTGCCATCCAAGCGGGCCGGGGTGACGAGGGCAGTGGGGCGCGAGCTGAACCGGTGCTCGATGAGCCGCTGCGCAGGCGGTTCGTACGTGTGGGCACGTCGAGTTCGTTCGAAGATCTCGCTCAACGGCTTCGCGAAATCGTGTTGCTGCTACGGCGATCCTCCATCGGGCTCGACTACGCGCTCCTTGCCGATCAGCTCTACCGGTGGCAGCAGCCGGATCAACGCGCCGAAGTCCGCCGTGGATGGGGCAGGGACTTCCATCTCGCCGGCATAGCTCGCGGGGCGAACGCGCCGCAGGGCTGACATCCCCCCGACTTCATGACCTTAGGAATCGATCACCCGTGACGCAGAACCACGACACACGAACCATCCTCGACGTGCACATCCTCCAGACCGTGCCACCGAGCAACATCAACCGAGATGACACCGGTTCGCCCAAGACCGCGGTATACGGCGGTGTCCGCCGCTCCCGTGTCTCCAGCCAGGCCTGGAAGCGTGCGACCAGGAAGAAATTCGAGGAACTGCTGGACCCCTCGGAGCTCGGCGTCAGGACGAAGAAGGTCGCCGAGGCCCTCGCAGACCGCGTGGCCGCCCTCGACCCGTCGCTCGACCGGAACACCGCCCTGGAACTCGCCGCCGAGACCCTGCGAACCGCAACCGGCTCCAAGATCGAAGCGCCCAAACGCAAGGTCAAGGACGGTGAGCCGGAACCGGCTCCCGAGTCCTCCTATCTGATGTTCCTCAGTGCGCAACAGCTCGACTCTCTAGCCGAGCTGACCGTCAAAGGCGCGGAGGACAAGGGCGACATCAAGGTGCTCAAGGAGTTCTTCAAGGACAAGGAGAACAAGGCCCGCGCCCGCCAACTGGTCGACAGCAGGCACTCGGTGGACATCGCCCTGTTCGGCCGCATGGTGGCTGACGCCACCGACCTCAACGTCGAAGCGGCCACCCAGGTCGCGCATGCTCTCAGCGTGCACGCCGTGGACAATGAGTCCGACTACTACACCGCCGTCGACGACCGGAACACCGACGCCGAGTCCGGAGCGGGAATGATCGGCGTCGTCGACTTCAACTCCGCCACGCTCTATCGCTACGCGGCGCTCGATGTGAACCGCCTGCACACGAACCTCGGTGCCGGGCTGAAGGAGGACGAACCGTTCGGCGCACCGACCCGGCGGGCGGTCGAGGCCTTCCTCGAAGGCTTCATCACCTCCCTGCCCACCGGCAAGGTCAACACCTTCGGCAACCACACTCTGCCGACCGCCGTCATCGTCAAGCTCCGCACGAAGCGCCCCATCAGCTTCGTCGCCGCCTTCGAGAGGGCCGTGACCCAGGGCGCTGAGGGGGGCTTCGTCCGGGAGGCGTGCACGCGACTGGCCCGCTACGTACCGGATTTGGAAAAGGCGTACGGGGTTGCGGACGCCGACCGTACGTGGGTCGTGCGGGTGGGCGAGGACGCAGAACCGCTGGCCGGCCTCGGACAGGAAACGGACATCGCGGGTCTCGTCTCGTCCGTGAGTGCGGCCGTTGCGGACAGGCTGGAGCCCGGGGCATGAGCGTGCTCCTGCTGCGGCTGGCCGGTCCCCTCCAGGCCTGGGGATCGGCCGCCCGCTTCGTACGCCGCACCACCGAGAACGCACCCACCAAGAGTGGCGTTCTCGGCCTTCTCGCCGCTGCCGAGGGCCGTTCTCGTGAGGCTGACCTCTCAGATCTGGGCGCGCTGCGATACGGCGTCCGGATCGACCAACCGGGCACGCGGGTACGGGATTTCCAGACGGCGCATCACTTCGTCACCGACAAGTCCATGCCGCTGTCCGAGCGCTTCTACTTGGCCGACGCAGTTTTCGTGGCGGCCGTCGAGGGTGACCGGGACGACGTCCACCGCCTGTACGCAGCCGTGCAGGAGCCGGTGTATCTGCCCTACCTCGGGCGCCGGTCATGTCCGCCGGCAGCACCCGTCGACCTCGGGGTACGGGACGACACCGACCTTGTCGGTGCGCTGGAGCAGGCTCCGTGGCAGGCGTCGCCTTGGTATCGGGCCAGGAAGCGTACGCAGGCGGAGCTCACCCTCCTCCTCGACAGCATGCCGGGTGAGGAGCCCGAACTCAGCCTGCGTGACGAGCCGCTCAGCTTCGACCCACGGCACCGGCGGTACGGGCTTCGCGGCGTCACCTCACGGCCGGTGGCCGTCCCGGCTTCCGGGTCGGCCAAGCAGCCGCCCGAGCATGATCCGACCTCCGTCCTGGGAACCTCGTGATGTATCTGACCCGCTTCCGCATCAACACCGCCCGCCGCGAGGGGCGGGAGCTGCTCGGCTCCCCTCACCGTATGCACGCCGCGGTGAACATGTCTTTCCCCGACCTGCTGTCGCGCGACGGCTCCGGTCCGCGCGTGCTGTGGCGTGTCGACCGCAACTCCGCTGCGGAGGTGCTGCTCTTCGTCGTCAGTCCCACCCGTCCTGACCTCACGCACCTCGTGGAGCAGGCGGGTTGGCCAGCCGCCTCCGACACGCCAGGCTGGCACACCTACGACTACGGGTCTTTCCTCGACCGGCTCGCCCGCGGCAGCACGTGGTCCTTCCGCCTCACCGCCAACCCGGTGCACTCCATCCGCCGCAAGGAAGGCGAGCCGACCAAGCGGACCGCGCACATCACCGCCCGGCACCAAGCGGCATGGTTGCTCAGCAAGCAGAGCCAGGGCGGATTCGAGATCACCTCGAAGGAACCGGGCGCGCGGCTGCTGGAGCACCGCGACGAGCACCAGTTGGTCGTCCGCGACAAGCGGGACCTGCAGTTCGCCAAAGCCTCGGAGCGCCGGACGGTAACCCTTACGGCCGTCACCTACGACGGCCGCCTCACCGTCACCGACCCCGAGGTGCTGCGCCGCACCCTCACCCAGGGGCTCGGCAAGGCGAAGGCGTACGGCTGCGGGCTCATGACGCTCGCCCCGGTGCGGTGACCGATGGCCACCGTCGGTCGGCGGGCCGCCGCCACCCCGCGTGAGCTCACCCGCGTCGGCGACCGGATCTCCTTCGTCTATCTGGAGCGGTGCGTCGTCCACCGTGACGACAACGCGATCACCGCGGAGGACGCGGACGGCGTTACCCACATTCCGTCCGCGACGATCGGCACTCTGCTGCTCGGCCCCGGCACCCGCATCACCCACCAGGCGATGACCGTCCTCGGTGACTCGGGTGCCGGTGTGGTCTGGGTCGGCGAGCACGGCGTCCGCTTCTATGCCGGGGGCCGGGCTTTGACCCGCTCCTCCGGTCTGGTCGAAGCGCAAGCCCTGGCATGGGCCAGCCCCCGTAGGCGACTTGACGTCGCCCGCGCGATGTACCGGCTGCGCTTCCCCGACGAGGACCCCTCCGGGCACACCCGGCAGGAGCTGCTCAGCATGGAAGGGCGGCGGTTGAAGCGGTGCTACCGCGACGAGTCCGCCCGCACCGGCGTTTCTTGGCACCGCCGCGACTACCACCGCGACGACTTCTCCGCCGGCGACGCTCCGAATCAGGGCGTGACGGCCGCGGCTCAGTGCATGTACGGCATCGCCCACGCCGTGGTCGCGGCCCTCGGCTGCTCACCCGGGCTCGGCTTCGTCCACTCCGGCCACGAACGATCGTTCGTCCTCGACATCGCCGACCTGTACAAGACCGATGTCGCCATCCCGGCCGCCTTCGACGCGGCGAGCGAAGGCGTCGAGGACGTCGCAGCCCGTACCCGTCGTGCCTTGCGCGACCGCATCAACCAAGGTCGCCTGCTCGACCGTTGCGTCCAGGACATCAAGGACCTGCTCGGCTACGACGGCACCCGCGACACCTCGGGTGAGGGCGGCTCCGACCGCGTCACCCTCCAGTCCGACCACAGCGTCGAGCTTGAAGGCGGCCGCAACTACGACTCCGAGATCATCTGGTGAGGCCATACCGGTGACCGTCATCATCCTCACCAACTGCCCCGTCGGCCTCCGCGGCTTCCTGACCCGCTGGCTGCTGGAAATCTCCCCGGGCGTCTTCATCGGCACACCCACCGCCCGCCTGCGGGACACCCTCTGGGCCGAAGTCCGCCAATACGCCAACCAAGGCCGCGCTCTGCTCGCCTACCAGACGGACACGGAACAGGGCTACACCTTCCGCACCCACGACCACGCCTGGCACCCCATCGACCATGAGGGCCTCACCCTGATCCACCGCCCCAACCCGAACCGCCCCCGCGGCAACCACCCGTCTCCGAGCACGCCTCGGACCGGATGGAGTAAGGCCGCGAAGCGTCGGAAGTTCGGAGGAAAGTGAGGGGCGCGGGTAGCTGGGCGCTGGGCCGCTGGGGGAGAGGTTGGCAGACCCCTCTGGTTCACGAGCTGCATGCGGGTGAAATGTTCTGTATGTCGGAAGCTGCGGAAGTAAGTAAAAACTCCCGCGCGGCTTGATGAACCACCTGGTCGCGCCCTGTGCTCCCCGCGCCCGCGGGGCTGTTCCCTCGATCCAGCCGGAAATCGACGCTCTGGCGAAGTGCTCCCCGCGCCCGCGGGGCTGTTCCGACCATGCCGGCGTCGTCCGTGACGTCACCGGTGTGCTCCCCGCGCCCGCGGGGCTGTTCCCCGGCCGCGCGCCCGGTCAGGCCCGTCGTCATCGTGCTCCCCGCGCCCGCGGGGCTGTTCCCGCGCGCCCCTCCGTGCTCCGCATCCAGTACCGGTGCTCCCCGCGCCTGCGGGGCTGTTCCCGAACTGGTCTTCCAGCCGGCCATCCTGCCGAAGTGCTCCCCGCGCCTGCGGGGCTGTTCCCGTCCCCGGTTTCCCAGTGCCGAAGATGGCAACCGTGCTCCCCGCGCCTGCGGGGCTGTTCCTTCGTAGCGGCTCGGCGGGCCGCCCTGTTGGGCGTGCTCCCCGCGCCTGCGGGGCTGTTCCCGGGCAGGACAACACCAACCCGCTGGCTGCTCAGTGCTCCCCGCGCCCGCGGGGCTGTTCCCTCGCTGAAACCCGTGCAGATGATGATGGCGACGTGCTCCCCGCGCCCGCGGGGCTGGCCTCTGGCCCGGCCCCTCGGTTGAACCATGATCAGGACGAGGTGCGGACGGCGTCCGAGGCTTTCGGCGATAGGCCGGCCATACGGCCAGGTCAGGGGGCCGGCGCTGGGGACACGTATGCGGACTGTAAATCCGTCGGCTTAGCCTACCGTGGTTCGAATCCACGTGCCGCCACATGGAAAGGTCCCTGACCTGCAGCGATGCAGGTCAGGGACCTTTGTTTTGCCCGGGCGGGGCGCCCGTCCCAGCCGGTACCGTTCCGGCCCGCCGCCGTGCGCCTGGTCAGCTTCGGCCCTCCCCGCACCCGCGGGGCTCCTGCCCGGACGCGGGTCGCGGTCCGGGCGGAGGTCAGGTGTGCCAGAGCCAGGCGAAGAGGGCCGCGCAGGCGCCCATGGTGATCAGGATGGCGATCAGCCGGACGGTCATCTCCTGCGACTCGATCGCCCGCTGCACCGTCTGCCACAGACCGTTGAAGACCACGGCACACCTCCCGCCACACCGCGGATGTTCCACGCTGTCGCCGACCATCCGCTGGTTCTCACGGTGGGCCTGCGGCGGCGGTGCGTGGTGCGCCACGCCGGGCGGATCACCCGAATGTGTGTCCGTCCGCTGCCGGGAGCAGGCCGGTGAGGCCGAGCGGGGTGCGGTGGGCGAGGACTCGGCGGTGGGTGATGCGCCAGCCGGCCGGGGTGCGGGTGACGGTGTCGTCGTAGGTGACGGTGCCGCAGGTGCCGGTCGTGGTGATGCCGATGCCCTTGGACAGGGCGCGGATCCGGCCGTCGGCGAGTTCGGTCAGGACGGTGTTGGTGACGTGGTGGCCGAGCGGGTTGCGGTCGCCCAGGGCGAGGGCCGCCTCGCGGACGGCGGCGAGCCCGTGCAGCGGCGGCTGGCCGAAGTCGGTGACGTCGTAGGTCGCGTCGGGGGTGAACAGCTCGTCCATGAGGTCGAAGCGGCCGCTGTCGACCAGGTGGCCGTGCATCGCGATCAGGTCGGTGACGGCGGTGCGGTCCTCGTGGGTCAGTGCCATCGGTTCCCCTCGCCGAGGTGATACGGGGAAGTCCCCGCTTATCTCCCGGTAGATTAGTGGGGACCTCCCCACTTCTCAACACCCGGAGAAAACCGTGGCACATGGCGGCGGACCCGCGCCCGTACCCCGGCGGGCCCGCAGGGCCGACGCCGCCCGCAACGCGGAGCTGCTGCTCGCCGCCGCCAAGCGGCTCTTCGCGCAGGAGGGCCCCGACGTCGCGCTCGACGAGGTGGCCCGGCAGGCGGGGCTCGGCAATGCCACGCTCTACCGGCACTTCCCCACCCGCGGGGACCTGCTCGTGGCCGTCTACGCCGACGAGGTCGCCGAACTGTGCCGCGGGGCCGCTGTCCTGGCGGAGCGGCACCCGCCGGGCGACGCCCTCTTCGCCTGGCTGGACGACTTCGTCGTCCACGTCGCGACCAAGCGCGCGCTGGCACTCGCGGTCACCGACGGCCCCGACGAGCGGCGTACGGAACTCTTCGCGCGCTGGCACGAGTCGATGACGTCGACCGCGGACGGGCTGCTCGCGCGGGCACGCGCCGCGGGGGCCGTACGCGGCGACCTCGCCGTCGGCGACCTGCTCGCCCTGGTCAGCGGCGCCGCCATGACCGCGTCCGACGCGGGCCACGCGCGGCGTCTGCTGGGGATCATGCGGTACGGCTTCGCCCCGCCGGCCGGGTGAGCCGGTTCCGGCGGCAGCGCGCAGCATCCCGCCCGCTGCCACCGGCGTACGAACGCCTCCGGCGTCAGGTGAGCTGCGCGACCGCCGTGGCGATGTCGGTGTCCCCGGAGATCAGCTCCAGCGTCAGCCCCGCGGTCGCCGGCGCGTCCAGCAGCGCGAGCAGGACGGCGGCGACGTCGTCCCGCGGCACCGTGCCGCGGCCCGTACTGTCCGCGGACAGGCGCACCCGCCCCGTGCCCGGATCGTTCGTCAGACCGCCGGGGCGCAGGATCGTCCAGGCCAGGGACGTACGGGCCCGGATCGCGTCGTCCGCCGCGCCCTTCGCCCGCAGATAGGCACGGAAAACCGGCTCCTCGTACGTCGAGTTCGCGTCCGCGCCCATGGACGAGACGACCAGGAAGCGGCGTACGCCCGCCTGCTCGGCGGCGTCCGCGAGCAGGACGGCCGCGTCGCGGTCGACGGTCTGCTTCCGCTCCACCCCGCTGCCCGGTCCCGCGCCCGCCGCGAAGACGGCGGCGTCCGCGCCGGCCAGGGCGGCCGCCACGGCGTCGACTGTCGTCGACTCCAGGTCCAGGACGACGGGTTCGGCGCCGGCCTCTCGAAGGTCGTCGGCCTGGGCCGGATTCCTGATCAGCCCGGCCACGGAGTCGCCGCGGGCGGCGATGAGGCGCTCCAGGCGCAGAGCGATCTGACCGTGGCCGCCGGCAATTACGGTGCGCATGGCCCGACGGTACGTCGCGCGCGGCGGGGAAGGCGCGGGGCGCGCCGGTCCGCTACGCCTCGCGGTGGGCCTGGCGGGGGAGGTCGAGGGCGGGGTCGGTCGAGGTGTCGGAGTATTCGCGGACCGCGCTGGTGCGCGAGACGACGCGGCCGTGGTGGATGACGATGCGGCTGTAGGCGAGGGCCAGGACGCTTTCGACGGTGTCGCCGCGGACGGCTAGCAGTTCGGCGGGGAAGCCGGCCTCGACGCGGACCTCGGGAAGGCCCAGCACGGCGCGGGCCTGAGTGCTGATCAGGTCGTAGGAGTGCCGGGGGTCGCACTCGCCGTAGGAGGCCAGGAGGAAGGCGGCCTCCAGGGGGTCGCCGCGGCCCACCGGGTTGGCGAGGTCGGCGAGTGCCCCGCTGCCGGCCGCGACGGGGACGCCGGCGCGGCGCAGCAGGCGTACAGGAGTGTGCAGGCCCGCGGCGCCGCGGCGGACCGTCTCCAGGCCGCCGCAACCGCCCTGCGGGAGGGTGACGACGGAGATACCTGCGGCCGCGAGCCGTTCGGCTGCGCACATTGCCGCGTCCGGCGGCAATGTACCGAGCCCGTGGCACGGGCCGAGGGTGACGCCGGGGCGCAGGCCGCCGGCCATGGCGGCGAGCCGGGCCAGCCGGGCAGGTTCGCCCGCGGCGGTGTGCAGGTCGACCGGCACACCGAATTCCGCGGCGAGGGCGATGACGGCCTCGGTGTGGCCGCTCGGGTCGGGGTCGAGGTCGGGGCAGCCGCCGACCGCGGAGGCGCCCATCTTCAGCGCGTCCCGCAGCACGTCGAGCCCGTCGGCGCCGGCGGCCCCGGTCAGCAGCCGCGGTACGGCGACGGTGTGGACGTCGACCAGGCCGCGCAGCGCCCGCCGGGCCTGGAGGACCGCTTCGAGGGCGCGCAGCCCATGGACGTCGCCGACCCGTACATGGCTGCGTACGGCCGTCGCGCCGTGGCCGAGCTGGAGCAGGGCCGCCTCGGTGGCGCGGCGCTGGACGTCGGCGATGTCGCCTGCCGGTGGGCCGTCCGCGGCCGCGGTCAGGGCGAGGTCAAGGTGGGCGTGCGGCTCGGCGGGCGCGGGCAGCAGCAGATAGCCGCGCAGGTCGATCCGGGTCCCGGCGCCCTGGGCGCGGCCGGCGGGTCCCGGCGCCGCGAGGCTGCCCGCGGTGCCGACGGCCTCGATCCGCGGCCCGCTCAGCCGGACGTCGACGGTCCGCCCGTCGGTGAGTCGGGCGCCGCACAGCAGCAGGGTGGCGGTCTCGGCGGCGGTGCCGCGCGGCGGGCTGTCGGTCATCGCGCTCCTCCGGTGCTGGGGTGCCTCCGGCCCGGGGACGGGAGCGGGTCGGGCGGGGAGGCAGTGGAGGCTGGGCTGGACGGCGGGGAGGACGGGCGGGACCTCCGGGTCCGGTCCCGGAGTCCCGGGACCAGGCGGTCCCGGGACCCCGCGACCCCGGGCCCAGGAATCACGGGATGATCACGCATGGTCGAGCCTAGGGGTCGGCCGCGCGCCCGTCCGGTAAGCGGCGGCAGGACACCCGGGAGGAGTGCATTAGTCGTACTGATGCACCGGGCGGTCGGGTGTCCGCTGAGCCCGATGTGCCCTGTCGCATACGGATTTCACGTATCGCAGCGGACCGTGTAATGTCTTCCTCGCTCGCCCCAATAGCTCAGTCGGTAGAGCGTCTCCATGGTAAGGAGAAGGTCTACGGTTCGATTCCGTATTGGGGCTCAGATGGATCGGGTCCCCGCCTCACCGGCGGGGGTCGGTTCGTCGCAGCGGCGTAGCTCAGTCGGTAGAGCAAGCGGCTCATAATCGCTGTGTCACCGGTTCAAGTCCGGTCGCCGCTACTCCGCGTAGCCGATTGCGGGATCGGTCCCTCGATCGGCTACTCTTTCTGTGTTCATCCACCCGTTCGTCAAGGAGCACTCACGTGGCCGCCACCGACGTCCGCCCGAAGATCACGCTGGCCTGCGTGGAGTGCAAGGAGCGGAATTACATCACCAAGAAGAACCGGCGTAACGACCCGGACCGTCTTGAGATGAAGAAGCACTGCCCGCGTTGCAACGCGCACACCGCGCACCGCGAGACGCGCTGACGCCCCTTCGCAACAACAGCAGCAGTAACAGGCCGTAACCGCGAGGCCGTCCCCGGTGCATACTGGGGGCGGCCTCGCGGTGCTTTGCGGGCCCGGTGACCGTCACCGGCTCCCGCGACCGCCCAGCCCCCTCATCTGCCGACCTGCCGCACATCCGAGGTGCCGATGGCTCTGGACCAGTCCTTCGTCGGGCGGAGTTATCCGCCCACTCCCGCCTACGAGGTGGGCCGGGAGAAGATCCGCGAGTTCGCCGAGGCGATCGGCGACCCGAATCCGGCGTACACGGACCCGGAGGCCGCGAAGGCGTTCGGTCACCCGGATGTGATCGCGCCGCCGACTTTCGCGTTCGCGATCACGTACAAGGCGGCGGGTCTGGTCATCGCCGACCCGGAACTGGGGCTCGACTACAGCCGGGTGGTGCACGGCGACCAGAAGTTCGCCTATACGCGCCCGGTACGGGCCGGGGACCGGCTCACCGTGACGTCCACCATCGAGACGGTCAAGTCCCTCGCGGGCAACGACATCCTCGACGTCCGGGGCGAGGTCCACGACGAGTCGGGCGAGCACGTGGTGACCGCCTGGACCAAGCTGGTCGCCCGCGCGGCCGACCCGGCGCAGGACGGAGACGTGTGATGACGGCCACCGTGGCATACGACGAGGTCGAGGTCGGCACCGAGCTGCCCGCGCAGAGCTTCCCCGTCACCAGGGCGACCCTGGTCCAGTACGCGGGCGCGTCCGGCGACTTCAACCCGATCCACTGGAACGAGAAGTTCGCCCGCTCGGTCGGGCTGCCCGACGTGATCGCGCACGGCATGTTCACCATGGCGTCCGCGGCCCGGGTGGTGACCGACTGGGTCGGCGACCCGGGGGCGGTCGTCGACTACGGCGTGCGCTTCACCAAGCCGGTCGTCGTGCCGAACGACGACGAGGGCGCGCTGATCGAGGTCACCGCGAAGGTGGCCGTCAAGCTGGACGACAACCTGGTCCGCGTCGACCTGGTCGCGATGTCGGCCGGCCAGAAGGTCCTCGGCATGTCCCGCGCGGTGGTCCGCCTCGCCTGAGCGACGTGCGCCTGCACCGACCGTAAGGACCGCCCACCCCTGGTGAGCGGTCCTTACCGCATCCTCTCCCTGCTCGCCCGTTTGACAAGGTAGTGATTGGCCACTAACTTTCTACCCATGGTCAGGATGAGCGCAGAGGAGCGACGCGAGAGCGTCGTACGCGCGGCGATGAGCGAGTTCGCGCACAGCGGCTACAAGGGGACGTCCACCGAGGCGATCGCCCGCCGCGTGGGCGTCTCGCAGCCGTATCTCTTCCGGCTCTTCCCGAACAAGCAGGCCATCTTCCTCGCCGCGTCCCGCTACTGCTTCGACGGCACCCGCCGGCTGTTCGCCGACGCGGCCGCCGGCGTGCCGCAGGAGGACAAGCTCGAGGCGATGGGGACCGCCTACCAGCGGATGATCCATGACGACCCCGAGCGGCTGCTGATGCAGATGCAGACCTACGTCGCGGTGGCCTCCGCCGAGGCGGCCGGGGATCGCGCCTTCGGCGAGGCGGTGCGGGCGTCCTGGCAGGAACTGTGGGACACCGTCCAGCTCGCCCTCGGCGCGGACGTGGACGAGACCACCACCTTCCTCGCCTACGGGATGCTCATCAACACCCTGGTGTCGCTGGGTTTCCCCGCAGGCCACCGGATCTGGGAGGGCTTCTACGAAGCCGTCAGGCCGGAGTGAGCGAGTGCCGGCCCTTCCCGGTGGCCGGCTGTTTTTTTGCCCGCAAAAGTTAGTCATCAATAACTAACCAGAGTTGACGGAAGCAACCCGGCAGGGGAGCGACCCGACAGGGGAGTAAGGGGAGCACGGCAATGGACCAGCACACCGAGACCCGCAGGCCAGCCACCGCGGCCTGGGCACTTGTGATCACCAGCGTCGCCGGATTCATGGCGGCCCTGGACAACCTCGTCGTCACCACCGCACTGCCGTCCATCCGCAAGGACCTGGGCGGCGCGCTGTCCGACCTCGAATGGACGGTGAACGCCTACACGCTCACCTTCGCCGTGCTGCTGATGTTCGGCGCGTCCCTCGGCGACCGCTTCGGCCGCCGCAAGCTCTTCACGATCGGCCTGTCGATCTTCACCGGGGCGTCCGCCGCCGCGGCCCTCGCGCCCGGCATCAACGAACTCATCGCCTTCCGCGCCGTCCAGGGCGTCGGCGCGGCCATCATGATGCCGCTCACCCTCACCCTGCTCAGCGCGGCCGTCCCCGCCGAGCGCCGCGGTGCCGCCTTCGGCATCTGGGGCGCCGTCAACGGCCTCGCCGTCGCCTCCGGCCCGCTCATCGGCGGCAGCCTGACCGAACACATCTCCTGGCAGTGGATCTTCTGGCTGAACGTCCCGGTCGGCCTGCTGCTGATCCCGCTCGCCCGGCTCCGCTTCGCCGAGTCCACCGCACCTGGCGCGCGCCTCGACGGCCGCGGCACCGCACTGATCAGCCTCGGCCTCTTCGGGATCGTCTTCGCCCTGGTCAACGCCACCTCCCACGGCTGGACCAGCACCCGTGTCCTCGCCGGGCTGATCGGCGGCGCCGTGCTCGTCCTGGCGTTCGTCCGGCACGGCATGACGGCCCGCAACCCGATCCTGCCCATGCGGCTCTTCCGCGGACGGCACTTCACCGCGATCAACGTCTCCAGCGCGCTGATGTTCGCCGGGATGTTCGGGTCGATCTTCCTGCTCAGCCAGTTCCTGCAGACCGTGCTCGGCTACACCCCGACCCAGGCCGGGCTGCGCATGCTGCCCTGGACCGGTATGCCGATGCTCGTCGCGCCCATCGCCGGCTTCCTCTCCGACCGCATCGGCGGCCGCCCCGTCGTCGCCGCCGGGCTCGCACTCCAGGCCATCGGGCTCGGGTGGTTCGCGCTCATCCTCTCGCCCGACGTGTCCTACGTCGCCCAGCTGCCCGCGCTCGTCCTCTCCGGGGCCGGGATGGCGCTCTTCATCGCGCCGGCGACCAGCCTGGTCATGTCCAGCGTCGCGCCGGCCGAGCAGGGGATCGCCTCCGGGGCCAACAACGCGCTGCGTGAAGTCGGAGGAGCGCTCGGGATCGCCGTCCTCGGCTCGATCTTCGCGGCGCAGGGCGGCTACGGGTCCGGTGCGCAGTACGTCGCCGGGCTGACCCCGGCGCTGTGGGTGGGGGCGGCGGTCCTCGCGGCGGCGCTCGTCGTCGCCCTCCTGCTCCCGAGCAAGCCTTCGGGGCGCCCCGGGGCCCCGTCCACCTCCGACGCCCCGTTCCTCCAGCCGGTGGCCTGACCCCTGCCCTTACCGGGGCGGGTGGCCCGGGGGACTTCCCCCGGGCCACCCGCCCCTTTCCCGCGCCCACCCGCGCCACCCACCCCGCGCCTGACGGCGCGGGGTGTTTCCCACCTGCAGCCACCCGTGCAGGTGAGTCCTCGAGTGCACGTCTTCCCGTGCCCCCAAAGAACCCCGGCGGCCGCGCGCCCGCGATCGAGCAGCGCCGGGGGCCGGGGGTCACAGGTCACAGGTCGCGGGGAGTCGGGCCACGGGCCGCAGGTCGCGGGCGTACGGGGTCGGGTCGCGGTTGAACGGGGTCGGGTCCCGGGCGGAAGGATCACAGGTCACGGATCACAGGTCACGGATCACAGGTCACGGGTCGCGGGTCGCGGGTCGGGTTCCGGGTCGGACGGAGGGGGTCGGGGGTGGAGGTGGAGGGGGGCGAAATTGTTCGTATATTTGTGGCGCTCGAAAGGGGCCACCGTCGACGCAGGAGGGTGCCGCGCCGTAAATATGCTAATTTCGCCCCCCTCCACCGGAACCCCCGGCCCCCGGCCCAAATAAGCTGACCCCGTGCACCCTCTCGCCCCGTACACCACCCTCCGCCTCGGCGGCCCCGCCACCCGCCTGCTCACCGCCCGCACGGACGCCGACCTCGTCGCCGCCGTCCGCGACGCCGACTCCCGCGGCGAGCCCGTCCTCCTCATCGGCGGCGGCAGCAACCTCCTCATCGCCGACGAGGGCTTCGACGGCACCGCCGTCCGCATCGCCACCCAGGGCACCACCCTCCGCGGCACGACCCTCGAACTCGCCGCCGGCGAGCCCTGGAGCGACGCCGTGGCCGCGACCGTGCGCGCGGGCCTGGCCGGCATCGAGTGCCTGGCCGGCATCCCCGGCTCGGCCGGCGCGACCCCGATCCAGAACGTCGGCGCCTACGGCCAGGAAGTCTCCAGCACCATCACCGACGTCCTCGCCTACGACCGCAGGACCGCCGAGACGGTCACCCTCCCCGCCGCCGAGTGCGCCTTCTCCTACCGCAGCAGCCGCTTCAAGGAGGACCCGGCCCGCTACGTCGTGCTGCGCGTGCGGTTCGCGCTGGAGGACGCCGGCGGCCTGTCCGCGCCGCTGAAGTACGCGGAGACCGCCCGTGCCCTCGGCGTCGAGCCCGGCGAGCGGGTGCCGCTGGACAAGGCCAGCGCGACGGTGCTCGGGCTGCGCGCGAGCAAGGGCATGGTGCTGGACGAGGCCGACCACGACACCTGGTCGGCCGGCTCCTTCTTCACCAACCCGGTGCTGACCGCCGCCGAATTCGCCGCGTTCCTGGACCGCGTCCACGACCGCCTGGGTCCGGACACGGCGCCGCCGGCCTATCCGGCGGAGGGCGAGCGTACGAAGACGTCCGCGGCCTGGCTGATCGACAAGGCGGGATTCACCAAGGGCTACGGCACGGGCCCGGCCCGTATCTCCGGCAAGCACACGCTCGCGCTGACGAACCGCGGCGCCGCCACCACCGACGACCTGCTCACCCTGGCCCGCGAGGTACGCGACGGCGTCCACGCGGCTTTCGGCGTGACGCTGGTGAACGAGCCGGTGATGGTCGGCGTGCGCCTCTGACCCGGGACCGTGCCCACTCTCGACGCGCTGATCGGCTCGGCGCCCGCCCGGCTCCGCCGCACCGGCCAGGTGCCGGGCGAGGGCGACCGGCAGGTCGTGGGGGTGTGGCCGGCCGACCCGGCGAACACCCCGGCCCGCGAGCGCGGCTGGCGCGACGTGCTGGCCGTGCTGGAGCCGGAGCAGGAGCAGGCCCCTGACGTCGGCGCGCTGGCGCAGGCGGGCGCGGCGGCGCTGGCCGTCGGCGAGCCGGCCCCGCCCGGGATACTGGCGGCCGCCGCCCGGCACCGGCTGCCGGTGCTGCTGGCCGACAAGGACATGTGCACGGTGCCGCGGCTCGCGCAGCTGCTCGCCGACCGGGAGGCGGCGGCCGGCCGCCGCGCCCAGGAGCTGCTGGAGAGTGCCAAGCAGCTCTCGACGGCGCCCGGCAGCGCGGCCGGAGTGCTGCGCTGGCTGGCGCGGATGACCGGCGGCCAGGCCGTCCTGCTCGCCCCGCACCGCCCCGCGCCCCCGCTCAGCGGCGGCCTGCGGCTGCCGGCCGACCGGATCGCGGCGCTGACCGACGGCACGACGCAGGCCGCAGCGGCGGACGTGGGGGCGTGGACGGTACGGCTGTACGCCCTCGGCCCGGCGGCGCCGCACCACGTGCTGGCGGTGGCGCGGGCCCGGGAGGCCGGCTGGCCGCAGCCGGCCACGGAGGCGGTGACGATGGCGGAGGTGCTGCTGTCGTCGTGGCTGCGGCTGCGGGCCGCGGTGGACGGCGAGCGGGCGCCGATACGTTCCTCGGTGCTGCAGATGCTGATGGCGGGCCAGGTGCTGGCGGCCAGGCGGGCGGCGCACCCGCTGGGGATGAGCCCGGCGGTGCTCGGCGCGGACGGGGAGGTGCGCGTCTACGTGGTCGGCGGCCGGGCCGCCCACCGGGACACGCTGGTGTCGGCCTGCCATTACCACCTGGGCGACGAGGGGCTCGTCGTCGGATGCCCGGTCGACGAGGACCAGGTGATCATCGTCGCGACGCCCGACGCGCCCACGGAGGCGCTGCTGCGCGACCTGGTCACCCGCCGGGAGGGCTTCCGGCTCGGGGCGAGCCGCCCGGTGCCGCTGGAGGGCGTCGCGGAGGCGCACGGCGAGGCGACACGGGCGCTGGCCGCGGCCGGCACCCACGCGGACCGCTTCGCGGTCTTCACGCCGGACGTCGAACTCGTACGCATCCTGCCGCCCGCGGCGGCGGCCCGGTGGGCGGCGGCGCTGCTGGCCCCGCTGGACACCTGGCCGCACGCCCGCCGGGCGGAGTGGCTGGACGGGATGCGGATGTGGCTGGCGTACGGCCCGATCGGCGCGGCCCGCCTGGCCGGTTACCACCGCAACACGGCGCGGCAGCGGGCGGAGGCGGTGGGGCGGCTGCTCGGCCTCGACCTCGCCCGGCTCGCCGACCGGATACGGCTCGACCTGGCCCTGCGGATAGCCGCGCTGGACGGACCCGCCCCCGGACCTGCGCAAGGACCCGTCCCCGATCTCGGCGAGCTGCTGGCGGGAGACGGCCCGCGGCGCTGGGCCGAGGAGTATCTCGGCCGGCTGGACGGGGATCTGCTGCCGACGGTGCTGACGTGGATCGAATCCGGCCAGCACACGCCGAGCGCGGCGGCCCGTCTCGGGGTGCACCCGAAGACGGTGGCGGCCCGGGTGCGCCGGGCGGAGGCGCAGGTGCGCCAGCCGCTGGTCCCGCACCCCGAGGCGCGGGGCGCGACCCCGGAGTCGGCGAACGGGGTGAGCGGGGTGCACGATCTCGCCCTGGCCGCGCACATCACCCGGGCGCTCAGCCTAGGGTGAGGGCCGGCGCGAAGCGTCACGGCCCGTGCCCCACCGCACACCAGGTGTACCGGATGTGCGCCGGATGGCCACCCGATGTGCATCGGGAGCGCCCCCGAGGCCGCGGCTGTGCATCCGGGCAGATGCGCGGGAGGCCGTCGGCGTGGTTCCTTGCTTGGCGGGGGTCTCGCCCGGACCGTCACGGGGGCGGGCGAGACCAGGGGGGCCGAGCCGGGACACCGGTGGCTCGGGGGAGTCAGGGACGGCGGCGCGTCAGCGCGCCCAGGCGTCGATCCCGCCCAGCATCCGCTCGCGCACCTCGTCCGGCGCCCGGGAGGCGCGTACCGACTGGCGGGCCAGTTCCGCCAGCTCCTGGTCGGTGAAGCCGTGGACGTCACGGGCGAGTTCGTACTGCGCGGCCAGCCGGGAGCCGAAGAGCAGCGGGTCGTCGGCGCCGAGCGCCATCGGGACGCCGGCGTCGTAGAGCAGCCGCAGCGGTACGTCCTGGGGCTTGTCGTAGACGCCGAGGGCGACGTTGGACGCCGGGCAGACCTCGCAGGTGACGCCGGACTCGGCGAGCCGGCGGACCAGTCGCGGGTCCTCGGCGGCGCGCACGCCGTGGCCGATGCGCTGCGCGCCCAGGTCGTCCAGGCAGTCGCGGACGCTGGCGGGCCCGGCGAGTTCCCCGCCGTGCGGGGCGGCGAGCAGGCCGCCGTCCCGGGCGATGGCGAAGGCGCGGTCGAAATCGCGGGCCAGGCCCCGGCGTTCGTCGTTGGACAGGCCGAAGCCGACGACGCCCTGGTCGGCGTAGCGGACCGCGAGCCTGGCCAGCGTGCGGGCGTCCAGCGGGTGCTTCATGCGGTTCGCGGCGACCACGACGGCCATGCCGACGCCGGTGTCGCGGGAGGCGGTGCGGACCGCGTCGAGGATGATCTCCATGGTGGGGATGAGCCCGCCGAGCCGGGGGGCGTAGGAGGTCGGGTCGACCTGGATCTCCAGCCAGCCGGAGCCGTCGGCGGCGTCCTCCTGCGCGGCCTCGCGCACCAGCCGGTGGATGTCCTCCGGGGTGCGCAGGCAGGAGCGGGCGGCGTCGTAGAGCCGCTGGAAGCGGAACCAGCCGCGCTCGTCGGTGGCCCGCAGCTTCGGCGGCTCGCCCGAGGTGAGCGCCTCCGGCAGGTGCACGCCGTGCTTGTCGGCCAGCTCAAGGAGGGTGGCCGGGCGCATGGAGCCGGTGAAGTGCAGATGGAGATGTGCCTTGGGGAGGTGCCGGATGTCCCGGCCGCCAGGGCCCGGGTCCGACCCCGTACGTACGTCGCTTGCCATTCCAAGATCCTGCTATAGGTCGGCCCCCGCTCGGAACCAGTTTCTCCGAACGGGGGCTTGCCCGTACAGGCAGCCGACGGCCGGGCGGCCGGCGGCCGGGTCAGTGCGTGGCTTCGCCGAGCAGCTTCTGCATCCGCGAGACGCCCTCGACCAGGTCCTCGTCGCCGAGCGCGTAGCTGAGCCGGAGGTAGCCGGGGGTGCCGAAGGCCTCGCCGGGGACGACGGCGACCTCGGCCTCGTCCAGGATGAGGGCGGCCAGCTCCACCGAGTCGGCCGGGCGCTTGCCGCGGATGTCCTTGCCGAGCAGGGCCTTCACCGACGGGTAGACGTAGAAGGCGCCCTCGGGGGTCGGGCAGACGACGCCGTCGATCTCGTTGAGCATCCGCACGATGGTCTGGCGGCGGCGGTCGAAGGCGGTGCGCATCTCGGCGACCGCGTCGAGGTTGCCGGTGACGGCGGCCAGCGCGGCGACCTGGGCGACGTTGTTCACGTTCGAGGTGGCGTGCGACTGGAGGTTGGTCGCGGCCTTGACGACGTCCTTGGGGCCGACGATCCACCCGACCCGCCAGCCGGTCATGGCGTACGTCTTGGCCACGCCGTTGACGACGATGCACTTGTCGCGCAGCTCGGGGACGAGCGCGGGCATCGAGCTGAAGGTGGCGTCGCCGTAGACGAGGTGCTCGTAGATCTCGTCGGTGAGGACCCACAGCCCGTGCTCGACGGCCCAGCGGCCGATCGCCTCGGTGTCCTCGCGGCTGTAGACGGCGCCGGTGGGGTTGGACGGCGAGACGAAGAGCACCACCTTCGTCCGCTCGGTGCGGGCCGCCTCCAGCTGCTCCAGCGTGACCCGGTAGCCGGTGGTCTCGTCGGCCACGACCTCGACGGGGACGCCGCCCGCGAGCCGGATCGACTCGGGGTAGGTGGTCCAGTACGGAGCGGGCACGATGACCTCGTCGCCCGGGTCGAGCACGGCGGCGAAGGCCTCGTAGATGGCCTGCTTGCCGCCGTTGGTGACCAGCACCTGCGAGGCGTCGACCTCGTACCCCGAGTCGCGGAGCGTCTTGGCGGCGATGGCCGCCTTCAGCTCCGGCAGCCCGCCGGCCGGGGTGTAGCGGTGGTACGTGGGGTTGCGGCAGGCGTCGGCGGCGGCGTCGACGATGTAGCCGGGCGTCGGGAAGTCGGGCTCGCCGGCGCCGAAGCCGATCACCGGGCGCCCGGCGGCCTTGAGGGCCTTGGCCTTGGCGTCCACGGCGAGGGTGGCGGACTCGGAGATCGAGCCGATACGGACCGACACCCGCCGGTCGCTTGCGGGGGGTACAGAAGGAGTGGCTGCGCTCATGACTGCATGCTCCCAGACCCCGGGACCGCACGGCACCGGGGTTTGACAGCGCACCGGCGTCCGGTCGCCCGCCGGGGCCCGACCCCGATTCCGGGTGGCCCGCGGCTGATCTTCGCGGGGACTGAGGCAACTCCCGTGCAAGGCGTTCGACGGAAGGCCTCAGAACACGTACACTCAACCGTCGATGGCCCTCCCGGCGATGTCGCCTGCGGTACGTTGGGAGTGTCTGTCGAAGGGTCGTAGCTCAATTGGTAGAGCACTGGTCTCCAAAACCAGCGGTTGGGGGTTCAAGTCCCTCCGGCCCTGCTCCACACGTCCGACCTGGACGTGGGCAGGCAGATAAGCACTCGCCGTACCGCGCGACGGGCGCGGCACGGCCACGACCCGGAGTCAGGTGAGGACGAGTGACTGAGATCACGGACTCCATCGAGGTCCCTGAGCCTGACGCGACTCAGGACGACAAGGACTCCGACCGGAAGCCCCGCCGCGGTGGTAAGCGCGGCAAGAAGGGCCCGCTCGGTCGCCTCGCGCTTTTCTACCGCCAGATCATTGCGGAGCTCCGCAAGGTCGTCTGGCCCACCCGCAACGACCTCACCACGTACACCACTGTGGTGATTGTCTTCGTTGTGGTCGTCATCGGGTTCGTGGCCGTGGTTGACTGGGGCTTCGGGAAGCTTATTTCCGCCGTTTTCGGCTGAGCCGTCCGCCGGCCGGTCCGTCTTCGGCTGGGTCCCCGGGCCGCTGGTCCCTGGGTCCCGCCAGTCCGCGCGGAGGGCGCAGGCCGCTGGCCGCCCCGCCCGCAGTGCCACCTTTGAAGTCAGGAAGAAGCAGTCACCGTGTCTGACCCGAACGTGTACGACGCCGACGAGTCCGTCGAGGGCGCCGAAACCGCGCTCGACATCGTCGAGGCCGCCGACGGCGACGTCGACCAGGCGGCTGCCGCCGACCTGGCCGAGGGAGAACCCGCCGAGCAGGCCGCCGTCCACGAATCGGAAGAGGACGACTCCGAGGAGTCCGCCGCCGACGAGTCCGCGGAATCGGATGCCGGCGAGGACGAGGACGAGTCCAAGAGCGAGGACGAGTCCGAGGACGACGACGAGTCCAAGGACGACGAGGATGGCGAGGAGGCAGCGGCCCCGCTGACCCCCGTCGACGCGGTGGCGGCCTTCCGCGAGGAGCTGCGTACGCTCCCGGGCGAGTGGTACGTGATCCACACCTACGCGGGCTACGAGAACCGGGTGAAGTCCAACCTGGAGCAGCGTGCCGTCTCGCTGAACGTCGAGGAGTACATCTACCAGGCCGAGGTCCCGCAGGAGGAAGTCGTTCAGATCAAGAACGGCGACCGCAAGACCATCCGGCAGAACAAGCTCCCCGGCTACGTCCTGGTCCGCATGGACCTGACCAACGAGTCCTGGGGCGTCGTCCGCAACACCCCCGGCGTCACCGGCTTCGTGGGCAACGCGTACGACCCGTACCCGCTGACCCTGGACGAGATCGTCAAGATGCTCGCCCCCGAGGTCGAGGCGGCCGCCGAGGCCGCGGCCATCGCCGAGGGCACCGCCCAGCCCCGCAAGGTCGAGGTCCAGGTCCTGGACTTCGAGGTCGGCGACTCGGTCACCGTCACCGACGGTCCCTTCGCCACCCTCCAGGCCACGATCAACGAGATCAACCCCGACTCGAAGAAGGTCAAGGGCCTGGTCGAGATCTTCGGCCGCGAGACCCCGGTCGAGCTGAGCTTCGACCAGATCCAGAAGAACTGACGCTGAAGAACTGACCCCAGCGCTCACCCGAGCCCCCGCTCCCCGTCATGGGAGCGGGGGCTCGGGCGTGTGCGGAGGGGGCGCCGGTCAGTTCTTGGCGTTCAGGACCGGGAGGTAGCCGGCCGAGTGCCCGGTGGCGGTGGGGTGGTAGGACTCCCAGCTGGGGGAGATGACCAGGGAGTGCAGGTAGTCGTCGCCCGAGCAGAGTTCGTGGCCCTTGAAGGTGGAGCGGACGTCGCCGAAGGCGAAGCCGTGGGCGGCCGCGACGGACGCGGTGGTGGTGTCGAGGACGTCGGCCGCCTCGTCGATCTTCTGGTGCTTGGTGGCGCTGAGCCCTATGCAGAAGACGTTGAGGGTGTAGATGTCCGGGTAGCCGAGGACGACGACGTGGGCGTTGGGCGCCTTGGCGTGGATGGCGTTGTAGACGGTGTCGAGGCGCCCGGGCAGGGTGCTCCTGACGAAGGCCTCGGCGGTGTTGACCCGGCTGACGCAGGTGCTGTCGGAGCCGGTCACGCAGGTGGTGATGACGTCGGAGAAGCCCGCGTCGTTGCCGCCTATGGTGATCGTGACCAGGCCGGTGGAGGCGCTGAGCCCGCCGAGCTGGCTGCCCGTCACGTCGCTGGTCACCGCACCGGAGCAGGCGGCGAAGGTGAAGGAGGACGGGCTGTGGGCGCTGGCCCACAGTGCCGGGTACGCGCTGTTGCTGCGGTGGCAGTCGCCACTGGAGCTGATGTAGTTGCCGGCACCGTTCCCGGCCGAGTACGAGTCTCCGAGTGCGACGTACGCCGGTCCTGCGGCTTGTGCGGGACCGGTCAGCACCAGCGCGCCCACGAGGGCGGATGCGAGTGCGGCGATGGCGGCGAAAGGCCTGGTCAGTCTCACGGAACCTCCAAGTGGGGGACGCTGCCCCCACTTGGTACCAGCCGGTAGCCGGTGCGGGAAGTGTTCATGCCAAGAATTCTCCCCGCGTAGACCGTAATTTCAGCTACCGCCGGCGCTGATACGGGTGCATCGGGTGAGCTTTCCGATCACTCGTGGGGCGGTGAGTCGCGCCAACGCGCGCCGGTTGTACGGCGGATACGCCGCCCGCTCGGCGCGGTGGCGACAACGCGGCGGCAGGGGGCGGGAGTTGGCTCAGGCTGCCCGGCGTGCGGGGGCGCGAGAGGGTCACCCTCCGTAGTGCACGCGATGCGCTGCGTGCGCTACGGAGGGTGACCCAGGCCGGCGGATTTCAGAGCCGGGCGCATTACCCGCTATCGTGGTGCGGTATGCCTGCTCGCAGGCACGGAAAAACTCTCAACAGGACCCGGAGAGAGCAATGCCTCCCAAGAAGAAGAAGGTCACGGGGCTGATCAAGCTCCAGATCAACGCCGGTGCGGCCAACCCGGCTCCGCCGGTCGGACCCGCGCTGGGTCAGCACGGCGTGAACATCATGGAATTCTGCAAGGCCTACAACGCGGCGACCGAGTCGCAGCGCGGCATGGTGATCCCGGTGGAGATCACGGTCTACGACGACCGTTCCTTCACCTTCATCACCAAGACGCCGCCGGCGGCCAAGCTGATCCTGAAGGCCGCGGGCGTGGACAAGGGCTCCGGCGAGCCGCACGTCAAGAAGGTCGCCAAGCTCAGCCGCGCGCAGGTGCGGGAGATCGCCACGACGAAGCTCCCCGACCTGAACGCGAACGACCTCGACGCCGCCGAGAAGATCATCGCCGGTACTGCCCGCTCGATGGGTATCACGGTCGAGGGCTGACGCCCGAGCTCGCGCAGTGGCCGGCCGAGGAACGAGGCCGTCCGCGGAGCGAGTGAGCAGGAAGCCCGAACGAAAGCGTCGAGGGCTGACGCCCGAGCTCGCGCAGTGGCCGGCCGAGGAACGAGGCCGTCCGCGGAGCGAGTGAGCAGGAAGCCCGAGCGAGATCGTCGAAGCTGACGTTCACCCCCTGGCACCACTGTGGAAGGGCCGGCTCGGCCCGTACCACGACTCCGTCACGACAACAGGAGCACGCACGTGAGCAAGCGCAGCAAGTCTCTCCGCGCTGCGGACGCCAAGATCGACCAGGAGCGCCTGTACGCGCCCCTGGAGGCTGTCCGTCTCGCCAAGGAGACCGCGACCACCAAGTTCGACTCGACCGTCGAGGTCGCCTTCCGCCTGGGTGTCGACCCGCGCAAGGCCGACCAGATGGTCCGTGGCACCGTGAACCTTCCGCACGGCACCGGCAAGACCGCCCGGGTCCTGGTCTTCGCGACCGGTGACCGTGCTGCGGCCGCGGAAGCCGCGGGAGCCGACATCGTCGGCTCCGACGAACTCATCGACGAGGTGGCGAAGGGCCGGCTGGACTTCGACGCCGTCGTCGCCACCCCGGACCTCATGGGCAAGGTCGGCCGCCTCGGCCGCGTCCTCGGCCCGCGTGGTCTGATGCCGAACCCGAAGACCGGCACCGTGACGCCCGACGTGGCGAAGGCGGTCACCGAGATCAAGGGCGGCAAGATCGAATTCCGCGTCGACAAGCACTCCAACCTGCACTTCATCATCGGCAAGGTCTCCTTCGACGAGACCCTCCTGGTGGAGAACTACGCAGCGGCGCTGGACGAGATCCTGCGGCTCAAGCCGTCCGCGGCCAAGGGTCGTTACGTCAAGAAGGCTGCCGTGTCCACCACCATGGGCCCCGGCATCCAGATCGACCCCAACCGCACCCGCAACCTCCTGGTCGAGGAGGACCCGGCGTCGGTCTGACGCCCGGGCGCGAACACCGGCGCCCCGCACCCCCGGTCTCCCGGGGGTGCGGGGCGCTTTCGCGTGCCGCCGGCCACCCGCCCGCTGCCCAATCTCCGGCCGCACGCAACAGCCCCGCCACAACCCGCCTGGCGGCCTTGTCACCGGCGTGCGTTAGTGTTCCGCTGGTTCAACGGGGGCACGTGGTCCCCGTGAGGGGGAGTGGGTCATGAGCGCAGTCAAGGGGATCACGGGGATCAGGGGCGGGGTGGCGGCCGGGGTCGCCGTCGCGTCGGTGCTGGCGCTCGCGGCCTGCGGGCCGCTGGGGACGTCGGCGGACAAGTCGAAGGACAAGCCGGCCGCTACCGGGGCGCCGGCGAGCACCGCCGGGAAGGACTCCCGGTCCTCGGGGGTCGCGCACGCGGTCGACGCGCTGGACCTGGTCAAGAAGACCACCACCGGGGTGCACTCGGCCAAGGTCGAGTCGGACATATCGATCGGCAGCACGGTGTCGATGAACAGCAAGGGCGCGATCGACTGGGGGCACGGCCTGGTGGGCGCCATGGCGATCACGTACACCGGCGGCAGCGCGGCGGACTCGTTGCGGCAGGCCGGCGTGCCGGCCACCATGAGCGCGCGGTACCTGCCGGACGCGTACTACGTGAACATGGGGTCCGTGATGGCCACGCAGCTCGGTGGCAAGCACTGGATCAGGTACGGCTACGACGACATGGCCAAGCTCAGCAATGTCGCGGGGTCGTACATGAAGGACACGATCCAGAACAACAACCCGGTCAAGAGCGTGGACGCGGCACTGGCGGCGCCGAACAGCCGGGTCGTGGGGACCGAGACGGTCAGGGGTGTGCGCGCGACGCACTACACGGCCACGGTCGACGTCCAGGCGATGGTCGGCAGCGCGACCCACGGCATGACGGCCGCGGAGCGGTCGCAGCTGAAGGCCACCCTGACCAAGGCCGGTATCTCCTCGGAGACCGTCGACCTGTGGGTGTCGAAGGACAACCTCCCGGTGGAGGCCGTCGTCACGGCGGACACCAAGACCGGCCTGATGAAGACGACCACCTACTACTCGGACTTCGGCACCTCGGTGACCGCCCGGCCGCCGGCCGCGTCCGACACCGTCGACTTCGCCGACGTCATGAACAAGGCGAAGAACAACTGAGGGTCGGCGGACAGCTGGGGATCGGCAGGGGTCCCGCGGGCGATTTGCTCCGCGGGGCCACGGTCCCGTAGTCTTCCCGAGAAGCCAAAGACCGCTGGTCGTCGTCGTGCCCCGAAAAGGGTGGGACGACCGAAGGATCCGCTGGATGCGGACGGCCCGCGCAGGTGATTCGTGGATGATCTCCGGAGCCCGAGAGGGATTCGTTGAGTCACGCCCCGTGCGCCTGCGCCGGGGCGTTCGTTTTTGCCACGTAGCCTCCTTCAATTCCGTGCGGTCCGCAATCACCCCGGAAGGAGGCCGAGACTCATGGCGAGGCCTGACAAGGCTGCCGCGGTTGCCGAGTTGACGGATCAGTTCCGCTCCTCGAACGCCGCTGTGCTGACCGAGTACCGCGGTCTCACCGTGGCGCAGCTCAAGACGCTGCGCCGTTCGCTCGGTGAGAACGCCACGTACGCCGTGGTGAAGAACACGCTGACCAAGATCGCGGCCAACGAGGCCGGGATCAACCAGCTGGACGACCTGTTCGCGGGTCCGTCCGCTGTCGCCTTCGTGACCGGTGACCCGGTCGAGGCGGCGAAGGGTCTGCGCGACTTCGCCAAGGACAACCCCGCTCTCGTCATCAAGGGCGGTGTCCTTGACGGCAAGGCGCTGTCCGCCGACGAGATCAAGAAGCTTGCGGACCTCGAGTCCCGCGAGGTTCTGCTCGCCAAGCTGGCGGGTGCCATGAAGGCCAAGCAGTCGCAGACTGCCGCGCTCTTCCAGGCGCTCCCCTCGAAGTTCGTCCGCACCGCGGAGGCGCTTCGTGCCAAGAAGGCCGAGGCCGAGCAGGGCGGTGCCGAGTAATTCGGCTCGCACGATGACCGGTGCCGCAGGGCACCGGTCGTGGGTCGGCGCCACCAGGCACCGGCCGACGCGGGCCGACCGTACGCCCGCCGACTTGTACATCCGGCACCTGCCGATTTAGTGGAAGGACCGCCCTCATGGCGACCAAGCTCAGCCAGGACGAACTGCTCGCCCAGTTCGAGACCCTCACCCTCATCGAGCTCGCCGAGTTCGTGAAGGCCTTCGAGGAGAAGTTCGACGTCACCGCCGCCGCGCCGGTCGCCGTCGCCGCCGGTGGCGGCGCTGCCGCGCCCGCCGAGGCCGTCGAGGAGCAGGACGAGTTCGACGTCGTCCTCACCGCCGCCGGTGACAAGAAGATCCAGGTCATCAAGGTCGTGCGCGAGCTGACCTCGCTGGGCCTGAAGGAGGCCAAGGACCTCGTGGACGGCGCTCCCAAGCCCGTCCTGGAGAAGGTCACCAAGGAGGCCGCGGAGAAGGGCGCAGAGTCGCTCAAGGCCGCCGGCGCCTCGGTCGAGGTCAAGTAACACCCTGTCACTCAGGTGACACCCGGAGCTTGTGCTCCACCCGCCGCAGGGCGGCCACCCGAAAGGGTGGCCGCCCTCGGTCGTTCCCGGGTCCGGCGGCGGGCCGCCGCGTCGCTGTCGTACCCCCCGGGTAGTGTGTTCCTCCTGCTGAGAGCACGTCCGCAGGGCTGGGGCCTTGACGTATGGCACGCGGCGCGCAATTCTCAGACGCGCCGCAGACTGCCGCGGACTTCGGCTCAGGCCCGGTCGAGGTTCGACCGGAGCCCGGTCGAGGTTCGGTCCAGGTTCGGTCGTGGTCCGATGCATGGATCGGCGGCGATGCGGGAATGCATGGCTATGCAGCAGGACGCAGCACGACGGCAGGGTTGACGGACGCGGTCCCAGGTTCCGAGGCTGGGGCCCGCCAGACGGGCGGAGGGGGCGACGATTCGGTACTCCGAATCTCAGCTCTGGACATCAGTGTGCCAAATGGCTACACTGACCCTTTGCGCTGCCTGTTAGCTGCTGCCTGGCCCGTCACCAGGAGCATGCCCACGTCTGAGAGCTGCTGAAGAGACCCGTCATCAGGGTTTTCTTCTGGTCCTCAGGGGCGGACCGGTACGCGCGTAGTGAGTCCGAGCCCTCGGAAGGACCCCCTCTTGGCCGCCTCGCGCAACGCCTCGACCACCAATTCGAACAACGGCGCCAGCACCGCTCCGCTGCGCATCTCCTTCGCGAAGATCCGTGAACCGCTCGAAGTTCCGAACCTCCTCGCGCTTCAGACCGAGAGCTTTGACTGGCTGCTCGGCAATGCCGCGTGGAAGGCTCGGGTCGAGGCGGCCCTGGACAGCGGGCAGGACGTCCCCAGGAAGTCAGGTCTTGAGGAGATCTTCGAGGAGATCTCTCCGATCGAGGACTTCTCCGGGTCGATGTCGCTCACTTTCCGTGACCACCGCTTCGAGCCGCCGAAGAACTCGCTCGACGAGTGCAAGGAGCGCGACTTCACGTACGGCGCCCCGCTCTTCGTCACCGCGGAGTTCACCAACAACGAGACCGGCGAGATCAAGTCCCAGACGGTCTTCATGGGCGACTTCCCGCTGATGACCAACAAGGGCACCTTCTGCATCAACGGCACCGAGCGTGTCGTCGTCTCGCAGCTGGTCCGCTCGCCCGGCGTCTACTTCGACAGCTCCATCGACAAGACGTCCGACAAGGACATCTTCTCCGCCAAGATCATCCCCTCCCGGGGTGCCTGGCTGGAGATGGAGATCGACAAGCGCGACATGGTCGGTGTCCGCATCGACCGCAAGCGCAAGCAGTCGGTCACGGTGCTGCTCAAGGCCCTCGGCTGGAGCACCGAGCAGATCCTGGAGGAGTTCGGCGAGTACGAGTCGATGCGCGCCACCCTGGAGAAGGACCACACCCAGGGCCAGGACGACGCGCTGCTCGACATCTACCGCAAGCTGCGCCCGGGCGAGCCGCCGACCAAGGAGGCCGCCCAGACGCTGCTGGAGAACCTCTACTTCAACCCCAAGCGCTACGACCTGGCGAAGGTCGGCCGCTACAAGGTCAACAAGAAGCTCGGTGCCGACGAGCCGCTGGACGCCGGCGTGCTCACCACCGACGACATCCTCGCCACGATCAAGTACCTGGTGAAGCTGCACGCCGGTGAGACCGAGACGGTCGGCGAGTCGGGCCGCTCGATCATGGTCGAGACCGACGACATCGACCACTTCGGCAACCGCCGCATCCGCAACGTCGGCGAGCTGATCCAGAACCAGGTCCGTACGGGTCTCGCCCGTATGGAACGTGTTGTGCGCGAGCGCATGACCACCCAGGACGTCGAGGCGATCACGCCGCAGACGCTGATCAACATCCGGCCGGTCGTCGCCTCCATCAAGGAGTTCTTCGGCACCAGCCAGCTGTCGCAGTTCATGGACCAGACGAACCCGCTGTCGGGCCTGACCCACAAGCGCCGGCTCAACGCGCTGGGCCCCGGTGGTCTGTCCCGTGAGCGGGCCGGCTTCGAGGTCCGTGACGTGCACCCGTCGCACTACGGCCGGATGTGCCCGATCGAGACGCCGGAAGGCCCGAACATCGGTCTGATCGGCTCGCTGGCCTCCTACGGGCGGGTCAACGCGTTCGGCTTCATCGAGACGCCGTACCGCAAGGTCGTCGAGGGCGTCGTCACCGACGACGTCGACTACCTGACCGCCGACGAGGAGGACCGCTTCGTCATCGCGCAGGCCAACGCGCCGCTGACCGAGGACATGCGGTACGCCGAGTCCCGCGTCCTGGTCCGCCGCCGTGGCGGCGAGATCGACTACATCCCCGGTGACGACGTCGACTACATGGACGTCTCGCCGCGCCAGATGGTGTCGGTCGCGACCGCGATGATCCCGTTCCTGGAGCACGACGACGCCAACCGCGCCCTGATGGGCGCCAACATGATGCGCCAGGCCGTGCCGCTGATCAAGGCCGAGGCGCCGCTGGTCGGCACCGGCATGGAGTACCGCTGCGCGGTCGACGCCGGCGACGTGATCAAGGCCGAGAAGGACGGTGTGGTCCAGGAGGTCTCCGCCGACTACGTCACGGTGACCAACGACGACGGTACGTACACCACCTACCGGGTCGCGAAGTTCTCCCGCTCCAACCAGGGCACGTCCTTCAACCAGAAGGTCGTCGTCAACGAGGGCGACCGGGTGGCCGTGGGCCAGGTGCTGGTCGACGGTCCGTCGACCGAGGCCGGCGAGATGGCGCTCGGCAAGAACCTGCTGGTCGCGTTCATGCCGTGGGAGGGCCACAACTACGAGGACGCGATCATCCTGTCGCAGCGCCTCGTGCAGGACGACGTCCTGTCCTCGATCCACATCGAGGAGCACGAGGTCGACGCCCGTGACACCAAGCTCGGCCCCGAGGAGATCACCCGGGACATCCCGAACGTCTCCGAGGAGGTCCTCGCGGACCTGGACGAGCGCGGCATCATCCGGATCGGCGCCGACGTGGTCGCCGGCGACATCCTGGTCGGCAAGGTCACCCCGAAGGGCGAGACCGAGCTGACCCCGGAGGAGCGGCTGCTGCGGGCGATCTTCGGCGAGAAGGCCCGCGAGGTCCGCGACACCTCCCTCAAGGTCCCGCACGGCGAGGTCGGCAAGATCATCGGCGTCCGGGTCTTCGACCGCGAGGAGGGCGACGAGCTGCCGCCCGGTGTGAACCAGCTGGTGCGCGTGTACGTGGCGCAGAAGCGGAAGATCACCGACGGCGACAAGCTCGCCGGACGCCACGGCAACAAGGGCGTCATCTCCAAGATCCTGCCCGTCGAGGATATGCCGTTCCTCGAGGACGGCAGCCCGGTCGACATCATCCTCAACCCGCTCGGCGTCCCGTCCCGGATGAACCCGGGACAGGTGCTGGAGATCCACCTCGGCTGGCTCGCGAAGCAGGGCTGGGACGTCTCCGGTGTCGCCGACGAGTGGGCCCGCCGCCTGGAGGCGATCGACGCCCACCGGGTCGAGCCCGGCACCAACGTGGCGACGCCGGTCTTCGACGGCGCCCGGGAGGACGAGATCCGCGGACTGTTCGAGTCCACGATCCCGAACCGCGACGGCGACCGCATGGTGCTGCCGTCCGGCAAGGCACGGCTCTTCGACGGCCGCTCCGGCGAGCCGTTCCCCGAGCCGGTCTCGATCGGTTACATGTACATCCTGAAGCTGCACCACCTGGTGGACGACAAGCTGCACGCCCGGTCCACCGGTCCGTACTCGATGATCACCCAGCAGCCGCTGGGTGGTAAGGCGCAGTTCGGCGGGCAGCGATTCGGCGAGATGGAGGTGTGGGCGCTGGAGGCGTACGGCGCCGCATACGCGCTCCAGGAACTGCTGACCATCAAGTCCGACGACGTTCTCGGCCGCGTGAAGGTCTACGAGGCCATCGTCAAGGGCGAGAACATCCCCGAGCCCGGCATTCCCGAGTCCTTCAAGGTGCTCATCAAGGAAATGCAGTCGCTGTGCCTCAACGTGGAGGTGCTGTCCTCGGACGGCATGTCCATCGAGATGCGCGACACCGACGAGGACGTGTTCCGCGCCGCGGAAGAGCTCGGAATCGACCTGTCCCGGCGCGAGCCGAGCAGCGTCGAAGAGGTCTGACGGGTTGCCGCCCGGACCCCTTTGGAAGGGGAGCCCGGGCGGCCCCCACGACCCGTTCAGACCATTTGAGAATCAACCCTGAGAGGGATTGACGACACAGTGCTCGACGTCAACTTCTTCGACGAGCTGCGGATCGGCCTCGCCACCGCGGACGACATCCGGACCTGGTCCCACGGCGAAGTGAAGAAGCCGGAGACCATCAACTACCGCACCCTCAAGCCGGAAAAGGACGGGCTCTTCTGCGAGAAGATCTTCGGCCCCACCCGGGACTGGGAGTGCTACTGCGGCAAGTACAAGCGGGTTCGCTTCAAGGGCATCATCTGCGAGCGCTGCGGCGTCGAGGTCACTCGCGCCAAGGTGCGCCGTGAGCGGATGGGCCACATCGAGCTCGCCGCCCCCGTCACCCACATCTGGTACTTCAAGGGTGTCCCGTCGCGTCTGGGATACCTGCTCGACCTCGCCCCGAAGGACCTGGAGAAGGTCATCTACTTCGCGGCGTACATGATCACCTGGGTGGACGACGAGCGCCGCACCCGTGACCTGCCCTCGCTGGAGGCCCAGGTCTCGGTGGAGCGCCAGCAGGTCGAGCAGCGCCGTGACGCGGACGTCGAGGGCCGGCAGAAGAAGCTGGAAGCCGACCTCGGCGAGCTGGAGAACGAGGGCGCCAAGGCCGACGTCCGCCGCAAGGTCCGTGAAGGCGCCGAGCGTGAGATGAAGCAGCTGCGCGACCGCGCGCAGCGCGAGATCGACCGCCTCGACGAGGTGTGGGCCCGCTTCAAGAACCTCAAGGTCCAGGACCTGGAGGGCGACGAGCTGCTCTACCGCGAGCTGCGCGACCGCTTCGGCACGTACTTCCAGGGTTCGATGGGTGCCGCGGCGCTGCAGAAGCGCCTGGAGTCCTTCGACCTGGAGCAGGAGGCCGAGCGCCTCCGCGAGATCATCCGTACCGGCAAGGGCCAGAAGAAGACCCGGGCGCTCAAGCGCCTCAAGGTCGTCTCCGCGTTCCTGCAGACCACCAACAAGCCCAACGGCATGGTGCTGGACTGCGTCCCGGTGATCCCGCCGGACCTGCGTCCGATGGTGCAGCTGGACGGTGGCCGCTTCGCGACCTCCGACCTGAACGACCTGTACCGCCGCGTGATCAACCGCAACAACCGCCTGAAGCGGCTTCTCGACCTCGGCGCGCCCGAGATCATCGTGAACAACGAGAAGCGCATGCTCCAGGAGGCCGTGGACGCGCTCTTCGACAACGGCCGCCGCGGCCGCCCGGTCACCGGACCCGGCAACCGCCCGCTGAAGTCGCTGTCCGACATGCTCAAGGGCAAGCAGGGCCGCTTCCGGCAGAACCTGCTCGGCAAGCGCGTCGACTACTCCGCCCGTTCGGTGATCGTCGTCGGCCCGCAGCTCAAGCTGCACCAGTGCGGCCTGCCCAAGGCCATGGCGCTGGAGCTCTTCAAGCCGTTCGTGATGAAGCGCCTGGTGGACCTGAACCACGCGCAGAACATCAAGTCGGCCAAGCGCATGGTCGAGCGCGGCCGTACGGTCGTCTACGACGTGCTGGAAGAGGTCATCGCCGAGCACCCGGTGCTGCTGAACCGTGCGCCGACCCTGCACCGCCTGGGCATCCAGGCCTTCGAGCCGCAGCTGGTCGAGGGCAAGGCCATCCAGATCCACCCGCTGGTCTGCACCGCCTTCAACGCGGACTTCGACGGTGACCAGATGGCCGTGCACCTTCCGCTGTCCGCGGAGGCGCAGGCCGAGGCCCGCATCCTGATGCTGTCCTCGAACAACATCCTCAAGCCGGCCGACGGCCGCCCGGTCACCATGCCGACCCAGGACATGGTGCTCGGCCTGTTCTTCCTGACCACGGACTCCGAGGAGCGCCAGGTCATCGGAGAGGGCCGGGCCTTCGGCTCCACCGCCGAGGCGATCATGGCCTTCGACAACCGTGAGCTGTCGATGCAGGCGCCGGTCGACATCCGCTTCCCGGTGGGCACCGTCCCGCCGCGCGGCTGGCTGCCGCCGGAGCCCGGCGAGGGCGAGCAGCCCTACCAGCTCGGCGACAGCTTCCGGCTGCGGACGACCCTGGGCCGTGCGCTCTTCAACGAGCTGCTGCCCGAGGACTACCCGTTCGTGGACTACGCGGTCGGCAAGAAGCAGCTCTCCGAGATCGTCAACGACCTCGCCGAGCGCTACCCGAAGGTCATCGTGGCGGCGACGCTCGACAACCTGAAGGCGTCGGGCTTCCACTGGGCGACCCGTTCCGGTGTCACCGTCTCGGTCACCGACATCGTGGTGCCGGAGGCGAAGAAGGCGATCATCGCGTCCTACGAGGCACAGGACGAGAAGGTCCAGAAGCAGTACGAGCGCGGCCTGATCACCAAGCAGGAGCGCTCGGACGAGCTGATCAACATCTGGACCAAGGCGACCAACGAGGTCGCCGCGGCGATGAACGCCAACTTCCCGAAGACGAACCCGATCTTCATGATGGTCGACTCGGGCGCCCGCGGAAACATGATGCAGATGCGTCAGATCGCGGGTATGCGTGGCCTGGTCTCGAACGCCAAGAACGAGACCATCCCGCGGCCCATCAAGGCGTCCTTCCGTGAGGGCCTGTCCGTGCTGGAGTACTTCATCTCCACCCACGGTGCCCGTAAGGGTCTGGCCGACACCGCGCTGCGTACCGCCGACTCGGGTTACCTGACCCGTCGTCTGGTGGACGTCTCGCAGGACGTGATCATCCGTGAGGAGGACTGCGGCACCGAGCGCGGTCTGAAGCTGCGGATCGCGGAGCGCGGCCAGGACGGCGCGCTGCGCAAGGCGGACGACGTCGAGACCAGCGTGTACGCGCGGATGCTCGCCGAGGACGTCGTGGTGGACGGCAAGGTCATCGCGCCGGCCAACGTCGACCTGGGCGACGTGCTGATCGACCAGCTCGTGCGGCACGGCGTCGAAGAGGTCAAGACCCGCTCGATCCTCACCTGCGAGTCGGCCGTCGGTACGTGCGCGTACTGCTACGGGCGCTCGCTGGCCACCGGCAAGCTGGTGGACATCGGCGAGGCGGTCGGCATCATCGCCGCCCAGTCGATCGGTGAGCCCGGCACCCAGCTGACGATGCGTACCTTCCACACCGGTGGTGTGGCCGGTGACGACATCACGCAGGGTCTGCCGCGTGTCGTCGAGCTGTTCGAGGCCCGTGTCCCGAAGGGTGTCGCCCCGATCTCCGAGGCGGCCGGCCGGGTGCGGATCGAGGAGACCGAGAAGACCAAGAAGCTCGTCGTCACCCCCGACGACGGCTCCGAGGAGCTGGCCTACCCGATCTCCAAGCGCGTCAAGCTGCAGGTGGGCGAGGGCGACCACGTCGAGGTCGGCCAGAAGCTCACCTACGGTGCGACCAACCCGCACGACGTGCTGCGGATCCTGGGCCAGCGCCAGGTGCAGATCCACCTGGTCGCCGAGGTGCAGAAGGTCTACAACTCGCAGGGTGTGTCGATCCACGACAAGCACATCGAGATCATCATCCGGCAGATGCTGCGCCGGGTGACGATCATCGAGTCCGGCGACGCCGAGCTGCTGCCCGGCGAGCTGGTCGAGCGCGGCCGGTTCGAGACCGAGAACCGGCGGGTCGTCTCCGAGGGCGGTCACCCGGCCTCGGGTCGTCCGCAGCTGATGGGTATCACCAAGGCGTCGCTGGCCACCGAGTCGTGGCTGTCGGCGGCGTCCTTCCAGGAGACCACCCGGGTGCTGACCGACGCGGCGATCCACGCCAAGTCGGACTCGCTGCTGGGCCTGAAGGAGAACGTCATCATCGGCAAGCTCATCCCGGCCGGTACGGGCCTGTCCCGCTACCGCAACATCCGGGTGGAGCCGACCGAGGAGGCCAAGGCCGCGATGTACTCGGCCGTCGGCTACGACGACATCGACTACAGCCCGTTCGGCACCGGCTCCGGCCAGGCCGTCCCGCTGGAGGACTACGACTACGGCCCGTACAACGGCTGACGGTCCGCCTTCCCGGCACATCGCAGAGCGGTCGCTCCCCACGGGGGCGGCCGCTCTGCGGCATCATGGAGACATGCTGGCCGGTGATGCGGATCGGGAGAGAGCGGTGAGCGTCCTCAAGGACGCCTTCGCCGAGGGGCGGCTCAAGCAGCCGGAGTACGAGGACCGGGTGGGCCTGGTCTACCAGTCCCGTACGTACGAGGAGTTGGACCGGCTCACGGCGGACATTCCCACGCCGGTGGCGCCGCCGCCGGTGATGCCGCCGGGCCTGCTGCAGGGGGCCTACCTGCCGGGGGCGGCGCCGTACGTCACCATGGAGCCGAGGGTCCCGTCGACCAACGGGCAGGCCGTGGCGTCGCTGGTGTGCGGCATATGCGGTGCCTTCACGATGGGGTTGGCGGCGATCCCGGCGGTGATCCTCGGCCACCGGGCCAAGAAGGAGATCCGCAGGACCGGCCAGCAGGGCGAGGGCATGGCGATCGCCGGGCTGATCCTGGGGTATCTGACCCTCGCGGGCTTCGGGGCGATCATGGCCCTGGTCACGGTGTTCGCCGTGGTGGGCGGCTCGTGACGTGCTGCGGCCCGTGGGTACGGTGTGACCGGCCCGGACGGTTGACGGGGGAGATCGGCTGCCGGGCGGCCGGGAGCAGGCCCGTATCCAGCCCGTATGCAGGTGTTTTGACCGCAGCCGATGCGGTAGGTAGGCTCTGACCTTGTGCCTGGGGTGTGCCCGGGTTCTCGCGCGTGCCATGTGACCGGGCGAGGGCACCGAGGCCGCGACACCCGCCGTACGCACTTCCCGATCTGTTCCCGGGGATGTGTGGGGTCCGCGACACACCCGACCGCGTGGGTCGGTCCCCAGGTTAGATTTATCGAGATCGGCACACAGAAACCGGAGAAACGGTGCCTACGATCCAGCAGCTGGTCCGAAAGGGCCGGCAGGACAAGGTCGAGAAGAACAAGACGCCCGCGCTGAAGGGTTCCCCGCAGCGTCGTGGCGTCTGCACGCGTGTGTACACGACCACCCCGAAGAAGCCGAACTCGGCCCTGCGCAAGGTCGCGCGTGTGCGCCTTACCAGTGGTATCGAGGTCACCGCTTACATCCCGGGCGAGGGCCACAACCTGCAGGAGCACTCGATCGTGCTCGTGCGTGGCGGTCGTGTGAAGGACCTGCCGGGTGTTCGCTACAAGATCATCCGTGGCTCCCTCGACACGCAGGGCGTCAAGAACCGTAAGCAGGCTCGCAGCCGCTACGGCGCCAAGAAGGAGAAGTAAGAATGCCTCGTAAGGGCCCCGCCCCGAAGCGCCCGGTCATCATCGACCCGGTTTACGGCTCCCCGCTGGTGACGTCGCTCGTCAACAAGATCCTCCTGCACGGCAAGCGCTCCACTGCTGAGCGCATCGTGTACGGCGCTCTGGAAGGCGTGCGCGAGAAGGCCGGTGCCGACCCGGTCATCACGCTCAAGCGCGCTCTGGAGAACATCAAGCCGACCCTTGAGGTCAAGTCCCGCCGCGTCGGCGGTGCGACCTACCAGGTGCCGGTCGAGGTCCGTCCGGGCCGCCAGAACACGCTGGCGCTGCGCTGGATGGTCGGGTACTCCCGCGCCCGCCGCGAGAAGACCATGACCGAGCGCCTCATGAACGAGATCCTCGACGCCAGCAATGGCCTGGGCGCCTCCGTGAAGCGCCGCGAGGACACGCACAAGATGGCCGAGTCCAACAAGGCCTTCGCGCACTACCGCTGGTAGTCACCACCCCCATCGAAACCGAGAGAAGACTGAGCCACATGGCCACCACTTCGCTTGACCTGGCCAGGGTCCGCAACATCGGGATCATGGCCCACATCGACGCGGGCAAGACGACGACCACCGAGCGGATCCTGTTCTACACCGGTGTCTCCTACAAGATCGGTGAAGTCCACGACGGCGCTGCCACCATGGACTGGATGGAGCAGGAGCAGGAGCGCGGCATCACCATCACGTCGGCCGCGACGACCTGTCACTGGCCGCTCGACGACGTCGACCACACCATCAACATCATCGACACCCCGGGCCACGTGGACTTCACGGTCGAGGTGGAGCGTTCGCTCCGCGTCCTCGACGGTGCCGTCACCGTGTTCGACGGTGTCGCCGGTGTGGAGCCGCAGTCGGAGACGGTGTGGCGGCAGGCAGACCGCTACGGCGTGCCCCGTATCTGCTTCGTCAACAAGCTGGACCGCACCGGCGCGGAGTTCCACCGCTGCGTCGACATGATCGTGGACCGCCTCGGTGCGGTGCCGCTGGTCATGCAGCTGCCGATCGGCGCCGAGGCGGACTTCAAGGGCGTCGTTGACCTCGTCCAGATGAAGGCGCTGGTCTGGTCCCTCGAAGCGACCAAGGGCGAGATGTACGACGTCGTCGACATCCCGGCCACGCACACCGAGGCGGCCGAGGAGTGGCGCGGCAAGCTGCTCGAAGCCGTCGCGGAGAACGACGACGCCATGATGGAGCTGTACCTGGAGGGCCAGGAGCCCACCCAGGAGCAGCTGATCGCGGCCATCCGCCGCATCACCCTGGCGTCCAAGGGCGGCAAGGACTCCGTCACCGTCACCCCGGTGTTCTGCGGTACCGCGTTCAAGAACAAGGGCGTCCAGCCCCTGCTCGACGCGGTCGTGCGGTACCTCCCGTCGCCGCTGGACGTCGAGGCCATCGAGGGCCACGCCGTCGGCAACGCCGAGGAGATCGTCACGCGCCGTCCGTCGGACGACGAGCCGTTCTCCGGCCTGGCGTTCAAGATCATGAGCGACCCGCACCTGGGCAAGCTCACCTTCGTCCGGGTCTACTCGGGCCGCCTGGAGGCCGGTTCAGCGGTGCTGAACTCGGTGAAGGGCAAGAAGGAGCGCATCGGCAAGATCTACCGCATGCACGCGAACAAGCGTGAGGAGATCGACTCGGTGGGCGCCGGCGACATCATCGCCGTCATGGGCCTGAAGCAGACCACCACCGGTGAGACGCTGTGCGACGACAAGAACCCGGTGATCCTGGAGTCCATGGACTTCCCGGCGCCGGTCATCCAGGTCGCCATCGAGCCCAAGTCCAAGGGTGACCAGGAGAAGCTGGGTGTCGCCATCCAGCGGCTCTCGGAGGAGGACCCCTCCTTCCAGGTCCACTCGGACGAGGAGACCGGCCAGACCATCATCGGCGGTATGGGCGAGCTGCACCTCGAGGTGCTGGTCGACCGGATGCGCCGTGAGTTCCGGGTCGAGGCCAACGTCGGCAAGCCGCAGGTCGCGTACCGCGAGACCATCCGCAAGACGGTCGAGCGCATCGACTACACCCACAAGAAGCAGACCGGTGGTACCGGCCAGTTCGCCAAGGTGCAGATCATGATGGAGCCGCTGGAAGGCGGCGACGCGACCTACGAGTTCGTCAACAAGGTCACCGGTGGCCGTATCCCCCGCGAGTACATCCCCTCGGTGGACGCGGGCGCGCAGGAGGCCATGAAGTTCGGCATCCTGGCCGGCTACGAGATGGTGGGTGTCCGCATCACCCTTCTCGACGGCGGCTACCACGAGGTCGACTCCTCCGAGCTGGCGTTCAAGATCGCCGGTTCGCAGGCGTTCAAGGAGGGTGCCCGCAAGGCGAGCCCCGTGCTCCTCGAACCGATGATGGCCGTCGAGGTCACCACGCCCGAGGACTACATGGGCGACGTCATCGGCGACCTCAACTCCCGCCGTGGCCAGATCCAGGCCATGGAGGAGCGCAGCGGCGCCCGCGTCGTCAAGGGCCTCGTGCCACTCTCGGAGATGTTCGGCTACGTCGGTGACCTGCGGTCGAAGACTTCGGGCCGGGCCAGCTACTCCATGCAGTTCGACTCCTACGCCGAGGTTCCGCGGAACGTCGCCGAGGAGATCATTGCGAAGGCCAAGGGCGAATAACCGCGCCTTAGGATTGAAACCAGCACAGATCACCTGGCGCCGATGAAGCAAGGCGTACAGATCCACCCCCAGGAGGAACCCAGTGGCGAAGGCGAAGTTCGAGCGGACTAAGCCGCACGTCAACATCGGCACCATCGGTCACATCGACCACGGTAAGACGACCCTTACCGCGGCGATCACCAAGGTGCTGCATGACGCGTACCCGGACCTGAACGAGGCCTCGGCCTTCGACCAGATCGACAAGGCTCCTGAGGAGCGCCAGCGCGGTATCACCATCTCCATCGCGCACGTCGAGTACCAGACCGAGTCGCGTCACTACGCCCACGTCGACTGCCCCGGTCACGCGGACTACATCAAGAACATGATCACCGGTGCCGCCCAGATGGACGGCGCGATCCTGGTGGTCGCCGCGACCGACGGCCCGATGCCGCAGACCAAGGAGCACGTGCTCCTGGCCCGCCAGGTCGGTGTCCCGTACATCGTCGTCGCCCTGAACAAGGCCGACATGGTGGACGACGAGGAGATCCTCGAGCTGGTCGAGCTCGAGGTCCGCGAGCTGCTCTCCGAGTACGAGTTCCCGGGTGACGACCTTCCGGTCGTCCGGGTCTCGGCGCTCAAGGCGCTCGAGGGCGACAAGGAGTGGGGCGAGAAGCTTCTCGGCCTCATGTCGGCCGTCGACGAGGCGATCCCGACCCCGGCCCGTGACGTCGAGAAGCCGTTCCTGATGCCGATCGAGGACGTCTTCACGATCACCGGTCGTGGCACCGTCGTCACCGGTCGTATCGAGCGCGGTATCCTCAAGGTCAACGAGACCGTCGACATCATCGGCATCAAGACCGAGAAGACCACCACCACGGTCACCGGTATCGAGATGTTCCGCAAGCTGCTCGACGAGGGCCAGGCCGGTGAGAACGTCGGTCTGCTCCTGCGCGGCATCAAGCGCGAGGATGTCGAGCGCGGCCAGGTCATCATCAAGCCGGGTTCGGTCACGCCGCACACCGACTTCGAGGCCCAGGCCTACATCCTGTCGAAGGACGAGGGTGGTCGTCACACCCCCTTCTTCAACAACTACCGTCCGCAGTTCTACTTCCGGACGACCGACGTGACCGGCGTCGTGACCCTCCCCGAGGGCACCGAAATGGTCATGCCGGGCGACAACACCGCCATGACGGTCGCGCTGATCCAGCCGATCGCCATGGAGGAGGGCCTGAAGTTCGCCATCCGCGAGGGTGGCCGGACGGTTGGCGCCGGCCAGGTCACGAAGATCAACAAGTGACGCTGCGCTGAGCTTTACACGGAAGGTCCCGCACTGCCCTCGGGCGGTGCGGGACCTTTCCGCTTGCCCCGAAAGGCGGCGCCCTTCCCCGGACACGGGGGGCTGCGGTTCCCCGCGCCCCTGGGGTGGTGGCGGTCCGTCGCGGGCTGGGCGCGCTCGTGCGGCGCCGGCCGCAGGTCAGACGCAGCCCCGCGCGCCTAGGTGGGGACCCTCTCTCGGAGGGAGGCGGGGGAGGCCGGGGGGTGGTAGGTGAGGGTGATGGTGCCGTCGGGGGCGAGGGCGGGGGCGGGGGCGTCGGCGGGGCAGGGCAGGGGGGCCGGGGGCTGGAAGGTGACCGGGGCGGAGGGCGCGGCCTGGGCCCAGTGGTGGACCGTGTCGCGCCCGGCGGCGAAGACGTGGACGCGGCCCTGCCGGTCGGTGATCGTGGTCAGGCCCTCCTGGACCTCCGCGCCGCCAAGGTCGGCCCACGCACTCCAGATGCCGCCGGCCTCACGTACCCGGGTACTGAGGCCCTTGTCGGCATTCCGCACGAAGAGGTGCACCCGGCCGTCCGGGGTGCGGACGGCCGACGGCGGGCCGACCCGGCGCCCGCGGTTCTCGGAGTGCTCGGGATTGCCGAGCGAGGTCCAGCGCCCGCCCTCCAGCAGCACGATGTCCCGCGTGTTGGCGCCGCCGTGCCCTTCGAGCGCGGCGAACCGCAGCCCGAGGACCAGCGTGCCGCTGCCCGGCACCGCGACGCATGCCAGCCGTGGGGCGAGCGGCCCGCCGCCCAGGTTCTTCGGCGGTCCCCAGCGCCCGCTGCCGGGCGCGCTCTCGGTACGGACGGCCGCGTGCAGGCCGAGCACCTCGTACGCCGTCCGCCGTGCCCCCGCCGAGGCCGCGGGGACGACCACCGGGCCGGCGCCCGGGTAGCGCGGGTGGGTCGAGCGGATCCAGCCCTTGCGGTTGGTGAGCGGCTGGTCGCCGCCCCGCCCGTAGTCGCCGCACCCGCCGGGGTCACCGCACGCCCAGCTGGGGCTGCCGCCGTACTGCAGCAGGAAGCGCGCCTTGAGGGCGACGGTGGCCGGCGGCAGGTTGAAGGGCCAGCGCTGGTTGTAGTAGCCGCGGTAGGCCGTGGTGGTGAAGCCGCCGGCGCCGGAGGCGGCCCACCGGGCGAGCGCCTTCCACGCGAAGAGCGCGACGGGCGTGTGGTCGCGGTGGTCGGAGTAGCCGAACTGGTCGCTGTCCCTGGGGTGCCGGGCGTCGTGCACCTGGATGTCGGGGTCCGGGTCGAGGGTGCGGACGTGCGTGGGCGCGTACCGCTTCAGCAGCGCGACCAGGACGTCGACCAGCTTGTCGTGGGTGTAGGTGGCGGGCGTGTCCGCCGGCGCCGGGCTGTCCTCGGCCGGTACGTACGCGAGCGTGGTGCCGGGCGTCCCCCACAGCATCTCGACGCTCGCGCTCTGGCTCAGCTCGTGCATCGACACCTGGAGGAAGACCAGGCTGGCCCGGCGGTCGCCGTTGCCGAGCGAGTCGATCTGGGCGTGCACCCCGCCCGGCAGGGCCAGCACCTCGCTGTGCCAGCGGGTGAAGTGCGGCAGCCCCAGCATCGCCGCGTACGCCTGCCGCAGGCCCTGGTGCCGGGCCGCGGAGTAGGCCGCCCGGTCGGCGTGCTCGTGCTTGTGCGAGCCGCCCGGCGGGGTGTTCCACCCGTGCGACTCGCCCGCCGTCACGTACACCGACACCACCGGTGTGCCGGCCTGGAGGTCGTGCAGCGTGTCCGGGTTCATGAAGTACAGGTCGTCGTCCGGGTGGGCGAGCACCTGCATCGTCAGCGCCCCCGCCGCCCTGCGGTAGCCCCCGGCCGCCGGCGCCGGCGGCACGGCCGCCTCGCGCGCGGCGGGCCCGCACCCCGCCCCCGTCACCGCGAGCGCCACCACGGTGGCGCCCAACGCGGCTCGGCGGGAGGGGTGTTGTACGTCATTCGCGCTCATACCCGGCTTGAGCCGGTTATCCCCGGACCGGTTCCCTCCGGGGAGTGTGATCTGCCCCGGGCAGGAGTACGAAGCCGGTTCCACCGGCGGTCGCTGCGCCCGGTCGCCCAGTGATGTCCCTCACACTTCGCGAACGCGTGGGCTCGGGCGCTCCGCCGTGCAGTTTCCTTGGACGGCGGCTGTCGAGGAACACCCCACCCGGATCGCCGGGTGCGCCCGGTCCATCTGGAGGGGTGAGGAAAGTGTCCGTGGGACGGTATCTGGTGGCAGCCGTGTGTGCCCGCGCCTGCCTGCTGTTCGTGGTGTTCGGAGTGGTCGCCCTCGCCGAGGCCGAGCACTTCCACTCCTGGCCCGGGGCGCTCGCCCTCGCGGGCGAGAGGTCCCTGGTGTTCGCCGTGATCATGGCGCCGGCCGTCACCGCGATGCAGGTGGTGCAGGTGCGGAGGCTGGCGGGCATCTCGGTGGACTCGCTGCGGTCCGTCCACCGGGCGCGGGTGGACCTCGCCGGCAGCGGCGCTCCGGTCCCGGACGGCGGGGTGACCTCCGGACTCCTGCGGAGGACCGACGTGGCCGTGCACGGAGACGTCCTGAGCGTCGAGGTGCGCAGCACCCACCCGATCCTGCTCCCGGGGCTGCCGGGGAACAGGAAGGCGGCCGAGCGGCTGCTGGCGCGGCTCGCACCGCGGCCGGCAGCCGGGTGACCGGAGCCCCGTTTCCGCGAGGGGGTCCGCGGCGTCTACGCCGGCTCGCCGAGTGAGCGCGTGAGCCAGACCACTTCGCCGCCGCGGTCGTCCTCGGTCACGTGGTGGCGCTCGAAGCCCAGCTTGGCCAGGACGCGCAGGGAGGGGGTGTTCCAGCTCCCCACCGTCGACCACAGGCGCGTCCTGCCGGTCGCCGCCGCCGCGTCGACCACGGCGCGGGCCGCCTCGGTGGCGTAGCCCTGCCCGTGGGCGCGGCGGAACAGCTCGTACGCCAGCTCCGGCTCGTCCACGGTGGCCCTGCCGACGATCAGGCCGCAGTATCCGATGAAGTCCCCCTCCGCCCGCCGCAGCAGGGGCAGCAGCGCGATGCCGGCGGCCGCCTCCCGGTCGCGCAGCACCTCGATGTCGATGCGGGCCTGCTCCAGCGACGGGGTGTCCCCGCCGCGCTCCCCGAAGAGCGCCCGCAGGTCCTCCGCGTCGGTGTCCTCCCACGGCCGCAGGTTCAGCCGCGCGGTCTCCAGATGCGTGGCCATCGTCGCGTACGTGCTCATGGTCCTCTCCTGTGTTCCTGTGTTCCTGGGTCGGTGCCGGTCAGTGCCGCATCAGGCGGTCGGACATGTGGGCGGCCAGCAGGAGCAGCAGGGCGGTCAGCAGGACGCAGACGGTGGCGGCCTGGGTCACCGCCGAGCCGGTCGCGTGGTGCAGGACCGGCGCCAGGCCGAGGGTCAGGGCGGTGAGGGCGAGCAGCGGCCCCGCGGCGTACCAGGCGACGTAGATGAACGGCCCCGGCCCGCCGACGGGGGAGCCGCCGCCGAGGAAGAGGAGCTGGGTCCTGGCCGGGCCGCGGGCCGCCGAGACCAGGGCGGCGCCGGTGAAGGGCGGCGCGCACAGCGGGAGCAGCAGCAGCGCCCAGGCGTGGCCGGCGACCGCGTAGGGGACCGCGGCGAGCAGGCCCAGGAGGGCGCCGAGCAGGGCGGGCACGATGCCGTGGTGGAGCATCAGCGTACGGAAGCGGTACGGCGCCCATGCCGCCCTGCGGACGTCGTCGGTCTCCAGCCGGGCGGGCTCGGCCAGCGCGCCGACGGCGAGGTAGCCGAGGAGCAGGCCGATGACCAGCCCGACCCAGCGGCGCTCCCCGCCGAGGTCCGCGCCGAGCCCGGCGACCGCCGCGCCGCTCGCCGTCCACAGCGCCGCCTTGCCGAGCCGTCCCGGCGTGCGCAGCAGGGTCAGTGCGTCGCGCCAGGCGACGACCAGGTGCCGCCCGAGCCGGCCGCGGGGCGCCCGCAGCCGCACCTGGCGGACCGGGGTGCCGCCGCCCGCGTCCATGATCGCCAGCTTGGCGGCCCGCAGTTCCAGCGACCAGGCCACCGAGGAGACGGTGGTCGCGGTCGCGGCCCGCTCGCGCAGGCGGGCGGTCGGGACGAGGGCCGCGTCGCGGTAGGCGGCGAGTACCGCGGCCGCGGTGGCCGCCGCGAGCAGGGCGACGGCGGCGGGCCAGGCCGGGGCGCTGCCGCCGACCGCGTCCACCAGCGGCTGGCCGGCCCAGCCCCAGGGGCCGCTCCACAGCTCGACCTGCTCGACGGCGGGGGAGCGGTGGCCGTTGACGGCCAGCACGCTCTGGGCGACGAGCGCGGCCAGCAGCAGCACCGCGGGCGCCGTCCAGCGCCGTACCGCACGGGCGGCCGCGGGCCGGCGCTCCACCGCCATCCCGAGCGCGACGGCCAGCAGCGGCAGGCACACGGCCGCGGGCAGCGCGGCGAGCACCGCCGTGCCGAGCGGGGCGAGCCCCGTCACCCGCAGGATCGCGGCCCCCGCGACGCCGGCCGGCACACCGACCACCAGCGCGAGCCCGGCCGAGAGCCAGAACCACGGCCGCAGCACCTTCCCCCGCCGCACCGGCTGCGCCAGCAGCCACCCCACGGCGGGTCCCGGCACGACGACCGGCCCCCGCCACAGCGCGTCCCGCGCGGCGAGCACGGCGGTCCCGAGGGCGAGCAGCGCGAAGAGCGGGGGCATCGCCGCCCGCAGGTCCCGCGCGGCATCGGCGTACCCGGACCCGTCCTCCAGCCCGTGCAGGAAGCTCACGACGAAGCTGCTGCCGTATCCGGCGACGGCGATGAGCACGGTGTAGACGAGGACGGCCGTCTCCCGCCCCTTGGCCCGCCGGTGCGCGCGCCGCTTGCGCCGCAGCCAGGCGAGCGTCTCGTCGGTCCGGTCGTCGTCCTCCTCCGACCAGGGGGCGTCGTCCTCCTCGGGCGTTACGGCGGCGTCGTCGTGCGGTGCTGGGTAGTCGTCGTCGTGCGGTGCGGGCCGCAGGCTGTCCGTCATCCGCGGACGCCCAGCTCGCGCAGGACCGCGGCGGGCGTTCCGTCGGCGATCACCTGGCCGTCGTCCAGGGCGATCATGCGGTCGGCGACCGCTTCCGCGAGGTCGGGCTGGTGGGTGGCCAGCAGGACGGCGACGCCGTCGGCCTTCTCGGCGATGAGCAGGTCGGCCAGCCGGCGCCTGGCGGCCGGGTCGAGGCGCTGCTCGGGCTCGTCGAGGACGAGCAGGTCGCGGGGGCGTACGAGGGCCGCCGCCAGCAGCAGTGACTGGAGCTGGCCGGAGGAGAGGGAGCCGGGCAGGGCGCGGGCGTGGTCGGACAGCCGGCGGTCGGCCAGCACCTGGTCGATCCACGCGTCGGCGTCGTCCACGGCGTGCGCGACGGTGACCAGCTCCAGGTGCTCGCGGACGGTGAGGTCCGGATAGCAGGCGACCGTGTCCCCGACGACGGCGACCCTGGCCCGTACCTCCGGGTCGTCCTCGCTGACCGGCCGCCCCGCGAAGAGCGCGTCACCGCTGGTGGGGGCGTCGCGCCCGGCGGCTATCCGCAGCAGCGTGGACTTGCCCGAGCCGTTCTGCCCGTAGAGGGCCACGCACTGCCCGGCCGCCAGGTCCAGGTCGAGCGGACTGAGCGCGCGGCGCTCGCCGTACGTGCGGCTCACCTTGCGCAGCCGCAGCAGCGCGCTGCCCTTGGTCGTCGCGCGCATCGCGCCTCCGTACGGGTGAGGGGTGGATGACCGGCGGCCACGCGTTCCGCCCGGTGTATGCCCGGCCGACCCTAATACGCGCCCCCGCCCGACGGCGGGCCCGCCCACCTTTGCGCCGCCCCGCACGCGGCGGTCAGGGGGAGCCGCCGCCTCCACCGGCTCAGGCACGTCCCCGCCGCCGAGGAGCTGGACCGGCGGGCCGTGCGGCTCGGGTAGGGGTGCGGGGAGGCGGGGGTGACGCCGGTCTTGACGGGTGGCGAGTCCGTCGGTACGGATATGGGAGCGCTCCCATGAGGGCGCACCCCCCACCCGGAAGGACCCGGTCATGTCCCGTGGAACACCTCTCGCCCGGCCTGCGCCGCGGGCGGCGAGACTGCTGGTCGCCCTGCTGCTGCTCGCCGTCGGGGCCGTCGTCGCGCTCGGCGGCGCGCGTGCCGCCTCGGCCGCTCCCCCCGCGGCCGCCCCGGCCGCCGCCGCACCCGTACGGATCATGCCGCTCGGCGACTCGATCACCGGCTCGCCCGGCTGCTGGCGGGCCCTACTCTGGAACCAGCTCCAGAACGCGGGCTACACGAACATCGACTTCGTCGGCACCCTCCCGGCGCAGGGCTGCGCGGTGCCCTACGACGGCGACAACGAGGGCCACGGCGGCATCCTGGCCACCAACATCGCCGCCCAGAACCAGCTCCCGGCGTGGCTGTCGGCGACGTCGCCGGACATCGTGCTGATGCACCTCGGCACCAACGACGTCTGGAGCAACATCTCCCCGACGCAGATCCTCGCCGCCTTCACCAAGATGGTCGGGCAGATGCGGGCCGCCAACCCGAACATCAAGGTGCTGGTCGCGCAGATCATCCCGATGAACCCGCCGAACTGCGCCGAGTGCGCGCAGCGCGTGATCGCCTTCGACCAGCAGATACCGGCCTGGGCGCAGTCCCTCAGCACGGCCCAGTCCCCGGTGACCGTGGTGGACCAGTGGACCGGCTTCAACGACGCGACGGACACGGGGGACGGCGTCCACCCGAACGACGCGGGCATCGTGAAGATGGCGGCCCGCTGGTACCCGCCGCTGGCGGCACTGCTGACCCCTGGCTCCGGGGGTACGTCCACCGGTACGTCGGCGGGTACGTCCACCGGTACGTCGGCGGGTACGTCCACCGGTACGTCGGCGGGTACGTCCACCGGCACCACCACCGGCGGCACCACCACCGGAGGCACCGGCGGAGCCGCCTGCACCGCCGCACTCGCCGTCAGCAACGCCTGGCAGGGCGGCTACCAGGCCGGTGTCACGGTCACCGCCGTGCGGGCGCTGACCAGTTGGACGGTCACGCTCACCGGCGTCCAGGTCACCCAGGTGTGGAACGGCACCGCCGTCACGAATCCCGACGGCAGCGTCACCGTCCACAGCGCCGGCTGGAACGGCACCCTCGCCGCCGGTGCCTCGACCACCTTCGGCTTCCTGGCGTCGAGCGCCCCGACCCCGCCGCCGACCGTCACCTGCTCCACTCCCTGAGATCCGCCGAGGTACGCGCGTGCCCCCGCGCCCGGGACCCAACTCCGGGCGCGGGGGCTACGGTTGCTCCGCATGACGCACACCGGAACCGCCACCTCGCCGGAGATCACCGCCGACCTGATCCGGGACCTGCTCCGCGAGCGGCACCCCGATCTGGCCCACCACCCCCTGCGGCTGGGCGCGCGCGGCTGGGACAACCAGGTGTGGCGGCTCGGCGAGGACCTGGCCGTCCGGCTGCCGTGGGCGACGGCGGGTGCGGACGCGCTGCTGCGCAAGGAGTACGCGTGGCTGCCGCTGCTGGCGCCGGGACTGCCGATGCGGGTTCCTGTACCGCAGCGGCTCGGTGAGCCGTCCGAGCGGTTTCCGCGGCCGTGGATCGTGACGACCTGGGTGCCGGGTGAGCCCGCCGACCGTGCCGCCGCCACCCGCGGTCCGCAGGCCGCGGAGGCGCTGGCGGGCTTCCTGACCGCGCTGCACCGGCCCGCCCCCGCGGACGCGCCCGAGGGGCGGGGGAGGGGGGTGGCGCTCGCCGAGGCCGAGCGGGGGTTCCGCGGGCTGGTCGAGTCGGCGACCGGCTTCGGACTGCTTCCCGACCCGGAGGCCGTGCGCGCGATCTGGGACGACGCCGTCGCCGCGCCCGTCTGGGAGGGCCCGGCGCTGTGGCTGCATGGCGATCTACACCCGGCCAACGTCCTCACCGCGGACGGCACTTTCTGCGGGGTGATCGACTTCGGCGACATGTGCGCAGGGGACCCGGCCTGCGACCTCGCGGCCGCCTGGATACTCCTCCCGGACGGCGCCGCCCCCGCCTTCCACCGCGCCTACCTTCCGGGCGCCGACCCCGCGACGCTGCGCCGCGCCCGTGGCTGGGCGGTGGTGAAGGCCCTGGCGGGTCTTGTCATCGGCGACGCCGGGGTCCACGGCCGGCCGGGCGGGAAGGCCAGTTGGGGGCCGCCGGCCCGCGCCTCCCTGGGCCGCCTCCTCGCGACGAGCGGCGCCACGGCCTCCGGGTGAGACTCTGGGTGAGCCGCCGGATGAGGGCCGTCACCCGGGCGACGGCGTCCGGCGCCACGGATGCGGCCGCCGCGCGGTGATATGACCTTCGTATGACGCAGATGTCGCACGACGAGATACTCGCGGGCCGGCTCGGCGAGGCCGGATACGAGGCGAGGACCGTGCAGAAGGCCGTCGGCGGGGTGGTCGCCGTCGCCGGGCTGGTGACGTTGGAGGACGGCACCGAGCTGTTCGCCAAGACCCTGCTCGCGCCGGACGGCGAGCCGGATCGGGACGTCTTCCCGGTCGAGTCCGCCGGCCTGTCGGAACTGCGCGATCTCGGCGGCGCGACGACCCCCGACGTGCTGTACGCCTCGTCCCGCATCCTCGTCCTGGAAAGGATGCGGCCGCGCCGGGACGACGAGCGCTTCTGGGAGCAGCTCGCCCACATGCTCGCCGCCCTGCACAAGTCCACCGTCTCCGACCGCTTCGGGTGGCACCGCGACGGCTGGCTGGGCCGCCTGCGCCAGGACAACACCTGGGAGACCGACGGCCACACCTTCTTCGCCGAGCGCCGCATCCTGCGCTGGCTCGCCGAACCGCCGGTCGAAGCCGCCTTCACCCGCGAGGAGTGCCAGGCGCTGGAGAGGCTGTGCGCGGCACTCCCCGACCTGATCCCGGCGCAGCCCCCCTCGCTGACCCACGGCGACCTGTGGCAGGAGAACCTGGTCGCGACCCCCGCCGGCGCCCCCGTCCTCATCGACCCCGCCGTCTCCTACAGCTGGCCGGAGGCCGACCTCAGCATGCTGTGGTGCTCACCCCGGCCGCCGGTCTCGGAACGCTTCTTCGCCGTCTACGAGGAGATCGCCCCGCTCCACGACGGCTGGCGGGACCGTATGCCCCTCCTCCACCTGCGCGAACTGCTCAGCATCGTCGCCCACGACGCCGACGACTGGGGCGCCGCCGAGGCGGTCAGGCGGACCATCGCCCCCTTCCGCCGCGTCGGCGGCACCCCGCCCGGTACGGCTCAGCGGTAGCGCGGCAGGTCCTCCGTGGAGATCGTCCACTCGCCGATCGTGACGTCCTCGCCGTAGACGAAGTCCGTACGGGTCGCGTACCGCGGCCCGTTGGCGACCGCCATGGCACCCGCTCCTTCCGCTCCGCCGGAGACCCGCCCCGATTATCGCGGCGCCGCCGGTCATCGACACGCCTGCCGTCAGGCGGAGGCGCCGCCGTCGATGACCAGGTCGGTGCCGACCAGGGAGGCGGCGTCCGGGGAGGCCAGGTAGAGGATGGCCGCGGCGACCTCCGCGGTGGAGGAGACGCGGCCGAGCGGGACGGTGGCCTTCATGCGGTCGGCGCGGTCGGCGTCGGTCTCGCCGGGGCGCAGGGACATGGGGGTGTCGGCCGGGCCGGGGCTCACCGCGTTGATGCGGACGCCGTCGGCGATGTGGTCGAGGGCGGCGGCCCTGGTCAGGGCGGAGACAGCGGCCTTGGTGGTGAGGTAGCCGGCCACGCCGGGGATGCGGCTGTGGGCGCCGAGGTTGGAGGCGACGTTGACGATGGCGCCGCCGGCCGGCTGGTCGCGCATCCGGGCGACCTGGGCCTGGAGGCCGAGGAGCACGCCGGTGACGTTGACGTCGAGGAGGGTGCGCCAGTCCTCCTCGGGGAGTTCGGCCACGGGTGCGCCGCCGCGGAAGACGCCCGCGTTGTTGACGGCGACGTCCAGGCTGCCGAAGTGCTCGACGCTGCGGCGGACCAGGGCCTTGGCGTCCGCGGAGCGCGTCACGTCGGCGGTGACGGCGACGGCGGTGCCGCCCGCCTTCTCTATCAGCGCGACCGTCTCGTCGAGCGGTCCCGCGGTACGTCCGGCGGCGAGCACCGAGGCCCCCTCGGTGGCGAAGGCCAGTGCGGTGGCCCGGCCGATTCCGGTGCCCGCGCCGGTGACGAGAACGGCCTTGCCGGTGAAGCGTGCGGTCATTGCTGACTCCCTGGGTGGTGGGTGACTCGGTCAGTCGGTAAGGGCGTGGAGGACCGCGAGGCAGCCGATGGCGGCCGGCGCGAGCGCCCGGCGGCGGTCGCGGAGGAAGAGGGCCCGCCGTCCGCCGAACCGGTCGGCGACCCAGCCGCTGCGGCGGTCATGTCTCCCCGTTCATACAAGACCGATCGTTCTGGAATGTGGCCAGGAGAAAACGCTGCCGCGCGGTCGGCGCCGCTCAGTCCAGCAGCGTCAGCGCCTGCTCGGCCGCGTCCCTGACCCGTCCCGGGTCGTCCGAGGTCTTGCCGACCACCCGCAGCCCCTGCATCAGCACCAGCAGCATGCGGGCGAGCGTGCGCGGATCGCGGTCGGCGGGCAGCTCGCCCTGCGCGAGCGCCCGGGTCAGCGCCGAGTGCAGGAGCGTCTCGACGTGCGACCAGCTCGCCTCGACCCGCCGGGCCGCCGCAGGGTCGTGCGCGCCCAGCTCGGCGGCCGTGTTGGTGATGAGGCACCCCTTCAGGCGCCGGTCGCCCGAGCCGGCCTCGCCGGCGAAGCGCCGCACCACCGCGCGCACGGCGGGCAGTGCGGGGCCCGGCTGGGACAGCTCGCGCAGCAGGCCCGGGTCGCAGTTCTCGTTGTAGCGGTCCAGCGCCTTCAGATACAGCTCGTGCTTGTTGCCGAAGGTGGCGTAGATGCTGGCCCGCCCGACGCCGAGGTGGTCGACCAGGTCCGCCATCGAGGTCGCCTCGTAGCCGCGCTGCCAGAACAGCTCAAGAGCTGACTGGAGGGCGGCGTCCGGGTCGAATTCCTTGGTCCTGGCCACGCGCGGACTCTAGGTCATAATGAAACGATCGGTCAATTATCCGCGGCGCGGCGGCGTCTGGACGGTCGCCGTCTCCGGTGCCGAGGCCCCCGAGGGCTCCGGCAGCTCCACCTCGGCCCACACCGTCTTCGACGGGAAGGGGCCCGACGTCACGCCCCACCGGGCGGCGAGCGCGGTGACCAGCAGCAGTCCGCGCCCGGACTCGTCGTCGGGCTCCCCGGGCCGGGGCACCGCCGGGAGGCGTTCGCCCCGGGTGTCGGTGACCTCGATACGGAGGCGGTCCGCCGTGATCTCCAGCGTCAGCCGGAAGTTCCGCCCGGGCACGCGGCCGTGCAGGGCCGCGTTCGCGGCGAGTTCGGCGACGACGTGCGCGGCGGCGTCGTGCGGCAGCCCCCACCCGCCGAGTTGGGCGACGGTCAGGAGTCGCGCCCGCTGGGCGCCACGCCGGGTGGAGGGCAACTCGGCGCTGAACCGCCGTGCGGGGGCGGCGACTTCGGGGGTACGGGTGTCATGGCTCACCTCACCGAGAGTGGCCGCGCCGCAACCCCTGTGACCAGCACCGCAGGCCGCCCTGTGGCCTGCTGTCCGGCTGCGTGGCCCGCGCGGACGCCGGTTGTACGGGCACGTACGGGCCGCCGTACGCCTCCGGTCACTCAAAAGGGGTGACAATCCGTCAGTTCGCCGGACGCGCACAAATGTCCGTGCATACTCTGTATGGCGCGAACTACGCATAAACTACGCACCGACGCGACGGTGGGGGTCGACATGGTCGACGGCAAGGACTACACAACGGACGGCGCCGACGGTCCCGACTGGGACTCCGGCCTTGAGGACGACGCCAGCGGCGTCATGAAGACGGTCGGCCGCCAGATCAAGGCGTGGCGCGAGGCCGCCAGCCTGACCCAGGCGGAATTCGGCGCCGCGATCGGCTACGGCGAGGAGATGGTCTCCAAGGTGGAGCGGGGCGTCCGCGTCCCCAAACCGGCCTTCCTCGACAACGCGGACCGCGTCCTGGACGCGGGCGGCAAGCTGTCCGCCATGAAGCCGGACGTGGCGGAGGCGCGGTACCCGAAGAAGGTCCGCGACCTGGCCAAGTTGGAGGCCAACGCGGTCGAGTTGGGCGCGTACGGCAACACCGTGGTGCATGGGCTTCTTCAGACCGAGGAGTACGCCACCGCGAACTTCCATCAGCGGCAACCGGCCTATTCGGAGGACGAGATTGATCGGTTGGTGTCCGCGCGTATGGCCCGGCAAAGCATCTTCGAGCGACGGCCAGCACCGCTGCTGACTTTCGTCCAGGAAGAAGCGGTCCTGCGGCGGCCGGTCGGCGGCAAAATGGTCCTGAAGCGACAGCTCGAACACATGCTGGCCCTCGGGAAGTTGCGGCATGTCGAGATTCAGATGATGCCCACCGGCACAGAGGAGCACGCCGGATTGGGAGGTTCGCTACAGGTGCTGAAGCTCAAGGGCGGCATGACTGTTGGGCACAACGAAGTTCAATTGACCAGTCGCTTGATCTCCGACCCGAAGGAGGTACAAGTCCTTGAGATGCGTTATGGCATGATCCGAGCGCAGGCCCTCACACCGCGCCAGTCGCTGGCCCTCATCGAGAAACTGCGGGGAGACACATGACCCTCAAGACCTCTGCCGGAGCCGGGTGCGTACCGGAGTGGACCAAGAGCAGCTACAGCGGGAGCAACAACAACGACTGCGTCGAGGTCGCCTGGGTGAAGAGCAGTTACAGCACGAACGACGGTCCGGAGTGTGTCGAGGTCGCTGCGTCCGGTGGCGCAATACTCGTACGGGACTCGAAGGACCCGGAGGGCCCCCGCTTCTCGTTCACGCCAGAGGCCTGGTCCTCGTTCCTGGCGTACGCGGCGACCCGCGAGGTCTGAGCCGCACCGCGTAACCCGTCACACCGCGGGCGCGGGCTCAGCCGCAAGTGCACCCCTAGGCTGACGTGATGTCAGGAACAGCGGACGAACTCCGGTACACCGGAACCGACTTCGACGGCGGCCCGAACCTGTGGCGGCAGCGGGACTTCGTCCTGCTCTGGAGCGGTCAAGCGGTCAGCGAGATGGGCTCGGCGGTCACGCAGCTCGCGTTGCCGCTGGTCGCGGTCGTCGCACTGAAGGCGAGCACCTTTCAGGTCGGGTTGCTGACGGCCGCCACTACCGTGGCGTTCGCGGTGATAGCACTGCCCGCGGGGGCATGGGTGGACCGCGGGTCCAAGCGGGCCATCATGATCGCCTGCGACCTCCTCCGCCTGCTGATCATCGGCTCGATCCCGGTGGTGGGCGCGTTCGGCGGCTTGACGATGGCGCAGCTCTACGCCGTCGCCGTCGCGGCCGGGGTGTGCACTGTGTTCTTCGACGTCTCGTACCAGAGTTACGTGCCGTCGCTGGTTCGCGCCGAGTACCGGATCGAGGCCAACGGGAAGTTGGCGACCACCCAGGCCTTCGCGCAGTTCGGGGGCCCCGGCCTGGGCGGGGCACTGGTCGCGGCCTTCGGCGCCGCGGGGGCTCTGACGGCGGATGCGGCCTCGTACGCCTTCTCGGTCGCCTCGATCGTCGGGATCAGGTCGCGCGAGGAGCCGCCGCCCGCGGGGCGGGCGGAGGAGACGCTGCTGAGCAGGATCGCCCAGGGGCTGAGATTCGTTCTCCGGCACCCGATATTGCGCAAGATCGTGCTGTGCACGGCCACCGCGAACCTCTTCAACGGCATGAGTGCGGCGCTGGCGACGATCTTCCTCATCCGGGTGCTGCACGTGCGTCCCGCGCTGATCGGGCTGATCGTGGCGGGCGCGGCCGTCGGCGGGGTCGTCGGCGGAGCGTGCGCGGGTCGGCTCGCCAAGAGGATCGGCACGGCGCGGGTCCTGTGGGTGTCGATGCTGGTGCTCAGCGCGCCGCAGGTCGTCGCGGCGGCTGCGTGGCGGGGCTGGGGGGTGCTGCTCTTCCCGCTGGGCTGGGGCGCCGCGTACTTCTCCGCGATGGTCTTCAACGTCGCACAGCTCAGCTATCGGCAGTCGGTGACACCGCCGGAGCTGATGGGCCGGATGAACGCGGCCGTCCGGTGGATCGTGTGGGGCACGCGGCCGCTCGGCGCCCTTCTCGGCGGGGTCCTCGGCGCGCAGATCGGTATACGGCCCACCCTCTGGCTGGCCTTCGCCGGCTCCTGGGCGGCCGGCTGGTTCCTCTTCTTCTCCCCGCTCCGCCGCCTGCGCGACACTCCCGCACCCGCTCTCGGGGTCGCCCCGTGACGGCGCCGGGGGCGGTGGCACCGAAGAGCCCTAACGGGTACGTCCGCCACTGCCACAGCCTTGAGCACGAGGACGACGACCTGATGCGGCCCTGGACGATCGTCGAGGCCGGCGACTGACGCCGCAGCTTCCGGTGTGACGCAGGTCACTCCCTGCTGGTGGAGTGGACCGCAACCCTCCGCACCGCCCACCGCATTGGACAAGGCAGGAGCCCGCGGGGGCCGGGCGGCGGAGGTGTGGTGAACGACAGCCAGGACGCGTTGGCGGCATTCGTCTCGGCCCGGCGCACCGCCCTTTTCCGCAGCGCGTACCTGCTGTGCGGAAACCGTGAGGAGGCGGAGGACCTGGTCCAGAGCACCCTGGTCAAGGTGGTGCTCAACTGGCGCCGGCTGCAACGCGTCGACAACGTCGACGCGTACACGCGCAAGACGCTGGTCAACACCTTCATCGCCTCCCGCCGGCGCTTCTGGCGGCGGGAGCAGCCGTACGGGGAGCTTCCCGAGGAAGGCGCCTCCGCCGACGGCGACCCCGACGTCGGCATCGCGGTGCGCGCGGCCCTGGCCCGGCTCACACCCGTGCAGCGTGTGGTGCTCGTCCTGCGCTACTGGGAGGACCTGAGCGTCGGGGAAACCGCCAGGCAGCTGGACCTGCGGGAGAACACGGTCAAGAGCCACGCTGCCAGGGGCCTGGCAGTGCTGCGCACTGACGTCCTGGAGACGATGACATGAGCGACAAGAACAGCCGGACGCGGGAACTCCTGGAACACGCGGTCGACGGAGTCGCTCCGCCCGCGGGTGGGCTTCCCGTGGAAGCGGTGTTCCATCGGGCGGCCCAGCTGCGCAGACGACGTCGGGGCCTGGTGGCGGGGGCGGCGACGGCGGCCGCCGCCGTCCTCGCCTTCACCGCGACCGAACTGCCCGGCACGGGTCTGCGCACGCAGGCCGCGTCACCGCCGATCCAGGCCTCGCAGCCGGAGAAGACGACCGCGAAGGCGACGCCGAGGGGCAGGGGCTCCGACGCGGAAGCGATCGTGCGCCGCATCCTGCCCGGCGGGGTGACGGCGTTCAAGGTGCGGAGCCTCGTCAACGAGAGCCCCGACCAGGGCGACCTCGACGGCGTCTACCGCATCGTCCGTGGTGGGAGAACGGGCACGCTCCAGTTCGTCTGGGGCCTCACGGTCGATCCCAGCCTGGCCTGCGAGCCCGCCGTGGGCCAGTTGTCATGCTCCACGTCCCGTGCCGGGACGGGGCACCTCAGGGCCGAGAAGATGGCACACGCAACCTTCGACGGCTACGGGAACTCCACTGCCCGCGCCTACGCGGCGTTGCTGGCGACCGGCAACGTGCGGGTGCTCTTCGTCACCGAGACCGCGGGCTTCCCGGCAGACGACGGCTCCACCCCGCCCACGGCTCTGCCGCTGCTCACCATGGCGGAACTGACCGCCCTCGCCCTGCGCCCCGAGCTGAAAGCAGGGGCGAACCTCAAGCCGCAGTAGCGGCCCTCACCTCCTCGTCACACGGAGCCCGCGCCGATACGGCGACGTGCTGCTCCGGCTTGCCCTCATGCCCCCGTGCCCGCTCCGGCCTCTGCCCTCCGACAGGAGAACCCGACCATGCCACTCGGCCAGACGACCAGCCCCGCCCGGGGGGGCCGAGCACCCGCCGGACCGGCCGCCCGGCCACCCGGAAGGCGGCACGGCCGAGAACGGGGCGCCACCCCGGCCGGCGGCGCCCCCGGGCTACGGCGGGCGCGCCGACTCGCTGACGGCCCTGCGGTGGTTCGCCGCGCTGGGCGTCTTCGGCTTCCACACCGCGTCCGACCTGGCACCGCTGCCCGTCCTGGCCCCGCTGATGCGCATCGGCTACGAAGGGGTCCCGTTCTTCTTCGTGCTGTCCGGTTTCGTGCTGACCTGGTCCGCACGTCCCGGCGACACGGTGCGGAACTTCTACGTACGGCGCTTCGCGCGCGTCTGGCCGCTGCTTGCCGTGACGACCCTGCCGGCGCTCGCCATCGTCCACTACTGGAACCGTGCGGCCTTCTCGCCCGGCGGCACGGTGGAGACCCTGACCCTGACTCAGGTGTGGACCACCCACCACTTCTACACGGCGAACATCGTCACCTGGACGCTGTCCTGCGAGGCGTTCTTCTACCTGTCCCATCCCCTGCTCATCCGCCTGCTGTCCCGGCTGCGGGGCCGGTCCCTGGCGGCGACCGCCGCGGCGATGGTGCTGGTGACGCTGCTGACCCGTACGTGGCCCGGCTCCGGCGCCTTCCCCTTCGAGGCCGTACGCCTCACCTACGCCTCACCGCTCGCCCTCACCCCGATGTTCGTCGTCGGCATGTGCGCCGCGCTGGCGCTCAGGCGCGGCCGGCGGCCCGTGCTCGGCGTCGCACCGGCCATCGGCCTGCTCGCCGTGATCGTCGCCCTGCGCTGGCGCTCGGTCTTCCAGCCCGGTCTGATACCCGGCCTGCCGCCGGGTGCCGACTACTTCGACGCCGTCGTCGTGCCCGTCTTCGCGGTGCTGATCGCCGCGGCCGCGCTGCGCGACGTCGAACGCGGCGGCGGCCTGCTCGTCCACCCCGCGCTGGTCCGGCTCGGCGAGAGGTCCTTCGCCTTCTACCTCGTCCACTCCATGGTGCTCACCGCCTTCCGGCACTTCGGCATGGCGGCCCGCCTGCACACCGCGGGCGGCAAGGCGGTGATGCTCGTGCTGGTCCTGTCCGCCGCCACCTCGCTCGCGGCGGTCCTGCACGTCGCGGTGGAGCGGCCGGCGGAGCGCCACATCAGGCGGCGCCTGCAACGGCTTCCGGCAGGGGGTAGGCGTGCCCTTCAGGACCGGTGACAGGGGGGGCGGCGGCTGCGACGTCACACCCCGCCGGGCGGGGCGGCCTCCAGGACGTGCTTGAGGCGGTCCAGGTCGGCGGCGACCGTCGCGGCGTCCCGGTCGAATTCCTCGTCGGTCATGGCGGGGAGGTGGCGAATGGTGAAGACGACCTCGCTGGCCGGGCCGTCGGGCAGGACGCGGACGGGGTTGTGGACCGTCTCGCCGGTCGGGAGCGTCACGTCGTGGTCGAGGACGCCGAGGGGGTTGCGCGGGGTGAAGGTGACGGTGACGCGGCCCATCGGGGACTCCGCGACCCACTCCTCGCCCGTCCCCGATGGGCTGATGGAGCCGCTGAGGCCGTGCGCCCACGCGGGCAGGTTGGCCGGGTCGGCGGCGTACGCGTAGACCTCGCCGGCGGGACGGGCGATGCGGACGCTGAGGTGGCGCGATTCCTTGGCGATGCCGTTCATGGCTACGACGCTAGCCGCTGCCGGCGCACCTTTCTTGAACGAACCGGACACGCCGCGCTCTCCTTGGGCGTGTGCGGCGACGGTGCGGGCGCATGCCGCCGGGTCGGCGCGGGTGGTGTCGACCTCCAGGTCGTACACGACGCCCCGGTGGACCAGCTCCGCCTGGAGGGCGGCCATCCCGGTGGTGCGGTCACCGCGGGCGGCCTCGCGGGCGGCCGCCGTCGCGGGCTCGCAGCGGACGCCGACCCACAGCACCGGCAGGTCGCCCAGCGCCTCGCGCCAGCGTCGCTGGGAGTCCGGGCCACCGAGGAAGACCTCGTCGACGATGACGTGGGCGCCGGCGCGGGCCATCGCGGCGACACCGGTGACCCAGGCCGCCTCCAGGGCGCGGAACGCGGGGCCGACGCTCACTCCGCCATCCGGGGCGAACTCGATGCCCGCGTCCGAGTCCTGGAGTGCGGCGGGCAGCGCGTCGACGAAGTCGTCCACGCCGAAGGTCAACCAGGCGTCGGGCAGCACCGCCTGGAGACTGCGGGCGAGCGAGGACTTGCCCGAGCTCGATCCGCCGTTGAGAACGATCACCTGGATGGCCACCACGACACCGTACGGCCCGGCGGTCCCGGGAGGCCGGGATGATGCGTACTCCCAGGCAGGCGGCCCGAGTTGGCGTCCTCGACCTCGGCCTACCTCCTTCGTACGGAACCGCCCGGTGGGGCTGGAGTGTCGTCGCATACGCTGTGGGACTTCGAACGTTGAACGGTGCCATGAGGGGAGACATGTGAGAACACGTCGGGTGTGGGGAGCGGCTCTCGCGGCCGCGGTGGGCGTGTCAGGAATGGTGGGGCTTCAGCAGGCGGCGCAGGGGGCGCCGGGCAGTGGGGCGGGGGTGACCGGGGCGAGGGCGGCCGGCCCCGTGGCGAGTTCGGTGCACACGGTCGGACTGGCCGTCAGCAGCGACGGCTCCGCGGTGCTCGGCAGGCGCGGCACCGACCCGTTCAGCACGGTGGGCGTGTCGTGGCGGGACCCGAAGGCCGCCGGCCCCGCGCGGGTCGAGGTGCGCACCAGGGACGCCGGGACAGGTGCCTGGTCCGGGTGGCACCAGCTGGACGCGTCCGATCCGGTGGCCGGCCTCGGAGCCGGGGCGCGCGGCGCGACCGAGCCGCTGTGGGTCGGCCCTTCCGACGGCGTCCAGGTCCAGGTGGACGGGGGCGCGGGGGCGCTGCCCGCGGGGCTGCGGGTCGACATGGTCGGCGACGCCCCGAGCACGGGGGGCACCCAGGCGGCGGTCGCGCCGAGGGACACCCCGCGCCCGCCCGGTACCGGGCCGGCGTCCTCGGTGCCGCAGCCGACGATCGTGAACAGGGCCGGCTGGGGCGCGGACGAGTCGATCAGCCCCGAGGACCCGGTCTACATGGACGACGTCCACGGCATCTTCGTCCACCACACCGACGGCGCCGTCGACTACGACTGCGCCGACTCCCCGTCGATCATCCGCGGCATCTACGCCTACCACGTGCAGACCGAGGGCTGGAAGGACATCGGCTACAACTTCCTGGTCGACAAGTGCGGCACGGTCTTCGAGGGCCGCAAGGGCGGCGTGGACCAGCCGGTCGAGGGCGCGCACACCGCCGGGTGGAACCAGGACACCGCCGGCATCGCCGTGCTCGGCACCTACACGTCCGTCAGCGCCAGCAACGCCGCGCTGACGTCGATCGCCCGGGTGGCCGCGTGGAAGCTCGGGCAGTACGGGGTCGACCCGTCGAGCACGGTGACGCTGACCACCCAGACCACCCAGACCAGCGGCACCGGCCGGACCTTCACCGCCGGGCAGTCGTACCCCTTCGCGGCGATCTCCGCGCACCGTGACGGCGTGGCCACCGAGTGCCCGGGCGACATGCTCTACGCGCAGCTCGGCACGATCCGCAGCTATGCCGCGGGGCCGGTCGCCGGCCTGGCCGTCAGCTCGGTGAGCGGGGCGGCCTACCTGGACGGCGGGACCTACCACACCACCGGGCCCGCCACCGTCAACTGGACCACCTCGACGCCCAGTTCGCTGATCTCGGCCTTCAAGGTCCTGGTCGACGGCACCGCGGCCACCACCGTCGCGGGCACCGCGCGGTCGGCGACCGTCACGCTTCCGGTGGGCACGCACGCCGTCAGCGTCCAGGGCATCCACCAGTCGGGCAAGGCCGCGACCAGCGCGGCGACCACCGTCGTCGCCGACGCACCGCCGCCCGCGACAACCTTCCACCCGCTGACGCCGACCCGGCTGATGGACACCAGGTACGGCACGGGTGCGCCCAAGGGTGCGGTCGGTCCCGGTGGCGTGGTGAGCCTGCCGGTCACCGGCGGCAGCACGGGCGTGCCGGCCTCCGGCGTGACCGCGGTGGTGCTGAACGTGACCGCGACCGGCCCCACGGCGTCGAGCTACCTGTCGGTCTATCCGGACGGTACGGCCCGCACCAGCGCGTCGAACCTGAACTTCACGCCGGGCCAGACGATCCCGAACCTGGTCGTCGTGCCGGTCGTGAACGGCAAGGTCGACTTCTACAACCACGGCGGCAGCGTCAACGTCATCGCGGACGTCACCGGCTACTACACCGCCGACACCACGGGCTCGACGTACCGGACCCTGACGCCGACCCGGCTGATGGACACCAGGTACGGCACGGGTGTGCGCAAGGGTGCGGTCGGTCCCGGTGGCGTGGTGAGCCTGCCGGTCACCGGCGGCAGCACGGGCGTGCCGGCCTCCGGCGTGACCGCGGTGGTGCTGAACGTGACCGCGACCGGCCCCACGGCGTCGAGCTTCGTGTCGGTCTATCCGGACGGTACGGCCCGCACCAGCGCGTCGAACCTGAACTTCACGCCGGGCCAGACGATCCCGAACCTGGTCGTCGTGCCGGTCGTGAACGGCAAGGTCGACTTCTACAACCACGGCGGCAGCGTGAACCTGATCGCCGACATCTCCGGCTACTACACCTCGGCCACCACCGGTGCGAAGTACAGCAACCTCGGCCCGCGCCGGCTGATGGACACCCGCAGCGGCATCGGGGTGCGCACCGGCAAGGTCGGTCCGGGCGCGCTGGTGAGCCTGCCGGTCACCGGCGACAACGGCGTGCCGGTCAGCGGGGTGACCGCGGTGGTGCTGAACGTGACGGCGACCGGTCCCACGGCGTCGAGCTTCGTGTCGGTCTATCCGGACGGTACGACCCGCACCAGCGCGTCGAACCTGAACTTCGTGAAGGGCGAGACGATCCCGAACCTGGTCGTCGTGCCGGTCGTGAACGGCAAGGTCGACTTCTGGAACGCCTACGGCACCGTCGATCTGATCGCGGACATCATGGGCTACTACACCGGCTGACCCGGTCCGCCCACATGACGACGGGGGCCCGGCCGATCGGCCGGGCCCCCGTCGCCGTCACCGCCGTGCCGGTCAGGCGCTCGCCGCCCCGGCCTTCGCCCTGGCCGCCTCCGCCTCCGCGCGCACCCTGGGCGGGTTGAGCCCCTTGGCCAGGTGCTTGCGCATGAGCTTGCCGAACGGCTTCTCGACGAGACCGTTCATCAACCGGGCCAGCAGCAGCATCGAGCCGAGGGTCAGCAGCACCGTGGACCAGGGGCCGAGCCAGGACACGTGGGCCGACAGCTCCTTGCCCATCGGCACGCCGATGCTCTGGTGCACCAGGTAGAAGGGGTAGGTGAGCGCCCCGCCGGTGACCAGCCAGCGCCACTGCAGCTTCGCCAGCGGGCCGATCGTGGCGAGCATGAGCAGCGCGAGGAAGCCGGTCAGCAGGACCGTGCAGACCAGCCAGGACGTGTGCTGCGTGGAACCCGTGTCGAGAACGTGGGCGCTGCTCCTGCCGTACATCTCGCTGAGCTGGAAGAGCCAGGCCAGGCCGAGCACCATCCACAGCAGCAGGTTCTGGCCGAAGCGGTACATCAGGTAGACCGCGATGCCGGCGACGAACAGGCCGGCGTAGTCGGTGAGGGCGATCTCGCCCACCACCCGGTTGCTCATCTCGGCGCCGGCGGCCGCGACTCCCAGCCAGACCGTGCAGAAGCCCAGCATGCGGTGGTAGGTGAAGCCGAAGGCGAGCACCACCGCCATGAGCAGGTAGAACCGGGCCTCCACCCAGAGCGTCCAGGCCACGCCGTCGAGCGGCTCGACATGCAGCGCCCCCGGGGCCATGGTCAGGTTGGCGGCGACCACCCGCGGGGCGATGGCCTCACGCAGCCCGCCGCTGCCGCGTACGGTCACCGCCATGCACAGGACGACCAGCGCCAGGGCGCACCAGTAGGCGGGGTAGAGGCGCGACAGCCGGGATACCGCGAACTGCCCGGGTGTGCGGCCCCAGGCGCTCATGCAGATGACGAAGCCGCTGATCAGGAAGAACGCCTCCACGCCCAGCCAGCCGTACATCGACATCCGGTGCACGGGGGAGGCGAAGTCGGTCGGCGCGGTGCCCCAGTACGCCGGGCTCTCGGTGCCCAGGTAGTGGAACGACGCCACTGCCAGCGCCGCCACCAGACGGAGCATGTCCACCGCCGCCAGCCGTGCCCCGCGTGCGGCCGGCTCGGCGGGTCCGGGCGAGGCGCGGGCCGGGGATTCGACCTGCTCGGGCAGCGGCTGCCTCGGCGTGCGGCTGGTCATACTCACGAGTGGGCCTCTCGACGAGTTGACGAATGTGCCGGCGGCATACCGAGAGCGAACTCGGTGCTGGGCCGGCCTTTGGGGGTTCGACCACCGTGGCGTACGTATGGTTGTCCTCGTGTGCGATGCGGTTGCTCAGATGTGCGACACCGTATGGCTGCCCGCGTTTGCGGGCTGAACACAGAGGGGTAAGCTTCCCGGCTCGATTGGCGCCGGGTGCGGCCGGTATGGCAGACTACCCAAGTTGCTCGGTCGAGCGCCGATGCTGCGCGCCTCCCGTCGGGAGGACCGGAAGCGAGTCCCACGGTACTCGTCGCCCTAACTGCCCAGGTGGGCAGCGCTGGGGCGGACGTACGGGAATCTTCCGGGAAGTGTCAGTGCGGCTCCGGCCAGGCATCCGGTGGGTGATTTCTCCCACGCAACCCCCTGGTCAGGGAATTCCGCATGCGGAAAACCATGGCGAGGGGCGCGACACGCCCGACCGCGTGGGTCGGAGCAAGCGGATGCCGGAGCTGAATAGAGACAAGGACTACGGAGTAGCCATGGCGGGACAGAAGATCCGCATCCGGCTCAAGGCCTACGACCACGAAGTCATCGACTCCTCGGCGAAGAAGATCGTCGAGACGGTGACGCGTACTGGTGCGCAGGTCGCGGGCCCGGTGCCGCTGCCCACTGAGAAGAACGTGTACTGCGTCATCAAGTCGCCGCACAAGTACAAGGACGCGCGCGAGCACTTCGAGATGCGCACGCACAAGCGCCTGATCGACATCCTCGACCCGACGCCCAAGACCGTTGACTCGCTGATGCGCCTGGACCTTCCGGCCGGCGTCGACATCGAGATCAAGCTCTGAGAGGCGCGGAAAGATGACCAAGCAGATCAAGGGCATCCTGGGCGAGAAGCTCGGCATGACCCAGGTCTGGGACGAGAACAACCGTGTCGTCCCGGTGACCGTGGTCAAGGCCGGCCCCAACGTCGTGACCCAGGTCCGTACGAATGACGCCGACGGCTACGAGTCGGTCCAGATCGCCTTCGGCGAGATCGACCCCCGCAAGGTGAACAAGCCCCTCAAGGGTCACTTCGCCAAGGCCGACGTCACCCCCCGCCGCCACCTGGTGGAGCTGCGTACCGCTGACGCGGCCACGTACACGCTCGGCCAGGAGATCACCGCTGAGGTGTTCGAGGCCGGCATCAAGGTGGACGTGACCGGCAAGAGCAAGGGCAAGGGCTTCGCCGGTGTCATGAAGCGTCACAACTTCAAGGGCCTCGGCGCCGGCCACGGCGTCCAGCGCAAGCACCGCTCGCCGGGTTCCATCGGCGGCTGCGCCACCCCTGGGCGTGTCTTCAAGGGCATGCGCATGGCGGGCCGTATGGGCAACGAGCGGGTCACCACTCAGAACCTGACCGTCCACGCCGTTGACGCGGAGAAGGGACTGCTCCTCATCAAGGGCGCCGTCCCGGGCCCGAACGGCGGCCTCGTCCTGGTCCGCACCGCGGCCAAGGGGGCTTGAGGGATATGACGACCCCAAAGAACATTGACATCCTGTCGCCCGCGGGCGACACGACCGGGACCGTAGAGCTCCCGGCCGAGATCTTCGACGCCAAGGTCAGCATCCCGCTGATCCACCAGGTCGTCGTCGCGCAGCTGGCCGCGGCCCGTCAGGGCACGCACAAGGTCAAGACGCGTGGCGAGGTCCGCGGTGGTGGCCGCAAGCCGTACCGCCAGAAGGGCACCGGCCGTGCCCGCCAGGGCTCGACCCGCGCGCCGCAGTTCGCCGGCGGTGGCGTCGTCCACGGTCCGGTACCGCGCGACTACTCGCAGCGCACCCCGAAGAAGATGATCAGGGCCGCCCTGCGCGGCGCCCTGACCGACCGGGCGCGGCACAACCGCATTCACGTCGTCACCGGCGTGATCGACGGTACGGCGCCGTCCACCAAGGCCGCCAGGACGCTGCTCGGCAAGATCAGCGAGCGCAAGAACGTGCTCCTGGTCATCGAGCGGGCCGACGAGGCCGGCTGGCTGTCCGCACGCAACCTGCCCCAGGTGCACATCCTGGAGGCCGGTCAGCTGAACACGTACGACGTGCTCGTCTCCGACGACGTGGTCTTCACCAAGGCCGCGTTCGACCGCTTCACCGGTGCCGGTGACGAGGACGTCGAAATCGTCGACGCGGCCGAGCTGGAAGGGAGCGACGCCTGATGGCCGAGCAGACCGTGATCACCAGCAAGACCTACACGGACCCCCGTGACCTGCTGATCAAGCCGGTGGTCTCCGAGAAGAGCTACGCGCTGCTCGACGAGAACAAGTACACGTTCGTCGTCGACCCGCGTGCCAACAAGACCCAGATCAAGCAGGCCGTCGAGACGGTCTTCCAGGTCAAGGTCACCGGGGTCAACACGATCAACCGGCAGGGCAAGCGCAAGCGCACCCGCACCGGTTTCGGCAAGCGGGCCAACACCAAGCGCGCCATCGTGACCCTCGCCGAGGGCGACCGAATCGACATCTTCGGCGGCCCGGTCTCCTAACGGAGGCTGGCCGTTCAGAAGTCCGGAATCATCCGAGGACTGAGAAATGGGTATCCGCAAGTACAAGCCGACGACCCCGGGCCGTCGTGGCTCCAGCGTCGCCGACTTTGTCGAGATCACGCGGTCCACGCCGGAGAAGTCGCTGGTCCGCCCGCTGCACAGCAAGGGCGGCCGTAACAACGCCGGTCGTGTGACCGTTCGCCACCAGGGTGGTGGCCACAAGCGCGCCTACCGTGTCATCGACTTCCGTCGGCACGACAAGGACGGCGTGCCCGCCAAGGTCGCGCACATCGAGTACGACCCCAACCGCACCGCGCGCATCGCGCTGCTGCACTACGCGGACGGCGAGAAGCGCTACATCCTCGCCCCCGCGAAGCTCCAGCAGGGCGACCGGATCGAGAACGGCCCCAACGCCGACATCAAGCCGGGCAACAACCTGCCGCTGCGCAACATCCCGGTGGGTACCACGATCCACGCGATCGAGCTGCGGCCCGGTGGCGGCGCGAAGATCTCCCGCTCCGCGGGCGCTTCGGTCCAGCTGCTGGCGAAGGAGGGCACCATGGCCACCCTTCGTATGCCGTCCGGCGAGGTCCGGATGGTCGACGTCCGCTGCCGCGCCACCATCGGTGAGGTCGGCAACGCCGAGCAGTCGAACATCAACTGGGGCAAGGCCGGCCGTATGCGCTGGAAGGGCGTACGCCCGACCGTCCGCGGTGTCGCCATGAACCCGGTGGACCACCCGCACGGTGGTGGTGAGGGCAAGACCTCCGGTGGTCGCCACCCGGTCTCCCCGTGGGGTCAGAAGGAAGGTCGTACGCGCTCGCCGAAGAAGGCATCGAGCAAGTACATCGTCCGCCGCCGCAAGACGAACAAGAAGCGCTAGGAGCGGGTTTAGATGCCGCGCAGTCTCAAGAAGGGGCCCTTCGTCGACGACCACCTGATCAAGAAGGTGGACGTCCAGAACGAAGCAGGCACCAAGAACGTCATCAAGACCTGGTCCCGCCGCTCGATGATCATCCCGGCGATGCTGGGCCACACGATCGCGGTGCACGACGGCCGTAAGCACGTCCCGGTGTTTGTCACTGAGTCGATGGTCGGCCACAAGCTCGGCGAGTTCGCACCGACCCGCACCTTCCGCGGGCACGAGAAGGACGACCGCAAGTCGCGGCGTCGCTGAGCGGGCTGAAAACCGTGACGAAGACAGACACTGAAGGGACGACCATGGAAGCCAGGGCCCAGGCGCGGTACATCCGCGTCACGCCCATGAAGGCCCGCCGTGTGGTGGACCTCATCCGTGGCATGAATGCCACGGAGGCTCAGGCGGTCCTGCGTTTCACCCCGCAGGCCGCGAGCGAGCCGGTCGGCAAGGTGCTCGACAGCGCCATCGCCAACGCCGCGCACAACTACGACCACACGGACGCCGAGTCGCTGTACATCAGCGAGGCGTACGTGGACGAGGGCCCGACCCTGAAGCGGTTCCGGCCGCGTGCCCAGGGCCGTGCCTACCGGATCCGCAAGCGGACCAGCCACATCACCGTGGTCGTCGCCAGCAAGGAAGGGACCCGGTAATGGGCCAGAAGGTTAACCCTTACGGGTTCCGGCTCGGCATCACCACGGACTTCAAGTCCCGGTGGTACGCCGACAAGCTGTACAAGGACTACGTCAAGGAAGACGTCGCCATCCGCAAGATGATGACGCAGGGCATGGAGCGGGCCGGCATCTCCAAGGTGGAGATCGAGCGCACCCGCGACCGCGTCCGCGTCGACATCCACACCGCGCGTCCGGGCATCGTCATCGGCCGCCGCGGCGCCGAGGCCGACCGCATCCGCGGTGACCTGGAGAAGCTGACCGGCAAGCAGGTCCAGCTGAACATCCTCGAGGTCAAGAACCCCGAGATGGACGCTCAGCTGGTGGCCCAGGCCGTCGCCGAGCAGCTGTCCTCCCGCGTCTCCTTCCGCCGTGCCATGCGCAAGAGCATGCAGGGCACGCTGAAGGCCGGCGCCAAGGGCATCAAGATCCAGTGCGGCGGCCGTCTCGGCGGCGCCGAGATGTCCCGCTCGGAGTTCTACCGCGAGGGCCGCGTCCCGCTGCACACGCTGCGGGCGAACGTGGACTACGGCTTCTTCGAGGCCAAGACCACCTTCGGCCGGATCGGCGTGAAGGTGTGGATCTACAAGGGCGACGTCAAGAACATCGCCGAGGTCCGTGCCGACAACGCGGCCGCCAGGGCGGGCAACCGTCCGGCCCGCGGTGGCGGCAACGAGCGTCCGCAGCGTCGCGGTGGCGAGCGCGGTGGCGAGCGCGGTGGCCGTGGTCGTCGTCCCCAGACGGAAGGCGCGGCCCCCAAGGCCGAGGCGCCCGCCGCTGAGGCCCCGGCCGCGGAGACCCCCGGAACGGAAGGCTAAGTACCATGCTGATCCCCCGCAGGGTCAAGCACCGCAAGCAGCACCACCCGACCCGTCGTGGCATGGCCAAGGGCGGCACGGAGCTGGCGTTCGGCGAGTACGGCCTGCAGGCCGTCACTCCCGCGTATGTGACCAACCGGCAGATCGAGTCCGCTCGTATCTCCATCACCCGGCACATCAAGCGCGGCGGCAAGGTCTGGATCAACATCTACCCGGACCGTCCGCTGACGAAGAAGCCGGCCGAGACCCGCATGGGTTCCGGTAAGGGTTCCCCCGAGTGGTGGATCGCGAACGTCAAGCCCGGTCGGGTGATGTTCGAGCTGTCCTTCCCGAACGAGAAGGTTGCCCGCGAGGCGCTCACCCGCGCCGCGCACAAGCTTCCGATGAAGTGCCGCATCGTGCGGCGCGAGGCAGGTGAGTCGTGATGGCGGCCGGTACCAAGGCGACCGAGCTGCGCCAGCTCGGCGACGAGGAGCTCGTCGGCAAGCTGCGCGAGGCCAAGGAGGAGCTTTTCAACCTCCGCTTCCAGGCGGCCACCGGGCAGCTGGAGAACAACGGCCGGCTCAGGGTCGTCCGCAAGGACATCGCCCGGATCTACACCCTCATGCGTGAGCGCGAGCTGGGCATCGAGACGGTGGAGACGGTGGAGAGCGCCTGATGAGCGAGAAGAATGTGACTGAGACCAGCACCGAGCAGCGCGGCTTCCGCAAGACCCGTGAGGGCCTGGTGGTCAGCGACAAGATGGACAAGACCGTTGTCGTCGCCGTCGAGGACCGCGTCAAGCACGCCCTGTACGGCAAGGTCATCCGCCGCACCAACAAGCTGAAGGCGCACGACGAGCAGAACGCCGCGGGCATCGGCGACCGGGTCCTCCTCATGGAGACCCGGCCGACCTCCGCCACGAAGCGGTGGCGCGTCGTGGAGATCCTTGAGAAGGCCAAGTAAGGCCGAGTAATCCCTGAGCGGGTATCCGCTCAGGACCGTTCCGTCAGGCTCGGCGGCGGGGCCGCGACCGCGAGGCAGCGGCCCCCCGCCGGGAACCGACGCGACACATCAGGAGATAGACGTGATCCAGCAGGAGTCGCGACTCCGTATTGCTGACAACACCGGTGCCAAGGAGATCCTCTGCATCCGTGTTCTCGGCGGTTCGGGTCGCCGCTACGCGGGAATCGGTGACGTCATCGTCGCCACCGTCAAGGACGCGATCCCCGGTGGCAACGTGAAGAAGGGCGAGGTCGTCAAGGCGGTCATCGTCCGGACTGTCAAGGAGCGCCGTCGTGCCGACGGCTCGTACATCCGGTTCGACGAGAACGCCGCCGTCATCCTCAAGAACGACGGCGACCCCCGCGGCACCCGTATCTTCGGCCCGGTGGGTCGTGAGCTGCGCGAGAAGAAGTTCATGAAGATCGTCTCGCTCGCGCCGGAGGTGCTGTAACCGATGAAGATCAAGAAGGGCGACCTGGTCCAGGTCATCACCGGTAAGGACAAGGGCAAGCAGGGCAAGGTCATCGTGGCCTACCCCGCTCAGGACCGCGTCCTCGTCGAGGGTGTCAACCGGGTCAAGAAGCACACCAAGGCCGGCGCGACCGACCGCGGTTCGAAGACCGGCGGCATCATCACCACCGAGGCGCCCGTCCACGTCAGCAACGTGCAGCTGGTTGTTGAGAAGGACGGCAAGAAGGTCGTGACCCGCGTCGGCTACCGGTTCGACGACGAGGGCAACAAGATCCGCGTTGCCAAGCGGACCGGTGAGGACATCTGATGACTGCCACCACCACTTCACCGCGTCTCAAGACGCGCTACCGCGAGGAGATCGCGGGCAAGATGCGTGACCAGTTCTCGTACGAGAACGTCATGCAGATCCCCGGCCTGACCAAGATCGTGGTCAACATGGGTGTGGGCGACGCCGCCCGCGACTCCAAGCTGATCGAGGGCGCCATCCGCGACCTCGCCACGATCACCGGCCAGAAGCCGCAGGTCACCAAGGCCCGCAAGTCCATCGCGCAGTTCAAGCTGCGCGAGGGTCAGCCGATCGGTGCGCACGTCACGCTGCGCGGCGACCGCATGTGGGAGTTCCTGGACCGGCTGCTGTCGCTGGCGCTGCCGCGTATCCGCGACTTCCGCGGCCTGTCGCCGAAGCAGTTCGACGGCCGGGGCAACTACACCTTCGGTCTCACGGAGCAGGTCATGTTCCACGAGATCGACCAGGACAAGATCGACCGGGTCCGGGGCATGGACATCACCGTGGTCACCACGGCGACCAACGACGACGAGGGTCGTGCCCTCCTTCGTCACCTCGGCTTCCCGTTCAAGGAGAACTGACCGTGGCGAAGAAGGCTCTGATCGCTAAGGCCGCTCGCAAGCCCAAGTTCGCTGTGCGCGGCTACAACCGCTGCCAGCGCTGTGGCCGGCCGCACTCCGTCTACCGCAAGTTCGGCCTGTGCCGTGTGTGCCTTCGTGAGATGGCCCACCGCGGCGAGCTGCCGGGCGTGACCAAGAGCTCCTGGTAAGTCCCACCCGGGACCACCAGGAACTCTCGGTAAGCAGATGGACGGCGGGACCCCGCCCTTTCTTCCCGTAGGGTAGAAGGGTTGGGCGCCCGCCGCCCGCATCGACTTACTACGCCGTAGGTCCACCGCACCGCACCCGTCCCCGGTTTGCCCGGGGGAGAGGGATGGAGCACCAGGAAACCCCGGCGAGAGAGGCCCAGGGCCACTTCATGACCATGACCGACCCCATCGCGGACATGCTGACCCGTCTGCGTAACGCGAATTCGGCGTACCACGACGACGTCACCATGCCGTTCAGCAAGATCAAGTCGCACATCGCGGAGATCCTCCAGCAGGAGGGCTACATCACCGGCTGGAAGGTCGAGGACGCCGAGGTCGGCAAGAACCTCGTCCTTGAGCTGAAGTTCGGCCCGGAGCGCCAGCGCTCCATCGCCGGCATCAAGCGGATCAGCAAGCCGGGTCTGCGGGTCTACGCGAAGTCCACCAACCTGCCGAAGGTGCTCGGCGGCCTCGGCGTGGCGATCATCTCCACGTCGCACGGTCTGCTCACCGGCCAGCAGGCTCAGAAGAAGGGCGTGGGTGGGGAAGTCCTCGCCTACGTCTGGTAACCGGGAAAGCGAGGTATAGCAATGTCGCGCATCGGCAAGCTGCCCATCTCGGTTCCCGCCGGAGTGGACGTCACCATCGACGGCCGCACGGTTGCGGTGAAGGGCCCCAAGGGCTCCCTCACCCACACCGTTGCCGCGCCGATCGACATCGCCAAGGGCGAGGACGGCACTCTGCTGGTCACCCGCCCCAACGACGAGCGTGTCTCGAAGGCCCTGCACGGCCTGTCCCGCACGCTGGTGGCGAACATGATCACCGGCGTGACCGCGGGCTACAGCAAGCAGCTGGAAATCAGCGGAGTCGGCTACCGCGTCCAGGCGAAGGGCTCCAACCTGGAGTTCGCGCTCGGATACAGCCACCCGATTCTCGTCGAGGCCCCCGAGGGCATCTCCTTCAAGGTCGAGTCCCCGGTGAAGTTCTCCGTCGAGGGCATCGACAAGCAGAAGGTCGGCGAGGTCGCAGCGAACATCCGCAAGCTGCGCAAGCCCGACCCGTACAAGGCCAAGGGCGTCAAGTACGCCGGCGAGGTCATCCGCCGCAAGGTCGGAAAGGCGGGTAAGTAGCCATGGCATTCGGTGTAAAGATCGCCAAGGGCAAGGCCTACAAGAGTGCTGCGATCAAGCGTCGCCACATCCGGGTGCGCAAGCGCGTCTCCGGTACGACCGAGCGTCCGCGCCTGGTCGTGACCCGGTCCAACCGGGGCATCGTGGCGCAGGTCATCGACGACCTCGCGGGCCACACGCTCGCGTCGGCGTCGACCCTCGACGCGTCCATCCGCGGCGGCGAAGGCGACAAGAGCGCCAAGGCTAAGCAGGTCGGCCAGCTCGTGGCCGAGCGTGCGAAGGCCAAGGGCGTCGAGGCTGTCGTGTTCGACCGTGGCGGCAACCAGTACGCGGGGCGCATCGCCGCCCTGGCGGACGCCGCCCGCGAAGCCGGTCTGAAGTTCTGAGCCGGTTCCGTTAGCTAGCGGAGAAACGCTAAAGAATCGAGAGGTAATTCCAATGGCTGGACCCCAGCGCCGCGGTAGCGGTGCCGGTGGCGGCGAGCGACGGGACCGTAAGGACCGGCGGGACGGCGGCCAGCAGGCCGAGAAGACCGCTTATGTCGAGCGTGTCGTCGCGATCAATCGCGTCGCCAAGGTTGTGAAGGGTGGTCGTCGCTTCAGCTTCACCGCGCTGGTCGTGGTGGGCGACGGTGACGGCACCGTGGGTGTCGGTTACGGCAAGGCCAAGGAGGTGCCGGCCGCCATCGCCAAGGGTGTTGAGGAGGCCAAGAAGCACTTCTTCAAGGTCCCCCGTATCCAGGGCACCATCCCGCACCCCATCCAGGGCGAGAAGGCCGCAGGCGTCGTCCTGCTCAAGCCGGCTTCCCCCGGTACCGGTGTGATCGCCGGTGGCCCGGTGCGCGCCGTACTGGAGTGCGCGGGCATCCACGACGTGCTGTCCAAGAGCCTCGGCTCGGACAACGCGATCAACGTCGTGCACGCCACGGTGGCGGCGCTCCAGGGCCTTCAGCGGCCCGAGGAGATCGCGGCCCGCCGCGGCCTGCCGATCGAGGACGTCGCGCCCGCCGCACTGCTGCGGGCTCGTGCCGGAGTGGGTGTGTGATGGCGCGCCTGAAGGTCACGCAGACCAAGTCCTACATCGGCAGCAAGCAGAACCACCGTGACACCCTGCGTTCGCTCGGGCTCAAGCGCCTGCACGACGTCGTGGTCAAGGAGGACCGCCCGGAGATCCGCGGCATGGTCCACACCGTCCGCCACCTCGTCACGGTCGAGGAGGTCGACTGATCATGGGTGACAACCCGATCAAGATCCACAACCTGCGTCCCGCCCCGGGTGCCAAGACCGCGAAGACCCGTGTGGGTCGCGGTGAGGCCTCCAAGGGCAAGACGGCCGGTCGTGGCACCAAGGGCACCAAGGCCCGCTACCAGGTTCCGGAGCGCTTCGAGGGCGGGCAGATGCCCCTCCACATGCGCCTCCCGAAGCTCAAGGGCTTCAAGAACCCGTTCCGCACCGAGTACCAGGTCGTCAACCTGGACAAGCTCGCGACCCTCTACCCCGAGGGTGGCGAGGTGACCGTGGCCGACCTGGTCGCCAAGGGTGCGGTGCGCAAGAACCAGCTCGTCAAGGTGCTCGGCACCGGCGAGGTCTCCGTGGCGCTGCAGGTGACCGTTGACGCGGTCTCCGGCTCCGCCAAGGAGAAGATCGCCGCCGCCGGCGGCACCGTCGTCGAACTCATCTGAGCCCGACACGGACACGACCGGGGATGCCCAGAAACCTCTGGGCATCCCCGGTCGTTCGTTCCTGTGATTTTCCTTCCCCGGTTGGTCATTCCTTGCGGGGCCAAGTCGCCGGTAGGCTGACCGACGCTGCTGTCGTCAGAAACCTCATAAACCGTCCTTCCGCCCTCGCGCGGGGGGTGCAGGAGGCACCGTGCTCACCGCGTTCGCACGGGCGTTCAGGACGCCCGACCTGCGCAAGAAGCTGCTGTTCACTCTGAGCATCGTGGTGGTCTACCGCCTCGGAGCGCATGTACCGGTGCCGGGCATCGACTACACGGTCGTCAACGCCTGCATCAAGGAGACGAAGGGGAACAACAGCCTCTTCGGGCTGGTGAACATGTTCAGCGGCGGCGCGCTGCTGCAGCTGACCATCTTCGCGCTCGGGATCATGCCGTACATCACGGCGAGCATCATCCTCCAGCTGCTGACGGTGGTGATCCCGCGACTGGAAGCCCTCAAGAAGGAGGGCCAGGCCGGCACCACGAAGATCACGCAGTACACCCGCTACCTGACCGTCGCGCTGGCCGTGCTCCAGGGCACCGGCCTGGTCGCCACCGCCCGCTCCGGCAGCCTGTTCTCCGGCTGCAACAACGCGGGCTCGATCGTGCCGAACCAGTCGATCTTCACCACGATCACGATGGTCACCACGATGACCGCCGGCACCGTGGTGATCATGTGGCTGGGCGAGCTGGTCACCGACAAGGGCATCGGCAACGGCATGTCCATCCTGATGTTCGTCTCCATCGCGGCCGGCTTCCCCGGCTCGCTGTGGGCGATCAAGGTCTCCGGCAAGATCGCCGGCGGCTGGGTGGAATTCCTCGCGGTCCTCGCGGTGGGCCTGGCGATGGTCGGCCTGGTGGTCTTCGTCGAACAGGCGCAGCGCCGCATCCCGGTGCAGTACGCCAAGCGCATGATCGGCCGGCGCTCCTACGGCGGCACGTCCACGTACATCCCGCTCAAGGTCAACCAGGCCGGTGTCATCCCGGTCATCTTCGCGTCGTCGCTGCTGTACATCCCGGCGCTGATCGTGCAGTTCTCCGGCTCGACCGCGGGCTGGGCCCAGTGGATCAGCCGCAACTTCACCAAGGGCGACCACCCGGTGTACATGGCGGCCTACTTCCTGCTGATCGTCTTCTTCGCCTTCTTCTACGTCGCGATCTCCTTCAACCCCGAAGAAGTCGCAGACAACATGAAGAAGTATGGTGGGTTCATTCCGGGCATCCGTGCCGGTCGCCCCACCGCCGAATACCTGAGTTACGTGCTGAACCGCATCACGTGGCCAGGGGCGCTGTACCTGGGCCTCATCGCTCTTGTGCCGACGGTCGCCATCGCGATCTTCAACGGCAGCAACGGCAACTTCCCGCTCGGCGGTACCAGCATCCTGATCATCGTGGGTGTCGGTCTCGAGACGGTGAAGCAGATCGAGAGCCAGCTACAGCAGCGTAACTACGAAGGGTTCCTCCGCTGATGCGTATCGTCCTGGTCGGGCCGCCCGGCGCGGGCAAGGGGACGCAGGCCGCGTACCTCGCCAAGAACCTGTCGATCCCGCACATCTCCACGGGCGACCTGTTCCGCGCCAACATCAGCCAGGGCACCGAGCTGGGCAAGAAGGCCAAGGCCTACATGGACGCGGGCGACCTGGTCCCCGACGAGGTCACCATCGGCATGGCGGAGGACCGGCTGGACGCGCCCGACGCCGCCGGCGGCTTCCTGCTCGACGGCTTCCCGCGCAACGAGTTCCAGGCCCGGGCGCTCGACGCCTACCTCGCCGCGCACGGCATCAAGCTCGACGGCGTGCTGGACCTGGAGGTCCCGGAGGACGAGGTCGTCAAGCGCATCGCCGGCCGCCGGGTGTGCCGCAACGACAGCGCGCACGTCTTCCACGTCGAGTACAAGCAGCCCAAGGCCCCGGGCGTCTGCGACGAGTGCGGCGGCGAGCTGTACCAGCGCAGCGACGACGCCGAGGACAAGGTCCGCAACCGCCTCGACGTCTACCACCGCGAGACCGAGCCGATCATCGACTACTACAAGCAGCAGAATCTCGTGGTGACGATCTCCGCGCTCGGCCCGGTCGCCGACGTCACGAAGCGCGCGATGGACGCGCTCCAGGACCGGCGCGAGGACTGACCCCCGCCCGCGACGGCGGCAGCAGCACAGCACGGCATACGGCCGTGGTGCCCGGACGGGCACCACGGCCGTATCGTTGAACGGGCGTACGTGCCCGTGACCGCACGCACCGAGGACCCCGAGGACAAGGAAGGCGTCAGCCGCATGGTGGAGATCAAGACCCCGGAGCAGATCGCCACGATGAGGCGGGCCGGACTGGTCGTCGCGGCGGTGCACGAGGCGACCCGCGCGGCGGCCGTGCCCGGGGCGACGACCAAGGACCTGGACGACGTCGCGGCCAAGGTCATCGCCGACCACGATGCCAAGCCGAACTTCCTCGGCTACGGCGGCTTCCCCGGCACCATCTGCACCTCGGTCAACGACGTCGTCGTCCACGGCATCCCCGACCGCGAGACGGTGCTCAAGGACGGCGACATCATCGCCATCGACGCCGGCGCCATCGTGGAGGGCTGGCACGGCGACGCGGCCTTCACCTGCTTCGTCGGCACCGGCCACGCGCCCGAGCTGATCGAGCTGAGCCGGGTCACCGAGGAGTCCATGTGGGCCGGCATCGCCGCCTTCCGCAAGGGCAACCGGCTGGAGGACATCTCGCGGGCCATCGAGGGCTACATCCGCCGCCAGCCGCGCCCCGCCTCGGGCAAGTACGGCATCGTCGAGGACTACGGCGGCCACGGCATCGGCACCGAGATGCACATGGACCCGCACCTGCTGAACTACGTCACCAAGAAGCGCGGCCGGGGCATCAAGCTGGTCCCCGGGGTGTGCCTGGCGATCGAGCCGATGGTCACCCTCGGCTCCCCGCACACCCACGTCATGGACGACGAGTGGACGGTGAAGTCCGACGACGGCTCCTGGTCCTCGCACTGGGAGCACACCATCGCCCTGACCGAGGACGGCCCGCTGGTGCTCACCTCACCGGACTGCGGCCGCGCCAAGCTCGCCGAATACGGCATCACGGTCCCCGCCGACCCCGCGGCCCTGACCTAGCCCCACCCTGGCAGGCCCCGGGGAGACCCACGCGTAACGATCTTGCCCCATGGGCATACACAGTGGATTCGTCTTTCCGGGAGCCGTGTCGTAGACTGACACGTCGGCTCTCGCATGTCTTCCGGCATGCCTGGAGCCGATCAAGGTAGCCGATCCCGAAAGCAGGACATGGCCAAAAAGCAAGGCGCCATCGAAATCGAGGGCACCGTGATCGAGTCTCTGCCGAACGCCATGTTCAAGGTGGAGCTGCAGAACGGTCACAAGGTCCTCGCGCACATCAGCGGCAAGATGCGGATGCACTACATCCGTATCCTTCCGGATGACCGGGTCGTCGTGGAGCTGTCTCCGTACGACCTGACGCGCGGACGGATCGTCTACCGATACAAGTAGATCTCAAGACCCGGAGAACCTGACATCCCATGAAGGTCAAGCCGAGCGTCAAGAAGATCTGCGACAAGTGCAAGGTGATCCGCCGCCACGGCCGGGTCATGGTCATCTGCGACAACCTGCGCCACAAGCAGCGCCAGGGCTGACGTACGACCTGCTCCTTCTGCACCGCCGCAGTGATTCGCGCGACGCACACACGTACATACGCAGTGCCCGTCCCCAGACCGATGGGGACGACACCCCCGGCGGAGGCCGGGGACCCGTCCGGTACCTGACACGGCCGCCCGGGAACCGGCGCTGCGGAAGACCTCCGACTTCACCAGGAGCCACACACATGGCACGCCTTTCAGGCGTTGACCTCCCGCGCGAGAAGCGCGTGGAGATCGCCCTCACCTATGTCTTCGGCATCGGGCGTTCGCGCGCCCAGGACATCCTGAAGAACACCGGTGTGAGCCCCGACATCCGCGTGCGCGACCTTCCCGAGGAAGACCTCGTCAAGATCGCCAAGTGGGTCGACGACAACTACACGACCGAGGGTGACCTCCGTCGTTCGGTGCAGGCCGACATCCGCCGCAAGGTCGAGATCGGCTGCTATCAGGGTCTGCGTCACCGCCGCGGCCTGCCCGTCCACGGGCAGCGCACTCACACCAACGCCCGCACCCGCAAGGGCCCGCGTCGCGCCATCGCCGGCAAGAAGAAGCCGGGCAAGAAGTAGTCCTCAGCAGGACCCTTACCAGCGGTCTTCGCCAAAGGACCGACCACCTCCACCGGGAGAACGTGACACATGCCTCCTAAGGGCCGTCAGGGCGCAGCCAAGAAGGTGCGCCGCAAGGAAAAGAAGAACGTCGCTCACGGGCACGCCCACATCAAGAGCACGTTCAACAACACGATCGTCTCGATCACCGACCCCGCGGGCAACGTGATCTCCTGGGCCTCCGCCGGCCACGTCGGCTTCAAGGGCTCGCGCAAGTCCACCCCCTTCGCCGCGCAGATGGCCGCCGAGTCGGCCGCCCGCCGCGCGCAGGAGCACGGCATGCGCAAGGTGGACGTCTTCGTGAAGGGTCCCGGCTCCGGCCGCGAGACCGCGATCCGCTCCCTCCAGGCCACCGGCCTTGAGGTCGGATCGATCCAGGACGTCACCCCGACCCCGCACAACGGCTGCCGCCCGCCGAAGCGCCGCCGCGTCTGACCAGCTGATAACAGGAGAACTGAGACAATGGCGCGTTATACCGGGGCCGACTGCAAGCGATGCCGTCGGGAGAAGCAGAAGCTCTTCCTCAAGGGAGCTAAGTGCGAGAGCGCGAAGTGCCCGATCGAGATCCGTCCTTACCCCCCGGGTGAGCACGGGCGCGGGCGCACCAAGGACAGCGAGTACCTGCTTCAGCTGCGTGAGAAGCAGAAGTGCGCGCGTATCTACGGTGTTCTCGAAAAGCAGTTCGTGAACTACTACAAGGAAGCGAACCAGAAGTCCGGCAAGACCGGTGAGAACCTGCTTCGCATCCTTGAGACCCGCCTCGACAACGTGGTCTACCGGGCCGGCTTCGCCAAGTCCCGCGACCACGCCCGTCAGCTGGTCCGTCACGGACACATCACCGTCAACGGCCGCAAGAACGACATCCCGTCGGCTCGCGTGGCCGTGAACGACATCGTCGAGGTCCGTGAGTCGTCCCGCAACCTGACCCCGTTCGCGGTGGCGCAGGGCGAGGCCGGCGACAAGACCGTGCCGGCGTGGCTCGAAGCCAACGCGGGCCGGCTGCGGATCCTCGTGCACAGCCTGCCCGAGCGCCAGGTGATCGACACCCAGGTGCAGGAGCAGCTGATCGTCGAGCTCTACTCCAAGTAGCAGCTCACGGTCACGGGCGGTACGGCCGCCGTCGTCCTCGCGTACGACGGTTTCGCCGTGCCGCCCGTACCCTCGTAATACAGGGGGCGTCAAATAGCGGGCGCCCACGACAGAAGGACCCACACCATGCTGATCGCTCAGCGTCCCTCGTTGACCGAAGAGGTCGTCGACGAATTCCGCTCACGGTTCGTGATCGAGCCGCTGGAGCCGGGCTTCGGCTACACCCTCGGCAACTCCCTGCGCCGTACGCTCCTCTCCTCGATCCCGGGTGCCGCCGTCACCTCGATCCGGGTCGACGGTGTCCTGCACGAGTTCACCACCGTGCCGGGCGTCAAGGAGGACGTGACCGACGTCATCCTCAACATCAAGCAGCTGGTCGTCTCCTCGGAGCACGACGAGCCGGTCGTGATGTACCTGCGCAAGCAGGGCCCGGGTGTCGTCACCGCCGCCGACATCGCGCCGCCGGCCGGTGTCGAGGTGCACAACCCCGACCTGGTCCTGGCCACGCTCAACGCCAAGGGCAAGCTGGAGATGGAGCTGACCGTCGAGCGCGGTCGCGGCTACGTCTCCGCGGTGCAGAACAAGCAGCAGGGCCAGGAGATCGGCCGCATCCCGGTCGACTCCATCTACAGCCCGGTGCTCAAGGTCACCTACAAGGTCGAGGCGACCCGTGTCGAGCAGCGCACCGACTTCGACAAGCTGATCGTCGACGTCGAGACCAAGCAGGCCATGCGGCCGCGTGACGCCATGGCGTCGGCCGGCAAGACCCTGGTCGAGCTGTTCGGCCTGGCCCGCGAGCTCAACGTCGACGCCGAGGGCATCGACATGGGCCCGTCCCCCACGGACGCCGCCCTGGCCGCGGACCTGGCGCTGCCGATCGAGGAGCTGGAACTCACCGTCCGCTCCTACAACTGCCTCAAGCGCGAGGGCATCCACTCCGTGGGTGAACTCGTGGCACGCTCCGAGGCGGACCTGCTCGACATCCGCAACTTCGGTGCGAAGTCGATCGACGAGGTCAAGGCGAAGCTGGCCGGCATGGGCCTGGCCCTCAAGGACAGCCCGCCCGGATTCGACCCGACCGCCGCCGCCGACGCCTTCGGCGCCGACGACGACGTCGACGCCGGCTTCGTGGAGACCGAGCAGTACTGATCGCCTCCGGCGGTTCCCGCTCACCCGGGTGCCGCCGGGCACGACCTGCCCCTCAGGGGCGCGGGGAACTGCGCGACCGGCTCTCGACGGGCCGCAGGTCGTCACCGGCCCGAAGGGTCAGCCCGGTCCGTTCCGGACCACCGGCCGGTGATGGGCTGAGCGCGCAGTTCCCCGCGCCCTGGGGGGCGCCGTCCGGGGCGGAGCCCTGGACACACCACGAGCTGGCAGCCGCCAGTTCGCACTGACACCGGTACCTGACACGGCCGGTGCAGCGGAGAAGGAGAAAGACCATGCCTCAGCCCGCCAAGGGTGCCCGTCTGGGCGGCAGCGCCGCGCACGAGAAGCTGCTCCTCGCGAACCTCGCGAAGGCGCTCTTCGAGCACGGCCGCATCACCACCACCGAGGCCAAGGCGCGCCGGCTGCGCCCGGTCGCGGAGCGGCTGATCACCAAGGCGAAGAAGGGCGACATGCACAACCGTCGCCAGGTGCTGCAGACGATCACGGACAAGAGCATCGTGCACACGCTCTTCACCGAGATCGGCCCGCGGTACGAGAACCGCCCCGGTGGTTACACCCGTATCACCAAGATCGGCCCCCGTCGTGGCGACAACGCCCCGATGGCGGTCATCGAGCTGGTCGAGGCCCTGACCGTGCAGCAGTCCGCTGTCGGTGAGGCCGAGGCCGCGACGAAGCGTTCCGCGAAGGACGCGGCCGGTGACGACGCCCGGAACGACCTCAAGAAGGACGAGGCCGTCGAGGACGCGAAGCCCGCTGACGACGCGGAGGCCGACACCGAGGCGTGAGCCCCGGTGCTGTTCCACGGGCGGACCCGTACCCCCTGGGGGTGCGGGTCCGCTTCCGTTCCCCATGGCGAGGAGCTACCCGTGAGTGACGACCCGGCACCCGGCTTCGTACGGGTCCGGCTGGACCTGGCATACGACGGGGCCGACTTCTCCGGCTGGGCCAAGCAGCGCACCCGGCGCACGGTGCAGGGCGAGCTGGAGTCCGCGATCGCCACGGTGCTGCGTCTGCCCGGCCCGGTCGAGCTGACCGTGGCCGGCCGCACGGACGCCGGCGTCCACGCGCGCGGCCAGGTCGCGCACGTCGACCTGCCCGAGGACGTGTGGGCCGCCGAGCACGACAAGCTGCGCCGGCGCCTCGCCGGGCGGCTGCCCTGGGACGTCCGCGTCTTCGGCGTCCGCCAGGCGCCCGCCGGCTTCAACGCGCGCTTCTCCGCCATCTGGCGGCGATACGCCTACCGCGTCGGCGACCACCCCGGCGGGGTGGACCCGCTGCTGCGCGGCCACGTCCTGTGGCACGACCGCCCGGTCGACGTCGGCGCCATGAACGAGGCGGCCGCGCTGCTGCTCGGCGAGCACGACTTCGCCGCGTACTGCAAGAAGCGCGAGGGCGCGACGACGATCCGCACGCTGCTCGACGTGCGGTGGTCCCGGCGGGACGACGGCGTGGCCGTCGCCACGGTGCGGGCCGACGCCTTCTGCCACAACATGGTGCGCGCGCTGGTCGGCGCGATGATCCTGGTCGGTGACGGTCACCGTCCCGTGCCCTTCCCCGCGGAGGTCCTGGCCGGACGGGTCAGGCACTCGGCGGTGAACGTCGTGCGCCCGCACGGCCTCACCCTGGAGGAGGTCGGCTACCCCCCCGACGCGATGCTCGCGGCGCGCAACCGAGAATCCCGCAACCTCCGCACCTTGCCCGTGCCGGGTTGCGCCTAGGGCCTGTCCTAGCAGGGTCCTGCCCCTTGCGGTGCGTCGCCTGCCCGCGCCGCCGCCGTGGCCTGTCTCGCAGTTCCCCGAGCCCCTGAAAAAACCCGCACCCCCCCTGCGCAAAGGCCCAGCCCCCTGGCAGCGGCAAACGCCTGGGCGTAAGAGGACTCAGTACCTCAGGGGCGCGGGGAACTGCGCGATCAGCCACGATGCGCCCGCGGGCAAGCAACGCCCCGCAAGGGGCAGCCCGCCCCGGGCGCGGGGAAGGACGGTGCGGGGCTACTGCCTCGTGGGATCCGCAGCGGCAGCGTCCTTGCCGCGTTGGACGATGCGGGCGAAGGCAAAATCGGACGCATCGTTGGCCGCCTGCTTGCCGACCGTGTCGTTCGCCGCCAGCGTCGTGCCGTTCTTGAAGCCGGCGATGGCGAAGTAGGCGTAGCGGCCGACGGAATTCGCCGTCATCTGGCAGCGCACGGCGTGGCAGAAGTCGGCGACGCCTCCGCCGTCCAGCGGGGCGAGGTACTGGGAGACGCCGCCGACCTTCTTGGCGTGGCTGTCGTCGGGGAAGACGGCGACGCCGACCGTCACGGCGAGCCCGCCCTGCGTGTACGTCGCTCGGACCAGCTTCTGGCAGCCGTTGGCGGTGAGGGCCGTCGCGACGGCCTTCCTGGCGTTCTTCGCGCAGGCCGTCGTGACGTCGGTCCCGGCCTTGACGTAGGTGCGGCCCTGCCAGACGAACTGCTTGCCCGGGAAGAGTGAGTCCGGGGTGAGTGGTGCCTTGTCCTTGGCGGCGGTGCTGAGGTAGTCGAGCGGGTTCGCCGGCGGCGGCGGGGCCACGGAGGACAAGGACGGCGCGGGCGGGAGCGCCGGCTGGCTCGCGGTGGTGCCGGCGGACGAGGACGGCCCGGCGACCGGCTTGTCGTCGCTGCTCTTGCCCGACATGACGACGGCGGTGGCGACAGCGCCGGCGATGACGGCGACGGCGACGATCCCGCCGGTGAGCATCAGCACGCGGCGCCGGCGCGCACCGGTGGCCTCCTGCTGCTCGGCGAGCGCCCCCCAGTCGGGCGTGCCGGCCTCCGGCTGGGGCGTGCGCCCCCGCGGGGCCTGCGGCTGCGCCGCCGGAGCCGCGTGCCGTGCCGGGCCCTGCTGCCGCGGGGGTGCGTACTGCTGCGCGGGCGGCGGCTGGACGGGCGGCTGCTGCACCGGCGGCTGCGCCGCGAACGGCTGCCGCCCCCACTCCTGCGCCGGCGCGACCCGCGGCGCCGCCTCCTGCGAAGGCCCCTGCGAAGGCGCCTGCGGGGGCGTCGGGTCGAGTGCCGGCTGCTGCGCGGCGGGCGCCCAGGGGCCGCCCTGGGCCTGCGGCGGCGGTCCGGGCTGGGCGGCCGCCTCGGCCTGGGGGGACCAGGCCGGGCCGGGGGAGGGGGCCTGCGGGGGCGGGGCCTGCCGGTGGAACTGCCGGCGCGGGTCGGCGTCCCGCTCGGGCTGCGGGCGGGAGGGGATGACGCGTCCCTCCAGCACTTCGCGCTCGCCGGCGCCATCGGTGGTGGAGCGCGGTTCCTGCGGCGGCTGCTGCTGCCCGGGGCCATCGGTCATGTCGCGCATCATATTGCCGGTCCGGCTACCGGCCTACCGGGGGCCGTTCGGGGAAAAGGGGTTGGGCGCACTCCGAGCGCACGGGAGAATTCAGGCCATGGGACATGTGGAAGCAGCGCACCTGGAGTACTACCTGCCGGACGGGCGGGCGCTGCTCGGCGACGTCTCGTTCCGTGTCGGCGACGGCGCGGCGGTGGCACTGGTCGGGCCGAACGGCGCGGGCAAGACCACGCTGCTGCGGCTGATCTCCGGCGAGATCGCGCCGCACGGCGGAGGTGTCACCGTCAGCGGCGGCCTCGGCGTGATGCGGCAGTTCATCGGCAGCGTCCGGGACGACAGGACCGTACGCGACCTGCTCGTCTCGGTGGCGCACCCGCGTATCAGGGCGGCCGCGGAAGCCGTGGACGCGGCCGAGCTGGCGATCATGGCGCAGGACGACGAGCCGGCGCAGATGGCGTACGCGCATGCGCTCGGCGACTGGGCGGAGGCGCGCGGCTACGAGGCCGAGACCTTGTGGGACATGTGCACGATGGCCGCGCTCGGCGTTCCGTACGAGCGGGCGCAGTGGCGCGAGGTCAAGACGCTGTCCGGCGGCGAGCAGAAGCGGCTGGTGCTCGAAGCGCTGCTGCGCGGCCCCGACGAGGTGCTGCTGCTGGACGAGCCGGACAACTATCTGGACGTGCCGGGCAAGCGGTGGCTGGAGGAGCAGATCGCCGCCACCAGGAAGACCGTGCTGTTCGTCAGCCACGACCGCGAGCTGCTGTCGCGCACCGCGGAGAAGATCGTCAGCGTCGAGACCGGCCCCGCCGGGTCCACGACCTGGGTGCACGGCGGCGGCTTCAGCACCTTCCACGAGGCCCGCAAGGAGCGCTTCGCGCGCTTCGAGGAGCTGCGGCGCCGCTGGGAGGAGGAGCACGCCAAGCTCAAGGCGATGGTGCTGCGGCTGCGGCAGCAGGCGGCGAACAGCCCCGACATGGCGTCGCGCTACCACGCGGCCCAGACCCGGCTGAAGCGGTTCGAGGACGCGGGCGCCCCGCAGGAGCCGCCGCGCGAGCAGGACATCAGGATGCGGCTCAAGGGCGGCAGGACCGGTGTGCGGGCGGTGACCTGTGAGAAGCTGGAGCTGACCGGCCTGATGAAGCCGTTCGACCTGGAGGTCTACTACGGCGAGCGGGTCGCGGTGCTCGGCTCCAACGGCTCGGGCAAGTCGCACTTCCTGCGGCTGCTGGCCGGCGACGGGGGCGTGGCGCACACGGGGACGTACAAGCTGGGCGCCCGCGTCGTGGCGGGCCACTTCGCCCAGACCCACGCCCACCCGGAGCTGCGCGGCCGCCCGCTGGTGGACATCCTGTGGACCGAGCACTCGCGGGACCGCGGCCGCGCCATGTCGGTGCTGCGCCGCTACGAGCTGGAGCGGCAGGGCGACCAGCCCTTCGACAAGCTGTCCGGCGGGCAGCAGGCGCGCTTCCAGATCCTGCTGATGGAGCTGGAGGGCACCACCGCGCTGCTGCTCGACGAGCCGACGGACAACCTGGACCTGGAGAGCGCGGAAGCCCTCCAGGAGGGTCTGGAGGCCTACGACGGCACGGTGCTCGCGGTGACCCACGACCGCTGGTTCGCCCGCAGCTTCGACCGCTACCTGGTCTTCGGCTCCGACGGCCTGGTCCGCGAGACCGCCGAGCCGGTGTGGGACGAGCGCCGGGTGGAGCGCAAGCGGTAGCGCGCGGGGGTGGCGGAGGGGGGTGGCCCGGTAGCGGCCCAGGAGCGTTACCGCAGGGCGCGGGCGACCCCGTTTTGACCCGTACGGCCCCGCCCCGGTATTCTACGAGTTCGTTATGCGTATTGGCTTGCTCTATCTCACGTGAGGGGCCCTTACGCCGGTCCACCGGGCCGATGACCAGCGGCAGGCAGACGGGTTGCGTCCCCGTCCGCGGCCACGGCTGTCGTGATCGTCCGGGTGGCCTTGTCAGGACCCTTCCCCACCGTCCTCGCGGCGGGTCAGGGGAAACCACTACTGAGAAGAAGCGAAGGCTACGACCGTGCGTACGTTCAGCCCCAAGCCCGGCGATATCCAGCGCCAGTGGCACGTCATCGACGCGCAGGACGTTGTCCTGGGCCGTCTGGCCACTCAGGCCGCCACCCTTCTGCGGGGCAAGCACAAGCCCATCTACGCGCCCCACGTCGACACGGGTGACTTCGTCGTCATCATCAACGCCGACAAGATCCACCTCTCGGGTAACAAGCGGACCCAGAAGATGGCCTACCGCCACTCGGGTTACCCGGGCGGTCTGCGTTCCGTGCGCTACGACGAGCTGATGGACAAGAACCCCGAGAAGGCCGTCGAGAAGGCCGTCAAGGGCATGCTCCCCAAGAACACCCTGGGCCGTCAGATGCTCTCCAAGCTGAAGGTCTACTCGGGCGACCAGCACCCGCACGCTGCCCAGCAGCCGGTGCCGTTCGAGATCACCCAGGTCGCGCAGTAGTTCCGGCCACCAGCTACCAGAAAGAACCTGAGGAGAATCGTGGCTGAGACCACTGCCGAGACCGTCATCGAGGGCGACGAGTCCTTCGAGGAGATCACCACCTTCGAGTCCGACGCCGTCGAGGGGGAGTACACCTCCGAGTCGCTCGCGTCGCGCTTCGGCGACCCGCAGCCGGCTGCCGGCACCGGCCGCCGCAAGCAGTCCATCGCCCGCGTCCGTATCGTTCCGGGCAGCGGTAAGTGGAAGATCAACGGCCGTACCCTTGAGGGCTACTTCCCCAACAAGGTCCACCAGCAGGAAGTCAACGAGCCCTTCAAGGTGCTCGAACTCGACAACCGCTACGACGTCATCGCCCGCATCAGCGGCGGCGGCATCTCGGGCCAGGCCGGTGCGCTGCGCCTCGGTGTCGCCCGTGCGCTGAACGAGGCCGACGTCGACAACAACCGCGGCCCGCTCAAGAAGGCCGGCTTCCTGACCCGTGACGACCGCGCGGTCGAGCGGAAGAAGGCCGGTCTGAAGAAGGCCCGCAAGGCGCCGCAGTTCAGCAAGCGCTAGTCGCCAGCGGCGCGCGCGACGGCACGCCGTCGCCGCTGCTGTTGCTGCTGTGCAACGCCCCGGAGGCACACCATTGCCTCCGGGGCGTTCGCATGCGGCGCCGTGGTCGTATATCTGTGGTGATACGACTGGTACAACCAATGACAGGGCGCCAAACGTCAAGCACCCGGCAGGTGCGTCCCGCCCCCGGCTCGCGCACGCGGCGCCGGCGCCGGCGGACGGCACCTGCGCACCTGGAGCACGGCCGGGCACGGCCGACACGGCAGAGCCGCCGTATCGCATCGGAGGACACACAGTGGGACGACTCTTCGGTACCGACGGGGTGCGTGGCATCGCCAACGCGGACCTCACCGCCGAGCTGGCGCTCGGCCTGTCGGTCGCGGCGGCGCACGTACTCGCTGAGGCGGGCACCTTCGCGGGGCACCGGCCGATCGCGGTGGTCGGACGCGATCCGCGCGCCTCGGGCGAATTCCTGGAGGCCGCCGTCGTGGCGGGCCTCGCGAGCGCGGGCGTGGACGTCCTGCGGGTCGGTGTGCTGCCCACCCCGGCGGTGGCGTATCTCACCGGCGCGCTGGGCGCCGACCTCGGCGTGATGCTGTCCGCGAGCCACAACGCGATGCCGGACAACGGCGTCAAGTTCCTGGCCCGCGGCGGCCACAAGCTGGACGACGACCTCGAGGACCGGATCGAGAAGATCTACGAGGAGCACCGCACCGGCGCCCCCTGGGTGCGCCCCACCGGCGCGGGCGTCGGCCGGGTCAAGGACTACGACGAGGGCTTCGACCAGTACGTCGCCCACCTCATCGGCGTGCTGCCCAACCGGCTCGACGGCCTCAAGGTCGTCCTGGACGAGGCGCACGGCGCCGCGTCCCGCGTGTCACCCGAGGCCTTCTCGCGGGCCGGCGCCGAGGTCGTCACCATCGGCGCCCGCCCCGACGGCCTCAACATCAACGACGGCTGCGGCTCCACCCACCTGGAGCTGCTCAAGGCCGCCGTCATAGAGCACGGCGCCGACTTCGGCATCGCGCACGACGGTGACGCCGACCGCTGCCTGGCCGTGGACGCCGCCGGCCAGGAGGTCGACGGCGACCAGATCCTGGCGATCCTCGCGCTGTCGCTGCGCGAGCGCGGCGAGCTGCGCGGCAACACCGTCGTCGGCACCGTGATGTCCAACCTGGGCTTCAAGCTGGCCATGGAGCGCGAGGGCATCACCCTCGTCCAGACCGCGGTCGGCGACCGCTACGTCCTGGAGTCGATGAAGGAGCACGGCTACGCGCTCGGCGGCGAGCAGTCGGGCCACGTCATCGTGCTCGACCACGCCACCACCGGCGACGGCACCCTGACCGGGCTGCTGCTCGCCGCCCGCGTCACCGCGACCGGCCGCACCCTGGCCGACCTGGCCGGCGTCATGCAGCGGCTGCCGCAGGTGCTGGTCAACGTTCCGGACGTCGACAGGAGCCGCGCGGGAACCGCCCCCGAACTGCTCGCCGCCGTCGCCGAGGCCGAGGCGGAGCTGGGCGCGACCGGGCGGGTGCTGCTGCGCCCCTCGGGCACCGAGCCGCTGGTCCGCGTCATGGTGGAGGCCGCCGACATCGACCACGCCAGGTCGGTGGCGGGCCGCCTCGCGGACATCGTCAAGTCGACGCTGGCCTGACGCCTGACGCCTGACGCCTGACGCCTGACGCCTGACGCCTGACGCCTGCCCCTTGTCACGCAGCCGGCACCCTGCGGCGCTGCATCGCCCACAGCCACTTCTGGGCGAGCAGCGTCAGGGTGCCGGCGCAGGCGATGCCGGCCAGGTTGACCGCCAGCTGGAGGCTGGAGCCCCAGACCTCGTGCCAGGTGGAGTACGAGATGGCCAGTGACGCGTTCGCGGCGGCCGGCACCGTCGTCACCGAGATCGCCACACCGACCAGGGCCCCGGACTTCGCCGACGTCAACGACAGCATCCCCGCGATGCCGGCGAGGAAGGCGACCACGAAGGAGTCCCAGCTCGGCTGCCAGATGAACTGCGTCGCCGGATGCGGGGCGTCGAAGCGCGCCTGCGTGAACAGCCCCAGGCCGCTCATCAGGTACGAGAAGCCGCCGGTGAGCAGCATCGCCGCCGGGAAGCCCACCGCGAGCGCCATCAGCGAACGCGCCACCAGCCGGCCCCTGCGGCGTACCAGACCCGTGCAGACACCCGCCAGCGGGCCGAACTCCGGGCCGACCACCATCGCGCCGACGATCAGGATCGAGCTGTCCAGCATCACGCCGTAGGCGGCCAGCATCGTGGCGACCGTCAGGAACGCCAGATAGGTGAACGTGAGGGTGGACTCCTCGTGGGTCGCCTCGACCAGCGACTCCCACACCACCGCGTCCGCGCCCTCGCCGGGCGCGTCCCGCTCGGCCTGGTCCGCGCTCCGCGACAGCGTCACGTCGACGTTCTCGACCGCGATCGCCCCGGCGTCCTCGATGCCGAGCTTCCTGAGGGCCGCCAGCAGCGGGTCGGCGGCCTCCCTGGCCACGTCACAGGTCAGCAGGTCGCCCACGGGGTCGTAGGCGGCGCCCCTGACCACCGTGAGGTGGGTGGCGCCGACGGTCGCCGACACCAGGGTCGCGACCTCCTCCGTGCGGTCGGCCGGCACGATCATTCGCAGGTGCAGCACGCCTGGGGCCTCCGCGTCACAATTTGCGCAGCGAGAGCCGCTGCACCTTGTGGTCCTGGCTCTTGCGCAGGACCAGGGTCGCCCGGCTGCGCGTGGGCAGCACGTTCTCCTGGAGATTGGGCTGGTTGACGGTCCGCCATATCATCCGGGCGTAGTCCATGGCCTCGTCCTCGGCCACCCGGGTGTACTTCGTGAAGTACGAGTCCGGGTTCTGGAAGGCCGTCTCCCGCAGCTTCCTGAACCGCCCGAGATACCACCGCTCGATGTCCTCGGTGCGGGCGTCGACGTAGACGCTGAAGTCGAAGTAGTCGGCCAGCCCGATCCTGGTGCGGCCGTCCTGCCCCGGCAGGGCGGGCTGCAGCACGTTGAGGCCCTCCACGATGAGGATGTCGGGGCGGCGGACCGTCAGCAGCTCACCGGGCACGATGTCGTAGATCAGGTGCGAGTAGACCGGCGCGGTCACCTCGGCCTTGCCGGACTTCACGTCCGCGACGAAACGGGTCAGCGCGCGCCGGTCGTAGGACTCGGGGAAGCCCTTGCGCGACATCAGGCCGCGCCGCTGCAATTCCGCGTTGGGCAGCAGGAAGCCGTCGGTGGTGACCAGCTCGACCCGAGGATGCTCCGGCCACCGGGCCAGCAGCGCCTGCAGCAGCCGGGCCGTGGTCGACTTCCCCACCGCCACGCTCCCCGCCACGCCTATGACGAACGGCGTCCCCGGCTGCGCCCCGGCCGCCGCCCCCGCCAGGAAGGTGTTCAGCGCCCCGCGCAGCCCGCTGTGCGCGGCCACGTACAGATTCAGCAGCCGCGACAGCGGCAGGTAGACGTCCACCACCTCGTCGAGGTCGATGACGTCCCCGAGCCCCCGCAGCCGCTCCACCTCCTCCGCGGTCAGCGGCAAGGGCGTGCGCTCCCGCAGGGCGCTCCACTGCGCCCTGGTCAGGTCGACGAAGGGGCTGGCCGGCGCGGTCGGAGTGGTCGTCACGGTGAGCATCCTCGCAGGGCCCGACCCGCGGCCGCCCGGCACCCGGCCGCCGGGCCGCCGCCCCCTAAGCTGGCGGCATGGACGGCAATGCCACGCACCCCGGGAGGGACGCCGGATGATCGTCGGGGTCGGGATCGACGTGGCCGAGATCAAACGGTTCGCCGCCGCGATGGAGCGCACCCCGGGAATGGCGGAACGCCTCTTCACCCCCGGCGAGCTGCTGCTGCCCACCGGCGCCCCGCGCGGCATCGCCTCCCTCGCGGCGCGCTTCGCCGCCAAGGAGGCGCTGGCCAAGTCCCTGGGCGCGCCCGCCGGGCTGAGCTGGCTCGACGCCGAGGTCACCACCGAGCCGTCCGGGCGGCCCCGGCTGACCGTCACCGGCACGGTCGCCGCCCGTGCCGCCGAACTGGGCGTACGCAGCTGGCACCTGTCGCTCAGCCACGACGCGGGCGTCGCCTCCGCCGTGGTCATCGCCGAGGCCTGACCCCGGGCCGGGGTGCCACGGCGGCAGGCGGTACGTATCGTCGGGTGCAGGGCCGAACGGGAGGGTACGCCATGAGGTACGCGCACACGGTGCAGGCCGTACGGGACGCGGAGGCCGCGCTCATGGCGCGGCTGCCGGAGGGCACGCTCATGCAGCGGGCCGCCGCCGGGCTCGCGACGGTCGGCGCCGACGTCCTGGGGCGCGTCTACGGCGCCCGGGTCGTCGTGGTCGCCGGAAGCGGCAGCAACGGCGGTGACGCCCTCTACGCGGGCGCCCGCCTCGCCCGCCGCGGCGCCGGGGTCACCGCGGTCCTGCTGGCGCCCGACCGGGCGCACGGCGGCGGCCTCGCGGCGCTGCGGGCCGCCGGCGGCCGGGTCGTGGACGGCGCGGACGGTCTCGCGGCCGTCACCCGCGCGCACCTCGTCTACGACGGCATCGTCGGCATCGGCGGCAAGGGCGGACTCCGCCCGCCGGCCGCCGACCTCATGAACGCCGCGTACGACGCCCGGGCCGCCGTCGTCGCCGTCGACCTGCCCAGCGGCGTCGACGCCGACACCGGAGAGGTCACCGGGGAGGCCGTCCGCGCCGACGTCACCGTCACCTTCGGCACGTACAAGCCCGGCCTGCTCATCGACCCGGCCGCCGAACTCGCCGGCGCCCTGCGGCTCATCGACATCGGCCTCGACCCGTATCTGGGCGCCCCCGCGATCGAGGCCTTCCAGCACGCCGACGCCGCCGCGGTGCTGCCGCGGCCCGGCGCCGAGAGCGACAAATACCGGCGGGGCGTGGTCGGGGTCGTCGCCGGATCCGACCGCTACCCCGGTGCCGCGGTGCTCGCCGTCTCCGGCGCCATCCGCGGCGGCGCGGGCGCCGTCCGCTACGTCGGGGGTGGCGCCGCCGCCGTCCTCGCCCGGCACCCCGAGACGCTGGTCTCCACCGGCTCCCCGCGTGCCGCGGGCCGCGTCCAGGCGTGGGTCGTCGGCCCCGGGCTCGGCGACACGGCAGCCGCCAGGGCCGCGGTCGCGGAAGTGCTCGCCGCGGACGTGCCCGTGCTGGTCGACGCGGACGGGCTCCGCCTGATGTCCCGCGACGCGGTCCTGGCCCGGACCGCGCCGACCGTACTCACCCCGCACGCCGGGGAGGCCGCCGCCCTCCTCGGCCGGTCCCGCGAAGCCGTCGAGGCCTCCCGCCTCGACTCGGTACGCGACCTGGCCGCGGCCTTCCGCGCGACGGTCCTCCTCAAGGGTTCCACCACGCTGGTGGCCTCGCCCACCGCCTCCGAGCCCGTCCGGGTCAACCCCACCGGTACGCCGTGGCTCGCCACCGCCGGCAGCGGCGACATCCTCTCCGGCCTCGCCGGCTCCCTCCTGGCCACGTCGCTCCCGGCCCCCACGGCCGCGTCCCTCGCCGCCTACCTCCACGGCCTGGCGGCCCGCCTCACCCCCACCCCCCTCACCGCCCTCGACGTGGCCGAATCCCTCCCCACGGCGTGGCGCAACACAACCACCTAGCCTGCGCCCCGCTGCCGCTGCCCCGCGCGCTGCCCCGCGCGGTGCGTCGCTCGCCTGGGGGTACCCCCACGCGCCCCTGGGGGGCCGCCCTCTGCGGAAGGTGGTCGCCCGCCGCAGAGGGGGGCTTTTCAGGGGCGCGGGGAACTGCGCGCCCCGCCGAAAGGGCGGAAAGGAAGCGACGCACCGCAAGGGGCAATCACCCAGGGGCGCGGGGAACTGCGCGACCAGCCACGACGGTGGGAAAGGCGAACGCCTACCGCAAGGGGCAGCACCTGAGGGGCGCGGAGAACGGCGCGGGCAACCACGGCGCGGCCGCAGGCAAGCAACGCACCGCAGGGGCAATCAACCCGAGGAAGCGGCGCAGCCATTGCGCAGGGTGCGGAGGGCCGCCGTGAAGGCGGGGGTCTCGGGGCCCAGGGCCGAGAAGAAGGCGGCGTCGCAGGACTCCACCGCCCCCACCGCGCGGTTGGCGACGTCGCGACCCTCCGGCGTCACCGCCAAGGCGCGGGCGCGGGCGTCGCCGGGGTGGGGGTGGCGGGTGAGGAGCCCGCGGGATTCGAGGGCGCGGAGGACCTGCGAGGTCATCATCGGGTCGGTCGCCGCGTGGTCGGCGAGGCGGCGCTGGGTGACGGGGGAGTCGGACGCCTGGAGGTAGGTGAGGGAGGCGAGGAGGACGAACTGGACGTGGGTGAGGCCGAAGGGGCGCAGGGCCGCGCGCTGGGCGGCCTGCCAGCGGTTGGTGACCTGCCAGAGCAGCAGGCCGGGGCTCTCCTCGGCGGAGCCGAAAGCGGTCGCGAGGCTCACGCGGCTTCCGCCGCGGAGCGGAGGCGGTCCAGGTCGGCCTGGAGGGTGGCGGCGATGCCCTTGCCGAGCGCCAGGTTCCAGAGGCGGGCGAGGGGGCCGCGGAGCGTCACGGTGACGTCCACCCGGGTGGCCCCCTCGGTGGTGGCGGAGACGAGGTGGCGGAAGGTCAGCCGGGCCCCGACGAGCTTGGAGACGTCGGTGAACTCCCGGCCAGGGACGAGCGCGGCGACCACGAAGGGCACCTTGGGCGCCCCCTTGGGCTTGAGCACGCCCGTGGCACCGGGCGCGAAGGGCCCGTCGAGCCGCACCCACTCGGTGTCGGCGTTCCACTCCGGCCAGGTCGCCATGTCCGCCCAGCGGGCGAAGAAGGCGTCGGGGGCCGCGGACGAGGTGATGTGTGCCGTTCCCAGAGTCGTCACGCCTTTAGTATGCGCGCATACTATCGGGCCGTCAAGGGCAACCCTGACCCGCGCCTGAGACACTGACCTGGATGAACGACATGACGAGCGGCCGCGGCTGGGCGCACATCGACCTGGGGGCCCTGCGGGCGAACGTCGCGGCCCTGCGGGCGAAGGCCCCCGGTGCGGCCTTCATGGCGGTCGTGAAGGCCGACGCGTACGGCCACGGCATGGTGCCGTGCGCGCGGGCCGCGCTGGAGGGCGGCGCCACCTGGCTGGGCGTGGCCACGCCCGAGGAGGCGCTGGCGCTGCGTGCCGCCGGCATCGGCGGCCGGGTGCTGTGCTGGCTGTGGACGCCGGGCGGCCCCTGGCGGGAATGCGTCGAGGCCGACGTCGACGTGACGGTCAGCGCGCAGTGGGCGCTGGAGGAGGCGGTGGCCGCGGCACGGGCCGCCGGCCGCACCGCGCGCGTACAGCTCAAGGTCGACGCCGGCCTCGGCCGCAACGGCGCGCAGCCCGCGCAGTGGCCGGCGCTGACCGCCGCGGCGAGGGCCGCGGAGAAGGCGGGGCTGATCCGGGTCACCGGCCTGTGGGCGCACTTCTCCTGCGCCGACGAGCCCGGTCACCCCTCGATCGCCCGCGAGTTGGGCGTCTTCCGCACCGCCCTCGAACAGGCCGCAGACGCCGGGCTCGACCCGGAGGTGCGGCACATCGCCAATTCGCCCGGCACCTTGACGCTGCCGGAGTCGCACTTCGACCTGGTGCGGCCGGGCGTGGCCATGTACGGCATCTCCCCGGTGCCGCAGGTCGGCGGGCCCGCGGACTTCGGGCTGCGCCCGGTGATGACGCTCGCCGCCCGGCTGGCCAGCGTCAAGCAGGTGCCCGGCGGCCACGGGGTCAGCTACGGCCACCACTATGTGACGCCGGGTCCGACGACGCTTGCACTGGTCCCCCTGGGGTACGCAGACGGTGTGCCGCGGCATGCGTCCGGTGCGGGCCCGGTGCTGGTGGCCGGGAAGTGGCGGACGGTGGCGGGACGGGTGGCGATGGACCAGTTCGTGGTGGACCTCGGCGGCGACTGCGCCGCCGCGGGCGACGAGGCCGTGCTGTTCGGCCCCGGCGACCGGGGCGAGCCGACCGCGGAGGACTGGGCGCGGGCGTGCGGGACGATCGCGTACGAGATCGTCACCCGCGTCGGCAGCCGGGTGCCGCGGGTGTACGGGGAGCATGGCTGAGCAGGTGGGAGTCGGCGTGAAGTGGGAGCGGGCCGGGCTGGTCGGTGCCGCGATCGGGGTGGTGGCCGCGGGGGCCGCCGCCGGCGTGGCGATCGAGCGGGCCACCGTCGGGCGCGGCGTACGGCGCAAGGCGCAGCTCGCGCTGGACGCGACCGGGCCCTACGGGACCCTGCGCGGCGTGCCCGGGACCGCGACCGCCGAGGACGGCACCGAGCTGTACTTCGAGACCGAGGACGTCACGCCGGTCGAGGTGGCCGAGCCGTCGGCGCGGCGCGGCTGGCTGCGCGGGCGCCGGGGCGTGGGGGCGGCGCCGCTGCCGCTCACCGTGGTCTTCTCGCACGGCTACTGCCTCAACCAGGACTCCTGGCACTTCCAGCGGGCGGCCCTGCGGGGCTCCGTGCGGGCGGTCTACTGGGACCAGCGCAGCCACGGCCGCAGCGAGCGCGGCCGCGACCAGGCCGCGGGCGGCCCCGCGACCATCGACCAGCTCGGCCGCGACCTGAAGGCCGTGCTGGACGCGGCCGCGCCCGAGGGCCCGGTGGTGCTGGTCGGCCACTCGATGGGCGGTATGACGGTGATGGCCTTCGCCGACCAGTACCCGGACTACGTGCGCGAGCGGGTCGCCGGGGTCGGCTTCATCTCGACGTCCTCGGGCAAGCTGGCCGCGGTCACCCTCGGGCTGCCCGCGGCCGGTGCGCGGGCCTTCCGGGCGGTCGCGCCGGGCCTGCTGAAGATCATGGGCAGCCAGGCCGAGCTGGTGGAGCGGGCGCGGCGGGCCACCGCGGAGCTCTTCGCCGGGATCATCAAGCGCTATTCGTTCGGCTCGGACGTGGACCCCTCGGTCGGGCGGTTCGCCGAGCGGCTGATCGAGTCGACGCCGATCGACGTGGTGGCCGAGTTCTACCCGGCCTTCACCGAGCACGAGAAGGGCGACGCGCTCGCCGTGCTCGACGGGCTGCCCGGCCTGGTGCTGGCCGGCGACAAGGATCTGCTGACGCCCAGCGCGCACAGCACCGAGATCGCCGAGAAGCTGCCGGACGCCGAGCTGGTCATCGTGCCGGGCGCCGGGCACCTGGTGATATTCGAGCGGCCCGAGCTGGTGAATTCCGCCCTCGCGCTGCTGATCGCCCATGCCGCGGACTCGGTGCAGGCGCCGGTCGCCGACGGGCTGCGCGAGCTGGCGACGGCGGGCGAGGCGTAATCCGCCGCGCGCCACGGACGGGCGGGGTGTGCGGGTCGGCGCGTAGGCTTCGCGGTCATGGGCACACCGCACGACCCGTACCCCGCGGGCACTCAGGACCGGCTCCCCCCCGCCGTCCGGATCACCGTACGTACCGCCGAGCGCATGCGTGACCTGGGGCGACGCCTCGCCGCGCTGCTCGGCCCCGGCGACCTTGTCCTGCTCAACGGCGAGCTGGGCGCGGGCAAGACGACCTTGACCCGGGGCCTGGGCGAGGGCCTGGGCGTACGCGGCGCCGTCACCTCGCCGACCTTCGTCATCGCCCGCGTCCACCCCTCGCTGACCGGCGGCCCGGCCCTGGTCCACGTGGACGCCTACCGGCTGGGCGGCGGCCTGGACGAGATGGAGGACCTGGACCTCGACGTGTCGCTGCCGGAGTCGGTGGTGGTCGTCGAGTGGGGCGAGGGCAAGGTCGAGGAGCTGTCCGAGGCCCGCCTGCAGGTCGTCATCGAGCGGACGGTGGGTTCGACGCCCGAGGCCGACGACGACGCCAGGGTGGTCACCGTCAGCGGCGTCGGCCCGCGCTGGGCCGCCACGGACCTGGCGGCGCTGGAGGCCTGAGCGCCGGGACGGCCCGAGCGGCGGGACGGCCCGAGCGGGCGCGGCATGAACCGACAGGCTGTCGGGAAGATGTTGCGCGGGGACCGGCACCCGTGGTGTCCTGGTTCCCAGGTGCCCGCTTAGGGCTGCCTAACTTCCACCGCTCGGGGAGGCACCATGTCGGCCCACGACCCCCAGGACCACCAGCCCGTCCCCACCTTCCGCGACGTGCTCGCCGCCGCCGAGGCGGCCCGCCGGATCTCCACCCCGCCGCCCGCCACGCCGTCGCCCGAGGTCCCCGCCACCGTTACGGTCACCGTCCCCGACGAGGACGCGGCATAGCCCGTACGGGTGAAAACGGCAGGGCGTGGCAATATGCCACGCCCGCGTGTCCCCGCTGGAATCCGTCGCGCCGTCAGGGCAGCACGTTGATGGCGCTGCCCACCGTCGCGAACTGCCACATCGCGGCGGTGTCGGCGCGCGTCGCCCGGATCGCCGCATTCTGCTTCGCCGGGTCCGGCGTGGCCAGCGAGCCGTCGACGGCGGCGCTGAAACCGATGTTCACCCCGCCGGTCATCGCGAAGAGCACCGTGTGCTCCACCTGCTTGCCGTCGCCGCCGACACCCACCTCGCGCCGGAAGAAGACGTGGTGCAGCCCCTTGGACGGCGTCACATTGCCCGCGACCACCGCATAGGTGCGCACCACCTTGCTGCCGTCGTCCACCAGCCACACCCGGTGGGCGGAGACGCTGTAGACGACGCGTTTGCCCACGCCCGAGTGCAGGGGCAGCGGATACGTCCTCGGCTTCGGCTTGACCGACGCGGACTTCGGCGGCGGGGCCGAGGAGTGCGCCGCAGCCGGGGCCTTCGGGGCCGAACCCGACGCCTGCGCGGCCAGCACCGCGATCACCACCATGGCCCCCGCGGTCAGTCCCGTCACGAGGGTGCCGGCTTTGATTGCCACGGGAGTCCTCCGGTCGGGTTGGGCGCTCGCTCCCCGTTGACGGTAGCAGCCGCGGCGGCCCTCTCCGCCGCCCCGCGGAAGGGCCCGCGTACCACCGCCGCGGCCGTACGGGCGCTGCCCGTACCCTGGGGGCGTGCTGCTGCTTGCCTTCGACACCGCCACGCCCGCCGTCACCGCCGCCCTCCACGACGGGGAGCGGGTGCTCGCCGAGTCCACGGTCGTCGACGCGCGCCGGCACGGCGAACTGCTGGTGCCCGCGATCGACCGGGTGCTGGCCGCCGCGGGCCGCGCGCTCGCCGACGTCACCGGCGTGGTCGTCGGCGTCGGCCCCGGCCCCTACACCGGGCTGCGGGTCGGCCTGGTCACCGCCGCGTCCTTCGGCGACGTCCTGGACGTCCCCGTGCACGGCGTGTGCACCCTCGACGGCCTCGCCTGGGCCGCGGGCGAGGCCGGCCTGGAAGGGCCGTTCACGGTCGCCACCGACGCCCGCCGCAAAGAGGTCTACTGGGCCCGATACGACGGCCCCGCCGCCCGCGTCACCGAGCCCGCGGTGAACCGCGCGGCCGACCTGCCGCGGGACGTCCTCGCGCTGCCCGCCGTCGGCGCGGGCGCCGCGCTCTACCCCGAGGCCTTCACCGACCGCCGCCCCGACCCCGCCCACCAGTCGGCCGGCGCGCTGGCCGCGCTCGCCGCCCACCGGCTCGCGGCGGGCGAGGACTTCGCCCCCCCGCTGCCGCTCTACCTGCGCCGTCCCGACGCCCAGGTGCCCGCCGGCTACAAGGCGGTCCTGCCGACGTGAGCGAGCCGAACGACCCGAACGACGTGAACGACCCGGACGACGTGGTCCTGCGCGACATGCGCTGGTGGGACCTGGACCGGGTGGTCGCCCTCGAAGGCGCCCTCTTCCCCGACGACGCCTGGTCCCGCGGCATGTTCTGGTCGGAGATCGCCGACGCCAGGCACCCGGCCGCCACCCGCACGTACGTCGTCGCGGAAACCCCGGACGGCCGTATCGTCGGCTATGCGGGGCTGGCGGCGGTCGCCGGCACCGGCGACGTCCAGACCATCGCGGTCGCCCGCGACCACTGGGGCACCGGGCTCGGCTCGCGCCTGCTCATCGCCCTGCTGCGGGCGGCCACCGCCGCGGAATGCCACGAGGTGCTGCTCGAAGTACGGGTCGACAACGCCCGCGCCCAGCGGCTCTACCAGCGCTTCGGCTTCGAGCCGATCGGCATCCGCAAGGGCTACTACCAGCCGGGCAACGTCAACGCGCTCGTCATGCGCCGCGCCGACCCGGCACAGAACCTGGCTGAGGAATTCCATGCCTGACGAACCCCTTGTGCTCGGCATCGAGACCTCGTGCGACGAGACCGGCGTCGGCATCGTCCGCGGGCACACCCTGCTCGCCGACGCCGTCGCCTCCAGCGTCGACGAGCACGCCCGCTACGGCGGCGTCGTCCCCGAGGTCGCCAGCCGCGCCCACCTGGAGGCGATGGTCCCCACCATCCAGCGGGCGCTGAAGGAGGCCGGCGTGGCCGCCGGCGACCTCGACGCCGTCGCCGTGACCGCGGGCCCCGGCCTCGCCGGCGCGCTGCTGGTCGGGGTGTCGGCGGCCAAGGCGTACGCCTACGCGCTGGGCAAGCCCCTCTACGGCGTCAACCACCTCGCCTCGCACATCTGCGTCGACCAGCTCGAACACGGCGCCCTGCCCGAGCCGACGATGGCCCTGCTGGTCTCCGGCGGCCACTCCTCGCTGCTGCTGGCCCCCGACATCACCGGCGACGTACGCCCGCTGGGCGCCACCATCGACGACGCGGCCGGCGAGGCCTTCGACAAGGTCGCCCGGGTCCTCGGCCTCGGCTTTCCCGGCGGCCCCGCGATCGACCGCCACGCCCGCGACGGCGACCCCGCCGCCATCGCCTTCCCCCGGGGCCTGACCGGCGGCCGCGACCCGCTCTACGACTTCTCCTTCTCCGGCCTCAAGACCGCCGTCGCCCGCTGGGTCGAGGCCCGCCGCAGGGACGGCCAGGACGTCCCCGTCGCCGACGTGGCCGCGTCTTTCCAGGAGGCGGTGGTCGACGTGCTGACCCGCAAGGCCCTCAGGGCCTGCAAGGACAACGGGGTCGACCATCTGATGATCGGCGGCGGAGTCGCCGCCAACTCCCGGCTGCGCGCCCTGGCCCTGGAGCGCTGCGAGGGCGCCGGAATCCGCCTGCGGGTGCCACGCCCCGGCCTGTGCACCGACAACGGCGCCATGGTGGCCGCGCTGGGCGCGGAGATGGTCGCCAGGGGGCGCCCCTCGTCCACCTTCGACCTCCCGGCCGACTCCTCGCTGCCGGTCACCGAGGTGTCCGTGCCGGGCCACACCCACACGCACACTCACGCGCACTCACACGCGCACGAGGCCGGCGAAGGCAACCTCTACGGATGAGCGTCACCCTCATGTGGGAGGCCGCCGCCGCCGAGGGCCGCGGCCCCGAACTGCTCGCCTGGGCCCGGGAGGCCGCCGCCGCCCTGCCCGGCGGCTTCCTGCGCCGCGAATTCCTCACCGCTCCCGGTGACCGGGTCCTCGTACTGACCTGGTGGGACGCCGCATACGACGATGCCGTGCCCGAACTGGCGGAGCCGCCCGCCGGCCTGGTGCGGCGCGACGTCCACCGCTGGCGGTTCACCTCCGTCGCGGTGGAACCGACGGGCTGAAAAACGCCTCGTCCAAGGTGAGCGCCCCGCCGAGTGCTCGCACCATGACGTAGCAGCACCCGACGTAGGGTCCCTCCCCGATGCGCGCACCACGCGGAAAAATCTTCCTGCTCCTGGCCCTGCTCCTCACCACGGCCTGCTCCGCGGTCGATGCCGCGCACTCCCCGGCGCCCCCGGCCCGCTCCACGGCGGCCCCGTCGGCCCCCAAGCCAGCCCCGGCCGACGACCGCGCCGCCGCCTTCCGCAAATGGGGAATCCCGCTCCTCCCCCCGCCGCCCGCGCCGCCCGCGGTCAAACCGATACGGACGGGCGACGGGGCGATACCCGTCGTCAGCGACATACCGACCGACCAGAAGATCGTCTTCCTGACCTTTGACGACGGGGCCGAGAAGGACCCGAAATTCGTGCAGATGATGCGGGATCTGAAGATCCCGTTCACGATGTTCCTGACCGACGACATCATCAAGAACGACTACGGTTTCTTCCGGCCGCTCCAGGCTCTCGGCAATTCGATACAGAACCACACGCTCAGCCACCCTGACCTGCATGGACGGTCGTTGGCACAGCAGAAGCACGAGATCTGCTTCCAGCAGACGAAGCTCACCCACGAATACGGGACGGCGCCCGGGCTCTTCCGGCCGCCCTACGGCAATTACAACGCGGACACGCGGACCGCGGTGAAATCCTGCGGCGGCCTGCGGGCGATGATTCTCTGGCGCGAGTCGATGCAGATCAAGAAGGTGCAGTTCCAGCGCCCGGACAAGAAATTCCACCCGGGCGACATCATCCTGGCCCACTTTCGCGGGCCCGCGCAGCTCAAGGGGGAATCCATGACGGCGATGACCGCCAACCTGCTGCGGCAAATTGCCTCGCAGGGTTTCACCCTGGCCCGCCTCGACGACTACGTCTAGCCCCCGCGGGGGCGGCGCTTCCAGGCGCAGGGCCCCCGCCCCCTACGAGGGCGCCGTCCCGGCGGAGGAGGAGTGCTAAAGCCGGGCCGGGTGGCCGAGGAGCATGGTGGGGGCGCCCGAGGTGCGGGTGAGGAAGACGGTGGTGGAGTGCGGGCCGCGAGGCCGCACGCGGCGGCGGAGGTCTTCGGGGTCCACCGCGGAGCCCCGCTTCTTGACGGTGAGGACGCCGACCTCGCGCTCGCGCACCAGCGCCTTGAGCCGCTTCAGCCCGAAGGGCAGGACGTCGGTGACCTCGTACGCGGTCGCGAACGGCGTGGGCCGCAGCTCGTCGGCGGTGACGTACGCGATCGTCGGGTCGATCAGCCCGCCGCCCACCTCCTGCGCGACCTCGGCCACGAGATGCGCGCGGATGACGGCGCCGTCCGGCTCGTAGAGGTAGCGCCCGACCGGCCGCACCGGGGGGTCGGGCAGGCCGCGCCCGATCAGGGTGGCGCCCGACGGGAGCAGCGTCGCGCGGCGGCCGCCGGGCCGTACGCGGTCGCCGCGGCCGTCGAACCACAGCACCGCCTCCTTCACGTCACCGCCGTCCGAGATCCACTCGGCCTCCGCGGCGGGCGGCACCGCCTCGTGCGGGATGCCGGGTGCGACCTTCACCGCTCCGGGTGAACCCGCCGCCGCCGCGCCCAGCGCCCACGACAGCGGCGGCGAATACGCCTCGGGGTCGAAGACCCGGCCGCGCGCCGTGCGGCGGGCCGGGTCCACGAACACGCCGTCCAGGCCGCCCGTGCCGACGTCGAGCACGTCCGCGCACCTGACGTCGAGGCGGTCGGCCAGGCCCAGCGCGGCGGCGTTCGCGCTGACCACCGCGCAGGTCAGCGGGTCACGGTCGACGGCGGTGACCGCCAGGCCGGCCCGCAGCATGGCGATGACGTCGCCGCCGACGCCGCAGCACAGGTCGGCCACCGCCGCGGGCCCGAAGCTCGCGAACCTGGCGGCCCGGTGGGCCGCCACCGACGCGCGGGTGGACTGTTCGAGTCCGTGCGGCGTGAAGTACATCCGGTGCGCGTCGACCGGGCCGAACTTCGCCACCGCGCGCTGCCGCAGCCGCGTCTGGGCCAGCGCCGCCGCGACGATGTCCGCGCCGTGCGTACGCCGCAGCCGGGTGGCCACGGCCAGGTCGTCCGCGGCGTCGTGCTCCCGCAGCCCGGCGAGCAGCCCCTGCCCCTCCGCGGTCAGCAGTCCTTCGAGATCCTCGGGCGTCACCCCCTCATTCTCCCCGACCCGGGAGGTGCGCCCGGCCGGGCGCAGGAGGGCCGGAGGACACCCGGATGGAGTGCGTGGCTGGCACTCCGCTTGACCGAGTGCTAACGGCGTCCTAGTCTCGTTTCTGGCACTCGGCCCCGCTGAGTGCCAGACCAACAGCGACGGGCAGGTCCGGCACCCGCGACGACGGGCCTACCAGGTCGCCGACCCAGACAGACACTCCCGTGAGCCCTTTGAAGGGGGAGGTCGGATCGTGACGACCGCCAGCACCAAGGTTGCCATCAAGCCGCTTGAGGACCGCATCGTGGTCCAGCCGCTCGACGCCGAGCAGACCACGGCCTCGGGCCTGGTCATTCCGGACACCGCCAAGGAGAAGCCCCAGGAGGGCGTCGTCCTGGCTGTGGGCCCGGGCCGCTTCGAGGACGGCAACCGGCTGCCGCTCGACGTCGCCGTGGGCGACGTCGTGCTCTACAGCAAGTACGGCGGCACCGAGGTGAAGTACAACGGCGAGGAGTACCTCGTCCTCTCGGCCCGCGACGTTCTCGCGATCATCGAGAAGTAATTCCCCGGCTGCACAGCCGTGATCCCGCCCCGGGAGTCCCTGTCCTTGAGGCCGGGTCCCCGGGGCGGTTTTTTCGCCGTCCTTACCGTCCGTGACGACGTGATTAGACGAGTAGACGAGGTAGTTCGCAGGCATGGCCAAGATTCTTAAGTTCGACGAGGACGCCCGTCGCGCCCTGGAGCGCGGCGTCAACAAGCTCGCCGACACCGTGAAGGTGACGATCGGCCCCAAGGGCCGCAACGTCGTCATCGACAAGAAGTTCGGCGCCCCGACCATCACCAACGACGGCGTGACCATCGCCCGTGAGGTCGAGCTGGAGGACCCGTACGAGAACCTGGGTGCCCAGCTCGTCAAGGAGGTGGCGACCAAGACCAACGACATCGCGGGTGACGGCACCACCACCGCGACGGTCCTGGCCCAGGCGCTGGTCCGCGAGGGCCTGCGGAACGTGGCGGCCGGCGCGTCCCCCGCCTCGCTCAAGAAGGGCATCGACGCGGCGGTCAAGGCGGTCTCCGATGAGCTGCTGGCCACCGCCCGCGCCATCGAGGGCAAGGAGGACATCGCGGCCGTCGCCGCCCTGTCCGCGCAGGACAAGCAGGTCGGCGAGCTGATCGCCGAGGCCATGGACAAGGTGGGCAAGGACGGTGTGATCACCGTCGAGGAGTCCAACACCTTCGGCCTGGACCTGGAGTTCACCGAGGGCATGGCCTTCGACAAGGGCTACCTGTCGCCGTACTTCGTGACGGACCAGGAGCGTATGGAGGCCGTCCTCGACGACCCGTACGTGCTGATCCACCAGGGCAAGATCTCCTCGATCCAGGACCTGCTGCCGCTGCTGGAGAAGATCATCCAGGCCGGTGGCTCCAAGCCGCTGCTGATCATCGCCGAGGACGTCGAGGGCGAGGCGCTGTCCACCCTGGTCGTCAACAAGATCCGCGGCACGTTCAACGCCGTCGCGGTCAAGGCGCCGGGCTTTGGAGACCGCCGCAAGGCCATGCTCGGCGACATCGCCACCCTCACCGGTGCGACCGTCATCGCCGAGGAGGTCGGCCTCAAGCTCGACCAGGCCGGTCTGGACCTGCTGGGCACCGCCCGCCGCGCGACCATCACCAAGGACGAGACCACCATCGTCGACGGTGCGGGCGACAAGTCCGAGATCGAGGGCCGCGTCAACCAGATCAAGGCGGAGATCGGCACCACCGACTCCGACTGGGACCGCGAGAAGCTGCAGGAGCGGCTGGCCAAGCTGGCCGGCGGCGTCTGCGTCATCCGCGTCGGCGCCGCCACCGAGGTGGAGCTGAAGGAGAAGAAGCACCGTCTCGAGGACGCGATCTCCGCGACCCGCGCGGCCGTCGAGGAGGGCATCGTCTCCGGCGGTGGTTCCGCCCTCGTGCACGCCGTGAAGGTCCTCGCCGACAACCTGGGCAAGGAAGGCGACGAGGCCACCGGTGTCGCCGTCGTCCGCCGCGCCGCCGTCGAGCCGCTGCGCTGGATCGCCGAGAACGCCGGCCTGGAGGGTTACGTCATCACCTCCAAGGTCGCCGAGCTCGACAAGGGCCACGGCTTCAACGCGGCCACCGGCGAATACGGCGACCTGGTCAAGGCCGGCGTCATCGACCCGGTCAAGGTCACCCGCTCCGCGCTGGAGAACGCGGCGTCCATCGCGTCGCTGCTGCTCACCACCGAGACGCTGGTCGTCGAGAAGAAGGAAGAGGAGCCGGAGTCCGCCGGCGGTCACGGCCACTCGCACTGACCTCGCCTTTTCCGGCCCGCGCCCGCTGCCCCCTCGGGGGGCGGCGGGCGCCGCCCTTTTCGCGTGCCCCGCCGTACGGCAGATTGGGCCGCATGACGAAAGATCAGACCGGCGGCCCCCTCATCGACACGAGCCTCCCGCACTCGGCGCGGATGTACGACTACTGGCTCGGCGGCAGCAGCAACTTCGCCGCCGACCGGGCGATGGGCCAGGCCATCGAGCAGGCCATACCCGGCATCAAGGCGATGGCCATGGAGAACCGCAAATTCCTCGGCCGCGCGGTGCGGTACATGGCCGAGGAGGCCGGCATCCGGCAGTTCCTCGACATCGGCACGGGCATCCCCGCGGACGGCGACACCGCGTCGGTGGCCGGCATCGTCGCCCCCGACAGCCGGGTCGTGTGCGTCGACAACGACCCCATCGTCCAGGCGCACGCCCACGACGTCCTCAACGGCACGCCCGGCGCCGGCCGGACGGTCTACCTCGAAGCGGACCTGCGCAAGCCGGGCGAGGTCCTGGCCGCGCCGCTGCTGCGGGACACCCTCGACCTCGGGCAGCCGGTCGGGCTGCTGCTCGTCGCGATCCTGATGCTGGTCCGCGACGAGCAGGACCCCTGGGCCGCGGTCACCGCCTTCCTCGACGCGCTGCCCTCCGGCAGCCATGTGGCCATCAGCCACCCCACCCAGGACTTCGACCCCGAGGCCATGGCGTCAGTCGCCCGCGCCGCGGAAGAGGGCCACATGACCTTCGTCCCCCGGGACCGCTCCGAGGTCCTGCGCTTCTTCACCGACTGGGAGCTGGTCTCCCCGGGCCTGGTCCCCGTCATGGCCTGGCGCCCCGAGTCCCCCCTCACGCAGGACGAGCGCGCCGCGTACTACTGGGCCGGAGTCGCCCGCAAGCCCTGACCCCTTCCCCCGGAGGGCAGGCCGGAAGGGGCGCCCGGGGCTACCCCCGGGCGAAACTCACGGCTTCGGGTCGTACTTGCGGCCCGCGCCGGTGGAGAGGGCGCCGAAGAGGCGGGACGGGACGTGGCGGGCGAGGGCGACGGCCGTCTTGTAGCGGGCGTCCGGGACGCTGACGACCCGTCCCCTGGCGAGGTCGCGGAGAGCCGCGGACACGACCTTGTCCGCGTCGAGCCACGCCCAGTCCGGGAGGCGGTCCGCGTCCATGCCCGCCCGCTGGTGGAATTCGGTGCGGACGAAGCCGGGGCACAGGGCGAGGAAGCGGATGCCGGAACCGCGCAGGTCGAGGGCGGCGCCCTCGGTGAAGCGGACGACCCACGCCTTGCTCGCCGCGTACGTGCCGCGGGGCATGAAGGCCGCGACCGAGGCGACGTTGATCACCGAGCCGCGCCCGCGCTCCCGCATGCCCTCGGCCGCGGCGGCGGTCAGCCGCAGCACCGCCTCGCAGTGCAGGGTGAGCATGCGCAGCTCGTCCGACATCGGCGCGTCGAGGAAACGGCCGCGGTTGCCGAAGCCCGCGTTGTTGACCAGCACGTCGACCGCGGGCCTGCCGGGGTCCCGCAGCCGGGACTCGACCGCGCAGATGCCGTCGTCGGTGGCGAGGTCGGCCTGGAGCACCTCGACGCCGACGCCGTACCGCTCGCGCAGCTCGGCCGCGGTGTCGCCGAGGCGTACGCCGTCCCGGGCGACGAGCACCAGGTCGTGCCGTCCCCCGCGGCCCTTGCCGTCGGAGCCGCCCCCGGCCGCCAGCCGCCGCGCGAAGGCCGCGCCGATACCCGCCGTCGCACCCGTGATCAGGGAAGTCGTCATGCGGGCAGCGTATGCCCACGGCGTGTCAGGACCGGTTGCCCGCGAGCCGCTTCCTGATGGTCCGCAGGTCCTCCGCGGGCAGCGCGTCCGCGGCCAGCAGCTCCGGCAGCAGGTCGGGCTCCGCGGTCATCGCCCGGAAGGCCAGCGCGACCGTCACCCGGTGCGCGGGACGGTCGACGACCTCCACCGTGTCACCCGCGGCCAGCTCGCCGGGCTCGATGACCCGCAGATACGGGCCCGGCAGGGCGCCCGCGGTGAATCGCCTGATCCAGCCGTGCTCGTCCAGCCAGCCGGCGAAGGTGGCGCACGGCAGCCGCGGGCAGGACACCTCGAGCAGCGGTCCGGCCGTGCCCACCCGCCACCGCTCGCCGATCAGCGCGGCATTGACGTCATAGCCCGTGGTCGTCAGGTTCTCGCCGAAGCAGCCGCTGGCCAGACTGCGGCCCAGCTCCTTCTCCCAGCGGTCCAGATCCTCCCTGGCGTACGCGTAGACGGCCTGGTCGTCGCCGCCGTGGTGCTTGACGTCGTAGACCCGGTCACCGGACAGCCCCACCGCCCCGGTGCCCTTCGGACCGGGCGCCCGCACCGCCACCGGGCCCTGGACCGGCCACTTGTCGATGCCCGTCGCCGCCAGCCGCTTCCACGGGTTGGGTATCGGCCGGCCCACGTTCACACTCAGCAGCCGCACGGGTGCCCGCCTCTAGGGCCTGTCCGGCGGATCTTGGCGGGCCTGCGACGCCCGGCACCGCACCTCGCTGCGTTGTCGAATCATCCTTGTACGACCCGGTACGAGGACGATTCTCCGCCTTGCGATGTACGGCACCGGACGTCGCAGGCTGATCCGCCAAGATCCGCCGGACAGGCCCTAGGCCGGTGCCGTGATCAGATACGGCGTCGTCACGCTCAGCGCCGAGAAGCCGAGGCGCCCGAGGATCGGGCGGCTGTCGTCCGACGCGTCGACCTGCAGATAGCGATACCCGCGGGCCGCGGCGATACGCGCCCGGTGCGCCACCAGCGCGCGGTAGATGCCCTTGCCGCGCCACTCCCGCACGGTGCCGCCGCCCCACAGGCCGGCGAAGGCCGTCCCGGGGACGAACTCCATCCGCGCCGAGCACACCGGCACGTCGCCGGCCATCGCCACCACGATGCTGACGGTGTCCGCGCGGTCCCTGACCTGGTCGAGCATCCTCGCCCGGAGCCGCTCCGCGCTCGTACCGAACGCCTGCTCGTGCACGGTCGCGGCCAGGTCCACACCGGCGGCGTCCACCACCGGCTCCAACCGCACTCCGGCCGGCAGCTCCGCGCCCCGCGTCAGGGCGGCGACCTCGCTGATCTCGGCGACCATCAGCGTCTCGGGGTCCGCCGGCTCGAAGCCCGCCGCGCGCAGCCGCATCCCGAGGTCCGCCGGGCGGTCGTGGGAATACGTCTTCCACTCGAACTCGCGGCCCGCCGCCTCCGGGCCGCGCAGCCACTCCAGCTGGGCCGCGACGGCCGCGTCGGCGGTGGCCTCGTCCAGATCGGACCAGGCCACCCCACACCACTCGTGGGCGCCGGCGCCCACCTGCCGTACGACACCGGCTCCCTTGTCGATCCTGGTCGTCGGCGACTCGGGCGGCGCGTTGCGCCGCAACTGGTCGTCGAAAAGGGCGAGGGCCTCAGCAGTGTCCATCCGGGCATTCGACCATCCGCCCGCACCGCGTCCAACCGCTTTTCCGGCCCCCGGAGCCGAGCGGCGGCCGGCCGACCCGCCGCCGACCGCGGCCCGTCCCCCCGGCGGGCAACCGCGCCACGCCCTAAGCCGCGGCGGACAGGACGAGATCCACGTCCGCCGCGGTGTTGTAGAAGTGCGGGGCGAACCGCAGATTGCCCGCCCGGGAGGAGAAGGCGAGGCCGGCCTCGCGCAACCGCCGCTCCACGTCGCCGGGGACCCCCCGGCACCGCGACGATCGCGGAGTCCCCGCGGACGGGCCGGTATCCGAGCGCGGCGAGGCCGGAACGGAGCCGCGCCGCGAGGGCGACGTCGTGCGCGTGGATCGCGTCCACGCCCAGCTCCTCGATGAGCGAGAGCGACGCCGCGGCACCGACGTAGGCCAGATACGCGGGGCGCGCGTCGAAGCGCCTGGCGCCGGGTGCGAGGTCGGCGACGGGCCCGTAGCAGGACTTCCACGGGTCGTCGGCCCCGTACCACCCGGTGAAGGCGGGGGACAGGGTGGACTCCGCCTCGGCACGGACGGTGAGGAAGCACGCCCCGTGCGGCGAGACGAGCCACTTGTAGCCGTGGCAGACGACGTAGTCGTACGCCGTGGCGTCCAGCGGCAGCCAGCCGATCGCCTGGGTGGCGTCGACCAGGGTGCGGGCGCCGTGTACGGCGGCGGCGGCGCGGATCGCCGGGAGGTCGGCGACCCGCCCGTCGGCGGACTGCGTGGCGCTGACCGCGACGAGCGCGGTCCCCGGCCGCACCGCGCCGGGGACGTCCTCCAGCGGGACGAGCCGCAGCCGCAGGTCGGGCCGGGCGGCGAAGGGCTGCACCAGGGAGCTGAAGTCCTCCTGATAGGCGACGACCTCGGCGCCCGCGGGGAGCGCGGCGGCGATGAGGCCGACGCTGCCGGCGACCGTGCCGGCCAGGGCGACCTGGGAGAGCGGCGCCCCGGTGATGCGGGCGAAGGAGGCGCGGGCCTCGGCGACGGCGGTCTCGTAACCGCCGGTGTCGGGCCGCCCGGCGGCCCACGCGTCGAGGGCGCGGCGCAGGGCGGCGATCGTACGGGCCGGGGCGAGGGCGTGGGTGGCGGCGTCGAGCCGGCCGGGCGGGAGGTCGGGGTATTCGGCGGCCACCGCACGACCGAAGGCGGTGGCGGGGCCGGCTGCTGCGTGGACGCTCATGAGATTCAGCGTGGACCGGACGAGAGGCAAAGTCCATCGCCGATTTGTGGGGGTCATGCCTAAGCAGTGCTTATGGTGGGGCCATGATCGAAGCACGGCACCTGAGGGTGCTGAGGGCCGTGGCGCGGGGCGGCTCGTTCTCGGCCGCGGCCCGGGCACTGGGCTGTACGCAGCCGGCGGTCAGCCAGCAGATGAAGGCGCTGGAGGCGTCCGCCGGCACCCCGCTGCTGGTGCGCGGGCCGCGCGAGATGCGGCTGACGCAGGCCGGCGAGGCACTGGTGCGGCACGCCGACGGGATCCTGGCCGGCCTGGCGGCGGCCGAGGAGGAGGTCGCCGCGATCGCGGGGCTGCGGGCCGGCCGCGTACGGCTGGCGTCCTTCCCGTCGGGGACGCCGACGCTGGTGCCCGGCGCGGTCGCGGAGATGCGCGAGCGGCACCCCGGCACGGAGGTGTCGCTGGTGGAGGCCGAGCCGCCGGGTTCCGTGGACATGCTGCGGGCGGGCGACTGCGACATCACGCTGGCCTTCCGCTACCCGGACCTGCCGACGCCGGCCGAGGAGTCCTGGGCCGACCTGGTGGTGCGCCCGCTGCTCGCCGACCGGCTGGTGGGGGTGGTCCCGCAGGGCCACCGGCTGGCGGGCGGCGCGGGTCCGGTGGATCTGGCGGCGCTGGCGGGCGAGCGCTGGATCGCCGGCTGCCCGCGCTGCCGGGGACACCTGGTGGAGATGTGCGAGCGGGAGGGCTTCACGCCCCGGATCGACTTCGCGACCGACGACTACCCGGCGGTGATCGGCCTGGTCGCGGCGGGCCTGGGTGTGGCGGTGCTGCCCCGCCTCGCGCTGGAGTCACTGCGGTCGCGAGGCGTCGCGGTGGTCACCCTGCGCCCGGCGGTGGAACGCGAGGTCGTCGCCCTGACCCTGCCCGACCTCGCCCAGGTGCCGGCGGTGGACATGATGCTGGCGCGCCTCGCGCGGGCGGCGCTGCGGCGGGGTTCGTGAGATCGGACGTCGCCGGGCGGGGGCTCGCGGGGGCCGGTGTTGCTGGGCCGGTGTTCGCGGGGCAGCGCAGAATCGATTCTGCGGAATCTGGCCCGCTGGGAGATCCGGCCGGCCGGCAACGCGTGCGCCCGGGAAGCGCACCCCCTCCCCGCAGGTGCTAGTTCTGCGGACTGAGCTCCCGGTGCCGCGAGCGCCCCATCATCTCCTCGCGTTCGTCCTCGGTGAGCCCGCCCCAGACGCCGTACGGCTCGCGTACGGCCAAGGCGTGGGTGGCGCATTCGGCCCGTACGGGGCAGCGCATGCACACCTCCTTGGCGGCGGCCTCGCGTGCGCTGCGGGCCGCGCCGCGTTCGCCCTCGGGGTGGAAGAACAGTGAGCTGTCGACACCTCGGCAGGCAGCCACCAGCTGCCAGTCCCAGAGATCGGCGTTCGGGCCGGGAAGGCGGGAGAAGTCTGCCATTGCTCATCCCCTCGACGGGTGCGTGACGGCCAAGACGACCTCGGTGTCTCCGACCGTACATCTACTGTCGTAGTAGATGTAAATATGACTCATCGCCAATCTAGCGACGATTCGCCCACGCATCAGGAAAGAGCGGCCAAAGGGTGCAAAGTCCGGCATAACACCCGTTCAGCAGTATCCGCCGCGCCGCCCCCCGTGGCAGCCGTCCGCCCCCAGGCTCGGAAATTGACCGGCTCACCCGTTCTGACCTGCGGCGTGAGTGATTGGTACACGCATGATCACGTAGAGTGCCGATGGTGGCGACCAAACTTCGTAACTCTTTCGGGTGAGGGTCGTTGAGTGTGGCGGAAGCGGTTGGCGGCCCAAGCGGTCCCACGGGATTCGGGCAGCTGCCCGATGCCGTCAGCCCCAACGGTGAAGACTTCGTACAGCCTGGAGGCACAACGTGACGCGGTTCAGCTGCGGAGGGCGGTCATGACTTCCGTCCTCGTCTGCGACGACTCCCCGCTCGCCCGAGAGGCCCTCCGCCGCGCGGTGGCGACCGTGCCCGGCGTCGAGCGCGTAACCACCGCGGCCAACGGTGAGGAAGTGCTCCGCCGCTGGGGGGCCGACCGGTCCGACCTGATCCTGATGGACGTCAGGATGCCCGGCCTCGGCGGCGTCGAGACCGTACGGCGGCTGCTGTCCGCCGACCCCGGCGCCCGGATCATCATGCTCACCGTCGCCGAGGACCTGGACGGCGTCGCCCTGGCGGTCGCCGCCGGCGCCCGCGGCTACCTGCACAAGGACGCCTCGCGCGCCGAACTGCGGGCCACCGTCACCCAGGCGCTCGCCGACCCGACCTGGCGGCTCGCACCGCGCCGGCTGCGGTCCGCCGAGATGGGCGCCGCGCCCACCCTGACCGCCCGGGAGATCCAGGTCCTCGAAGGGATGAGCCACGGACGGTCCAACGCCGAGATCGGCCGCGAGCTCTTCCTGTCCGAGGACACCGTCAAGACGCACGCGCGACGGCTCTTCAAGAAGCTCGGCGCCTCCGACCGGGCCCACGCGGTGGCCCTCGGCTTCCGCTGGGGCCTGGTCCGCTGACCCGGCTACGCCGTACGCCGTACGGCGCGGTCCCCCACAAGTCCTCGGTTTCCCGGGGGAGGACGCATGCTTGACGTATGGACTTCCTCGGGGATCGGCGGGGGCTTCACATGGCGGACCAGAAGGCGGACCACACAGCGCACCTGAAGGCGGAGATGACCGAGCCAGCCGCGGACTCCGCCGCGGCCTCGGCCACGGCGGCTCATAACGCTTCGGTGCAGAAGTACGGCCGCGATGCGACGGAAAGTCCGGCGGCGAGGCACCATGGGTGGATGCGCGACGACGACACTCCGGCCATCGGTGCCCTCGTTCGCCGTGCCGTCGACGGCGACCAGCGCGCGACCCACGACCTGCTGGCGCACGTCCACCCGCTGGCCGAGCGCTACTGCCGCACCCGGCTGTCCCGGCTGCCCGGTGACGCCAGGCACTTCGTGGACGACCTCGCCCAGGAGGTCTGCCTGGCCGTGCTGTGCGCGCTGCCGCGCTACCGCGACCTCGGGCGGCCCTTCGAGGCCTTCGTGGTGTCCATCGCCGCCCACAAGGTCGCCGACCTGCAACGGGCCGCGATGCGCCACCCGGGCAGCACCGCGGTCCCCTCCGACGAGATGCCGGAGAAGCCCGACGACTCGCTCGGCCCCGAGGAGCGCGCGCTGCTCAACAGCGACGCCGCCTGGGCCAAGGAACTGCTCGACCGGCTCCCCGGGCATCTGCGGGAGCTGGTGCTGCTGCGGGTCGCGGTCGGGCTGAGCGCCGAGGAGACCGGCCAGGTGCTCGGCATGTCGCCGGGAGCCGTCAGGGTCGCGCAGCACCGCGCGCTCAGCAGGCTGCGGGCCATCGCCGAGGAGTCGGCCGCCGCGCACCCGGCGAGCGCCGGCGGTCTGAGCGCCTAGGACAGGCTCCGGGGGCCGCCGTAGGGCTCTCACCTGGGCGGTCAGGGAATGCCGGCGCAGCCACTACCATTGAACAACTCGCCGGGCAAGACCATTCGGGAAGGTGTCATGACGCTGAACGCCGACGGAGTAGCCGAGAAATTCGCCGCGCTCGGGCTGACCTACGACGATGTGCTGCTGCTGCCGGGCGCTTCGGAGGTGCTGCCGAGCGAGGTGGACACCTCGTCGCTCATCTCGCGCAACGTCAAGGTCAACATCCCGCTGCTGTCCGCCGCGATGGACAAGGTCACCGAGGCCAGGATGGCCATCGCCATGGCCCGGCAGGGCGGCGTCGGCGTGCTGCACCGCAACTTGTCGATCGAGGACCAGGTCAACCAGGTCGACCTGGTCAAGCGCTCCGAGTCCGGCATGGTCACCGACCCGATCACCGTCCGCCCCGACGCCACGCTCGGTGACGCGGACGCGCTCTGCGCGAAGTTCCGGATCAGCGGCGTGCCGGTCACCGACGGGACCGGGCGGCTGCTCGGCATCGTCACCAACCGCGACATGGCCTTCGAGTCCGACCGGGCGCGCCAGGTGCGCGAAGTCATGACGCCGATGCCGCTGGTCACCGGCAAGGTCGGCATCTCCGGTGTCGACGCGATGGCGCTGCTGCGCCGCCACAAGATCGAGAAGCTGCCGCTGGTGGACGACGAGGGCAGGTTGCGCGGCCTGATCACCGTCAAGGACTTCGTCAAGGCCGAGCAGTATCCGCACGCGGCCAAGGACTCCGAGGGCCGGCTCGTCGTCGGCGCCGCGGTCGGCACCGGACCCGAGGCCCTGGACCGCGCGCAGGCGCTGGTCGGCGCGGGCGTGGACTTCCTGGTGGTCGACACCTCGCACGGCCACAACAGCAACGCGCTCAACTGGATGGCCAAGATCAAGTCCAGCGTCGGCATCGACGTGGTCGGCGGCAACGTCGCCACCCGCGACGGCGCCCGCGCGCTCATCGACGCCGGCGTGGACGGCGTCAAGGTCGGCGTCGGCCCCGGCTCGATCTGCACCACCCGGGTCGTCGCCGGCATCGGCGTTCCCCAGGTCACCGCGATCTACGAGGCCGCGCAGGCCTGCGTCGACGCGGGCGTCCCGGTCATCGGCGACGGCGGCCTGCAGTATTCCGGCGACATCGGCAAGGCGCTGGCCGCGGGCGCGAGCAGCGTCATGCTCGGCAGCCTGCTGGCCGGCTGCGAGGAGTCCCCCGGCGAGCTGCTCTTCATCAACGGCAAGCAGTTCAAGTCCTACCGCGGCATGGGCTCCCTGGGCGCGATGCAGTCTCGCGGGCAGGGCCGCTCGTACTCCAAGGACCGCTACTTCCAGGCCGAGGTCTCCTCCGACGACAAGCTCGTGCCCGAGGGCATCGAGGGCCAGGTCCCCTACCGCGGCCCGCTGTCCGCGGTCCTCCACCAGCTCGTCGGCGGCCTCCGCCAGACCATGGGCTACGTGGGCGCCGCCACGGTCGCCGAGATGGAGACGAAGGGGCGCTTCGTGCGGATCACTGCCGCGGGCCTCAAGGAGTCGCACCCCCACGACATCCAGATGACCGTCGAGGCCCCGAACTACCACGGCTAGCCGCGGTCCGGCCGCGGGGCCCCTTGCGCAGGAGGGTGCGCCTCCGCGACCGCGCCGCTTCCCCTTCCGCAGGGGGGCAACCCAGGGGCGCGGGGAACTGCGCGCTCAGCCGGCCACCGGCCGGTGGTCCGGATCGAACCGAACAGCCCCTTCGGGCCGGTGACGACCCGCACCCCGGTGGCGGGCCGGCCGCGTAGTTCCCCGCGCGCCTGGGGCGCACCCTCTCGCGGGAAGCGCACCCCCTGCGAAGGGACGGGGCCGGTCGGGGTGAGTCCGGCGGGTGGCCGGGTTGCGGGATACTGGGGCCGCAGGCCACAGAGAGAGGCACGAGACGTGACAGAGATCGAGATCGGTCGGGGCAAGCGAGGCCGCAGGGCATACTCGTTCGACGACATCGCCGTGGTGCCGAGCCGCCGCACCCGGGACCCGAAAGAAGTCTCGATCGCCTGGCAGATCGACGCCTACCGCTTCGAGCTGCCCTTCCTGGCCGCTCCGATGGACTCCGTCGTGTCGCCGGAGGCGGCGATAAGGATCGGCAACCTCGGCGGGCTCGGGGTGCTGAACCTCGAAGGGCTGTGGACCAGGTACGACGACCCGGAGTCGCTGCTCGCGGAGATCGCCGAGCTGGACGACGTACGGGCGACCGCGCGGCTCCAGGAGATCTACCGGGCCCCGATCCGCGAGGAGCTGATCGGGCAGCGGATCAAGGAGGTGCGGGACGCCGGGGTCGTGACGGCGGCCGCCCTCTCGCCGCAGCGGACCGCGCAGTTCTCCAAGGCCGTGGTGGACGCCGGGGTCGACCTGTTCGTGATCCGCGGCACCACGGTGTCGGCGGAGCACGTGAGCGGGTCGCACGAGCCGCTGAACCTCAAGCAGTTCATCTACGAGCTGGACGTGCCGGTCATCGTCGGCGGCTGCGCCACGTACACGGCGGCGCTGCACCTGATGCGCACCGGGGCGGCCGGTGTGCTGGTCGGCTTCGGCGGCGGGGCCGCGCACACCACGCGCAACGTGCTGGGCATCCAGGTGCCGATGGCCACCGCGGTGGCCGACGTGGCGGCGGCCCGCAGGGACTACATGGACGAGTCCGGCGGCCGCTACGTGCACGTCATCGCGGACGGCGGCTTCGGCTCCAGCGGTGACCTGCCGAAGGCGATCGCCTGCGGGGCCGACGCGGTGATGATGGGCTCGCCGCTGGCCCGCGCGACCGACGCGCCCGGCCGCGGTTTCCACTGGGGCATGGAGGCCGTCAACCCCGAACTGCCGCGCGGCAAGCGGATGAACCTGGGAACGGCGGGCACGACCGAGGAGATCCTGCTCGGCCCCTCGCACGCCCCGGACGGCTCGATGAACTTCTTCGGTGCGCTGCGCCGCTCGATGGCCACCACCGGCTACTCCGACCTGAAGGAATTCCAGCGGGTCGAGGTCACGGTCTCGCCGACGCACCACCGCTGAGCGCGGCGGCACAGCAGCAGCACAGGCGACAGCAGGAGGGGCCCCGCCGCGGACAGCGGTGGGGCCCCTCCTGCCGTGTCACGCGTCCTCGGGCGTCAGCTCGCCACGCGCTTGGTGACGACGAAGCCCTCGATGCCGGCGATGGCGAAGAAGAAGTAGTCCTTGCCGTCCATCGCGTGCTTCCAGGTGTCCTGGAGCGCGCTGAAGTGGTCGGTGAACAGCGACACGACGCCGGGCGCTCCGGAGATGTCGCTGATCAGCAGGGCGATGCCGAACAGCTGGCCCAGATAGACGCCGAGCAGCGCCAGCGGGACGCCGATGAAGGGCAGCGCGGGGTTGCGGCCGCCGACCTTGGCGAGCGCGAAGCCGACGACCGCGCCGACGGCGAGGGCCGCGTAGCCGATCTCGTGCTTGGTGCCCTTGATGAGCAGGCCGTAGATCACGGCGGCGATCAGTGCGGCCGCGATGCCGGCCGCGACGCCCAGGCCGGGGTTGCCGGCCGGTGCGGCGCCGATCGGGGCGGGCGGTGCGTAGGCGGCGGCGTTGAAGCCGCCGGGGGCGGGCGCGTTGAAGCCTCCCGGGGCGGCGCCGCCCTGTGGCGGGGCGGCGTAGGGGGACGGCGCGTACGGCTGCTGCGGCGGCGCGGGCGGGCCCTGCGGCGGCTGCTGGGCGTACGGGTTCTGGCCGGGCGGCTGCTGCGGCGGCGGGTAGTTGGCGCTCATGAAGGATCCCCCGGGGACGGAAAGGCGTGAGGTTCGCACGGCAGGCGGCGCAAGGTGACGCGTGCATGCCCCGGTGCGAACGGTGACGCCGAAATCTAGCAGGGGGGAATGACAGTCGGACAAGAAGATTGATCCGGTCGTTACAGGACCCGCACGTCCCCGCCCCACCCGGGCGATCGCGACCCTCGGGTCACAGCCGGGCGGCGGCTCCAGCCGGGGTGGCGCCACGGGTGTCGAGCAGCAGTTGCGCCTTGACCGCCAGGCCCTGGAGGTCGTACGTGCGGTGGTGCTGGAGCAGCAGCGTCAGATCGGCTTCCGCGGCGGCCTCCCACAGCGAGTCGGCGCGCGGCACCGGGCGGTCCGTCACCCGCCATTGGGGTACGTACGGGTCGTGGTAGCAGAGCTGGGCGCCGAGTTCGAGCAGCCGGGCGCCGATCTCCCGTGCGGGGGCGCCCTGCTGGTCGGCGAGGTCCGCCTTGTAGGTCACGCCGAGCAGCAGTACGCGGGCGCCGCGCAGCGACTTGCCGTGCTCGTTGAGCAGCGCCGCGGCGCGCTGGACGACGTAGCGCGGCATCCGCGCGTTGACCTCCTGGGCGAGTTCGACCATCCGCAGTGGATGGCCGGGCAGCCGGGGATGCGCGGGCGGGGTGAAGTGCGGTGCGGCGTTGGGGTCCAGGGGCGCGGCGGGGCCGCCGACACCGGGTCCCGGGCGGAAGGCCTGGAAGCCGAAGGGCTTGGTCTCCGCGCACCTGATGACGTCCCACAGGTCGACGCCCAGGTCGTGGCAGAAGACCGCCATCTCGTTGGCGAAGGCGATGTTGACGTGCCGGTAGTTGGTTTCCAGCAGCTTGACCGCCTCGGCCTCGCGGGTGCCGCGGGCGCGCACGATGCGCTCGGTGAAGCGGCTGTAGAAGGCGGCGGCGGCCTCCGTGCAGGCGGAGGTGCAGCCGCCGACGACCTTGGGGGTGTTGGCGAGCTGGAAGGCGCGGTTGCCGGGGTCGAGGCGGCCGGGGGAGTAGGCGAGGTGGAAGTCGCGCCCGGCCCGCAGGCCGTGCGTCTCCAGCAGCGGCCGCAGGTAGCCCTCGGTGGTACCCGGGTAGACGGCCGACTCCAGCACGACGGTGGTGTGCGGCCGCAGCTGCGCGGCCAGCGCGCGGGCGGCCGCGGCCACCGCGGACAGGTCCAGGGCGTGGTCCTCGCCGGGCGGGGTAGGCGCACAGATCACCGCGGTACGCACCCGGCCGAGCACCGCCGGGTCGGCGGTGGCGCGGAAGCCGCCGGCCAGCATCCTGCGCAGGTCGGGGGCGGCCAGCGAGCCGGCCGGTACGCGGCCGGCGTTGATGTCGGCGACGGCGGCGGGGTCGGGGTCGTAGCCGATGACACCGACGCCGGCGGCGCTCGCCGCCTGGGCGAGGGGGAGTCCTGTGCTGCCGAGTCCGAGTACGGCGAGGTCTGCGGGCATGGGGGTGTCCTCCCTGGCGACCACCACGAATGGGCTCACACATGGCTTCAAAACAGGCTAACCAGACAAATGACTGATATGACCACCGCCGCGCCGTACGGGGTCGTACGGCTGCGGACCGGCCGCCCGGCCGCCTGGCCTGGCAGCACGCCGCCGCGCCGGTCACTATCGAAGGAGGATCACTCCCGCCGGCTCGGGGCAGGCACCCGGCGGAGCCCGAGCAGAACCCACCGAGAGCCCGAATCAGCATCGGCAGGCACGGAGGTTACGGATGCGTACGACGACACTCGGACCGGCCCAGCGGGAAGCAGCCCTCACCCGGATGGCGGAGAAGGAGCTGGACATCCTGGTGGTGGGCGGCGGCGTCGTCGGCGCCGGGACCGCGCTGGACGCCGCGACCCGCGGACTGTCGACCGGACTGGTCGAGGCCCGCGACTGGGCCGCCGGCACGTCGAGCCGGTCGAGCAAGCTGATCCACGGCGGGCTGCGCTATCTGGAGATGCTGGACTTCGCGCTGGTCCGCGAGGCGCTCAAGGAGCGCGGACTGCTGCTGGAGCGCCTCGCGCCGCACCTGGTGCACCCGGTGCCCTTCCTCTACCCGCTCCAGCACAAGGGCTGGGAGCGGCTCTACGCCGGCTCCGGCGTGGCCCTCTACGACTCGATGTCGCTGTCATCGGGCCACGGCCGCGGCCTGCCGCTGCACCGCCACCTGACCCGCAAGCACGCGCTGCGTATCGCCCCCGCGCTGCGCAAGGACGCGCTGGTGGGCGCGCTGCAGTATTACGACGCCGGAGTCGACGACGCGCGCTTCGTCGCGACCCTGGTGCGTACCGCCGCCTCCTACGGCGCGCACGTCGCCAACCAGGCGCGGGTCGTCGACTTCCTCCGCGAGGGCGAGCGCGTCGTCGGCGCCCGGGTGCACGACGGCGAGGCGGGCGGCGAGTACGACATCAGGGCCAAGCAGGTGGTCAACGCGACCGGGGTGTGGACCGACGACACCCAGGCGCTGATAGCCGAGCGCGGGCAGTTCCACGTCAGGGCGTCCAAGGGCATCCACCTGGTGGTCCCGAAGGACCGGATCCACTCCAGCAGCGGCCTGATCCTGCGCACCGAGAAGAGCGTGCTCTTCGTCATCCCCTGGGGCAGGCACTGGATCGTCGGCACCACCGACACCGACTGGGAGCTGGACAAGGCGCACCCGGCGGCCTCCAGCGCCGACATCGACTACCTGCTCGACCACGTCAACGCGGTGCTGACCACCCCGCTGACCAGGGACGACGTCCAGGGCGTCTACGCCGGGCTGCGCCCGCTGCTGGCCGGCGAGTCCGACGCGACCAGCAAGCTGTCCCGGGAGCACACGGTGGCCCACCCGGTACCCGGACTCGTGGTGGTCGCCGGCGGGAAGTACACGACCTACCGCGTGATGGCCAAGGACGCGGTGGACGAGGCCGTGCACGGCCTGGACTACCGGGTCGCCGAGTGCTGCACCGAGAACGTGCCGCTGGCCGGGGCCGAGGGTTACCAGGCGCAGTGGAACGCCCGCGCGAGGACCGCGGCCCGCACCGGCGTGCACGTGGCCCGCATAGAGCACCTGCTCCAGCGCTACGGCAGCCTGACCAGCGAGGTGCTCGACCTGATCGCCGACGACCCGTCGCTGGCCGCACCGCTGGGCGGCGCGGACGACTACCTGCGGGCCGAGGTCGTCTACGCGGCGGCGAACGAGGGCGCCCGGCACCTGGACGACGTGCTGGCCCGCAGGACGCGCATCTCCATCGAGACCTTCGACCGCGGCACCCGCAGCGCCCGCGAGGCGGCGGAGTTGATGGCGCCGGTGCTCGGCTGGGACGAGCACCAGATCGACAAGGAGGTCGAGTACTACGAGAAGCGGGTGGAGGCCGAACGCGAATCCCAGTTGCAGCCCGATGATCTGACCGCGGATGCCGCCAGGCTCGGGGCGCCGGATATCGTTCCCCTCTAGGCGCACGGCGTCTGGACGCGACGGAGAGTGCGCGAAAGGCTCTCCCGGAACGCGTGGGCGGGGGACAGACGGAGGAGCGCGACATGGTGGGACCCGCGGACGAGGGGCGGTTGATCGCGGGCCGCTACCGGCTCATGGAGCGGATCGGCCGCGGCGGGATGGGCACGGTGTGGCGGGCCGAGGACGAACTCCTCGACCGCCAGGTCGCGGTGAAGAAACTGCACCCGCCGCAGCCGCACCTGGCCGAGGAGGAGGTGGCCACGCTCTTCGAGCGCACCCGCCGCGAGGCCCGCGCCGCCGCCAGGATCAGCCACCCCAACGTCATCGTCGTCCACGACGTGGTGGACGACGCGGGCCTGCCGACCATCGTCATGGAATACGTCCCCTCGCTGACCCTGGGTGAACTGCTCAAGCAGCGCGGCGCGCTGCCGCCCGCCGAGGCCGCCCGGATAGGCCGCGGCATGATCGCGGCGCTGCGGGCCGCCCACCGGGCCGGGGTCCTCCACCGGGACGTCAAACCCGGCAACGTGCTGCTCGGCGAGGACGGCCGGGTCGTGCTGACCGACTTCGGCATCGCCCAGGCGTCCGGCACCTCCACCCTCACCCGCACCGGCGAACTGATCGGCTCCATCGACTTCCTGTCGCCCGAGCGCATCCGGGGCGCCATGCCGGGGCCGGGGGCCGACCTGTGGGCGCTGGGCGCCACGCTCTACCAGGCCGTCGAGGGCGAGTCGCCCTTCCGCCGCCCGACCGCCATCGAGACGGCCTACGCCATCGCCGAGGAGCCCGTCGTGCCGGCGCCGAACGCCGGCGCGCTGACCCAGGTGATCGCCGGGCTGCTGGCCAAGGAGCCCGGCGAGCGGCTGTCGGCCGAAGAGGCCGAGCGGATGCTGCGGATACCGGCGGGGGAGCAGGACACCGCGCTGGTCGAGCAGGTCGGCCTCACCGAGCGGCTCCCCTCGTCCGAGCCGCCGGCCGGCCCCGACACCGGCGGTGGCACGCAGCCGCCGGGACAGGGCCGGCACCCGACGGGCCAGCACGGCCAGCACGCGCAGCACCCGCACGAACCGCAGCACGCCCAGCACGGCCCCGGCCGCCGCCGCCCCGGCCGCTGGGTCGCCGCCGCGCTCGCCGTCGCCGTGATCGCCGGGGGCATCGCCTACGCCGTGGACCGGGCCGACCGCTCCGACGCCGCGGGCGGGGACGGCGGCAACGGCGGCACGACCGGCGCCCCGACCACCACCGCGACGACCCCGGCCACCACGGAGCCCACCACGGAGCCCACCACCGAGCCGGCCACGACCACGCCGGAGCCGCCGCCCGTCCCTGACGGCTACCACCTGGAGCACCAGGCCAACCGCGGCTACAGCGTCCCGGTGCCCGACCACTGGACGAAGAACGTCACCGACAACGGCGACCAGGTCAGCTACGTCGACCCCACCGACACCGTCGCCCTCAAGATCAGCGCCCTGAACTTCGCCGGCCCCGACCCCTACCAGCACTGGAAGGAACTGGAGCCGCAGACCGCGAGCCAGGTGAAGAACTACCACCGCATGCGGATGCTGCCCACCAAGACCTCGTCGGGTCAGGACGCCGGCCTGTGGGAGTTCACCTTCAAGGGCTCCACCACCGGCACCGTCTTCCGCGCGATCGACTTCGGGTTCGGCAAGGAGGGCGGCCGCGAGTACGCGGTGTACTTGTCCGCGCCGAAGTCCCAATGGGATACGTATAGTCCGGTGTTCGACAATGCGCTGGCCGGCTTCCGGCAGCAGGACTGACGCGCTGCCCGACATCCGTATTCGCGTCTCCGCGTCCCCTTCGGGGATGATGGGGATCCACACCGCAGGACTGCAGAGGGAACCCATGAGCGAGGTTGAAGGTACCGACGGACGCGTGCTCGCCGACCGGTACCGCCTCGACGGCGTACTGGGCAGAGGCGGGATGGGCACGGTGTGGCGCGCGGTCGACGAGACCCTGGGCCGTACCGTCGCCGTCAAGGAACTGCGCTTCCCCGGCGACGTTGACGACGAGGAGAAGCGCCGCATGGTCACGCGCACCCTGCGCGAGGCCAAGGCGACCGCCCGGATCCGCAACAGCGGCGCCATCACCGTCTACGACGTCGTCAAGGAGGACGACCGGCCGTGGATCGTGATGGAGCTGATCGAGGGCAGGTCGCTGTCCGACGCGATCCGCGAGGACGGGCCGCTGACTCCCAAGCGGGCGGCGGAAGTCGGGCTCGTCATCCTCGACGTGCTGTCCGCCGCACACCGCGAGGGCATCCTGCACCGCGACGTCAAACCGTCCAACGTGCTCATCGCCGACGACTCGCGGGTCGTGCTCGGCGACTTCGGCATCGCGCAGATCGACGGCGACCCGTCGGTCACCTCCACCGGCATGCTGGTCGGCGCGCCCTCGTACATCTCGCCCGAGCGCGCCCGCGGCCAGAAGCCGGGCCCGCCCGCCGACCTGTGGTCGCTGGGCGTGCTGCTCTTCGCCGCCGTCGAGGGCCGGCCGCCCTACGACAAGGGCTCGGCGATCGCCACCCTGACCGCGGTGATGACCGAGCCGGTCGGAGAGATGCCCAACGCCGGACCGCTCGCCCCCGTCATCACCGGCCTGCTGGCCAAGGACCCCGAGCAGCGCCTAGACGAGCGGGCCGCCCGCACGATGCTGGAGCGCGTCGCCAAGGCCCCCGATCGGCCGGTGGCACCGCCCGCGCCCGCCGGTGACGCCCCCACGGCCGTGCTGCCCGTCGACCCTCAGCCGACCCCGACCGACGCGCCCACCGACGCGCCGCAGACGGCGGCCGAGCAGGCCAGGGTGCGCGAGGCGCTGCGCGCGGTGCGCAAGGCGGCGGCCAAGCCCGCGAAGTCCGACGCGAAGCCCGCCAAGTCCGACGCGAAGCCCGCGGCCGCGGCCGCGGCCGAAGCGGCGGCCGAACCCGCGCCCGAGCCCGCGCCGGAGCCGGGCGCGTCGGCCGGCCTGCCGCAGCCCGGGCGCGGCTCGCTCACCGACGTCGTACCGCGCCGCACCCTGCTGATCGGTGTCGCCGTCCTCGTACTCGCCGTGCTGGGCACGGTGATAGGCATGGCGCTCGCCAACTCCGGTGGCGGGAAAGGCGGCGACAGCAACAAGAGCGCTCCGACGTCCGCGCCGAAGACGGCAGGCGGCGGCAGCAGCAAGCCGTCGCCCTCGGCGACCACGCCCACCAGCGACTCCGGTAACTCCGGTAAGGGCTCCGGAGGTTCCGGCGACTCCGCGGGCAAGGGCGGCACGCCGTCCGCGACGGTCGACCCGGCAGGCGGGCCGGGCAACCCACCCACCGGCTTCACCCTCGTCCAGGGCGCGGGGAAGTCCTCGGTGGCCATCCCCGCGGACTGGAGGCAGGTGCCCGCGAGCCAGAACCGCTACAGCACGGGCACGCTCTTCCAGGGTCCCGCGGGCGGCGAACTGCTGATCGACTTCACCTCGAAGCCCGGCCCCAGCGCGCTCGCTAAATGGCAGAGCGATTCGCAGTCGGTCGGCCCGAGGCTGAAGGACTACCAGCTGATCGGCGTCCACAAGGTCTCCTACCGCGGATACGACGCCGCTGACTGGGAGTACAAACGGACCCTTACGGGTACGGGTACGCACGTGCGGGTCCAGAACCGGGGCATGGTGACGGACGCTCACCACGGATACGCGCTGCTGCTCGACTTCCCCGCCGACTCGTGGAACAGCGACGCGAACCGGCACATCCGCGACGTCGTCTTCTACACGTTCAAACCGGCCGAGTGAGCGTGCCGCAGCACGTATCGTGAAGGGGCGCGAACTGTACGCATCCGGAACCGCCCGGACGTGACCGGTTCGCACCGCAGTCCGACCGGGTCAGGGAGGGGGCGCCGTGGACGAATACGCAGGGCGGGTGCTCGCCGACCGCTACCGGCTGCCCAGGCCGCCCGCGGACGAGTACGAACTCGTGGAGACCCGCGCCTTCGACACCTACAGCGGCCAGGAGGTCCTGGTCCACCAGGTGCTGCTGCCCGAGGTGGTGGCCGCCGAATTCACCGACGACGGCGACCCCGACGGCCTGGACGACAGCTCCCGCCGCGCCCTGGAGGCCGCCCGCGCCGCCGCCGCCATACCCGACCACCCGCGGCTGGTGCAGGTCTTCGACATCTTCGTCGAGGACGGAAGCCTGTGGATCGCCAGCGAACTGGTGTCCGGCCGCCCGCTCGGCGCCTTACTTGCCGAACGCCCCATCGACGCCTACCGCGCCGCCGAGGTCGCCTCCGACGTCCTCACCGCGCTGCGCGCGCTGCACGCGAGCGGCTGGACCCACCGCAATGTCACCGCGGGCACGGTGCTGGTCTGCGACGACGGCCGCGCCATGCTCGGCGGCCTGGCGGCCGGCGCCGCTCAGGAAGCCCTCTGCGGCTACGACCCGCTGCCCGAACAGCCCGAGCACGTACCGGCGATGAGCGGCTCCGCGGAGGCGGCGGAGCCGGGCGTACGGGACCCGGCCGCCTGGCACGGCCCGCGCTCCGCGCTCGAACAGGAACGGGCCCGGCAGAACCGCATCACCGTCGTCGGCGCCGTCACCGAGCGCTGGGCGCCGGAGCAGGCCCACCCGGTGCACGAGAACTGGCAGTTGTCGCCCCCCGTCGGCCCCGCCGCCGACCTGTGGGCGCTGGGCTCCCTGCTCTTCCGCAGCGTCCAGGGCCACCCGCCCTACCCCGAGGAGAATGCCGCCGAGCTGGTGCAGATGGTGTGCGCCGAACCGCCGGCCTTCGCCGAGGAGTGCGGGCCGCTGCGCCCCGTCGTCGAGTCCCTCCTGCGGCCCGACCCCGAAGAGCGGCCCGAGGCCGAGGAGTTGGGCGGCTGGCTCCGCTCCCTCATCCGCTCCGCGCCCGAGCCGGAGATCGGCGCCCACACCGTCCAGGTCCCCACCGACCCGGCCAAGCTGCCGGTCAAGCGCCGCAAGGGCGAGCTGGTCAGGCGCCGCCGCCGCGAGGCCGCCGACCCCGCCGGCCTCCAGCACCGCAGGCACGCCCGCGGCAAGCAGGCCAAGGTCGCCAAGGCCAAGCGGGAGAAGGTGCGGCGCAGCGAGGTCCGGCAGGAGCATTACCACGAGGAGCAGATCGTCTCCTCCACGTCCGCCGCCGGCTCCGCCGTCCCGCGCCGGCTCGGCGCCCGCCTGCTGGTGCTGGTCCTGGCGGTGCTGGTCGCGCTCGTCGTCTTCGTGGTCCTGCTGCTGCCGCACCGCGACGACACCAACGGCGGCTCGGGCGGGGACCGTACGGTACCGGCGCAGATGCCGGGTTCCGGCGGGAACAAGCCCAAGTCCTCTTCGCCGTCCGCGTCGCCGTCGCACACCGTGGCCAAGCCGCCGGCCAAGCCCCCCACCCACGCGGCCACCACGGCGGCGCCGCCGCCCCCCGACCTGGGTTCGGACTTCGCGCTGCGCACCGACCCCGCCGGCTTCACCGTCGCGGTCCACACCGGATGGCAGCGCGCCGGCAAGAATGCCAGGGGGCAGGTGCGTTACGCCGGGAGCGACCTCACGATGACGGTCGTGCCCGGCCGCGACAAGGCGTCCGGCGACACCGACGACCCGGTGGCCTACCAGCTGGTCGAGCCCGAGTTGGCCGACTTCCGCGCGTCCTCCTGGTCCTCCGCGGCCGGCCTCCAGGCCGTGACCGTGGCCGGACACCCCGCCGCCGAGGGCGAGTACACCTGGCGGAACGCCGACCAGGTGTCCATCTACGCCCGCAACCTCGCCGTCCAGATCGGCGGCCGCTACCACGTGATCCTCATCTACGGCCCCGACTCCCAGCGGGCCGCCGTGCAGCGCGCTTTCGACAAGGTCGTCGAGACCTACACGGCGCCGTGACCTGACGTGACCTGACCGCCGCCGCTGCCCAGCGGGCCGCCGGGCCGCCGGGCCGAGCAGCTCGGGGCGAATCGGGGCGCCGCCCCGGAGGGGTGCGGCATGATGGGGGCATGGCGAGTGACGGGGGGCGGGGCGCCGCGGCACCGCGGGATGTCGTCGCGGGGCGTTACCGCCTCACCGCACGCGTCGGCCGCGGCGGCATGGGCACCGTATGGGCGGCGACGGACGAACTGCTCCACCGGCAGGTGGCCGTCAAGGAGTTGCACCCGGAGTCGGGCCGCCAGCACGACCGGGCGCTGCGTGAGGCCCGCAGCGTCGCGAGGATCCGGCACCCCCACGTGGTCGTCGTGCACGACGTCGTGGAGCAGGACGGCCGCCCGTGGATCGTGATGGAGCTGGTCGAGGGCCGCTCTCTGGCCGATGTCCTGCGCGAGGACGGCCCGTTGGCACCGCGCGAGGCCGCCAGGATCTGCGCGGCCGTCGCCGGCGCGCTGCTCGCCGCGCACGCGCACGGCATCCAGCACCGCGACGTCAAGCCGGCGAACGTCCTCATCGACCGCACCAGCGGCCGCGTCGTCCTCACCGACTTCGGCATAGCCCGCATACCGGGCAGCGCCACGATCAGCGAGACCGGGGCGTTCGTCGGCTCGCCCGAATACACCGCGCCCGAGCGGATGTCGGGCCGGCCCGCGGGGCCCGAGTCCGACCTGTGGTCGCTGGGCGCGCTGCTGTGCGCGGCCGTCGAGGGCCACTCGCCCTTCCAGCGGGAGTCGATCGGCGAGATCGTGCACGCCGTCGCCTTCGCCGACATCACGCCGCCGGCGACGGTCGGCCCGCTGCTGCCGGTCGTCCGCGCGCTGCTCGAACGGGACCCGGCCCGCCGGATGGCCGCGGCGGACGTGCAGACCGTCCTGGTCGCCTACGCCGAGACCGGCGTCGAGCCGCCCACCCCGGACGCGCCGACACCCGAACTCCCCGTCGATGAGCCGCCGCCCCGGCCGCGGGGCCGCAAGCGCCGGGTGCTCGCCGTGCTGGGGGCCGCCATCCTCATCGCCGTCGTCGCGGGCGGCACGGCGGCGCTCGTGGTCACCCGGGACAGCGGCGCCCACCCCGCGGCCGCAGCACCGCCGCCGACGACCGCGCCCTCGACGCACACGCCCACCCCGGCGCCGGCGGTCGCGGCCACCACGCCGGCGCCGGCCCTGCCGGCCGGCTTCCGTACGGTCACCGACAAGCGCGGCTTCTCCGTCGCCCTTCCTGCCGGCTACACGCGGCAGGAGGCCGCACCCCGCGTCTACTACTGGTCGCCCGACCGCGCCTTCCGCTTCGGCGAGCGCGTCCAGGCCCCCGACCCCGGCGGCCCGTACGCCGTCATGCACGCCCAGCACGTCGAGGCGCTCGGCGCGCACGGCCCCTACGCCGGTTACCGTGACGGCGTCATCACCCGGACCACGCAGAACGGCCGGGAGGCCGCGCTGTGGGAGTTCACCTACGACGGCTTCGCCGACGGCAGCGGCGCCCGCCGCACCTTCGACCTGTGCTGGACGCAGGACGGTCGCATGTACGACATGTGGGTGTCGGGCCCGGTCACCCAGGTCGAATCGACCCGCACCACCTTCGACACCGCCCGCACCACCTTCACCCCCTGAGGCGATTGCCCCCTGCGGTGCGTTGCTTTCTTTCCCGCCTCTTCGGCGGGGCGCTCCGTCCTCCTCCGCCCAGCGTTGGCCCCTGCCGGGGGCTGGACCTTGCGCAGGAGGGCACGCGTTTTTCAGGGGCGCGGGGAACTGCGCGCCCAGCCGGGAAGGCGGGAAAGCAAGCACCGCACCGCAAGGGGCACGCACCCCCCGGGGCCCCCGGGGACGGGGGTGGCGCTACCGAGGGTTACCCCAGGCCCGGCCGGGCAGGCCGGGGAATCGGGTCACGGTCGGAATGGGGCTTACTCACGGGTAGCCACGCAGTGACCCGGCATCGTAACCTCACCCGCATGACGGATTCCCCGGAGCTGGCAGAAGCGATCGCACCGCAGGACGGGAACCCGGCCGCACCGGCCGGGGCGCGGAGTGCGGGAGACGTCGTCACACCCGAGGTGGTGGCGCGGCTGACGCGCGGGCTGCTGGGGGAGACCAGGACGGTGAGCCATACGCCGCTCACCGGCGAGCGGCTCGCCGAGTATCCGGAGGCGTCGCCGGACGATGTCGCGGAGGCGTTCAGGAGGGCCAGGAGCGCCCAGGCCGCGTGGGCGCGGACGCCGGTCCGCCGGCGGGCCGGCGTACTGCTCAGGTTCCACGACCTGGTCCTGGAGCGGCAGGCCGAGGTGCTTGACCTCATCCAGGTCGAGACGGGCAAGGCCCGCCTGCACGCGCACGAGGAGGTGCAGGTCGTCGCGATGGCGGCGCGGCACTACGGGCGCAAGGCCCCGGCGTATCTGGGGCCGAAGCGGCACCAGGGCGCGATCCCGACGCTGACCCGTACGGTCGAACTGCGCCAGCCGCGCGGGGTGGTGGGGCAGATCGCCCCGTGGAACTACCCGTTCGAGCTGTCGGTGGGGGACGCCCTGCCCGCCCTGGTCGCGGGCAACGCCGTCGTGATGAAGCCGGACACCGAGACCGCGCTGACCGCGCTGTGGGCGCGCGAGCGGATGATCGAGGCGGGACTGCCCGAGGGCGTGTGGCAGATCGTGATCGGCGACGGACCGGTCGTCGGGCCCGCGGTGGTCGACCACGCTGACTACGTGTCCTTCACCGGCTCGACCCGCACGGGCCGCGAGGTGGCGCAGCGCGCGGCCGCCCGGCTGATCGGGGCGAGCCTGGAGCTGGGCGGCAAGAACGCGCTGCTGGTGCTGCGCGACGCGGACCTGGACAAGGCCGCGGACGGCGCGGTCCGCGCCTGCTTCGCCTCGGCGGGCCAGCTGTGCATCTCCGTCGAGCGGTTGTTCGTCGACGAGACGGTGGCCGACGCCTTCCTGTCGAAATTCGCCGCCAGGACGAAGGCGTTGAGGCTCGGCACGGCGCTGGCGTACGGCGCGGGCATGGGATCGCTGGTGGGGCGGCGGCAGTTGGACGTGGTGACGCGCCACGTGGACGAGGCGCGCGAGAAGGGCGCGAAGGTGCTGGCCGGCGGCCGGGCGCGGCCGGACATCGGGCCGTACGTCTACGAGCCGACGATCCTGGACGGCGTCGAGGCGCCGATGGCGGTGTGCACCGAGGAGACCTTCGGGCCGGTCGTCTCCGTCTACCGCTTCCGCGACGAGGAGGAGGCGGTCGAGCGGGCCAACTCCACGGATTACGGCCTCAATTCCAGCGTCTGGACCCGGGACACCCGCCGCGGCGCCCGTATCGCGGCCCGGCTGCGCTCGGGCACGGTGAACGTCAACGAGGCCTACGCCGCCGCCTACGGCAGCGTGCACGCCCCGATGGGCGGCATGAAGGACTCGGGGCTGGGCCGCAGGCACGGCTCGGAGGGCATCCTGAAGTTCACCGAGGCCCAGACCGTCGCCACGCAGCGGCTGCTCCCCATGGCGCCCTCCTTCGGCATGGACGACGAGAAGTACGCGGCTTTCCTGACCCGTTCGCTGCGGCTGATGAAGAAGCTCCGGATGCGCTGAGCGCGGGAGGCACTGGATGTCACAGGAAGACGCCAAGGACAGCGGCCGCGACGACGGCCACGGCCACGACTACGACGTGATCGTCATCGGCTCCGGCTTCGGCGGCGCCGTCTCGGCGCTGCGGCTGACCGAGAAGGGCTACCGGGTCGCGGTGCTGGAGGCCGGCCGCCGCTTCGCCCGTGACGAACTGCCCAGGAACTCCTGGGACGTCAAGAACTACCTGTGGGCGCCCGCGCTCGGCCTGTACGGCATCCAGCGCATCCACGTCCTCGGCAATGTGCTGGTGCTGGCCGGCGCCGGGGTGGGCGGCGGCTCGCTCAACTACGCCAACACCCTCTACGTGCCGCCCGCCGCCTTCTTCCAGGACCGCCAGTGGGGCCGCATCACCGACTGGCAGGAGGAGTTGGCGCCGTACTACGACCAGGCGCGGCGCATGCTCGGGGTGCGGCTCAATCCCACCGTCACGCCCTCGGACGTGCATCTGAAGGCCGCCGCCGAGCAGATGGGTGTCGGCGACACCTTCCACCTGGCCCCCGTCGGCGTCTTCTTCGGTGACGGTGAGGACGCGGACGGCCGGCAGAAGGCGAAGCCCGGCGAGGAGGTCCCCGATCCGTACTTCGGCGGGGCCGGGCCGTCCAGGAAGGCGTGCACCGAGTGCGGGGAGTGCATGACCGGGTGCCGGCACGGTGCCAAGAACACCCTCAACGAGAACTACCTGCACCTGGCGCAGCAGGCAGGCGCGGTCGTCCACCCGATGACCACCGTCGTCGACCTGGCCGAGGACCCCGAGGGCGGCTACCGGGTCACCACCGTCCCCACCGACCGCCGCAGGAAGGGCGAGCGGCGGGCACTGCGGGCCGGGCAGGTGGTGGTCGCGGCGGGCACGTACGGCACGCAGACGCTGCTGCACGCCATGCGGGACGCCGGCCGGCTGCCCCGGATGTCGGCCCGGCTCGGCGAGCTGACCCGGACGAACTCGGAGGCGCTGGTCGGCGCCCAGACCACGCCGGGCCGCTACCGCAGGAAGCACCCGGACCGGACGCTGGACTTCACCCGGGGCGTGGCCATCACCTCGTCGGTGCACCCCAACGACCACACCCACATCGAGCCGGTCCGCTACGGCCGCGGCTCCAACGCGATGGGCTCGCTGTCGCTGCTGGCCGCGCCCTACCGCGGCAGGGTGCCGCGCTGGCTGGAATTCCTCGGCAACAACGTCAAGCACCCGGTGGTGGCGCTGCGCTCGCTGTCCAACTACCGCTGGTCGGAGCGCACGATCATCGGCCTGGTCATGCAGACCAGCGACAACTCGCTGGCGACGTACCGGAAGACCAAGGGCCTGGGCAAGGGGCTGCTGACCGCGCGGCAGGGCCACGGCGAGCCCAACCCGGTGCACATCCCCGAGGGCGCGCAGGCGGCCCGGCTGATCGCCGAGCAGATCAACGGCTTCCCCGGCAGCAATGTCGGCGAGGCCACGCAGCGCCCGATGACCGCGCACTTCCTGGGCGGCTGCCCGATCGGCGAGGACGCCGAGCACGGCGTGATCGACCCCTACCACCGGCTCTTCGGCTACCCGGGCATCCATGTGGTGGACGGCGCGGCCGTGTCGGCGAACCTCGGCGTGAACCCGTCGCTGACCATCACCGCGCAGGCGGAACGGGCGATGTCGCTGTGGCCGAACCGGGGCGAGGCGGACCCGCGGCCGGCCCAGGGCGAGGCCTACCGCAGGATCGCCGCGGTCAGGCCGACCGCCCCGGTGGTGCCGGAGGACGCCTTCGGCGGTCTGCGGCTGCCGCTGCTGCCCGTTCCCGCGGTGCCGCCGGCGCAGACCGTTCCTGACAAATAGTGCGGAACACGCTGTAATGTGTGCTGCGTGGTGTTCTCTTCGCAGAGCGGCCGGTTCCGGGCGTCCCCGGCACCGACCGCCTCTTTAGAGTCGTGACCGGGCTGCTGTCCCCTGCCGTCCGGTCACCTTTGCACCGAGGCGAGGTCCCACGGCGGGCGCATTGCTGCGGCCCGCCTCATCGCACCGGTCACACCCCGCCCAGCTGCGTCTGGGCGGTGTCCATTCCACGCGTGGTGTTGGGTTACCGCCCCTGGCTGGCACGGACACCACCTCCAACGAAGGGGCCACCGCCCGGTCACGTGCCGTTTGGGTGATCCCCCTCGAAAGGGTCGCCGGGTGTGCGAGGTCATGGGGCCGATCGGGGCGACGGTAGAATTGGTATCCGACCCCATTGCAGCAACCGCCGGAAGGCAGCCCGTGGCATCTGCGACCCCCGCCGCCCCCGACCCCAGCACCGAGGCCGCGACGGACACCGTCCTCGTCGTCGACTTCGGGGCGCAGTATGCCCAGCTCATCGCCCGCCGGGTGCGTGAGGCGCGGGTGTACAGCGAGATCGTGCCCTCGACCATGCCGGTCGCCGAGATGCTGGCGAAGGGCCCGAAGGCGGTCATCCTGTCCGGCGGCCCCTCGTCGGTCTACGAGCCGGGCGCGCCGACGCTGGACCGGGCGCTCTTCGAGGCCGGGGTGCCGGTCTTCGGCATGTGCTACGGCTTCCAGCTGATGGCGACGACGCTGGGCGGCACCGTCGACAACACCGGGGCGCGCGAGTACGGGCGTACGGAGCTGACCGTTTCCAGGGCCGCCTCGACGCTCTTCGAGGGCACCCCCGACCAGCAGTCGGTGTGGATGTCGCACGGCGACGCGTGCTCGGCCGCGCCCGAGGGCTTCACGGTGACCGCCTCCACCGACGTCGTCCCGGTCGCCGCGTTCGAGAACGACGAGAAGCGGCTCTACGGCGTGCAGTACCACCCCGAGGTGCTGCACACCACGCACGGCCAGCAGATCCTCGAGCACTTCCTCTACCGCGGCGCCGGCCTGGCCCCGACCTGGACCACCACCAACGTGGTGGACGAGCAGGTCGCGCTGATCCGCGCCCAGGTCGGCAGCAGCCGGGCCATCTGCGGCCTGTCCGGCGGCGTCGACTCCGCCGTCGCGGCCGCCCTGGTCCAAAAGGCCATCGGCAGCCAGCTGACCTGCGTCTACGTCGACCACGGGCTGATGCGCAAGGGCGAGACCGAGCAGGTCGAGAAGGACTTCGTGGCCGCGACCGGGGTGCAGCTCAGGGTCGTGGACGCCTCCGAGCGCTTCCTGTCCGCGCTGGCCGGGGTGTCCGACCCCGAGCAGAAGCGCAAGATCATCGGCCGGGAGTTCATCCGGGTCTTCGAGCAGGCGCAGGCCGAGATCGTCGCAGAGGCGCCCGGCGACCACCCGGTGGAGTTCCTGGTCCAGGGCACCCTCTACCCCGACGTGGTGGAGTCCGGCGGTGGCACCGGCACCGCCAACATCAAGTCGCACCACAATGTCGGCGGCCTCCCCGAGGACCTGGAATTCCAGCTGGTCGAACCGCTGCGCAAGCTCTTCAAGGACGAGGTCCGGATGGTCGGCCAGGAGCTGGGCCTGCCCGAGGAGATCGTCCAGCGGCAGCCCTTCCCCGGGCCCGGCCTGGGCATCCGCATCGTCGGCGAGGTCACCCGCGAGCGCCTCGACCTGCTCCGCGAGGCCGACGCGATCGCCCGCGAGGAGCTGACCGCGGCCGGCCTGGACCGGGACATCTGGCAGTGCCCGGTCGTACTGCTCGCCGACGTCCGCTCGGTCGGCGTCCAGGGCGACGGCCGCACCTACGGCCACCCCATCGTGCTGCGCCCGGTCTCCTCCGAGGACGCGATGACCGCCGACTGGTCCCGCCTGCCCTACGACATCCTGGCCCGTATCTCCACCCGCATCACCAACGAGGTCAAGGACGTCAACCGGGTCACCCTCGACATCACGAGCAAGCCCCCGGGCACGATCGAGTGGGAGTAGCCGCCGGGCGGCCGTCTTCCGCGCCTCCCGCGGACTTCTCGCCGTTCGGGTGAGTCACAGCGCGCTGGTGTACGTATGACTCTCGGACGCCCGCGCACCGGAAGGCCGCTTCCGCTCGACGACACGCGCGCGGCGGGAGAGGCGGGAGACGATGCGCGACACCATCGACAGCTGGCGGGAGACCGCCCGGCGCCATGCTCTGCTGCCGTTGCGGGTCTTCCTCGGGGTGACCTTCATCTACGCCGGCCTGGACAAGCTGACCAGTGACACCTTCCTCTCCGACGGTGCCAGCGGGTCGCTGGTGCAGATCCTGCACGGGTCGCACGACTCGGCCGCGATCCCCGGGATGATCGACCTCGCGCTCAAGGCGCCGCATCCGTTCGGGTACGCGATAGCGCTCGGCGAGCTGGCGGTCGGCCTCGGCACGCTGGTCGGGCTGCTGGGGCGGGTCGCGGCGGCCGGCGGTGCGGCGATCTCGCTGAGCCTGTGGCTGACCGTGAGCTGGTCCACGTCGCCGTACTACTACGGCAACGACCTGGCGTACCTGATGGCGTGGCTGCCGCTGGTGCTGGCCGGGGCGCCCACCGTGTCCCTCGACCGGTGGCTGCGCCGCCGCCGGCAGGGTGGCGCCGTGCCGGCGGCGCGTACCGCCACCGCGGACGCTACGGGCGCCGCCGTGCACGGCGGGCCCGTACGGACCGCGCCGCCTGCGTGACGATGCCGGCCGCGGCGGCCAGTGCCAGGCCGCCGAGGGCCAGCGGGCCTGAGCGGGAGGGGCGCAGGTCCCACACGCCGCCCGCGTCCAGCAGGAAGAAGACGGTCAGGGTGATCAGGACCAGGCCCATGACCAGGGCCGCGGGTTCGAAGCGGTGCCTGTTCACCGGACCACCTTGAGCCGGCCGACGCCGACCTCGACCCGCAGGTCGAGGGTGCCGGTCGACGCGGTGCCCGCGGGGGGCCGCAGCGTCACCGTGCGGTGCTGTCCGGTCTTGACGTCCACGCCGTGATTCACCTTTCCCGGCAGCACGGTCTCACCGGCGCCGAGGTCGTAGTCGAGCACCACGGTGGCGCCCGGTGGCAGCAGCACTTCCGCCTGGCCCGCGCCCACCTTGAGGTGGGTGTGCACGGTGCCGCCGTCCAGCGGGAGCGCGCGCAGGTCGAGCAGGCCGCGCCCGGTGCCGCGCTCGTACAGCTGGTGCACGCCCGCCGCGGTGACCGGGCGCCAGGTGGTGGTGCCCACGCCGTGGCCGGTCCTGGGCAGCGAGGTGACGCCGACCAGCGCCGCCAGCGTCAGCACCGCGAAGAATGCGGTGCCGCCCCTGGCCCGTCCGGCGAAGGACCCGACCACGAAGGCCGCGCCCAGCACGCCGAGCGCCGACGCCAGGCCGATCTCCGCGCTGACGCGCACCGGCTGGTACGGCCAGGACACCCCGGTGCCGACCGCCAGCGCCGTTACCGTCAGCAGCAGGACCGCCAGCGCGAACGGCCAGTTGCGCTCCTGCCCCGCCCTGACCGCCTTCTTCCGGTCCCGCCACGCCTGCCGGTCGATGTCGCCGTACGGCCCGTCGTCGGGGCCCCACAGATACGGCGGCGGCTCCTTCGCCAGCGGGTCGCGCCACCAGGACGGCGACCCGCCCGGCTCCGGCGGCGCCTGGACGGCGGGCGGCGCGTCCACCACGCCCGCGGCCGCCGCCGGCGAGGCCGCCTCGCCGGGCGCCCGCCTGCGCTGCGTCGACCAGTAGACGGCGCTCGCGGTGGCGAACAGCAGGATCAGTGAGAAGGCCTGGTTGGCGCCGTTGCCGAGCATCGAGGCGTACAGGCCGCAGCCGACCAGCGCCATCAGGACCGCGGTCAGCGGGGCCCCCTCGATCCGCCCCGACATCAGCCGGTGCGCCTCGCTCTGCTCCTCGCCCTCCTGCGGGATGACCAGCCAGCCCATGCCGTAGATGATCAGGCCTATGCCGCCGGTCAGCGACAGGACGGCGAGCACGATACGGAAGATCACCGGGTCGACGCCGAAGTAGCGGCCCGCGCCGTCGCAGACGCCGGCCAGCACCTTGTGCTCCCGGCCCCGGGCGATACGCGGTCGGCGCGCGCTCTCCTCGGGCGCCGATTCCTCCCCGGCGGTGGCGCGGGTGGCACCGGTGGGTGCTGCCTCGTCGTGCGGCTCGTACGTCATGGCCACCATGGTGGCGCCTCCCGGCGCCGCCCGGCACCTGCCCCGACCCTGGTCGGACCCTGATCCGACCCTGGTCCGCCACCCGGGGCGACCCTTGGGGGTCCGACCCTGATGCCCCGGCGGGTCCATACGTGTGACGATCGGGGTATGTCAGCGAGCAGTGCCCCGTCCGGGGCGCACACGGGACCGCCGGGCGGCGGCGCGCGGACGCCCGCCGGTCCGCCCGCGGGCGCCCCCGGCGGCCGTACCGGCGCGTCCTTCCTCAACCCGCCGGAGTCCGCCGACCCCGGCGTGCGCAAGCTCTACCGCAGCTCCGAGGGCCGGATGGTCGGCGGCGTCGCCCGCGGGCTCGCCGGGCACCTCGGGCTGCCCGTGCTGTGGGTGCGGGCGCTCTTCCTGGTGCTCGCCGCCTTCAACGGCATCGGCGTGCTGCTCTACGCCGTCTTCTGGTTCTTCGTGCCGCTCGGCATCGGCGGTGTCGCCGAGGCGAAGGAGCCGCGCGACGCCCGCTCCTGGCTGGCCGGCAAACGGCCCGACAAGGGCCAGGTCATGGCGCTGATCGCGCTCGCGGTCGGCACCGGCATCCTCATCGACAACCTCAACCTCGGCGCCGCCAACCGTGCCGTGTGGCCGCTGCTGATCGTCGGGCTCGGCGTGGCCCTGGTGTGGCGGCAGGCCGACAACGCCCGCAAGGCCCGCTGGGTCGAGATGAGCCACGGCAAGCGCTTCTGGCCGCTGGTACGAGCGGCCGGCGGTGTCGCGCTGGTCATCGCCGGCGTCACCGGCTTCATCGTGGTGCGCGGCACCGGTACCCACGTCGGCGGCATCCTGCAGGCCGCGCTCGCCGTCCTGGTCGGTGTCGCGCTGATAGCCGGGCCGTACCTGGTGCGGATGACGCAGGACCTGTCGGCGGAGCGGCTGATGCGCATCCGCGCCCAGGAGCGGGCCGAGGTCGCCGCCCACGTGCACGACTCGGTGCTGCACACCCTCACCCTGATCCAGCGCAGCGCCGACGACCCCCGCGAGGTCTCCCGGCTCGCCCGCGCCCAGGAGCGCGAGCTGCGCGCCTGGCTCTACCGCCCCGAGGGCACCGGCCGCGACGACGAGCCGACGACCCTGGCCGACGCGGTGCGGGCCGCCGCCGCCGAGGTGGAGGACGCGCACGGGGTACCGGTGGAGGTGGTCTGCGTCGGCGACTGCCCGCTGGACGACCGCCTCGTCGCGACGACGCAGGCCGCGCGGGAAGCCATGGTGAACGGCGCCAAGTACGGTGGCGGGGCGGCCGTACAGGTCTACGCCGAAGTCGAGGACACCCAGGTCTTCGTGTCGGTGCGCGACCACGGGCCCGGCTTCGACCTCGACGCCGTGCCGGACGACCGGATGGGCGTCAGGGAATCGATCATCGGCCGGATGCGGCGCAACGGGGGCGAGGCGCGGCTGCGCTCCGCGCCGGGCGGCGGCACCGAAGTCGAACTTGAGATGGAGAGGGTGACGGCATGACGGACACGGAATCGGCCCCGCAGGGGGAGCGGCACGTCAGGGTGGTCCTGGTGGACGACCACCGGATGTTCCGCACCGGCGTGCAGGCCGAGATCGGCGCCACCGCGGAGACCGGCGTCGAGGTCGTCGGCGAGGCCGCCGACGTCGACCAGGCGGTGACCGTCGTGACCGCCACCCGCCCGGAGGTCGTCCTGCTCGACGTCCACCTGCCCGGCGGCGGCGGCGTCGAGGTGCTGCGCCGCTGCGCCGCCCTGGCCGCCGACCCCGACCACCCGGTGCGCTTCCTCGCGCTGTCCGTCTCCGACGCGGCCGAGGACGTCATCGGCGTCATCCGCGGCGGCGCCCGCGGCTACGTCACCAAGACCATCACCGGCCCCGACCTGATCAACTCCATCTTCCGCGTCCGCGACGGCGACGCCGTCTTCTCCCCCCGCCTGGCCGGCTTCGTCCTCGACGCCTTCGCCTCCACCGACGCCCCGCCGGTCGACGAGGACCTCGACCGCCTCACGCAGCGCGAACGCCAGGTCCTGCGCCTGATCGCCCGCGGATACGCATACAAGGAGATCGCCAAGCAGCTCTTCATCTCGGTGAAGACCGTCGAGTCGCATGTCTCCGCGGTGCTGCGCAAGCTCCAGCTCTCCAACCGCCACGAGCTGACCCGCTGGGCGACGGCCCGCCGGCTGGTCTGACGGGCGCCACGGCGTCCCGTCCGACCCGGGGGGCCGCGCCGGTCGGGGGCGTCCGACCACCGCGCCCGGCTCAGCCGGGTCGCACCGCCCCGGCGAAGGGCATCTCGCTGATCGGGGCGACACGGACCGACGCGCCGGGGTGCGGTGCGTGGATCATGTTGCCGCCGCCGATGTAGATGCCGACGTGGCTCATGCCCGAGTAGAAGAACACCAGGTCGCCCGGCTGGAGTTGGGACCGGGAGACGCGGGGGCCCGCGGTGATCTGCGTGTAGGTGGTGCGGGGGAGCGACACCCCGGCGGCACGCCAGGCCGCCTGGGCCAGGCCCGAGCAGTCGTACGCGTGCGGTCCGGTGGCGCCCCACACGTAGGGCAGGCCCAGCGCGCCGTAGGCGAAGGCCACCGCGCGGGCCGCGCGCGGGGAGGGCGCGGCGATGGAGGCGAGCGGGACGCGTACGGTGTTCCGGTTCGCGGCCGCGGTGCCCGGCGCGTGCCTACCGGCCGCCCGGCCCGGCCCGTCGTCGGCCGCGACGGCCGCCCGCTGGGCCGCGGTCAGCTGCGCCAGCAGCGCCTGGGCGGCGGCGAGTTCGGAATTCACGGTGCGCTTGTGGTCCGCGACCCTGGCCTGCGCGTCCCGCAGCGCGGCCAGCTTGCCCTGGGCCCGGGCGCGGGTTGCGGCGATGTCCCGCTGCTGGAAAGCCAGTCGGGCCAGCACGGTGCTCTGCTGGGTGCCGGCCTGGTCGAGATACGACGCCCGTGCCAGATACGTGTCAGGGGTCGAGCTGAGCGCGAGCTGCAGCAGCGGGTCGATACCGCCCGAGCGGTACTGGGCGGCGGCGATACTGCCGAGCGCGTCCCTGGTGCTGTTCCACGTCGCGGTCTTGCGGGCCAGTTCGTCCTGGAGGGCGGAGACCGCGGAATTCGCCGTGGCGGCCTGCTCCTTGGCGCCGTCGTAGTCCTCCGTGGCCTGCTCCGCCTGCTGGTAGAGCGCGGCCACCTTCGTCCTGACCTGGTCCGGGGTGAGCTTCGGCGCCGCGTGCCCGGTCTCACCGAGCAGCGAGACGGAGGCGGCGGACGCGAGCGCGAGGGTGACGCCGATCCGGGCGGTGGTGCGGGTGGTGGTGCGGGTGGTGGTGCTGCGGGTGCTGTCGCGGGTGGGGCCGAGGGGCCCCGGGGTGCCGCTGCCGGTTAAGGCGGGGCGCTTCCCGCGGTGCGAGCGGGTGGGACTGTGTGAGGCCATCGCGGGCCGTCACTCCTTCCGAGGGGACGGCCCGGCGGTGCCTGCACGGGGGAGCAGGACACCGCCGGGCCTTCGGCGGGGGTGACCGGTGCCGCCCGAAACCGGACGGCAGTGGGGTGTCGGCCACCTGAGGAGCGACGCTAAACCTGCCCGGGGGCGCACCGGGCCACGGTGACCGGGACTGCCCTGTATCGGTCGTCCCCTGCACGGAAACGACCGCCGTTCGACGGGTGAGCGCAAGGGAAACGGACCCAGCCTGACCGAAGGTCCGTTTCCCGCCGCGCGCGCCCGCGGATGTGCCTTGCGCGCCGGCGGCCGCCCGCGGCCGTCAGGCCACGCGGCGGGCGGTGGCGAAGGGCATCCAGCTCATCGGGGCGACCTCGACGACCGCGCCGGTGTGCGGGGCGTGCACGATCTGGCCGTTGCCCAGGTAGATGCCCACGTGGGACTCGCCGGAGTAGAAGAAGATCAGGTCGCCGGGCCGCAGGTCGGCCTTCGAGACGGGGACGCCGTCCTTGACCTGGTCGTAGGTGGTCCGGCCGAGGGAGATGCCCGCCGCCCGGTAGGCCGCCTGGGTCAGGCCCGAGCAGTCGAACGAGCCGGGGCCGGTGGCGCCGAAGACGTACGGCTTGCCGCGCTGGGCCAGCGCGAAGGCGATGGCCTCGGCGGCGCGGCCGCTCGCGGGGCCGTTGTAGGTGTAGGAGGAGGGACTCGACGAGGAGGTCGACGACGAGCCCTTGTGTATGCTCGCGATCTTCGCGCGCTGCGCCGCCGTGAGGCTGTTGAGCAGCTTCTGCGCGGCCGCCAGCTTGGTCTGCACCGTCTTCTTCTGGGTGGCCAGCTGCTTCTGCGAGTTGGTGAGCTGGGTCAGGCTCGCGGTGGCCTGCGCCCGCTGGATCGACGCCTGCTCCTGCTGGATCCGGAAGTTCTTCAGTGCGTCGGTCTGGGTCGCGGAGAGCTGGCTGACCATGTGCGACTCGTTGAGGAACTGCTCGGGGTCGGCGGCGAGCAGCAGCTGCACGGTCTGGTCGATGCCCCCGTTGCGGTACTGCTCGCTCGCGAACTGGCCGAGCACCCGGCGGGACGCGTTCATCTGCTCGGTCTTCTGGGCGACCTGGGCGAGCAGCTGGTCGGTCTTGGCCCGCTGCGTGTCGGTCTGCTCCTTGGCCTGGTCGTAGTCCTGCGTGGCGACCTCGGCCTGCTGGTTCAGGGTGTCGATCTGCGCCTTGACCTCGGAGATGGAGGGCTTGGCGGGCGCCGCGGTCGCGCTCTCGCTGAGCAGGGTGACCGAGGCGATCGCCGCGGCGGTGACGCCGACCGCCGCGCGGGGGGCGGTCGAGGCGAGTATCCGCGGACGCGGCTTGCGGTGCGACGCCACGAAGGCGACTCCTTCCGTGAACCGCCGACCGGGTTAGCTGTCGGGTTCGGGCTGGAAAGGTAGCCCTACGGGTCGGACACCAGCTGGCGTCTGTCCCGATTCACCCCAATTCTGCGTGGTGGGTCCCCGGTTCCGGCCTGGGCCGGATTGAGCGGAGGCGGCGCGGTGCCGGCACTTTCACCGGCGGTGAACGCGTCACCTAGCGGGTTACCGTACTCAACTTCGCCGGAAGTTGGGAAGTTTGGGATCGCAACGTGACCGAAATCGCTTCGTGATCTCACCTTTGGTGATTCGACTAGTAAGGACGAACCGCGCCATAGATCGGCATTTCGGTGATCGGGGCGACCTTGACGACCGTTCCCGTGTGCGGAGCGTGGATCATGTTGCCGCCGCCGATATAGATGCCGACGTGGCTGTGGTCGCTGTAGAAGAAGATCAGGTCGCCCGGTTCCAGGTTCGACGTGGACACCCGGGTGCCGACGCCGACCTGCTCACCGGTGGTCCGCGGCAGGTCGATGCCGGCCGCCTTGTAGGCGCCCTGCGTCAGGCCCGAGCAGTCCCAGGAGCTGGGGCCCGTCGCGCCCCACACGTACGGCTCGCCCAGCTGGGCGCGCGCGAAGGCGATGGCCTTGGCGCTCACCGACGCGTTCGCCGGGGTGGCGGCCGGGGTGGTGGTCGTCCCGCCGGCCGGCTTCTTGGCGGCCGCCAGCTTCGCCGCGGCCGCGGCCCTGGCCTTCTCCGCCTTCGCCAGCGCGGCGGCCTTCTGCCTGGCCTCCGCCTCCCGCTTGGCCTGGAGCGCCGCCAGCCGCGCCTTCTCCTGCGCGGTGAGGCTGTTGAGCAGCTTCTGCGAGGCGCCCAGTTTGGACTGCACATCGGCCTTGGCGCTGCGCAGCTGCGCCTGCTGGGTGGTCAGCGTCGCCAGGCTCTTGGCCGCCTCGATGCGCTGCTGGGTGGCCGCGGCCTGCTGCACGCGGTAGGACTCGACGGCCGTCTTCTGCCGCTGCCCCAGCAGGTTCTCCAGATGCGCCTGGTCCAGCAGGTCCTGCGGGTCGGTCGCCAGCAGGTAGCGCCCGGCCGAGTCGTCGCCGCCACTGCGGTACTGCGCCGCCGCGTACTGCCCCAGCAGCCGGCGCGAGTCGTTCAGCGCCTGCGTCTTCTGCGCCGCCTGCGTCAGCAGCTTGTTGACGGTGGCGTTCTGCCGGCTGACCTTCTCCTTGGCGCCGTTGTAGGCCTCGGTGGCGACCTCCGCCTGGTGCTGGAGCGCGTCGACCTTCGCCTGCACCGCGGCGATCGACTGCTGCGGGGCGGGGGCGGCCGGCGCGGCGCCCGCGGTCTCGGAGAAGAGGGTCACGGTGGCCAGGGCGGCCGTCGTCAGCCCCACGGCGGTGCGCGGGGCGGTCAGTATCGCGGTACGGGACTTACGGTGTGTCGCCATGCCCGGCGGACTCCTTTCGGCGCTGCCTGGTGCGGCACGGTAGCCGGGCGCCGCCACCGCTGGGAAGAGCGGTGTCCGATAGGCCCGATACCTTTTCGTAATCAAGGAGGGATGTCACGCTGGGTAAGGGAGGGCTACGAGTGGGGTGTGCAGGGGGAAGCGGGCGCCCGGTGTCGGTGGGGGCGCCTAGACTCAGGAGGCGATGAGCAGCCTCTTTGACGACGACTTCCTGCCCGGTCTGCATGTGGCGCCGGAACCCGCCGACCCCGACGCGCCTCCGCCCCCGGAGGACCGGGGTTTCGGTGGCGACGGCGGCGGCGGGCGCGACGCGTATTACCGCGACGGCGCCCCGCGCCCGGCCACCGACCCCGCGCAGCTGCTCGAAGGGCTCAACGACCAGCAGCGCGCCGCCGTCGAGCACGCCGGCGGGCCGCTGCTCATCGTCGCGGGCGCGGGCTCGGGCAAGACCAGGGTGCTGACCCATCGCATCGCGCACCTGCTCTCGGCCCGCCACGTCCACCCCGGCTCGATCCTCGCGATCACCTTCACCAACAAGGCCGCGGGCGAGATGAAGGAGCGGGTCGAGCAGCTCGTCGGCCCGCGCGCGAAGGTGATGTGGGTCTCCACCTTCCACAGCGCCTGCGTCCGCATCCTGCGCCGCGAGTCGAAGGTGCTCGGCTTCACCTCGTCGTTCTCGATCTACGACGCCGCCGACTCCAGGCGCCTGATGGCCCTGGTCTGCCGGGACCTCGACCTGGACCCCAAGCAGTATCCGCCGAAGTCCTTCAGCGCGAAGGTCTCCAACCTCAAGAACGAGCTCATCGACGAGGAGACCTTCGCCGCCCAGGCGGAGAACGCCGTCGAGAAGAAGCTCGCCGAGGCCTACGCGCTGTATCAGGCCCGGCTGCGCGAGGCCAACGCGCTGGACTTCGACGACATCATCATGACCACCGTCAACCTGCTGCAGGCCTTCCCGGACGTCGCCGAGCACTACCGGCGGCGCTTCCGGCACGTCCTCGTGGACGAGTACCAGGACACCAACCACGCCCAGTACACCCTGGTGCGCGAGCTGGTGGGCACCGGCGAGGAGACGGCGGAGCTGTGCGTCGTCGGTGACGCCGACCAGTCGATCTACGCCTTCCGCGGTGCCACCATCCGCAACATCCTCCAGTTCGAGGAGGACTACCCGGACGCCCGCACGATCCTGCTCGAACAGAACTACCGCTCCACGCAGACGATCCTGTCCGCCGCGAACTCCGTCATCGAGCGCAATGCCGGGCGGCGGGCGAAGAACCTGTGGACCCAGTCCGGCGACGGCCCGGTCATCACCGGCTACGCCGCCGACCAGGAGCACGACGAGGCGCAGTTCGTCGCCGACGAGATAGACCGCCTCACGGACGCGGGCGACGCCCGGCCCGGTGACGTCGCCGTCTTCTACCGCACGAACGCGCAGTCCCGGGTCTTCGAAGAGGTCTTCATCCGGGTCGGCCTGCCCTACAAGGTCGTCGGCGGCGTCCGCTTCTACGAGCGGCGCGAGGTCCGCGACGTGCTCGCGTACCTGCGGGTGCTGGCCAACCCCGAGGACGGCGTGCCGCTGCGCCGCATCCTCAACGTGCCCAAGCGCGGCATCGGCGACCGGGCCGAGGCGATGATCGACGCCCTCGCGCTGCGTGAGAAGGTGTCATTCGCCGCCGCCCTGCGCCGGGTTGACGAGGCGTACGGCATGGCGGCCCGCTCGGCGAACGCGGTCCGGCGGTTCAACACCCTGATGGACGAGCTGCGCACCATCGTCGAATCGGGCGCGGGGCCCGCCGTCGTCCTGGAAGCGGTGCTGGAACGCACCGGCTACCTCGCCGAGTTGCAGGCCTCCACCGACCCGCAGGACGAGACCCGGGTGGAGAACCTCCAGGAACTGGCGGCCGTGGCGCTGGAGTTCGAGCAGGAGCGGGGCGAGGACGAGCCCGGCACCCTGTCCGACTTCCTGGAGCGCGTCGCCCTGGTCGCCGACTCCGACCAGATCCCCGACGACGACGCGGAGGCGGGCGGCGTCATCACCCTGATGACCCTGCACACCGCCAAGGGCCTGGAATTCCCGGTCGTCTTCCTCACCGGCATGGAGGACGGCGTCTTCCCGCACATGCGGGCGCTGGGACAGGTCAAGGAGCTGGAGGAGGAGCGGCGGCTGGCGTACGTCGGCATCACGCGCGCCCGCGAACGGCTCTACCTGACCCGCTCGATGATGCGCAGCGCCTGGGGCCAGCCGTCGTACAACCCGCCGTCGCGCTTCCTCGAGGAGATCCCGGAGAGCCTCATCGAGTGGAAGCGGACCGGGTCCGCCGCCGGCGCTCCGGTGTCGAAGGCGGCCGCCTCGGTGTCCAGCACGATCGGTGCGGACGGCGGGCGGCGCGGCGGGGCCTCGGGCGGGTTCGCGACCCGGCGCTCGGTCGGCGACCGGCCGGTCATCTCGCTGAAGGTGGGCGACCGGGTCACGCACGACCAGTTCGGCCTGGGCACGGTCGTCTCGGTCACCGGGCAGCCGGGCGACGAGAAGGCGACGATCGACTTCGGCGACGAGCGCCCCAAGCAGCTGCTGCTGCGGTATGCGCCGGTGGAGAAGCTGTAGGGCGTCTGCTCACCCGGGCGCCCGCCTACCCCCGCGTTCGGCCTGCCGGCCGCCTGCCTACCGCGGGTCGAGACCGTGCTTGAGCAGCCACGGCAGCGGGTCGATCGGTGATCCGCCGTTCGGCCGTACCTCCAGGTGGAGGTGCGGTCCGGTGGTGTTGCCGGTGTTGCCCGAGTAGGCGATGACGGTGCCGGCCTTGACCGAACCGCTGCGGATCTTCGTACTGCTCAGGTGGCAGTACCAGGTCTCGGTGCCGTCCGGGGCGGTGACGATGGCCATGTTGCCGTACGAGCTGTTCCACTGCGTGCGGACGGTGCCGTCGGTCACCGCCACCACCGGGGTGCCGACCATCACCGGGAAGTCGATGCCGGTGTGCACGGCCATCCAGTTGACGCCGGCCTGCCCGAAGTAGGCGCTCAGGCCCTTCTGCTTGACCGGCAGCACGAACTTCGGCCGCAGCGCCTCCTTGCGGGCCGCCGCCGCGGCGGCCGCGCGCTTCGCCGCCGCCTGCCGGTCCTTGAGGTCGATCCGCTCCTGGGTGCGGCTGGCGCGGTCCGCGAAGTCGCTCGCGTCCTGGCTCACCCCGGCGAGCTGCCGGTCGAGCTGGGTCGTCGGCGCCTTGCCGGTCGCCGTCGGGGCGTCGGCCTGGGCCTTGCCCGTGTCCTGCGCCACGCCCACCCCGGTCACGGCGGCCGCGCCGACCGCCGCCACACCCATCACGGCGACCGAGGGCACCGCCACGGTGAGCAGCGCGGAGCGCTTGGCGGGCTTGCGGCGGCGGCTGCGGGCCGCCGGCACTCCGGGCTCGAAGCCGTCGGCGGCGTAGTCGTGCCGCTCCGCGGCGGCCGCCGGCTCCTCGGCGTGGTCGGTGACCGCTGCGAGGTCGGGCTCGTGCGTTCGCGGATATTCGTACGTGTACGCGTACGCGTCCGGCTCGGCGGCCACCCCGGTCCCGTGCTGCGGCTCGGGGGCCGGCTCCTGGTACTCGTACGGGGGCTGCTGCTCGTACGCGTGCTGCTGCCGGGTCTGCTGGGGCTGCTCGTACTGCTGCTGCTCGTACTGCTGCTGCGGGAACTGCTCGTAGACCCCGGTGTCCCCGCTGGCGTCGTAGGCGTAGCCGTATCCGTACGCGGGGTAGGCGCCGGAGTCCCAGTCCTGCTGGGGCGCCTGCGGCTGCTGGTACGACGCGAACTGCTGGGCGTCGTACGTCCCGGTGTCGTAGTACGTGGCGCCGGCCGGGTAGCCGTACGGGTCGTAGCTCTGCTGCTGCTCGGGCTGCGCGTCCGGCAGCCGGCCGTGGTCGTAGCTGTAGCCGGTGCCGTAGGCGTAGTCCTGGCTCTGCTGCGGGGCCGGGGCCTGCAGCTGGTCGTAGCCGTAAAAGGGGGTCTGCGGCGGGATGTACCCGTACGTCCCGGTCGTGGTGTCGTCCGCGAAGAGGGTGCCGACAGCCTGGTAGGCGCCCGTGGAATAGGCGTCGTACGTGTAGGCGTCGTAGTCGGGGGTGTACCCCGAGGGGGGACGTTCGTTCACCGCCAGCTTCTCTTTCGCCTCGGCAGCAGGAGAATTAGCGGTGACTGTAGCCCGCTGTAGGTGGCGGCGACAATCTCTGCCCGTAACCTGACGTCCGGCTTGCCCGGCGTTCGGTCGATATTCGACCGTTATGTGTCCGTTATGCCGCCTCGATGGCCGGGCGCAGCGGCCCGGTCCCCGCAAGGGCCCGGCGGATCTCGGTGACGACCGTCCCGTGCACCGGCAGCGCGAGGTGTCCGACCCCGCTGACCTTGACGTTTTCCGCCGGCAGGTCCGGGTGGATCAGGCAGGCGGCCTCCACCGGGATCATCAGCTGGTCCAGATCGCTCCAGAAAGCCACGAACCGTGTGCGGCACTTGGGAGCGGGTCCCGCCAGCTCGGCGAGCACGTCCGAGCCCGGCCGCATCTGCCGGATGATCGGATGCGGCGCCAGCGCCGGCACCGCCCGGGTGCCGGCATGGGGTGTACCCAGCGTGACCAGCGTACGGATCCGCAGGTCACCGCCCAGGCACTGCACGTAATAGCGGGCGATCAGCCCGCCGAGGCTGTGCCCGACGATGTCCACCCGGCGGCGGCCGGTGTGCGCGCAGATCTCCTCCACATGGCGGCCCAGCAGCTCGGCGGCGGTGCGGATGTCACCGATGAGCGGCGAGTAGTTGAGCGCCTGGACCTGCGGCCAGCCGTGCTGGTGCAGCGAGCGGCGCAGCACCGCGAAGGTCGAACGGTTGTCCACGAAGCCGTGCAGCAGCAGCACGGGCGGGTGTGCCCTGACCGCCTCCCGGGCCTGGTCGCGCTCCGGGAGCATGCCGGTCGGATAGAGCACCAGATGGCCCGCCAGGAGTGCCAGGTCCATCGCGGTGGCCCGGGCCAGGCCGACGCCGTGCCACAGGCGGCTCCCCGTGCTGCCCGCGCCCGCGCCGTCCGAGCCCTTTCCCGACCCCTCGCCGGGGGCCTCCTCCCGGTCCGCGCCCGCCCGTGGGCCGTGTCCCGAGCCTTTGCCTGAGCCTTTGCCCGCGGCCCTGCCTGAACTCTTGCCCGCGGCCTTACCCACGGTCTTCCCCGCGCCTTGCTCCGCCCCTGACGACTGGCCGGCCATGGCCCACCTCCCGTCGCGGCCGGGGTCCGCACCGACCCCGGACGCCATCGCAGAAGCCGGCGCCCGCGGACGGTCCGCGGATGCCGCATCACCGCGCCCTGCGGCTGGCGAGCGCGGCAATGCGGCGTCCTGACAGCGGCTCCTCAGAGAACCCGGCGGGTCGCCGGACGGCCCGGACGTGTCCCTACGCCCTGGGAGGCCGCCGTCGGCCCGACATCTGGGGAATCTGTCCCACTGTGTGATTTCCCCCTCGGTGCCTTCCGTAAAACTGACGGGCACCGGACGCGGACGATAACGTTCGTTCACACACGTTCACGCAGCGCAGTCACGGCCGCGAGTCATACGCATGGAGGCAGAGATGGGTGTGTCCGGTCCGATCCGCGTAGTGGTCGCGAAACCTGGACTCGACGGCCACGACCGCGGGGCCAAGGTCATCGCCCGCGCACTCAGGGACGCCGGCATGGAGGTCATTTACACCGGCCTCCACCAGACCCCCGAGCAGGTCGTCGACACCGCCATCCAGGAGGACGCCGACGCCATCGGCCTGTCCATCCTGTCCGGCGCCCACATGACCCTCTTCGCCAAGGTCATCGAGCTGCTCAAGGACCGCGACGCCGAGGACATCAAGGTCTTCGGCGGCGGCATCATCCCCGACGCGGACATCCCCCCGCTCAAGGCCCTCGGCGTCGCCGCGATCTTCACCCCGGGCACCCCGACGGGCGATGTCGTGGCGTGGGTCAACGCGAACATCCCGACGGCCGCCTGAACGCCGCGCGGCCGGGTTCCCGGAATTTTTTCCGCGCCCGCGGCCGGTGCCCTTCCGCCTGCTGCGGTGCTGGTGTGACGGGGGATGGCCCGGGCAAAGCTCGGGCCACGGATGTTCCCAGCGTCACTGGAAGGTTGTCTTCCGCACTCGCGGCACCCATAAGGTGCTGCCGAGGCACCCGCTGCGCGCCCGCCCGGCGCCCGGCGGGTGGGGGCTGCGCGTGCGCGAGGGGGACGACCCGTGGGTTCCGGGGGCAGCGAAGGACAGCATGCGCAGGGGTCGACGCTGGCGAGTTCGGCGAGCGACAAGCAGCGGGCCGTGACGTATATGGAGCAGAACCTGCTCCCTGACACCCGGTCGGCCGGCTGCATGGGCGAGGGCGGCGGCGCGGTGCACCCGCCGATGGTCGCCCCGGCGCCTCCACCGATCTTCAACGACGCCAAACCCGACACCGGCCTGCCCGGCCTGTCCGCCTGGGCCACCGACACCGGCCTGTCCACCGCGATGACCACCTGGCGCGGCCAGGCCGGCCGCCTGATGAGCCGCCTCGAGTCGGAACTGAGCGCCTTGCGCGGCACGAAGGTGCTCTTCCAGGGCCAGGACCTCGGCGTCGGCACCGACCTGGGCGTCGGCACGAACCCGCTGGTGACGAACCCGCTGCTGAGCACGCACCCCGCCGCGGGCAACCCGCTGGTGACGAACCCGCTGACCGGTACGAACCCGGCCGTCGGTACGAATCCGGCGGCCGGTGCGAATCCGCTGGTCACCGACCCGCCGATCGGTACGAACCCCGCGTTCCAGCCGTTGCCCACCAGCCTCGACCAGATGTGACCGGGGACCGACCGTGCCGCTGACCTACCACGACGTGATGACCGCCGACCTGTCGCCGCTGTCGGACGTGTCCGACACCTGGCAGAAGATGGGCGAGCGCTTCGGCGTACTCCAGAGCGACTACCAGAAGCACGTCCAGGGCGCCCTGGCCAACGGCAACTGGCTGGGCGTCGCCTTCGGCGCCCAGCAGAGCGGCTCCGCGGCCACCTCCTTCGAGTTCGCGGCGGCCAAGACCGAGGCGCTGGCCATCGCCGGCATCCTCAAGGAGGCCCACACCGAGCTGACGGCGCGGCAGAAGGCCGTCAAGGACCTGGTCGCCGACGCCGAGGCCAAGGACTTCAAGGTCGACGGCTCCGGCACCGCCACCTACGTCGGCTTCGACAAGCTCACCGAGAAGGAACGGTTCGACTACCGGCACGACCCGGACTACGCCACCCTGACGGCCCAGTACGCGCAGGCCGCCCGGGAGTGGACCGCCGCGATAGCCACAGCGGTGCACGCCGTCGACGACGCGGACCAGAGCGTCAAACTGGCCCTCAGCCGCGCGTCCGGCGACACCTCCCCGGACGGCGGCGGCTTCGGCGGCTTCAACGCGCACGCCGACGCCGAGCTGCCGCCGGTCCCGGCCCACGGCAAGGCCGGCACCACCAAAACCGACGGCTGGCACGCCGACGGCTCGACCACCGTCCTCGGCCCCAACGCGGGCGTCTCCACCAGCGGCACCGCCTACGGCAAGCAGGGCTCGGCGAAGGTCTACGCCGACCTCGGCCACGTCACCGCCAAGGGAACCCTCACCGACGGCTCGCTGAAACTGTCCGGCATCGCCGACGCCAACCTTGGAGCCAGGGCCTCCGCCAACTACGGCTTCACCCAGAAGGGTGTCGGCGCCACCGTCGAGGCCTCCGCGGGCGCACGGGCGCTGACCGAAGGACGTATCGAGGCCGGCGACGTCGGCGTCTACGGCCGGGCCGCGGGACTCGCCGGCGCCGAGGCCTCGGGCAGCGTCAAGATCGGCCCCCAGGGCGGCAGCGCCGGGGTCAAGGCCTTCGCCGGCGCGAAGGGCTCGGTCGCCGGCGGCGTCGAGGCCGGCGGGATCGGCGCGGGCACGACAGCCGAGGGCTGGGCGGGCGTCGGCGCCGACGCCAAGGTCGACTTCGGCAAGGGCGAGGACGGCAAATACCACTTCGGCGGCAAGGTGGGCGCGGCCGTCGGACTCGGCGGCGAAGTGGGCTTCGAATTCACCGTCGACCCGCACAAGGTGGCCGACGCCGCGAACGACGCCGCCGACGCGGCGGGGAATATCGCGCATGATGTCGGCAAGGTGGCAGGCGAAGCCGGCGGCGTGGCCAAGTCCATCGGGCACGGCATCGGCAGCCTGTTCTGACGTACGGCTCGGCTGAAGCAGCCGGTTGAAAGGGAGTCCGACATGTCCACGACCCTGCCGGTGCCGATCGCGTTCCGGCTCCCCGACGACTGGCGCCCCGCCCCGCCGGACGAGGTCGGCGCCCCCGACGTGGCCTTCGTCGCCCTCTACGCGAAGCCGGACGGCCATTTCACCGCCAACATCACCATCGACGGCGAATACCGCCCCGACGACACCCCGCTGGCCGACATCGCCGAAGCGTCGGTCCAGCGCATGCGCGGCATCGCCGACTCGGTCGTGCTGACCGGCCGCCAGGAGACCGGTTCGGAGGCCGCGCCCGCCCTGACCCAGCAGATGTCCTTCACCACCGTCATCGACGGTGTGCGGCACGCCCTCCTCCAGACCCAGGTCTACCTGGCCCTGCTGGACGACGACGACCCGCATCAGCGGGCCGTGATCCGGCTGGCCCTGACCGCCACCGCCGGCCAGCACGACGACGTGCTCGGCGACTTCCAGGACTTCGTCCGCACCGTCGGCCCGGACACCGGGTCAGCACCGGAACCGACTGCGTAGGCGGGACGACTCGTGAGCCTCTTCAACCGCCAGAACACCACCCTGGCGCCCGCCCCCGGCGTCGCCCCGCGCACCGCGGCGGACGTCCGCGCGGCCCTGCTCGCGCTCAACACCCCGGACGCCCGGTACGTCATCCGCGACGGCACCCCCGAAGGCGTCGACCTGGTCGCCGAATTCCAGCTCGTGAAGCTGACCAGGAAAGGCGTCTTCGGCCGCGTCCAGGAGTGCGAGGACTTCCAGATCCGCCTCCGCCTGGTCCCCGAGGCCGCCGAGGTCCACACGATGGACTTCCACTCCGAATTCACCCTGACCGGCGAAGACCCCCCGCGCAAGCGCACCACCTCGCACGCCCGCGGCCAGATCCACCAGAAGTTCGTCGGCTACGACCTCGCCCGCACCCCGGCCGGCCCGCACGAAAAACGCGAGTCCTACCGCTTCGACACCGACGACCTCAAGCACACCCTCCAGCAGACCGTCCTCACCGCCGGCTGGACCTGGCACGGCCTGCGCCGAGGCAAGCTCTAGTACTCCAGCCGTAGGTCGTGATCCTTATGCTTGAGCGGCTTGCAGCCGGTAGTGGCCGGTCTGGGATCGAGTCCTGCGGTCACCGCATGGTCGTGTGTCTTCACACGCCGATGATCAACGGTGGCCGCACCTGTCTCCACAGCGCGTCAGGGTCGCGCAGCGTTTGCCTGCCGTCCTGTATCTGGAGGACTTGTGCAACGTGGCGAAGTCTGGTGGGTTCAGTTCGACGAGCGGAGACTGGTCGTAACGCTGTCGGGAGAGGACACGTCCGGGATCCGGGTGATGCAGGTCGTCGCTCCGGCGGGCGTCGACATCAGCGGTCTGGGCATCGAAGTGATGGTGGGCACCGGTGAAGGACTGCCGTTCGAGGGCGTGCTGCGGCTCGCGTTCCCGCGTCCAGGCTTCACCCCGTGCACGTGGCAGACCACCGTGTCCCGGGACGACCTGATAGAGCGGGAGGCCGTCCTGTCCTCCGCGAAGCTCAGCGAGATTGACGACGCCCTCCGACTCGCCGAACAAGCGCAGGAACAGACCCCGGCCACGACCGCGAAGCTCAGCGATATAAGGGATGCCCTCCGTCTCGGTGAACTCGGGTAGCCGAAGAAGCCGACGCCCGCGACGGCGTGGGCGATCTCGGGCGAGACAATCCACTGGGCCCTGACTTCACCTCAGGCCCGCGCGCCTCTGGCGGAGCGGACCTTCACAAGCGGAATTCGGCATTGACTCAACGAGTCAGGGAATTCCTGCGTCGCCATCCTTGTGGCAACTCGCACACCCGTGCCGCGGAGACCGCGGAGCTGGAGGGATTCTCCGTCGGCTATCAGCGACTCGAAAGCGGCCTTGCCTTCATCGCGGCCGTCAACGTCGATCCGGCTGAGTTCGCGATCCGCAAAGTAAAGGACTGGTCGGCCTACGACATCGACGCACGGACCGGCTTCCCGCTCAGCGCGCTGAACAGGTGACGCCGGCCTCCTGGAGGAATGGTGGGGGTGAGATCGATGGACCCGACCTCACCCCCGCCATCCTGCGCGGCAAACGCGGGCAGGCCCGCCGCTGAGGGCCTGCCGGTCACCTACTCGCCTTCACTCAGAGGATGTCGGCGAGGCGGTCCACCTGGCTCGGGTCCTGGCCGTAGCAGTAGAGCATGACCTCGTCGGCGCCGAGATCGGCGAAGGCGGCGATCGCCTCGCGGATCGCGGCCGGCGTGGTGAGCAGCCCGTCGACCATCCGGTCGGCCATGCCGGTGAAGGTGTAGTACGCGTGCATGTTGGCCTGGGCATCGGCGATCACCTCCGCAGGGCCGAGCGCGACGTTGACCTGCGCGACGATGCGCGGCTCACCGTCGCGGTCGTACTCCCTCCAGAACCTGCGGGCGGTGTCGAACAGGCCGCCCGCCCAGGAGGGCGCCGCAGCGGCGAGGAAGCCGTCACCCCAGCGCGCGACGCGTTCGATCGCTGCGGGCTTGAAGCCGCCGAAGAGCACCTCGGGGCCGCCGGGCCGGGCGGGCGCGGGGCCGACAGGGCCGACGCCGTCGCCGTACGGCTCGCCGGACCACAGGCGGCGCATCACCGCCATCTGCTCGTCGAGGCGTCGGCCGCGGGTGCGCTTGTCGATGCCCGTGGCCTGGTGGTCGTCGTCCCGGCCGCCGATGCCCAGGCCGAGGACCAGGCGGCCACCGGTCATCCGATCCAGCGTGGCGGCCTGCTTGGCCAGGAGAGCGGTGTCGCGCAGCGGGGCGAGCAGCACTTCGGTCTGGACGCGGATGCGGGAGGTGGCGCCCGCGAGGACGGCAAGTGCGACCAGGGGCTCAGGATTGTGGTAGACGAGCCGGTCCAGCAGGCCGAGCGTGCTGAAAGGGCCGGCATCAGCGCGTTGGGCCCACGTGAGTAGGGTGGCAGGGTCGCCGATGGGCAGACCGAGACCGACGTTCATGACAGAGACCTCCGAAAGGAAGGATCAGCAAAGTTACTGCCGCCCCTCCGGCACCTCAGCGAGGTGGGACGCTCCCGTTCTGCGGCGTGCTTCTGGGGGAACGTCTCATCGAAGTGACCTCATCCTAGGGCGAGTCGGTTCGGGCGGACAGGCTGATTCGGGGCCGCTCCTCCCAGGGGCGCGGGGACTACGCGTCGAGCCCTCACCCGGGGGTAGGTCCGGGTCCCTCGCGCCACCGCCGGTGGTCACAGCTGAGTCGGGCGCAGCTCACTGAGCATGGCCGCGCGCAAGCGCAACGTACCGCTCAGCCGCTGGAACGCCTCCCCCCAGTAAGCCACCGCACCCGGCGCGGAGTCCGCCGGCTCCTCCCCGCCCCCGGCCAGCGCGGCGACCTGCTCCGCCGCGGCCGGGTCGAGGCAGCGCTCGGCCAGCCCCATCACCCCGCTGAAGCTCCACGGGTAACTGCCCGCGTCCCGCGCGATGTCCAGCGCGTCCACCACCGCCCGCCCCAGCGGCGCGGCCCACGGCACCGCGCACACCCCCAGCATCTGGAACGCCTCGGACAGCCCGTGCGCCGCGATGAAGGCCGCGACCCACTCGGCCCGCTCGTCCCCCGGCAGTATGGACAGCAGCTTCGCGGGATCGCCGACCGCGGCGAGCGGCGCGGCCGCGGCGGGCGGCGGTCCGAGCAGTGCCCGCGCCCACCCGGCGTCCCGCTGCCGGACGGCGGCCCGGCACCAGGACGCGTGCAGGTCGGGCTGCCAGTCGTCCAGTACGGGCAGCGCGATGATCTGCTCGGGTGTGCGGCCCCCGAACCGCGCGGGCCAGGTCGCCAGCGGGGTCGCGTCCACCAACTGGGCCAGCCACCAGGCCCGTTCACCCCGCCCGTTCGGCGGCCGCGGCGCCACCCCGTCCCGCTCCATCGCCGCGTCGCACTCGTAGGGCGCCTCCACCACGATGCCGTCGGGCCCGAGCGACACGCAGCTGCGGGCCCGGGCCGCCATCCGCGCGGCCAGCGCGGACCCGGGCAGCGCGGAGAGCAGCTCGGCGGCCGTCGCCCGTACGTTGCGACTGCGGTCGGTCAGCGCCTGCTCCAGGAACGGCTCGTCCGCCGCGGACAGTCCGGTGCGCAACGAGTCCAGGAACATCAGCCGGTCCTCGGCCCGTTCGGTCTTCCACGTCGCGGCCAGCAGCGCCAGCGCCGTGTCCGGCGCGGTGAGCCGAAGGCGGCCCAGCAGGGCGACGCGCTCGGCGAACAGCCCTTCCTCCCACAGCTTCTCCGCCTGCTCGGGCCCTTCCTGGCCGGGGCCGGAAACCGCCCCGGCGCCGGCCCGCAGGGCGTACTTCCAGTCCGGGTTCAGCCCCGCGAGCCAGTGCCCGCGTGGGCCGGCGAAGGCCAGGGCGTCCGCCCGCAGGTCGGTACGCGCCCGGGCCGCGTCCAGCAGCGCGGGCAGCAATTCCGGCGGCGCCGCATAGCCCCCCCGGTGAGCGGCGGCCAGCCACTGCGGCAGCAGCTCGGCCAGATTCGGCGCCGAACCCCGCCGGTTGCCGCCGGACCCGCCGGTGCGGTCGGCCAGCAGCAGCCCCAGCCGCCGCCGCGCCGCCTCCGGCAACTCCGCCCGCCGGTCGTCCGCCGCCACCGCCGGCCGCTCCCCGGCGACCCCGGGCAGCAACCCGGCCCGCCGCCGCACGACCCCCGCCGCCGCGGCGTCCAGCAGCCCCGCGGCCGCCTCCGCGGCATCCCCGACCACTCCACCCGGCCGCCGCCGCTCCGTCCCGAGCAACGCGCTCCCGACGAGGTCGTCCCATCCGCCGTCCATCCGAACCCCTCCTCGTACGTGCCTGCTGACCGCGATGACCCTCTGCCCCTTCGAGGCGGTGACCGCCCGCGGCCTCACGACGCTTCGTCGTGGCCTCTCGCTCCGTTCTCCGCAGAGCCTCGCCCGGGGGTTCCCGCGCGCCCCTGGACGACGGCCCCTGTGATCCGTCGCCTTCTTTTCCCGCCCCTCGTGGTCGCGTTCGCCGGCCCTCGCGCCTTCGGCGATTCGGGGAGACCGCGCGCCCGGCCCCCGCGCGCCGTCACCACCCGCGCACTGGCGTCAGGCCGGCAACGCCACCCCCCTCGGAGAGTCCCGGGTCCACCCCGCCAGCGGGCGCAAACCGGTGGCGCCGGCCTCGGCGAAGAGGGTGACGGGGTGCCCCCCCGATATGGCGGCCAAGCGCCAGTGGTCGGCGCCGAGCAGCGGCACCGCCGCGTCGGTGGCGGCGTCGGCCACCTGCCAGCGGTCCTGGCCGGGGAGGGGGACGACGTCGGCCAGCAGGACGGGCCAGGCGTCGAGCCAGGGGTCGTCGGCCAGCGCGGTGCCGTAGGAGTCGAGCGCGGCGCCGACCGTGGTACCTGGTGGCGCCTGCTCGGGCACGCCCGTGCCGTACCGCGTGCCGAGGACCGCGCGGAGCGGCACCGCGGCCGGGTGGAAGGCGACCTCGGCGTCCAGCACCGCGCCGACGGGCAGCGCCAGCTCGGGTGCGCGGCCGGCCGCACCGAAGGACAGGAGGAGCGCGAACCGCCCCGACGCCCCGTCGTACAGCCAGATCCGCCGGGTCGTCAGCCGCTCGTCCGCCGTGTCGTACTGCGCGAGGACCAGCCACTTCGCCCTGACCAGCGGCCCCGCGAGCACCTCCGCGGAGTCGACGGTGAAGCCGATCCTCGTCCTGACCGTCTCTGCCAGCGGCGCAGGGAGCCGCTGGCGGCCGAGGAAGCCGCGGGCCAGCAGGTGCAGCAGGCCCGCCTCCTCCAGCATCCGCGACGGCCAGTCGCCCCCCGAGCCGGCCACCGCCCCCAACTCCCGCACGCGGGACGCGAGTCCGGGCGCCTGCGCGTCGACCATGCGGGCCGCGATCTCGTCCCACTGCTGATATCCGGCCCGGTCGGAGCCCGCGAGACCGCCCCGCAGCAGGTCGGTGAGCCGCTGCTCCAGCTCGGCCGCACCGCCCTCCACCCGGACCGCCCGCCGCTCGGCCCGCTTCCTGGCCGCGTCCTGCGCGGGGACGGCGGCGCCCGGCTCCGGACCCGCCTCCGTCCCCGCGGCGGCGGCCGCTTCCGCCTTCTTGCGCCGCGCGGCCATCCACTGCTCGGCCCACTCCGGCGCGGCCGCCCCCGCCGCGACCGGCACTCCGTCCCCCGCGGCCCACAGCAGAAGCAGTCCCAGCGCGTGCTTGCACGGGAACTTCCGGCTCGGGCACGAGCACGCGAAAGCCGGTCCGCTCAGATCGACCACCGTCTGATACGGCCTGCTCCCGCTGCCCGCGCACAGGCCCCATACCGCGGCGCCCGCCGCGCCCGTGCCCGACCACGGCGCGGGCGCCGCGAGCCGCGCGCCCGCGGACTGTGACGCCGCGTCAGGCGCGAGTGCGAGCACCTGGTCCGCTGTCCACCGACCTTCCGTTTCCTCCATGCCGACCACGCTAGGACCGACCACTGACAATCGCTCCGACCTGCGCGGATAGCGCGCTGTGACGGATTGTCAGTGGTCGGGTGCATGGTGGTGGAAGTGCGGATCGAGAGGGTCCGCACCGACGAGTGGGGGAGAGCCATGACCGCAATGACGAGCGCCGCGGCCGGCGCCGAGCAGGTCCTGCGGCCGCATGCCGAGGAGGCCTTCGCTGCCGAGCTTGACGCGCTCGCCGCCGCTGACGACCGCCCGCGCCCCGCGCGCTGGAAGCTGTCCCCGTGGGCGGTCGCCACCTACCTGCTCGGCGGGACGCTGCCGGACGGCACGGTCGTCACACCCAAATACGTGGGGCCGCGACGGATCGTGGAGGTGGCCGTCACCACCCTCGCGACGGACCGGGCGCTGCTGCTGCTCGGCGTGCCGGGCACCGCGAAGACCTGGGTGTCGGAGCACCTGGCCGCCGCGATCAGTGGTGATTCGACGCTGCTCGTGCAGGGCACGGCGGGCACCCCCGAGGAGGCGATCCGCTACGGGTGGAATTACGCGCAGCTGCTCACCCACGGCCCCAGCAGGGACGCGCTGGTGCACAGCCCGGTGATGCGGGCTATGGCCGAGGGCCGGATCGCCCGCGTCGAGGAGCTGACCCGCATCCCGGCCGACGTGCAGGACTCGCTGATCACGATCCTGTCGGAGAAGACGTTGCCGATACCGGAGCTGGGCGCGGAGACGCAGGCCGTCCGGGGCTTCAACCTCATCGCGACCGCCAACAACCGCGACCGCGGGGTCAACGACCTGTCGAGCGCGCTGCGCCGCCGGTTCAACACGGTGGTGCTGCCGCTGCCCGCCAGCGCGGAGGACGAGGTGGAGATCGTCTCCCGCCGGGTCGACCAGATCGGCCGCGGCCTGGACCTGCCGGCCGCCCCCCGCGGCGCCGACGAGATCCGCCGGGTCGTCACCGTCTTCCGCGAGCTGCGCGGCGGCGTCACCGAGGACGGCCGCACCAAGGTCAAGTCGCCCTCGGGCACGCTGTCCACGGCCGAGGCGATCTCGGTGGTGACCAACGGCCTGGCACTCGCAGCCCACTTCGGCGACGGGGTGCTGCGCGCGGGCGACATCGCGGCCGGCATCCTCGGCGCGGTCGTCCGCGACCCGGCGGCCGACCGCCTGGTGTGGCAGGAGTATCTGGAGACGGTGGTCAGGGAGCGGGACGGCTGGAAGGACTTCTACCGCGCCTGCCGGGAGGTGTCGGCATGACCAGGACCACGGACCGGTTGCCCCTGGTCGCGCCGCGGGACGCCGCCGACCGGGCGGCGGCCACCGCCGTGGCGCAGGCGGCCGACGAGGCGGCCGCGGCGCCGGAGGACGTCGTGCTGCTCGGGGTGCGGCATCACGGCCCGGGTTCCGCGCGGGCGGTGCTGGGGGCACTGGAGGCGTATCGGCCGCAGGCGGTGCTGATCGAGGGGCCGCCGGAGGCCGACGTGCTGGTGGGGCTGGCCGGTGATCCGGCGATGCGGCCGCCGGTGGCGCTGCTGGCGCATGTGGTGGACGACCCGGCGCGGGCCGCGTTCTGGCCCTTCGCCGAGTTCTCGCCCGAGTGGGTCGCCCTGCGGTGGGCGGCGAAGGCGGGCGCCGAGGTGCGCTTCATCGACCTGCCGGCCGCGCACAGCCTGGCGCTGCGCCCGGCGACCGGGGAGGAGGAGCCCGACCCGGCGGCCGCGGAGCCGGCAGGCGCCGACGTGCGGGTCGACCCGCTGGCGGTGCTGGCCGAGACGGCCGGTTACGACGACCCGGAGCGGTGGTGGGAGGACGCGGTCGAGCACCGGGGGAGCGGGGCGGACGCGGGCGACCCGCTGGCGCCGTTCGCCGCGCTGGCCGAGGCGATGGGCGCCATCCGGGCGATCCACGGCGACGGCGGGCACACCCACGACCCGGTGCGGGAGGCGCATATGCGGCTCCGGCTGCGGGAGGCCCGGCGGGCCTACGAGCGGACGGCCGTGGTGTGCGGGGCCTGGCATGTGCCCGCGCTGGCCGGGCGTGCGGCGGTGGCCGCGGACCGGCAGCTGCTCAAAGGGCTGCCGAAGGCGAAGGTCGAGACGACGTGGGTGCCCTGGACGCACCGCAGGCTGGCCAGGGCCAGCGGGTACGGGGCCGGGATCGACTCGCCGGGCTGGTATCGCCATCTGTTCACCGCCGCCGACCGGCCGGTCACCCGGTGGCTGACGAAGGTCGCGGGGCTGCTGCGCGAGGAGGACCTGCCGGTCTCGTCGGCGCATGTCATCGAGGCGGTGCGGCTCGCCGACACGCTCGCGGCGATGCGCGGCCGGCCGCTGGCCGGGCTCGGTGAGACCACCGACGCGATCCGGGCTGTGATGTGCGACGGATCGGACGTGCCGCTCGCGCTGATAAGGGACCGGCTGGTGGTCGGCGACGTGCTCGGCGAGGTCCCGCCGGACGCGCCCGCGGTGCCGCTGGCCCGCGACCTGGCCAGGGAGCAGCGCACCCTGCGGCTCAAGCCGGAGGCGCTGGAGCGCGAGGTGGACCTCGACCTGCGCAAGGACACCGACGCGGCCCGCAGCCGGCTGTTGCACCGGCTGGTGCTGCTCGGCATCGGCTGGGGCGAGCCGGCGAGGGGCCGGGACAACAAGGGCACCTTCCGTGAGACCTGGCGGCTGCGCTGGGAGCCGGAGTTGGCGGTGCGGGTCGCCGAGGCGGGGATATGGGGGACGACGGTGGCGTCGGCGGCCGCGGCGAAGGCGGCGGACGCGGCGGCGCACTCCGGCACCCTCGCCGAGGTCACGGCGACGGCCGAGGCGTGCCTGCTGGCCGGACTGCCGGACGCGCTGCCGGTGGTGATGCGGGTGCTGGCCGACCGGGCGGCGCTGGACATGGACGTGGCGCACCTGGCGGCGGCGCTGCCCGCGCTGGTGCGGGCGGTGCGTTACGGCGATGTGCGCGGCACGGACTCGGCGGCGCTCGGCGAGGTCGCGGCGGGCCTGGCACTGCGCATCTGCGTCGGACTGCCGCCGGCCTGCGCGGGTCTGGACGCGGACGGCGCCGCGGCCATGCGCCCGCTGGTCGACGAGGTGCACCGGTCGGTCGCCCTGCTGCCCGACCAGGCGCTGCGTGACCGCTGGGCGGCCGCGCTGCGCAGCGTGGCCGAGCGCGACGGCGGCATACCGGGGCTGCTGCGCGGCGCCGCCGCCCGGCTGCTGCGGGATGACGGCCGGCTGGAGGCGGACCAGGCCGCCCGGCTGATGGGCCTGGCCCTGTCGCCGGGGACGGGCCCGGCCGAGTCGGCGGGCTGGGTCGAGGGCTTCCTGGCCGGCGGCGGCATGCTGCTGGTGCACGACGAGAAGCTGCTGGCGCTGGTGGACGGGTGGCTGGCCGGGGTGTCGGCGGCGGCGTTCGGCGATGTGCTGCCGCTGCTGCGGCGGACCTTCGCCGAGTTCGAGCCGGGGGTGCGGCGCACGGTCGGCGAGCTGGTGCGCCGCGGCCCGTCCGCGGCCCGGCAGCCGGGCGGCAGGGTGCCGGAGCCCGGCCTGCCCGGGTTCGGCCCCACCCTGCACCCGGCCAGGGCGGACGCGGCGGCGCACACGGTGCGGCTGCTGCTGGGCACGACCACGACGACCGACCTGGGCACGCGCGGGGATGGGGGAGCGGGCAATGAGTGACAAGGGGAGCACCCGGGAGGCCGAGGAGGCCGGCGAGCGGCTGCGGCGGTGGCGGCTGGTGCTGGGCGGCGGACCCGCGGGCGAGGGAACGGGCCACGAGCTGGTGGGGCGGGACGCGGCGATGGACCGTACGCTCGCCGCGCTGTACGGCTCGGGCGGGGCCGGCGGCGGCCGGCCGGAGCGGGGCGGGGACCGGGGGGCGGGACTCGGGGGTTCGGCGCCGCAGGTCGCGCGGTGGCTCGGCGACATCCGGCGGTATTTCCCCAGCTCCGTCGTCCAGGTGATGCAGCGTGACGCGATCGACCGGCTCGGGCTGTCCGCGCTGCTGCTGGAGCCGGAGATGCTGGAGGCGGTGGAGGCCGACGTGCACCTGGTCGGCACCCTGCTGTCGCTGAACCGTGCGATGCCCGAGACGACCAAGGAGACCGCGCGGGCCGTGGTCAGGAAGGTGGTCGAGGACCTGGAGTCGCGGCTCGCCACCCACACCCGGGCCACGCTGACCGGGGCGCTGGACCGGTCGGCGAAGGTCAGCAGGCCCCGGCACCACGACATCGACTGGGACCGCACCATCCGGGCCAACCTCCGGCACTATCTGCCCGAGCACGGCACGGTCGTGCCGCAGCGGCTGATCGGTTACGGGCGCGCCGACCGCTCGGTGAAGAAGGACGTGGTGCTGTGCATCGACCAGTCCGGTTCGATGGCCGCCTCCGTCGTCTACGCCTCGGTCTTCGGCGCGGTCCTGGCCTCGATGCGGTCCATCGACACCCGGCTGGTGGTCTTCGACACCGCCGTGGTGGACCTGACCGAGCAGCTCGCCGACCCGGTCGACGTGCTGTTCGGCACCCAGCTCGGCGGCGGGACCGACATCAACCGGGCGCTGGCGTACTGCCAGTCGCTGATCAGCCGTCCGGCCGAAACGGTCGTCGTGCTGATCAGCGACCTCTACGAGGGCGGGATACGGGACGAGATGCTCAAGCGGGTGGCGGCGATGAAGGCGTCGGGGGTGCAGTTCGTGGCGCTGCTCGCACTGTCCGACGAGGGCGCGCCCGCCTATGACCGGGAGCACGCGGCGGCGCTGGCCGCACTCGGCGCGCCCGCCTTCGCCTGCACCCCCGACCTCTTCCCCGAGGTGATGGCCGCGGCGATCGAGAAGCGCCGCATCCCGATACCCGAGGCCTGAAAGGGCGAAGCGACCAGCACCCTGTGACCGTTCTCACCGCTCACAAGTGATCCGCGATTTAGGACCCACCCGCGCACGGCGATAACCTGCAAGACGGACATGCCGCGTACTCGGACACCGCGTGCGCTTCCCTGGTGACAGCTGGTGACGTGCGGTCGCCCTGCCCGTAGCGGCACGCCCAGCCGGCAGGCGGCGCTGTACTCATGGCGGCAGCCTCCTGCCGATGCGGATGACATCCAGGCTTACATCCAGCGGATTCCAGGGAATTCCAGGGAAAAGGGAGACGGACGCGCGTGGACCTGTTCGAGTACCAGGCGAGGGATCTCTTCGCCAAGCACGGTGTACCGGTGCTGGCCGGTGAAGTCATCGACACGCCTGAGGCGGCGCGCGCGGCGGCGGAGCGACTGGGCGGCCGTGCGGTCGTCAAGGCGCAGGTCAAGGTAGGCGGGCGCGGCAAGGCCGGCGGTGTGAAGCTGGCCGCCGACCCGGCCGACGCGGTCGCCAAGGCCGAGGCCATCCTCGGCATGGACATCAAGGGCCACACCGTCCACAAGGTGATGCTCGCCGAGACCGCGGACATCAAGGAGGAGTACTACGTCTCCTTCCTGCTGGACCGCACCAACCGCACCTTCCTCGCCATGGCGTCGGTCGAGGGCGGTGTCGAGATCGAGGTCGTCGCCGAGGAGAACCCGGAGGCGCTGGCCAAGGTCGCGGTGGACGCGCTGGAGGGCGTGACGCCGGAGAAGGCCGCCGAGATCGTGGCCGCCGCGAAGTTCCCGGCCGACATCGCCGACCAGGTCGCCGATGTGCTGCAGCAGCTGTGGACCGTCTTCATCAAGGAAGACGCCCTGCTGGTCGAGGTCAACCCGCTGGTCAAGACCGGCGAGGGCAAGATCGTCGCGCTCGACGGCAAGGTCTCGCTGGACGAGAACGCCGCCTTCAGGCAGCCCGGGCACGAGGCGCTGGAGGACAAGGCCGCCGCCAACCCGCTGGAGGCCAAGGCCAAGGCCAAGGGCCTCAACTACGTCAAGCTCGACGGCGAGGTCGGCATCATCGGCAACGGCGCGGGGCTGGTCATGTCCACCCTCGACGTGGTGGCCTACGCCGGCGAGGCGCACGGCGGCGTCAAGCCCGCCAACTTCCTGGACATCGGCGGCGGCGCCTCCGCCGAGGTCATGGCCAACGGCCTGGAGATCATCCTCGGCGACCCGGACGTCAAGTCCGTCTTCGTCAACGTCTTCGGCGGCATCACCGCCTGCGACGAGGTCGCCAACGGCATCGTGCAGGCCCTGGCGCTGCTCGGGTCCAGGGGCGAGGAAGTCACCAAGCCGCTGGTCGTACGCCTGGACGGCAACAACGCGGAGCTGGGTCGCAAGATCCTGTCCGACGCGAACCACCCCCTGGTGCAGCGGGTGGACACCATGGACGGCGCGGCCGACAAGGCCGCCGAGCTGGCCGCGAAGTAAGGGACGAGGACACAGACAACCATGGCTATCTTCCTCACCAAGGACAGCAAGGTCATCGTCCAGGGCATGACCGGCGCCACCGGCATGAAGCACACCACGCTGATGCTCGGCGACGGCACGAACATCGTCGGCGGCGTCAACCCGCGCAAGGCCGGCACCACCGTCACCTTCGACGGGGGCCGCGAGGTCCCGGTCTTCGGCGGCGTCAAGGAGGCCATGGAGGCCACCGGCGCGGACGTGACCGTCATCTTCGTCCCGGAGAAGTTCACCAAGGACGCCGTGGTCGAGGCCATCGAGGCCGAGATCCCGCTGGCCGTCGTGATCACCGAGGGTGTCGCGGTGCACGACTCGGCCGCGTTCTGGGCGCTGGCGCAGCAGAAGGGCAACAAGACCCGGATCATCGGTCCGAACTGTCCGGGCCTGATCACCCCCGGCCAGTCCAACGCCGGCATCATCCCGGGCGACATCACCAAGCCCGGCCGCATCGGCCTGGTGTCGAAGTCCGGCACGCTGACGTACCAGATGATGTACGAGCTGCGGGACATCGGCTTCTCGTCCGCGGTCGGCATCGGCGGCGACCCGATCATCGGCACCACGCACATCGACGCGCTTGCCGCGTTCGAGGCCGACCCCGACACCGACCTGATCGTGATGATCGGTGAGATCGGCGGCGACGCCGAGGAGCGGGCCGCGGCCTTCATCGAGCAGCACGTGACGAAGCCGGTCGTCGGCTACGTCGCCGGCTTCACCGCGCCCGAGGGCAAGACCATGGGCCACGCCGGCGCCATCGTCTCCGGCTCCTCCGGCACGGCCCAGGCCAAGAAGGAGGCCCTGGAGGCCGCGGGCGTCAAGGTCGGCAAGACCCCGTCCGAGACCGCCCGGCTGGCCCGCGAGATCCTCGTCGGCTGACCGCAGGCCACCCGCCACGGCGTGGGCCCGCCCCCGGAAAGGTGCGGGCCCACGCCGTTCGTCGTCCGGTCCGGTCAGCCGCCCGCCGGCGGCCGGTCCGCCGGCCGCTCCAGGGCGGGGCCGCGCGGCGGCGGCGCGCCGTGCTGCGGCAGGGCGATCATGCCGACCGCCGTGGCCAGCACCATCGCGCCGGCCGCCGCGAAGACGCCGGCCGTACGCCGCCGGGTGCCGCGTTCGCTGTCCTCCCTGACGCCACGGGGTTCCGGCTCACCGGCCGGCGGGTCGGGCTGCGCCGCCAGCAGGACCGTCAGGTGGGGTCCGGCGTCGCCGCCGTCGTAGTCGTCCGGCGCCGCCGCGGCCAGCTCCCGTCGGGCGCCGACGATCCGCGACGCGGTGGCCGTCGTGCTCGACTCGACCTCGGCGGCCGTCACCCGCAGGCTCAGCCCGAGCCCGTCGTGCAGCAGCAGCGCCCGCCGCCGCTCCGGGTGCAGCCGTACCAGCGCCCACCGCAGGGCGTCCTGCGACGTCGCGGCCTTGCGCCGTCCCGGCCGCCGCTTGCCCAGCACCCGCTGCCAGGGCGCCAGGGCGTAGGTGTGCGCGGCCGCCCGCACCCACCCCGCCGGGTCGCTGTCCCGCGCCACCTCGGGCCACCGCTGCCACGCCAGGTCGAACGCCCGCCGGACGGCCCGCGCTGCCAGCGCCCGGTCCCCGGTCAGTACGGCGACCTGCCGCCGCAAGGCCGCGGCGCTGTGCCGGTAGAGGGCGTCGAAGGCGCCCTCGGGGTCGGCGGCCTCCTCCTCGGCGGGCAGGACGGTGGCGGCGACCGGGCGGTAGACGACCCGTACCCGTATCGGCGCGGGCGGGGGTGCGCCGGGGCGGCCCGTCGCGGGCCCCGGTTTGCGCGGGCGGGAGCTCTTGGGGCCCGGCGGGGGAGTGGGGGTGGTCGCCGTGGCCCCGCGGGTGGCGGGGCGCGGGGTCGGCTGGGACCGGTTCTTGTGTGACCGTTTGCGCCCGCTCACCGGTGAGGCCTTTCATCCGACGATCCGAAGAAAGCACGTTTACGGCACATCATGGGCGACACGTCGACCGATCGCCCGTTGCTCGGGCGAAACGGGTGTTATTGACACCATGGGGCGTCGTGACCCATATGACGGAACACGCATCGGCGCACCCGCCCGCCACGACCGGCCGGGCGCTCGCCGCGGCCCGCGCGTCGGCCGTCGCGGCCGGGGCGGCGGCCGCCGGCCTCGCGCTCGCCGCGCTCGCCGCGGTCGTCCTGCTGCTCTGGGTCGCCTCGCCCTACCCCGACAGCGGGCTCGGCGGGGCCCTGCACATCGCCACTGGCCTGTGGCTGCTCGCGCAGGGCGCCGACCTGGTACGCGACGGCACGCTCTCCGGAGTGCCGGCCCCCATCGGCGTCACCCCGCTGCTGCTCACCGCGCTGCCCGCGTGGCTGCTCCACCGCGGGGTCGCGTCCGCCGTGGGGAGCAGCACGCATCGCTCCGCGGGCTGGGTGATGGGCGGCTACCTCGGCGTCGCGGCGCCCGTCGCCGTCTACGCCGCGAGCGGGCCGCTGCGGGTCGACGCCCTCTCGGCCGCCGTATACGTCCCGCTCTTCGCCGCCGCGGTGACCGCCGCGGGCGCCTGGACCGGCAGCGGGCGCCCACCGCTGGAACGGTACGTGCCGTGGGGCGCCGACGCCGCCCTCGCGCTACGGGCCGGCGGCATCGCCACCGGGATCCTCGTCGGAGGCGGCGCCCTCATCGGCGGCGCCGCCCTCGCCTGGCACGCCGGCGCCGCCGGACACGCTTTTGGCCAGCTCAGCGCACCGATCGCCGGGCAGGCGGCCCTCGCGCTGCTGTGCGTCCTCCTGGTGCCGAACCTCGCGGTGTGGTGCGCCGCGTACGCCCTCGGGCCGGGCTTCCTGCTCGGCGCCGGCCACGCCGTCGCCCCCGGCGGCGTCTCCCCGCACCCGCTCCTGCCCCGCTTCCCCCTGCTGGCCGCCGTGCCCGCGCCGGGCGCCCACGCGGTGGGCTGGGCCGCACTCGCGGTGCCGGTGCTCGCCGGCGCCGCGGTCGCCCACTGCTGCGTCAGGGCCCGCCTCGGCGTGCGCCGCACCGCGCTGGTCAGCGCGGGTGGCTCCGCCGTCTGCGGCGCCGCCTGCGCCGTCCTGGCCGCCTTCGCCGGCGGCCCGCTGGGCGCCGGCACCCTCGCGTCCTTCGGCCCCGCCTGGTGGCTCACCGCAGCCGCAGCCACGGCCTGGCCCCTGGTCCTCTCCCTCCCGGCATCCACCCTGCTCTCCTACACCCGCACCCGCCCGGCCCACCTGGCATACCCCCCGATGCCGCCCCATCCCCCCACCTGACCCCTCCCGAGGGGGCGGTTTACGCGGTGGCTTTGCCGCGCAGTTCCCCACCACCCCCTGCGGGGTGCGGCCACGGATTCCACGGTTGCGGCCCACGGTGGCTGGTCGCTCCGTCTCCCCCAGAGCTTCGCCTGGGGGTACCCCCACGCGCCCCTGGGTGATTGCCCCTCGCGGCGGCCGGTCGTCCCCCCACCAACGCCGGACAGCGGATGACGCGCGCCAAAGGGGCGCGGGGAACTGCGCGCCCAGCCACGGCGGTGGGGAAGACGACCGCCCACCCCAGGGGGCTGCCCCTCAAGGGCGCGTGGGGCACCCCCAGGCGAAGCTCTGGGGGAGACGGAGCGACCAGCCACGACGCGGCCGCAGGCAAGCGACGCGCCGCAAGGCGCTGCCCCTCAGGGGCGCGTGGGGCACCCCCAGGCGTAGCTCTGGCCACCGCGGTGGGAAAGGTGACCGCCCACGCCAGGGGGCTGCCCCCCCGGGGCGCGGAGAACCGCGCGACCAGCCACGGCCGTGGGAAGGGCGACCGCCCACCGCAAGGGGCACGCACCCCACGGCCGCGGGGACCCCCGCGGGCTATCCGCGCAAGGCCGGGACGCTGCGCAACGGCTTCGGGAGAAGCGTTTGGCAGGCCTGGGACGCAGGCGTCGTCAACGCGTCCTTCTTGCACGTGTAGTAGTCGCGGTACGCGAGATGCAGCGCGAAGGACGACGCGACGATCGCGATCGTCACCGCGCTGGTGACGATGCCGGTCCACGCCGCCGTCATGAAGGAGCGCTGCGCGTCCGGCCCGGGCGCCGGCGGGGTCGGGCGCGGCGTCTGCGTGGCGTCGGCCAGGGCCGACGCCGCGGTGGCGCGGGCCTGGGCGCGGTCCTCCGGGGACATGCGCAGGGCGCTGATGCCCCAGTAGAGGGCGAGCGCGCCGAGCAGCAGGCCGACCTCGACCCAGCCGAGGACCGCGAAGATCAGGCCCCAGCCGCCGCAGACCAGCGCGTAGCGGGAGCGGCGCTGGGCCGGGTCGGTGGGGTCGAAGCGCGGGCCGCTGCCCTGGGGGCCGCTCGGGCCCCGCTCGGGGTCGGGGCGGCCGTCCTGCGGCTGCCGGTTGCCCCACTGGCTGCCCCATGCCTGGGGCGCCCCGGGCCGCCGCCCGGGTGGCGGAGGCGGGGGCGTACCGCCGGACGAACCCGGGTCGGCGTCGCCCGATCCATCGGGCCGCCTGGGCTGCCAGGGCCGGTCCGGCGCCCCTTCGGGGGGCGGTGCGAACGGGTTGTCCTGGTCCTGGTCGCCCTCGGGCGCGCGCAGCGCGAGACGATTACGGCCGCTGCTCATGATGTGATGCGCCATCCCCTTGGGCTCGACTCCTCGTACCGGGCTCAACGCCGCCCCGCTCCGTCCTGCTCCGTCAGCTCTACAAGTCATACGTGACACAGGTGTCGGATACATCACGTTCACCCGCGCGCAGCGCGCGCGAAGTCCCGTGCTCCCGCCAGACGCTACCTCGCGCGCGCTCCCCCGTCCCGTGGGGGCCGTTCGGTGTGCCGGTATCGTTGCTGACGGTCGGCGGTCTCGTAGGGTTCCCCGGAATCCGGCCAATCCCCGACTCGTACGATCATCCGAACGATCTCAGCGAGAGAAGAGCCCCGCCAGTGGCCGCCCACACTCCCGCCCGCAGCACCCCGGCCCGCCTCGTCGTCCTGGTCTCCGGCTCCGGCACAAACCTGCAGGCGCTGCTCGACGCCATCGACGCCGACCCCGGCTACGGCGCCACGATCGTCGCGGTCGGCGCCGACCGCGACGGCATCGCGGGCCTGGAGCGGGCCGCGCGCGCCGGACTGCCGACCTTCGTGGTGCGGGTCGGCGACCACGCCGACCGCGCCGCCTGGGACGCGGCGCTGACCGAGGCGACCGCCGCGTACGCACCCGACCTCGTCGTGTCGGCGGGCTTCATGAAGATCGTCGGCAAGCACTTCCTGGCGGCCTTCGGCGGCCGGTTCATCAACACCCACCCCGCGCTGCTGCCGAGTTTCCCCGGGGCGCACGGCGTACGCGACGCGCTCGCGTACGGCGCCAAGGTCACCGGGTGCACCGTCCACTTCGTGGACGACGGCGTCGACACCGGCCCGGTCATCGCCCAGGGCGTGGTCGAGGTCAGGGCCGACGACACGGAGGACACGCTCCACGAGCGCATCAAGGACGTCGAGCGGCGGCTGCTGGTCGATGTCGTAGGGCGGCTGTCGCGCGACGGCTACCGCATCGAAGGACGAAAGGTACGGATTCCGGCATGAGCGCCGAAGACACCCAGGGACAGGGCACGAAGCCCTTCCGCCGTGCGCTGATCAGCGTCTACGACAAGACCGGTCTGGAGGAGCTGGCCCGCGGGCTGCACGAGGCGGGTGTGGAGCTGGTGTCGACCGGCTCGACGGCCAGCCGGATCGCCGCCGCCGGGCTTCCGGTGACCCCGGTCGAGGAGCTGACCGGATTCCCCGAGTGCCTGGACGGCCGGGTCAAGACGCTGCACCCGCGGGTGCACGCCGGCATCCTCGCCGACCTGCGCCTCGACGACCACCGGCGGCAGCTCGACGAGCTGGGCGTCAAGCCGTTCGAGCTGGTCGTGGTGAATCTCTACCCCTTCCGCGAGACCGTGGAGTCCGGCGCGGCCGACGACGAGTGCGTCGAGCAGATCGACATCGGCGGCCCCTCGATGGTGCGCGCCGCCGCCAAGAACCACCCGTCGGTCGCCGTGGTCACCAGCCCCGCGCGCTACCCCGACGTGCTGGCCGCGGCCAAGGCGGGCGGCTTCGACCTGCACACCCGCAAGCGGCTCGCCGCCGAGGCCTTCCAGCACACCGCCGCCTACGACGTGGCCGTGGCGTCCTGGTTCGCCGACGGCTACGCGGCCGACGACAGCAGTGCCTTCCCGGAGTTCGTCGGCGAGGTCTTCTCCCGCCGCCAGACGCTGCGCTACGGCGAGAACCCGCACCAGCCCGCCGCGCTGTACGTCACCGGCGACGGCGGCGGCCTGGCCGGCGCCGAGCAGCTGCACGGCAAGGAGATGTCGTACAACAACTACGTGGACACCGAGGCCGCCCGCCGGGCCGCCTACGACCACGAGGGCATCTGCGTGGCGATCATCAAGCACGCCAACCCGTGCGGTATCGCGGTCGGTTCCGACGTCGCCGACGCGCACCGCAAGGCGCACGCCTGCGACCCGCTGTCCGCCTTCGGCGGGGTCATCGCCGTCAACCGCCCGGTATCCGTGGCGATGGCCGAGCAGGTCGCCGACATCTTCACCGAGGTCATCGTCGCCCCGGACTACGAGGACGGCGCTGTGGAGGTGCTGGCGCGCAAGAAGAACATCCGGGTGCTGCGGGTCGCCGCCGCGCCCGACGCGGTCGCCGAGTACAAGCCCATCGAGGGCGGCATCCTGCTCCAGGTCAAGGACCGGCTGCAGGCCGAGGGCGACGACCCGGCCAACTGGACGCTGGCCACCGGCGAGGCGCTGCCGGCCGACGAGCTGGCCGACCTCGCCTTCGCCTGGCGGGCGTCGCGTGCCGTGAAGTCCAACGCCATCCTGCTCGCCAAGGGCGGCGCCACGGTCGGCGTGGGAATGGGCCAGGTCAACCGGGTCGACTCGGCAAAGCTCGCGGTGGCCCGGGCCGGCGCGGACCGCGCCGCCGGCTCGTACGCCGCCTCCGACGCCTTCTTCCCCTTCCCCGACGGCTTCGAGGTCCTGGCCGAGGCGGGCGTCCGCGCGGTGGCCCAGCCCGGCGGTTCGATCCGCGACGAAGCGGTGATCGAGGCGGCGCGGAAGGCCGGCGTGACCATGTACCTGACCGGCACGCGGCACTTCTTCCACTGACCTCGCCACACGCGGCACTTCGCAATGTACCGAGGCCGTACCCCGCGCCAGGGGTACGGCCTCGGTACATTGCCACGCCTGCGGTCAGCCGCCCGGGGTGCTCAGAACTGGTCCTTGATCACCACGGTGTGGACCATCTTGTCGGCCCAGGTCTGGTTCTTGCCGTCCCACAGCGGCCACAGGAACCCGAGGCCGCACGGTATGGCGTCGAGGACGTGCAGCAGGCGGCGGCCGAAGGCGCGGCCGAAGCCCAGTGCGGCGCCGTCCGCCTCGCGCAGCAGCCGGATGCCGACGATCTTCTTGCCCGGCGTCTGCCCGGTCTTGCCCTCGCGGATGCTGAGGAAGACGAGAACGGCGATGCTGAGCAGCGCGCCGACCAGGACCAGCGTCACACCGGTGCCTGACATGCTCGGCACGTCGCAGTTCCCGGACGGGATGCCCTGGTTGGCGCAGGCGTCCTTGGCGTCCTGCACCTTCTTGCTGTGCGGCAGGCTCCCCGCCAGGTACAGACCGGTCGGCACCAGGTTGAACATCAGGAAGTCGAGCAGGTACGCGCCCAGCCGCGCCCCCCAGCTCGCCAGCGGCGGCATGCCGGGTGGCAGGCCGCCGGCCGGCGGATAGGCGGCGTACGGCGGCTGCTGAGCGGGGTAGCCGTAACCCGGCTGCTGGCCGTAGTACGGCTGCTGCGGGATGCCGGGGGTCTGCGGCTGGCCGTAGGGCTGCTGGGGCGGGTCGCCGTAGGGGTTCGGGGGGCCGGGAGGCTGACTCACGTGCGGGTTCCTTAGTGAGCGGGACGGACGGGACGGATCCGCCACATCGTCCGGCCCAGCGCGTCGGGGGCGCAAGGGGCAACCGTGCACGGGAAGTGGACGGATTGGTCCCGCGCACCCCCGATCCGGGAGTATGGAGGCATGAGCGCCCAGATTCTCGATGGCAAGGCCACCGCCGCCGCGATCAAGTCCGAACTGACCGAGCGCGTCCAGGCGCTCAAGGCCCGCGGTGTCGCACCCGGCCTCGGCACCCTGCTGGTCGGCGACGACCCGGGCAGCAAGTGGTACGTCGCGGGCAAGCACCGCGACTGCGCGCAGGTCGGCATCGGCTCCATCCAGCGCGAACTGCCCGACACCGCCACGCAGGAGGAGATCGAGGCGGTCGTCCGCGAGCTCAACGACGACCCCGCCTGCACCGGTTACATCGTGCAGCTCCCCCTCCCCAAGGGCATCGACACCAACCGGGTGCTCGAACTCATGGACCCGGCCAAGGACGCGGACGGGCTGCACCCGACGAATCTGGGCCGCCTCGTGCTGGGCGTGGCCGCGCCACTGCCCTGCACCCCCAACGGCATCGTCGAACTGCTGCGGCGGCACGGGGTCGCCATCAACGGCGCCCACGTCGTGGTCGTCGGCCGCGGCATCACCGTCGGCCGCTCCATCGGCCTGCTGCTCACCCGCAAGTCCGAGAACGCCACGGTCACGCTGTGCCACACCGGCACGCGCGACCTGTCCGCGCAGCTGCGGCAGGCCGACATCATCGTGGCCGCGGCCGGCGTGCCGCACATCGTCAAGCCGGAGGACGTCAAGCCGGGTGCCGCCGTCCTCGACGTCGGCGTCAGCCGCGACGAGCACGGCAAGATCGTCGGCGACGTCCACCCCGGTGTGGCCGAGGTCGCCGCATGGCTCTCGCCCAACCCCGGCGGCGTCGGCCCCATGACCCGGGCGCTGCTCCTGCAGAACGTGGTGGAAACGGCCGAACGGGCGGCCCCCCGTGCCTGACGACCTCGGCCCCGGCGGCCGCCCCGCCGTCACCACCTCCACCCCCCGACCCGAAGGCGGCGGCCGCGCCGCCCCCGGCACGGCCCCGGCTCCCGCCCGCCAGTGGCCCATCCTCCTGGTCATCACCGGCGCGGTGATCGGCCTCGTCACCACGGCCGCCGGGGCGTTTCGCGCCGGCGCGATCGTGCTGGGGGTCTCCCTGCTCCTCGGCGGAGTCCTGAGGTGGGGCATGCAGTCCGTCGGCATGCTCGCCGTACGCAGCCGGTTCACTGATGTGATCACGTACGGGATTCTCGGCGTCGCCATCGTCCTGCTGGCGCTGATGGCTCAGCCCGATCCGCTGATACGGATCCCTTTCCTCGAGGACATCATCCACTTCTCGGTCCGCTGAACCGGTCCCCTGCCGGTTGCTTTTCCCCTCTTCCCGGTGCGGCCCCGTGGCCCCCGCGCGCCTGGGGCCGTGCCTCTTGCGGTGCGCCTTTGCCTGCCGGTGCGTCGTGGCTTGTCGCGCAGATCCTCGCGCCCCTGAGGGGCTGCCCTCGCGGCGGAGGGTGAGCGTTTTTGAGGGGCGCGGGGAACTGCGCGGCCAGCCACGGCGGTGGGAAGGTGACCGCCCACCGCAAGGGGCAGGGCCTGGGGGCGCGGGGAACTGGGCGCAGGTCGTAGCGGAAAAGCCGGGGCACCCCTTTAGCACAAGTGGCCCCCGCGAGTGGGAGCTTGCGGGTAAGACCACTCGTGCGGGCACGAACGGATAGCGTAGGGCTGGGTATTCGGCGAAGGGTGCGGCATGGGGCAGTGGGAGCCACTGGCAGACCGCATCCCCCTGGACATGCGGCGCTTGGCGACGCAGTTGCGCAGGATGAAGGACAGGAGCGGCCTGACCGTCCCGGCCCTGGCCGCGCGCACGGCCGAGTCCGCCGACGCGTGGGCCGGCTATCTCGCGGCGGCCAAAGTGCCGCCCTTGGCCGCCGTCGAGGTGCTGGCGCAGGCGTGCGGCGCGGACTACGACCGCGTCGGCGCCCTGTGGAAGCTCGCGGAGAAGGCCTCGACCGGCACGGGCGACCGCGGCCGGGACAAGCCGGTGCCGCAGCCTGACCCGCTCGACCCGTTGAGCGCGCAGGACGCCATGCCGGCCCGCCGCAGACGCTTCCTGCTGCTCGCCGCGGCGGGCGTGCTGGCGGTGGCCGCGCTGCTGGCGGTCGTGCTGATGGCCGGTACGAGCAACGGCCGCGCCCCCGGCGGCGACGCCGACTCCCCGGGCAAGGGCGGCACCGCGTCGGGTGCCCCGCTGCCGTCCGCGCCGCCACGCGGCCGTACGCCGGCGGCGCAGGACCCGGGCGGGCCCGGCGGCGCCGACACCAGCTCGGGCGCCCCTGTCGACACGGCCGCCGCGGTGCCGCCCGCGCCCGGCCCGGCCACGCCGGCGGCGCCCGCGGCCACGGCGACGAGCGCGCCGCCTAGCGGTACCCCCGTACCGACGGCGCCGGGCACGACGACCTCCGCCGCCCCCAGCGCGACGCCCACCGCCACTGCCACGCCCAGTGCCACGCCGAGCCCGACGCACACGGGCCTGTGCCTGGGCCTGATACTGCTGGGCGTCTGCGTCGGCTGAGCCGGGCGGCGCGGTGGCGGTGACCGCCGCCACACGACCGCGGTCCGACGGCGGGCGCGGCGCGCGATAGCCTGACGGGTGGCTCTCTTGACGACGAGAGATCCGCGTTCTGGGCCGCTCGGGCCACTGCCGTAGCGGCCAACCCGCGCCCGCGCAGACCGCAGCAGACCGCAGCACAGGCCAGGAGAAGGCAATGACTCGCACTCCCGTCAACGTCACCGTCACCGGAGCGGCCGGCCAGATCGGCTACGCCCTCCTCTTCCGTATCGCCTCGGGCCACCTGCTCGGCGCGGACGTGCCGGTGCGGCTCAGGCTGCTGGAGATCCCGCAGGGCCTGAAGGCCGCCGAGGGCACCGCCATGGAGCTGGACGACGCCGCCTTCCCGCTGCTGCGCGGCATCGACATCACCGACGACCCGAACGTCGCCTTCGACGGTGCGAACGTCGCGCTCCTGGTCGGCGCCCGCCCCCGCACCAAGGGCATGGAGCGCGGCGACCTGCTGGCGGCGAACGGCGGCATCTTCAAGCCGCAGGGCAAGGCCATCAACGACCACGCGGCCGACGACATCAAGGTCCTGGTGGTCGGCAACCCGGCGAACACCAACGCGCTCATCGCGCAGTCCGCCGCCCCCGACGTCCCGGCGGAGCGCTTCACCGCGATGACCCGCCTGGACCACAACCGGGCGATCGCGCAGCTGGCGAAGCGGACCGGCGCGGCCGTGTCCGACATCAAGCGCGTCACCATCTGGGGCAACCACTCCGCCACGCAGTACCCGGACATCTTCCACGCCGAGGTCGCGGGCAAGAACGCCGCCGAGGTCGTCGACGACGAGCAGTGGCTGGCCGACACCTTCATCCCGACCGTCGCCAAGCGCGGTGCGGCCATCATCGAGGCCCGCGGCGCCTCCTCGGCGGCCTCCGCCGCGTCGGCCGCCCTGGACCACGTCCACACCTGGGTGAACGGCACCGTCGAGGGCGACTGGACCTCGATGGGCATCGTCTCCGACGGTTCCTACGGCGTCCCGGCCGGCCTCATCTCGTCCTTCCCGGTCACCACGAAGGACGGCGCCTACGAGATCGTCCAGGGCCTGGACATCAACGCCTTCTCGCGGCCGCGGATCGACGCGTCGGTGAAGGAGCTGGAGGAGGAGCGTGCCGCGGTACGCGAGCTCGGCCTGATCTGAGTCGTACGCGGCCGCTCGTACGGCCCCGGCCTCGGCCCCGCCGCTGTTTTCTCAGCGGCGGGGCCGCCGTGTGTCCAGGTACACAAAACGAAAATCGTAAGCGGAATGCAACCTGGTGGGGGTTTCACCGGTCGTAGATGTCGGCCGACCCAGCCTGTGCTGGACCCGACGTCGCAAGGAACCGACGATGAGCGACTCCTCCCGCGGGACACGCAGGCGCGGCACCGACCGGCGCCGCACCGGGGCCCACAGCGCCGGCACGGCCCCCTACGCCCCCGCGACCGCCGGCGGGCGCGGTTCCGACCGGCCCCCGGGCGGGCGGGCCGCCCTCCGCAAGGGGCGGAAGCGGCGCGGCGGCCATCGGGCCCTGAAGATCGTCGGGCTGGCCATGGCCTTCGTCATCCTCCTCGCGGGCGGCGCCGCCGGATACGTCTACTGGAAGCTCAACAGCAACATCAAGTCCGACGACCTGTCCGCGAACGGCAAGGACGGCGCCGGGCACGAGAAGGCCGACGCCTTCGGCCGCACCCCGATCAACATCCTGGTGATCGGCTCCGACGGCCGCACCGACGCGGCGGACTGCAAGCTCGGCGGCGCCTGCAAGACGGCGTCCGGGCAGCGCGCCGACGTGGAGATGGTCGTCCACATATCCGCCGACCGTTCGAACGCCACCGTCATGAGCGTGCCCCGCGACCTGCGGGCGGACTGGGACGGCTGCCACGACGACGGCCACCGAAGCATGGGCCCGCAGCACGACCAGATGATCAACGCGGCCCTCGCCGGCGGCCCCGGCTGCAGTGTCGTGGCCGTCCACGAGCTCACCGGGATACCCATCGACCACTTCATGATGGTCGACTTCTCCGGGGTGGTGAACATGTCCAACGCGGTCGGCGGCGTCAAGGTCTGCGTGAGCGCCGACATCTACGACCCCTACAGCCACCTCAAGCTCAAGAAGGGCTCGCACGTCCTGCAGGGCGACGCGGCCCTGGAGTTCCTGCGCACCCGGCACGGCTTCGGCGACGGCAGCGACAGCGAGGGCCGCACCGTCGGCCAGCACGTCTTCCTGACCGCGCTGCTCAACAAGCTCAAGGACGACGGCACGCTGACCAGCCCCAGCAGGATGTGGAAGGTCGCCAACGCCGCGACCAAGGCGCTCACCGTCGACAATTCGCTCGACTCCGTCACCAAGCTGATCGGCCTCGGCACCGACCTCAACAAGGTCCCCACCGACCGGGTCACCTTCGCCACCCTCCAGACCGCCAGCGTCACCGTCAACGGTGTCTCCGAGCTGCACCTGGTCAACCCGGGTGCCTCGACGCTGTTCAAGACGATCGCCGACGACCAGTCGCTCACCACGGCAAGCGGCGCCAAGGCGGCGCCTTCCGCCGCGCCCACGATTCCGCCGTCCACGATCGCGGTCCAGGTCAAGAACGGCGGCGGCGTCGACCACCGGGCCGCCGTCATAGCCGCGGAGCTGGTCTCCCGCGGCTTCAGCCGCGAGACCACCTCCGGCGACGGCCCCCCGTCCACCACCACGACGCTCAGCTACCCCGCGGCTCAGCAGGCCCAGGCCAAGAGCGTCGCCTCGGCCCTCGGCCTGCCCGCCGCGGCCCTCAAGCAGTCCGCCACGGGCACGGGCATCGTCCTCCTGCTCGGCACCGACTGGCCGACCGGCACGACCTTCCCCGGCGGCAAGGCCCCGATCTCCGCGGCCGACCAGAAGTCGGCACTCACCGGGACGAACTCCCAACTCGGCAGCGCCAAGGGCGCGTGCGCGCAGGTGAGCAAATTCAACGACGTGATAGGCGTCGACGCGTCCGGCCACGTCACCACCTCGGACCACCCACGCCACTCCACCTCCCCGAGCCACGCGTACGCCATCTCCCCCCGCGTCAAGGACTCCGCCCCCTGACCCCCACCGGGCCACGGGCGTACGGGGTCAGGCCCGTGCGGTGAGCGCGTCGCACAGCAGGCCGAGCGCCGTGGGGAAGGCGTGGTCAGGCGGCGTGCCGTAACCCACGACCAGGGCAGGCGGGTGGGAAGGGGCGGAGCCGAAGGCGGTGAGGGCGGGGACGGCGAGGCCCAGGCGGTGCGCGCGGGCGAGCACCGCGTCGAGAGGCGCACCGTCCGGCGGGAGGTCGAGCACCGCGTGCAACCCGGCCGCGATGCCCGACACCCGCACGCCCGGCGCGCGCAGCGCCAGGACCTCCACCACCCGGTCCCGCCGGGCGCGGTAGCGCATCCGCACCCGCCGCACGTGCCGGTCGTACGCCCCGGCCCGGATGAACTCCGCGAGCGTCAACTGGTCGATCACCCCGGACTGGTGGTCGGCCAACCGCTTCTCCCGCACCACCGCCTCCAGCAGGTGCGGCGGCACGGCCAGCCAGGCCAGCCGCAGGCCCGGGGCGAGGCTCTTGCTCGCGGTGCCGGCGTAGACGACGTGGTCGGGGGCCAGCGCCTGGAGCGCGGCGACCGGCTGCCGGTCGTAGCGGAACTCGCCGTCGTAGTCGTCCTCGACGACGATGCCGCCGGTGGACCTGGCCCAGGCCACGACGGCCGTGCGGCGCGCGGGGGACAGGCTCACCCCCAGCGGGAACTGGTGCGCGGGGGTGAGCAGCACCGCGGGGATCCCGGGGCCGAGGTCCTCCACCCGGGCGCCGTCCGCGTCGACGGGGAGGGCGACGGGCTCCAGCCCCGCGGCCCGCAGCAGCGTCGGAGTGTCGGGCAGGCCGACCGCCTCGACGGCGGCCCGCCGGGCGCCGCGGCCGTGCAGGGCGCGGGCGAGCAGGCCGACGGCCTGGGTGTAGCCGGTGCAGACGACCAGGTGCTCGGGGTCGGTGCGGACCCCGCGGACTCGGGCGAGGTAGTCGGCCAGCGCGGTGCGCAGCTCGGGGCGGCCGCGCGGGTCGGTGTAGCCGAAGGCCTCGTTGGGCGCGGCGGTCAGCGCGCGGCGGGCCGCCCGCAGCCAGGCGGTGCGCGGGAAGGACGCCAGGTCGGGCGAGCCGGGCCACAGGACGTACGGCAGCCCGCTGCGGCCGGGCACGAGGTCGGTGGGCGCGTCGCGCGGCGGCTCCGCGGGGCGCTGGGCGGGGCGGCGCACCGGAACGGCGGGCCGCGCCGCCACCGTCGTGCCCGAGCCCTGCCGGGCGGTGAGCCAGCCCTCGGCGACGAGCTGGCCGTAGGCGTGGGCGACGGTGTTGCGGGCCAGGCCCAGATCGTGGGCCAGGACGCGGCTGGACGGCAGGCGGGCGCCCGGCGCGAGCCGCCCGTCGCGTACGGCCGCGCGAAGCGCCTCCTCCAGACCCGCCCGGGTACGCTGCCCGGTCAGGTCGAGCAGCAGGTCGTAGCTACCGCTGCCGCGCTGCGGAGTGGCCCACTCGTTCATGCCCCAAGTGGACCACGAGGCGGTGCCACTTCGCGCCTACGGTGGCTGCATGACCACGATTCCCCCGGCTGACGCAGCCGTTCCCGCACCGGCGCGACGGATCGACCTGATGGACAAGGCGCCGGACTTCTACCAGGCGATGTTCGCCCTCGACAAGGCCGCGGCCCTGGGCCTTGACCCGGTCGTACGCGAACTCGTCAGGATCCGCGTCTCGCAGCTCAACGGCTGCGCCTACTGCGTCGACAAGCACAGTGCCGACGCGCGCAAGGCCGGCGTGTCCGAGCAGAAGCTGTACGGCCTGACGGTGTGGCGCGAGACCCCCTTCTTCACCGCCCGCGAACGCGCCGCCCTCGCCCTCGCCGAGGCGATGACCCACCTGGGCGCCCACGGCGTGCCCGACGACGTCTACGACGAGGCCGCGAAGCTCTTCGACGAGGACGAGATGCCGCGGCTCATCGCGATGGGCGTGGCGATGAACGCCTGGAACCGCATCGGCGTCACCTGCCGGATGTCGCCGGCGACGCGGTCGTAGCGCCGCCCTCACCGAAGCGGGCCAGCACCAGGGCGCCCACCACGGCCAGTGCGAAGCCGGCGACCGCGGCCGGCGCCCAGCCGGCCCGGGTGCCGTCGCCCAGCGCCAGGACGCCGACCAGGGCCGGCCCGACCGTCTCCCCGATGACCATTCCCGCGGTCGCCGTGGTGACCGAGCCCTGGCTCAGGGCCGAGGTCAGCAGCAGGAAGGCGGCGCCGCCGCCGAGCAGCAGGGCGTAGAGCGCCGGTCCGGTCACGCCGTCGATAAGCCGGACCGCCACCTCGACCACCCCGAAGCCCAGGCCGGCGCCCAACCCCAGCACGGCGGCCCGCGCTCGCCCCGGCAGCCGGCCGCCGGCGGCGCCCACCAGCAGCACCGCGCCCGCCGCGGCCAGCGTGCCCCATTGCAGGGCGCTGCTGCCGTGGCCGCCGCCCTCGCCGCCCGCTGCGAGCCCGAGCAGCGCCAGGCCGCCGCAGACCGCGCCCACGGCGGCCCACTCGACCCTCTGCAGGGTCGCGCCCAGCAGCCGGGTCGCGGCGACCGCGGTCACCGCGAGGCTCGCGGCGAGCGCGGCGCCGACCGCGTAGATCGGCAGCGTCAGCAGCGCCACCAGCTCCAGCCCGAACCCGATACCGTCCAGGCCCAGTCCGGCGAGGTACTCCCGCTGGGCCAGCGCCCGCGCCAGCAGCCGCGTGTCCACCCCCGACCCGCTGCCCGGCTCCGCCGCGCGTGCGCCCCGCGCCTGCAACACCGACGCCACTCCGAAGCACATGGCTGCGCCTAGGCCCGCCACCATCCCGACGATCACGTCACGACCTTACGGCCGTGACGTGCTTGTCCCGGACCGGCCCTGCCGTTCCCGTCGGCCGGGGGGCCAGCCCCTTGCGGTGGGCGGTCGCCTTCCCCGGCGTCGTGGCTGGGCGCTCCGTTCTCCCCCCAGCGCTTCGCCTGGGGGTACCCCCACGCGCCCCCAGGTGGCGGCCCACGCGGGGGGCTAGCTGGTGAGGACGGTGCGGAGTTGGGTCAGGGACCAGTCGAGGTCGTCCTTGGAGATGATCAGGGGGGGTGCCAGGCGGATCGTGGAGGTGTGGGTGTCCTTGGCGAGGACGCCGCGAGTGAGGAGGGACTCGGAGATGGCGCGGCCGGTTCCGCGGGCCGGGGGGATGTCGAGGCCCGCCCACAGGCCTCGGCCGCGCACCGCGGTCAGCGCGCCGGTGCCGAGGAGGGCGCCCAGCTCCCGGTGCAGGTGGTCGCCGAGGTCGGCCGCCCGCTGCTGGTGTTCGCCGGACCGCAGCATCGCGATGACCTCCAGGCCCACCGCGCAGGCCAGCGGATTCCCGCCGAAGGTGGACCCGTGCTCGCCGGGACGGAAGACGCCGAGGACGTCCCGTGAGGAGACGACGGCCGAGACCGGCACGACCCCGCCGCCGAGCGCCTTGCCGAGGACGTACATGTCGGGCACGACGTCCTCGTGCCCGCACGCGAAGGTGCGGCCGGTCCGCCCGAGGCCGGACTGGATCTCGTCGGCGACGAAAAGGACCCCGCGCTCCGCGGTGAGCCGCCGCACCCCGGCGAGATAGCCGGGCGGCGGTACGAGGACGCCGGCCTCGCCCTGGATCGGCTCCAGCAGGACGGCGACGGTGTCGGCGTCGACGGCGGCGTCGAGGGCGTCGAGGTCGCCGTAGGGGACGACCTCGAAGCCGGGTGTGTACGGCCCGAAGCCGGCCCGCGCCTCCGGATCGGTGGAGAAGCTGATGATCGTCGTCGTGCGGCCGTGGAAATTGCCCTCGGCGACGACGATCTTCGCCCGGCCCTCGGGCACGCCCTTGACCTGGTAGCCCCACTTGCGCGCGGTCTTGACGGCGGTCTCCACCGCCTCGGCGCCGGTGTTCATGGGCAGCACCATCTCCATGCCGCACAGGTCGGCGAGCTCCGCGCAGAACTGCGCGAACCGGTCGTGGTGGAAGGCGCGGGAGGTGAGGGTGACCCGGCCGAGCTGCGCTTTGGCCGCGGCGATGAGCCGCGGGTGCGCGTGGCCGAAATTGAGTGCCGAGTAGCCGGCGAGCATGTCGAGGTAGCGGCGGCCCTCGACGTCGGTCACCCAGGCGCCCTCCGCCTCGGCGATGACCACCGGCAGTGGGTGGTAGTTGTGCGCGCTGTGCGCCTCGGCGGCGGCGATCTGCCGCTCGGTGGCGGAAGTGGCGGAACCGGGGGAGGCGGCGGGATCGGGGGAGGCGGCGGGGGAGGAGGTGCCCGCGGTGGCGGGAGAGCCTGAGGTGCTGGTGCTCACGTGCGTACTCCGTTCGTCGTGCGTCAGGAGCCAGGCCCTTGCCTGGGAGCGGGGCGGGGTGTGCCCACGGGGCGTGCTGCCCCATTTCTATCGTCGCTCAGCGATGTTGGCGTGAAACCTTTCGGCGAAAACCCCGTCCCGTCGCAGATCCGCCGGTTCCGTTCAGGGGTGTGGGAGTGTGCGCCGACCTGAGAGAATGGTGAACATGGCCCTCGAACGTCCCCGCGCCCTCTCGGGTATCCAGCCCACCGCCGGCTCCTTCCACCTGGGGAATTACCTCGGTGCGATCCGGCAGTACGTGGCGCTCCAGGAGTCGCACGACGCCTTCTACATGGTCGTGGACCTGCACGCGATCACTGTTCCGCAGGACCCGGCGGAGCTGCGCGCCAACACGCGGCTCGCGGCCGCGCAGCTGCTGGCCGCGGGTCTCGACCCGGACCGCTGCACGCTGTTCATCCAGAGCCACGTGCCCGAGCACGCGCAGCTCGGCTGGGTGATGAACTGCATCACGGGCTTCGGCGAGGCCTCCCGGATGACGCAGTTCAAGGACAAGTCCGCCAAGCAGGGCGCCGACCGCGCCACGGTGGGCCTGTTCACCTATCCGATCCTGCAGGTGGCCGACATCCTGCTCTACCAGGCCGACAGCGTCCCGGTCGGCGAGGACCAGCGCCAGCACATCGAGCTGACCCGCGACCTGGCCGAGCGCTTCAACGGCCGCTACGGTCACACGTTCACCATTCCGGCGCCGCACATCGTGCGCGAGGTCGCGAAGATCTACGACCTCCAGGACCCGACCGCGAAGATGAGCAAGTCGGCCGTGTCCCCGAAGGGCCTGGTCAACCTGCTGGACGACCCGAAGGTCTCGGCGAAGAAATTCCGCAGCGCGGTCACCGACACCGACACGGTCATCCGGTACGACGAAACGGAAAAGCCGGGCGTCAGCAATCTGCTCACCATTCACTCCGCCCTCACCGGTACCGGAATTCCGGAACTGGAACAGCAGTACGAGGGCAAGGGCTACGGTGCGCTCAAGACCGACCTCGCGGACATCTTCGTGGAGTGGGTCACACCCTTCCACGAGCGTACGAGGGAGTATCTGGGGGATCCGGAGACCCTGGACTCCGTCCTGGCCAAGGGCGCGGAGAAGGCCAGGGCCGTCGCGGCCGAGACACTGGCGGCTGCGTACGACCGGATGGGCCTGGTGCCGGCCAAGCACTAGCACCGGGCGCAAGAGCGGCGGGGGACAACGGGGATACGGGGTAGGCGCGACGCGCATGACGACGGCGACGACCTGTGCCGCCGGCACCGACCTGGGGGAAAGGGGTGAACGCCTTGGAGACCACCACGACGATCGGCGTGTCCATCGCGGTCCCGGAGCCGTACGGACGGCTGCTCCAGGACCGGCGCGCGGGCTTCGGCGACCCGGCCGCGTACGCCATCCCCACCCACATCACCCTGCTGCCCCCCACCGACGTCGGCTGCGCCGAGCTCCCGGCCTTCCGGCGGCACCTGGCCCAGGTCGCAGCCCAGGGGCACCCCTTCCCGATGCGCCTGCGCGGCACGGACACCTTCCGCCCGCTCTCCCCGGTGGTCTACGTCCGCCTCGCCGAGGGCGCCGCCGTCTGCGCCGACCTCCAGGAGCAGGTCAGGTCCGGCCCCGTCGCCCGTGAGCTGCAGTTCCCCTACCACCCGCACGTCACCGTCGCCCACGGCATCCCCGAGGCAGCCATGGACCGCGCCCAGCGCGAGCTCGCCGACTTCGCCGCCGAATGGACCACCACCGGCTTCGCCCTCTACGAGCAGGGCGGCGACGGCGTGTGGCGCAAGATGCGTGAATACCCTTTCGCCGCGGAGGTCCCCACGGTGCCCCACCAGCAAGCGGTCCCGGTGCCCCGTGAGGCGACCCGCCTCTGACGGCGGGGCCGTCCGGCGGGACCGTCGCGTCCCGCCGCGGCGGGGGCGCTCAGACCGGCAGGCGGCGGAAGACGGGGCGCGGGAGGTGGCGGACGGCCGCCATCACCAGGCGCAGCGTGCCCGGCACCCAGATCGTGGTGCTGCGGCGGCGCAGGCCCAGTTCGATGGCGGCGGCGACCTCGTCCGGGGTGCTGGCCAGCGGGGTGGCGGGGCGGCCCTCGGTCATGCGGGTGTGGACGAATCCGGGCCTGACCGTCATTACATGCACCCCCGAGCCGTGCATGGCGTCGGACAGGCCCTGGCAGAAGGCGTCGAGGCCCGCTTTGCTGCTGCCGTAGATGAAGTTGGCGCGGCGCGGGCGCTCGGCGGCGACCGAGGAGAGGACGACCAGGGAGCCGTGGCCCTGCGCCTGCAGGGCGGCCGCGCTGACCAGGGCGGCGGAGACGGCACCGGTGTAGTTGACCTGGGTGACGTGGACGGCGGCCAGCGGGTCCTGCTCGTCGCGGGCCTGGTCGCCCAGGACGCCGAAGGCGAGCAGCACCATGTCGACGTCGCCCTCGGTGAAGACCTTGCCGAGGGCGACCTCGTGCGAGGCGGGGTCGAGCGCGTCGAAGGGCACGGTCGTGACGAGCGCGCCGATCGTCCGCAGCGACTCGGCGGCGGCCTCCAGCTGCTCGCAGGGGCGGCCGGCGAGGAAGACCGTGCGCGTCCTGCGGGTGATCAGGCGGCGGGCGGTCGCGAGGCCGATCTCGGAGGTGCCGCCGAGGATCAGCAGGGACTGCGGGGCACCGAAGGCGTCCTTCATGGGCTCTCCACGGAAGTCGGGGTCACACGCCCAGACGGCGGGCGAGGTCGGAGGTGATGGCGCCGCGCGGGTCGTAGCGGGTTCGCAGCTCGCGGAAGGCGTCGAGGCGCGGATACATCCTGGCGAGCACGTCCGGGCGCAGCCGGGCGTCCTTGGCCAGGTAGACGCGGCCGCCGGCGGCCGCCACCTCGTCGTCCAGCTCGTCGAGGAAGGCGGCCAGGCCCGGGAGGGTGGCCGGGATGTCCAGGGCCAGGGTCCAGCCGGGGACCGGGAAGGACAGCCAGCCGGGGTCGGCGTCGCCGAAGCGCTTGAGCACCGCGAGGAAGGACGGGCAGCGGCGGGAGCCGATGCGCCGCACGATCCGGCGCAGCGCGTCCTCCTCACCGTGGCCGACGACGAACTGGTACTGCACGAAGCCGCCGCGCCCGTAGATCCGGTTCCAGTCGGGCAGGCCGTCCAGCGGGTGGAAGAACGACGACAGCTTCCGCAGCCTGCCGCGCTGCTCGCGCGGGGCCTTGCGGTACCAGAACTCGTTGAAGAGGCCGACGCTGCGGCGGGTGAGCAGGCCCCCGGGCAGGAAGCGGGGGGTCGCGGGGAGGCGGGCGCCGGGGCTGAAGGCCAGCGGTTCGGCGCGCAGGCGGGGCGGCAGCGCGTCGAGCGGGGCGTGGTCGCCGCGGGTCAGCACCGCGCGGCCGGTCCGCGCGCCGCGCGCGAGCAGGTCGATCCAGGCGACCGAGTAGCGGTAGCGGTGGTCGTCGGCGGTGAGCCTGGCCATCACGTCGTCCAGGTCGGTGGCCCGCTCGGTGTCCACCGTCATCAGTGACGTCTCCACCGGCAGCAGCTCGACGGTGGCGGCCAGCACGACGCCGGTCAGCCCCATGCCGCCGGCCGTCGCCCAGAACAGGTCGGGCTCGTCCTCCGGGGTGACCAGCCGGGTCTCGCCGTCGCCGGTGAGCAGCTCGATGGCGCGGACATGGCGGCAGAAGGAGCCCGAGGTGTGGTGGTTCTTGCCGTGGATGTCGGCGCCGATCGCGCCGCCCACGGTCACGTAGCGGGTGCCGGGGGAGACGGGGACGAACCAGCCGAGCGGCAGCAGCACCTGCATCAGGCGGTGCAGCGACACCCCCGCGTCGCACACCACCAGGCCGTTGACCGCGTCGATCTCGTGGATGCGGTCCAGACCCGTCATGTCCAGCACCGCGCCCCCGGCATTCTGCGCCGCGTCCCCGTACGCCCGCCCGAGCCCGCGGGCGATCGCCCCGCGCCCGCCGCACTCGCGCACGGCGCGCACCGCCTCCTCGTACGTGCCGGGGCGCAGCACCCGCGCGGAGCTGGGCGCGGTGCGGCCCCAACCAGTGACGGAGATGGCCTCGGCGGGAGGGTCGGCGGCGAAGGGTACGGGCATATCGCTGACCGTATCGCCCGGAAGATAGCAAAAGGGGGTTTTGCGGCGTTTCTCACCGTAAAGGGTGAGTGCCGCTGCGTGAGCGGGAGGCCCGCACGGTAATAACCCGGGGCTGGACGCATCGCGGTGCGACACGTCGCACCCCGCGTGCGGACGGTGCGCGCACGCCCGGCGTGCGCACCGCGGAAGAGCTCCGCGGACGACCCGCGGCCACGCACGCGGGACCGGGACCCTCGCGGCCACCGCCGCGGGACCCGCCCCGCGCCCATGCCGCGGACCATCACGCGGAGGGAGAAAACCGCCGATGCGCCGATCCGACTCCGCCGCACAGCGCGGCACCTCGATATCCCGGCCCACCACCCCGCTCCCGGCCGGCCCGCCCGGCCCCTCCCGCGGCCTGACGACCGCGCCCGGCTCCGGCGGGGGGCGCCCGCCGCGCGGTGCCGGACCTCGGCGCCGGACGGCTCCCGGCGCCCGGCCGCGTAAGGGCCGCGTCGTGACCGCCGCCCGCCTCGACCTGCGGCTGGTCGGCCTCCTGCGGGACTGCGGCGGCGACCCGCGGATCGCGAACGCGGTCCGCGTGCTCGGGCGGACCGGCGAGCACGGTGCCGTGTGGATCGCCGCGGGCGCCGCCGGCGCACTCGGCGACAGCGAGCGCCGCCGCGCGTGGGTGCGGGCCACCGCCGTCGTCGCCGCCGCGCACGTGGCGAGCATGGGCATCAAGCGGCTGGTACGGCGCCCCCGTCCGCGTATCCCCGGGGCCGCGCCCCTCGTGCGGACCGCAGGGCGGCACAGCTTCCCCTCTTCGCACGCCACCTCCTCGGCCGCCGCCGTCGTCGCCTTCGGCGCGTTGCTCCCGGGCGCGGCCACCGTGCCGGTACTCGCCGCCGCCATCTGCGTCTCCCGGCTCGTCGCCGGGGTCCACTACCCCAGCGACGTCGCCTGCGGCGCCCTGCTGGGGGCCGCGGCGGCCCGGATGGGCCGTGCCTGGACGCTGGGCGCCGGGGGGCCCGCGGGAGCCGGGTGGCACGTCCTGCCGGGCGCCGGCGCCGCTGCCCGGTTCGCCGTCACCGGCGCGGGCGCCCGGTCCGTGGCGGTGGTCGCCGCGCATGTGCTGCCGGCCGCGGCCGCAGGCGGTGGGTCCCGTGGGTGAACCCTCAGCCGTGCTGGTCGAGGAGACCGCCGCCACCGGGGTGGCCGGGGTCGTGGCGCGGGGCAAGCCCGCACGGGAGCTGACCGGGGGTCTGCTGCGGACCGCGCGGCCGCGGCAGTGGGTCAAGAACGGGCTGGTGCTCGCCGCGCCCTTCGCCGCGGGGCGGCTGCTGTCGCTGCGCGACTCCGTACAGCTCGGCGTCGTGCTGGTGCTGTTCACCGCGTGCGCGTCGGCCGTCTACCTGATCAACGACGCCCGGGACGCCGACGCCGACCGGGCCCACCCGGTCAAGCGGCGGCGTCCGGTGGCCTGCGGGCAGGTGCCCGTCGGCGCCGCCTATACCGCGGGCGGCCTGCTCGCGGTGGCCGCGCCCGTCACCGCCGCGCTGACGTGCAACGCCGACACCGCCGGCCTGCTCGCCGGCTATGTGGTGATGCAGCTCGCCTACTGCGTGTGGCTCAAGCACATGCTGGTGGTCGACCTGGTGATCGTCACCACCGGCTTCCTGATGCGCGCGATGGCCGGCGGGGTCGCCCTCGGTATCGGCCTGTCCCGCTGGTTCCTGATCACCTCCGGCTTCTGCGCGCTGTTCATGGTGGCGGCCAAACGCTATTCGGAGCTGGTACTGGTCTCCGGCGAAGGCGGCGACGTCGGCGCCACGCGCGCGCTGCTCGGTGAGTACACCCCGGGCTACCTGCGGTTCGTGTGGCAGCTGGCGGCGGGCGTCGGCATGCTGGCGTACTGCCTGTGGGCCATGGAGACCGGCGGTTCGGCCTCGGGCCTGCTCCCGTGGCGCCAGCTGTCGATGATCCCGTTCATCCTGTCGGTGCTGCGCTACGCGGTCTTCGCCGACGCCGGCTCGGCCGGCGCCCCCGAGGACGTACTGCTGCGCGACCGCGCCCTCGTGGTGATCGGCCTGGCCTGGGGCGCGCTGTACGTGCTCGCCGCGGTCAACAGATGAGCGCACGCACCGAGTCACCCCGACGCACACTGCGGCGCCCGCCGCGCCTCGTACCGCGGCGGGCGGCCCGGCGTCCATCGCCGAGCCGCCCGGGGCCGCCGGGCCCACCGCGCCGTGCCAGCCGCCCGGCCCGGCTGCGCCGCATGCTCCCCGAGATAGCCGGCTTCGCCCTCGCCGGGGGCGCCGCCTTCGCCGCCGACCTCGCACTCTTCGTCTGGCTGCGCGGCCACACCGGTGTCGGGCCGCTCACCGCCAAGTCGCTGTCCTTCTTCGCCGGCTGCACCATCGCCTACCTCGGCAACGCGCTCGGCACCTACCGCCGCCGCGCCCCCACCGCGGGGCGGGCCCGCCGCTACGGCGTCTTCTTCGCCGTCAACGCCGCCGGCGCCGGCGTCCAACTGCTCTGCCTGGCCGGTTCGCACTACGTCCTGGGCTTCACCAGCCCGCGCGCGGACATCGTGTCGGGCGCCGGCGTCGGCATGGTGCTGGCCACCGCCCTGCGCTTCTGGGGCACCCGCACCCTGGTCTTCCGTACCGCCGGCCGGGGCAGGCGGAGCGTGCGGGGGCCCGCGCAGGGTAACCGACCGCCATGGACTGGCTGACCCGAATCCCGTGGATCGGTCCACGGCTCGGGCCGTGGTACGACAGGCGCCTCAAGCACCTGGTCGACCGGGTGATGCGCACGCACGCCTGGCGGGCCTTCGCGCACCTGCTGGACGTGCACTGGACGCGGCTGGCCGCCGCGATGACCTTCACCAGCTTCCTGGCGCTCTTCCCGCTGATCACGGTCGCCGCGGCGGTGGGCGCCGCGCTGCTGACGCAGAGTCAGCTCGACCGCCTGGAGCACAAGCTCACCGATCAGATCCCCGGCATCGCCGACCAGATCGACATCACCGGGCTGGTCGCCAACGCGGGCACCGTCGGCCTGATCGCGTCCGGTGTGCTGCTCTTCACCGGCATCGGCTGGGTCAGCTCGCTGCGGGACTGCCTGCGGGCGGTGTGGGGCAAGGACCGGTCGGACGAGAACGTGGTGGTGGGCAAGCTCACCGACGCCGGCATCCTGTTCGGCCTCGGCGTCGCCGTGCTGGTCTCGCTCGGCGCGTCGGGCTTCGCCACCGCAGCCGTCAACTGGACCGCCGACCGCATCGGCCTGTCCGAGCACAGCAGCGGGCGGGTCCTGCTGACCGTCGTCGGCTACATCCTCGCGGTCGTCGCCGACTTCCTGATCCTGCTCTACCTCCTCACCCTGATGCCGGGCGTCGACCCGCCGCGCCAGCCGGTGATCGTGGCGGCACTGATCGGCGCGGTGGGCCTGGAGGTCCTCAAGGTCGCCCTGGCCAGCTACCTGCAACGGGTCGCCGGCCGCAACATCTACGGCGCCTTCGGCACACCGGTCGCCCTGCTGCTGTGGTTCAACTTCATGGCCAAGCTGCTGCTGTACTGCGCCGCCTGGACCGTCACCCCGCGCCATGCCCCCGACCAGCCGCCGCCCGAGCCCCCCGGGCCCGAGCCCGAGGGGGGCGCGACCCGCTGGGCGCGGTGAACCGGGGGAGCCGCAGCCGAGCCGACCGGCGGGCGGCCGGGTCAGCCGCGCTTGCGACGGCGCGTTCCACGGCCGGCGCGGCGGCTCGGCCCGCCGGAGCCCTCCGACCCGCCGCCGGTTTCGCCGCCGGTTCCGCCGTCCGCTCCGTCGTCCGCTCCGGCGTCGGTTTCGTCGTCCGCTCCGGCGTCGGTTTCGCCGTCCGGCACGATGCCGGTTCCGCCGTCCGGCACGATGCCGGGGAGCGGGCGCCGGCGGCGGATGACGGCGATGACGACCGCCAGGAGCAGCGCCGTACCCGCGGTGATGCCGGCGGCCGTCCACAGGCCGCTCGACGAGGACGACGACGTGCTCGTCGACGCGTCGATCCGCTTGGCCGCGGAGGAGGTCGGCACTGGCGAGGCCGACGCCTTCACCTGGCTCAGCGGCGGCACCAGGGTGCCGACCGGTTTGGCGGTGGCGTCCGCCGCGAAGCCCCAGTCCAGCAGCGCGCCCGCCTCGCGGTAGACGTTGTTGTGCCCGGGCGCCGGGTTCATCACGGTGACCAGCAGCTTGCGGCCGCCGCGCTCCGCCACGCCGGTGTAGGTGGCGCCCGCGTTGGTCGTGTTGCCGTTCTTGACGCCCGCGATGCCCGGGTAGCGCTTCAGGTCGTAGTCGCCGCTGAGCAGGCGGTCGGTGTTCTGGATCTGGAACGAGTCGCGGACCTTCGTCGGCTTGCCGTTCTTGTCCTTCTTGTAGTCGCCGGGGAACTGCGCGACGACCGTGGAGCAGTAGGCGCGGAAGTCCGCGTTCTGCAGGCCCTGCCGGGCGAAGAGCGTGAGGTCGTACGCGCTGCTGTGCTGCCCCGGCTCGTCGTAGCCGTCGGGCGTGACGACGTGGGTGTCGTTCGCCTGCAGCTCCTTGGCCAGGGCGTTCATGTCCGCGACGGTCTTGGGCACGCCGCCGTTCATCGCCGCCAGCACGTGGACGGCGTCATTGCCCGAGCGCAGGAAGACCCCGAGCCACAGGTCGCGCACCGAGTAGCCCTGGTTCTCCTGTATTCCGACCAGGCTGCTGCCGTCGCCCATGCCGTTGAGGTCGCTCGCGGCGACGACGTGCTGCTCGGTCGACGGGAATCTGGGCAGCACGGCGTCCGCGAAGAGCATCTTCAGGGTGCTGGCCGGGGCGAGCTGCCAGTGCGCGTTGTGCGCGGCGAGGATGTCGCCGGTCTCCGCGTCGGCCACCACCCACGACCGGGCGGTCAGCTTGGCAGGCAGCGCCGGCACACCGCCCGACAGGTCCACCTGGGTGCCCGGCAGCCCGAGCCGGTCGCCGCCGACCGTCGACATCCGCGCGGGCGGCTGCGGCACCTTCGGCCCGCGCTCCGGGGCGGCCGTGGCCACCCCGGTCGTGAGGGTGCCGCCCAGCAGCACGGCGGTCGCGGTGACGGCCAGGATGCGATGGCGCAGCGCGCGTCGGGCGGGTGGCGCGGTCTGAGACGTAGGCACCGCAAGAACGTACAGGGCTCAGCTGTCCGTTCCCTGCCCAGGGTTACCCCGCACCCAGGTGATCCCCTCCGCCCCAGGAGCCGCCCCCGGCTCCGACGGCCCCCCCGCCCCCGGACTTCGGGTGCGGCGCGACGCCGCTCATACTGGGACTTATGAAGCTCAGTCGCCCGGTGTCCTGGTTCCTCGCCGCCTTCGGGGTGTGGTCGTGGATCGTCTGGGTCACCTTTGTCAAGAATTTGTGGAAGGACACCAGTGGTCTGGCCTTCCGGCACGGTGACCACTCGTCTCCGACGGCGTATTTCTGGATCCACCTGACGCTGGCGGTGGTCTCGACGGTCTTCGGTACGGCGATCGGCGTGATCGGCGTCCGCGGCCTGCGTGCGCTGCGCGCGCGGAAGGACGGCCGGCGGCCCGCGGTGACCGAGCCGCAGCCGCAGCCGCAGGACCCGGCACCTGCAGGGAAGTGAGCCGCGCCGGGGTCAGTCGCGCCGGGAGGGAGCCGGGCCGCGGGCGGCGGTGGTACGCCCGAAGGTCGGCAGGATGAAGTCCTGGATCAGGCCCTTGGCGTCGCGGACCATCGGGCGGAAGACCCGGTAGCGGGACAGCGAGATCAGCTTGGCGACCAGCGGGGTGGAGCGGCGCACGAACTCGCGGGTGCGCGCGGTGTCGGGGGTGCGGTCGAAGACCCAGTAGAGGACGACCACCATCAGGTGGAGCCAGAGCAGGTCGGGGAGGAGTTCGGCGAGCTCGGCGTCGAGCTTCGGGGCGAGGTCCGAGCCGGTCAGGACGTCGCGGAAGAGGTCGACCGCGGTGGCCCGCGCCGGATGCGACTCCCGGGAGAACGGGCTGAGCGAGCTGTCCGGGTCGGCCGCCGTGCGGAAGAACTGCGCGGCGAACCCGTGGTAGTCGGCGGCGCAGTCCAGCCACGAGTCCAGGGCGATACGCAGCCGGGCGTCGAAGTCCCGCTCGCCCGCCATGCGGGCCGTGGCGTCCAGCGCGTGCGCGTACGTCATCCGGTCGTAGAAGCCCTGGATCAGGAACTCCTTGGACTCGAAGTAGTAGTACGCGTTCCCGACCGAGACGCCCGCCTCCTGGGCGATGGCCCGCATGGTGGTCTTGTCGTAGCCGCGCTCCCTGAAGAGCCGCATCGCGGTCTCCAGGATCAGCGCCCGGGTCTGCTCGCTCTTGCCGGTCTTGGGCCGCGCCCGGCCGCCGGGCAGCTCCTCGGCGGCCCCGGCCCCCGTGGCGGGGCCGGGGGTCGGTCCTGTCGTCGTACCGCTGCTGTTGTCCTCCATCACGGTGAGCCTATCCGGGCGGTTCGCACCCGTCCGCGCAGTCGCCGGGCCTGCGGGCGGTCCAGCCGCCGTTGCCCTCGTAGACCCAGGCGGTACGCGACGGGTCGCCTGGCATGCGGGCCGTGCGGACCGGTATCCGGTCGGCCCCCGGGGGCGCCGGCCGGCGGCCGGAGTGCCCGCCGGGCTGCCTGGGGGTCCGGTCGGCGCCGCGGTATCTGGCGACGCCCAGCACCGCGGCCCTGGCCAGCCGGCGGCCGGCCGGGGTGCTCATGGTGTGGGCGAGGGCGCGGTGGTCGGCGAGTGCCCACAGGCACACCACCCAGGCGGTGTCGCCGACGTAGACCTGGCCCGTGTCGCCGACGACGGTGATCTCCCGGCGGGTGGCGCCGTCGTGGTCGAGGGCCGGGAAGAGCCGGCGGGCCCGCTCCGAGCCGACCGGGACCAGCCGGACCGGGATCAGCTTGCGCTGCCCGGCCAGCCAGTCGCCGACGAAGGCGCAGAGCCGGCAGTCCGGGTCGTACAGCACGGTCAGCCCGCGCAGCGGCACCCGCCCCCGCGCGCTGGGCGCCGCCACGGCCTCCTCGGCGGCCATCTAGGCCCCCGCGGGCTTCGGGCCGGTCCAGCCGCCGCCCGCGGTCTCGGTGTGCCCGTCGGGGTCCACCGGCGGGAACTGCTCGCGCTCCATCAGGCCGCGGCGGCGGATCTTGTTGAGGACGTAGACATTGCCGAGGTGCATCACGCCGAGCACCAGCAGTACCACTCCGAGCTTGACCGAGAGCTGCTCGAAGACCTGGCGGGCGTCCTCCACCGTGTCGGCCGACTTCAGGTAGAGGGCGACGAAGCCCAGGTTCACCAGATAGAAGCCGACGACCAGCAGATGGTTGACGGCGTCGGCGAGCTTCTCGTCGCCGTGCAGCACGTCGGCGAGAAAGATCCGGCCGTTGGTGCTGAGTGTCCTGGCCACCCAGACGGTCAGCCCGATGCTGACCACCAGGTAGACGGCGTAGGCGAGGACGGTCAGGTCCATGTGAATTCCACCCCTCGACATTCCTTGAACGTGTTCAAAACTCCGAACAGGACGACCATAGCGCTGTTGTTGAACACGTTCAAGCTAGCCACGGGTGCCGCGGGGAAAACGAACCGGCCCGGCTCCGAGGGATCGGAGCCGGGCCGGGAGCGGCGGGGGAGAGACCCCGCGGGTGTGCGTCAGTCGGCGGAGGTCACCAGCGCCCTGTCCGGCGTCCCGCCCTGCGGCGAAGCCGGCTCGTCCTCGGCCGGCTCGACCGCCATGTGCGGCAGCCGCTTGTCCAGCCAGGCAGGCAGCCACCAGTTCGCCTTGCCGAACAGGTGCATCAGCGACGGCACCAGCACCGACCGCAGGATGAACGCGTCCAGCGCGACCGCCCCCGCGAGCCCGATGCCGAACATGCCCAGCACCCGGACGCCGCTGAGCGCGAACGCCCCGAAGACGCAGATCATGATCACCGCGGCCGAGTTGATCACCCGGCTGGTCTCGGCCAGGCCGATCCGAATGGCACGGGCGCTGTCCTTGGTGTGGACCCACTCCTCGTGCATCCGGCTGACCAGGAAGACCTGGTAGTCCATCGACAGGCCGAACAGCAGCGCCAGCATGATCACCGGCAGGAAGGCGTCGATCGGCCCCTGCCGGCTCGCGCCCAGCACGCTGCCGCCCCACGCCCACTGGAAGGTCGCCACCAGCACGCCGAACGACGCGGCCGCCGCGACCATGTTCATCACCGCCGCGGTCAGCGGGACGACCAGGCTGCGGAAGGCGAGCAGCAGCAGCACGAAGCCCAGCGCGATGATCACCCCGATGAAGATCGGCATCTTGCTGCCGAGCACCGACGCGAAGTCCTTGAAGATGGCGGTCGGACCGCCCACATAGGCCTTCATCGTGTTGCCGCTCTCGGCGGCCGGCACCACGTCGTCGCGCAGGTGGTTGATCAGCTCGGTCGTGGCCTTGTCCTGCGGCGACGTCGTCGGCACCGCGGTCACCAGCGCCACCTTGCTGTTCGGCTGCATCGGCAGCGCGGCGGCGTAGGCGATGCCCTTGGTGTGGTCCAGCGTGGTGACCAGGCTGTCGAGCGCCGCCTTGTCCTTCGCGCCGCCCGGCACCTCGGCCAGGATGGTCAGCGGCCCGTTGAAGCCGGGCCCGAAACCGTCCGCGAGCAGGTCGTACGCCTTGCGGGTGGTGTTGGCCGTCGGGTCGTTGCCCTGGTCGGACGAGCCGAGCCGCAGCGACAGCGTCGGGATCGCCAGCACCACCATCACCACGACCGCGACCGAGGCCAGCACCTTGGGGTGCCGCTGCACGAACGTCGACCAGCGCATCGCGGGACCGACCGCGTCGCCGACATGCGGTCCGCTCGCGGCGAACTTCCGCCGCTGGCGGCGGCTGAGCACCCGCATCCCGAACGCCCCGAGCAGCGCGGGCAGCAGCGTGACCGCGCCCAGCACCGAGACCACCACGGTCATCACGGCCGAGATCGCCACGCCGTAGAGGAAGCTCAGGCCGACCGTGAACATGCCCAGCAGCGCGATACAGACCGTGCCGCCGGCGAAGAGCACCGCCCGGCCCGAGGTGTTCACCGCCGTGACCGCGGAATCCTCCGGCGACTTGCCGCTCAGGATGCCCTTGCGATGTCTGGTCACGATGAACAGCGAGTAGTCGATGCCCACGCCCAGACCCACCAGCATCGCCAGCTGTCCGGCGAAGTCCGGCACGTTCATCGTGTGGGTGAGCAGGGTGATCATGGCGGAGGAGATGCCGATGGCGAACAGCGCGGTGACGATCGGCGTCAGCATGCCGAACAGCGAGCCGAACGCCAGGAAGAGCACCACGGCCGCGGCGCCGATGCCGACGAACTCGCTCAGCCCGGCCGGCGGCTGCTCGACCGTGTTGATGATGTCGCCGCCCAGCTCCACGTGGAGCCCGCTGGCGCGCGCGCCGTGCGCGGTGTCGACCAGGTTCTGGACCTGCGACTTCTCCAGCGCCGAGCCGAGCACGTCGTACGTCACCTTCGCGTACGCCGTCGTGCCGTCCTTGCTGATCTGCGCGGACCCCGCGGGGTCGTAGGCGCTGACGACCTGACCGACGTCCTTCTGGTGCTTGACCTTGTCCAGCATCGACGTGATGCGCTGCTGGACCGACGCGTCCCGCACCGAGCCGGAGTCGACATGCCACACCACGGTGTCGGACTCGCCCGACTGCTCGTGCACCGCCTTGTCCAGCAGGTCCATGACCTTGCTCGACTCGGTGTTGGGGAGCGAGAACACATTCGAATACGTATTGCCGGCGATCTTCCCCGCAGCGCTGGCCCCCAGCAGCGCCGCCACCCACAGCAGGATCACCAGCCATTTGTGCCGGAAGCACCATCGCGCCAGAGCGGCCACGATCTATCCCCCATCCCTGTTGTCTTCACACATGGTTTTGCCTTGGATCCACTCGCCCCCCTCCAGACTCAGCGGTCGCCGGGCCCGGACCCAAGCCGAAACGACTTCTCTCAAGGAACTCCAAGGTTCGCGCCCGCCGGCGAGGCCGCGTACGCGGATACTGGACCGCATGGAGACAGTTGTCGGCACGGCTCCCACGGTGCTCGTCGTCGAGGACGAACCCGGAATCGCGGACATCCTGCGCATCACGCTCAGCTACAACGGCTTCACGGTGCACTGCGCCGCCACCAGGCGGGAGGCGCTCGTGGCGGTCCGCGAGCACCGGCCCGACCTCGTGCTGCTCGACGTGATGCTGCCCGACGGCAACGGCTGGGAGGTCTGCCGCGCCCTGCGCGCCGAGCACGCCGCGGAGCGGGACGCCGACCCCGGCACCGCCGACCTCGCCGTGATCTTCGTCACCGCCCGCGACGCCCCCCGGGACGTGGTGGCCGGGCTCGCGCTCGGCGGCGACGACTACATCACCAAGCCCTTCGGCGTGGACGAGGTCGTCGCCCGGGTGCACGCCGTGCTGCGCCGCACCCGGCGCGCCACCGGCGTCGCCGACCGGGTGCTGCGGCACGGCGACCTGGAGATGGACGAGGCCACCTACTCGGTCCGCCGGGCCGGCCAACCCGTCGAGCTGACCCCCACCGAGTACAACCTGCTGCGGCACCTGCTGCGGCACGCCGGGCGGATCATCTCCAAGGAGCAGCTGCTCCAGCACGTCTGGCAGTACGAGACCGTCGTGTCCTCGACCGTCGTGGAGACCTACATCTCCTACCTGCGGCGCAAACTCGACCGCTTCGGGCCGCCGATGATCGAGACCAGGCGCGGCGTCGGCTACGGGCTGCGGGCGGTGGAACGGGCGTGACACCGTGAGCAGCCGGCTGCTGCCCCGCCCGAAGACGCTGCGCGCCCGGCTCACCCTGGCCAACGTCGCCTTCGTCGCGCTCGGGCTGCTGGCGACCGCCGCCTTCAGCGTGATGGCCACCTACACGGTGCTCGGCAGCGAGATAGACAACACCCTGCGCGAATCCCAGCGGTCGGTGAGCAGCGCGCCGGTCACCTCCCACGGGCTCCAGCAGCTGTGCACGCTCGCCGACATCCTGCAGGGCGGCAAGGACAGCGGCCTGTCCTTCGCCAAGGCCTTCAAACAGGACCTCTTCGAGGTGCTGGACTCCGACGGCCGCAACTCGTCGGTGTGCGAGAACAGCGGCGGCGCCAACAGCCGCATCCGCGAGGACCTCAACCGCGCCCTGCCCGACCCGGCCGCGCTCGCCCGCAGCGGCAAGGCGGTCAACGTCCGCGCCGACGGCACCGACTACCGGGTCATCGTCACCCGGCTCAGCGACGGCAGCATGGTCGTCCAGGGCATGCGCTACAGCGGGCTCGAACACGCCATCCACAAGCTGCTGGTGTGGGAGTCCGCCGCCGGGCTCGGCCTGCTCGGCCTGCTGGCGATCGGCTCGCTGACCTCCGCGAGGCGGCGGCTGAGCCCGCTGGAGACCATGGTCGAGACCGCCTCCGCCATCGCCGAGGGCGACCTGTCGCGGCGGATCGCCACCGCACGGCACGGGTCGAGCGAGGTCAGGGAGCTGAGCACCGCGCTCAACGCGATGCTCCACCAGATCGAGACCGCCGTGACCGAGAGCGAACGGGCCACCGCCCAGCTGCGGCACTTCCTCGCCGACGCCTCCCACGAACTGCGCACCCCGCTGGCCTCCGTCCAGGGCTACCTCCAGCTCTACGAGAAGGGCATGCTCGACGCCGAGGACAAGGACCGCGCCCTGCACCGGGTCTCCGCCGAGGCCATGCGGATGAGCCGCCTGGTCGACGAACTCCTCGCGCTCGCCCGCCTTGAGGAGCGCCCCGCACTGGACTTCGAGCCGGTCGACCTGTGCACCCTCGTACGGGACGCCGCCGCCGACCTCGCCGCGCAGCAGCCCGGCCGCCCGCAGACCCTGCTGCTGCCGGCCGACGACCTGACCGCGTACGCCCTCGGCGACGAGGCGGGGTTGCGGCAGGTCGTCGGCAACCTGCTCAGCAACGTCCGCGTCCACACCCCGTCGGACGCGCCGCTGGTCATCGAGGTCGAGGCCGACCCGTCCGCGGTCCGGCTGCGGATCGCGGACTCCGGCCCCGGGCTCGCCGCGCGGGACGCCGCCCGCGCCTTCGACCGCTTCTTCCGCGCCGACCCCGAACGCGCCCCCGACACCGGCGGGGCGGGCCTGGGCATGGCGATCGTCCAGGCCGTCGTCCAAGCCCACCACGGCACCGTCACCCTGGACACCGCACCCGGCCGCGGCCTCACCGTCCGCATCACCCTCCCCCGGGCCCGCGGACCGCTCCTCCCGGCTGCTCCGAAACGGGAGCCGGCGGCCGTGTCGCAGAACGGGCTTGCCTTCGAGTGAACTCCAGCTTCTAGCGTCCTGACCATGACACCACCGACCGCCCCCGCTTCCACCTCCGCCACCGCTCCCGAGGACCGCTACGCCCGCGGACTGGCCGCGCTCAGCCTGGTCACCGGCACCGAGCACCCCGCGGTGCTCGACCCGATCGCCGAGATCGCGCCCGACCTGGCCCGCTTCACCGTCGAATTCGGCTACGGCGACATCTGGTCGCAGCCCGGCCTCACCCCCCGGCAGCGGCAGATCGGCACGATCGCGGCGCTGGCCGCCCTGGGCAACGCGGCCCCGCAACTGCGCTTCCACATCGCCGGCGCCCTCAACGTCGGCTGCACCCGGCGGGAGATCACCGAGACCTTCATCCACGCCACCGTCTACGCCGGCTACCCGGCCGCGCTCAACGCCCTGGCCGCGGCCCGCGAGGTCTTCGCCGCCCACCCGGACCCCGACGCGGCCGCCCCGGCCACCGAGAAGACGCCGGAAGCCGACCGCTACGCCCGCGGCATCGCCCTGCTCCAGGAGGTCGACGGCCCGGCCGGTCCCCACGTGGTGGACTCGCTGGCGGACCTGGCCCCCGACCTCGGCCGCTTCCTGGTCGAACACGTCTTCGGCGAGGTCTACGCCCGCACCGGCCTCGACCTCCCCACCCGCGAACTCGCCTCCGTGGCCATGTGCACCGCCCTGGGTACCGCCGGCCCCCAACTGCGCGTCCACCTCCGCGCCTTCCTCAACGTCGGCGGCACCCGCGAGGAGATCATCGCCCTCCTCACCCAGCTCGCCGGCTACGCCGGCTTCCCCGCCGCCCTCAACGGCGTCGCCGCCGCCCGGGAGATCTTCGCCGAGCAGGACGCCAAGGGTTAGGACCCGCCGTCCGGGTCCGCGCGTCAGCGGCCGTGCGCGCGTAGCCGCCGGAAGCCTCCGCCCGTTCGCCCGCGGGCCGCGCACACCCGCCGACCACGGGCCCCCGCGCTCACTCCACCCCGAACCACCGGGCACCCGCCGCCCGCAGTTGCGCCAGGTCTTCCGCTCCCAGGGCCAGGTCCGACGTCGCCCAGGCGACATACCCATCCGGGCGGATCAGCGCCGCCGTGAAGCCGGCCTCGGCCGGGGGCTGGGCGCGCGCCGTCACCGCGTCCACCCGGGGGGACCAGGCCGCCGCCGCCTTCGCCGCCGTCGCGGTCTCGGTGAGGTCGAGCAGCAACGGGCGTCCGGTACGGGCCAGTTCGGCCAGCCGCAGCTGACCTGTCGGAGTGGTCAGCGGCAGGTCCTCGGCCTGGGTGCCGACCAGCGGGTGGGCGCCGTCGGCGGCTATGTCGTAGCGCAGGTCGGACCCGGCGATCAGGTCGGCGACCCGCTGGGCCGCCGCCCGGTCCGCCAGCAGCTCGCCGACCACCGCCCGCAGCGCGTCCACGTCCCTTCCCGGTGCCAGCAGGGCGGCCTGCGCCTGAGCGGAGAGCAGCGTGCGGCGGGCGGCCGCGGTCCGCTCGGTCCCGTAGCTGTCCAGCAGTCCCTCGGGCGCGGTGCCCGCGAGCTGCGCCGCCAGCTTCCAGCCCAGGTTGATCGCGTCCTGGAGCCCGACATTCAGCCCCGGGCCGCCACCGGCGGCGTAGACGTGGGCCGCGTCGCCGATCAGGAAGACCCGGCCCTCGCTGAAGCGCTCGGCCACCCGCGTGTTGCCTCCGGTCAGCCGGCGCAGCACGAACGGTCCCTGACCCTCGGGCGCCGCCACCGGCACCTCGCCGCCGAGCACCCTTCCCATGCTCGCCGCCATCTCCGCCAGGCTCATCGGCTCGTCGCCCTCGACGGGCTCCCACTCGACGGTCGCCATCAGCGGCGGCCGGCCCGGCAGCGGCGCCCAGGTGAACGACCCCCGCTCGGTGCGCCGCGGCACGAACGGCGGGACAGCGCCGACCCCCGGCACTCGCAGCCCGTCCGGGCCCACGCACTCCGCGGGCACGCTCACATGCGCGTGCCGGGAGACCGACCGGTCGTAGGTGACGCCGGGAAAGCCGATCCCGGAGAGCTTGCGCACGGCGCTGTGGGCCCCGTCGGCGCCGACGGCATAGCGGGCCGTCAGGCGGTACGGCCCGGCGGGCCCCGTCACCTCCAGCTCGACGCGGTCCTCCCGCTGCGTCAGGCCCGTCACCTCGTGTCCGGTGCGTATGTCCGCGCCCAGGTCGAGCGCGCGGGCCGTCAGCACCTGCACGATCCGCTGTTGCGGGACCGCCACCGTGTAGACCGGGCTGTGCGGCAGCCCGCTCAGGTCGAGCGGCAGCCCGGCGAAGGTGAAGTAGGCCCTGTTGGGCGCCGGCGGACCGGCGCTGCCGCTGAGGCTCTCGTACAGCCCGCGCCGGTCCAGTGCCGGGACGACCTGCCCGACCAGCCCGTTCGCCCGGGGCTCCCGGCCCGACTCCGGCAGGCTCTCCAGCACGACCGGGCGCACGCCCAGCAGACCCACTTCGGCGGCCAGCATCAGTCCGGTCGGACCCCCGCCGACGACCACGACATCGACATCAACTTCGTCGGCCATCAGGACGCACTCCTCTCGACTCTTCTCGTACGACGGTCAGGCAGTCAGGTGTTCGGACGGTCAGGTGGGCGGTTCCCGGTGGTGACGGGCACGGGCAGGCCCGTCGTCAGCTGTTCGAGGGCCTCGCTTATCAGCGGGCCCAGCGGGACCGGGGGATCGGCCTTCAGCCAGTGGTTCATCGCCGTACCGAGCGTGGCGCTCACGCAGGCGGCGACCAGCTTCGGATAGAGGTCGACCCGCGGGTCCGTCCCCGTGCGCTTCCCGATCGCCTCGGCCAGCACCACCTGCGCGGACTGGTCGGCCCGCAGCACCTCGCCCTGGACGGCGGGGTCCGAGAGCAGCTTCCAGATCGCGTCGGTGTGCCGCCTGCCCGCCGCCGGGTCGACCGGCTTGGGCCCCTCGGGTACGAACTCCGCCTGGACGCAGGCGCTTATCGACTCCCACATCGGCTCGCGCGCCGGCCGCTCGTCCAGGGCCCGCGCGACCCGCAGCATCCGGTCCAGGTGGGTGGCGGCGACCGCTTCGGCCTTGCTGGAGAAGTAGTTGCGGAAGGTGCGCTCCGAGACATTCACCGCCGCGGCGATGTCCTCCGTCCGCACGTCGTCCCAGCCGCGCTCGATGGCCAGCGCGATCGTGGCGTGGCTCAGCGCGGCCCGCGTCTGCCGCTTCTTCCGCTCGCGAAGCCCTTCCGTGGCGCGTGCCGTGGCACCTTCCGTGATGCCCTCCGGGATGCCGGTCGCGTCCGCCGGGCCGTCCGTGCTGTTCATGTTTGCCAACGTAGCAGTTTTGCCGACGCGGAAAAAAAGACCTGTGGACAACTTTGCCGAATCAGTAAGATCATCTCAGTGTCGTCGCCGTAAAGGGGGCCGGGACGCTCACCCCGATAGTGGGAGGGATCCCGCGCCCGGTGTCGATACGGTGGCTTGCGCGTGGTGCGGGGACGGGACGTGACGCGTTCCGGGTGAGGAAAGGTGTGCCGATGCGGTTGCCGTTCGGGGACGGGTTGCGGGACGCGCTCGGTCCGCCGCGGCGGGCGCGACGCTTGGGCAGCAGCCCGCGGTCGCGGGTCTGGCGGGTCGAACTGGGCGCCGGGCCCGCGGTCGTGAAGCAGATCGTCGGCGGTGACGACGCCGGCGAGCGCTACGCCCGCGAAGTGGCGGCGCTGCGACTGGCCTTGCGGGCCGAGACGCCCGTCGTGCCCGCGCTGCTGGGGACGGATGCCGACGCGCGGGTCATGGTGCTGGAACACGTGGGCCACCGGCGGCCGCCCGCCGGCTGGACCGTCGACTACGCCACCGCGCTCGCGCGGCTGCACGCCTCCGCCGGTCCCGAGGTCACCGGGATCCTGCCCCGCTGGCAGGGCCCGGACGCCTCCGACACCGGCGCCTTCCTCGGCCTCGCCGACCGGCTCGGCGTCCCCGTCCCGCCCGGCGTGCCCGCCGAACTGGACGCCCTGACCGACCGCCTCGCCGAGGCCCCCGGCCACGCTCTGCTGCACGGCGACCCGTGCCCCGGCAACGACCTGCACACCGCCGACGGCGTCCGGTTCATCGACTTCGAGCACGCGTCCTGGGGCAGCGGCCTGGTCGAACTCGCCTACCTCCGTATCGGCTTCCCCACCTGCTGGTGCGTCACCGCCGCCCCGGAGGCGCTGCTGGAGCGGGCGGAGCGGGCGTATCTGGCGACCTGGCGTGCCGAGACCGGCACCGACCTTCCCGGCCTCAGCGCCGGCCTCAGTCCAGGCCCGAGCACCGGCCCAGGCCTCGGCACCGCCCCTGCCCTTGCCGACGCGTGCGCCGGCTGGCTGGTCAGGGGCGACGCCCTGGTCGAACGCGCCCACCGGGACGGCACGGACCACCTGTCCCGCCTCCCCGCCGAGGACTGGACCTGGGGCACCGTGACCGCCCGTGAACGCCTCGCCCACCGCCTGGCGGTGGTGGGCCGGCTGACCGCCGGCCACCCCGACCTGTCCGGCCTGAGCACCCTTGCCGCCGCCTTCCGCGAGCGGATGCTCACCCGCTGGCCCACCCTCGGCCCGGCGCCGGCCGCCCGTCCGTAGGTAGGCCGCCGAGCCGGTCCCGGTGCGGTCAGGCGGCGTCCAGGGCCGCGGTGATCTTGCGGATCATCTCGGCGATGCCGGGGGCGGCCTCGCCCTTGTGGGTACGGGCGGCCGCGGTGATGGCGGTGATGACGGTGCCGCGGAAGTTGTCGGCCTCGGCGGGTGCCTGCTCGGCGAGCAGGCTCATGGTGGCGGTGAGGGCGGGCAGGACGCGGTCGGCGAGTTCGGCGGTGGACTTGCCGCCGAGGTTTCCGATGCGCGACCTCTCGGCGAGGACGTGTCCGATCGGGCCGATCGCGGTGGCCAGGGCGATGGAGCCGTGCTTGGCGGCCTTGTGGGGTGAGCCGGCGGCGTCGGCGGCGGCCATCAGGGAGACGGCCCCGTAGGCGGCGGTGCGCAGGGTGAGCTTGTCCTGGTCGGTGAGGGCGAGGGTGGCGGTGGAGGTGGAGGTGGCGGTGACGGACATGGGCGGTCTGCTCCTCGGGATCTTCGCGGCCCCCCGGTGGGGCTCGCCGTTTCCTTCTGGGACAGAGCTTGCGGCCGCCCGCTTTCAGCCCGGCCACACCGCGCACTCAGCGGACCGGCGGCCACTGAAACCACCGGAGCGCTACGACGAAGGCCCGCCCCCTCGCACAGCGAGAGAGCGGGCCTTCGTGCCGGGAAGCGGGGATCAGAAGCGGCGCGTGATGAGCGCTCGCTTCACCTCCTGGATGGCCTTGGTCACCTCGATGCCGCGCGGGCAGGCGTCCGTGCAGTTGAAGGTGGTGCGGCAGCGCCAGACGCCGTCCTTGTCGTTGAGGATCTCCAGGCGCTGCTCGCCGCCCTCGTCGCGGGAGTCGAAGATGAAACGGTGGGCGTTGACGATGGCCGCGGGGCCGAAGTACTGGCCGTCGTTCCAGAAGACCGGGCACGAGGAGGTGCAGGCGGCGCAGAGGATGCACTTGGTCGTGTCGTCGAAGCGCTCGCGGTCCTCGGCGGACTGGAGGCGCTCGCGGGTGGGCTCGTTGCCCTTCGTGATGAGGAAGGGCATCACGTCGCGGTAGGCCTGGAAGAAGGGGTCCATGTCGACCACGAGGTCCTTGAGGACGGTGAGGCCCTTGATGGGCTCGACCGTGATCGGCTTCTCGGGGTTGATGTCCTTGATCAGGGTCTTGCAGGCCAGGCGGTTGCGGCCGTTGATGCGGACCGCGTCGGAGCCGCAGACGCCGTGGGCGCAGGAGCGGCGGAAGGTGAGCGTGCCGTCGATCTCCCACTTGATCTTGTGGAGGGCGTCCAGGACGCGCTCCTTGGGGTCGATCGGCAGCTGGTAGTCGACCCATTCCGCGTGGTCGGAGACCTCGGGGTTGAAGCGGCGGATCCGCAGGGTGACGGTGATCAGGTGGGACGCGGAGGCCTCGGCGGCGTCCAGGGCGGACGAGTGCTTGTCCAGCGTCGGAGAGTTCGGGGTGCTCATCAGTACTTACGCTCCATCGGCTGGTAGCGGGTCGTCACGACCGGCTTGTAGTCCAGGCGGATCGACTCGGCGCCGGTGGCGTCGTCCACCTCGCGGTACGCCATCGTGTGCCGCATGAAGTTGACGTCGTCCCTGGTCGGGAAGTCCTCGCGGTAGTGGCCGCCGCGGGACTCCTTGCGGGCCAGCGCGGAGACGGCCATGACCTCGGCGAGGTCGAGCAGGTTGCCCAGCTCGACGGCTTCCAGCAGATCGGTGTTGAACCGCTTGCCCTTGTCCTGGATGGACACACTCAGGTAGCGCTGCCGCAGCTCGCCGATCTTCTCGACGGCGGTCTTGATGGTCTGCTCGGTGCGGAAGACCATCACGTTGGCGTCCATGCACTCCTGCAGCTCGCGCCGGATCTCGGCGACCCGCTCGTTGCCGGTGGCCGTGCGCAGCCGCTCGACCTGGGCCTCGACCTGGGCGGCCGGGTCCTCGGGTAGCGGCACGAAGTCGTTGGCGTGGGCGTATTCCGCGGCGGCGATGCCGGAGCGGCGGCCGAAGACGTTGATGTCGAGCAGCGAGTTGGTGCCGAGCCGGTTCGCACCGTGCACGGACACGCAGGCGACCTCGCCGGCCGCGTACAGGCCGGGCACGACGGTGGTGTTGTCGCGCAGCACCTCGCCCTGGACGTTGGTGGGGATGCCGCCCATGGCGTAGTGCGCGGTGGGCTGGATCGGGATCGGGTCGGTGTACGGCTCGATGCCCAGGTAGGTGCGGGCGAACTCGGTGATGTCCGGCAGCTTCGCGTCCAGCTGCTCCGGCGGCAGGTGGGTCAGGTCGAGGTAGACGTGGTCGCCCTCGGGGCCGCAGCCGCGGCCCTCGCGGATCTCGGTGTAGATCGCCCGGGAGACGACGTCGCGCGAGGCCAGGTCCTTCATGACGGGGGCGTACTTCTCCATGAAGCGCTCGCCGTCCTTGTTGCGGAGGATGCCGCCCTCTCCGCGGGCGCCCTCCGTCAGCAGGATGCCCATGCGCCAGATGCCCGTCGGGTGGAACTGGAAGAACTCCATGTCCTCCAGGGGCAGCCCGCGCCGGTAGACGGCGGCCTGGCCGTCACCGGTGAGGGTGTGCGCGTTGGAGGTCACCTTGAAGAACTTGCCGGTGCCGCCGGACGCGTAGATCACGGCCTTCGCCTGGAAGACGTGGATCTCGCCGGTGGCCAGCTCGTACGCCACCACGCCGGCGGACCGCTGCACGCCGTCGACCTCGGTGAGCAGCTGGTCGAGGACGTAGAACTCGTTGAAGAACTCCACGCCCTCCTTGACGCAGTTCTGGTACAGCGTCTGGAGGATCATGTGACCGGTGCGGTCGGCGGCGTAACACGCCCGGCGGACCGCGGCCTCACCGTGGTTGCGGGTGTGGCCGCCGAAACGGCGCTGGTCGATCCGGCCCTCGGGCGTCCGGTTGAAGGGCAGGCCCATCTTCTCCAGGTCGAGGACCGCGTCGATGGCCTCCCTCGCCAGGATCTCGGCGGCGTCCTGGTCGACCAGGTAGTCGCCGCCCTTGATCGTGTCGAAGGTGTGCCACTCCCAGTTGTCCTCCTCGACGTTCGCGAGGGCTGCGGCCATGCCGCCCTGGGCGGCGCCGGTGTGGGACCGGGTCGGGTAGAGCTTGGTCAGGACGGCGGTGCGGCTGCGCTTGGTGGCCTCGATGGCGGCGCGCATACCGGCGCCGCCCGCGCCGACGATGACGGTGTCGTACTTGTGGATCTGCATGGGTCGCTTTCCCTGTCCAGCCCTGGCTTAGCGGATGTTCGGGTCGAAGGTGAAGATCACCAGCGAGCCGAGCACGATGGTGAACGCCACTGCGGTGAACAGCAGCGTCTTGAGCCAGACGCGGGTGTTGGCCTGCTCGGCGTAGTCGTTGATGACGGTCCGCAGACCGTTGCCGCCGTGCAGCATCGCGAGCCACAGCATGGCCAGGTCCCAGAACTGCCAGAACGGCGACGCCCAGCGGCCGGCGACGAAGGCGAAGCCGACCTTCTGCACACCGCCGTCGAGCACCAGCTGGATCAGCAGGTGGCCGAGCACCAGCACGACGAGCACCACACCGGACAGCCGCATGAACAGCCAGCCGTACATCTCGAAGTTCGTGCGGCTGCTGCGCGGGGTGCGCTTGGTGCGGGTCCGCGGCGGCTCGATGACCGGCGCGGGATTCTCCGGGCTGTACGGGGCGACGCTGGAGCCGGTCAGCTCGACGGCGTCGGAGACGTCAGTGGACATGGATCAGTTCCCCCACAGGACTCGTGCGGCGTGGCCCAGGACCGGGTAGATCGCGCCGACCATCAGCAGGAACCACAGGCCGACCACGGTCCAGAGCATCTGCTTCTGGTAGCGCGGGCCCTGGGTCCAGTAGTCGACGGCGATGATCCGCAGGCCGTTCAGCGCGTGGAAGAGGATCGCGGCGACCAGGCCGTACTCCAGCAGGCTGACGATCGGGGTCTTGTAGGTGGCGACGACCTTGTCGTAGTCCTCGGGGGAGACGCGCACCAGAGCGGTGTCGAGGACATGCACGAACAGGAAGAAGAAGATGAGGACACCGGTGACTCGATGAGCCACCCACGACCACATGCCTTCCCGGCCGCGGTAAAGCGTTCCAGCCGGCACGGAAAAAACCCTCCGGGAGCGGGGCGAGGGGTGCCGGCTAGGGGTGTCGGTCACGCCCGGCCGGGTACGGTCCACCGGCCCCGGCCATCGTAGCGACGCGATACGGGGTCGGTACCGCGGGGTAGGCCAGGTGTGATCGATCCCGCACGGTCGGGTGAACGGGGCGGCTCGAATGCCCGCTCGGAATGGTCCGTATGCCAGTCCTCGCTGCTCGGCCCGGTGCCACCGGAATCGGAAGCTGTGGGTCCGCCGGCTCCCGCGGGTCCCGCGCACCGGGCGGACCGGGCGGTTCCGCCGGCCAGCCGGACCAGCCGGGTGCGGCAGATCCGGCGCAGCTGCTCGGCGGTGACCACCCGCTCCTCGTCCTCGTCGTGGCCGAGCCGCTCGCGGAGGCTCGCCAGGGTCTGGTCCAGGGCCGCGCCCGGGTCGGCGGCGGTGTGCTCGTCGAGGGCGAGGATGAAGGCGTGGCCGAATTTCGCCTCGTAGTGCGCGTGGGCGGCGCGCAACGCTGTGTGCACGGTCAGGCCGCCGCGGTCGGTCAGCGCCGTGGTGGCCTCGCCGGCCAGCGCCTCGGCGAGATCGCCGGGCGTCAGGTCGTACGCCGCCTCGTCCGCCGCGGCCAGCAGTGCCTCGACGGTCGGATACGGGCGGTGCGCGGCCACCCGGCGGGCCCACCGGTGGCTGCCGCAGCACGCCAGCAGCGCCGCCTCGGCGGCGGCGGGGGGCGCGTGGTTGAGCCGCGTCAGCGGGGACGGCCGAGCGTCGGACGCGGTGTCGCTGGACAGCAGCGGGGCTCCTGGGTCGTGGTGGGACGGCCGCACGGTCCCCGTACGGCGGATTCGGCGGGGGAGAACTCCACTGTAGGCGCGGCGGGTTCGAACAGCGCAGGCAGGTGTGCGAACTTCACCCGTACGAAGCCATGCGTCGGCCCGGTGTTGACGCGGCCGACCCCCGCGGTCGGGCGCGGCGCGCCGGCCTGGCCGCGTACGCCGGTCGGCCCGTAAGGCGGCCTGCCCGTATACGTCCTCGGCCCGTGCGGTCATGCGCCGGTCGGCGTGGCCGTCAGTCCCACCAGAAGGACCACAGCCGCTCGCCGCGCAGCGCCTCCGCGTAGTCGGAGAAGGGGAAGGTGCCGTCGTTCAGGTTCGACGCGCCGGTCAGGACGTGTTCCAGGGCGACGTGCGCCGCGTGCCGGGACGTCAGCGGAGGGGAGGCCACCGACACGAAGACCGACGAGCCCTCGAAGCCGATGACCCGGGCGCCGAAGCGGTCCTCCCAGCTGCGCATCAGTGCGGACAGCTCCAGCGCGGGGGCGTCCGCGTCCCAGCCCACCGCGGCGGGCAGGTCGGCGCTGCGGTCCACCCGCGCCAGCGCGACGTACGCGGTGAAGCGGGTGGTGAAGTAGTGCAGCATCTGGCCGACGACGGCCCGCGCCACCGCGTCCGGCGACGGGCCCGGGTGCGGCTCGGCGGGCGCGGCGAGCCCTGGCCAGCGGGTGTAGGGCGGCCCCGCCGGGCCGAGCCGGGCGGCGGTCTCCCTCGGGTCCGGCGGCACCGCGAAGCCGAGCTGTGCCGCCAGCTCCGTCAGGTCGCTGAGGTCGGCGAGGGCCGGGTGCGCGACCAGGTCCGCGAGGTCCGCGAGCCCCGGGTGCGAGGCCGGGTCGCCCTGGCCGTGACGCTGCGCCGGGTCACCGAGGGCCGGATGCGGCCCCGGATCGGCGCCGCCCCGGTGCGCCGCGGGCGGTGGCGCGGTCTGGCGGTACGTCAGCCACGACTCGTGCAGCGACTCGGCCACGTCCACCGCGTCGATCTCCGCCGGCCGGTGGCCGTTGCCGTGGGCGCAGGGCCACGCCATCAGCACGGGGTGCCAGCCGGTGGCGCGCTGCTGGGCCTGGCAGGCGGCCCACAGGCCGCCGGGCGCGACCACGGGCTCCTCGCTGATCCACAGCCCCGGCGAGGAACCGGCGATCAGCCGCCCCGGGGGGAGGCCGTCGGGGAGGCGGGCCACGGACATGAGGGAATGCTCCTTGGCGGGGCACACGGAGAAGTGACGACGGCCGGGGGCCGCCTCCCCCCACAGGAGCGTCCCCGGCCGCCGACTTGTACTGCGTATCCCAGACCAAAAGTGTCACAGCCGCTCATGAGGCAGGATTGGCCGTGTGTTCGAGGGGGTGGGGCCCGACGTGGAATGGCACGAGTCTCTGGAGGCCGCGGTCGGCGCGGCGCAGCGGGGCGACGACACCGCGTTCCGTACCGTCTACCGCGCTGTCCAGCCGCAGTTGCTGAACTACGTCCGCAGTCTGGTCGGGCCGGCGGACGCCGAGGACGTGGCGTCGGAGGCGTGGCTGCAGATAGCCCGCGACCTGCCCAACTACCGCACCGGCAGCGGCTCGATAAGAGGCTGGGCGGCCAGGATCGCCCGCAACCGCGCGCTCGACCACATCAGGGCCCGCAGCCGCCGGCCGGTGAACGGCGGCGGGGTGGACGACCTCGTCCAGCTGCCCGACCGGGCCGACACGGCGGGCGAGGCGCTGGACGCGGTCGCGACCGACCGGGCGCTGGCCGCGATCGCGGCGCTGCCGCGCGAGCAGGCCGAGGCGGTGCTGCTGCGGGTGGTGATGGGGCTGGATTCGACCAGTGCTGCACGAGTGCTCGGAAAACGCGCCGGATCGGTGAGAATGGCCACCCACCGCGGGCTGCGGCGGCTCGCCGAGATCCTGGAGTACGACTCCGCGGACCCCGGCGAGCGCGCGGACCGGACGGACCGGACGGATCGGACGGATCGGACGGACCGGACTGACCGGCAGGACCGGAAAGAACACGGAGACGACCGGACGGCCGGGTACGGCGACGGCACCGCCGCGGTCCCCCAGCAGCGGCCCGCGGACCGGCCGCACGCGGATGTGACGTTTTCCGCGTCCAAGGCGCTGTGAGGGAGTGGGATGAGCGACAACACTCGACGCGAAGCCGCATCCACGGACCCGCCCCACCCGGCCCGGCACCCCCACCCGCCCCTGTACTCCACCGCGCCCCGCGCCGGGACCTGGCCCGACGCCCGCACCGCCGAGGTGCTGCTCTCCGGCGCCACTTCCTGGGCCCCGCCGACCGTGCCCGCCGACCGCCTCGTACGCCTGCTGGCCGCCGCCCGCGACGGGCACGCGCCGCTCGACCCGGCCCGGGAGGCCGCCGCGCTCGCGGCCTTCCGCAGCGCGGCCGCGGGACGGGCCCGCGGCGCCGTGCCCGCCAGGGCGCACCGCCGCCCGCTGGTGGTGCTGCGTACCGCGCTCGCCCTGGGGGCGGCCGGGGCCGCCGGGTCCCGCGGCCGCCCGCTGGCCGCGCTGCGTACCGCCTTCGCCGTGCGGCGCCCGCGGGTGATGGCCGCCGCCGTGGTCTCCGCGCTGGCGCTCGGCGGGGTGGCGGTGGGGATGGCCGCGGTCGCGCGGTCGTTCACGCCGGGGGAGGGTGCGGGGACGGGGCCGCTGGACACCAGGCCGCCCGCGGCGGTGTCGCCCGACGGCAGCACGGCCGGGCCGTTTACCGCGGGCCCCGGCCCGCTCGGCGGGAGCAGCCGGCCGCCGCTGTCGCCGCCGCTGTCGCCGCCGGCACAGGGCGGCGCCGAAGCCCACCGGCACGGGAAGGGCCACCAGGGACACGGGCACGGCTACGGGTCAGGCCGGGGGACCGGCCACGGGCACTCCTCGGACAAGGACCAGGAGTCCGGGCACCTGGCACCCTCGGCGGGCCGGACCGGCGGCGGCAGGACCGCCGAGACGGGGACGGCGGAAAAGGCGGAAAAGGGGCACAGCGCCGGCGGCTCCCGCCACAGCGGCCACGGGCGGCGCCCCGCGTTACGTGCGCCGCGCAGGTGACACTTCTGACGGTCCGTGCGCTGTAGGGGGTAGGGCCGACTGGTCATCGGCCCCCCTGACCCCGGTTCTCCCCGTATCGGGTTCGGGTACCACGGAGCGCGGCCGGGTGCATTCCCCCTGCCCGGCCGCGCCTCCTCCCCGTCACCACGGGGGCGGGTCACCAGTAGACGACGACCTTGTCGCCGATCCGCACCTCGTCGAAGAGCTTCGCGATCGCGGCCTTGTCCCTGACGTTGACGCATCCGTGGGACGCGCCGGCGTAACCGCGGGCGGCGAAGTCGGACGAGTAGTGCACCGCCTGGCCGCCGCTGAAGAACATCGCGAACGGCATCGACGAGTGGTAGATCGTCGAGACGTGGTCGCGGCTCTTGGAGTCCACGTGGAAGAGGCCCTCACGGGTCGGGGTGTACTGCGACCCGAAGCGGACGTCCATGGTCGCCTGGACCTTGCCGTTCACCACCCACGACAGGGTACGGCTGGTCTTGCTGACGCACAGCGCGCGGCCGGTCATGCAGCGCGCGTCCAGCTTGCCCGCCGGCTTGGCCGGGATCGGCGGGTACAGCTCCTTGCGGGTGGGCTGGTGGGTCAGTGAGCGCAGTTTGGACCAGGTGGCGGGGCTGACGTTGCCGGTCGAGGCGAGCCCGTGCCGCTCCTGGAAGTCGCTGACCGAATGCTGGGTGACGGTGCCGTAGTAGCCGGTCGGAGTGCGCGAGAAGAGACGCAGCTGGCCGAGCCTGGCCTGCAGCTCGCGCACCTGGGCGCTGGTCGAGCCGACCTTCATGACGGCAGGCTCGACCGGCGGCGCGGCCGGCGCCTTCGTCGTCGGCGCGGCCGTGGTGGTCGGCGGCGTGGTGGCCGGGTCGGTCGTGGCCGGCGCGGTGGTCGGGTCCGCGCTGCCGGTGGCCGGCTCGGTGGTGCCCGCGGTGGTCGTGGCCGCGGGCGGCTTCGGGTCGGCCCCGGTGTCCTGCGGGCCGCACGCGGCGAGCACCGCCATGGCGAGTGCCGCGCCGGCGGCCGCCACCGCCACCGAGACCCGTCGTCTGCCCCTGTTCCTACTGGTCGACATCGCTCTCCATCCCCGTGATCGAGCCTTGTTCAGCCCTAGACACGTTTCCGGCCCGTGCGGTTGCGGCACCCATGGTAGAGACGCGGGGCCGACGGCCGGCGGCCGACTGTGAGGAAGGTCCCAGCGGGGAGCGCTGCACGGCGTGCACGCCCGCCGCTACAGTCCGTGGCGGGAACCCCCTCGATCCCACCCCACCAGCACTGCGGAGGCGTGAAGCATGACGCGCGAGTCGGAAAGCGGCCTGCCGATCGAGCCGGTCTACGGCCCGGAGGCGCTGGGCGACTGGGACCCGGCCGAGAAGCTGGGGGAGCCCGGCGGATATCCGTTCACCCGCGGGGTCTACCCGTCGATGTACACCGGACGGCCCTGGACGATGCGGCAGTACGCCGGGTTCGGCACCGCCTCGGAGTCCAACGCGCGCTACAAGCAGCTGATCGCCAACGGCACGATGGGCCTGTCGGTCGCCTTCGACCTGCCCACCCAGATGGGCCACGACTCGGACGCGGCCATCGCGCACGGCGAGGTCGGCAAGGTCGGGGTCGCCATCGACTCGATCGACGACATGCTGGTGCTCTTCGACGGCATCCCGCTGGACAAGGTGTCCACCTCGATGACGATCAACGCGCCCGCCGCCCTCCTGCTGCTGCTCTACCAGCTCGTCGGCGAGGAGCAGGGCGTGCCCGCCGAGCGGCTGACCGGCACCATCCAGAACGACGTGCTGAAGGAGTACATCGCGCGGGGGACGTACATCTTCCCGCCGAAGCCGTCGCTGCGGCTGATCGCCGACATCTTCGCCTACTGCAAAACCGAGATCCCGAAATGGAACACCATTTCAATCTCCGGTTACCACATGGCGGAAGCCGGCGCGTCGCCCGCGCAGGAGATCGCCTTCACGCTCGCCGACGGAATCGAATACGTGCGCACCGCCGTCGCCGCGGGTATGGACGTGGACGATTTCGCACCGCGGCTCTCGTTCTTCTTCGTCTCCCGCACGACGATCCTGGAGGAGGTCGCGAAATTCCGGGCGGCCCGGCGGATCTGGGCGCGGGTGATGCGCGAGGAGTTCGGCGCGAAGAATCCCAAGTCGCTGATGCTGCGCTTCCACACCCAGACCGCCGGCGTGCAGCTGACGGCGCAGCAGCCCGAGGTCAACCTGGTACGGGTCGCCGTCCAGGGCCTGGCCGCGGTGCTCGGCGGCACGCAGTCGCTGCACACCAACTCCTTCGACGAGGCCATCGCGCTGCCCACCGACAAGTCGGCCAGGCTCGCGCTGCGCACCCAGCAGGTGCTGGCCTACGAGACCGACGTCACCGCCACCGTGGACCCCTTCGCGGGCAGCTACGTGGTGGAGAGGATGACCGACGAGGTCGAGGCGGCCACCGTCGAACTGATGGCGAAGGTCGAGGACCTGGGCGGCGCGGTCGCCGCGATCGAGCACGGCTTCCAGAAGGGCGAGATCGAGCGGAACGCGTACCGCATCGCCCTGGAGACCGACGCGGGCGAGCGGGTCGTCGTCGGCGTCAACCGCTTCAAGCTGGACGAGGAGGAGCCGTACGAGCCGCTGCGGGTCGACCCGGCGATCGAGGCGCAGCAGGCCGCCAGGCTCGGCGCGCTGCGGGCCGCCCGCGACCAGGACGCGGTCGACGCGGCGCTGTCCGCGCTGCAGAAAGCCGCCGCGGGCACGGAGAACGTGCTCTACCCGATGAAGGACGCGCTCAGGGCGCGCGCCACGGTCGGCGAGGTCTGCAACGCGCTGCGCGAGGTGTGGGGCACCTACGTGCCCACCGACGCCTTCTGACGTACCGGATCCTCGGACAGGGCCTCGGCGGAGAGCGAGCGGCCCAGGACCCGCTTGAGCCGCGGCGCCAGCGTGCGCTCCACGGACAGGTGCACCAGCCACGCCACGCCCAGCATCACCAGGACGGTCAGCGGCAGGATGACGTCGTCCGGCAGGCTGGTGCGGTGCACCAGCTGGTCGATGGTGACCCAGCCGACGTGCTCGTGGATCAGGTAGAAGGGGTACGTCAGGATGCCCGCGGTGGTCAGCCAGCGCCAGTCGACCGCGGCGACCCGCGGCACCAGGGTCACCACGGCCACCGCGAGGAAGGACAGGAAGACCACCAGGGTCACCCCGGTCGCGGTGCGGTGGTGGAAGACGTGCACGTGCTTGCCGACGGTGTTCGCGGCGACCGCGTAGCGCTGGCCGATGAGGAAGGCGCCGACCACGATGCCCCAGGACACCGCGTCGTGGCCGAAGCGGTAGATCAGGTAGAGGCCCATGCCGCCGATGAAGTAGGGGGCGTACTCGGGCATCAGCGCGACCTTGACGAAGGACGATGCGTCGGAGGCGTCCGCGTAGGCCGCGGCGAGCATCCACAGGCCGCAGAAGAGCAGCACCCGCTTCCTGGACGCCCCCGGCCACACGACGACGAGCGCGAAGAGGACGTAGAAGCGCATCTCCGCCCACAGCGTCCAGCACACGCCGAGCACCCGGTGGGCGCCCAGCGGCATCTGGAGCATGGAGAAGTTGACCAGCAGGTCGGTGTCGGGGATGCGCTTGTAGTCCGCCAGCACGTAGACCACGGTGGAGATGATCAGCGCGGCCCAGTAGGCGGGGTAGAGCCGGGTGATGCGGGAGATCGTGAAGTCCTTGACGGTGCGGCCCCAGCCGCTCATGCAGATCACGAAGCCGCTGATGACGAAGAACAACTCGACGCCCAGGCAGCCGTAGTTGAACATCGACGACGCCTGCGGCCAGATGTCGCGGGGCGTACGGCCCCAGGAGCCGGCGACGATGCCGTCCTGCCCGGCGTAGTGGTAAAGGGCCACCATCAGCGCGGCCACCAGGCGCAGCCCGTCCAGCGCGCGCAGCCGGCCGCGCGGGCGGGGCGCGGCGGCCGGTTCGGCCGGCGGGCCGGGCAGCGCCTCCGGGAGCGCGCCCGGGTCGCCGCCGGGCCGGGGGATCGAGTCCGTGGCCTGACCGGCCGAGTCGGGGACGTGCAGACTCATCCGAGGGCAGCTTTCTTCAGGGCGCGGGCGCGGCGCGCGACCCGGCGGACGGTGCGGTTGCGGGGCACGAACGCGAGCCGGGCCGGGACCGCCCCGGGCAGCCCCAGTGACGTCAGCCGCCGCCGCTTGAAGTACGGCCAGGTCTCCGCGGTCAGGTTCGCCCCGAGCCAGGCCACGGCCTCGTCCCGCAGCCGCGGGTGGGCCTGGGACTGCATGCAGTAGCCGACGGTGTGCAGCAGCGGCGTCAGTTCGGCCGCCACCTGCTCGGGCGACGGCGGCGACCAGCCGCGGACGGCGTCGGCGTCGGCCAGGTCGGGCAGGGTCGCGTGGACGATGGTGACCGGCACCCGGTTGCTGTTCTGGTACGGCGCCAGGCGGTCCAGCAGCAGCCTGGTGCCGGTGCGGGCCACCGGGATGCCGTAGAGCACCGACGCGGTGAGCAGCGCGGTGGAGAAGCAGCCGGCCACCAGCGCGGGACGGGCCTTGTGGTAGACCACCTCGGCGAGCACCGGGGTGTTCAGCACCGTCAACTCGGCGCCCAGCCGCGCGGCTTCCGCCGTGAGCGGCTCGGTCCAGTGGGCGGGCGCGGTCGGGTGCGGTTTGAAGACGATCTTCCGGTGGCCGAGCGCGACGGCGCCGCGCACCATCGACAGGTGCAGCTGCTCCTCCTCGTCGGCGCTGAGTATGCCCAGCGCCGACAGGTACTGCCCGAGCAGCAGCGCGGCGTCGTGCGGCAGTTCGTCCAGGGGGTCGCCGCCCGCGTCGCCGGCCGCCTCCGCGACCTCGGCGAGCACCTTGGTGAAGTCGGCGCCCGGCACGATGTGCGAGGGCACCCCGAACTCGGTGAGCAGCAGCGGTTCCAGGCCCGGGACGAGGTCCAGGTGCAGCAGCCGGTCGATCCTGGTGTCGACCAGCAGCCCGAGCTTGTTGCGGGTCGGGCCGTACGACATCAGGCCGTCGGCGTAGACCGAGATCGGCGAGCCGAGGAAGACCTGTGCGAACGACAGCGCGGGGGCGACCTGCAACGACTCGACGACCAGGTCGAGTTCGTCGTCGCCGAGCGCCCACAGCATCCGGAAGTAGCGCTCCCACATCGGCACCTCGTCGGCGCCGGGCTGCCAACCGCCGGGGTGCAAGGGGGAGATGGCCTCGTTCCAGGACACCACCTGGTCGAAGCGGCCGCGCAGGGCACGGAAACCCGGTGCCTCGTCGAGGCGTTCCGCGGTCTCCGGCACGCCGGAGTTGTTGCTGACCACCAGCACGCGGCGGTCGGCGGCGGGCAGCGCGCCCGCGTCGATCGCGGCGGCGAGCGTGGCGGCGCCGTAGAGGGTGGAGGCGAGCAGCAGTTGGGTGTGCGGACGTGCGCCGGCCATCACGCGACCACCGCTCCGGGCGTGCCGGCGTCGTCCTGCGCCCCGGTCTCCTGATCGGGCGTCTCCGACCTGCCGCCGAAGCGCCACCGCAGCCGGCGGATCTTCGCGCTGCGCTCCAGGTCCATCGAGTCGAGCACGTCGGCCAGCACGTCGGAGGGCAGCCGGCCGAGCGCGGCGGCGCAGGACGCCTTCAGCCGGCGGGCCATCGCCGGCTCGAAGCGGTCGATCTGGTCGAGGTGGAAGACGATCAGCGCGCAGAACTGCCGGACGGCCTTGGGCAGGAAGCGCTCGCCGTCCTTGTCGGCCGCCAGCATCGAGAAGATCCGCTCGGAGGCGCGGACGAAGTCCAGTTGGCGCTCGTCGCTGATCTGGGTGAGCGAGGTGGTGACCCCGCGCCGGTAGTGCACGCCGATGAGGTTGACCACCGCGCAGCTCTCCGCGCCCAGGTGCAGCTGCCAGGTCCACGGACGGTCCTCCGCGGTGCGCAGGTCGGTCGGGAAGTGCACGATGCCCTTGTCGACGATGCGGCGGTGGAAGGCCCCCGCCCAGCAGTAGGCGTAGTCGACCAGCGCCGGCCGGTCGGCGGGCAGCACCGTCTCGCGCGGGTCGAGCACCGCGTTACGGCGGCCGTGCGGGGCCCGCATGATGTTGCGCAGGCTGCCGGTGCACTTGAGGTGGTCGGTACGGACGAAGTCCACGTCCAGGTCGTCCATCGCCGCGACCAGTTGCGGCAGATAGCCCGGCGCGTACCAGTCGTCGCCGTCCATGAACGTCACGTAGCGCCCGCGCGACTCGTCGATGCCGGCGTTGCGGAGCGCCGAGACACCGGTGTGCTCGCGGCGGATGATGCGCGCTCCTGGGAGCGTACGTACCCCTTCTTCCAGCAGCTGCGGAGTCCGGTCGGTCGACCCGTCGTCCATCAGCAGGAACTCGTAATCCGGGCGGGCGTTGGCCCGGAGGCTGTGCAGTGCGTCGGGCACGAAAGGCTGCACATTGAAAAAGGGCACGATGACGGAGAGCTTGACCACCCGCCGAATCCTAAGGTGTCGCCTCGCGGCGTGATGGGCGAGAGGGGAACGTTTGGGTAAACGGAAAATGGCCGACAGGTGAGGGGGTCAATTCGCCGGAACACTCGCGAAGTAGCGGCATTCTGTTTACCTCCCGTTGTCCCGCGATTAGCGCATTCCACCCGCCTGCTTCCTACTGTCGGCGTGTGCCAGAACGTAAGACAGGGCCCCTGCGGGTCACGGTGATCGCCGACTCGGACACCCGGTGGAAATGGGGTGCGCTGACCGCGCGCCGCATCGACCCCGACGCCCGCCTCGACGCCCGGCTGCTCCGCGGCCGCGCCACCCCCACCTCGCGGCAGCTCGCCGAACTCGGTATCCCCGCCGACTCGATGGCCGAGTCGACCATGGCGGAACTGCTGGCCGAGACGCACGCGGGCACCTGTGACGTGCTGGTCGTCTCCTGCGTCGGCGGCACCGTCCAGGCGCTGCTGCACGGCCTGTCCCGCGCGTGGCAGGGCAGCGACCGCCGCCCGGTCGTCGTGACCGGATACGTCGGCGTGGTCTACGAGAAGCTCGCCGACGGGCTGCTGCTGCGCGCCGGCGCGGACGTCGTCCTGGCCAACAGCGCGGACGACGCACGGCGGTTCAGGGACGTCTACGACGGCGTCGGCTACCGCACCGGCAGCATCGTGGAGACCGCGCTCCCCTTCCTCGGCGGCGAGCCCTACCGGACCGACAGCGGCCGGCCCTTCACCGTCACCTTCGCCGTCCAGCCCTCGGTGCCCGACGGCCGCGCCGACCGGCTGCACCTGCTGCGGCGCGCCGTCGGCCACGCCCGGCTGCACCCGTCGCGCGAGGTGCTGGTCAAGCTCCGCAGCAAGCCGGGCGAGCACACCACCCACATCGAGGAGCAGCCCTACCAGAAACTGGTCGCCGCCCTCGATCCGCCGCCCAACCTGCGCCTGGTCTACGGCAACATGGCCGAGGTCCTGGACCGCACCGACCTGCTGGTGACCGTCAGCTCCACCGCGGCACTCGAGTCGCTGCACCGCGGCATCCCCACGGCGGTCCTCACCGACCTCGGCATCCGCGAGTCGCTGGGCAACCACCACTTCCTGGGCTCCGGCTGCTACGCCTCGTGGGACGAACTGGACGACGGCCGCCTGCCGCAGGCCTCGCCGGAGTGGACCGCCACCCACGGCGTCGCGGGCAGCGCCCCCTACGCCGCCCTGCGCGGCCGGGTGACCGCGCTGCTCGACCTGCCCGAACTCCCGGCACTGTCCCCTTATTACACGCTGCGCACCGCGCCCGGTTACCTGCCCGGCCTGCTGGCCCGCCACGGCCTCACCCCCAAGGGCGAGCCCGTCGCCGGCTTCACGCCCCGCGAGGCGGGCCCGGTCCGCCAGGCGGTCCGCGAATTCGTCCGCAACTCCGCCAGGACCGCCTATCGGCAGGGCGTTCAGCGGGTCGCCCCGACCATCCGCCGCTGGGGGCAGCTGTGACCCGATTCCGCGCCGGCGGCGGCGCTCGCCGCCCAGGGTGCCCCCTCCCGGGGCGCGGCAGTTCGGCGGTTCCCCCACGGCAGGGGGTGCCTCCCAGGGGCGCGGGGCTGCGTCTGATCCGCGGCCGGCGCCGCGGGGGCGCTGCTGCGTCGGTGGTGCCCTCCAGGGGCGCGCGGGGGTACCCCCATGCGGAAGCTCTGGTGGGGGTACCCCCATGCGGAAGCTCTGGTGGGGGTACCCCCATGCGGAAGCTCTGGGGGAGGACTGCGCCCGCAACCCTCCACCGGCCGGTGGTCCGGATCGGAGCGAAGAGCCCCTTTCGGACGGTGGCGACGTGCAGCCGGTCGACGGCTGGTCGTGCCCACGCGGCGCCGGCCGCACATCGGATGCAGTCCCGCGCCCCTATCAGGCGCCCCCTCCCCGGAGGGGAACCGCACAAGAGCCGCACGTACGACAGGAGTCACCCATGAGTGAGACGCACCGCCCGCCGGTGGAAGCGGCGGAACCGGCGGCAGGAGTCCAGGCCGGCGCCCGGGTGCTGGCCGTCATTCCCGCCCGCGGCGGGTCCAAGGGCGTGCCCGGGAAGAACCTGGCGCCGGTCGGCGGCGTGGCGCTGGTGGTGCGGGCGGTCCGGGCGTGCGTACGGGCCCGCCGCGTCAGCGCCGTGGTGGTCTCGACGGACGACCCGTCGATCGCCGAGGCGGCCCGCACGGCCGGCGCCGAGGTCGTGCTGCGCCCGGTTGCCATAGCCGGCGACACCGCGACCAGCGAGGCCGCGGTGCTGCACGCGATGGACGCCCACGAGGCGCTGTCCGCCGGCAGCACCGACGTGGTGCTGCTGGTCCAGTGCACCAGCCCGTTCCTCACCTCCGACGAGATCGACGGCGTAGTCGCCGCGGTGGTCGACGGCGGCGCGGACACCGCGCACACCGTCGCCCCCTTCCACGGCTTCATCTGGCGCGAGCCGGCCGAGGATGTCGCCGAGAGCGGCTCGGCCTACGGCGTCAACCACGACAAGGCCACCCGCCCGCGCCGCCAGGACCGCCCGCAGGACCTGCTGGAGACCGGTGCCGCCTACGCGATGCGCGCCGCCGGCTTCCGCGCCGCCGGCCACCGCTTCTTCGGGCGCACCGCCCTGGTCCGCACCGACCCCGCGAAGGTGCTGGAGATCGACGAGCCCGCCGACCTCCGGCGCGCCCGCGCCCTGGCCCCGCTGCTCGACCCGACGGCGGCCACCCCGACCCGCGACGACGTCGACGCGGTCGTCCTGGACTTCGACGGCACCCAGACGGACGACCGGGTGCTGATCGACGCGGACGGACATGAGGCCGTCACCGTGCACCGCGGTGACGGGCTCGGGATCGCGGCCCTGCGCCGTGCGGGACTTCCCGTCCTCATCCTGTCCACCGAGACCAACCCGGTCGTCGCCGCCCGGGCGAGGAAGCTCAGCGTCCCCGTCCTGCACGGCATCGACCGCAAGGACCTCGCGCTCAAGCAGTGGTGCGAGGAGAACGGCATAGCGCCCGAGCGCGTGCTCTACGCCGGCAACGACGTCAACGACCTGCCGTGCTTCGGCCTTGTCGGCTGGCCCGTCGCCGTCGCGGGAGCCCACGACGTCGTACGGGCCGCCGCCCGTGCGATCACCACGGTCGACGGTGGCCACGGCGCGATCCGCGAGATCGCCGCGTGGCTGCTCGGCCCCACTCTGGCCCGCTGACCCGGCCACCTCACCCCCGTCAGTCCCGAACCCCGTAAGGAACTCCCCCGTGACCTCTCCCCTCGCTTCCCTGCCCTCCAATCTGCGCCCGGTCGGCTCCCGCCACATCGGCAACGGCCAGCCCGTGTACGTCACCGGCGAGATCGGCATCAACCACAACGGCGACCTGGAGAACGCGTTCGCCCTCATCGACGCGGCCGTCGCCGCGGGCTGCGACGCGGTCAAGTTCCAGAAGCGCACCCCGGAGATCTGCACCCCGCGCGACCAGTGGGAGATCGAGCGGGACACCCCGTGGGGCCGGATGACGTACATCGACTACCGCCACCGCGTCGAGTTCGACGAGGCCGGCTACCGCTCGATCGACGCGTACTGCCGCAAGCGCGGCATCGACTGGTTCGCCTCCCCGTGGGACGTCGAGTCGGTCGCCTTCCTGGAGAAGTTCGACGTGCCCGCGCACAAGGTCGCGTCCGCCTGTCTGACCGACGACGACCTGCTGCGCGCGCTGCGCGCCACCGGCCGCACGGTCATCCTGTCCACCGGCATGTCGACGCCCCGGCAGATCCGGCACGCCGTCGAGGTGCTCGGCAGCGACAACATCGTGCTCTGCCACGCCACGTCGACCTACCCGGCCAAGCACGAGGAGCTCAACCTGCGGATGATCAACACCCTGCAGAACGAGTACCCCAACGTGCCCGTCGGCTACTCCGGCCACGAGGTCGGCCTGCAGACCACGCTGGCCGCCGTCGCGCTCGGCGCCGTCTTCGTCGAGCGCCACATCACCCTCGACCGCGCCATGTGGGGCTCCGACCAGGCCGCCTCGGTCGAGTCGACCGGCCTGGAGCGGCTGGTCCGCGACATCCGCATCATCGAGACGTCGCTGGGCGACGGCGTCAAGAAGGTCTACGAGGGCGAGCTGGGCCCGATGAAGAAGCTGCGCCGCGTCGCCGGCGTGGTCGCCGAGACCGAGGACGCCGAGTCCGGCGCGGTGAGCGCCTCCGTCTGACCTGCGGACGCGGTACGGGCGGCGGAGACCGCGGGAAGCACCAGGACGACCACGAGTGAGGACAAGGAACGAGTCGATGACCGACACCCCCGCCTCCGGCACCCTCCCGACGCCCCGACCGGGCACCGGGGCCGTAGCGCTGGTCGAGTCACCCGTTCAGCTGCTCAACGTCCTGGAGTGGGCGCACATACATCCGCCCGCGATCCCCGCCGCCCGTGACGGCCGCGCCGACGACGACGGCGCCGCTGCCGTACGGGAACCCGCCGCGCTGCCGCTGACCGTCGTGGTGCTCTCGCCCGCGGACCCGACCAGCCGCGGCCAGCTGCGGCGGATGGCCGAACTCGCCCGCGACCAGGGCGCGGTCGTCCGCTGGTACGAGGCCCGCGGCGGCCGCGGCGGCCTGCTGCGGACGGCGGTCGCGCTCGCGCCCCTGCTGGTCCGGGTCAGGCTGCTGGTCATCGGCGACCCGTTCTCCCGGCTGGTGCAGGTACTGCTGCCGCTGTGCCGGGCCAGGCGGCTCACCGTCGTGGACGACGGCACCGCGACGATGGAGTTCACCGAGATCCTCTCCCGCGGCGGCCGGCTGGTGCGGTGGCACCGCAGCGGGCGGCGCCGCTCCCCGGTGGACGCCGCCTTCGGGATCTTCGCGTCCGCCGCCCGCCGCCGGCTCACCCCCGGCCGCCGGCGGCACGTCGAACTCTTCAGCGCCATGCCCGCGACGCCGCCGCCCGGCATGGCGCTGCGCACCAACCGCTTCGCGTGGACCCGCAGCCGCTTCGGGCCGCCGGGCGTGCTCGACGGCACCGACCTGATCGGGACGTCGCTGGTCGAGACGGGCGTCGTGGACCCCGGCCACTACCTGTCGGTGGTCACCGGACTGGCCGCGACGTACGGGGCGAAGCGGTATTTCGCCCATCGCAAGGAGTCGCAGGACAAGCTGCACCGGCTGGCCGCCGAGACCGGCCTGGAGATCGTCCGCCCCGACCTCCCGCTCGAACTCGTCGCCCGCCGCGGCCCGACCGGCCGCCGCGTGCTGTCCTTCCCCTCGACGGTCGTCCACACGCTGCCGCTCGTCCTCGACGGTACGGGCGTCGGCATCACCGTCGTGGACATCGACCCCGCCTGGCTCACGGCCGGCGCCGCGCCCCGCGCCCACACCTTCCTCAGCGACATCACCGACTCCGCCCGCGACCTCCACAACCTCCCCCCGGCGGCCACCCCGACGCCCTGACCTCAGCCACCCTCCGCGGCCGAGGCAACGCCGGGCGTAGGAGGACGCAGGCCCGAAGGGGCGCGTGGGGGTACCCCCACGCGAAGCTCTGGGGGAGAACCGCGCGACCAGCCACAACGCGGCCGCGGACAAGCAGCACACCGCAACTGGCGCAGGCGGCACCTGACGCCTCGTTCGCTCCGCGGCCAACCGCACGTAACCCAATGATCATCTCCGTAGGATTGAGTACGGGAATGGCGGGATCATTACGCGGCACCGAACTCGCGCACCTCTCGGCCCCCGGTCTCGACGCGGGCCCGGACTCCGCCGCGGCCCCGGCCGCACGCGGTGTCGCGGTGGTCACCAGCGGCGGCGTCGACGGTGACTCCCGGGCCCTGCGGGTGGCGGCGGCGGCGCAGGCCGCGGGCTACCGCGTCACCCTCGTGGGGCAGGCGCCCGCGACCGTGGCGCCGCGCGGCATCGACGTGCGGCAGGTCGTCGTGCGAGGGGTGCTGGGCAACCACCGGGTGCGGCGCCCGCGACCGGGCCTGCGCTGGCCGCTGGCCTATCGCAGTGCCGGCGCGCACGACCACCGCACGGTGCGGATCGAGGCGGCGAGGGCGCTGCTGGTGACCCGCGCGGCGGAGCTGAACCTGGTGCACCGCCCGCTGCCGCTGCTGGCGCTCGCCCGGTGCGGACACGCGCTGGCCTGGGTGCGCTACGGGGTGCGGGCCGGCTGGACGCGGGTGCGGGCGGCGCAGTACCTGGCGGCGGTACGCCGGCGGCGCAGTCCGGACGCCCGGCTGGACAACCTGATGACGGACCTGACCCGGCTGCTGCTCGGCCGCAGGGCCTGGCGCCGGCTCGACCCGGGCCTGCTGGACGAGGAGGTCGCCTACGGCCCGGTGCTCGACGAGGTGCGCCCGCACCTCATCCACGCGCTGGGGCACCGGGCGCTGGGCGTCGCGATCAGGGCCGCGCTGCGCGCGGAGGGGACGGGGCACCGCGTCGAGGTGGTGTGGGACGTGCCGCCGCGCACCCCTGCCCCGACCCGCAGGGCGGACGTCGCCGGCGACGCGCACGAGCGGTCGTTCGCCCGCGAGGCGGACGGCGTGGTGACCGTCGGCGAGGGCCTGGCCCGCGAGCTGCGGGCCAGGCACCGGCTGCCGGCGACCCCGGCGGTGGTGCGCAACGCCCCGCCGCTGGCCGAGGCCATGCCCCGGCACCCGCACGGCGTCCGCGACCGCTGCCGGCTGGCGCCCGACGTACCGCTGCTGGTGCACGCCGGGCCGGTCGCGCCCGACCGCGGCCCCGCGACCGTCATCGAGGCGCTGCCCAAGCTCTACGACCTGCACGCGGCCTTCGTCGTCCCCGACCCCTCGCACCCCGGCCTGGCCGCCCTGCGCTACCGCGCCGCCCAGCTCGGCGTCCACGCCCGGCTGCACGTGCTGCCGTACGTGCCCGTCGCGGAGATCCCGGCCTTCCTGGCCTCGGCCGACATCGGCGTCCTGCCGGTCCACAAGCTGCCGCACCACCAGTCGGTGCTGGCCACCCGCTACTTCGAGTACGCGCACGCCCGGCTGCCCGTGGTGGTCAGCGACGTGCGCGCGATGGCCGCGGCGACCCTGGAGCTGGGCAACGGCGAGGTCTTCCGGGCCGGCGACACCGCCGACTTCGTCCGCGCGGTCGGCGCGGTGCTGACCAACCCGCGCCGCTACCGGAAGGCGTACGACCGCGTCGACGTGCTGCGGGAATGGTCCTGGCAGACCGAGTCGGCCCGGCTGCTCGACCTCTACGGCCGCCTGCTGGGGCCGTAGGGCCCACCGGCCGTACGGGGCCGCGTTGCCTCGCGGGCGGCTGCTCGTTGAGCGAGTATGGGGGTGTTCACGTCCGAACCCTAAAAGGGAGGACATACCCCTGAGGATGACCGGGTATGCGCCGATCGGGCTACTTCTTCACCTCCAGACGCCCGTGTTTTTGTCCGATCAGCCCAGAGGAGCTGTTCATGGGGCCTACGCTGACTGGGGTGAACGACTCACCCACAGCGCCGTCCGGTGCGCTGTCCGAAGAACTGCGCCATGAACTCATCGCGTTCCGCCGCGACCTGCACCGACACCCGGAACTGAGCCGGCAGGAGTTCAGGACCACCGAGAAGATCAGGGCCAGGCTGGAGTTCGCCGGGCTGAGACCGGTGGTGCTGCCCGGCGGGACCGGGCTGATGTGCGACATCGGTCCCGACGACCCGGATCGGGGGCGCCTGGCGCTGCGGGCCGACATCGACGCGCTGCCGGTGCCGGACACCAAGGACGTGGAATACCGCTCGACCGTCGAGGGCCGGGCGCACGCGTGCGGGCACGACGTGCACACCGCCGTCGTGCTGGGCGCCGGCCTGGTGCTGGCGGATCTGGCCGCGCGGGGGCGGCTGCCGCGGCCGGTGCGGCTGGTCTTCCAGGCGGCCGAGGAGGTCATGCCGGGTGGCGCGCTCGACGCGGTGAAGGCCGGCGTGCTCGACGGGGTGGAACGTATCTTCGCCGTCCACTGCGACCCCAAGGTCGAGGTCGGCAGGATCGGCCTGCGGCAGGGGCCGATCACCTCGGCGGCCGACAAGCTGCTGCTCACCCTGGACGGGCCCGGCGGGCACAGCGCCCGACCGCACCTGACCACCGACCTGGTGATGGCGACCGCCAAGCTGGCCACCGAGCTGCCGACCGTCCTGACCCGCCGCGCCGACCCGCGCTCGGGCCTGAGCGTGGTGTGGGGCCGTATCGAGGCCGGCCACGCGGCGAACGTCATCCCGCAGCACGCCGAGCTGGAGGGCACCGTCCGCTGCCTGGACCTGGTGGCCTGGCACGAGGCGCCCGACCTGGTGCACGAGGTGATCGACCAGGTCGCCGCGATGTACCGCGCCAAGTGCGCGATCACCTACCAGCGGGGGGTGCCTCCGGTGGTGAACGAGGCGGTGTCGACCGAGCTGCTGCGGGACGCGATGACCGCCCGGCGCGGCCTGCACGCGGTGGAGGACACCGAGCAGAGCCTGGGCGGCGAGGACTTCTCGTGGTATCTGGAGCAGGTGCCGGGCGCGCTGGCCCGGCTCGGGGTGCGGCCGGTGGGCGACACCGCCAAGCGCGATCTGCACCAGGGCGACTTCGACGCCGACGAGGGCGCGATCACGGTCGGCGTGGAGCTGTTCACCGGGGTTGCGCTGCTGGTCTGACACCGGGTGAGGAGGTGGCTACGGGAGCTTCACCTGGCGGAAATGCGTCGATCCGATAACAGGCCTTCATTCGGTCTTTACCTGACATCTACGCGCGTTAAGCTCCCGCTTAGCCAGCGCCGGACGGGGCGCTCCGAACCGAAGGGGACCCTCTTGCGCCGGGTATCCAAGATCGCTGCCGCGGGTGTGGTGTCCGCGGCTCTCGCGTTGACCGCGACCGCGTGCGGCAGCAGCACCACGTCGGACAGCGGCTCGACCGGCGGCAGCGGCAGCGCGAGCAGCAGCAGCTCGGCCGGTGGCGGCGGCAAGTCCAAGGGTGTCGGCATGGCCTACGACGTCGGCGGCCGTGGCGACCACTCGTTCAACGACTCCGCGGCCCGCGGCCTGGACAAGGCCGACGGCGAGCTGAAGCTCGACTCCAAGGAGCTTACCGCCAGCAACGGCGAGACCGAGTCCGACCGCGTGCAGCGGCTGGAGTCGCTGGCCGCGGCGGGCTACAACCCCGTCATAGCCGTCGGCTACACCTACGGCCCGTCGGTCACGACGGCCGCCAAGAAGTACCCGAACGTGACCTTCGGCCTGGTCGACTCCGTCGTCGACGCCCCGAACGTCGACAGCATGGTCTTCGCCACCGAGCAGAGCTCCTACCTCGCCGGTGTGGCCGCGGCGCTGAAGACGAAGTCCGGCAAGGTCGGCTTCATCGGCGGTGTGCAGAACACCCTGATCGGCACCTTCGACGCGGGCTTCGCCCAGGGCGTCAAGGACACCAAGTCCAGCGTCCAGCTGACCCGCGAGTACCTGTACAAGACCGACCCGCGCGGCTTCAACGACGCGACGTCGGCCGCCGCCAAGGCCCAGGGCATGCTGGACAAGGGCGTCGACGTCATCTACACCGCCGCCGGCCTGTCCGGTGACGGCTCGATCCAGAAGGTCGCCGGCAAGTCCGGTGCCTGGGCGATCGGCGTCGACTCCGACCAGTTCCAGGACCCGGCGCTGGCGAAGTACAAGAACAGCCTGCTCACCTCCGCGATCAAGAACGTCGACGTGGCGGTCTACGACCTGATCAACTCGGTGAAGAAGGACAACAAGCCGAAGGTCGGCACCAACTCCTACGACCTCGCCAACGGCGGTGTGTCGCTCGCCACTTCCGGCGGCTTCCTCGCCGACGTGCAGGCGCAGATCGACGCGGCCAAGCAGAAGATCGTCTCCGGCCAGATCAAGGTCAGCTCCACCCCGTGACCGGGTGAGTCGACACGGCCGACGAGGCCCGGCGGGGGGATGCTGCGGCGGCAGCCCCCCGCCGGGCCTCGGTCACGGTCCGGACCGTTTTCCGCCCGGGTCCGTCCGGTCGTGACGGATCCGTGCTGTGAAAAGCCGGTGCTACGCGCGTAGCGTTCTGCCCGCGGCCCCTTCGCCTTCCCTCCCGCGATACGTTCGACCACCACCCCCGAGCGCCGCCCCCAGCGAGCCCCGCCACCGCCCCGAGCCTTTCCCCCGAGGAGAGTGCGCCATCAACGCGTCCACGAGTCCACCCGCCGTCGAGCTGCGCGGCATCACCAAGCGGTTCCCCGGTGTCGTCGCCAACCACGACATCGACATCACCGTGCGCAGCGGCACCGTGCACGCCCTCGTGGGCGAGAACGGCGCCGGCAAGTCCACCCTGATGAAGATCCTCTACGGCATGCAGAAGCCGGACGAGGGCACCATCGCGATCCACGGCGAGCCGGCCGTCTTCGGCGACCCGGGCGACGCCATCGCCCGCGGTATCGGCATGGTGCACCAGCACTTCATGCTCGCCGACAACCTCACCGTGCTGGAGAACGTCGTCCTCGGCAGCGAGAAGACGTACGGCATCGGCGGCCGCGCCCGCGCGCGTATCGCGGAGATATCCGACGCCTACGGCCTCGGGGTGCGGCCCGACGTGCTGGTCGAGGACCTGGGCGTGGCCGACCGCCAGCGGGTGGAGATCCTCAAGGTCCTCTACCGCGGCGCCCGCATCCTGATCCTGGACGAGCCGACCGCGGTGCTGGTCCCGCAGGAGGTCGACGCGCTCTTCGAGAACCTGCGCGGGCTCAAGTCCGAGGGCCTGACCGTCATCTTCATCTCGCACAAGCTCGGCGAGGTGCTCTCCGTCGCAGACGAGATCACCGTCATCAGGCGCGGCACCACCGTCGGCGGGGCCGACCCGAAGAAGACCACCGCCAGGCAGCTCGCCGAGCTGATGGTCGGCAGCGAACTGCCCTCGCCGGAGACCCGCGAGTCCACCGTCACGACCGAGCCGATGCTCACCGTGCAGGGCCTGCGGATGTTCGAGACCGACTCCGAGGGCGTCGAACGGACCGTCCTCGACGACATCGCCTTCACCATCCACAAGGGCGAGGTGCTCGGCATCGCCGGCGTCGAGGGCAACGGCCAGGCCGAACTGGTCGAGGCCGTCATGGGCATGCGCGGCCTGAACGCCGGCGTGCTGACGCTGGACGGCAAGGACATCACCCGGACCCCCACCCGCGGCCGCCGCGAGGACGGCGTCGGCTACATCCCCGAGGACCGCCACCGGCACGGCCTGCTGCTCGAAGCGCCGCTGTGGGAGAACCGCATCCTCGGCCATGTCACCGAGCGCCCCAACAGCCGCGGCTTCCTCATCGACCCGGGCGCCGCCCGCCGGGACACCGAGCGGATCGTCGAGGAGTACGACGTCCGCACGCCCGGCATCGAGGTGCCGGCCGCGTCGCTGTCCGGCGGCAACCAGCAGAAGCTGATCGTCGGCCGCGAGATGAGCCACCTGCCCAAGCTGCTGATCGCCGCGCACCCCACCCGGGGCGTGGACGTCGGCGCGCAGGCGCAGATCTGGGACCAGATCAGGGCCGCCCGCCGGGAGGGCCTGGCGGTGCTGCTGATCTCCGCCGACCTGGACGAGCTGATCGGCCTGTCCGACACCCTGCGGGTGATGTACCGCGGCCGGCTGGTCGCCGACGCCGACCCCGCCACCATCACCCCGCAGGAGCTGGGTTCCGCCATGACCGGAGCGGCCGCGGGCCACCTCGCACACCAGCCGGAGGATCCGGAAGCGCCCGGCGAGTCCGGGGAGTCCGGGGAGTCCGGGGGAGAGGACCGATGAAGAAGTTCGACAAGGACCGGGTCCTGCTGGGCCTGGCCGCACCGGTGCTCTCCGTACTGGGCGCGCTGATCGTCACCGGGCTGGTGCTGCTGGCCAGCGGCAAGGAGCCCTTCCACGCCTTCCACGTGATGCTGACCTACGGCAGCAAGTCCGACAGCCAGGTCTACATCCTCAACAAGGCGACCCCCTACTACCTGTCGGGTCTCGCGGTGGCCATCGGCTTCCGGATGAACCTGTTCAACATCGGCGTCGACGGCCAGTACCGCCTGGCCGCCTTCTTCGCCGCCGCCGTCGGCGGCTCGATGTCGATCCCCGGCATCATCCAGATCCCGATCATCATCCTGACCGCCATGGTGGTGGGCGCCGCGTGGGCGGCGATCGCCGGCGTGCTGAAGGTGACCCGCGGGGTCAGCGAGGTCATCTCCACGATCATGCTCAACTCGATCGCGGGCATCGTCATCGGGTACTTCCTGCAGGACGGCAGACTCGGGGTCACCGACAAGCTGGCCAACACCATCACCACCAAGCCGATCCCGTCCGGCAGCCACCTGTTCAACTTCACCACCCAGACCGACCCGGTGGTCGGCTTCATCGTCTTCGCCGGCCTCGCCGGCGTCGTCTACTGGTTCGTGCTGTCCCGCACCCGCTTCGGCTTCGACCTGCGCTCGGTGGGCCGCTCGGAGTCCGCGGCGCAGGCCAGCGGCGTCAGCGTGAAGAAGATGGTCATCGTCAGCATGCTGATCTCCGGCGCGATGGCCGGCCTGGTCGGCATGTCGACGCTGCTCAACCAGTCCTACCAGTTCAGCACCGACTTCCCGGCCGGCATCGGCTTCACCGGTATCGCGGTGGCGCTGCTCGGCCGCAACAACCCGATCGGCATCGCGGTCGGCGCGCTGCTCTGGGCCTTCCTGGAGCGCGCCTCCAACGGCCTGGAGTTCGAGGGCTACGACAAGGAGATCGTCGGCGTGATCCAGGGCGCCATCGTGCTCGCCGTCGTCATCGCCTACGAGCTGGTGCGCCGCTACGGGCTCGCACGGCAGCAGCGCCAGGTCGGAGCGGAACTCGCCGCGGCCGGCTCCGACGACAAGCAGGAGGTGACGGCGTGACTGCCACCGCTACCCAGACCCCGCCGCCCGCCGCACCCAGCACGGCCGGTGGCAAGGCCCGCAGGACCCGGCTCTCCGTCCCGGTGATCATGCTGGTCGTGGCCGCCGCGCTGATCGTGGTCTCCGCGGTGCGCGCCATCGCCGGCGCCGACGACGTCACCTCCTCCGGGCAGATAGCCGGCGCCCTGACCGGCGCCGTGCCGATCGCGCTCGCCGGCCTCGGCGGCCTGTGGTCGGAGCGGGCCGGCGTGGTCAACATCGGCCTCGAAGGCATGATGATCCTCGGCACCTTCTTCGGCGCCTGGGCCGGCTGGAGCCTCAACCCGTGGATGGGCGTACTCGCCGGCATCCTCGGCGGCATGGCGGGCGGCCTGCTGCACGCGATCGTCACCGTCACCTTCGGCGTCGACCAGATCATCGCCGGTGTGGCCATCAACATCCTGGCCGCGGGCGTCACCGCGTATCTCGCCAAGCGCATCTTCAACGTCGGCAAGGCGGCGACCGAGGGCGGCACGCCCAAGCAGTCGCCCCCCATCAACGACATCAAGTCCTTCACCGTGCCAGGCCTCTCCCACTGGATGGCGAGCCTGGAGAAGCACCACTGGTTCCTGATCTCGGACCTGGCCGGCATCGTCGGCGGCCTGGTCACCGGCATCTCCTCGCTGACGCTGCTGGCCGTGGTGCTCTTCGTCGCCACCTTCTTCGTGCTGTGGCGTACGTCCTTCGGCCTGCGGCTGCGCTCCTGCGGTGAGAACCCGGTCGCCGCCGAATCCCTCGGCGTCAACGTCTACCTGTACAAATACGTGGCCGTCATGGTCTCCGGCGGCCTCGCCGGGCTCGGCGGCGTCTTCCTGGCCATCGGCACGCACTTCTACCTCGAAGGCCAGACCAGCGGCCGCGGCTACATCGGCCTCGCCGCGATGATCTTCGGCAACTGGCGCCCCGGCGGCCTCGCCATGGGCGCGGGCCTGTTCGGCTACGCCGACAGCCTCCAGCTGCGCAGCGGCAGCGACTCCGTCCACGCGCTGCTCCTGCTGCTCGCGGTGCTGCTGCTGGCGATGGCGATCTGGAAGTACGTCCGCAAGGCGTACCTGTCGGCGGGCTTCGCGCTGGGCTTCGCGGTACTGCTGGCAGTCTGGTACCTGACCACCGACACCGTCGCGGACGAGATCGTCCAGGCGTCGCCGTACGTGGCCACGCTGCTGGTCATGGGCCTGTCCGCGCAACGCCTGCGGATGCCCAAGGCGGACGGGCTGCCGTACCGGAAGGGGCAAGGCGGATGACACTCCCCGCCACCGTCGACTGGGAGGCGCTGCGCGCCGCCGCCAGGGACGTCATGAAGCGGGCCTACGCGCCCTACTCCGGCTTCCCTGTCGGCGCCGCGGCGCTCACCGACGACGGGCGCACCGTCGTCGGCTGCAACGTCGAGAACGCGGCCTACGGGGTCGCCCTGTGCGCCGAATGCGGCCTGGTCTCCGCCCTGCACGCCTCGGGCGGCGGCCGCCTCACCGCCTTCACCTGCGTCGACCGCCACGGCTCCCTGCTGATGCCGTGCGGCCGCTGCCGCCAGCTGCTGTGGGAGAACGGCGGCCCCGGACTGCTGGTCGACACCGCCTCCGGGGTCCGCCCCATGCGCGAGATCCTGCCCGACGCCTTCGGGGCGGAAGACCTCCGGCGGTAGCGGGCCCCTGTCCGCCGGGGCGGCCGGCCCATCGCGCCGCCGCCCCTACGGCCCCCGCCCGCGCCGCCCGGCGGCCCGCCCACACCACCGGCCGCCGCGCCGGTCCGCCCACCCGGGCGGACCGGCCCGGCGGCCCCACTCCGCGAGGACATTCATGGACGTCATCACCGTCATCCGCACCAAGCGCGACCGCGGCCGGCTCAGCGACGAGCAGATCGACTGGGTGGTCGACGCGTACACCCGCGGCGTGGTCGCCGACGAGCAGATGTCCGCGCTCGCCATGGCGATCCTGCTCAACGGCATGGACCGCGCCGAGATCGCCCGCTGGACCGCCGCGATGATCGACTCCGGCGAGCGGATGGACTTCTCCTCCCTCGCCCGGCCCACCGCCGACAAGCACTCCACCGGCGGCGTCGGCGACAAGATCACCCTCCCGCTGGCCCCGCTGGTCGCCGCGTGCGGCGCCGCCGTGCCGCAGCTGTCAGGACGCGGCCTCGGCCACACCGGCGGCACCCTCGACAAGCTCGAGTCCATCCCCGGCTGGCGGGCGTCACTGTCCACCGAGGAGATGCTCGCTGTGCTCGGCGACACCGGTGCGGTCATCTGCGCCGCCGGGGACGGCCTCGCACCCGCCGACAAGAAGCTCTACGCGCTGCGCGACGTCACCGGCACGGTCGAGGCGATCCCGCTGATCGCCTCCTCCATCATGTCCAAGAAGATCGCCGAGGGCACCGGGTCGCTCGTGCTCGACGTGAAGGTGGGCTCCGGGGCCTTCATGAAGTCCCTCGCCGACGCCCGCGAACTCGCCGCCACGATGGTGGGCCTCGGCACCGACCACGGCGTGCGCACCGTCGCGCTCCTCACCGACATGTCCGTCCCGCTCGGCCTGACCGCCGGCAACGCGCTCGAAGTCCGCGAGTCCGTCGAGGTCCTGGCCGGCGGCGGCCCCGCCGACGTCGTCGAACTCACCCTCGCCCTGGCCCGCGAGATGCTCGCCGCCGCCGGCCTCCCGGACGCCGACCCCGCCAAGTCCCTCGCGGACGGTTCCGCGATGGACGTCTGGCGCCGCATGATCCGCGCGCAGGGCGGCGACCCCGACGCCGCGCTGCCCACCTCCCGCGAGCAGCACGTCATCGCCGCCCCCGCGACCGGGGTGCTCACCGCGCTGGACGCCTACGCCGTCGGCGTCGCCGCGTGGCGGCTCGGCGCCGGCCGCGCCCGCAAGGAGGACTCCGTCCAGGCGGGAGCCGGCGTCGAATGGCACGCCCGCCCGGGCGACCACGTCCAGGAGGGCACGCCGCTGCTGACGCTCCACACGGACACGCCGGAAAAGTTCCCGTACGCGCAGGAGGCTCTGGAGGGCGCCTTCTCGGTCTCGCCCGAGCCCACGGCTTTCACGGCGGGGCCGATCGTGCTGGACCGGATCGCCTGAACACCCCCTGCGGGGTCGCCGTTCCCGGCCCCCGGGTGCCGCCGCACGACGGTTGCGCGCGCAGTTCTCCCTCCGAGCTCCGCCTGGGGGTACCCCCACGCGCCCCTGGGGGCTGCCCCTTGAGGTGCGTTGCTCCTTTCCCGCCTCTTCGGCGGGGCGCGCAGTTCCCCGCGCCCCTGAAAAACGCGTGCCCTCCTGCGCAAGGGGCTGGCTCCGTGGCAGGGGCCATCGCTGGGCGTAGGAGGACGCAGGACCCAAAGGGGCGCGTGGGGGTACCCCAGGCGGAGCGCTGGGGGACACGGAGCGCCCCGCCGAGAAGGCGGGAAAGATGCGAACGCCACCGCAAGGGGCAGTCACCTCAGGGGACGCGGCCGCGGGCAAGGGGCGCACCTCAAGGGGCAGTTGCGGGGTCCTGCCGGCGCTAGGGGCGCATTGAGCGGCCGAAACCCGTGGCCAGGGGCATGCGCAGTCCCAGGGGCGGCGGAGCCGCAAGCGCGTCGGCGACGGGGCGGGCGTACGGGCGGTCGAGCAGGGAGCCGAGGACGAAGTCCGTGGTGAGGGCGAAGACCTCGGCCCGGTGCTGGTGGAGACCGTGGCCGTCGGAGTGCACTTCGAAGCGGCAGACCTGCCGGTTGACCTTCTTGGCCCGTTCCGCGAAGCGGTAGGAGAGGTCGGGGTCGGTGGAATCGTCCTGCGTGCCGTGCACGAGCAGCACCCGGCGGCCGATCAGCTGCTTGACCGGCTCGGGCTCCGGGCCGCCTGGGAGCCAGGGCGCGAGGGCCACCACGGAGCCCACCGCGGGGTGCCCGGCGGCGTGGAGTGCGGCGCGCGCGCCCATGTCCATGCCGAGCAGGCACACCGGCACGTCGCCGTACCGGCGGACCGCCTCGCCCACGGCCCACTCCGCGTCCTCCGCGGGATGCGCGTGGCCGCCGTTCCAGCCGCGGAAGCGGTAGTGGACGACGTGCGCGGCGACCCCGTCGGCGTGGCCCTGGCGGACCAGGTGCCTGGCCAGCGGCCACATGACGGCGGCGGCGACGGGGGAGCGGCGCCGGGTGCTCAGCGCGTCGCCGCCCGGCAGCGCGAGCACGACGGCGCGGACGGTGGCGCCGGTGGCGCCCTCGTCGGATCTCCCGCGCTGCCGGGCCGGCGGCACGAGGCCGGGCGCGACCGGGCGCCCGAGCCGTGCGCCACGCGCCGGTAATGCTTGTGAAGCCATGGCGCAACGATGGCAGACCCGGGGGTGTGCACAGTATGGCCGGGCGGAAAATATTTGCCCTGTCCGCGAGTTCTACGCGCGTAGGGCGTACAGTTTCGACCATGCAGAACCCGAAACCGGGCGTTCCGACCCGGGAACAGATCCGACGTGCCCCCAAGGTGCTGCTGCACGATCACCTGGACGGTGGCCTGCGTCCCGGCACCGTCGTCGACCTCGCACGTGAGACGGGCTATGACGCGCTCCCGGAGACCGACCCCGACAAGCTCGGGACGTGGTTCAGGGAAGCCGCCGACTCCGGCTCGCTCGAGCGGTATCTGGAGACCTTCGCGCACACCTGCGCGGTGATGCAGACCCGTGACGCGCTCTTCCGGGTCGCCGCCGAGTGCGCCGAGGATCTGGCGGCCGACGGCGTCGTCTACGCCGAGGTGCGGTACGCGCCGGAGCAGCACCTCGAAGGCGGCCTCACCCTCGAAGAGGTCGTGGAGGCGGTCAACGCCGGCTTCCGCGAGGGGGAGCGGCGGGCGCGGGAGGGGGGCACCTTCCGGGCCGGGGGCTCCGGGGGCAACCGGATCAGGGTGGGGGCGCTGCTCACCGCGATGCGGCACGCGGCCCGCTCGCAGGAGATCGCCCAACTGGCCAACGCCTACCGCGACTCGGGTGTCGTCGGCTTCGACATCGCGGGCGCGGAGGCGGGTTACCCGCCCACCCGGCACCTCGACGCGTTCGAGTACCTGAAGCGGGAGAACAACCACTTCACCATCCACGCCGGTGAGGCGTTCGGCCTGCCGTCGATCTGGCAGGCGCTCCAGTGGTGCGGTGCGGACCGGCTGGGCCACGGGGTGCGGATCATCGACGACATCGAGGCCGGGCCCGGCGGCCAGGTCTCGCTCGGTCGGCTTGCGTCGTACGTCCGCGACAAGCGCGTACCGCTGGAGATGTGCCCGACGTCCAATCTGCAGACGGGTGCTGCCAGTTCGTATGCCGACCATCCGATCGGACTGCTGCGGCGGCTGTACTTCCGGGTGACGGTCAACACCGACAACCGCCTGATGTCGGGGACGAGTCTGAGCCTGGAGTTCGAGCACCTGGTCGAGGCGTTCGGATACACCCTCGACGACATGCAGTGGTTCACCGTCAATGCGATGAAATCAGCGTTCATCCCTTTCGATGAACGTCTGGCCATGATCAACGAGGTGATCAAGCCCGGTTATGCCGAGTTGAAGGCCGAATGGCTCTTCGACCAGACGACCGCGGAAAGGCCGCTGGCCAGCGGGTCCGCCGTCGGCGAGGGTTGAGGGGCGGGCGCCCCCCCGGGAGTTCCCGCGGGCGGCGCGGTCACGCCACGCCGGTTGCACGGCGGGCGAGGAGATGGCTACGTTCCGGAGTCATGCAGACTCGATCGAAGAAGACTCTCGCGGCCGGCGCGCTCGGCCTGGCCTTTGCCGCCGCGGCCGCGGGCACCGCGTCCGCCACCTCTCCCCCCGTTGTGCTCGGCGCCCTCCCCGTCGGCACGTCGGCCCTCCCGGCCAACCCCACGAGCCTGCTGCCCCACGGCAACCACCTCGACGGCAACCATGTCGCTCCCGTCTCCGGGCTCCTCGGAGGCCTGCCGCTCGGTGGCTGACGCCGGGTGAGGCCGCACCCGGCGGGGGCGCGTGGAGTCGCGCGGTCAGCCGCCCACCGGCCGGTGGTCCGGCTGCGGCAGCAACGGCCCCTTCGGGTCGGTGACGGTCCGTGCGACGGTGGCGGGCCGGTCGGCCCGGTTGCTCCTCGGAGCCTCGCCCCGGGGTATGTCCACGCGCCCCTGTGGGGCACCGCGCCGCCGTAGGTGACGGCGGACCGCCGGGACGACGAGAAGGTGGGCCAGGGCGACCCCTGTCGTGTTGAGGATCAGCGCGTCCACGTCGAAGAGCTGGCCCGGCACCATGGTCTGGGAGAACTCGACCGAGATCGACACCATCAGCCCGGCGAAGACCGTACGCACGAAGGACGCCACGCCCGAGGTGTCGACCCGGCCGCCGGCCGTCGGCAGCAGTATGCCCAGCGGGGCGAGCAGGCCGAGCCCGGCCAGCAGGCGGCGTGCCGCCTGCCCGGGTCCCATCGCCAGGTCCGCCCTGATCGTGCCGAACGGCCGCAGGTTCGGTGACGGCACCCAGGGCACGTAGTGCGGGCGCAGCAGCACCCAGGCGGCGAAAGCGAGATACGCGGCGGTCAGCAGGAGCCCGGCCGCGCGCACCCGGTACGGAGAGCCATCGTGCTGCACAGCGCCCAAGACGCGGGAATGTGACCGTTCGGTTCCCCTTCCCCCGGTGTGACCCCCCGCACGTCCCCGCGCCCCCGGGGCGTCCGCCGGCGCGGCGGGAGCCCGCCCGGTCAGGTCTGGCTGCCGGCGGTGTCCGCCGCCTGCGGACGCGTCCGCAGGTCGGGGGTGCAGGTGTAGCGGCGGAGCTCGGCGCCGTGTTCGGTGCCGCCGAGGACGACGCTGCGGCCGGGCGAGGCGAGCGGGCTCGCGGCGATCGTGCAGACGATCTGCGCCAGCGCGAAGGACGGCAGGTCCTCGATCGGCTCCCCGAGGCGCAGCGCGTCGGCGGGGTCGCCGGGCTCGGGCCCGGTGACCTCCAGGGTGCCCGGGACGGTCGTGCTGAAGTCGGCCTTCGCCTCGGCCGCGAGCACGCTGCGCTGGAGCTGCGCGACCAGCTCCCTGACCTGCTCGACCCGGTCGGCCGGGCGGGGGCGTACCTGCACCGTCCGCGGCACCGGCGTGGTCTGCATCCCGCACACCAGGTAGACCTGCACGACCTGCGCGTCCGCCACGTCGGGCGAATTCTCCGGGGACGGCACCGCGCAGGACACCCGCGAGGGGGCGGGGCCCGCGTCGACGGGGACGGAGGTCGTACGGATGCCGCAGCCGGAGGTCAGGCCGGCGGCCAGTGACAGGACCGCGAGCAGCGCGGCGCCGGAACGCCGGCTCATCGCGTACCGCCCGGCAGGCCGTCGGGGGAACCGCCGTTGACCGCGTCGGAGGCCTCCTCCTCGCGCGGGTGGCGGGGCAGCCGCAGGGTGAAGACGGCACCGCCGGAAGGGTCGTTCGCGGCGGTGATGCCGCCGCCGTGGATGTGCGCGTTCTCCAGCGCGATGGACAGGCCCAGGCCGCTGCCCTCGGAGCGGGCCCGGGAGGCGTCGGCCTTGTAGAAGCGGTCGAAGACGTGCGGCAGCACGTCCTCGGGGATGCCGGGGCCGTGGTCGGTGACCGCCACCTCGATGTCGCCGTCGCCCTCGCCGTCCCCGCGGACGGTGACCCGGACCGGCGAGCCGCCGTGCTTGAGCGCGTTGCCGATCAGGTTCGCCATGATCACGTCCAGCCGGCGCGGGTCGAGCGTGGCGAGCACCCCGCGGGGCGCGTCCAGCTCCACCGAGTCCAGCCAGGCCCTGGCGTCCATGCAGGCCATCACCTGCTCGCCGACGTCCACCTCGTCCACCCGCAGCTTCGCGGTACCCGCGTCGAACCGGGTGACCTCCATCAGCGTCTCCACCAGTTCGTTCAGCCGCCGGGTCTCGCTGACCACCAGGCGCACCGCGGGCGCGATCATCGGGTCGAGCGCCTCCGCCTCGTCCTCCAGCACGTCGCTGACCGCGGTGATCGCGGTCAGCGGGGTACGCAGCTCGTGCGACATGTCCGCGACGAAGCGGCGGCTCGCCGCCTCCCGGGCGCTCAGCTCCTCGACCCGGTTCTCCAGCGCCTCCGCCGCGTTGTTGAACGTCCGCGACATCTCCGCCAGCTCGTCGGTTCCCGACACCTTCAGCCGGGTGTCCAGATGCCCCTCGCCCAGCCGCTGCGCGGCCTCGCCGAGCCGCCGCACCGGGCGCAGCACCGCCGCGCCGGCGGCCTGCGCGAGCAGCGCGGCACCGATCAGCGCGAGCAGCGTGGAGATGCCCAGCGACCAGGCCAGCGAGTTGAGGTCCTTGCGCTCGGCGTCCAGCGACTTGAGCATGTAGCCGGTCGGCCCGTCGCCGTTGATCCGCGCGCCGGCCACCAGATACGGCCGGCTCTGCAGGGAGATCCGCTCCCAGTGCAGGTGGTACTTCCGGTCGTTGCCGTGCACGGTGTTGACGGCCTTCTGCAGCGTCGCCGGTACGTCGTCGAGCGTGAAGACGTCGCGGTTCGACGGCGCCGCGCACTCCTGGCCGTCGGGCCCGGTGCTGATCAGCACCACCTGGTAGGTGTCGGGGCCCCCGATGCGGCCCGCCGCGGTCTGCAGCGACTGGCAGGTCGGGGCGACCGGCAGCAGCGCGGCGTTGCGCTGCAAGGAGTCGCGGAAGTCGTTCAGCGCGCTGTTCTGGGCACGGGTCAGCACGGCGTCACGGTTCAGCCAGTACGCGATGCCGGACACCGACACCGCGGCGGTCAGCGCGACCGCCGCGAAGACCGCGACCAGCCGCAGCCGCAGGCTCGTCCAGCGCGGGAAGCGCGACCCCCACCTGCCACCGCCTGGGCCAGAGGTCACTGCGGCGTGTCCAGGCGGTAGCCGACACCGCGGACGGTACGGATCAGGGCCGGCGAGGACGGCACGTCCTCGATCTTGGCGCGCAGCCGCTGGACGCAGGCGTCCACCAGGCGCGAGTCGCCGAGGTAGTCGTGCTCCCACACCAGCCGCAGCAGCTGCTGGCGGGACAGCGCCTGTCCGGGCCGGCGGCTCAGCTCCAGCAGCAGCCGCAGCTCGGTCGGGGTGAGCTGCAGGTCCTCGCCGTCCTTGGTCACCGTCATCGCACTGCGGTCGATGACGATCGAGCCGAAGGCGGCGGAGTCGGTGCTGTCCCGCTCGCCGCGGCGCAGCACCGCCCGGATCCTCGCGTCGAGCACCCGCGGCTGCACGGGCTTGATCACGTAGTCGTCGGCGCCGGACTCCAGTCCGACCACCACATCGATGTCGTCACTGCGCGCGGTGAGCAGGATGATCGGCAGCTGGTCGGTGCGCCGGATGCGCCGGCACACCTCGAAGCCGTCGATCCCCGGCAGCATCACGTCGAGCACGATCAGGTCGGGACGCTGCTCCTTGAGGAGCTTCAGGCCGTCCTCGCCCGTCGCCGCGGCCACCACGCGGTGACCCTGGCGGGACAGTCCGAGTTCGAGACCGGTACGGATGGCGTCGTCATCCTCGATCAGCAACAGGAAGGGCACGCCGGACATTGTTGCCTACCTCTGGTGGCCTGATGAAGTGCGGGGACGACTCATGCCCGGCGCGCGGGACCTCTGTTGCGGGCCTGTGACACTCGGCGGACAGCCCCATGAAACTGGACCGGCAATCTGGTGCCACATCGGAAGAGCGCACGCCGCACAGGCTGCGACGCCGGAAACCACGCTGCAGGTTCCATCGACGGGGGCGCGACATGAACGCACTGCTCAGCACCACCAGCGCCGCGGTCCACTCGACGCGTGCGCACTCCGTTGCCAGGGCCACCGAGATGTCCGGCGCCGCGAGCGGACGGGGGTACGCCCGTGGCGCCGGACGCACCCCGGGTACCACGGTGGCCAGGCAGCGGCCCGTGTACATCGCACCGCTGGAGCCGGCCGCGCCGGCGCCCTCCACGGACGCGGAGGCGGAGTTCACGGCCTACGTCCAGGAGCGCCGCGCCTCCCTCTACGCGACCGCGTACCACCTCACCGGGGACCGCTTCGCGGCCGAGGACCTGCTGCAGAGCGCGCTGTTCTCCACCTACCGGGCGTGGGACCGCATCAGCGACAAGGCCGCCGTCGGCGGCTACCTGCGCCGCACCATGACCAACCTGCACATCAGCGCCTGGCGGCGCCGCAAGCTCAACGAGTACCCGACGGAGGAGCTGCCCGAGACGGTCGGCGACACCGACGAGATGGGCGGCACCGAACTGCGCGCCGTCCTGTGGCAGGCGCTGGCCCGGCTGCCCGAGCAGCAGCGCACGATGCTGGTGCTCCGCTACTACGAGGGCCGCACCGACCCGGAGATCGCCGACATACTCGGCATCAGCGTCGGCACGGTCAAGAGCAGCATCTGGCGCTCGCTGCGCCGGATGCGCGATGACGAGGCGCTGAGCTTCGGCCGCGACGAGGACGCCGCTTTCGGTGAGCTCGTCGCCTAGACGGGGGGAACGGGGGACGGGGGCCGGACGGCGGGGGGGATGCCGTCCGGCCCCCTGCTGTGTCCGTACGTGCGTCCGTACGTGCCTATCTACGGGGCGACGGGCTCCGCGACGGGGATCGCATGGATGCGGGCCAGCGCGGTGGCACCGTCGCAGGGGTGGCAGCCCAGTGCGGTCTGGCGCTCGACGATGGCGCGCTCCGCGCGCATGAGGTGCCAGCCCCGCCGCAGCAGGAAGGGCACCGCCTTGCGGCCCTCGCGCAGATCGCGCAGGAAACGCCGGCGGGCGGTCGTGGAGGGGCGTCCGCGCAGGCAGATCGCGTCGGCGAGAAGACCCAGCTCGCGGCAGCGGCCGACGATCTCCGCGGCGAAGATCCCCTCGGCGACGAAGAGCGGCGCACCGCCGAGGTCCAGCCGGGCGCGGCCGGTGGCGGCGCTGGCGCCGATGTCGTAGACCGGGGTGTCCGCGGCGCCTTCCGCGCACAGGGCGGCGATGGCGGCCACCGCGGCCGCGGAGTGCCAGGAGCCCGGCGCGTCCCAGTCGGTCCCCGTACCGCCGGGAAGGGCGGGCAGCGACGGGTCGTCGCCGTCCTTGTAGAAGTCGTCGAGGGCGAGCACCGGCAGCCCGGCGCGGGCGGCGAGCGAGGACTTGCCCGAGCCGGACGGCCCGGCGAGCAGGATCACGCGGGCGGGAAGTGAACTCACGGGAAGCCATTCTCCCGCATCCCCGCCCGGGTGATCCCCCGCCACCGGGTAACTACGTATCGCGCCCGTTCCGTTACGCTGAGCCAGAACGACCCGTCTCCGCCCCCGACCAAGCCCAGGTGCCCATGCCCTCCCTGCGTACCGCTCTCGCCCTCACCCTGACCGCCGCCGCGGCGACCCTCGCGCCCGTCGGCGCCGCGGCCGCCGCCACCCCGGTCGCCCCGGCGCCCGCCGGGACGACCGCCCTCGAATCCGCGCTCCCGCCGGACACGCTGCCGACCGGGACCGCGACCGGGGCGCTGGCGTCCGGCGTGGACCCGGTCCGCCACCTGACCCTCGACCCGCTCTCGAACACCGGCGTGGACCCGCTGGACAACGGCCTCGGCACGCAGGTCGCCGACTTCCAGCCGCTGTCCACCACCGCGGTCACCGACCCCGTCACGCGAGGCGGCTCGCTGGCCACCCTGCCGGTCGTCGGCCCGGCCAGCGGTGCGCTGACCGGCAGTTGAGCACCGGCGTCAGACGCCGATCGGGTGCCAGACCGTCTTCGTCTCCAGCCAGGCCGTCAGCCGGCCCGTACCGGGGTCGGCGGTCCAGTCCTCCGGCGCGGGCGCGGGGCGGCGGACGCGCTTGAGGGTGTCGGCCGCCGACACCTCCAGGTCGACCGCGAGGTCGGCGGCCGCGCCGGTCAGGTCCAGGCCGTTGACGTCCTGGTGGGCGGCCAGCGGGGCGGCCAGCTCCGCGGTGCGGCCGGAGAGGATGTTCACCACACCGGCGGGCACATCGGAGGAGGCCAGGACCTCGCCGAAGGACAGCGCAGGCAGCGGGGACCGCTCGGCCGCGACCACGACGGCCGCGTTGCCGGTGGCGATCACCGGGGCCAGCACGGAGACCAGGCCGAGCAGCGAGGACTCCTGCGGGGCCAGCACCGCCACCACGCCGGTCGGCTCCGGGGTGGAGAGGTTGAAGAAGGGGCCGGCCACCGGGTTGGCGCCGCCCGCGATCTGGGCGATCTTGTCGGTCCAGCCGGCGTACCAGACCCAGCGGTCCACCGCCGCGTCCACCGCGGCGGCGGCCCTGGACTTCGACAGCCCCTCGGCCTCGGCGACCTCGCGCGCGAACTGCTCGCGGCGGCCCTCCAGCATCTCCGCGACGCGGTAGAGCACCTGTCCGCGGTTGTACGCCGTCGCGCCCGACCAGCCGGGCACCGCCTTGCGGGCCGCGACCACCGCGTCACGGGCGTCCTTGCGCGACGACAGCGGTGCGTTGGCCAGCCACCGGCCGCCCTTGGGGTCCGTCACCTCGTACACCCGGCCGCTCTCGCTACGCGGGAACTTGCCGCCCACGTACAGCTTGTAGGTCTTGAACACCGAAAGGCGCGACTGCTGCTCAGACACCTTCATGGGTCGCGCTCTCCTTCTCGCTCGCGGGTCCGCCCGTCAGGTCGGCCGCGTCGGCCAGGTAGCCTTCCAGGCCGTGACGGCCGCCTTCCCGGCCGTAACCGGACTCCTTGTAACCGCCGAACGGCGAGGTCGGGTCGAATTTGTTGAAGGTGTTGGCCCACACCACGCCGGCCCGCAGCTTGCTCGCCATCGACAGGATGCGCGAGCCCTTCTCGGTCCAGATGCCGGCCGACAGGCCGTACGGCGTGTTGTTGGCCTTCTCGACCGCCTCCGCCGGGGTGCGGAAGGTCAGCACGGACAGCACCGGGCCGAACACCTCCTCGCGGGCGATCCGGTGGGCCTGGGTGACGCCGGTGAAGAGGGTCGGCGCGAACCAGTAGCCCGCGGAGGGCAGGTCGCAGGCCGGCGCCCAGCGCTCGGCGCCCTCGGCCTCGCCCGCCTCGGCCAGCGCGGTGATCCTGGCCAGCTGCTCGGCGGAGTTGATCGCCCCGATGTCGGTGTTCTTGTCCAGCGGGTCGCCGACCCGCAGCGTGCCCATCCGCCGCTTGAGCGCGTCGAGCACCTCCTCCTGCACCGACTCCTGCACCAGCAGCCGCGACCCGGCGCAGCACACATGGCCCTGGTTGAAGAAGATGCCGTCGACGATGCCCTCGACGGCCTGGTCGATCGGCGCGTCGTCGAAGACGATGTTCGCGGCCTTGCCGCCCAGTTCGAGCGTGACCTTCTTGCGCGACCCCGCGACCGTACGCGCGATGGCCCGGCCGACCTCCGTGGAGCCGGTGAAGGCGACCTTGTCGACGTCCGGGTGCGCGACCAGCGCGGCGCCCGCGTCACCGTAGCCGGGCAGGATGTTGACCACGCCGCGCGGCAGCCCCGCCTGGCGGCAGATGTCCGCGAAGAACAGCGCGGACAGCGGTGTCGTCTCGGCCGGCTTCAGCACCACGGTGTTGCCCGCGGCCAGCGCCGGCGCGATCTTCCAGGCCAGCATCAGCAGCGGGAAATTCCACGGGATGACCTGCCCGGCCACGCCCAGCGGGCGCGGGTCCCGGCCGTAGCCGGCATAGGCGAGCTTGTCGGCCCAGCCGGCGTAGTAGAAGAAGTGCGCGGCGACCAGCGGGAGGTCGACGTCCCGCGTCTCGCGGATCGGCTTGCCGTTGTCCAGCGACTCCAGGACGGCCAGCTCGCGCGAGCGCTCCTGGACGATGCGGGCGATACGGAACAGGTACTTGCCGCGCTCGGCGCCCGGCAGTGCGCCCCAGCTCGCGAACGCCTTCCTGGCCGCCTTCACGGCCCGGTCGACGTCGGCCTCGCCGGCCCTGGCGACCTCGGCGAGCACCTCCTCGCTGGACGGCGAGACGGTCTTGAAGACGGTGCCGTCGGCGGCGTCGGTGAACTCGCCGTCGATGAACAGCCCGTAGGACGGGGCCAGATCGACGACCGCGCGCGATTCGGGTGCGGGCGCGTAGGCGAATTTGCGGCCGGCGCTCGGGCCGGCACTCGCGTCGGCACTCCGGTTGGGCTTCTGGTTGGCCATGACGATCAGTCCACCGTGACGTAGTCGGGACCGGAATACCGGCCGGTGCTGAGCTTCTGCCGCTGCATCAGCAGATCATTGAGCAGGCTGGAGGCGCCGAAGCGGAACCAGTCGGGCGAGAGCCAGTCGTCGCCGAGGGTTTCGTTGACCATCACCAGGTACTTGATCGCGTCCTTCGACGTACGGATGCCGCCGGCCGGCTTGACCCCGACCTGCACGCCGACCGCGTCGCGGAAGTCCCGTACCGCCTCCAGCATCAGCAGCGTGTTCGGCGGGGTGGCATTGACCGCCACCTTGCCGGTCGAGGTCTTGATGAAGTCCGCGCCGGCCAGCATCGCCAGCCACGAGCAGCGGCGGATGTTGTCGTACGTCGACAGCTCGCCGTTCTCGAAGATCACCTTCAGGTGCGCGGCCGTCCCTCCCTCGGGACCTCCGGGCCGCACACAGGCCTGCTTGACGGCCCTGATCTCCTCGAAGACCTCCATGTAGCGACCCGACAGGAAGGCGCCGCGGTCGATGACCATGTCGATCTCGTCGGCCCCCGCGGCGACCGCGTCCGCGGTGTCGGCGAGCTTGACCGGGCGCGCGACGCGCCCGGCCGGGAAGGCGGTCGCGACCGACGCGACGCTGATCCCCGAATCCTCGCCCAGCGCCTCGCGCGCCACCGCGACCATGTCGGGATACACGCAGATCGCCGCGACGTGCGGCGTCCCCGGATCGGTCGGATCGGGCCGGCGGCCCTTGGCGCACAGCGCCCTGACCTTGCCGGGGGTGTCGGACCCTTCCAGGGTCGTCAGGTCGATCATCGAGATCGCCAGGTCGATGGCGTACGCCTTCGCCGTCGTCTTGATCGACCGGGTGCCGAGGCCGGCGGCCCTGGCTTCGAGGCCGACGGCATCGACGCCGGGCAGCCCGTGCAGGAACCGCCGCAGCGCGGCATCCGACGCCGTGACATCGGCAAGGCCGGCCAGCCGCCCGGGGGCGTCGGGGCCATATGCGGGAACAACTGAGGACATGGTCACCAGCCCAGCATATCTACGCGCGTAGCGGTACACCACCCTCGGGTCAGCCTCCCCCGACCCCCCTAGCCACGACGCGCCGCCACCCGCTCCCTCCCCGGTGGCCGGGCCCCCCGGGGGCGCGGGAAACTGCGAGCCCAGCCACGATGCGGCGGCAGCCAAGCGCGTTCCGCAGGGGGCAGGACCCCGAGGTGCGCGGGGAACTGCGCGAGCAACCGCGGCGGCGCGGCAGCCAAGCAACCCTCGGCAGGGGGCAGGGCCTCGGGGTGGGGGCCCACGTTACGGCGGCAGCCAAGCCACGCTCCGCAGGGGGCAGGACCCCGAGGGGCGCGGGGAACTGCGCGAGCAACCGCGGCGGCGCGGCAGCCAAGCGCATGCCGCAAGGGGCAGGGCTTAGGGGCGCGGGGAACTGCGCGCCCAGTCATCATGCGGCGGCAGCCAAGCGCGTTCCGCAAGGGGCAGGACCCCCAGGGGGCGCGGGGAACTGCGCGAGCAACCGCGGCGGCGCGGCAGCCAAGCGCATGCCGCAAGGGGCAGGGCCTAGGTGCGCGGGGAACTGCGCGCCCAGTCATCATGCGGCGGCAGCCAGGCAACGCCCCGCGAGGGGCAGGGCCGCGAGGACCCCTGGCAAAGGGAAGGGGCCCAGCCCCCGGTGGCCGGCTCGGCCCGCGGCCAGCGACCGCACCGTCGAGACGGGAACGCAACCGGGTCGTGGCCCGGCAAGGCACCGCCGTCAGGCACAATCGGTCGTTATGACGAGTCCCAGGTCCGACCGCCCGACACCGCCCACCGGCAGTGGCGGCACCGGGCAGCCGCAGTACGCCGACCGCGCCTACCGCTCGATGGCCGGCATGGTCGGCGGAGTGGGCCTGATCGTCGTCGCGGGCTGGCTCGGCGGCGACGCCATCGCCAACGGCAAGGGCCACACCCCGTGGCTGGCCATCGCGGCGCTGCTGCTCGCGCTGCCGCTCATCGTGGCGCTCACGCTGCGCCCCGCGGTCTTCGCGAACGCCGACCGGATCCGGATCCGCAACCCGTTCCGCTCGATCACGGTGCCGTGGGCGGGAGTGGACGCGGTGCGCTCCTCGTACTCCACCGAACTGCTGGCGGGCGGCAAGAAGTACCAGCTCTGGGCCATCCCGGTCTCGCTGCGCGCGCGCAAGCGTGCCGCTCGGCAGGACGCGAAGGTGAAGGCGGCCGGTGACGACGCCTTCACGCCGGGGGCGGGGCGCCGGCCCGCGTACGGCCGTACATCGCGGCCCGTGCCGGGGGCCGACCCGACCATCCGTGCCTGGTCGGACCAGGCGCTGTCCGAGCTGCGGGAGCTGGCCGAGCGGGCCGAGGCCACCCCGGCGGCCGAGGAGTCCACCAGGCCGGTGGTGCGCTGGTGCTGGGAGGTCCTGGCCCCCGCGGCGGCCGGCGCGATCGTCCTGATCGTCCTGCTGGCGATCGGCTGAGGACCCTTTGGCCCGGCCCTTTCGCTGACACAGCGGCGCAGCGCCCTCAGGAGGGCCGCCTCCTCGCGGCGCGGTCTACAGCCCCGCCGCCGCGGCCAGGTCGGGCTTGATGGCGGCCAGCAGCGCCGCCGCCCTTGCGCGGGCCGCGGGCACGTCCGTGCCGGCGGGGACCACGACCTCCAGGTAGCACTTGATCTTCGGCTCCGTGCCGCTGGGCCTGACCACGACGCGGGCCGACGTCACCGCCTCCCCGGCGAGGCGGTAGCGCAGGCCGTCGGTGGGCGGCAGGCCGTCCGCGCCCTGCTGGAGGTCCTCGGCCGACACCACGTCCAGGCCGGCGAGCCGGGCCGGCGGGTGGGCGCGCAGCCGCGCCATCGCGTCGCCGATCAGGGAGAGGTCGGCGACCCGCGCCGAGAGCTGGTCGGTGGCGTGCAAACCGTGCGCGACGGCCAGTTCGTCCAGGACGTTGCCCAACGTGCGGCCTTCCGCCCGCAGTTCGGCCGCCATCTCCGCGATCAGCAGCGCCGCCGTGATGCCGTCCTTGTCCCTGACCCCGGCCGGGTCGACGCAGTAGCCGAGCGCCTCCTCGTAGCCGTACCGCAGGCCCGGGACGCGGGCGATCCACTTGAAACCGGTCAGGGTGTCCTCGTAGCCGACACCGGCGGCCGCCGCGATCCTCGACAGCAGCGACGACGACACGATGCTCGCCGCGAAGACGTCCCGGCCGGGCTCCGCGGCGCCCCGCCGTACCAGGTGCGCGGCCAGCAGCGCGCCCAACTCGTCGCCCCGCAGCATCCGCCAGCCCGCGTCCGCGGCCGGGTCGGGCACGGCCACCGCGCACCGGTCGGCGTCCGGGTCGTTGGCGATGACCAGGTCGGGGTTCGCGTCCCGCGCGGTCTTGAAGGCCAGGTCCATCGCGCCCGGCTCCTCCGGGTTGGGGAAGGCGACGGTGGGGAAGTCCGGGTCGGGCGCGGCCTGTTCGGCGACGGCGAGCGGCGGGGGGAAGCCGGCCCGTGCGAAGGCCGCGGCCAGGATTTCGAGGCCGACGCCGTGCATCGGCGTGTAGACGGTGGACAGTTCGCGCGCGCCGCCCTCCGCGAGGACCGCGACCGCGCGGTCGAGATAGGCGTCCAGCACGTCCTCGCCGAGCACGTCCCAGCCGTCCGCGGCCAGCGGTACGGTCGCGAGCGGGCCGACCGCCGCGATCCCGGCGGCGATCTCCGCGTCCGCCGGCGGCACGATCTGGGAGCCGTCACCCAGGTAGACCTTGTAGCCGTTGTCCTGCGGCGGGTTGTGGCTGGCGGTCACCATCACGCCCGCGTCGGCGCCGAGACGGCGGATCGCGTACGCCAGCACCGGTGTGGGCAGCGGGCGGGGGAGCAGGTACGCGCGCAGGCCCGCGCCGACCATCACCGCGGCGGTGTCGCGGGCGAAGTCGTACGACTTGTGGCGGGCGTCGTAGCCGATCACGGCGGCGGTGCCGCCGTTCTCGCGCAGGTACGCCGCCAGGCCGGCGGCGGCGCGGATCACCACGGCCCGGTTCATCCGGTTGGGCCCGGCACCCAGCGCTCCGCGCAGGCCCGCGGTGCCGAACTCCAGCGTGCCGCTGAACCTGTCGGTCAGCTCCTCGACGTCCTGCCGGGCGAGCAGGTCATCGAGCTCCGCCCGAGTCTCCGGATCCGGGTCCTCCGCCGCCCACGCCTGGGCCTCGGCCAGCAGGTCTTCCACGGTTGCCTCCATGCAGGTCCGTCATGACTGGTCGCGCAGTTCCCTGCGCCCCTGGGGTGATTGCCCCGTGCGGTGCGTCGCCCGCCTGCGGCGACGTCGTGGCTGGTCGCGCAGTTCCCTGCGCCCCTGGGGTGATTGCCCCGTGCGGTGCGTCGCCTGCCTGCGGCGACGTTGTGGCGGGTCGCCCAGCCCCCATCGGTGGGAAAGACGCACCGCCACGGCAAGTGGCACCCCCCAAGCCCAGCGGCAGCCTCATAGGCGGGCCAGCAAGCCGGCCAGAAGCGTGCCCATGCGGGTCGCGGACTCGCGCCCCGCAGCCAGCACTTCCTCGTGGTTGAGGGGCTCGCCGGTCATACCGGCGGCGAGGTTGGTGACCAGGGAGATGCCCAGCACCTCCGCCCCCGCCTCGCGCGCGGCGATCGCCTCCAGGGCGGTGGACATGCCGACCAGGTCGCCGCCTATCGCGCGGACCATGCCGATCTCCGCCGGCGTCTCGTAGTGCGGGCCGGGGAGCTGGACGTAGACGCCCTCTTCGAGGGTGGGGTCGATCTCGCGGCACAGGGCGCGCAGCCGGGGGGAGTAGAGGTCGGTCAGGTCGACGAAGTTCGCGCCGGCGATCGGCGAGGTCGCCGTCATGTTGATGTGGTCGCTGATGAGCACCGGCTGGCCGGGGCGGTAGCCGGGGCGCAGGCCGCCGCATCCGTTGGTGAGGACGACCGACTTGCAGCCGGCGGCCACCGACGTGCGCACCGCGTGCGCGACGCTCGCGACGCCCCGGCCCTCGTACAGGTGGGTGCGGCCCAGGAAGACCAGGGCGCGGACGCCTCCGACGCGTACCGAGCGGACCCGGCCCGCGTGGCCGGCCACCGTGGGCTCCGGAAAACCGGGCAGCTCCGTGATCGGCAGCTCGGCGTCCGCGGTGCCGAGCTGGTCGGCGGCGGGCACCCAGCCCGAGCCCATGACCAGGGCGACGTCGTGCGTCTGCGCGCCGGTCAGCGCGCGCAGACTGGCGGCGGCGGCGTCGGCCGCGGCATAGGGGTCGGGATTCACAGAAGCGTTCACGCGCTGAGCGTAACCTGTCAGGGCCTACGCGCGTAGACGGCCTGACATGGACCAGTCCCGAAATAGGAGCATCCGACAGTTGACGGCCCGCCGCGCCCGGCCGCCGCGAGGGCCGCGAGCGGCGGCCTCCGCGGGTCCGCGGCAGGTCAGCAGGGGCGTTTGCGCAGCCCCATCACGTAGTCGTGCGGCGCCCCGGCCGACTCGGCGGCGTCGGCGATCTCGCCCAGGTAGCGGGCCGAGGGCAGCCCGCCCTCGTAGTCGTTGAGCACGTAGAGCCACGCCGCCAGGTCGCCGTCCAGGGTGTGCACCCGTACGGTCGTACGCCGGTAGATCTGCAGCGGCACGCCCTCCCACCGGTCCATCGACTCCTCGTCGACCGGCGCGATGTCGTACAGGCCCACGAAGACCTGGCTGGCCGGGTCCTCGACCAGGGTCGCGAGCGCGCCCTCCCAGCCCATCTGCTCGCCGCCGAAGGTGAGCCGCCAGCCGTCCAGCCAGCCGGTGCCCCGCAGCGGGGAGTGCGGGGCGCGGCGGGTCATCAGCCGCGCGTCGAGGTTGCCTGCGTAAGCGGCGTAGAGCGACATGAGGACGAGGGTACGGGAGCGGCCCGGACCCCGGCGCGACGAAGCGCGCGGGGAAGGTGCGCCCCCGGGCGGGAACCCGAACAGGAAGCCGGGGCCGTCCCCCCTGGCGGTGAACACTTGGCGCGTGCGGGACAATGGGGTACGTGACAAGGATCGTGATCATCGGTGGCGGACCCGGCGGCTACGAGGCGGCGCTGGTGGCAGCGCAGCTCGGGGCGGAGGTGACCGTCGTCGACTGCGACGGGCTGGGCGGTGCGTCGGTGCTGACCGACTGCGTGCCGTCCAAGACGCTCATCGCCACCGCCGAGGTGATGACGACCTTCGACTCGTCGTACGAAGAGCTGGGCATCATCGTCGCCGACGACACCCCGCCGCTGCACGGCGCCCCGCGGGTCGTCGGGGTGGACCTGGGCAAGGTCAACCGCCGGGTCAAGCGCCTCGCGCTGGCCCAGTCGCACGACATCGCCTCCGCGGTGACCAGGGCGGGCGCCACCGTGATGCGCGGCCGCGGCCGGCTCGACGGGCCGCAGACCGCCGAGGGCACCCGTACGGTCGTGGTCACCGCCGCCGACGGCACCGAGCAGCGGCTCACCGCCGAGGCGGTGCTGGTCGCCACCGGCGCGCGCCCGCGCGAGCTGCCCGACGCCATGCCCGACGGCGAGCGCATCCTGAACTGGACCCAGGTCTACGACCTCGACGAGCTGCCGCGCGAGCTGATCGTGGTCGGTTCCGGCGTGACCGGCGCGGAGTTCGCCGGCGCCTACCAGGCCCTCGGCTCGACGGTGACCCTCGTGTCGTCCCGCGACCGGGTGCTGCCCGGCGAGGACCCGGACGCCGCGGCGGTCCTGGAGGACGTCTTCCGGCGCCGCGGCATGAACGTGATGTCGCGCTCCCGCGCCCAGTCCGTCAAGCGGGTCGGCGACGGCGTCGAGGCGACGCTCACCGACGGCCGGGTCATCACCGGCACGCACTGCCTGATGGCGGTCGGCGCGATCCCCAACACCTCGGGGATGGGCCTGGAGGAGGCGGGCGTGAAGCTCACCGAGTCCGGCCACATCTGGACCGACAAGGTCTCCCGTACCAGCGCGTCCGGCGTCTACGCGGCCGGTGACGTCACGGGCATCTTCGCGCTCGCCTCGGTCGCGGCCATGCAGGGCCGCATCGCGATGTACCACTTCCTCGGCGACGCGGTGGCCCCGCTGAACCTCAAGACGGTCTCCTCGAACGTCTTCACCGACCCGGAGATCGCCACCGTCGGCTACTCCCAGGCCGACGTCGACAGCGGCCGGATCGACGCGCGGCTGGTGAAGCTGCCGCTGCTGCGCAACCCGCGGGCGAAGATGCAGGGCATCAGGGACGGCTTCGTCAAGATCTTCTGCCGCCCCGGCACCGGCATCGTGGTCGGCGGCGTGGTCGTCGCGCCCAAGGCGAGCGAGCTGATCCACCCGATCTCGATCGCCGTCGACAACAACCTGACGGTCGAGCAGATCGCCAACGCCTTCACCGTCTACCCCTCGCTGTCCGGCTCGATCGCCGAGGTCGCGCGGCAGCTGCACAACCGCAAGGCCGGCGGCCAGGACCAGGGCCTGTCGTAGGCCCCGGCGCCGGTGCTACGGCGCAAGCGAACGTACGGTCGGCGTATAGCACGGGACGGTCTGATTCACGCGTAACTTCCTCCATCTGGTGCAAAACGCTGAAAGTAGCTGTGGTTGGGGTTACTGTCGGTTCCGTGTTCGCTGCAGAACGTCGCCAATTGATCCTCGAAATGGTGCGAGCCAACGGAGCGGTGTCGCTCCGGGAACTCGCCCGCGTCGTCCAGACCTCCGAAGTGACCGTGCGCCGCGACGTGCGGGCGCTGGAGGCAGAAGGACTGCTGGACCGCCGGCACGGCGGTGCGGTCCTGCCGGGTGGCTTCACCCGTGAGTCCGGCTTCCCGCAGAAATCCCACCTGGCGACCGCGGAGAAGACGGTCATCGCCGATCTCGCGGCCTCGCTCGTGGAAGAGGGCGAGGCCATTGTCGTCGGCGCGGGCACCACGACACAGGAGCTGGCCAGGCGGCTGGCCCGGGTGCCAGGCCTCACCGTGGTCACCAACTCGCTGCTGGTCGCCCAGGCGCTGGCGCATGCCAACCGGGTCGAGGTGGTCATGACCGGCGGCACCCTGCGCGGCTCCAACTACGGCCTGGTCGGCAGCGGCGCCGAGCAGTCCCTGCAGGGGCTGCGGGTCTCCCGGGCCTTCCTGTCCGGCGCCGGGCTCACCGCCGAGCGCGGGCTGTCCACGTCCAACATGCTGTCGGCCAGCGTCGACCGGGCGCTGGTGCAGGCCGCGGCGGAGGTCGTGGTCCTGGCCGACCACACCAAGCTCGGGTCCGACACGATGTTCCAGACCGTGCCGACCGACCTGATCACCCATCTGGTGACCGACGAGCCGCCGCCCGGCGACGAGCGCGCGGCGACCGAACTCCAGGCGCTCGCCGACCGCGGCGTCCAGCTCGCGGTGGCCCCCGCGTGCCCTAGCGAATCGGCGCCGCCCCTCCCCACCCCGCGCCGCCCGCACCCGCTGCGCCCGCCGTCCGTACCGCGCCTGGCGGACCTGCGCCCGCGCTGAGGGCTGCCTCCCGCCACCCCCGGCGGACACGCGGCCACGGCTTACGGCGCCTTGCGGCGCTGCCCGGCCCGTGCGGGGACGACCGGGTACGAGACCGGCCCTCCGTCTCGCGGCCCTCCGTCTCGCGGCGCACCGCATACGTCGCCGCGCGCGGACCGACCGCGGATCACGCGGCAGCGGCGCGGCCGCTCACCCGCGCCGGGTGAGCAGCCACGGCTCGACCACGCCGAGCCCGCGGACCGGGCGGCGCCACATCGGCTGGAGCGCGAAGCGGTATTTCTCCGCGTCGGCGGCGTCCACGTCCGCCTCGGACAGCGGCGCGTCCCCGGCCTCGGCGAGGGCCTCGGCGAAGTCGCCGTCGACCAGGACGGCGTCCCGTGGCGCTATCGAGGTCAGGCGGGACGCCAGGTTCACCGTCGTGCCGAAGACGTCGCCCATGCGGGTGGTGACCGTGCCGAAGGCCATGCCCACCCGCAGCGCAGGCATCGTCTCGTCGCCGGTCATCGTCTCGATGAGCCGGATGCCGATCTCGGAGGCCGTACCGGGGTCGTCGGCGACGAAGAGCACCTCGTCGCCGAGGGTCTTGATCAGCCGGCCGCCGTACGCGGCGACCTGGTCGGCGGCCGTGGTCTCGAAGGCCTCGACCAGCTCGCCCAGCTCCTCCTCCTCAAGGCGCCGGGTGAGCCGGGTGAAGCCGACGAGGTCGGCGAAGCCGACGGCGAGGCGGCGGTCGACGGCCTCCTCGTCGTCGGACTGGACGACCCGGCTGGTGGCGGCCGCGACCTGGCGGCGCCACACGTAGACGAGGAATTCCTCCAGCTCCGGCAGCAGCAGTTCGACCAGCGGGTAGGCCACCTCGGCGCGGGTCATGCCGGGCTCGGGCGGCTCGGTGAGGCCTTCGAGGAAGGAGTCGGTCTGCCAGTCGGCGAGCCGGGCGGTGGTCTGGCCGGTGGAGCGGGCCACCTGGATGGCCATCGACTCCGAGAGCAGCCCGGCCTCGACCAGGCCGGCGAGCCGCCGCAGCGCGAGCACGTCGGCCTCGGTGAGCGCCCTGGCCTGGCCGATGTCGGCGAAGCCCATGGCCCGCCAGAAGCGGGCGGCCAGGTCCATGGAGACGCCGGCGGCGCGGGCCGCCTGGAAGGGGGTGTACTGGCGGGGTGCGCCGAGGATGAGTTCTTCGAGCCGCAGCGCGAGCGGATGCTCGCCGGTGTCCGTGACGGCTTCGCCGTCCGGGTCGGCTTCCGCACCCGGATCGACGTCGGACGGCTCGTCCGGAACGGGCGGGCCCGGGTCGTCCACGCTCATCGCCCGGCCCCTGAGGAACTCCTGCGCACAGCCCTTCCGATCATCGAGACGACGCAGCGAGTCCACGATACGGCAGGTGTGCCGCACCTCACTGTCACCGGGACGCCGGCGCCCTGCGTCACCTGGAGGGCCGCAGGTGCACGACGTCGCCGGCGCCGACCGGCTGCTCGCCGTCCGGCCCGGCGATCACCAGCCGCCCGTCGCCGTCGACGGCGACCGCGGTGCCGGCCAGTTCGCGCCCGCCGGGCAGTTCGGCGCGCACCTGGCGGCCCAGCGTGGCGCAGCCGGCCGCGTAGGTCTGCTGGAGCCGGGAGGCGGCCGGGTCGCCGTCGGCCGCGCGCCAGGCGTCGTACCAGTCGGCGAGGGAGCGCAGGACGGCCCGCAGCAGCGGGTCGCGGTCGGTGCCCTGGGCGCCGGCCAGCGCGAGGGAGGCGGCGGTGGGAACGGGCAGCTCCTCGGTGCGCAGCGAGACGTTGACGCCGATGCCGATGACCACGCCGGTCCCGCCGGTGCGCTCGGCGAGGATGCCGCCGGCCTTGCGCTCCTCGCCGTCGACGGTGACCAGCAGGTCGTTGGGCCATTTGAGTGCCGTGTCGACGCCGGCCGCCCGGGACAGCGCGGTGGCGGTGGCGACCCCGGCCAGCAGCGGCAGCCACCCCCAGCGGTGCACGGGCACCGGTTCGCGTACGCCGGCCGCCATCCCTGCGCCGCCGCGGCCGTCGGGGGCGGGCGCCGCCTCGCCCGGCCGCAGCAGCACCGAGAGGAACAGCCCCGACCTGGCGGGCGCCGACCAGCGGCGGTCCAGGCGGCCGCGCCCGGCGGTCTGCTCCTCGGCGACCAGCACCGCGCCCTCCGCGGCGCCCTCGGCGGCCCTGGCGGTCAGGTCGCTGTTGGTGGAGCCGGTCGCCTCGACCACGTCGAGCGCGGTCCACAGCGAGTCGGGGGTGACCACGGCTCGGCGCAGCGCCGCGGCGTTGAGCGGCGGTCGGGCGAGGTCGGACCAGCGGCTGGACGTCATGCGTCCACCCTACGAGCGCGGCCGCCGGTGACACGCCGGGCCGGGGGAGTGCCGCCGCCCGCTCGGGGGCACGGTGGTGCAGTGTGGTGAACGCCGCAGTGCCCGTACCCGAGAGTCGCCACTACGCTACGGAACACAGCGTTACTCACGAGTTAAGAAGAGCCGCCGAGAGCAGGAGAGCCAACCTCCATGGCCGAGCCGGACCACGACATCCACACGACCGCGGGGAAGCTCGCGGACCTCCGCCGCCGTATCGAGGAGGCCAACCACGCGGGATCCGGGCGGGCGGTGGAGAAACAGCACGCCAAGGGCAAGCTGACCGCCCGTGAGCGGATCGAACTCCTGCTGGACGACAACTCCTTCACCGAACTGGACGAGCTGGCCAGGCACCGCTCGACCAGCTTCGGCCTGGAGGCCAACCGCCCCTACGGCGACGGCGTCGTCACCGGCTACGGCACCGTCGAGGGCCGCCCGGTCGCGGTCTTCTCGCAGGACTTCACGGTCTTCGGCGGCGCGCTCGGCGAGGTCTACGGCGAGAAGATCGTCAAGGTGATGGACTTCGCGCTGAAGACCGGCTGCCCGGTCATCGGCATCAACGACTCGGGCGGCGCCCGCATCCAGGAGGGCGTCACCTCGCTCGGGATGTACGGCGAGATCTTCCGCCGCAACACCCACGCCTCCGGGGTGATCCCGCAGATCAGCCTGATCATGGGTCCGTGCGCGGGCGGCGCGGTCTACTCCCCGGCCATCACCGACTTCGTGGTGATGGTGGATCAGACCTCGCACATGTTCATCACGGGTCCCGACGTGATCAAGACGGTGACCGGCGAGGACGTCGGCATGGAGGAGCTGGGCGGCGCGCGCACCCACAACTCCACCTCGGGCAACGCCCACCACCTGGCCGGCGACGAGAAGGACGCCTTCGAGTACGTCAAGGCGCTGCTGTCGTACCTGCCGAGCAACAACCTGGAGGAGGCGCCCTCCTTCGCCGCCGCCGCGGACCTGGAGGTCACCGCGGAGGACCTGGAGCTGGACACGCTGATCCCGGACTCGGCGAACCAGCCCTACGACATGCACAAGGTCATCGAGCACGTGCTGGACGACGCCGAGTTCCTGGAGACCCAGGACCTCTTCGCGCCGAACATCATCACCGGCTTCGGCCGGATCGAGGGCCGTCCGGTCGGCGTGGTGGCCAACCAGCCGCTGCAGTTCGCCGGCTGCCTGGACATCAACGCGTCGGAGAAGGCCGCGCGCTTCGTGCGGACCTGCGACAGCTTCAACGTCCCCGTGGTCACCTTCGTCGACGTCCCGGGCTTCCTCCCCGGCACCAGCCAGGAGTGGGACGGCATCATCCGGCGCGGTGCCAAACTGATCTACGCCTACGCCGAGGCCACGGTTCCGCTGATCACGATCATCACCCGTAAGGCGTACGGCGGCGCCTACGACGTGATGGGCTCCAAGCACCTGGGCGCGGACCTCAACCTGGCCTGGCCCACGGCCCAGATCGCCGTGATGGGCGCGCAGGGGGCCGTCAACATCCTGCACCGCCGCACCCTGGCCGAGGCGGAGAGCCCGCAGGCCGCCGATGAGCTGCGCCAGCAGCTCATCACCGACTACGAGGACCACCTGCTCAACCCCTACATCGCCGCCGAGCGGGGCTACATGGACGCGGTCATCGCGCCCTCGCAGACCCGCGCGCAGCTGGTCAAGGCGCTGCGGACGCTGCGCAACAAGCGGGAGAGCCTGCCGCCGAAGAAGCACGGCAACATCCCGCTGTAGAGCGGCGGGAGCGGCGGGAGCGGCGGGAGCGGCGGGAGCGGCGGGAGCGGCAGGGCAGCGGGGACAGCGGGGCGTCAGGGCATCAGAGCGGGCAGGGCACCGACCGGGAAGGAACGATTCCGTGGTGATCAAGGTGGAGCGCGGCAGGCCGACGCCGGAGGAGCTGGCCGCCGTCGTGGCGCTGGTCCAGGCGCGGGTCGCGGCGCTGGAGGTCGAGCAGGACGGCCCGGCCGGTCGCCCCGCCGGCTGGTCGGCCCCGGCCCGCAACGTCCCGCGGGCGCTGCCCGCCCCCGGCCCGGGCGCGTGGCGGATGTCGGCGTGGCCGGGCGGCCCGGCCTGAACTGCCCGGCCTGAGCGACCCGCCGCGGCTGAGTACGCGTACTCAGGCGCGGCGGTGCCCCCCGGAGCAACCTGGGAGACATGTTGTGGCCGGACGATCAACGCGACGAGCCCTCCGCGGAGATGCGGCACGCTCTGAAGATGCTGCGCCGGGCGATGCTGGTCGCCGCGGTGGTCGCGGGGCTGATGGCCCTGGCGCTGCTGCGATGGTGAGCGCCACCGGACGTACGGGGACGGGCGTCCGGCGGCCGGTGGCGCTGCCTACGATGGTGCGATGACGTCGAATCGCCGCGTGCTCGTCCTCGCCTCCGCCTCCCCCGCCAGGCTCGGCCTGCTCAAGCAGGCCGGGTTCGACCCGCGGGTGCTGGTCAGCGGGGTGGACGAGGACGCGATCAGCGCGGACAGCCCCGCCGAGCTGGCCCGGGTGCTGGCCGAGGCGAAGGCCGCCGCGGTGGCGTCCGGCGGCATGCTGGACGGCGGCGAGATCGTCGTGGGCTGCGACTCGGTGCTCGACCTGGACGGCGAGGCGCTGGGCAAGCCCGCCGACGCCGCCGAGGCGACCGCCCGCTGGCAGGCGATGCGCGGCCGCTCGGGCGTGCTGCGCACCGGCCACTGCGTGATCGACACCGCCGACGGCCGCCAGGTGTCGGCGACGGCGTCCACGACCGTGCGGTTCGGGACCCCGGACGACGCCGAGGTCGCCGCCTACGTGGCCAGCGGCGAACCGCTCCACGTGGCGGGCGCCTTCACCCTGGACGGCCGCTCCGCGCCCTTCGTGGAGGGCGTCGACGGCGACCCGGGCAATGTCATCGGCCTGTCGCTGCCGCTGCTGCGCTCGCTGCTGTCCGACCTCGGGGTGCGGATCACGGACCTGTGGACGTGACCGGGGCGCCGGGCGCCGCCGGCGGAGCGGCGGGCGGGGCGGCCTCCTGACGGTCCTCGGGTGCGTAGAGCAGCAGCGTGCCGACCAGCAGGGCGAGGACCAGCATCAGCACCACGAAGGCGTACCAGCCGACCAGGCCGACCACGATCGCGCCGACCACGCCGTGCACCACCGCGCAGACGATGAGCACGATGCGGCCCACCCGGCCGGACATCCGGTCGCGCAGCGCGATACGGGCCACCAGGACCGCGCAGGTGATCAGGAAGAGGGCGAACAGCCCGCCGCCCACCCAGGATCCGGCAGCCATGGCGTCGGGGTCGAGCCCGCCGAGGGACATCTTCTGGTGCCGTACGGCCAGGCCCATGATCCAGTTCACGAAGCCGATCGTGAGGGCTTCGAGCACCAGGACCACGGCGGTGCCGACGGCTATACCTCTGCGCACACTTGTCCCCCTCCGCGGCCGAATCCTGCGCGTCGCAGGCTACTCACGAGTAAGAGCGCGGGCAAGGGTCCGCGCACCGGCCGGCGGCCGACGGCGGGTCACCGGCCGCCCGCCGGGGGGCCGGCGGCGCGCGGGGCGTCACTCTTCAGGGCGAGCCGGCCGCAAAGTTTTCGCGCACTATTCGTGGGGTTCCCACAAAAGAACGTCAGCGCGGTGCACGGACTTCAAGCGAGTTGCCCCCCACGCCCGGTAGTGCGGGACATCGGTGGGAGCGGGGCCGTACCGTGGACTGAGCAGGCGTTCACGGGTTGTTGTGGCCCGTGGATCACCCTCCGTGTGGGCAAGCTCACGTGCAGGGGTGCCTCGGCACCAAGTGTGGCCAGTACCTAAACTCGGCTTGTTTCATGGAGGGAGCCATCGTGCGCAAGGTGCTCATCGCCAACCGCGGTGAAATCGCAGTACGCGTCGCCCGTGCCTGCCGGGATGCCGGGATCGCCAGCGTAGCCGTCTACGCGGACCCCGATCGGGACGCGCCGCATGTCCGCGCGGCCGACGAGGCGTACGCACTGGGCGGCGACACACCAGCCACCAGTTATCTGGACTTCGCGAAGGTGCTCGGGGCGGCCGCCGAGTCGGGGGCCGACGCCGTGCACCCCGGCTACGGCTTCCTGTCGGAGAACGCCGAATTCGCGCAGGCGGTGCTCGACGCCGGTCTGACCTGGATCGGCCCGCCGCCGCAGGCGATCCGCGACCTGGGCGACAAGGTCGCCGCGCGGCACATCGCCCAGCGGGCCGGTGCGCCGCTGGTCGCCGGCACGCCCGACCCGGTCTCGGGCGCCGAGGAGGTCGTGTCCTTCGCCAAGGAGCACGGCCTGCCGATCGCCATCAAGGCCGCCTTCGGCGGTGGCGGGCGCGGCCTGAAGGTCGCCCGCACCCTGGAGGAGGTCCCCGAGCTGTACGACTCGGCGGTGCGCGAGGCGGTCGCCGCCTTCGGGCGCGGCGAGTGTTTCGTGGAGCGCTACCTGGACCGCCCGCGGCACGTCGAGACGCAGTGCCTGGCCGACACCCACGGCAATGTCGTGGTGGTCTCCACCCGCGACTGCTCGCTCCAGCGCCGCCACCAGAAGCTCGTCGAGGAGGCCCCGGCCCCCTATCTGACCGAGGAACAGAACGCGCAGCTGTATGCCGCGTCGAAGGCGATCCTGCGCGAGGCGGGCTACGCCGGCGCGGGCACCTGCGAATTCCTCGTCGGCCAGGACGGCACGATCTCCTTCCTGGAGGTCAACACCCGCCTCCAGGTCGAGCACCCGGTCACCGAGGAGGTCTCCGGCATCGACCTGGTGCGGGAGATGTTCCGGATCGCCGACGGCGAGGAGCTGGGGTACGACGACCCGCCGCTGCGCGGCCACTCCTTCGAGTTCCGCATCAACGGCGAGGACCCGGGCCGCAACTTCCTGCCCGCGCCCGGCACCGTGACCCGCTTCAGCGCGCCCTCCGGACCCGGTGTGCGGCTGGACGCGGGTGTCGAGGCGGGCAGCGTCATCGGCCCGGCCTGGGACTCGCTGCTGGCCAAGCTGATCGTCACCGGCGCCACCCGGGAGCAGGCGCTCCAGCGGGCGGCCCGGGCGCTGAACGAATTCCAGGTCGAGGGCATGGCCACCGCGATCCCCTTCCACCGCGCGGTGGTCAGGGACCCGGCGTTCGCGCCGCCGCAGGGCCCCTTCACCATCCACACCCGGTGGATCGAGACCGAGTTCGTCAACACGATCCCGCCCTTCACCGGTCCGGCGCTGGACGAGGAGGAGGCCCAGGGCCGCGAGACGGTCGTGGTCGAGGTCGGCGGCAAGCGCCTCGAGGTGTCGCTGCCCGCGTCGCTGGGCATGACGCTGGCCCGCACCGGACTGGCCGCGGGCGCCAAGCCCAAGCGGCGGGCGGCGGCCAAGGCCGGCGTTGCGGCGTCCGGCGACTCGCTGGCCTCGCCGATGCAGGGCACCATCGTCAAGGTCGCGGTCGAGGAGAACCAGCAGGTCAGCGAGGGCGACCTGATCGTGGTGCTGGAGGCGATGAAGATGGAGCAGCCGCTCAACGCGCACCGCTCCGGCACCGTCATCGGCCTCAAGGCGGAGGTCGGCTCGTCGGTCTCCTCCGGCGCGGTCATCTGCGAGATCAAGGACTGATCGGTAGGGCACACAAAGCGGCGCGGCACCCCGGACCGGGGTGCCGCGCCGCTTTGTGTGCCCTACCTACGGCTCAGTTCAGGACCTGCACGCGCGGCTGCCTGAGCGACAGCACCAGTGCCAGCGCGATGCCGGTGAAGACCGCCGACAGGGTGAAGGCGGCCGTGGCGCCGTGGATGAACGGGTTCTGGGTGTGCCGCCGCGACACCGTGCCGAAGACGGTGACGAGCACCGACAGGCCGAGGCTGCCGCCGACCTGCTGCATGGTCTGCAGCAGGCCGGACGCGGACCCGGCGTCCTTGGGCTCGACACCGGACAGGATGAAGGTGTTCAGCGGCATCACCGTCCAGCCCATGCCGACGCCCATCAGGATCAGCGTCGGCAGGATGCCCTGCGCGTAGCCGTCGGACGCGCTCAGCTGGGTGATCCAGACGGCGCCCACGAGGGTGAGCGACGAGCCGACGGCCGCCACCCGCTTGGCGCCGAAGCGGGCCAGGGCGTGCGGCGCGATCCTGGCGGCCAGGAAGAGCGGCCCGGCCAGCGGCAGGAAGGCGAAGCCGGTCTTCAGCGGGCTGTAGCCGAGGAAGGTCTGCAGATACTGCGTCGAGAAGTAGAAGGTGCCGAACATCCCGGCCACCAGCAGCAGCATCACCGCGTAGGCCAGCGCCCGGTTGCGGTCGGCGAACAGCCGCAGCACCACCAGCGGCCGCTCCACCCGGGTCTCGTTGACCAGGAAGGAGGCGAGCAGCGCGACGGCGATCACGAAGGTGGTCAGCGCCCGGGTGTCGCTCCAGCTGCTCTCGCCGACCCGGATGAAGGCGTAGACCAGCGAGGCCATGCCGAGGGTGCCGGTCAGCGCGCCGGCGATGTCGAAGCGGCCGCCGCGGTGCCGCTCGGTCTCCTTGATGAAGCGCGGCGCGAGCAGCACGATGGCGATGCCGACCGGGATGTTGACGAAGAACACCCAGCGCCAGGACCCCCAGTCGGTGAGCATGCCGCCGACGGTCAGGCCGACCGCCGAGCCCGCGCCCGAGATCGCCGAGAAGACGCTGAGCGCGCGGTTGCGCTCGCTGCCCTCGCGGAAGGAGGTGGCGATCAGCGCGAGGGTGCTGGGCGCGGCCAGCGCGGCGGCGGCGCCCTGGAAGCCGCGGGCGACCAGCAGGGTGGTCGAGTCGTTGGCTACACCGCCGGCTATCGAGGCGAGCGTGAAGGCCGCGACTCCCCAGACCAGCGCGGTACGCCGGCCGATCAGGTCGCCGATCCGGCTGCCGAGCAGCAGCAGACCGCCGAAGGCGAGGGTGTAGACGTTGAGCACCCAGGACATGCCGGTGGGCGAGAAGCCCAGGTGGGTACCGATGCCGGGCAGGGCGACGTTCACCACGGTGGCGTCGAGAAGCAGCATCAACTGGGTACCGAGGATCGCGGCGAGGGCGAAGAATGCGTGCAAGCGGGAGGGGGCCGGCTCGCGGGTGGTGGTCGTGGTCGAGCTCTGGTCGCGCACGGCGTGCGTGGACATGGCTGCTAAGCCTCCAGCGGAGAAGACAAACGGAGGTCGTCTCCGGTAACTATACGGAGACTTCCTCCGGTTCTACAATCGGATTCGGGGAAGCGATCCCCGGCACCCGGGAGGCGGGACGGAAATGCGGGCAGACGCACAGCGCAACTACGACCGGTTGCTGGAGGAGGCCAAGCAGGCCTTCATCGTGCACGGCACGGACGTCGCGCTAGAGGACATCGCCCGCCACGCAGGAGTCGGGATCGGCACGCTCTACCGGCACTTCCCCGACCGCTACTCGCTGATGAACGCGGTCTTCATCCGCGAGCTCGAATCGCTCAGCGAGCGGGCGGACGACCTGATCAGCGCGGACGACCCGGCCGACGCGCTCTTCTCCTGGCTGCGCGCGGTGGGCGCGCACTCCGCCATGTACCGCGGCCTGTCCTCGGCGATCCTCGCCCAGTCCGACGGCCGGATGCTCCAGTGCAAGGCGCAGCTGCGCCAGTCCGGGGGTGCGCTGCTGAGCCGGGCGCAGGAGTCCGGCGCGGTCCGGGACGGCATCGAGGTGTCCGACCTGCTCAAGCTGACGTCGGCGCTCGTGCTGTGCGCCGAGAAGAACCCCGAGGACAGGAAGACCTTCGACCGCCTGATGTCCCTCGCCGTCAACGGCATCCTGGCGCCCCGCGAGGCCCCGCCGGCCTAGGCCTTGTCGGACAGGCCCTCGCGGTGACGGGCGGTCACGCCGCACCTGGCGGGGGTGCGGCCCGCCCGGGAGGCCCGTGGGAGGATGGCCGCGTTCACGGTCGTTAACCGGGAGGCGGTCCGATGGGTGAGGTGCGGTACGGCGAGTGGGTGCGGGTCGAGCGCCACGGTGAGCGGGTGGCCGAGCTGGTGCTCGACCGGCCCGCCGCCATGAACGCCGTCTCGACGGCCATGGCCGAGGCCATCGCCGCCGCGTGCGCCGCGCTCGCGGCCGACCGGACGGTGAGCGTCACCGTCCTCAGCTCCTCCAGCGAGAAGGCCTTCTGCGTCGGCGCCGACCTCAAGGAGCGCAACTCCCTGACCGACGCCGAACTGGGCCGCCAGCGGCCGTACGCCCGCGCCGCGTACACCGGCGTGCTCGACCTGCCGATGCCCGCCGTCGCCGCCGTGCACGGCTACGCCCTCGGCGGCGGCTTCGAACTGGCCCTCGCCTGCGACCTGATCGTCGCCGACGCCTCGGCCGTGCTCGGCCTGCCCGAGGTCTCCGTCGGCGTCATCCCCGGCGGCGGCGGCACCCAGCTCCTCCCGCGCCGCGTCGGCGCCGCCCGCGCGGCCGAACTCGTCTTCACCGCCCGCCGCGTCCCCGCGCCCGAGGCCCTCGACCTGGGCCTGGTCGACCAGCTCGCCCCCGAGGGCGAGACCGCCAGGACCGCCGCGCTCGCCCTGGCCGCACGCATCGCCTCGAACTCCCCGGTCGGCCTGCGTGCCGCCAAACGCGCCCTGCGCCTGGGCCATGGCCTCGACCTGCGCGCCGGCCTCGACGTCGAGGACGCGGCCTGGCGCACGGTGGCCTTCTCCGGCGACCGCGCGGAGGGCGTGGCGGCCTTCAACGAACGCCGACCGCCGCGGTGGCCGAACCCGTAGGGCGGGCCGGCCGGACGGCGGCCGGGCCGGTGCGCGAGGCCGTCCCCGGGGGCCGGGTCCGGGCGGGCGGCCGTTCGGCGTATCCGGCGTTCGAAGTCGGGCAAAGCTCTCTAGCCTGGGGAGATGGTGGACGGGACGGCCGACGTACGGCTCCGGGCTGTCGTCGAGCTGGCGCAGGCGCTCGCGACCGCGCAGACCCCGCAGGACGCGGCCCGCGCGGGCGCGCACCGGGCGCGGCTGGCGATGGGCGGGTCCTTCGCGGCGGTCTCGGCGTGGGAGCGGGAGACCGGGCGGCTGCGGGTGCTGGTCAACGACGGCGACCTGGCCCCCGGTGAGGAGCCCGAGCCGGCCGACGAGACGTACTCGGTGCACGACTTCCCCGAGATCGCCGAATTCCTGCACGGCAGCTGGGCGCGCGGCGGCGAACCGCACGCCTGGGTCGAGACGTCGGAGGGCACGGGTGCCTCGCCGGGGGGCAGCAGCTGGGGCCGGGCCGCGGCCCTGCGCCGCCGGGGCCGCGGCAGCTGCGTCGTGGCGCCGCTGGTGCTGCACGGGCGCGCGTGGGGAGAGGTGTACGTCGCCCGCGGCCACGGTGAGCCGCCCTTCGCCCGGCCCGACGCCGACTTCGCCACCGTGCTCGCCGCGGTCATCGCGTCCGGCATCGCCCAGACCGAGCGGCTGGCCGAGGTCCAGCGGCTGGCCTTCACCGATCCGCTCACCGGCCTCGGCAACCGCCGGGCCGTCGACCAGCGCCTCGACGAGGCCCTGGAGCAGCACCGGGCCGACGGCACCGCCGTCAGCCTCATGGTCTGCGACCTCAACGGCCTCAAGAAGGTCAACGACCAGCTCGGCCACGCGGTGGGCGACCGGCTGCTGGAGCGCTTCGGGTCCCTCCTCTCGCTGTGCGGCGCCATGCTCCCCGGCAGCCTGGCGGCGCGGCTGGGCGGTGACGAGTTCTGCATCGTCGCGGTGGGGAGTGCCGCGGACGAGGTGGTGCGGGCGGCGGGCGAGCTGTGCGTGCGGGCGGCCGAGCTCGACGTGGGGGAAGGGGTCGCCTGCGGTGTGGCCTCCACCGCCGACCCGATCGGGCCCGTGCGGTCCGCGCGGCGCCTCTTCCGTCTCGCCGACGCGGCCCAATACCGGGCCAAGGCCCTGCGGTCGCCGCAGCCGGTCGTCGCCGGCCGCGAAGGTCCGGAGGACCCGGTCCTGCACCTCGCGGACTCCCCGCCGCCCGCCCCGCCCGCGGACCGCCGCCACCTGCGCGGGCACCGCGCCCCCGAATGAGGCCGCCGGAGGGGAGCACCCGGAGGGTGACAGCCGGGGATTCAGTGCCTAGGGTGCGTGAATATGAATATGCACAACGTGGTGATCGGCCCTCACGGGGCCACCCCCGAGGACGTCCTCGCCGTGGCCCGCGCCGGGGCCGTCGTCGAGGTGGGGCCGGCCGCGGTGGCCGGCATGGCGGCGGCCAGGGAGGTCGTGGAGGCACTGGCCGCCAGGCCGGAGCCGGTGTACGGCGTGTCCACCGGCTTCGGCGCGCTCGCCGTACGGCACATCTCGCCCGAGCTGCGGGCCCAGCTCCAGCGCTCGCTCGTACGCTCGCACGCCGCCGGCATGGGGCCGCGCGTGGAGCGCGAGGTGGTGCGCGCGCTGATGTTCCTGCGGCTCAAGACGCTCGCGTCGGGCCGCACGGGCGTGCGGCCGGTCGTCGCGGAGACGATGGCCGCGCTGCTGAACGCCGGGATCACCCCGGTGGTCCACGAGTACGGCAGCCTCGGCTGCTCCGGGGACCTCGCGCCGCTCGCCCACTGCGCCCAGGTGCTGATGGGGGAGGGGGAGGCCGAGGGGCCCGACGGGGAGGTGCGGCCGGCGGGCGAACTGCTCGCCGCGCACGGGATCGAGCCGGTGGAGCTGCGGGAGAAGGAGGGCCTGGCCCTCATCAACGGCACCGACGGCATGCTCGGCATGCTGCTGATGGCGTGCGCCGACCTCGCCGGGCTGTTCACCGCGGCCGACATCACGGCCGCACTGTCGCTCGAAGCCCTGCTCGGCACCGAGCGGGTGCTGGCCCCCGAGCTGCACGCGATCCGGCCGCACCCCGGGCAGGCGGCCTCCGCGGCCAACATGGCCAAGATGCTCGCGGGTTCCGGGCTGACCGGGCACCACCAGGACGACGCGCCCCGCGTGCAGGACGCGTACTCCATCCGCTGCGCCCCGCAGGTGGCCGGTGCGGGCCGGGACACCCTCGCGCACGCCCGGCTGGTCGCGGAGCGCGAACTGGCCGCGGCCGTCGACAATCCCGTCGTCCTGGTCGAGGGCCCCGGAGGAGGGCGGGTGGAGTCGAACGGCAACTTCCACGGCGCCCCGGTCGGCTACGTGCTGGACTTCCTGGCGATCGCCGCCGCCGACCTCGGGTCGATCGCCGAGCGGCGTACCGACCGGCTGCTGGACAAGAACAGGTCGCACGGGCTGCCGCCGTTCCTGGCCGACGACCCGGGCGTCGACTCCGGGCTGATGATCGCCCAGTACACGCAGGCCGCGCTGGTCAGCGAGATGAAGCGGCTCGCGGTGCCGGCCTCGGTCGACTCGATCCCCTCCTCGGCGATGCAGGAGGACCACGTGTCGATGGGCTGGTCGGCGGCGCGCAAGCTGCGTACCGCGGTCGACGCGCTGGCGCGGATCATCGCCGTGGAGATGTTCGCGGCCACCCGGGCGCTGGAGCTGCGGGCCATCGCCGGCGGCAGGCCCGCGCCCGCCACGGCCGCCGTGCTCGCGGCCGTACGGGAGGCCGGAGTGCCGGGTCCGGGCCGGGACCGCTTCCTGTCACCCGACCTGGAGGCGGCGCACGTCTTCGTACGGTCCGGCGCACTGGTCCGCGCGGCGGAGGGCGTCACCGGACCGCTGGCGTAACGGGTGACGCCCACCGCGTGAGCGGCAGGTCAGAGCGCGGCCCGGCGGGTCCGCCGGGTCGCGTCGACGACCAGGCCGGCGCCGAGGACCAGGAAGGCCGAGCCGCCGATGACGTACGGCGTGGTGTCGATGCTGCCGGTGTCGGCGAGATCGAGCTGCCGCGCCGACGCCGGTGCGGCATGGCGGGACGTCGCGGGCGCGTGCTGGGGGCTGGCGCTCGCGGACGGTACGAAATACAGCGCGGCCAGCACCGACGCGGCGACTGCGGCGACGTAAGGGCGGGGCGAGGCCAATGGAACCCCCAGGGGTTGCGACGACTTGACCGTGGTCGCCGATGGTAGTGACTCCGCCCACCCCTTGGGAAGTCGTGTCCCGGCCTGGCCTGCCCGGTTTCGACAGCCGGCCGCGCGGCGGCGGCAAGGCCCCGTCAGCGCCCCGTCAGCGCCCCGTCGGCTCCCGGCGGGCGGCGGCGGACGGGGGGTCGGCACCGCCACGCAGCGGGCTGCCGCGGGCACGGAGAGTCCCCTCCAAGGGGCCGCCCGCCCTCTCAGCGTGTGAAAGGACACAATTATGACCGGAAAGGGTGATTTGCACAGAGGTGGCTGTTTCCATAGGGACGGAAGAAGCCCGTGGTGTGCCGCCGCGGAGGACCCCAGCCCCATTGGAGAGATGCGTGACGCCGCCCGACAACGGATCTGCCCCCGCCAAGCACCCGAAGATCACCCGGCGCCGCACGCTCGCGGCCGCGGCCGTGCTGATCGGCGGGAGCGTCGCCCTCGCCGCGTGCAACAGCGGTGGCGGCGCGCACGCGGACAGCAAGGCGTCGGCCAGCCCGTCGGTGACCGCCCAGGCCCCGACGCAGACGCCGAGCCAGTCCCCGTCCCCGCTCACCCAGGCCAGCCAGGACGCCGCGGCGGCCAAGCACACCTCCGCCGCGAAGATCACCATCACCCCGAAGACCGGCGCCACCGGCGCCAAGGTCACCGGGGCGGTGAAGGTCTCCGTCAGCGGCGGCGCCCTGACGTCGGTGACCATGAAGGCCAAGGCCACCGGGCACGCGGTCGCGGGCAAGCTGTCCGCCGACAAGAAGAGCTGGACCCCGTCCGGCCCGCTGTCGCACAGCACCCAGTACACGATCGCCGCAGCCGCCACCGACGCCTCGGGCCAGCCCGCCGCGGCGACCTCCACCTTCGCGACCGTCGCGGCCACGCCGTCGACCTTCACCGGCTACTTCACGCCCGAGGACGGTTCCACCGTCGGCGTCGGGATGCCGGTGTCGGTCAACTTCGACCACGCGATATCCAAGGCCGACCGGGCCGCCGTGCAGCGCGGCATCAGCGTGACGTCCAGCAGCGGGCAGCCGGTGGTCGGCCACTGGTTCAGCTCCAAGCGGCTCGACCTGCGCCCCCAGACGTACTGGACGGCCGGCTCGCACGTCACCCTCGACCTGAACCTCAAGGGCGTCAAGGGCGCCCCCGGCGTCTACGGCGTGCAGCACAAGACCGTCGGCTTCGACGTGGGCCGCTCGCAGATATCCACCGTCGACACCAAGACCCACATGATGACCGTCGTCCGCGACGGCCAGGTCATCAGGACCATCCCCATCTCGGCGGGCGGCGCGGGCCACACCACCTACGACGGCAAGATGGTCATCGAGGAGAAGGACCAGACCACCCGGATGAACGGGGCCACCGTCGGCTTCACCGACGCGGACGGCAAGGGCGAGTACGACATCCCCGACGTGCCGCACGCCATGCGGCTGAGCGACTCCGGCACCTTCATCCACGGCAACTACTGGGGCGACCCGTCGGTCTTCGGTACGGCCAACACCAGCCACGGCTGCATCGGCATCGAGGACCTCAAGGGCGGCGGCGACCCGACCACCGACGCCGCGTGGTTCTACGACAACTCGCTGATCGGCGACGTCGTCACGGTCGTCAACTCGCCCGACAAGGTCATCCAGCCCAGCAACGGGCTCAACGGCTGGAACATGACGTGGAGCCAGTGGGTGGCGGGCTCGGCTCTGTAAGCCCCCCGCCCTCGGCGCCCTCAGCGCCTTCCGTCACCGTACGGATCCACGCCGCGGGGTCGTCCAGCACGGTACGCACCGAGCTGTAGGCGGCCCCGCGCAGCACGCCGTCATGGCCCAGCCGGGAGATCAGCACGTCCTGGGCACGCCACTGGCGGTCCGTGACCCGCGCGGCCAGCTCGCGGCGCACGCCCGGCAGCAACCAGGGCGCGAGGTCCGCGAGCGGGCCGCCGACCACCACGGCCTGCGGGTCGAGCAGGTTGACCGCACCGCTGAGGGCTATGCCCAGGGCGGCGCCTGCCTCCTCCAGCGCACGCAGTGCCGAGGGGTCGCCCGCGACAGCCGCCGCCTTCAGTGCCGGGCCGCGCCCGGTACGCACGCCGGCGGCCCGCAGCAGCGCCTCCTCGCCAGCGTAGGTCTCCAGGCAGCCGGTCGCACCGCACGAGCAGCGCGGCCCGTCGGGGCGCACCGGCACATGCCCCAGCTCGCCCGCGAAGCCGCGGGCACCGCGGAAGAGGCGGCCCTCCACGACCAGGGCGGCGCCGATGCCGATCTCGGCGGACACGTGCACGAAGTCGGTGAGGCGGCCGTCGTGGCCGCCGAGCCACAGCTCGGCCAGGGCGCCGAGGTTCGCCTCGTTCTCCACGGCCGCGCCCTCGCTGAAAGCCGCGGCCAGCGGCACGTCCTCCCAGCCCAGGTTCGGCGCCCGCAGCACCGTGCCGCGGTCCGGGCCGATCAGTCCCGGCACCGCGACCGTCGTACGCACCGGGTGCAGGCCGGCTTTCGCCGCCTCCGCGGTGACCCCGGCCGTCAGCTCCGCCAGCTCCTCCAGGACCGCCGCCGCCGGGCGGCCGCGGTTCGCCGCCGGACGCTGCGCGCGGACCCGCACCTTGCCGCGCAGGTCCACCGCGCAGGCCGCCAGGTGGTCCACGCCGATCTCCGCCCCGATGCCGGCCGGGCCCGTCTCGGCCAGCGCCAGCACCGTTCCCGGGCGGCCGACCGTTCCCGGGCGCTGCGCGCCCTGCTCCTCCACCAGCCCCGCGGCCATCAGCTCGTCCACGAGCGTCGACACGGTGGCCCGCGTCAGACCCACCTCCGCGGCGACCGCGGCCCTCGTCACCTTCTCGCCCGCGGCGAGGGCCCGGGTGACCAGTGCCATGTTTCGCTGCCGAAGGCCGGCTTGTGCGCCCGTGCCCTTCCCCACGATGTCCCTCCGGTCCGGTTGTCGCCAGTACGCCCGCGCGTCCACGGCGCTTCGGGGGTGACCCCCCCCGCACCCCTGGAAGAGTCCCACCCCCGACGGTGCCGCTGCCCCCCCAGCCGCGCCCCTTGCGGTGCGTTGCTTGCTTTCCGCCTTGACGGCGGGGCGCTCCGTTCTCCCTCAGCGCTTCGCGTGGGGTGCTGCCCCGTGCGGTGCGTTGCCTTCTTTCCCGCCTATACGGCGGGGCGCGCAGTTCCCCGCGCCCCTTTGGGTCCTGCGTCCACCTACGCCCAGCGTTGCCACCCGCCAGGGGGCTGGACCTCTGCGCACGAGGGGACGCGTTTTTCGGGGGCGCGTGGGGGCACCCCCAGGCGAAGCGCTGGAGGTGCCCCCAGGGGCGCAGGGCACTGCGGGGCGGCCACATGCGCAAGGGGCACCCGGTTACGCTCCGGCCAAGGGAAGCGCGGCTGCCAGGCGGGTGTGGGCGGCCTCGTCGAGGGGGAGGGCGGGGTGGGTGCGGCCCGCGGTGGTGGACCAGCGGGACGCGATCGCCGGGGCCGCCTCACCCGTGAGCGCCGCGGCGGCCTGGACCGCGGCGCCGAGGGCGACGAGTTCCGCGGCCTCGGGGACCTGGACGGGGCGGCCGGACAGGCGGCGTACCGTCTCCAGCCACGCGACGCCGCGCGAGCCGCCGCCGATGACGAGGAGCGGCTCGTCGGAGGGGGCGCCGCCGTCCACGGCGAGGACCTGGTCGAGGGCGCCGAGCAGCGCGTAGACCGCACCGTCGTAGGCGCCCTGGAGGACCTGCCCGGCGGTCGTGTCGTGGCGCAGGCCGGTGAGCAGGCCGGACGCGTACGGCAGGTTCGGCGTGCGCTCGCCGTCGAGGAAGGGCAGGAAGGCGACGGAGCCGCCGGGCTCGACGTCCTCCCGCTGCCGGCCGAGCAGCGCGGCCACCTTGTCGACGGCGAGCGTGCAGTTCAGGGTGCACGCGAGTGGCAGCCACCCGCCGTCGGCTGCGGCGAAGCCGGCCACCACCCCGCCGGCGTCGGTGGGCCGCTGCCGGGAGACGGCGTAGACGGTGCCTGACGTGCCGAGGCTGAGGGCGGCGCGGCCGGGCGTGAGGCCGAGGCCGAGCGCGGCGGCGGCGTTGTCGCCGGTGCCGGCGGCGACGACCGCGCCGGCCCGCAGCGGCAGCCCGTCGCGTACGGTGCCGGCCCGCTCGCCGGGCCCCAGCACGGTGGGCAGCAGGTCGGGCGCGAGGCCGATCTCGGCGAGCAGCGTCTCGTCGTAGGCCTCGGTGTCCGAGCGCCACCAGCCCGTGCCGGAGACGTCGCCGCGGTCGGTGACGGCGGCACCGGAGAGGCGCTCGGTCAGGAAGTCGTGCGGGAGCCGCACCGCGCGGGCGGCCTCGGCGGCGGCCGGCTCGTGCTCGGCGAGCCAGGCCCACTTGGAGACGGTGAAGCTGGCGCCGGGGACCGAGCCGAAGCGCTGGGCCCAGTGCCCGGCGCCGTACTTGTCGACCAGCGCGGCGGCCTGCGGGGCCGACCGCACGTCGTTCCAGAGCATGGCGGGCCGCAGCGGCCGCCCGGCCGCGTCGAGCACCACGAGCCCGTGCTGCTGGCCGCCGACGGAGACCGCCTCGGCGCGGCCGGCCCATTCACCCAGCTGGCCGAGCGCGTCCTGCAGCGCCGACCACCACACCTCGGGGTCGGTCTCCCGTGCCGCGCCGGTGCTCACGGTGTGCCGCGCCTGGCCGGACGCCAGGACGGCGCCGGTCTCGGCGTCCACCGCCAGCACCTTGGTGGATTGCGTGGAACTGTCGATCCCGAGGACGACCGGTCCGTGCGATGCGCTGTCCGACCCCATGTGATTCCTGTCCCTTCCGGAGCCCGTAGCGAGCTGCCAGTTCCCATCATCGGCCTCGCATACTAATTTGTTCAACAGTCTGACGAATAGGAGCGAGCCGTGAGGACTTCCGAGACGAACCTCACCCCGGGACCCGAGCACAAGTTCACCTTCGGCCTGTGGACGGTGGGCTGGCTGGGACGCGACCCCTTCGGTGAGGCGACCCGCGCGACGATCGACCTGGGACGGCGGCTTCACGGCCGACGACCGGGACGTGCGCCGCTTCGCGCTGCGCAAGACCATCCGCAGCATCGACCTGGCCGCCGAGCTGGGCGCCGAGGTCTATGTCGCCTGGGGCGGCCGCGAGGGCGCCGAGTCCGGCGCCGCCAAGGACGTACGGGTCGCGCTCGACCGCTTCAGGGAGGCCTTCGACCTGCTCGGCGACTACGTCACCGAGCAGGGCTACGACCTGAAGTTCGCCATCGAGCCCAAGCCGAACGAGCCGCGCGGCGACATCCTGCTGCCGACCGTCGGCCACGCGTTGGCGTTCATCAACACCCTTGAGCGCCCCGAGCTGGTCGGCGTCGACCCCGAGGTCGGCCACGAGCAGATGGCCGGGCTGAACTTCCCGTACGGCATCGCCCAGGCGCTGTGGCGCAAGAAGCTCTTCCACATCGACCTGAACGGCCAGACCGGCATCAAGTACGACCAGGACCTGCGCTTCGGCGCCGGTGACCTGCGGTCGGCGTTCTGGCTGGTGGACCTGCTGGGGTCGGCGGGCTACGAGGGCCCGCGTGCGGCACTTCGACTTCAAGCCGCCGCGCACCGAGGACTACGACGGTGGCACCCCGGCGGTCAGTCCTGCACCGGCCGTCGCTTGAGCGGCCACGCCCAGTGCCTGCGGTCCGCCGGCAGCTCGGGCGGGTCGGTGACCGGGCCGGGGATGACGGCGAGGCCCACGCCCAGCAGGGCGCAGCCGACGATGCAGTCCAGCCAGTAGTGGTTGGCGGTGCCGACCACCACCAGCATGGTGACCAGCGGGTGCAGCAGCCACAGCCAGCGCCACCGCGAGCGGTACGCGGCGATCAGCCCGACCGCGATGGCCAGCGCCCATCCGACGTGCAGTGACGGCATGGCCGCGAACTGGTTGGCCAGCGAGTCGCCGTCGGGTTTGCCGTAGACGGCGGGCCCGTAGGCCGCCGCGGTGTCGACCATGCCGTCGCTCTTGAGCAGCCGCGGCGGGGCGAGCGGGAAGAACAGGTGCCCGATGAGCGCCAGCATCGTCTGGATCACGATGGCCCGCCGGATCCACAGGTAGTGCGCACGCTTCTTGGCGAACATCCACCCCAGGAAGATGACCATGGCCGGGAAGTGGACCGTGGCGTAGAGGTAGTTGGCGGCGTGGATCACCGTCTCGCTGTGCAGCATCAGCCGCTGCACGGAGGCCTCGCTCGGCAGGTGCACGCCCCGCTCGAAGGACCAGACCGAGTCGGCGTGCCGGTATGCCTCGTCCGTGTGTCCGTTGGCGACCTTGCGCCCGTATTTGTACACCGCGTTGACGGCGACGAGCAGCAGCAGTTCGGGCAGTAGCCGCGGCAGTCTGGCGGGCAGCGGGACCCGCGGGGGTCTGGGGAAGTGGTGCTTGCCGACGACGACCGACGACGTCCCGATTCCCCACCCCATACCGCAGCCCTGCCCCTCCACCGATTCCACCGACAGCCCGGACCCAGCGTTCGTCCCACCGCCTGCCCCGCAGAACCGACGTGAAGCCGACCGCTGCCGGCCATCCCCGCAAAACCCGCACGCGATGTCCGGGAGGCCGACGTCGCACGGCGGGTTCGGGAAAGCGCGTCACGGCGCGGGCCGCGGGTACTGCACGGTGGTGGCCGAGCGCAACGCGCGTATCGGTGGACGCAAAAATCGCGCACTGTCATGAAGTTGGGCGGCAAACTTGCGAAATACGCTCGCACGAGCCTTGTGGAAACGGACGGCGCCGACCTAAATTCGCCTCACCCCGGCGCCCGCCGGTGAACCGCTGTCAGACCGGGGAGGCCGCGGGCGCCGGGGGCGTAGGGAACCCCCACCTGAGCCTGTCCCGAGAGAATCGAGCTTTCGATGTCACGGAGCATCACCGGTGCTGTGGCGAGATGGTCAAGAGGTCCGCGGCGAAGAGCCGTCGTGACCGTCGCGTCGGTGACCGCCGCGGCGGCCGCGCTCGGCGTGCTGGCCGGCGGTACGGCGGTCGCCGGTACGGCCGGCAAGAGCGCCGCGAAGGCCGTGGTGACCCGGGCCGCGCTCGACCCCGCACTGACCGCGGGGCGCGGCGCGAGTGTCGGCTTCGCCGAGCAGGAGGCCGAGAACGCGGTCACCGACGGCACCGTCATCGGGCCCGGGCGGGACGCGTACACGCTGCCCGCCGAGGCGTCCGGCCGCAGCGCGGTGACCTTGCAGCCGGGGCAGTACGTGGACTTCACGCTGCCCGCCGCGGCCAACGCGATCAACGTGCGCTACAGCATCCCCGACGCCCCCGCGGGCGGCGGCCGCACCTCGCCGCTGAAGGTCGCCGTCGACGGCGGCGCGGCCAGGACCATGACGCTGACCTCGCAATATGCCTGGCTGTACAACCAGTACCCGTTCTCCAACGACCCCGACGCCGACCTCCTGCACCCCGACTACTGGGTCACCGAGTGCGGCTGCGTCCCGCAGGCCACCACGCCGACGCCGGTCTTCGCCAAGCCCTTCCGGCCCAACCACTTCTACGACGAGCAGCGCCTGCTGCTCGGGCGTACGTACAAGGCCGGCCAGACCGTACGGCTGAGCGTGCCGGCCGGGGCCGCGGCCACCACCGTGGACCTGATGGACTCGCAGCTGGTCGCACCGCCGAAGGTCGATCTGCTGGCCGCCAACGTGCTGGCCTTCGGCGCCGACCCGACCGGGCGGCGGGAGTCGGCCGACGCGATCGACAAGGCCGTCGCCTTCGCGCGGCGCGCCCACCTGAAGGTCTACATCCCGCCGGGCACCTACCAGGTGAACCGGCACATCGTCGTCGACCACGTCACCATCGAGGGCGCGGGCAACTGGTACACGGTCATCAAGGGCCACCAGGTGGACCTCGCCACCCCGGCGCCCGACAATTCTGTACACACCGGCGTCGGCTTCTACGGCAAGGACGCAGCGGCCGGCGGCAGTTCCGACGTCCACCTGTCCGGCTTCGCGATCCAGGGCGACGTGCGCGAGCGGATCGACACCGACCAGGTCAACGGGATCGGCGGGTCGCTGAGCGACTCCACCATCGACGGGCTGTACATCCAGCACACCAAGGTCGGCATGTGGTTCGACGGGCCGATGAGCAACCTGCGGATCACGGACAACGTGATCGTGGACCAGATCGCCGACGGCATCAACTTCCACACCGGCGTGACGCATTCGGCCATCGCCGGCAACTTCCTGCGCAACACCGGCGACGACGCGCTCGCGATGTGGTCGGAGAAGACCGAGGACGCGGACAACACCATCGACCACAACACCGTGCAGACCCCGGTGCTCGCCAACGGCATAGCCGTCTACGGCGGTTCCGACAACACCGTCTCGGCCAACCTGATCGCCGACCCGATCCGCGAGGGCAGCGCCCTCCAGGTCGGCTCCCGCTTCGGCTCCGAGGCCTTCACCGGCAAGCTGTCGATCACCGACAACACCACGGTCAGGGCCGGTACGTACGAGCTGAACTGGAAGATCGGGCTCGGCGCGATCTGGTTCTACGCGCTGGAGAAGAACATCGACGCCGACATCCAGGTGACCGGCGACCACTTCCTCGACAGCACCTACAACGCGATCATGCTGGTCAGCGACTTCCCGGTGAAGGACCTCTACTCCATCACCGGCGTCCACTTCAAGGACATCCAGGTCGACGGCACCGGCACCTCGGTGCTCAGCGCCCGCGCCAAGGGCGGCGCGACCTTCGAGAACGTCGACGCCCGCAATGTCGGAGCCGTCGGCGTCAACAACTGCGGCTCCTTCAACTTCCCCGCCACCGGCTCCGAGTTCACCGTCACCGACCTCGGCGGCAACGACGGCGGCGGCACGACGGGCCCCTGGCTGGCCCCCTGGGAGCTGCCCAACACCATCACCTGCAACGACCGCCCGGCCGTGGTCCCGCCCCCGGCCCCGTCCGCCTGGTAGGCGCGAAACCCCCGGCCGGCCGCTCCGGACAGCGGCCGGCCGGGTCGGCGCGGCGCGGCGCCCGTCAGCGCAGGCCCGCCTCGCGCTCCGCCGCCGCACGCAGCCAGTCGGTGAAGCGCTCACCGGTGGCGTTCGGCCCCGCGAAGGGGCCGTCGGGCTCGTTGTACGACCACACCTCGGGGTCGGGCCCGGGGCCGCGCAGGAAGTCGAAGCGGTAGCCCTGGTGCATCAGCACCACCCGGTCGCCGGCCTCGAAGCGGAACGGCACCGCGCGCTCGGCCAGCAGGTCCTCCGCGGCCTCCCGCAGGCCCAGCATCAGCGGGTAGAAGACGTCGCTGCTGACCAGGAAACGGCCGAAGCCGCCGCCGGTCATGGTCAGGAAGCAGCGGTAGGCGGCTCCGACGGGTCCCGGCTGGTCGCGTTCGATCTCCATGATCTCCCGCACCCCGAGCCCCAGCGGCCGCGCACCCGCCGCGTCGCCGCGCCCGTCGAGCAGACCCACCGCGGCCCGCACCCGCGCCTCCGGCCCCATCCGCGCCCAGACCGTGTCGTCGATCGTCACCGGCCTGCCCCCGTGCACCCAGCCCACCCCCGGTCAGTCGCCCTACCCGCCACCGCACATGACTACCAGAGCCGGGGCCACGCCGGTGGATTCCTGCCCCGGACCGGGCGCCGCGGGGCACTACGCTCGGCGGCATGAGCGATCAGCACTTCGAGACCCTTGCCATCCACGCGGGGCAGCCGGCCGACGCGACCACCGGCGCCGTCGTCACGCCGATCTACCAGGTGTCGACGTACAAGCAGGACGGCGTCGGCGGCCTGCGCGGCGGATACGAGTACAGCAGGTCGGCGAACCCGACCAGGACCGCCCTCGAACAGAACCTGGCGGCGCTGGAGGGCGGCGTCCGCGGCCTGGCCTTCGCGTCGGGTCTGGCGGCCGAGGACTGCCTGCTGCGTACCCTCCTGGCGCCCGGTGACCACGTGGTGATCCCCAACGACGCCTACGGCGGCACCTTCCGGCTGTTCGCGAAGGTCGTGGAGCGCTGGGGCGTGACCTGGTCGGTGGCCGACACCTCCGACGTGCAGGCGGTACGGGACGCGGTCCGGCCCGAGACGAAGGCGATCTGGGTCGAGACGCCGTCCAACCCGCTGCTGGGCGTCACCGACATCGCCGCGCTCGCCGGGGTGGCCCGGCAGGCGGGGGTGCGGCTGGTGGTCGACAACACCTTCGCCAGCCCCTACCTCCAGCAGCCGCTCGCACTGGGCGCCGACGTCGTGGTGCACTCCACCACCAAGTACATGGGCGGCCACTCCGACGTCGTCGGCGGCGCCCTGGTGACCTCCGACACCGCCCTCGGCGAGGAGCTGGCCTACCACCAGAACGCGATGGGCGCGGTCGCCGGGCCCTTCGACGCGTGGCTGGTGATGCGCGGCATCAAGACCCTCGCGGTCCGCATGGACCGGCACAGCGCCAACGCAGCCCGGGTCGCGGAGCTGCTGGCCGCGCACCCCCGGGTGCACCAGGTCTACTACCCGGGGCTGCCCGAGCACCCCGGCCACGAGGTCGCCGCCAAGCAGATGCGGGCCTTCGGCGGGATGGTGTCCTTCCGGGTCGACGGCGGCGAGGACGCGGCGGTCGCGGTGTGCGACCGGGCGAAGCTCTTCACCCTCGGCGAGTCGCTGGGCGGCGTCGAGTCGCTGATCGAGCACCCGGGCCGGATGACGCACGCCTCGGTGGCCGGCTCCGCCCTCGAAGTGCCTGCGGATCTCGTACGCCTGTCGGTCGGCATCGAAGCGCTGGACGACCTGCTGGCCGACCTGACCCAGGCGCTGGGCTGACCCGGTAGGGCCCTCGCGGCGCCCTACTCGCCCCACGGCAGGCGCGGCGCCGCGAGCCGGCCCAGGCCCACCGGCGACCACCACGTGCCGTCGCCGGGGTTGCCGGCCGGGGCGCGGTGGGCGGGCCAGGTGAGCACCGCGGCGACGACGCCGGCCACCACCGCGGCCACCAGCAGCACCCACAGCACGTGCAGCCCGACGCGGCGGCGGCGTACCGTACGCCGCCCCCGCGCGGCCGCCACGGCGACCAGTCCCGCGGGCACCGCCGGGTGCGGGGTGTCGAGCAGCTGCCGCACCTCGTCGTCCCGCCGGTTCGGCGCCCTCACGGCGCCACCTGCCCGGCCGGCGGGCGGGCGGCCCGGTCCGCGCGGTCGCGCGCCTCGGCCACCGTGCGCGGCGGTTCCCCGCGTCGTCCCGGCAGCGGTGCGCCCTGGGCGCCTTCGGCGGCCGGCGGGGCCGGTCCCGCCGGGTCGTAGCGGTGGCTGCGCAGGGTCGCGGCGGCCCTGGCGCAGATCGCCCTGACCCGGTCGGTGGCCAGGCCCAGCTGCGCCGCCGTCTGCTCCTCCGCGACGCCCTCGAAATACCGCATCGTGACGACGAGCCGCTCCTGCGGGGTGAGCCGCGCGAGCACTCCGCCGCGCGGGCGCCGCCACCACGGCCGGCCGGCGAAGCGGCGTACCAGCTCCGCCCGCGCCTGGTCGTACGGGTCCTCGGCGCCCATCCGCAGCCAGTCGGCGTAGGTACGCGCCAGCGTCGCGGTCAGCAGCCGCTCGGCCTGCTCCCGGTCGCCGGTGAGCAGGGTGGCGGTGTGCAGCAGGCGGCCCGCCGCCCCGGCGGTGAACGCCGCGAATTCGGCGTCCCGTCGGATCTCCGCTGCCGCCCGGCGCTTGCCCACGCGGCCATGGGACGGCAACCGGGTATCCCGGGTCAAGCCCCTTGCGTGTCCCCCTGCGGCTCGTACGCACCATCCGTACGCGGTGCACCCTCCGCCGCTCCCGGAGCGTCGTCGTCGCCTCGGCCGAGGCCGGCGTGCCAGTCGGCGAGCGCGGTGTTGAACCGGACGAGAAGGTCGGTGAAGACCTCCCGCTCACCGGTCGTCCAGCCGTCGGTGACCTCGGCCATCAGCCGGCGGCGCGAGTCGCGCACCTCGTCGAGCCGGCCGCGGCCGCGCGGCGAGACCGCGAGCACCACGGCCCTGCCGTCGTCGGGGTGCGAGGTGCGCTTGACCAGGCCGGTGTCGACCAGCGGCGCGACCTGTCTGGTGACCGTCGAGGAGTCGATGCCCATGGCCTCCGCGAGCGCCTTGACGCCCATCGGTCCCTCCCGGTCGAGCCGGTTGAGCAGCAGATATGCGGCGCGGTCCATCGAGTTGCGGGCTCTGCCCACACCGCCGAGCCGGGTCTGTTCCGCGCGGCGGGCGAAAAGGGCCACCTGGTGCTGGAGGCGCTCGAGGAGTTCTGACGAGGTCTCCGTCGGTTTGGACATGACCTTGAAGCTCGCGTTCTGTCGGTCCTGTGAAGGGCGATCGGACGGCGGGAAGTTGGGAGAAGAGTACGCGGAGCCGATGCCCCGGAGACCCTGCACGCACAAACCGCAACCGGGTCCTGACCCGGTCGTGAGGCAGCACCGGCGCACCCGTGCCCCGGTGGTGCCCCGGGCGTGGCGCGGGGACGGGACTGCGAGACTGGTCGCATGGACAGACCGGCACCTTCCGCGCCCCACCCGATCACCCTCGACGACGTGCGCGGCGCCCACAAAATGCTCTCCGGTGTGGCCCGGATGACCGCGATGGAGACCAGCAGGCACCTGTCGTCGCTGGTCGGGGCACCTGTGCACCTCAAATGCGAGAACCTGCAGCGCACCGGTTCCTTCAAGATCCGCGGCGCCTACGTGCGGATCGCCGGGCTCAGCCCCGAGGAGCGCGCGGCCGGCGTGGTGGCGGCCAGCGCCGGCAACCACGCGCAGGGCGTGGCGCTCGCCGCCTCGCTGCTCGGGGTGCGCTCGACGGTCTTCATGCCGGTCGGCGCGCCGCTGCCGAAGGTCGCCGCGACCCGGGACTACGGCGCCGAGGTCCGGCTGCACGGCGCGGTCGTGGACGAGACGCTGCGGGCGGCCATCGCCTACGCCGAGCAGACCGGCGCGGTCTTCATCCACCCCTTCGACCACCCGGACATCATCGCCGGGCAGGGCACGGTGGGCCTGGAGATCCTGGAGCAGTGCCCCGAGGTGCGGACCATCCTGGTCGGTATCGGCGGCGGCGGGCTCGCGGCGGGTATCGCGGTCGCGGTCAAGGCGCTGCGGCCCGACGTGCGGGTGGTGGGGGTGCAGGCGGCGGGCGCGGCCGCGTATCCGCCCTCGCTCGCGGCCGGGCGGCCGGTCGCGCTGGGCTCGGTGGCGACCATGGCCGACGGCATCATGGTCGGCCGGCCCGGCGACGTGCCGTTCGCGCTGATCAAGGACCTGCTGGACGACGTCGTGACGGTCTCGGAGGACCAGCTCTCCTCGGCGCTGCTGCTGTGCCTGGAGCGGGCGAAGCTGGTGGTGGAGCCGGCCGGGGCCAGTTCGGTGGCGGCGCTGCTCGCGGCGCCCGACGCGTACGAGGGGCCGGTCGTCGCGCTGCTGTCGGGCGGCAACGTCGACCCGCTGCTGATGCAGCGCATCCTGCGGCACGGCATGTCGGCGGCGGGCCGCTACCTGTCGCTCCGGCTGCGGCTGACGGACCGTCCGGGGGCGCTGGCGACGCTGCTCGGGGTGTTGTCAGTGGTGGACGCTAACGTCCTGGACGTCAGTCATGTGCGGACCGATCCGCGCCTCGGGCTCACCGAGGCGGAGGTCGAGCTGCATCTGGAGACGAAGGGTCCCGAGCACTGCGCCGCGGTCGGCGCGGCGCTGGAGGACGCCGGTTACGTGGTGATCGCCTGACGCCGGGTTGACGCGATATATCGCGTCTGACATTCTCGCTATATCGCGTGGGTGCCCGGCAAAGCGTTCGCAAACCGCCGGGCATCCGGCCATCATCGGCCGATGAGTTCCGGCCGTCCGACCGGTCGTACAGCCGTAACAGCTCAACAGCCGTAACAGCTCACAGCGCAAGCAACCGACGGGAGCGAAAAATGCCGGGCGCCATCTATGCCGAAGGTCTGGTCAAGACCTTCGGCGATGTCAGGGCACTGGGGGGAGTGGACCTTGACGTGCCGGAGGGCACGGTTCTCGGTTTGCTCGGGCCCAACGGGGCGGGGAAGACCACCGCCGTCCGCGTCCTGACCACACTTCTCCAGCCGGACAGCGGCAAGGCCACCGTCGCGGGCATCGACGTACTCAAGCATCCGAACGAGGTCCGCAGGCACATCGGCCTCTCGGGCCAGTTCGCGGCCGTGGACGAGTTCCTCACCGGCCGGGAGAACATCCAGATGGTCGGCGAGCTGTACCAGCTCAGCCCCAAGGCCGCCCGCCGGCGCGCGGACGAGCTGCTGGAGCGGTTCAACCTCACCGACGCCGCCAACCGGATCTCCAAGACCTACTCCGGTGGTATGCGCCGCCGGCTCGACCTCGCGGCGGCCCTGGTGGTCAGCCCGCCGGTGATGTTCATGGACGAGCCCACCACCGGGCTCGACCCGCGCAACCGGCAGCAGCTGTGGGAGGTCATCCAGGAACTGGTCGCGGGCGGCACCACCCTGCTGCTCACCACCCAGTATCTGGACGAGGCCGACCACCTCGCGCACGACATCTGCGTCGTCGACCACGGCAAGGTCATCGCCCACGGCACCTCCGACCAGCTCAAGGCGCAGATCGGCGGCGAGCGCGTCGAGGTCGTGGTGCACGAGCGGTCCAGGATCGAGGACGCGGCCCGCGCGATGGCCGCGCACGGCAAGGGCGACGTCAAGATCGAGCAGCACACCCGCAAGATCACCGTCCCGGTCACCGGTGGTGCCAAGCTGCTGGCCGAGGTCATCCGCGACCTGGACGCCGACGGCATCGAGATCGACGACATCGGCCTGCGCCGCCCCACCCTGGACGACGTCTTCATCTCGCTCACCGGCCATGCGGCCGAGACGCCGGACAGCGGCGACGACGAGGCCGCCGGCGGCGGCGACGCGGCCGGCCGTGCCGGCAAGGACGCCAAGGACACCACGGACGTCAAGGAGGCCGTCAAGTGAGTGCCGTGACCGACACCCCACCCCAGCTCACCCTGGCGCCGAAGGCCCGCGGCGGTCTGATCCAGTCCGCGCACGACTCGCTGGTGGTCGCCAAGCGCAATCTGCGGCGGATGATGCGCATCCCCGAGGTCGTGATCTTCGGCCTCGTCCAGCCGATCATGTTCGTGGTGCTCTTCAGCTACGTCTTCGGCGGGTCCGTCAACGTCGGCGGCACCTCCGACGCCAACAGCTACCGCGAGTTCCTGATGGCCGGCATCTTCGCGCAGACGGTCACCTTCGCCACCGCGGGCGCGGGCGCCGGCATCGCCGACGACATGAGCAAGGGCCTCATCGACCGGTTCCGCTCGTTGCCGATGTCCCGCGGCGCGGTGCTCACCGGCCGTACGCTCGCCGACTCGGTGCAGACCGCGCTGACGATCGTCGTGCTGGCCTGCGTCGGCCTGCTGGTCGGCTGGCGGATCCACAACGGCATCCCGAAGATGTTCGGCGCCTTCGCGCTGCTGCTCCTGCTGGGCTACGCCTTCTCCTGGATCGGCGCGCTGATCGGCCTGTCGGTGCGGTCCCCCGAGGCGGCCACCTCGGGCGGCCTGATCTGGCTGTTCCCGGTGACCTTCGTGTCCAACGCCTTCGTGTCGCCGCAGTTCATGCCGGCCTGGCTGCGGCACGTGGCCGAGTGGAACCCCTTCAGCGCCACGGTCCAGGCCTCCCGCGTGCTGTTCGGCAACCCGGGCGTGGTCCACTCCGGCGCCTGGCCGATGGCGCACCCGGTATGGGCGTCACTGGCCTGGTCGGTGCTGATCATCGCGGTCTTCCGCACCTGGGCGGTCCGCAAGTACCGCTCGGCGACGGCGTAGCGCCCGGCCCGTACGACAGCGAGCCCCCGGCGGTCCTCCGCCGGGGGCTCGCTCGCGCGCCGGTCAGCCCTGGTACGGCTTGACGTCGAGGATCTTCACCGAGGCGCTCTTGCCGTTCGGCAGCTCGTATGTGGCGTCGTCGCCGGTCCGCTTGCCGGCCACACCGCGGCCCAGCGGGGACTGCGGCGAATACGTCTCCAGGTCGCTGGAGATGCCCTCCCGGGAGCCGAGCAGGAAGGTCGTGGTGTCGTCGGGGTCGCCGTCGAAGGCGATCGTGACCACCATGCCGGGCGCGACCACGCCGTCGTCCGCCGGAGCCTCGCCGACCTTCGCGGACTCCAGGATCTGGTTGAGCTGCCTGATGCGCAGCTCCAGCTTGCCCTGGTCCTCACGCGCCGCGTGATAGCCGGCGTTCTCCTTGAGATCGCCTTCCTGGCGGGCTTCCTCGATCTTTGCGACGATCTCGGCGCGCGCAGGACCAGACAGATGCTCCAGCTCGGCCTTGAGCTGGTCGTACGCCGCCTGGGTGAGCCAGGTGACGTTGTCGCTGGTCTGGGTCACAGGTGCTCCTCGTCGGTACTGTCGTGAAGAATTGCATTGCCACCGGTAGCCGGGACGAAACCACGAGCCTAACAATTACCGGCGGGCGACGGGAGCGGGTATGTTCGTGCCCCGCCGCGGCGGCGGGACGCGCCGGGTGTCGGGCGTGTCAGTCGCGGGGAGCGGTGCTGCAGCCGACCAGCTCGCCCGTCTGGCCGCGGGCCGTGGTGCGTACCGTGACGACCGTGTCGACCTGCTTGGCGTGCTGCGCGAGGCGTACGTCCTTGCGTCCCACCTCGGCGTGGTCCTCGCCCACCGAGCGCACCGTGCACACCGCGACGGTGCCCGCGCCCTTGTGGACCTCCAGGTGGATCTGCAGCGCCTGGTCGGAGACCGCCTGGAAGGCGACGACCTGGCCGCTGACCCTGTCACCGCTCATGGAGTCGTAGCCGTACCAGCCGATACCGGCCGTGACCAGGACACCTGCCACGATGGCGGCGATCTTCAGCCTGCGGTCGGCGCGGGCGTCCGCGCCGGGGCCGTAGCGGCCTGCGGGCGGGGAGTCGTGCGGACCGGCCTGGACAGCCGCCATGATCGTTTCTCCCGTTCACTGACCGCGGAATTATTCGCCCCCTCGCTCGGTCACTATAGAAGGCGTTGTCCCCTGCGCCCACCGAGGGGGCTCCAGGACACCGGCAGCAGCAACCAACGGGACTTTGAGGACACCAGCCTTGACTGAGCAGCTTCGACTGATGGCCGTACACGCTCACCCCGACGACGAGTCGAGCAAGGGTGCCGCCACCATGGCCAAGTACGTGTCAGAAGGGGTGGACGTACTGGTGGCCACCTGCACCGGCGGCGAGCGCGGTTCGGTGCTCAACCCCAAACTCCAGGGCGACCCCTACATCGAGGAGAACATCCACGAGGTACGGGCCAGGGAGATGGACCTCGCCCGGGAGATCCTGGGCGTCAAGCAGGCCTGGCTCGGCTTCGTGGACTCCGGGCTGCCCGAGGGCGACCCGCTGCCCCCGCTGCCCGAGGGCTGCTTCGGACTGCAGGACGTCGACGAGGCCGCCGGCGCCCTGGTGAAGCTGATCCGGGAGTTCAAGCCGCAGGTGATCACCACCTACGACGAGAACGGCGGCTACCCGCACCCCGACCACATCATGACCCACAAGATCAGCATGGTGGCCTTCGAGGCCGCCGGCGACCCGGAGCGCTATCCGGAGGCCGGCGAGCCGTGGACGCCGCTCAAGCTCTACTACAACCAGGGCTTCAACAAGGCCCGCACCCTCGCCCTGCACGAGGCGCTGGAGGCCCGCTGCCTGGAGTCCCCCTACGCGGAGTGGCTCAAGCGCTGGGACGAGTTCGCCCGCCCCGACCGCAACATCTCCACCCACGTGCCGTGCGCGGACTTCTTCGAGATCCGCGACAAGGCGCTGCTCGCGCACGCCACCCAGATCGACCCGGACGGCGGGTGGTTCCGGGTCCCGATGGACCTCCAGCGCGAGGTCTGGCCGACCGAGGACTACGAGCTGGCGAAGAGCCGGGTGGACGTCTCGCTCCCCGAGGACGACCTCTTTGCGGGCGTCCGTGAGGCCTGAGGGACAATGGGCGGCGTGACAGCAACCCACGCCCTCGGCGGCCCGCTGGTCTCGCTCGCCGAGGTGGACAACAACAAGGTGACGCCGGGACTCCTCGGATTCGTGATATTCGCTGCCATCGCCTTCGGGCTGTGGATGCTCATGAAGAACATGGGCAAGCAGATGAAGAAGATCGACTTCGAGGAGCAGCCGGAGACTCCGGCGGTGCCGCACCCCTCCGACCCCCAGGCCCCCCGGCCCTGAACCCCGCTCCCGGGGTGTCCTCTTCGCAGAGGGCACGCTCCGGGGGCGCGTGGGGGCACCCCCACGCGCCCCCATAAGGTGCCGTCCTGCGCAGGCCCGGCAAGGTCCGCCGGACAGGCCCTACGCAGGGAGGGCCAGGACCATGCGGGCGGAGCGGTCCGGCGTCATGCCGAGGCGCCAGGCTTCCCAGGACGTCGCCGCGTTGGCGGATCCGCGTTCCAGGAGCAGGGCGTAGGCGGCGGCGTATTCCGCGAGGTCCGGGTCGCGGCCCGGGTAGGTGTCGCGGGCGGCCAGGCCGTGCAGGGCCGCCAGCGCCTGCCCGGTGCCCTCGTCCCGGGCGACCAGCGGCAGCACCGTGGCGCGGAGGAAGGACGCCCAGTCCTGGCCCCGCCGGTCGCCGAGGCCGGTGAAGAGCTGGTGGGCCTCGTCCAGCAGGGTCAGCGCCTCCAGCAGGCGCTCGTTGCCCGCGTCGATCACCGCCAGCTCCACGCACGACCACGCCTCGCCGTGCTCCACGCCGATCCGGCGGAAGTCCTGCCTGGCGTCCTGGAGCAGCTGCCGGGCGAAGCCGCTGTTGCGCAGATTGCCGGTCCTGGCCGCGCGCTGGTCACGGGTGACCCGCGCCGAGTGGTGCCGGGCGCAGGCCAGCCCGTAGACGTCCCGCATGCGGGAGAACATCGTGCGGGACCGCTCCAGGGTGCGCAGCGCCGCGTCGGTGTCACCGCACTCCTCCAGCGCCTGCCCCAGGTGGTACAGCGTCCACGCCTCACCGCGGGCGTCCTCGCTGGCCCGGTGCCGCTGGACCGCCTCGTCCAGGTCGTGGGCCGCCTCGCGGGGCTCGCCGCGCAGCAGCCGGGCCCTGGCCAGCTGGGTCATCGTCCAGGCGGTGCCGCGCGGGTCGCGGGCCAGGGCGTACGACTGGCCGGCCGCCCGCAGCTCCGCCTCGCCCTGGTCGGGCCGGCCGAGCAGCAGATACACCTGGCCCAGCTGGAGATGGGCCCACGCCTCGCCCTGCACGCTCTCGTTGGCCCGGTGCAGCGTCAGCGACTGCTGGAGCAGCTCCAGGGCGCTGCCGAGCTGGCCCATGTCGCGCAGCACCGCGGCCAGCGCGTGCATCGTCCAGGCGCGGTCCTCCTCCAGCTCGGGCGCCGCCTGGATCGCCAGCGCCTCCCGCAGCTTGACCTCGGCCTCCCGCAGGTTGCCCTGGTGGTGCAGAGTGATGCCGAGGCTGTCCAGCGCGCGGGCCGCGCCGGCCGGGTGCTGCGCCTCGAAGTAGAGGTCCACCACCGTGCTCAGCGTGGACCTGGACTTGTCCAGCTCGCCCAGCTGCCGTGCCGCGATGCCGGTACGCCACTGCACCGAGCGCACCAGCACCGAACGGTCCTCGTCCGGGCCGGACCCGGGCTGCCGCGCCTGCTGGGCCTGCGCCATCTCGCTGATCTCTCCCAGCCGGTAGAGGTCGCCGCGCAGCAGGCAGTAGTCGCACAGCGCGCCCAGCAGCGCCTGGACCGCGGTCCGGTCGACGCCCGCCGTCTCGCGCAGCGCGGCCGTGATGAAGCTGGACTCCTCGTCCAGCCAGCGCAGCGCCGTTTCCAGGGAGGCGAATCCGTGCTGCCCGAAGCGCCCCGCCCGGGTCGAGGTCTTGCCCTCCACCAGCCGCACCACCGTGTTGGCCAGGTCGGCGTAGGAGCGGATCAGCCGCTCGTGGGCCGCGGCCCGCTCGGCCGGGTCCTCCTCGTCGAGCAGCCGCTCGGCGGCGAAGGCCCGTACGAGGTCGTGCGGCCGGTAGCGGTTGCCGCGGACGTTGTCCACCAGCCCGGCCGCGGCCAGCTCCGACAGCCGCCGGGCCGCCTCCTGGTCGTCGGTGGCCAGCAGCGCGGCCGCCGCGGCGGCCCCGAAGCTCGCCCGGCCGGCCAGCGCGAGGCGGCGCAGCAGCCGGCGGTTGGGCTCGGACTGGTCGTGGTAGCGCAGCGCCAGGACCCGGTCGACCGGGTCGCGGGGCCCGAAGACCTCGATGTCCTCGGCCAGCCGCGCCGGGCCGTGGTGGTCGGCCAGCGCGGAACCGGCGATCCGCAGCGCCAGCGGCAGGCCCGCGCACAGGTCCCGCAGCCGTGCGGACTGCGCGAGGTCGGGCCCCGGCAGGCCCGCGGCCTGCGCCAGGTGGCCGAGCAGCCCCTGCGTGCCGGCCGGCGACAGCGGGGCGACCTCCAGGTGGCGCACCCGGGCGCCCGGCATGTCCAGCGCCAGCGGCTCGCGCGCGGTGACCAGCACCAGGCTCTCCGAGCGCTCGGGCACCAGCGCGCTCACCTGGTCCGCCTCCGTGGCGTCGTCAAGCACGATCACCACCGGTACGCCGGCCAGGTGCTGCTGGTACTGGTCGCTGAGCCGGCGCAGGTGCTGGCCCTGGTCCTGGCGGTCCTGCCGCTCCCTGAAAAGGAGCTGGTCGCGGGGCGCCCCGAGCCGGTTCAGCAGGTGCAGCAGCGCGTCCCGTACCGGCAGCGCGGCCCGGCCGTCGCCCGCGCCGCGCAGGTCCACCACGCACGCGCCCCTGAACTGGTCCTTCAACTCCCGCGCCGCGCGCACCGCGAGCGCGGTACGCCCGCTGCCCGGCGGGCCGTGCAGCACGATCACGGTGGGCTGGACGGCGACGGCGGCGCGGGCCTGGTGCACCGCCTGCGAGATCTGCGTCATCTCCGTCGTGCGGCCGGTGAAGAAGCCGTCGGCCTCGGGGAGCTGGCCGAAGGACTGCTCCAGCACCGCCCGGGTGCGGGCCGCCGCGCTGCGGTCGCCGCCGGTGCGGCGCGGCCGCGGCACCTCGGACGGGGACCGCGCCGGTTTCACCCCCGACGGCTCCGCGGCCTGCGGCGTGCCCGCGGCCTCCAGGAAGGGCCGCACCCCGCGCCGCTCCAGCGCCGCCAGCCACAGCAGCCGCAGCTGCTCGGCCCCGCCCGGCGCACCGCGCTCGGGCCCGGCCGCCCTCCTGGCCGCCCGGCCCTTCGCCGCGGCGGCGCCCAGCGTGGCGACCCCGGCGGCGCCCACCGCGGCACCGGTCACCAGTGACGCCCCCGGGGACAGCCCCTGCCCCAGGTCGACGCCGAAGGCGACCGCGGCCGCCACCCCGGCCACCAGGCCGCCGGCCGTACCGCTCGCGGCGCCCGAGCCGCGCCCCTGCGGCGGACCGCCGGGCGCGGGCCTGGGCGCCTCCCTGGCCTCCAACGCGCGCTGGTAGGCGGCGTATTCGACCGCGGCCGCCTCGTTGATCTCGTCGAACCGCTCCCGCGCCTGCCGCAGCAGCGCGTTCCCGCCGCCCGCGGGGCCCTGCTCGGCCACCAGCCGCGCCACCAGCCTGTCGGCGGCGGCGCGATCGGCTTCCCGCAGTGCGATTCGTGACTCCGGCACATCGTCCTCCCGGGTGACGCCCGACAGGTCGTCGGATGGGTTTCGTGCCCGTCCACGCCCTGCGTCAAGCGTGGCGAACCGGTCCGATCCCGTCCCAAGTCTGTTACCGAACACCGCAGTTGGCGAGGGTTCTGCGCCTCGCGCCCCGGTGTGCGGACCGTACGCCTGCCCGGGCGTGCCCGGGCGGCCAGGCCGTACGCCCGGTCAGCCGCCCGACGCCGCCGCCCGCCCCAGCAGCAGCGCGCGCTCGGCCCCGTTGCGGGTCAGCCCGGCCGCCCGGACGAACTCCTCCCGCGCCTCCGCCGTACGCCCCAGTCGGGCCAGCAGGTCGCCGCGGACGCTCGGCAGCAGGTGGTAGCCCTCCAGGGCGCCGCCCGCCGCCAGCGCGTCGACCAGGGCCAGACCGGCCGCGGGCCCCTCCGCCATGCCGACCGCGACCGCCCGGTTCAGCTCCACCACGGGCGAGGGCGCGGTCGCGGCCAGCGCCCGGTACAGCCCGGCGATCCGCGCCCAGTCGGTGTCCGCGGCCCGTACCGCCTGCGCGTGGCAGGCGGCGATCGCGGCCTGCAGGGCGTACGGCCCCGGCGCCGCCCCGCGCGCCCTGGCCGCCGCGTCCGCGCGGGCCAGCGCCGCGAAACCGCGGCGGATCAGCAACTGGTCCCAGCGCCTGCGGTCCTGCTCCAGCAGCGTCACCGGGACGCCGTCCTTCGTCCGCGCCGCCGACCGCGAGGCCTGAACCTCCAGCAGCGCCGCCAGCCCGTGCACCTCCGGCTCGGCCGGCATCAGCCCCTGGAGCACCCGGGCCAGCCGCAGCGCGTCCTCGCACAGGCCCGGCCGCATCCAGTCGTCACCCGCGGTCGCGGAGTAGCCCTCGTTGAAGATCAGGTAGACCACTTCGAGCACCGACGCCAGCCGCCCGGCCAGCTCGTCCCCCTGCGGCACCTCGAAGGGCACCTTCTCCTTCGCCAGGGTGCGCTTGGCCCGGACGATGCGCTGCGCGACCGTCGGCTCCGCCACCAGGAAGGCCCGCGCGACCTCGTCCGTCGTCAGCCCGCCGAGCAGTCGCAGCGTCAGCGCGAGGCGGGCCTCCCTGGACAGCACCGGGTGGCACGCGACGAAGACCAGCCGCAGCAGGTCGTCCTCGATGTCGCCCTCGGGGCCGCTCCCGGGCTCCTCGAAGGCGGCCGCCCCCTGGGCGGTCTCCAGCTCGTGGCCCAGCAGCGCCACCTTCCGGGCGAGGGTCTCGTTGCGCCGGATCAGGTCGATGCCGCGCCGCTTGGCGGTGGTCATCAGCCATGCGCCGGGGTTGCGCGGCACCCCGTCGCGCGGCCACTGCTCCAGCGCGGCGACCAGCGCGTCCTGCGCCAGCTCCTCGGCGACGCCTATGTCGAGCACCAGCCGGGTCAGCCCGGCGATCAGCCGCGGCGACTCGATGCGCCACACGGCCTCCACCGCCCGCCGCGCACGGTCCTGCTCGGCATGCGGTGGTGTCCCTGCGCGGTCGGCTGCTGTCACGACCCCCCATCACAGCAGCCGCGGGGCGCCCGCGCAAAGCGGCCGCCCCGCACCGGCCCTCCCCGAACGCCCTACGCGGGCTCGTCCACCTGCCGGACCTCCGCGGTGATCTCCCACTCGTCCCCGTGGATCGCCAGGAAGCGCGACGCCCACTGCGACGCCTCCTCCACCGACTTGGCCTGGATGAGCGCGTACCCCCCGATGACCTCCTTGGCCTCGGCGAACGGCCCGTCGAGCACCGTCTGCTTCCCCGCGACCTGCCGGATCACCGTCCCCTCGTCCGTCGGCCGCAGCCCCCCGGTGTCCAGCAGCACCCCCGCCTTGGTCATGTCCTCCAGAAGCTTGCCCATCTCGGTCATCAACTCCTCGCTGGGCCCCTCCGTCGGGGCCTTCGCCGGGTCGAGCCGCAGCAGCATCATGTAGCGCATCGTGGCGTCCTCTTTCCGTCCGGTTCGATCTCGTCCGAGGGCTCGTTCACTGTGCCCTCACCGACGCGTCGATCGGGAGACGCCGGGATCGACACGGCGGCGAAGCTTTTCTCGCGGGGTCGCGCTGCCGGTCAGAGGACGGACGTGAGGTCGACGTCCACGGCGAAGGGAGCGGTCGCTTTGATCACGCCGGTGAAGACGTCGGTGTCGCGGTAGCGGCCGCTCGCCGGGTCGAGCACGTAGGCGTACACGACCGGGACGTCGGTGGGGGTCTGTTCGACGCGCCAGTAGAAGGGGATGCCCGCCACCGCGTACTGGTGCAGTTTCACCGTCCGGTCGGTGGTCTCGGATCCGGGGGAGACGACCTCCACGGCCAGCAGGACGTGCTCCGGGCGCGTGGGGGTGGCGTCGATGGTGTCCGCGCGGTAGACGACGACGTCAGGGCGGCGATTGGTGAGCGGTACGTCCTGGAGGCGGACGTCGAAGTCGGTGTCGGCATTCCACTGGGCGCCGCCCGCCGCGTCCAGCGCGTTGGCGAGGATGCGGGCCAGCCGGTTGTGCCGGATGGATGCGCTGGGGCTCACGACGACGATCCCATCGACGACCTCGATACCGGCGCACTGCTCCGCGGACCAGCCGTCGTACTGCTCGGCGGTGATCTGCTCGTGCATCCACGCAGGCGCGACCGTCTCGGCACTCATCGCGCACCTCCCGGGAACACACCAGCTGTCCGGACGAGTGACCAGCGTACAGGCGGCGCCGTGGCGGGACCCGGCGCGGCGGGCGTGAGAAGGTGACGGGGTGAACCGACTCGGTGACGCGACCTCGCCCTATCTGCTGCAGCATGCGGACAACCCGGTGGACTGGTGGCCCTGGGGGCGGGAGGCCTTCGAGGAGGCCCGCAAGCGCGGGGTGCCGGTGCTGCTCAGCGTCGGGTACAGCGCCTGCCACTGGTGCCATGTCATGGCGGGCGAATCGTTCGAGGACGAGGCCATCGCGGCGTATCTCAACGAGCACTTCGTCTCCGTCAAGGTCGACCGCGAGGAGCGGCCCGACGTCGACGCCGTCTACATGGAGGCGGTGCAGGCCGCGACCGGGCAGGGCGGCTGGCCCATGACGGTGTTCCTGACGCCCGACGGGGAGCCGTTCTACTTCGGTACGTACTTCCCGCCGCGGGCCCGGCAGGGGATGCCCGGGTTCATGGACGTGCTGGAGGGGGTCGTCGCCGCGTGGCGGGACCGGCGCGAGGAGGTCGGGGACGTCGCGGGGCGCATCGTGCGCGACCTCGCCGACCGGGCCGCGGCGTACGGTGCCGCCGTCACGCCGGGTGACGCCGAGATGGGCGCCGCGCTGCTCGGGCTCACCCGGGAGTACGACGCGCGGCGCGGCGGGTTCGGGGGAGCGCCGAAATTCCCGCCGTCCATGGTGCTGGAGTTCCTGCTCCGCCACCACGCCCGCACCGGCGCCGAGGGCGCCCTCCAGATGGCCCGCGACACCTGCGAGGCGATGGCCCGCGGCGGCATCTACGACCAGCTCGGCGGCGGCTTCGCCCGCTACAGCGTCGACCGCGACTGGTGCGTACCGCACTTCGAGAAGATGCTGTACGACAACGCGCTGCTCACCCGGGTCTACGCGCATCTGTGGCGGGCCACCGGATCCGACCTGGCCCGCCGGGTCGCGCTGGAGACCGCCGACTTCCTTGTCAGCGAACTCGCCACCGACGAGGGCGGCTTCGCCTCCGCGCTGGACGCCGACAGCGACGACGGCACCGGCGCGCACGCCGAAGGCGCCTACTACGTCTGGACACCCGCCCAACTCGTCGCCGAACTGGGCGAGGCCGACGGTGAGTTCGCCGCCGACTACTTCGGGGTCACCCAGGAGGGCACCTTCGAAGAGGGCGCCTCGGTGCTGCAACTGCCGCAGGGCGGCGGGGTGGTGGACGCCGAACGGGTCACCTCCGTGAGGGACCGGCTGCTCGCCGCCCGCGACCGGCGGCCGCGGCCCGGCCGCGACGACAAGGTCGTCGCCGCGTGGAACGGCCTGGCCATCGCCGCGCTCGCCGAGACCGGTGCCTACTTCGACCGCACCGACCTGGTGCAGGCCGCGGTCGACGCCGCCGACCTGCTGGTGCGGGTCCACCTCGACGGGCGCGGGCGGCTCACCCGGACCTCGCGCGACGGGGTCGCCGGCGCCAACGACGGCGTGCTGGAGGACTACGCCGACGTCGCCGAGGGCTTCCTCGCGCTCGCCTCGGTCACCGGCGAGGGCGTCTGGCTGGACTTCGCCGGGCTGCTGCTGGACTCCGTGCTGCACCACTTCACCGCCGACGACGGCACGCTCTACGACACCGCGGACGACGCGGAGGCGCTCATCCGGCGGCCGCAGGACCCCACGGACAACGCCACCCCCTCCGGGTGGACGGCCGCTGCCGGGGCGCTGCTGTCGTACGCCGCCCACACCGGCGCCGAGCCGCACCGCACGGCCGCCGAGCGCGCGCTCGGCGTCGTCGGGGCCCTCGCGGGGCGGGCCCCGCGCTTCATCGGGTGGGGCCTCGCCGTCGCCGAGGCCGCGATCGACGGGCCGCGCGAGGTCGCCGTGGTCGGCGGTACCGGCGATCCGCTCACGGCCGAGCTGCACCGCACTGCGCTGCTGGGCGGCGCGCCCGGCGCCGTCGTCGCCGTGGGCGAGGAGGGCTCCACGGAATTCCCGCTGCTCCACCAGCGGCCCACCCGCGCGGGCCGCGCCGCCGCGTACGTCTGCCGCCACTTCGTCTGCGACGCGCCCACCTCCGACCCGCGCGCCCTGCGCAGCCAGCTCCGCACCCCGGGGTGACCCCGCGACCCGCCGGGCCCCTCACCGACGCGTCAGACGTCCAGGCCGCGGTTGAGGATGCGCAGGGAGCGGTCGATGAGGACCAGGAGGTCCTCGTCGGGGGCCTTCTCGACCCAGAACATCGTGGCCTCGTGGATCACCGAGAAGACCGCCGCGGTAAAGACGCGTACTTCCAGCGCGTCGGCGGTGCGGCCCGTGCGGGCCGCGATGATCCCGCCGAGCAGCCGCCCGGTCAGGGACATGCTCTCGTGCGCGCGGGCCCGGATCGACGGGACGTCGCGGACGAGCTTCTCGCGCTGGACCATCTCGGCCCGCTCGGCGGGGTCGTTCAGGACCGCGCCCAGCGACTCGTGCAGGACCATCCGCAGCGAGACCAGCGGCGGCTCCCCCTCGGGGCGGTCGCGCAGCATGTCCGCCATCATGTCGTCGTACTCGTCGGTGAGGACGATGTCCTCCTTGGTGGGGAAGTAGCGGAAGACCGTGCTGGGCGACACATCCGCCTCCGCCGCGATCCGGTCCACCGGCGTGGCGTCGTATCCGTGCTCCGCGAAGAGCCGGTACGCGGCGGCGCGGATGGCCTGCCGGGTCTGGACCTTCTTGCGTTCCCGCAGGCCCGCCCGCGGGGGGCAGCCGGTGTCGGGGGTTCGAGGGGACATGACGTCATTGTCGGGCATCCGCCCGCTGCTCGGCCATCGCGTCCGCGGGGGCGGCCGGGGCGGCGGCCGCCGGGCGGTCCGGGCGCGGGTTGGGCAGCAGGGCCGCCAGCAGCAGCGCGGTGACCAGCGAGGCGGCACCGCAGGCGACCAGCGCCAGGTCCATGCCGTGCAGATACGAGGTGTCGGCGGAGGCGGCCAGGGCCCGGTCGCCGAGCCGGGCGGCGACGGCGTGGGCGCCGACGACCGACTCGCGGGCGGTGTGAGCGGCGTCCGGTGACAGGCCGGCGGTGTCGAGGCGGTCGGTGTAGCCGGCGGCCAGGACGCTGCCGAGGATGGCGACGCCGATGGCCGCGCCGGTCTGCCGGAGCGTCTGGAGCAGGCCGGAGCCGCTGCCGGCGCGCTCCCTGGGGAGGGCGCCGAGCGCGCTGTTCATGGCCTGCACGACGACCAGGCCGAGACCGGCGCCGGCGATCGCCAGCCACAGCGCGGTGCCGCCGTACCCGTCGCCGCTCGCGGTGGTGGCGCCGAGGAAGGCGCCCGCGGCCAGGGCCAGCAGGCCGGCGACGATCACCGGGCGCGGCCCGGACCTGGCGGCCAGGTAGGGGCTGAGCCGGGCGGCGACCATCAGCCCGCCCAGCATCGGCAGCAGCCGCAGGCCGGTGCCGAAGGCGTCGTAGCCCAGCGTCGACTGGAGGTACGACGGCAGGACGAAGACCATGCCGGTGAGGATGAAGCTGACCAGGGTGGCGGCGACGGCGTTCCCCAGGAAGGCGCGCTGCCGCAGCAGGCTCATGTCGAGCATGGGCCGCTCGACCGTCCGCTCCCGCAGCACGAGCGCGGCCAGCAGGACCGCCCCGGCCGCGAGCACGGCCACGACGAGCGGGTCGCCCCAGCCGCGGTTGGGCGCCTCGATGATGCCGTAGACCAGGGCGCCGAGGCCGAGGACGCTGCAGAAGGTGCTGGACACCCGGACCCGTGGTGCGGCCGGGTCGGTGGTCTCGGGCAGCAGGGCGTAGCAGGCCGCGACCGCCAGCGCGATGAGCGGGATGTTGACCAGGAAGACCGAGCCCCACCAGAAGTGCTGGAGGAGGGTGCCGCCGATGATCGGGCCGAGCGGCATGCCGAAGGCCACGGCGGTGCTGGCCAGCGCGACCGCCTTGGGGCGTTCGGCCGGGCCGAACAGCGACGGGATGACCGACAGGGCGAGCGGCATGACGAAGGCGCCGCCCAGGCCCATGACGGTGCGGGCGGCGATGACCGGGCCGGGGCTGTCCACGAGCGAGCCGAGGACGGAGCCGACGAGGAAGACCGCGAGGCCGGCGACCAGCATCCGGCGCCGCCCGAAGCGGTCGCCGAGCAGGCCGGCGGGCAGCATCGCGGCGGCGAAGACGACGGTGTACGAGTCGACGATCCACTGCATGTCGCCGGTGCCGGCGCCGATGCTGCCCGCCATGGTCGGCAGGGCGACGTTGAGGATCGTGGTGTCGAAGCTGAGGACGAGCATGCTCAGGCACAGCGCGATGAGCGCGAGCCAGCGCCGGGGGTCGGGCTGCGGGGGAGCGGTTGAGGGAGCGGACATCGAGATCTCCTGCGAGAGAGCGTCAATTGATAGCGACTCTCAAAAGAATGTAGCTCGCGCGTGCTTCCCTGCCAACCGGATCCCGGGCATCGTGAAGCGCCATGTCGCGGGCATGACGAAGGCCCGCACCCCCGAGGGGGCGCGGGCCGAGGTGGCGTCGAGGGGGCGGCGGCCTATCGGTGCTGGTAGGCCACCAGCGAGATGCCGATGTAGTGGACGATGAAGGCGGCCAGCGTGAGCGAGTGGAAGACCTCGTGGAAGCCGAACCAGCGCGGCGACGGGTTGGGCCGCTTGAAGCCGTAGACGGCCGCGCCCGTGCTGTAGAGCAGCCCGCCGACGATCACGCAGACCAGGACGGCGACGCCGCCGGTGCGCAGGAAGTCCGGCAGGAAGAAGACCGCGACCCAGCCCAGCGCGATGTAGCAGGGTGTGTACAGCCACCGGGGAGCGCCGATCCAGCAGACGCGAAAGGCGATACCGGCCAGCGCCCCGGCCCACACCATCCACAGCAGCAAGTGGGAGGTGCCACCGGGCAGCAGCAGTATCGCGAGCGGTGTGTAGGTGCCCGCGATGATCAGGAAGATGTTCGCATGGTCAAGCCGGCGCAAAATTCCGGCGCTGCGCGGACCCCAGTCGCCGCGGTGGTAAAGCGCGCTCACGCCGAACAGCGCGCAGGCCGACACCGTGAAGACCGCGCACGCGACGCGTCCCCTGGTGCTCTGCGCGAAGGCGGTGAGCACCACCCCGGAAATGAGCACCGCGGGGAACATTCCCGCGTGCAACCACCCTCTGAGCTTGGGTTTTATCGGTGCGGCCAGGTCGAGACCATCGACGTCGGAGGGTACTTCTGCAGTGTGGTCGACTGCGCTCATGGCGTCAATCCTACCTACGCCACCGTAGGTTGCCCGGGCGTGGCTCGGCCGCGCGTGCCGTCGTGCCGGTCGTGGCGGGGCTCACTTCCGCTCCCCTGGACAGACTCGTTCGACCGGCCTCACACTCATATGAGTGCGGTCGGTACCGGATGAGCACTCCACGAACGCGTCCGGGCCGCAGCCCCCAAGGGGCCGAACCAACCCTCAACTCTCACGCCGGTCTGTGCGGACCCGGCGGGACGGAGCGATCGTGGCGCGCGCTAATACGGCTCCCACCGAACACCAGGAACTGATCCGATGGGTCGGCGAGATCGCCGATCTCACCCAGCCCGACGAGGTCGTCTGGTGCGACGGCTCGCAGGCGGAGTACGACCTGCTCGCGGCGGAACTCGTCGCGAAGGGCACCTTCACCAGGCTCGACCCGACCCTGCGACCGAACTCGTACCACGCGGCCTCCGACCCCTCCGACGTGGCGCGCGTCGAGGACCGTACGTTCATCTGCTCGGCGGACGAGGCCGACGCGGGCCCCACCAACCACTGGAAGGACCCCGCCGAGATGCGGGAGGTCTTCACCGGTGAGACGGGGCTCTTCCGCGGGGCGATGCGCGGCCGGACGATGTACGTCGTGCCGTTCTGCATGGGGCCGCTCGGCTCACCGCTGTCCGCGATGGGCGTGGAGATCACCGACTCCGCGTACGTCGCCGTGTCCATGCGCACGATGACCCGGATGGGCAGCGCCGTCCTGGACGAGCTGGGCACCGACGGGGACTTCGTCAAGGCCGTCCACTCGGTCGGCGCCCCGCTCGCCGACGGCCAGGCCGACGTGCCCTGGCCGTGCAGCGACACCAAGTACATCTCGCACTTCCCCGAGGACCGGGAGATCTGGTCCTACGGCTCCGGCTACGGCGGCAACGCCCTGCTGGGCAAGAAGTGCTACGCCCTGCGGATCGCCTCCGTCATGGCCCGCGACGAGGGCTGGCTCGCCGAGCACATGTTGATCCTCAAGCTCACCCCGCCGCGGGGGGAGACCAAATACGTCGCCGCCGCCTTCCCCTCCGCGTGCGGCAAGACCAACCTGGCGATGCTGGAGCCCACCGTCTCCGGCTGGACCGTCGAGACCATCGGCGACGACATCGCCTGGATGCGCTTCGGCGAGGACGGCCGGCTGTACGCCATCAACCCCGAGGCCGGGTTCTTCGGCGTCGCCCCCGGCACCGGCGAGCACACCAACGCCAACGCCATGAAGACGATGTACGCCAACTCCATCTTCACCAACGTCGCCCTCACCGACGAGGGCGACGTGTGGTGGGAGGGCATGACCGAGGAGCCCCCGGCCCACCTCACCGACTGGAAGGGCAACGACTGGACCCCCGCGTCCGGCACGCCCGCCGCCCACCCCAACGCCCGCTTCACCGTCCCCGCCGACCAGTGCCCGATCATCGCCCCCGAGTGGGAGGACCCGCGCGGCGTCCCGATCTCCGCGATCCTCTTCGGCGGCCGCCGCGCCACCGCCGTACCGCTGGTCACCGAGTCCTTCGACTGGCAGCACGGCGTCTTCCTCGGCGCGAACATCGCCAGCGAGAAGACGGCCGCCGCCGAGGGCAAGGTCGGCGAGCTGCGCCGCGACCCCTTCGCGATGCTGCCCTTCTGCGGCTACAACATGGGCGACTACTTCGCGCACTGGCTGGAGGTGGGCAAGGCCCACGACCCGGCGAAACTGCCGAAGATCTACTACGTCAACTGGTTCCGCAAGGACGCGGACGGCCACTTCGTGTGGCCCGGCTTCGGCGAGAACAGCCGGGTCCTGAAGTGGATCGTCGACCGGCTGAACGGCACCGCGGAAGGGGTCAGCACCCCCATCGGCACGCTGCCGGCGCCGGGCGCCCTCGACACGGACGGCCTCGGCCTGAGCCCGGCCGCCCTCGACCTGCTCCTGACGGTCGACCCCCAGGCCTGGCGCGAGGAGGCCGGGCTGATCCCGGCCCACCTGGAGACCTTCGGCGACCGCACGCCGCCGGAGCTGTGGGCCGAGTACGAGTCCCTGGTCGCCCGCCTGGGCCCCGCCTAAGCCCCGCGCAGGGCGGCGCCCCACAGCGGCGCGTGGGGGCACCCCCGGGCGAGGCCCTGGGGGGAGAACGGAGCGCTCAGCCCACCACCGGCCGGTGGTGGGCTGACGCGGCTCACGCCGAAGCCGCTACGGCTGGGAGTAGCTGTCCAGGAACCGGCCGATGCGGCCGATCGCCTCGGTCAGGTCCTCCGCGCGCGGGAGCGTGACGATGCGGAAGTGGTCGGGCTCGATCCAGTTGAAGCCGGTGCCGTGGACGATCATGATCTTCTCGGCCCTGAGCAGGTCGAGGACCATCTGGCGGTCGTCCTTGATCTTGTAGACCTGCGGGTCGAGCCGCGGGAAGGCGTAGAGCGCGCCCTTGGGCTTCACGCAGGTCACGCCGGGGATCGCGGTCAGAGCCGCGTACGTGGCGTCCCGCTGGGCCGCGAGGCGGCCGCCGGGCAGGACCAGCGAGGTGATCGACTGGTGGCCGCCGAGCGCGGTGGCGATCGCGTGCTGGGCCGGCATGTTGGCGCACAGCCGCATGTTGGCCAGGATCGTCAGGCCCTCGATGTAGCTGCCCGCGTGCGTCTTGGGGCCGCACACCGCCATCCACCCGCTGCGGTAGCCCGCCACCCGGTAGGCCTTGGACAGGCCGTTGAAGGTGAGGGTGAGCAGGTCGGGGGCGATCGCCGAGGTCGGGGTGTGCGTGGTGTCGTCGTAGAGGATCTTGTCGTAGATCTCGTCGGAGCAGACCACGAGCCGGTGGCGGCGGGCGATGTCGGTGAGCCCGCGCAGCAGCTCGTCGTCGTAGACCGCGCCGGTCGGGTTGTTCGGGTTGATGATGACGATCGCCTTGGTGCGGTCGGTCACCTTGCGCTCGATGTCGGCGAGGTCCGGCATCCAGTCGGCCTGCTCGTCGCACCGGTAGTGCACCGCCGTGCCGCCGGCCAGCGCGACCGACGCGGTCCACAGCGGATAGTCCGGCGCGGGCACCAGCACCTCGTCGCCGTCGTCGAGCAGCGCCTGCATCGACATCTGGATCAGCTCGGACACGCCGTTGCCGAGGTAGATGTCCTCGACGTCCAGCGGGATGCCCTTGGTCTGGTAGTGCTGCATCACCGCCCGCCGCGCCGACAGCAGACCCTTGGCATCGCCGTAGCCGTGCGCGTCCTTCAGGGTGCGCAGCATGTCCTCAAGGATCTCGGGCGGGCACTCGAACCCGAACCCGGCGGGATTCCCGGTGTTCAGCTTGAGGATGCGGTGTCCGGCCGCCTCCAGCCGCATCGCCTCCTCAAGAACCGGACCCCGGATCTCGTAACAGACATTTGCGAGCTTCGTGGACTGGATCACCTGCATGCCGGTCACCTTACGGGCACGTTACGTCCGCCGCGCGGTGTTTTTCGCCACCTGGGGGACGCCGGAGGCGGCCCGCCGCGGCGGTCGGGGTGCCGTGTCGGGGCGGGGCGGGCAGGACGCGCCGCGTACCGACCGTCCCGCCAGGACGTCCGTGCGGCGGCCGTCCTCGATGACGAAGCGGCCGTCGATCAGGACGTGCGGGATGCCGGTCGGCAGGCGGCGCGGCCGCTCGTAGGTGGCGCCCGACGCGACGGTCGCCGGGTCGAAGAGGACCAGGTCGGCGCGGTGGCCCTCGCGGATCAGGCCGCGGTCGGAGAGGCGCAGGCGGGCGGCGGGGCGGCCGGTCAGGTGGGCGACGCACTCCTCCAGGGTGAGGACGCCGAGCTCGCGCACGTAGTGGCCCAGGTAGTGCGGGAAGGTGCCGTACGCCCGCGGGTGCGGCTTCGCGCCGTGCAGGATGCCGTCGGAGCCGGCCGTGTGGGTGCGGTGCCGCATCACCGTACGGACGTTCCGCTCGTCGCCGACGTGCTGCAGGATCGTCGTCCCGAGCCGGTCGGCCAGCAGCAGCGCGCGGGCCGCCGGCCAGCCGCCGAGGCGGGTGCCGACCCGGTCGGCCAGAGCCGGGTCCGCGGTGCCCGACACCTCGATCGTGGACCAGTCCATCGGCACCCCGTGGCTGCCGTCCGACCCCTCGACCTCCAGGGCGTGCCTGATGCGCTCGGCCGTGGGCGCGTCGCGCAGCCTGGCCAGCGTCGCCTCGGGGCCGCCGACCGCCGCCCAGCTGGGCAGCAGCGCGGCCAGCGTCGTGCAGCCGGCCGTGTACGGGTAGCTGTCCAGCGTGATGTCGGCGCCCTCCGCCAGCGCCTTGTCCAGCACGTCGAGCAGGTCGGCGGCGCGGCCCGCGTTGACGTCGAAGTTCATCGTGGCGTGCGCCAGGTGCAGTGGGCAGCCGGCGTTCCTGGCGACCGCGATCATCTCCTCGTACGCCCGCAGGGCGCCGGCGCCGTACGAACGGTGGTGCGGGCAGTAGTAGCCGCCGTGGTCGGCGACCACCCGGCACAACTCGGTCAGCTCGGCGTCCGGCGCGTACATCCCCGGGGTGTAGGTCAGCCCCGACGACATCCCCACCGCGCCCTGCGCCATGCCCTCGGCGACCAGCCGCTTCATCTCCCGCAGCTCGTCCGGCGAGGCCGGCCGGTCCTCCCAGCCCACCGCCATCATCCGGACGGTGCCCTGCGGTACGAGATAGGCCGCGTTGACGGCGACGCCGGCGTCCAGCCGGTCCAGGTACTCCCCGACCGTGCGCCAGTCGAACACCACGCCCGAGCCGTCGCCGTTCCACCCGGCGATGAGGGTGCGCAGGGTGTCGAGGGTGCGGTCGTCGGCGGGCGCGTACGACAGGCCGTCCTGGCCGAGGACCTCCAGGGTGACGCCCTGCGCCGCCTTCGCCTCGTGGGCCGGGTCGGTGAGCAGGGCCAGGTCGCTGTGCGCGTGCATGTCGATGAAGCCGGGCGCGAGCACGAGCCCGCGCCCGTCGATCACCCGGCCGCCGGTCAGGCCCCTGCCGCTGCCGCGGCGCACCTCGACGATCCGCCCGCCCGCGACGGCGACGTCCCCCGTGAAGCCGGGCGCCCCGCTGCCGTCCACGACGCGGGCGCCCCGCACCACCAAGTCCAAGCCCATGCCGGTGACCCTACGTCCCCCGACCAGCCCCTTCCCCGGCTGCCGGGACCTTCCGTCCTTTTCCGGCGGACGGCTAGAAGAAGGTGCGGACGTAGTCCGTCACGATGCCGTCGGGGGTGGCGACGGGGATGAGCGGCCATTTGTCGAAGGTGGTGCAGGGGTGCGAGAGGCCCAGGGCGACGAGGTCGCCGACCTCCAGGGCGTCGTCCGGCGGGACGGAGAGCCACAGGTGCTGGTCGGAGATGCCGCTGACGCGCAGCTCGGGGGGTGCGGGGCGGAGCCCGGCGGGGGAGTGGACGGCCACCGGCGTCGGGAGCCCGAGGTCGTAGGGCGCGTCGCGCTTGCCCGCGTTGAGGAAGGCCTGCCCCGGCGCCGGCCGGGAGACGACCTGCGCCCAGAGCCGGAAGGCCGGTTCGAGGCGCCCAGGCACCCGGGTGAAGGGCGTCACCCGGGCATAGTGCGCGTCATCGTGCGTGACGTAGGCCCCGGACCGCAGCAGCGGCAGCACGGGCGCCGACATCGCGCCGATGCCCCCGAAGACGTCCGCGACCGCGTCGAACCACGCCGAGCCCCCCGCGCTGATCACGATCCGCTCCGCGTCCGCGAAGGCGCCGCTCCGGTCCAGCTCCGCCGCGAGCGCGACCAGCCGCCGCAGCCAGGCCCGTACCCGCTCGGGATCGGCGTCCGGCACCTCGCCCTCGTAACCGGCCACGCCGACGAGCCGCAGCCGGTCCGCCGCCCCGACCGCGGCGGCCACGGCGGCGCAGTCCGCCTCCGTACGGGCCCCGGTCCGCGCGCCGGGCCCGGCGCCGAGTTCGACGACGACGTCGACCCGCCGCCGGGTCCCCGCGGCGAGCAGCACCTCGTTCATGAGTTGGACGCCGCGGACCGAATCGACGTAGCAGACGAACGCGAAGTCCGGGTCGGCGTCCAGTTCCGCGGCGAGCCAGCGCAGCGCCGCCGGGTCGACGAGCTCGTTGGCGAGGAAGACCCGGGGGATGCCGAAGGCGCGGCAGACGCGTAGCTGGTGGGGCACGGCGACGGTGATGCCCCAGGCGCCGCGCTCGAGCTGGCGGGCGAAGAGCTGCGGGGCCATCGACGTCTTGCCGTGCGGGGCGAAGGCGAGGCCGTGTTCGGTGGTCCAGCCTTCCAGCACGGCGAGGTTGTGGTCGAGGGCCGCGGCGGACAGCACGAGCAGCGGGGTGGTGAAACCGCCGTCGGCGAGGGTGCGCCGCTGGTCGGCGAGCTCGCCGACGGTGAGCCCTTCCGCGTCCGGCGGCAGGCCCTTGAAACGGTGGTCGATCCGTTCCTCGCGCAGCGCGGCGACCCGTTCGGCGACGACGTCCATGCACCCTCCGTAGCCCGCGAGACGTTGCACAATATGCAACGGCCATTGCGTATCGTGTTTCGAGCTGTCTAACATCCGGGCCTGTGCCTGGTCAACGGCGCGGACCCTGTACCGCGGGCCCGGACCGCAGGCCCGTTCCGCGGACCCGTACCCCCAGCCCTACCCCAGTGAGAGCGAGCATGAGCGTGACGCCGAGCGTGGACGTCGTATGCCTGGGGGAGTCCATGGTCACCTTCGTGCCGGGCAGCGCCGGGCGGCTGGCCGACGTCCCCGCCTTCCACCGGTCCATCGGCGGCGCCGAGTCGAACGTCGCGTGCACCCTGGCCCGTACCGGCCACAGCGTCCGCTGGGTCAGCCGGGTCGGCGCCGACGGCTTCGGCGACCACCTGGTGGAGACCATCGCCGGATCCGGTGTCGACGTCAGCGCGGTCCAGCGCGACCCGCACCGGCCCACCGGCGTCTACTTCCGTACGGCGGGCGAGCGCGCCACCACGCTGGACGCGGCCCCGGGACGCGCCGAGGTCGTCTACTACCGCAAAGGCTCCGCCGCCTCCGCGCTGTCGCCCGCGCTGGTGCAGCGCAGGGACGTGTGGGCCGGGCGGGTGCTGCACCTGACCGGGATCACCTGCGCCCTGTCGGCCACCTGCAAGGCCCTGATGCGGCGGCTCACCCACCGCGAGCCGGGCCGCCCCCTGGTGTCCTTCGACGTCAACCACCGGCCCGCGCTGTGGCACGGCGCCGACCCGTGGCTGCTGGCCGAACTCGCCCGCGGCTGCGACCTGGTCTTCGTCGGCGAGGACGAGGCCCAGGCCGCCTGGGGCCTGGCGGACGCCGACGCGATCCGCGCCGCGCTGCCAGAGCCGGCCACCGTCGTGGTCAAGCAGGGCGCGGGCGGCGCCACCGTCTTCAGCGGCGGCGAGCGGGTGCACGTACCGGCGCCGGCGGTCGACGTGGTCGCCCACGTGGGCGCGGGCGACGCCTTCGCCGCCGGCTTCCTGTCCGCGACCCTGCGCGGGCTGCCGCCGCGCGACCGGCTGCGGCACGGCCACCTGCTGGCCGCCGCCGCGCTGACCGCCCCCGGCGACCTCGCGCCGCCGCCCGCCCGCGCGCACGCCGACGCCCTTGCCGCGCTGGACGACACCGCATGGGGCAGACTGCGACTCGGCCCCGGCTGGACGGACCGGGGCGAGGACCGGGACCGGGACGAGGAGGTGGTGGGACGGTGAGTCAGACGGTCGACCGCGCGCTGAGCATCCTGCCGCTGCTCGCCGAGGGGCCCGCGAGCCTGGAACAGGTCGCCACCCGGCTGGACGTGCACAAGTCCACCGCGCTGCGGCTGCTGCGTACGCTGCACGACCACGGCCTGGTCTACCGCCAGCAGGACCAGCGCTACCGGCTCGGCGCCCGGCTGTTCGCCCTCGCCCAACAGGCCGTCGAGGCCCTGGACATCCGCGGCATCGCCCACCCGCACCTGGCCGCACTGAACGAACGCACCGGCCACACCGTGCACTTGGCCGTCTACGAGCAGGGCGAGGTCGTCTACATCGACAAGGTGGAGAGCCGCTACCCGGTCCGCATGTACTCCCGGATCGGCCGCCCGGTCGCCATCACGGTCGCCGCCGTCGCCAAACTGCTGCTCGCCGACCTGCCGGAGCCGGAGCGCCGGGCGGTCGCCGAAGGCCTCGACTACCCGCGCTACACCCCGCGTTCGACGCCGGACGCCGCCGCCTTCCTCGCCGAGCTGGCCCGGGTACGCGACCAGGGCTGGGCCTGCGACCTCGGCGGCCACGAGGAGTCCATCAACTGCGTCGGCGCCCCGCTGCACGGCCCCGACGGGCGGGTCTGCGCGGCCATGTCGGTGTCGGCGCCCAACGTGGTCGTCACCGCCGAGGAGTTGCTGCGGCTGCGGCCGCTGATCCTGCGGACCGCCGAGGCGATCGGGGCCGAGCTGTCCGGCGTCGCCGGCCCGTCCTCCCGTGCCGCCGCCCCCGCTGCTGCCTCCCCTTCCGTCACGAAAGGCGCGACCCGATGACCACCGCCAAGACCGCGATCACCCCGCCGACCCACACCGCGCCCCCGGCGAGGTTCTCGCACGGCGTGCGCAAGGGCGCGATCCTCCAGGTCGCGGGCCAGGTCGGCTTCCTGCCCGCCATCGAGGGCCGTCCGCCGACCCCGGCCGGCCCCACCCTGCGCGCCCAGGTCCTCCAGACCCTCGCCAACGTCCAGTCGGTCCTGGAGGCCGGGGGCGCGTCCTGGGAGGACGCGGTCATGGTCCGCGTCTACCTGACGGACACGGCGCACTTCGCCGAGTTCAACGAGCTCTACGACGCGTACTTCGCCGCCCTCACCGAGCCCCCGGCCGCCCGCACCACCGTCTACGTGGGCCTCCCGGCCGGCCTCCTGGTCGAGATCGACGCGATGGCCGTTCTGGCCTGATCTCCGCGGGGCGCTGTCCGTGGGGCGAACACGCCCCTGAGGACTCGCTCGCCCGGCAGGGCACGGCTCGTGACCTGCCGGGCGAACCGCCGGTTACGGCAGGGCGTGGACGTGCGGGCCGACGCCGTTGGACCAGGTGTTCCCGGCGGAGGCGTCCCAGTTCGTCGACCAGGTCATCGCGCCGCCGATGCCGGGCCAGGTGGTGGACGGGTGGAAGGTGCCGCAGCCGGTGCCCTTGGCGAGGCAGTCCAGGGCGTTGTTGACGACGGTCGGGCTGACGTAGCCGGAGCCGGCCGCGCTGGTGGAGGCGGGGGTGCCGATGCCGACCTGGGACGGTGACAGGCCGGCCTGGATCGCGGTGCAGGCCAGCGTGGTGATGAAGTCCACCGAGCCCTGGCTGTAGACGCCGCCGTCGCAGCCGTTCATCGAACCGCTGTTGTAATACTGCGTGTTGACGATGGTCAGGATGTCCTTGACCTTCAGCGCGGTGGCCAGGTAATCACTGCCCGCCGACAGCATGTCGATCGTCTGCGGCGCCATCGTGATGATCAGGCCCGAGCCGGCCTTGGCGCTCAGCGCCCGCAGTGCCTGCGGCATGTAGGTGGAGTCGATGCCGTTCTCCAGGTCGATGTCGACGCCGTTGAAGCCGTACGTCTGCATCAGCGAGTAGACGCTGTTGGCGAAGTTGGTGGCCGACGCCGAGTCCCGTATCGAGATCGTGCCGTTCTGCCCGCCGACCGAGATGATCACCTTCTTGCCCGCAGCCTGCTTGGCGGCGATGTCGGCCTTGAACTGCGCGACGCTGTAGCCGAGCGACGGGTCGAGCGTGAAGGACACCGCGCCGGGCGTGGTCGTCGCGTCGGCGAAGGCCACGGCGATGATGTCGTACTGGCTCTGCACCTGCGCGATGGTCTGCACGGTGGCGCCGTTGTTGAAGTTCTGCCAGTAGCCGGTGACCTTGTGCTTGGGCAGGCCTCCCGACGGCGGGGTGGTCGGCGGCGTCGTGGGCGGGGTGGTCGGGGGAGTGGTCGGCGGGGTCGTCGGAGGAGTGGTGGGCGGGGTGGTCGGCGGCGTGGTGGGCGGGGTGGTGGAGCCGCCGGGGCCCGTCAGGGTGATGTCGTCGGCGAAGTACGCGGGCTGGGCGTACCAGCCGTGCGTGTAGACGGTCACCGAGTGCGTGCCGGCGCCGGTGGTGAAGTTGACGCTGAGCTGCTGGTAGGAGGACGCGCTCGGCGTCCAGGTCGACGGGTCGGTGCCGCCGGTGCCGGTGGCGCCGATGTAGACGTAGGAGCCCTGGACCCACGCGCTGAGCGTGTACTGGGAGTTGGGCTGCACGCTGACGGTCTGCGAGCACTGGCCGGTGTCGCTGCTCGACGGGGTGGCCTTGAGCGCCCCGGACCCGGAGTGCACCGGGCTGGAGACGGCGGCGCCGCTGCCCGCGGTGCAGGTCCAGTTCGAGAGCCCGCTCTCGAAGCCGGGGTTGGCGACGAGGTTGGTGGTCGCGGCACTCGCGTCGCCGACGGTGGCGACGGCCACGCCCGCGCCGATCACCGCCGCCGCGCTCAGTGCGGCGACCGTACGCTGCCTGACGGTCGGTCTGCGGTGTGTCCTGCCGGCTCGATTCGCGTGCGATGCACGTTCCACGACTGCCTCCTGGGGGCAAGGAGTGGGGGGGGGTGGTGGGAGTGCGGGTGACCGGGAAGTCCGGGCAGGCCCTCGGGATTACCGGGATGGCCCGGTAAGGGAGAAAGTTGGTCCAGACCAATTGGGTTGTCAAGACCTCTTGCGGACAGCCGCCGTTCACCATTGCCGATCCGCAACTTTGCGCACCCGATCCGCTACACATCGATAAGCTGACGAGCGAAAATCGCCAGGCCGCAGGGCCGAACCGGCGGAAAGGAGGAGGTTCCGGATGCTGGACGTCATCACGGTCACGACGGACGACCTCGCGCTTCCGCTGGAGGAGCACGTGACGCGGATCGCGTCCGCGCTGGACGCCCACGGCCATGTCGTCGCGCTCGCCCCGCCCGAGCCCGACGACCCGGTCCGCCGCCGCCTGCACACCGTCCGATCCGCCCTGGAGGCCGACCGGTTGGCGATCGTGCCGCTGACCCTGCCGCCGCTGGCCAGGGCGTTGCTCGGCGAGCAGCTGCGCCAGCTGGCCGGCACCGACCTCGGGCCCGGCGTGCTCGCCGGCGCCGCCCGCCTGCTGTCGTACTACCTGCACTCCGGCGCGCTGCTCGGCTCGGTCGCCAAGCTCGACCGGGTGCCGGTCGGCGTCGGCACCCACGTCAAGTCCCTCGTGCCCGGGCGGCACTTCGCGGTCCTCGCGCACCCCGAGCCCTACCTCGGCGAGGCCGAGCCGACCGCGATCCCGCCGGGCCCCGGCTACCAGACGCAACTCGCGGTGGCCGGCAAGGGCCTCGACCCCGGCTGGATCACCGGCCCGCTGGCCGCCGCCTGGCACTCCCAGCACCTGCGCGAGGTGCCGCTGCCGCCGGACTCGGCCCGCTGGTGGGGCACCGCCAAACTGGTCGAGTTCACCGCCTACATCGCCGACGTCGGCATGCTCTACCAGCTCGTCACCTCCGTGCGGCGCGACACCTGCACCTGGTGCGGGCTCGAAGTCATCGGCGACCAGTGCCTGTTCTGCGCCACCCGGCTCGCGGAGCGGCAGGCCCCGGCCAAGCACGCCGCCGACCACCGCGGCCGCTCCGTGGAGACCCCGCGCCGCCCCCAACTCGAACCCCACAAGCGATAGGTCCGCCCGCACATGAACTCACGTCAGCGCCGTGGTGCCGTCCTCCTGGTGGTCTCCGCCGTGTGCGCGGTCGCCGCCTTCGCCGGGGTGCTCGCCGTCGTCAACGACGCGCGGTCGCAGGTCGGGGAGAAGGTCACGGCGTACGAACTGTCCACCGACATAGCCGCGTACCAGCAGATCGGCGGCGCCGACATACGGCGGATACAGGTCCCGTCGCGCTGGCTGCCGGACACCGCGGTCCGCGACCTCGGGCAGGTGCAGGGCAAGATCGCCGCGGTGGCGCTCAAGAAGGGCTCGCTGCTGCAGACCGACATGGTGGCCGCCCGGCCCGAACTGCGGCCGGGCCAGATGGAGATCGCCATCATGATCGACGCGGAGACCGGCGTCGCCGGCAAGATCACCCCGGGCGCCCGGGTCAACATCTTCGCCACCTTCGCCGGCCGCAAGGACACCGACCCCGACCTCTCGCGCATCATCGTCGCCGGCGCCCAGGTCATCGACGTCGGCGAGATCAAGGCCTTCGACAAGAGCGCCGACGCGCAGCGGCTGTCCACCGAGGGCGTGCCCATCACCTTCGCGCTGGGCGCCGAGGACGCCCAACGCGTCGCCTACGCCGAGTCGTTCGCCGAACACGTACGTCTCGCCCTGGTGGCCCCCGGCGACACCGCCGCACCCCCGGACACCAGCCGCACCTACACGCTGTCCGGGGACACCGCCGGCAGGGGAGGCGGCCGCCCGTGACCGTACGCATCGTCGCCGCCACCTCCGACGCCGACGCCGCCCGCGCCCTTACCGGCCTGCTCGGCCAACTCCCCGGCGCGGAACCGGCACCCGCGCTGCACGACTCCACCGGCCTGCTCGAACTGCTGGCCGGCGCCGCCGAGTCGGGCTTCGACGAACTGCCCGAAGTCGTCATCGTCCACGAGGCGATCGGCCCGATGCCCGCGCTCGACCTGGTCCGCGACATCGCGCTGCGCTACCCCGCGGTCGGCGTCGTCCTGCTCACCGGCGACCCCGGCCCCGCCGCACTGGCCGCCGCGATGAATTCCGGCGCCCGAGGCGTCATCGGACTCCCGCTGTCCTACGACGAGTTGGGCGCCCGCGTCGACGCCGCCGCCACCTGGGCCGCCGGCGTCCGCCGCCACCTCGGCCCGCAGCGCGCCGCCCTGCCCGCGGTCGCCGGCGGCACCCTGGTCGCCGTCGCCGGGGCCAAGGGCGGCGTCGGCACCACCGTCACCGCCATCCACCTCGCCCTGGCCGCCCACGCGTCGGGCCGCTCCACCGCCCTGGTCGACCTCGACCTCCAGGGCGGCGACGTCGCCTCCTACCTCGACGTGCAGTTCCGCCGCTCGGTCGCCGACCTCGCCGACATCGCGGACGTCTCCTCCCGCGTCCTCCAGGACGCCATGTACGTCCACGAGTCGGGCCCCGCCCTGCTGCTCGCCCCCGCCGACGGCGAGCGCGGCGAGGACGTCACCGACCGGGCCGCCCGCCTCGTCCTGACCGCCCTGCGGCAGCGCTACGAAGTCGTCGTCGTCGACTGCGGCACCCAGATGACCAGTGCCAACGCGGCCGCCGTCGAGGTCGCCGACACCGCGGTCCTGGTCACCACGCCCGACGTGGTGGCGGTCCGCGCCGCCAAGCGCATGGTCCGCATGTGGGACCGCCTCCAGATACGCAAACCCCAGGACACGACCACGGTCGTCAACCGCCACACCCGCTCAACGGAGATCCAGCCGAGCCTGGTCGGCCGCATCACCGGCACGCGTATCGCGGCCTCGGTCGTCCCCGCCGCCTTCCGCGAACTCCAGCCCGTCATCGACGCGGGCCGCCTGCACGACCTCGACACCCGCTCCACCGTCAAGGCCGGCATCTGGTCCCTGGCGGGCGAGCTGGGCCTGGTCACCGGGGCGGCGCTGCCGGCGGCCCGCACCAGGAAGTCCCGCCGCGGCGGCGGCGACCGCGGCCAGGTCACCCTGGAGACGCTGGGGATGACGCCGATCATCCTGGTCACCCTGATCCTGGTCTGGCAGGCGGTACTGGCGGGCTACACCTTCACCCTGGCCGGCGACGCGGCCGACGCGGCGGCGCGGGCCGCCGCCGTGTCCGACTCCCCGCGGGCCGCGGGCGACGAGGCCGCCCGCAGCGACCTGCCCGGCGCGTGGTCGGGCGACGCCAAGGTCGACGCCCAGAGCAACTTCGACGGCACCGTCGAGGCCACCGTGACCCTGCATGTCCCGGTCCTCTTCCCCGGCGTCATCAACTTCTGGCTCCCCGTCCACGGCCACGCCAAGACCGTCGACGAACGGCCCGACCGATGAACACCGCCTCCGGCGGGGTTCCCCCGCACTCCCGGGTCCCCCTCTCCAGGGCCGCGGCCCTGCCCCGCTCCTCTGCGCCCCCGGTCACCGGCCGGTGGTCCGGTGCGGACCGGGTTGCCTCTTCCGGCCGGTGGCGGCGTGCGGCTCGTGGTGGGCTGGTGGCGCCGTTCCTCGCGCCCCTGAGGGGTGCTCTTGCGCTGGTGGGTGCGCACCGGGGGCGCGGGGAACTGCGCGCTCAACCGGTCACCGGCGTGGGGCCCGGTGCGGGCCGGGTTGCCCCTGTGGGCCGGTGGCGGCGTGCGGCTGGTGGTGGGCTGGTGGCGCCGTTCCTCGCGCCCCTGAGGGGTGCTCGGCGCAGGGCGGATCGGGGGGTGGCCTCGCTCGAGTATCTCGGGATGTTGCCGTTCCTGCTGCTCATCGCGTTGGCGGGCGTTCAGCTCGGGCTCGTGGCGTATTGCGCCGAGCAAGCCGGCACGGCAGCCCGTACCGCCGCGCGGACCGCGGCGCTGCCGCCGCCGCACGGGGGCAAGCAGGCCGGGCAGGACGCCGGCGCGGGCGCCGTCAGCAACTGGCTGACCGCGACCATCACCTGGCAGAACGCCCCCCTCGACGCCTACACCGCCAAAGCGGAGGTGCGCGTGCCCTCCGTGATCCCGGGCATCCGGCTGTTCGGCCCGGTGTCGCGCACCGCGACGATGCCGAGGGAGGACACCCCATGAGCCTGCGCGCACGACTCGTCGCCGACGAGGCGACTCCGCAGACGCAGGAGAGCCACCTGGTCGCCGTCTACCGGGCCAAGCTGCTCCAGGAGATCGACCTCGCCGAGATGTCGGCGCTGGCCGCCGCCGAGCGAAGGTCGCGCCTGGAGCGGGTGCTCGGGCACATCATCAGCCGTGAGGGCCCGGTGCTGTCCACCGCGGAGCGGGCCGCGCTGATCCGGCGGGTGGTGGACGAGGCGCTGGGCCTGGGCATCCTGGAGCCGCTGCTCGAGGACCCCACCGTGACCGAGATCATGGTCAACGGCCCCGACCGCATCTACGTCGAGCGCGGCGGGCGGGTCGAACCCGTCGCCGCCCGCTTCTCCTCGGCCGAGCAGCTGCTGCAGACGATCGAGCGCATCGTGTCGACCGTCAACCGCCGGGTGGACGAGTCGAATCCGATGGTCGACGCCCGTCTGCCCTCCGGGGAGCGGGTCAACGTGGTGATCCCGCCGCTGTCGCTGACCGGCCCCACCCTCACGATCCGCCGCTTCCCGCGGGCCTACACCCTCAAGGAACTCATCGGCCTGGGCACCCTGGACGAGCACATGCTGCTGCTGCTGTCCTCGTTCGTGCGCGCGAAGTGCAACATCATCGTCAGCGGCGGCACGGGGTCCGGCAAGACGACGCTGCTCAACGCCCTGTCCGGCCTCATCCCCGACGGCGAGCGCATCATCACCGTCGAGGACGCGGCCGAACTCCAACTCCAGCAGGAGCATGTGATCCGGCTGGAGTCCCGGCCGCCGAATGTCGAGGGCGAGGGCCGGATCACCATCAGGGACCTGGTGCGCAACTCGCTGCGGATGCGGCCCGACCGCATCATCGTCGGCGAGGTGCGCGGCGGCGAGACGCTGGACATGCTGCAGGCCATGTCCACCGGTCACGACGGCTCGCTGGCCACCGTGCACGCCAACTCCGCGGAGGACGCGGTGCTGCGGCTGCAGACGCTGGCGTCGATGAGCGAGGTGAAGATCCCCTTCGAGGCGCTGCGCGACCAGATCAACAGCGCCGTCGACGTCCTGGTCCAGCTGCACCGCCACATCGACGGCACCCGCCGCATCGCCGAGATCGCGGTTCTCTCCTCCCGCGGCCGCGACTCCTTCCGGCTGACCTCGGCCACCCGCTTCCGCGCCGAGCCGCTCGGCGTCGACCGCATCGTCCGCGGCTGGTACGAACACCGGCCGGTGCCGCGGGAGATCGGCGAGCGCCTCTACCTCGCCGGCGAGCACGTCCCGGCCGCCTTCGGGATCGGCGCCAGCGAACTCGAACTCGACAGCCGGGAGGCGAAATGACGCTGCCCCCCGGCGGAGCGACCACGGCGGCCCTGTCGCCGCACCGTCTCACCGCGACCCGCGAACTCGCCGCCGCGGGGCGGAATTTCGCCACCGGCCCGTATCCGCTGCTGGTGCTCGGCGCCACCGTGCTCGCCCTCGTACTGGCCGTCTGGGGCCTGCACGCGTGGCGCGGCGGCCGGGCCGACCGGATGGCGCTGGTCGAGCGGCTCGCCATCGAGGCCGGCGACCCCGGCGGCCCGCCGGTCGCCTTCGCCGCGCTCGACCGGCGGGTACGCCGCTACGCGTGGGGCCGCCGACTGGCCGGCCGGCTCGCCGCCACCGGCACCAACCTCACCCCCGGGCAGTTCACCGCCGCCGTGGTCGGCCTGGTGCTCGGGTCGTGGGTGGCGGCCGCCGCGCTGCTCGCACCGTTCTTCGGCCCGATCGCCGCGCTGATCGCCGGCTGGGTCGCGTACTCGTTCCTGGAATGGCGCCGCCGCATCCGCACCGAGCGCTTCATCGCCCAACTCCCGGACCTGGCGCGTGTGCTGGCCAACGCCACGCAGGCGGGTCTCGCCCTGCGCACGGCGGTGTCGATGGCGGCGGAGGAGCTGGACGCGCCCGCGGGCGAGGAGTTGAAGAAGGTCGCCGACGCCATGGCGGTGGGCCACTCCGTCGAGGACTCCCTCGGCGAGCTGCAGGAGCGGTTGCCCAGCCGGGAGTTGATCGTGCTGGTGTCCACGCTGGTGCTGTCCAGCCGGGCCGGCGGCTCGGTCGTGGAGTCGCTGCGCAATCTCACCGTCACCCTGGAGGAGCGCAAGGAGACCCGCCGCGAGATCCGTACCCAGATGTCCCAGGTCACCGTCACCGCCTACGCGGTCCCCGTCATCGGCCTGGGCTCGCTCTTCCTGCTGGACCGCATCATGCCGGGCTCGCTCAGCGCGATGACCGGCTCCACGATCGGCCGGATCTGCGTGCTGATCTCGCTCGGGCTGTACGCGCTCGGCTTCGCGCTGATCCGCCGCATGTCGCGGATCGACGTATGAGAGGGACGAACAGCGCTGTGAGGAGCCGCATATGACGCTCATCGGCCTCGGACTCGGCCTGGCGATCGCCGCCTGCGCGGTCGGCGTGGTCTACGCGGTCGGGCTGCTGCGCGCCGACGCCAAGCTCCCCGACGACCTCGCCCTCGCCCTGGAGGTCGGCGGCACCCGCACCACCCGTACCGGCAACGCCATCGACCGGCTCGGCATCCGCTGGGCGCCGATGGTGCTGCGGATGATGGGGCCGGCCCGTATCGCGAAGATGAGGGCCAGGATCGACCACGCCGGCCATCCGCACGGCCTGACCGTCGAGCGCTACGCGGCCCGCCGGGCGGTCTACGGCGCCCTCGGCGGTCTCGCCGCCCTGCTGGCGCTGACCCGCGGCAGCTGGTTCCTGGCGCTGCTGCTGCTGGCCTACGGCTGGGGCTGGGCGGACCTGGGCATCTGGCTCGCCGTCCGCCGCCGCCGTGACGACATCGAACGCACCCTGCCGGACTTCCTCGACGTCCTCGCCGTCGTCGTCAGCGCGGGCCTCGGTTTCCGCCAGGCCCTGGAGCGCGTCAACTCGGTCTACACCGGCCCCTGGTCGGACGAGATCCGGGTGGCCCTGCGGCAGATGGACGTCGGCGTCAGCCGCCGTGACGCCTTCGACCAGCTCCGCAAGCGCAACCGCAGCGACCAGGTCGGCCAGTTCGTCACCGCTCTCCAGCAGGGTGAGGAGCTGGGCGCCCCGATCGCCCGCACCCTCCTGCAGATCGCCGCCGACATGCGGCGTACCGAGGCGCAGAACGCCCGCCGCCGGGCCGCCCGCATGGTCCCCCGCGCCACCGGCGTCATCACCGTGCTGCTGGTCCCCGCCACCATGCTTCTGCTGATCACGGGCACCGTCATCGGCTCGCAGATCCATTTCGGCGATGTTTTCGGAAACGGGTGATCGGGGTGCGACACAGCGTGATCAACAGGCATGCTGTACACGCCACTTGCCGGTACGGCGATTGGCGCACAACCGGCTGCGGATGCCCGAGGTTCGGGTGTACCTTTGCATTCGCAACCATATTTGCACCTGCAATCAGTTCCGATCCGCTGCGGACGACAACCGACGACCACCAGCGAGAGGCGGTGCGCCGTGACCACCACCCCCGACCCCGACGGGCAGCCCACGGCCACCCAGGTGACAAAGAATGGGGCGAAACACGATGAACAGGTGGGCAGTCCAGCGCTACACCGCCGCCGAGGTCTGGCTCCGCGACCGAATGGACCGCGCGGCAGCACGGCTGAGGTCCCCCGCGGACCGCGGGCAGACGTCGTTCGAGTACCTGGGGATCGCGGTCGTGATCGCGGTGATCATCGGGATCCTGGCGACGACGGGCATCGGCGACGCCGTCCAGAAGGCCATTCTCGACGCGATCGGCCGGATCTCCGGGGGCAAGGGCGGTGGTGGCGGGGGCGGCGGTGGCAAGTAGCGGCGGTCCGGGCCGCTGACGACGCGGGTCAGACGGTCGGGCTCTACGTCGTCGCGATGAGCGCGCTGTTCTTCCTCGCCTTCGCCTTCTTCGCCGTCGGCCAGGCGTCCGTGGCACACAACTCCGCCCAGTCCGCGGCGGACGCCGCCGCGCTGGCGGCTGCCCGGCAGAGCCGGGACGAGGCGCACGACGCGCTGCTGGCCGCTCTCAAGGCCGGCGACCTCGGCAAACTCGGCGACCTCGCCCGGCTGCTCCAGGGCGTGGACGAGGTGACGCCCTGCATCAAGGCCGGGGAGTTCGCCAACGACAACGGTGCCCAGGCCAAGCGCTGCACGTCCAACGGCGGCCCGGGAAGCTACACCGTGGACGTCGAGTCGCTGACGGGCATCGGCAGGACCGTGGTCCGCGGCGCGGACGGCATCAAGGCCACGGCCCACGCGACGGCGGAGGTCACCTCGCGGTGCGACAGCCATCCGCCGCAGAACGACGGCGGGAAACTCACGTTCGTCTGCGACGGCAAGAGCATCATCGTCGATCCCGCGTCGGGCGGTTTCACACTGGACCTGTCCATGTTCTACGCAGTCCACTTGACCAGCTGACGGTCGTTCGGCCGAGGAACGAGGTACGGGGAGCGATGGGCATCCGGCACAGGGGGACGACGACGGTGGCGGTCGCGGCCGTCGCCGCCCTCACGCTCGCGGCATGCGGCGGGGGCGGAGGTGGCGGAGGGGGCAAGAAGGCCGACGGCAAGACCTCCTCGTCGGCGTCCGCGACGCAGGACGGCAGCACCGCCGGCGGCGACGCCTCGCCGAGCGTCACGCCGACGCAGATCCTGGCGCAGATCAAGGGAGAGCAGGGCATCACGGTCGTCATCAACTCGGCGGTGCGCGACGCGGACGGCTTCGTGACCGTCCAGGGCTCGCTGACCAACAACGGCGACTCGGTTTTCAACGCCACCACCTGGCGCGGCCCCGAGACGGCGCTGATCCCGTCCGGGCCCTCGGTCGCCGGCGCCGTCCTGGTCGACGAGGCGGGGAAGAAGCGCTATTACGTCCTGCGGGACACCGACGGCAAGTGCCTCTGCACGATGGGCCTGACGCTGATCCAGCCCGAGGAAACGCGCCCGATCTTCGCCCAGTTCCCCTCCCCGCCCTCCGCCACCACCCAGGTGGAGTTCGAGCTCCCCACCATGCCCCCCGCCAAGATCACCATCTCCGACTCCGAGGGGTGACCGCGATGAAACCCGCGGCGGCCGCCGCAAGTCTCACGCTCACCGTCGTCCTGGTCGCCGCCGGCACGGCCCTCGCGCCGCAGGCGGTGGCGGACGGGAATCCGCCGCCGAGCGCCGGGAATCCGTCCCCCACCGCTCCGGTCCGCATCGACCCTGCGTCGCCCAACCTCAAGCTGCCCGAGGGCTCGACGCTCGCGCCGCCCAAGGTGCTGGACATCGTGTCGGTGACGGACGAGTCCTCGGTGGCGGCGAGCCAGCCGGAGCAGCGGCAGGAGACGTCGAACACGACGGTCACCTACGCGCTGCAGTCCGAGGTGGCGTTCGCCAAGGACAGCGCGACGCTGTCGCCGTCCGTGACGTCCCGGATCCGGGCGATCGCCGAGGACATCAACGCGCGGCACGTCACCTCACCCATTCGTGTCTTCGGGTTCACGGACAACCTGGGGAGCAGCGAGCACGGGGCGGCCCTTTCGAAGCAGCGGGCGCAGGCGGTCTACCAGGTTCTGGCGACGGAGCTGAGCAGCGCCGGTGACGCTTCCCACACCTTCCAGGTGCGGGGCTACGGCGAGGATTACCCGATTGCCGACAATTCCACCGAAAGCGGCCGTCAGCAGAACCGCCGGGTGGAAATCACTTTCACTCCTCCTGCCGCGTAACGTGCGGGTTGCGCGCCCGGACGCGGTACGGTGTAACTCCCCCCCTCGGGCCGGTTCGCTCTCCCCCCCTGCGAACCGGCCCGTTTTTTGTGCCCGTCTTTTGTGCCAGCGTGCCCGCTCCCGACCCGGCTCAGGCAGGCGGGAAGTACGCCGCCCGCAGCGGGCGGTAGGTCAGGCCCAGCGAGCGGTAGAGCCGCAGCGCCGGGGTGTTGCCGTCGTCCACGACGAGCGCGGCGGTGCCGTACGCGGCCAGCGCCTCGGCCAGGACGAAGGCGCACACCTGGCGGCCGAGGCCCCGGCCGCGGGCGGCCGGAGCGGTGGCGACGCCCGCGAGCAGGCCCACGCCGGGAGCGCACCAGGCCAGTGCGGCGACCGCGAGGGGCGCGCCCGACCCGTCCGGCGGCAGGACGCCGGCCCAGCGGTCACCGGCGCCGTGGCGGCCCGGGTAGGCGTAGGAGTCGGGGAAGGCCCGGTCGAGCAGCGAGGTGACGGCGGGCGCGGCGGCGGGCGGCAGCCAGTCCGCGGTGCCGTCGGGCGGGACGGCGACCGAGCCCGTACGGTCCATCCAGCCGAAGCCCGAGGTGGGGCGCAGGTCGGGCAGCGCCGTGACCACGGAGTCGACCAGGCCGCGGTCGCCGAACAGGCGGTAGCCGCGGCCGACCTCCGCCAGGACGTCCCGCACCAGGGGTATCGCGTCGCCGGCCGGCCCGGTCACCACGAGGCGGTCGCGCGCGCACAGCGCGGGAGAGGCCACCGCTACGGCCGCGCCGCGCGTGAAGACCCGCGCGGCGGAACGGTCCTGGACGGCCCATCGGCACAGGACGTCGTCGGTGGGCAGTGCGGTGTGCGGTGCTGTCTCGTCGGAGGTGGTGGCGGAGAACATCCGCCATGCCTACCAGCAGCCCGGCGGCGGGTGCCACCGCGAACAGCCTGCAAGTCGTACGAAACGGGCATATCGCAGGAATCGCGGACGGTCAGTCCACTTCCAGTCGTACACCCCGGCGCACGCCCCACCGGGCCAGCGCGCCGGCCTCCGCCTCCAGCACGTGCCGGGCCAGCAGCCGCGGCCGGCCGACCCGGCCCGGCGGCATCGTACGGACCGCGAGCACCCGCAGCCGCCGGTCCAGATACGCCACGTCGATCGCGAACCGCATCCGTACGGTGTGCACGCTCGACGCCGGGGTCAGCAGCAGCGCGCCCTCCACCCCGTCCTGCCCGAGCAGCCCGCGCGTCCTGGCGCGGTAGGACGCCGCGACCCGCAGCGGCACCTCGGCCCGCGGGGTGCGCAGCACGCGGTCCCCGTCCCGCCAACGTCGGCCCATGGCCGCTCCCTTCGCGCAGGCGTGCATGTACGGTCGGCCGGTGCATGTCTATCCGATCGTGGCCGCCGCCGTGTGGGGAACGGTGAGCGGGTACCTTTTCCCGCGCGCCGCGCACCGGTTGGCGGTCCCGCCCGGCGAACCCCGGTCCGCGACCTGCCTGTTCGGGCACCCCCTGCCACCGGGCCCGCGCGGCTGGCTCGGCACCGAACGCTGCGCCCGCTGCGGCACCGCCGGGTGGCGTCACCGCCGCGAGATGCTCCCCGCGATCGGCTGCGCCCTGCTCTGCGCCGCCCTCGCCGCGGCCACCGGGCCGCACCCCGAACTCGTCGTCTGGCTGCTGCTGGTGCCCGTCGCGCTGACCCTCGCCCGGGTCGACCTGCGGGTCTTCCGGCTCCCCGACGTCCTCACGCTCCCCGCCTTCGCGCTCACCGCGACCCTCCTCGGCGGAGCCGCGCTGCTCCCGGCCCACCAGGGCTCCTGGACCCGCGCCCTGCTCGCCGCCGCGGCCGTCGGCGCCCTCTACTCCCTGCTCTTCCTCGTCAACCCGGCGGGCATGGGCCTCGGCGACGTCAAACTCGCCCCGACCGCGGCGCTGGCGCTGGGCTGGTACGGCTGGGGCACGGTGATCACCGGCACCTTCGCCGCCTTCGCCCTGGGCGCGGTGGTCGGCCTGGCACTCCTCCTCACCGGCCGCGCCACCCGCAAGTCCCCCATGCCCTTCGGCCCCTTCATCCTCACGGGCTGCGCGGTGGCCCTCCTGCTGGCCTGAAGCCGTCCGCGCCTGCCTCCGCCCGCAGCTTCACCCGCCCGCCGGGCCGCCGGCGCGGCGCGCCGACCCCGGCCGGGACGGTCCCGGACCGGCCGGGGAAGGCCGGCCCGGGAGCCGCTCGGCCGGCGGACTACGCCTCGCTGCTGACCGACCAGAGGTTGACGCCGGGCGGCTCGACGGACTGGCGGTCGATCTCGGCGAGCTCCTCGGCGGACAGCGGCGGCGCCCCGACGGCGGCGACGTTGGCTTCCAGCTGCGCCACCGACGACGAGCCGATCAGCGCCGAGGTGACCCGGGGGTCGCGCAGCACCCACGAGAGGGCGAGCTGCGCGAGGGACTGCCCGCGGTCGGCGGCCAGCGCGTTGAGGGCCCGCAGGCGGGTGATCGTCTCCTCGTTGACCAGTGCCGGGTTCAGGGACTTGCCCTGCGCGGCCCGCGAGTCCTCGGGGATGCCGCCGAGGTAGCGGTCGGTCAGCAGGCCCTGGGCCAGGGGCACGAAGCCGATGCAGCCCATGCCCTCCTCCTCCAGGACGTCGAGCAGGCCCTCGTCCTCGATCCACCGGTTGATCATCGAGTACGACGGCTGGTGGATGAGCGCGGGCACGCCCAGCTCCCGCAGGATGCGGGCCGCCTCCCGGGTGCGCTCGGGGCCGTAGGAGGAGATGCCGACGTAGAGCGCCTTGCCCTGCTGGACGGCGGACGCGAGGGCGCCCATCGTCTCCTCGAGCGGGGTGTCGGGGTCGTAGCGGTGGGAGTAGAAGATGTCGACGTAGTCCAGGCCCATCCGGCCCAGCGACTGGTCGAGCGAGGACAGCAGGTACTTGCGGGAGCCCCACTCGCCGTAGGGGCCCGGCCACATGTCGTAGCCGGCCTTGGTGGAGATGACCAGCTCGTCGCGGTAGGGGCGGAAGTCCTGGGCGAAGAGGGTGCCGAAGTTGGCCTCGGCGGCGCCGTAGGGCGGGCCGTAGTTGTTGGCCAGGTCGAAGTGCGTGACGCCGAGGTCGAAGGCGCGGCGCAGGATGGCGCGCTGCGAGTCCAGCGTGCGGTCGTCGCCGAAGTTGTGCCACAGGCCCAGGGAGACGGCGGGCAGCTTGAGTCCGCTGCGGCCGGTCCTGCGGTACTCCATGGTGCCGTAGCGCTCTTCGGCGGCGCGGTAGAGGTTTCTGATGTTCACGGTTCCTCCCTATCACGGTCGGTTGAACCGCTTACTACGCGGCGGCCGATCCGCCCGCGTGGCGCGCCGGGCGGCGGGCCGCCGCGCGACCCGGTTCGTCCGGACGGCCTTTCGGGCAGTACCCTGGCGCCCGGGCGACCGAGCGCAGGAGGGGCTGGTACGCGATGAATCTGCGCGAGCTGGTGTACGGGCTGTACTCCCGCAGAGTGGAACATCGCCTCGACGTGACCCAGGGCCCGAAGCACATCGGTGTGATCCTGGACGGCAACCGGCGCTGGGCGAAGGCTGCCAGCAGCACCGCGGAGCAGGGGCACCAGGCCGGGGCGGACAAGATCTCCGAGCTGCTGGGCTGGTGCGAGGAGACCGGCGTCGAGGTGGTCACCCTGTGGCTGCTGTCCACCGACAACTTCGACAGGCCCTCCGGCGAGCTGGTGCCGCTGCTCGGCATCATCGAGGACGCGGTGGCCGGGCTGGCCGCCACCGGGCGCTGGCGGGTGCACCACGTGGGCACGATGGACCTGCTGCCCGACAGGACGCAGGCGGTGCTCAAGGAGGCCGAGCAGGCCACCCACAACGTCACCGGCCTGCTGGTGAACGTGGCGGTCGGCTACGGCGGCCGGCAGGAGATCGCCGACGCGGTCCGCTCGCTGCTGTACGAGCACGCCGGGCGCGGCACGTCCATCGAGGACCTGGCCGAGATCCTGGACGTCGAGCACATCTCGGAGCACCTCTACACCCGCGGCCAGCCGGACCCCGACCTGGTGATCCGCACCTCAGGCGAGCAGCGGCTGTCCGGCTTCATGCTCTGGCAGAGCGCGCACTCCGAGTATTACTTCTGCGAGGTCTTCTGGCCCGCCTTCCGCAAGGTGGACTTCCTGCGGGCGCTGCGTGACTACGCGGCCAGGCACCGCCGCTACGGAGCGTAGCCAGGCGCTGACCTGGGCAAAAAGGGCTGTGGACGGCACAGGCTGCGGAGTTACCGTGACCTGTGTCGCGGTGCGCTCGCCACCCCACGGGAGGCGAGCGTTCAGTGACCGGATCATGACCGTCGGATGACTGTCATATGCATTCGCATGGGTACCGGATTTCCCGGGCATACCACTGGCAGACCGGCATCCGGCCCACGGTTGCCGGACCGCAGCCTCACCTCTCCCCGAGGGGGTTCGTCCACACGTGGTGACCAGCAAGAATCGCCGTGTTCACGACCGGCGCACGTACGTACTCGACACCAGCGTGCTGCTCGCCGACCCCAACGCCTTCACCCGTTTCGACGAGCACGAGGTCGTGCTGCCGGTCGTCGTGGTGACGGAGTTGGAGGCCAAGCGCCACCATCCGGAGCTGGGCTACTTCGCCCGCCAGGCGTTGCGGCTCCTCGACGAGTTCCGGATCAGGTACGGCAGGCTCGACGCGCCGATCCCGCTCGGCGACTTCGGCGGCACGCTCAGGGTCGAGCTGAACCACTCGGACCCAGGGGTGCTCCCCGCGGGCTTCCGGCTCGGTGACAACGACTCGCGCATCCTGGCCGTCGCCCGCAATCTGCAGGCCGAGGGGTACGACGTGACCGTCGTCTCCAAGGACCTGCCGCTGCGGGTGAAGGCGTCCTCGGTCGGCCTGCTGGCCGAGGAGTACCGGGCCGAGCTGGCGATCACCTCGGGCTGGACCGGCATGGAGGAGCTGGTCGTCGGCGCCGAGGAGGTCGACGCGCTGTTCGCTCAGGAGACCGTCGCGCTCGCCGAGGCGGCCGACCTGCCGGTGCACACCGGTCTGGTGCTGCAGTCGGAGCGCGGCAAGGCACTGGGCAGGGTCACCGCGGACGGCCGGGTGCGGCTGGTGCGCGGCGACCGCGAGGCGTTCGGCATCCACGGCCGCAGCGCCGAGCAGCGCATCGCGCTCGACCTGCTGCTCGACCCGGACGTCGGCATCGTCTCGATGGGCGGCAGGGCGGGCACGGGCAAGTCGGCGCTGGCGCTGTGCGCGGGCCTGGAGGCGGTCCTGGAGCGCCGCCAGCACCGCAAGGTGATGGTCTTCCGGCCGCTGTACGCGGTGGGCGGCCAGGAGCTGGGCTATCTGCCGGGCAGCGAGGCGGAGAAGATGAGCCCGTGGGCTCAGGCCGTCTTCGACACGCTCTCCGCGGTCACCTCCAAGGAGGTCATCGAGGAGGTGGTGGCCCGCGGCATGCTCGAAGTGCTGCCGCTGACCCACATCAGGGGCCGCTCGCTGCACGACGCCTTCGTGATCGTCGACGAGGCCCAGTCGCTGGAGCGCAACGTGCTGCTGACGGTGCTCTCCCGGATCGGCGCCGGCTCGCGCGTGGTGCTGACCCACGACGTGGCGCAGCGCGACAACCTCCGGGTGGGTCGGTACGACGGCGTGGTCGCGGTGGTCGAGAAGCTCAAGGGCCATCCGCTGTTCGCCCATGTGACGCTCACCCGTTCCGAACGCTCCCCGATCGCCGCGCTCGTGACGGAGATGCTGGAGGACGGCGGGGCCTGATCGTTTTGTACGATGCCCCGATTTGCCCATCGATGACGTGAGTTGAGGCTGCTGCGCCCGGCGTGAAGGGCGCAGCAGCCTAACGTTTTCCGCTCCCGATTACCCCGGAACGACGCGCACCGCACGATGTGACCTTTGCCACTCAACCGGAAATTGCCGCGCGGCGTCCGCGTACGGCAGGGTGTGAGGCTGTCAGGCCCCGCTCATGGCACCCCTGGTCCCCTCGGGGAACGGGAAACAGCTCCACACAAGTCAACATCGACCGCCATGAGCCGCCCGAGCAGTACGCGAATCCGCAACGGCTTCGCACCGGGTCAGTACCCCTGTGACCGACCGGCCCGTACGGCGGACCGGAGAAGGGGGCAGCGCCAGGGGCACGATTTCGTCCGTGCGGTCACCAAGCGGGCGATGCCGGAAGGAAACCGTGTGAGCCGGATCTCGGTCCGGGGATTCGCGGTGGCGTCAGCCACTGCGGTCACCACTGTGGGCGCCGTCGTGGGCGTCGCGTCAGGCGCAGACCAGGGCACAGCGCATGAGCCCGTGGAAGCCGCCGGGACGACGACCCTTCTCGCGGACATTCCCGCTGGACAGCAGGTTCAGCAGGCGTCGTTGACCGACCAGGTCATGGCGCAGTCCGATGCGGCCGACGCGACAGCGCGGCAGGCCGCCGAGCAGGACGCCCGCAAGCAGGCAGCGCAGGACGCGGCAGCCAAGAAGAAGGCGGCGGACGAAGCGGCGGCGAAGGCACGCGAGAAGACCCTGGCGGCCAGCCGCGGCGACTCGCGGGCGACCTTCCCGCTCCAGCCGTCCTACACGGTCGCCGAGGTCAAGGCGATGGCCAAGCAGATCGTGGGCAGCGGCCAGTACGCCTGCTTCTCCAACATCGTGACGAGGGAGAGCGGTTGGGACTACTACGCCACCAACCAGTCCTCGGGCGCGTACGGCCTGGTCCAGGCACTGCCCGGCTCCAAGATGGCATCCGCGGGTTCCGACTGGCGGACCAACCCGGCCACGCAGATAAAGTGGGGCCTCAACTACATGAACAGCCGCTACGGCAGTCCCTGTGACGCCTGGGCGTACTGGCAGGTCCACCACAACTACTAGACCGGCGGCGAACCGGTCGACGTAGTGACGCGGAAGTCGTGAGAACCCCCGAGGCCGGTGGCCCGGGGGTTTTCCGCTGCCGTTCCCCCGTCCGGGTGCGGGTGCCCTCGCCGAGGCAACCCGGACGCCGGGTAACGTCGTCCTGCACAGCAGTGCCAAAAGATGGTCACAGGGCGGGGGAGAGCGATGCCGGACACGCGCCACTGGAGCAGCGCGCTCGCAGCGGGGCTGGCCAACCTCGCCGGCCGGCTGGAGGAGCGGCAGTCCGCGATCACCGCGCGGGAAGAGGCAGCCCACGCGGCGGCGGTCGGCCGCGAACCGGCGGCCGATCCGGTGCGGGCCGCCGCGCCCGAGCCGCCCGCACCCGTCCCGGCCGCTCCCGTCCCGGCCGCCGCGCAGCCGCCGGTCGCGGCCGTCGCGGCGGTTCCGGCGGTCGCGGCGGTTCCCGCCCAGCGGGCCGCGCCGCAGGCGGACCCGGGCACGGTGGTCCCGTGGAGCATGCGGGTCGCCGCCGAGATCGGCTGGCGGCTGCTGATCCTGGCCGGCACGGTCTGGGTGCTCATGCGGATCATCGGCGCGGTGCGCCTGGTGGTGCTGGCCTTCGTCGCGGCCCTGTTGATAACGGCACTGCTGCAGCCGTTCGTCGCGCGGCTCAAGAGGATCGGCGTGCCGCGCGGGCTCGCCACCGCCATGGTCTTCGTCGGCGGCTTCGTCGTCATGGGCCTGGTCGGCTGGTTCGTCGTCTGGCAGGTGATGGACAACATCGACAACCTGTCCAGCAGCCTCCAGGACGGTATCGCCGAGGGCAAGAAGTGGCTGCTGAACAGCCCCTTCCACGTCACCGACGACCAGATCAACCAGGTCGCGAAGAATCTCAGTGACGCCATCGGCTCCAACACCAAGGCGCTCACCGACGCCGGGCTCGAAGGCGTCACCGTCATCGTCGAACTGCTCACCGGCATACTGCTGGCGATGTTCAGCACGCTCTTCCTGCTCTACGACGGCCCGAACATCTGGAACTGGGTGCTGCGGCTGTTCCCCGAGGCCGCCAGGGAAGGCCTCGCCGGGGCGGGCCCCAGGGCCTGGCGGACACTGACCCTGTATGTGCGGGGCACGGTCATAGTCGCCCTGATCGACGCCATATGCATCGGCATCGGCATCTTCTTCCTCGGGGTGCCGATGGCGGTGCCGCTGGCCGTCGTCATCTTCCTGTCGTCCTTCGTCCCCCTGGTCGGCGCGGTCGCCTCCGGCTTCATCGCGGTCGTGGTGGCCCTGGTCACGGAAGGTCCGTTCACCGCGGTCCTGGTCCTGGCCGTGGTCCTGGCCGTCCAGCAGATCGAGGGCCACATCCTGCAGCCCTTCATCCTCGGCCGGGCGGTCCGCGTCCACCCGCTGGCGGTGGTCCTGTCCGTCGCGGCCGGGTCGCTGGTCGCTGGGATCGGGGGAGCGGTGGTCGCCGTCCCGCTCGTCGCGGTCGGCAACACGGTGGTCGGCTACCTCAGGTCGTACTCCCGCGAGAAGGCCCTCGCACCGGCGGCGCCGCTCCCCGTCCTCGAAGCCGTCCCCGCCCTTGAGCCCGCCCCCGACCCGGAACCAGCCCCGACCATGACGCCGGCCGCGAGCGCGGCCCCGGCCACCCCCGAGCCGGAGCCGGTCCCCGCCACCTCCGACCTGGCGCCTGCCGCCGACCCGGAGCCCGCCGCCGACCCCGCGTAGGCCGCGCCCGCGGGGGCGCGGCCCGGCGCGGAGGGGCGGCTACTCCGTGTGGAGGCCGTCCGGGCGCATGAGCCGCCACAGCGGCGGCAGGCTCAGCAGCGTCACCCCCAGGACCACGGCGGAGCCGATCGCGGCCATCGTCGCCATACCGCCCCAGTCCATGTGGAAGGGGCTGCCCACCATGGCCAGCAGGGCGGCGCCCAGGCCGACACCTCCGGCGCAGGCCAGGACGAGGCCGAGGACGACCGGGATCGTGGTCTGCCACAGCACCGACCACGCGAGCGCGCTGCGCTTCGTGCCGAAGGCGACCAGCACCGCGAGCAGCTTCCTGCGGTCCCGCAGCTGCTCCAGCATCGACACCAGCAGGCTGGCCCCGATCAGCACCATCGTGAGCGTCGCACCGGCGAACAGGCCCCGGCGCAGCTGCGTGTAGCTCGCCTTGGCGGACGTGCCGCTGATCGACCGTGTGTAGGTGGTGACGCCGAAGCCGGCCGCGGTGTTGCGCACGTACTCGACGGCTTCCGGCTCCCGGTCGTCCACGGCGACCATGATCTGCGAGCGCGCGTCGAACAGCCGGTTGCTGTCGATGGCCTCGGGGGTGGCGAGGATTCCCCACTCCCGGCTGCCGCTCGGGTCGACCCGGCCGGCCACCGTCCGCGTGCCGGCCGGGATCGTCCACAGCACGGGGGTGCCGCTGTAGCGGTCGCCGTAGCCGACGTTGAGATCGATCCGGTGGCCCGGTTCGAGGTACTGCAGCGACTCCTCGACGCCCACGCCGTGGGACGGCGGTACCAGGAACGTGCTGCCCGGCTCGCAGTCGGCGCCGATCGCGGCCAGCTCCCGCAGGCTCGCGCAGTCCCCGACGTTCACCGGCAGATACGCGCTGTCGGAGACGCTGCCGCCACGGCTGGCCGCGTCGGGCTGGGTGGCCTGGGACTGCAGGTAGCCGATGACCTGGCGTACGCCCTTGGTGCCGGCGAGCTGCCGGATGTCGTGCGCGGTCTCCTCGCTGGAGGTGGTCGAGGCCGCGATCAGTATCTGGGCGCGCGCCGGGTCGGCCCCGGTGTCGTACACGAAGTCGGCGCTGACCGCGCCGAAGAGCATCTGCAAGGCGATGGCGCCGGCGACGGCCACCGTCACGCCGCTGACCATCCGGGCCGAGGCGTTGCTGTTCAGCTGGAGCCGCCGGGTGGCGAGCTGCCAGGCGACCGGGCCGCCACGCAGCCGTCCCACCACCGACTCGACCAGCCACGGCAGCACCGCGGTCACGCCGACGAGCAGCAGGACCGTACCAGTCGCGATCTGGTACTGGTTGGTCCGCGCGTCGCCCTGGACGCTGCCGAACAGCGGGATGAGCAGGGCGAGTCCGGCAGCCGGGACCAGCAGCCGCCACCACAGCTTCCGCCGCTGCCCCACGCCCTGGCGGAAGACGCCGAGCGGTTCGATGACCGTGGCGCGCAGGCTGAGCATCGTCACCGCGACCGCCGCGACCGGCACCGCGACCGCGATCAGCACGGTCAGGGCCGGGCTCGGCGTCAGGTCGGAGGGGAAGGCGGAGATGTCCCTGATGGTGATGTGGGACGCGAACTGCCGGGCGATCAGGAAGAAGGCCGCGCCGAGCAGCAGCCCGAACAGCGCGCCGAACAGGGCCTCGCCGGCTGCGACCCGCCGGGTCATCCGGATGTCCGCGCCGACCAGCCGCAGCGCGGCGAGCCGCCGGTCCCTGCGCTCGCCGCCGAGGCGCACCGCGGTGGCGACGAAGACCGCGACGGGCAGCAGCAGCACCACCAGGACCATCACCAGCAGCAGGTTGAAGACCGCCCCGAGGACCTCGGAGTTGCTGTGGGCGCCGAAGCGCGTCTCCCGTTCGGCGTTGCCGCCCGCCTGTCCCGCGCCGTAGGCGACCAGCTGGTCGCTGCCCGCGTAGTAGTAGAGGTCGGCGGGGCCCATCAGCCCGGCCTTGCCGATGGTGCCGGTGATCTCGTACGGGATGCGTTCGCGCAGCAGCGGCGAGGATGCCAGCAGCTTCTTCAGCGCGGGCGAGACGACCATCCGCCCGGCCGGCGGCATGGCCGCGAGTCCCGGCGGCGGTTCGGCCGCGGGTCCTTCCGGGTGCAGCAGGACGCCGGTGATGTCCTTGCCGTGGTAAGTGGTGTTCGTCTCGGCGAGCAGGAAGGTGCTCGCCCCGGGCTGCACCGCCTCACCCGACGAGAGGGTGTCGCGGGCCACCCGCCGCTGGTCCCTGGCGTCCATCATCGCCGGCACCGCGGACGCGAGCAGCAGCAGCGCCACGCCGAGCGCGACGCCCACCGCGGTCAGCACGGTGCGGGTCCAGCCCTCGCGGCCGCCGCCGGCGGCGAAGCGGGCGCCCAGCAGCAGGTCGCGCACCCAGGCGCGCACGCCCGCAGCCGGCTCGGCCCACCCGGCGCCGCCGGGTCCGGCTGCCCTGGTTCTGTCGAAGCCGGCGAAGGGCTCGTGCGGGGCCGTCATGCCGCCCGCTCCATGTCGCGCGACTTCCCGTCCCGCACGACGATCTCCCGGTCCGAGTACGCGGCCACCCGCGGCTCGTGGGTGACCAGCACGACGGCGGCGCCGGTGTCGTGCGCGGCGTCGGTCAGCAACCGCATCACCCGCTCGCCGTTCAGCGAGTCCAGCGCGCCGGTCGGCTCGTCGGCGAAGACCACCCGCGGCGCGCCGACCAGGGCGCGGGCCACCGCGACCCGCTGGCCCTGCCCGCCGGACACCTCGCCGGGCCGCTTCCCCGCGAGGTCGGTGACCTCGAGGCGCTCCAGCCAGGTCGCGGCCAGCGCCTCGGCGTCCTTGCGCCTGCGGCCGGCGAGCCGCAGCGGCATCGCCACGTTCTCCAGGCAGGTCAGCTCGGGCACCAACTGGCCGAACTGGAAGACGAAGCCGAAGTCCGTACGCCGCAGGGCGCTGCGCTCGCCGTCGGACATCAGCGACATCTGCTGCCCGCGGTAGCGCACGTCGCCGGAGTCGGGGGTGACGATGCCGGCCAGGCAGTGCAGCAGGGTGGACTTGCCGGACCCGGAGGGGCCCATCACGGCGACCACCTCACCGGCGCGGACGGTCAGTTCGGCGCCGTCGAGCGCGGGGGTCGGGCCGTAGGCCTTGCGCAGGTCGGTCGCGACGAGCAGCGGCTCGGGGGCGGCGGTCACCTGGTCACCTCCGCGGCGAGCTGGTCGAGCCGGGCGGCGGTCAGTTCCAGCCACCGCAGGTCCGCTTCGAGGTGGAAGAGCGCGTGGTCGCAGATCAGCTGGTCGGCGAGATCGCCGCCGGACTTGCGCCGGGTCAGCTCGCGCATCAGCCGCAGGTGCTCGGCACGCTGGCTGTCCAGCAGGTCGGCCGCCGGGCGGCCGGTCAGCAGGGCGAGGACGACCTTGGTGTAAAGGGTCGTCTGCAGGTACGGCTCGGGCTTCTCGGGCTGCGCGAGCCAGCTCTCCACGTCGGTCACACCGGCGTCGGTGATGGCGTACCGCTTGCGCTCGGGACCGCCGCCCGGCTCTATCCCGTCGACCTCGACCAGGCCGTTCTTCAGCAGCCTGGCCATCGTCGAGTAGACCTGGCCGTAGGCGAGCGGCCGGTCGTGTCCGAAGCGTTCGTCGAAGGCGCGCTTGAGGTCGTAACCGTGGCGCGGGCCGGACTCCAGGAGTCCGAGCAGGGTGTGGCCGATTGACATGCGGAGCACACTACACCATGGGTATACATCGCGTGTATACCTGCGGTGAATAATGCCTGACCTGCGAGATCGCCGCAGGTCAGGCAGTGGAGTTGTGCACGTCAGGCGGTGGAGTCGCCGCCGGTCAGGCGGTGGTGGAGGGGCCCGCCTGCGGCGGTTCGGCTTTCGGCGGGCGGCCGCGGCGCGGGATGGGCCGGGCCGCAGGCGGCAGCCGGCCCGCGTCGGCCAGCGCCCGCCGCAGCAGGAACTCGATCTGCGCGTTGGTGCTGCGCAGCTCGCCGGCCGCCCAGGTCGCCAGGGCGTCGTGGACGGCGGGGTCGAGCCGCAGCAGCACCTGCTTGCGGGACGCCCGGGTCGTACGGGCACCGCGGTCGGCCGAGTCGGCGCCGGTGTCGGCCGGCTCGCCGGGCTCCGTCACGTCGGGCGCTCCGTCACTGGTAGAGGGTCCCCGTGTTGAGTACCGGCTGGGCGGCCCGGTCACCGCAGAGCACCACCAGCAGATTGCTCACCATGCTCGCTTTGCGCTCCTCGTCGAGTTCGACGATGCCCTGTTCGGCGATCCTGGACAGCGCCGACTCGACCATACCCACCGCGCCGTCCACGATGGTCTGCCGCGCCGCCACGATGGCGCCCGCCTGCTGCCGCTGGAGCATCGCCGAGGCGATCTCCGGCGCGTAGGCCAGGTGGGTGAAACGGGACTCGATGATCCGCACGCCGGCCGAGTCGACCCGGGCGGCGATCTCCGCGGACAGCCGCTCGGTGATGTCCTCCGAATTGCCGCGCAGTGACAGGGACTCGCCGTCGTGGGCGTCGTAGGGGTAGTTGGTCGCGATGTGCCGCACGGCGGTGTCGGTCTGGATGCCGACGAACTTGACGAAGTTGTCCACCTCGAAGGCCGCCTGCGCGGTGTCCGCGACCTGCCAGACCACGACGGCCGCCAGCTCGATCGGGTTGCCGTAGGCGTCGTTGACCTTCAGTACGGCGGTCTCGTGGTTCCGCAGTCGGGTGGAGATCTTGCGGCGGCTGGTCAGCGGATTCACCCAGCGCAGGCCGTCCTGCCTGATGGTCCCCTGGTAGCGCCCGAAGAGCTGGCACACCCGCGCCTGCCCCGGTGCGACCTGGGTGAGCCCGAAGAGCGTCAGCAGCGCGGCGACGACGACCGCGATGCCCAGCCCGATGAGGATCGCCGCCGTCCCGCCGGGGTGGTCCTGGGCGCGGGTCCCGCCCGCGATGATCAGCGCGACGCCGCCGAGCACGACGAGCAGTGCGATCAGCAGGAAGGGCACCCCCGGCATCCCTGCCGCCCGTCGTTCCTGCACCCGAGGTGCGGGCATCTCGGGTATCGCGGCGTCGATGGCGCCCTTGGGCGGTTGCTGCGGTGCGGCCGGCTCCGGCATGGCTGTTCCCCCTGCTTCCTGGTCGATCGATCTATCATAGTGATAGCACATTTTTGCCCGTGCGGCGGCACCGCAGCCGGACGCGATGCAGCCCCGGGGCACGGGGCTGTCAGCACGTGCCTCGGGGCTGCGGTCCCTGCGGGCCCTGCGGGGCGGGGGTCAGCTCACGTCTCCACGGTCACACCGTGCCGCCTTGCCCGCGCGCCGGGCGGTACGCCTCAGGGGTGCGTGCTGGTTTCCGCCCGGCGCGCGGGCGGTGGTCGGGCCGTCACCCGGCGACGGACCGCCACCACCTCAGGCGCCGCGTGGGGGCACCCCAGGCGAACCGCCGGGGCGAACGGAGCGCTCGGCCTACCACCGGCGCGGGTCGCCGCCAGCCGAAAGGGGCCGTTCGGTCCGACCACACGGAGCCGGGCGTGCCCCCCTGAGGCGCTGCCTTGCGAAGAGCGCCCGGCCCGGTGACGGCCCCCACGGAGCGGGCCGCAGGCCTGACGCGCCCCGTAAGGCGCTGCCTTGCGAAGAGCGCGCGCCCGGCGTCAGAGGGGGAGCTCGAACCAGACGACCTTGCCCGCGCCCAAGCGAGTGGCACCCCACCGCTGGGCCATCCGGTTGACGAGGTAGAGCCCGCGGCCGCCCTCCTCCTCGGGTGCCGCGTGGCGCATCCGGGGGAGCAGCGGGGCGTCGTCGCCCACCTCGCAGCGGAGCACGTCCGTACGCAGCAGCCGCAGTGTGATCGGACGCTCCGCGTACCGCACCGCGTTGGTGACGATCTCGCTGACCAGCAGCTCGGCCGCCTCCAGCTGGTCCTCCAGGTCCCAGCGGCGCAGGGCCTGGCGGACCAGGCGGCGGGCCCGGCCCGGGGTCTGGGCCTGCGGCTCGAGGAACCAGTAGGCGACGTCGCTCGGCGCGATGCCGTCGAAGCGGGCCGCGAGCAGCGCGATGTCGTCGTCGCGGTCGCCGGGGCCGAGGATCTCCAGCACCTCGTCGCAGAGCGGTTCGAGCGGCGGCGGCGAGACCACCGAGGCCGCGTCGTGCAGCCGCTCCCGCAGCAGCTCGATACCGCCCCAGACGTCGCGGCTGCGGGACTCGACCAGGCCGTCGGTGTAGAGCAGCAGCGTCGCCCCGGCGGGCGCGGGCAGCTCGACGGCCTCGAAGGGCACGCCGCCGACGCCGATGGGGGCGCCCGGCGGCACCCTGAGGACCTCGGCGAGGCCGTCCGCGTGCAGCAGCACGGGCGGCGGGTGGCCCGCGTTGGCCACCACCAGGCGGTGCGCGATCGGGTCGTAGACGGCGTAGACGCAGGTCGCCATGCGGTCCTGGCCGAGCCGCTGGGCCTGCTCGTCGAGGTGGTAGAGCACCTCCTGCGGCGCCAGGTCCAGGCCGGCCAGCGTCTGGACCGTGGTGCGCAGCTGGCCCATGATCGCCGCCGAGGTCATGGAGTGGCCCATGACGTCGCCGACGACCAGCGCCACCCGGCTGCCGGGCAGCGGGATCGCGTCGTACCAGTCGCCGCCGACCCGCGCGGACTCCGCGGCCGGCAGGTAGCGGCTGGCCAGCTGGACGCCGGTGGGCTGCGGGAGCGAGTCGGGCAGCATCTCGCGCTGGAGCGCGTCCGCGATGTAGGCCTCGCGGCCGTACAGGACGGCTTTGTCCACGCCCAGTGCGGTGTGCGTGGCGAGCTGGGCGGCGACCAGCAGGTCGTCGGACTCGAAGGGCGCGCGGCCGGCCCGCCGCAGCAGGACCGCCGCGCCGATCACCCGGCGGCGGCCGCGCAGCGGGGCCAGCAGCGCCCGGCGCCCGGTGGGCAGGCCGATCGGGTCGTCGCCGCGGCCGAGCAGCTCCGCCAGCGCGTCGGCGGCCCTGATCGAGTCGGCGAAGACCGGGCGCACCCCGCGCAGCACCTCGGCCAGCGGCCCGTCGAGCAGGACGCCGATGGAGTCGCCCGTACCGCCGTACGACGGCTCCATCGTCGGCAGCAGCGCGGGCAGCAGCGGGGTGGCGCCGACCGGCGCGTCGTCGTCCGCCTCCGACGGGCCTTCGAGGCCGCCGTCGGAGCGGCGCAGCCGCAGCCGCAGCGGGCCCGAGGGGCGCTCGTCGCCCACCGGCAGCGGCTCGCGCAGATAGACCAGGATCGCGTCGGCGAAGGCCGGCACCGCCGAGCGGCACAGCCCGAGCAGGATCTCGTCGAGGTCCACCCCGCGGGCGATCCGCCGGGTGGCCGCGCCGACGTAGCGGAGCCGGTCGGCCTCCGGGCCCGTCTGCGCCGGCATCGGGATACGCATCCCCGCCGACTCCTCGTCCGCCGGGTGCCCGGCCGCTTCGATGGGGGTGCCGCGGGTCGGGGTGCTGACGAAGCCCGTCAGCGACTCCTCACCGGGGCGCTGGTCGCGGCGCGGCAGCGCCGCGCCCTGGTTCTGTCCCACGGGGCCCCCGTCCGGCTCCGGGCGGTCGTGGTCGGGAAGTCCCGCGGCGTCCGGCGCCGCGGCCCGGTAGGGCGGCTCCGGCGGGTCCGGCGGCACACCGGGGAGTACGGGGGTGCCGAGCGGGCCGGACGGCGGCTCGGGCAGCTCGCTCTTCGGCTTCGCCGGCAGGCTGTAGCCACCACGCGGGTCCGGCGCAGGCGCGGCGGGGTGCCTGGGTGGTCGGGGCGGGTCCGTGGTCACGCGAGTCTTTCCATCCGTGTGTGCGCCACGCGCTGGCCGCGGCGGGCTCGGGCCTGTTCGGTGTCTGTGTCGTGCGTGCTTTCCTAGCTGCGTTCGTGCCTGGGGTCGTCTGTGCGCCGATGGATACGTCCCGGATGCGTGCCGCCGTTCACCCGCGTCGGCAGCGGAGGAAGACCTGCAGTTCCGGCGGCACGTCCGCACTGGCGGGCGCGTACGCGTACGCATCCTCCTCGATCACCTCGAAGCCCGCATCCGTGACGACCTGTCGCAGTTCGTCCCGTAGATAACCCGATACCCGGATCGTGTGACCGAGGAACGGAATCGACACATCGTCCACATCCGCCTCGACCATCGACAGCGCCAGCAGCCCGCCCGGCTCCAGCAGGTCGTATACGGCCCGCAGGGTGGTCGGGATCTCGGCGCGGCGCAGCATCAGCAGCGAGAAGAAGGCCGTGACCCCGGCGAAGCCGCCCCGGGTCAGCGGCTCGCCGGCGGGCAGGTCCGCGATGTCGGCCTGCACGAACTCGGCCTTCGGCACGTTCGCCCTGGCCCGGCCGACCATCCCGGTGGACAGGTCCACCCCGACCACCCGCAGTCCCGCGTCGGCCAGCTGCGCGGCGGTCGGCAGCCCGGTCCCGCAGCCGAGGTCGAGCACCCGGGAACCCGGCGGCACCGCGGCCGCGAGCCATTCGGCGGCCGCGAGCTGGCCCTCCTTGTGCGGGAAGGCCTCGTCGTACCGGTCGCCGATGGCGTCGAAGGCCGCGGCCTGCTCCGCCCGGCCCCACAGCCGGTCGTCGGCGCCGTCCGGAGTGTCCGGCGCCGTTCCCTCGCGCTCGTCGCCGCCGGTTCCCACTGCTCAGGGCCTCCCTGACTGCTCTTCGTCTCGTGACGGTCGGATACGGACGTGGTGCGGGCCGTGCGGGGCCGTGCGTGCGCCGTGGCGTCCCGCGCCCGGCGCAACCGGGACCGCCGGTGACGCGGCGTCAAACTCTAGGGCGTGACCGGCGTTTGTGCGATGCTCCGCCGGACCGATCCTACGGTTGACAGTCAGGGGCGCAACAAGGGGTTCAGGCGGATCGTCTTGCGGGCCGGACCCCGAAACGGCCGTCCGACGGGTCATCCGACCTCTGCTCGCCACCGTCATGTGCCAGCGGATCGGAGCCGTCCGCCGGGCGGTCCCAGTCGGCCGGCAGCGCCGGCACCGGCCAGCGCGGGTCGGGTCGCCAGTCCTGCCAGTGGTCGCTGAAGGGCGGCCCCCAGGCCCTGATCACCCCGATCGCCCGCAGTCCCGCCTGCCGTACGCGGGCCGCGAGCGCCGCCGTCATCAGGCCGTCGGCCTGCGCCTGGGCGAACTCGTCCTCGTCCAGCCAGCGCCAGCTGCGGTCCTGGTGCACCGAGATGTCGAGGAAGTGGTCCTCCGAGTCGACCCCTCCCGACCAGCGGCGCAGCGGCTCCTCCAGGTTGACGTACCAGCTGCGGAACCGCCATTCCTGGTCCCAGAACAACCACACCGACCAGGGGTCACCCGGACGGGCGAGTTTCAGGACGCCGGCTCCCCACCATTTCTCCACCCTGGTGGTCCGCGGCTTGACGTAGCGGGTCGCCAGCGGTTCGCGGTGCACCGGCGTGCCGTCCGCGATCACCGGGCGTACCACCGGCGTGTTGGGCGCCATCCAGACCGCGAGCACCTCCGGGTCGTCGCGCACCACGGTCACCGGGCGGGCGATGTGCACCGCGTCCGTACCGTTGCCGCGATAGCGCCACAGCACCTGCTCACCGGGCGTCCAGAAGCGCCCCTGCGGTTCTCCTGCCGGGGTCGCGGTCCCCGTCTCGGTATGGGCTGTCATGAACAGAGCTTACGGATCACGCGTTACGGACGGGTCATACGCAACACGTCGAGTGCGTCATCCAGTTGCTTTTCGGACAGCAGCCCGCGCTCCACATAACCGCCCTCGATCACCGCCTGCCGGATCGTCTTGTGCTCCGCCAGCGCCCGCTTCGCCACCTTCGCGGCCTCCTCGTAGCCGATGTACCTGTTCAGCGGGGTGACGACCGACGGCGAGGACTCCGCGTACTCGCGCGCCCGCTCGACGTTCGCGGTGATCCCGTCGACCGTACGGTCGGCGAGCAGCCGGCTGACATTGGCCAGCAGCCGCACCGACTCCAGCACGTTGCGGGCGATCACCGGCAGCATCACGTTCAGCTCGAAGTTGCCCGCCGCGCCCGCCACCGTGACCGTCGTGTCGTTCCCGATCACCTGCGCCGCCACCATCAGCGCCGCCTCGGGCACCACCGGGTTGACCTTGCCCGGCATGATCGACGAGCCCGGCTGGAGGTCGGGCAGCGTGATCTCGGCGAGGCCGGTACGCGGTCCCGACGCCATCCACCGCAGGTCGTTGGCGATCTTCGTCAGCCCGACCGCGACGGTCCGCAGTTGACCGGAGGTCTCCACCAGGCCGTCCCGCGCGCCCTGCGCCTCGAAGTGGTCCCGCGCCTCGGTCAGCGGCAGCCCCGTCACCCGCGCCACCTCGGCGATCACCGCGGCGGAGAAACCGGGCGGGGTGTTGATGCCGGTGCCGACCGCCGTACCGCCGAGCGGCAGCTCCGCCAGCCGCGGCAGCGACGCCTCCAGCCGCTCGATCCCGTACCGCATCTGGGCCGCGTAGCCGCCGAACTCCTGGCCCAGCGTCACCGGCGTGGCGTCCATCAGATGGGTGCGCCCGGCCTTGACCACCGTCGCGAACTCCGCCGCCTTGCGCTCCAACGCCTCCGCCAGATGGGCGAGCGCCGGGATCAGGTCGCCGGTGACGGCCGCGGTCGCCGCGACGTGCACGGAGGAGGGGAAGACGTCGTTGGACGACTGGCTGGCGTTGACGTCGTCGTTGGGGTGGACGGGGCGGCCGAGCCGCTCGGTCGCCAGTGTCGCGATGACCTCGTTCGCGTTCATGTTCGAGGACGTGCCGGACCCGGTCTGGAAGACGTCCACCGGGAAGTGGTCGTCCCAGCGCCCCGCAGCGACCTCCTCGGCCGCCTCCTCGATCGCGCCGGCGACCTCCTTGTCCAGCACCCCCAGCTCCCCGTTGACCCGGGCGGCCGCCGCCTTGATCCGGGCCAGCGCCTCGATGTGCGCCCGCTCCAGCGGCCGCCCCGAGATCGGGAAGTTCTGCACCGCCCGCTGCGTCTGCGCCCGCCACTTCGCCCCGGCCGGCACCCGCACCTCACCCATCGAGTCGTGTTCGATGCGGTAGCCGCCGTCCCTGTTCGCGTCGCTGTCACTCATACCTGTAACAGTGCCCGCGAACCCCCCGGGTGTTCCCGGGTGCCGCCGTCCGTTCCGCCCGTCATCGGAGGTATGGACGGCTTACACGGTCCCTACGCCACGGCATACGGCCCGCCGTCGCGGCGGCGCCGCGTCAGTCGATCGCGCCGCCCGCGCCGTCGGAGCGCCACCGCACCCCGGGCGTGACGTCCTCGGGCTCGTCGTACCAGCCCTCCTGGCGCCGCGGCCGCGGGATCTCGGCGCCCCGCCGCAGGATGCGCACATCCCGCACGTGCCGGCCGAGCAGCGCGCCGCCGAAGACCACAAAGCCCACCCCGACCAGCCAGGTCACCACCGTCAGCACGGTGCCGACCGGGCCGTACGCGTCACCGTTGCTGACCATCAGCCCGGCGAAGAACAGGTGCGAGAAGACCCGCAGCCCGGCCAGCCCCAGCATGGTCAGGACCGCGCCCGGCAGCGCGGTGCGCACCCGCACGGCGCCGTAGAGCAGGAAATGCTGCCCCCAGGCGAAGAAGAGGACACCGAGGCCGAAGGTCAGGGTGATCCTCGCGAGGGAGCGGGCCGGGCCGCTGCCCATGGCCGCGGCGCTCTGCGACTCGGCGAACAGGTACGCCGTCATCACCGCGAGCCACACCGCCCGCCGGTAGTCCCGGTGCCACGGGCCCGACGGCAGGTCCCAGATCTTCCGGTAGCCGGTCTCGACGCTCGCCACGAACGTCAGCCCGAAGTAGGCCAGCGACGCCAGGCTCCAGGCGCTGGTGGCGCTCAGCACGTTCCTGGGCGCGGCGAAGAGCGTACGCACCCGGTTCGAGCCGTCCGCGTCGAGACCCATGCCGTCCACGACCCACTGTGCGAACCCGGGCCTGTGCTCCCACGGCGTGGCGGCCGCGACCACCACGAGCAGCGGCATGAGCGTCACGAAGCCCAGGGCCGCGAAACCCATCGAACGGTGCATCAGCTCGATATGCGTGGCCTGCTTCCACAACCGCCCGGCCGCAGACCGCTTCCAGGCGCTCATCAGCCCGGCCATGGCACCACCTTCCCCAGCGTCACCGCTGTGGATACCGGCCAACCTCCCCCGGGCGCAACTCGCCGCCGCCTCCCCACCCCTTACGCCCCTATTCGGGCGCCCGCCGACCGGGGTGACACCCCGTCAGCCGTCGACCGCCGCCACGGCGACCCGGGGGCGCTGAGCCTCCGTCAGTGCCCCGCGGGGAGTGCGGGCGGCGGTCAGGCGCCCGGGCGGACCGGGATGGAGGTGAAGGTCGGGGCGGGGGAGGGGTCGGTGAAGAAGTCGTTGCCCTTGTCGTCGACGACGACGAAGGCGGGGAAGTCCTCGACCTCGATGCGCCAGACGGCCTCCATGCCCAGCTCGGCGTATTCGAGGACGTCGACCTTCTTGATGCAGTCCTGGGCCAGGCGGGCGGCGGGGCCGCCGATCGAGCCGAGGTAGAAGCCGCCGTGGGCGGCGCAGGCGTCGGTGACCTGCTGGGACCTGTTGCCCTTGGCGAGCATCACCAGGGAGCCGCCCGCCGCCTGGAACTGCTCGACGTAGGCGTCCATCCGGCCCGCGGTGGTGGGGCCGAAGGAGCCGGAGGCGTAGCCCTCGGGGGTCTTGGCCGGGCCGGCGTAGTAGACGGCGTGGTCGCGCAGGTACCGCGGCATCTCCTCGCCCGCGTCGAGGCGCTCCTTGATCTTGGCGTGGGCGATGTCGCGGGCGACGACCAGCGGTCCGGACAGCGAGAGCCGGGTCTTGACCGGGTATTTGGTCAGCTCGGCCCGGATCTCGGCCATCGGGCGGTTGAGGTCGATACGGACGACGTCCTCGTCGAGGTGCTCGTCGGTGGTCTCGGGCAGGAAGCGCGCCGGGTCGGTCTCCAGCTGCTCCAGGAAGACGCCCTCGGCGGTGATCTTCGCGAGCGCCTGCCGGTCGGCGGAGCAGGACACGGCGATGGCCACCGGGCAGGACGCGCCGTGCCGGGGGAGCCGGACGACCCGCACGTCGTGGCAGAAGTACTTGCCGCCGAACTGCGCCCCGATGCCGATGGTCTGGGTCAGCTCGAAGACCTTCTGCTCCAGCTCCTTGTCGCGGAAGCCGTGCCCGGCAGGCGAGCCCTCGGCGGGCAGCTCGTCCAGGTAGTGCGCGGAGGCGTACTTCGCGGTCTTGAGGGCGAACTCGGCGCTGGTGCCGCCGACCACGATCGCCAGGTGGTACGGCGGGCAGGCGGCCGTGCCGAGCGAGCGGATCTTCGCCTCCAGGAACGTCATCATGGAGGCCTCGTTCAGGACGGCCTTGGTCTCCTGGTAGAGGAAGGACTTGTTGGCGCTGCCGCCGCCCTTGGCCATGAAGAGGAACTTGTACGCGCCGCCGTCGGTGGCGTAGAGCTCCACCTGGGCGGGCAGGTTCGAGCCGGTGTTCTTCTCGTCCCACATGGTCAGCGGGGCCATCTGCGAGTAGCGCAGGTTGAGCTTCGTGTAGGCGTCGAAGATGCCGCGGGAGAGCGCTTCCTCGTCGCCGCCCCGGGTGAGCACCTGCTGGCCGCGCTTGCCCATGACGATGGCGGTGCCGGTGTCCTGGCACATCGGCAGCACGCCGGCCGCGGCGATGTTGGCGTTCTTGAGCAGGTCGAGCGCCACGAAGCGGTCGTTCGGGCTGGCCTGCGGGTCGTCCAGGATGCGGCGCAGCTGGGCGAGGTGGGTGGGGCGCAGGTAGTGCGAGATGTCGTGCATCGCCTCGGCGGCGAGCCGGCGCAGCGCCTCGGGCTCGACGGTGAGGAAGGTGCGGCCCTCGGCCTCGAAGGTGCTCACTCCCTCGGAGGTGACCAGGCGGTACGCGGTGGTGTCCTCGCCGAGAGGGAGCAGATCCGTATATTCGAACTCGGGCATAAGGGGCATTCCTCACTCGGCTGCGTCGTCGCTGAAGCCTGTCCAGCATACGAGCGTCCGTAGGCCGGTCGGGTGGTGAGGTACGGCTCACCGCCCCGGCGCCCCTTGGTCCGAGCCGCGCCGGGGCGGCCGTCCCCTAGGGGTCGGATGGGGGGCAGCTCCGGACGGTCTCGGGGTAGTCGCGATCTATCGCGTCGGTCTACGGTGGTCCGGTGGATGAATCGCAGCTCCAGAAGCCCGCGCAGCAGCCCGTAGAGCCCGCGCAGCGCCCGGCGGAGACGGCCGTCGCGGCCCCGCCCGCCACGTCCGCGCCGGCCGCCGAGGCGGACCTGCGCGCGTCGGACGCCGACCGGGACCGGATCGCCGACATCCTGCGCGAGGCGCTGGCCGAGGGCCGGCTCGACTCGTCCGAGCACTCCGAGCGGCTCGACCGGGTGTACGCGGCCAAGACGCTGGGCGAGCTGGAGCCGCTGGTCCGCGACCTGCCGGTGGGGCGTACGGCGTCCGCCGCGGCGGCCCCCGCCGCCCGCGGCTATGCCGGCGACGGCGGCGGCGAGAACCCGAACCTGGTCGGCATCCTCGGCGGCGCCGAGCGCAAGGGCCGCTGGCGCGTCGGGCACAAGATCACCGCGGTGGCGATCCTGGGCGGCGTCGAGATCGACCTGTCAGAGGCCACCTTCACCGCGCCGGAGCTGGTCATCCACTGCACCGCCGTGATGGGCGGCGTCAGCATCAAGCTGCCGGAGAACGTGACGCTGCGCGGCGGCGGCGTGATCGGCATCATGGGCGGCTCCGACGTCAAGGCCTACGAGTCCACCGACCCCGGCGCCCCGGTCGTCCGCATCGACGGAGTGGCCTTCTGGGGCGGCGTCGAGGCGAAGGCCAAGCGCGGCAAGAAGATCAAGGACTGGACGAAGAAGTAGCCCGCCGGGGCGGCTCACCGTCTCCACGGCAGGGGTCCCGGGTCGCCCCCGGACCGGCCGCGGCGGTCGCCCCGGCGCCGGTGGCCCTCTCCCTCGCGCGGCTCCCCGCGCTCCCCTTGGCGCGCCCCCGTGTGCGACCCGGTGCTGACCCGCCGGGGTGGCTGGGGCGGGAGGGGGAGGTGGTGCGTGTGTGCGCCACGTATGGTGCGTGTTTACGCCATGTGCAGGTCAGCGGGGTATCGGTGTGTGATCAGGCGTGAACACGGTGCGCATGAAGTCGCGCACAGCGGGTAGGGGAACGGGACACGCCGCCGCGCTGCCGCCGCCGCACGCTGCGCACGGGGAGCAGTCGGCGCGGGCCAGCGTGGCACACCCACCACGAGCCGTCGTCAGGAGTTTCCCGTGCTTCAACCGATCGAGCCCGTCATGGATCCCGCCACTCCACCAGGTCACCCCCGTGACTTGGGCGGTCCCTGGCACTCGGAGGCGGCATGCCGCAGCGACGAGGCGGGGCTGTTCTTCGCGCCGTCGAAGGAGCCCACCGCGGCTCGACTGGCCCGGGAGGAGGCGGCCAAGCGGGTCTGCGCCCGCTGCCCGGTGATGCTGGAGTGCCGCGAGCACGCGCTGCTCCAGCCGGAGCCGTACGGCGTATGGGGCGGCATGACGGCGGCGGAGCGCCGGGTCGTGCTGGCCCGCAGGCGCCGCCGCGAGGTCGAACTGCAGCGCCCCGCGGCCGGTATAGCCGTCGCGGGCTGACCGCGGCCGCGAAGCGGAGCAAGGCGGCGGCACCAGCCGCGGCAACGGCACGTCAGCACACCACCACGGCACGGCACACCGCGGCACACCCGCGGCACCCATGGCACAGCACCGCACGTATCCTGCCCGCCCGGCGCGCGCTCGGGGCGGTCCGGTCCGGGCAGGACGTGCGGTGACGCGGGCGCCGACCCCGGTCCGTCCGCAGTGGCGTCCGCGGGCGTGCGGGCGGCTGCCCGCGTCCCGTCAGCGCGCCCGGTCGAAGTCGATCGCGCTGTACGCCCGCAGCTTGGACAGCCGGTGCTCGGAGTCGATCTGCCGGATGGTGCCCGACTTGGACCGCATCACCAGCGACGACGTCGTCGCCGTCTCGCGCCGGTAGCGCACCCCGCGCAGCAGTTCGCCGTCGGTGACGCCGGTCGCCACGAAGAAGACGTTGTCACCGCTGACCAGGTCCTTGGTCGTCAGCACCTTGTCCAGGTCGTGCCCCGCGTCCAGTGCCCGCTGCCGTTCCGCGTCGTCCTTCGGCCACAGCCTGCCCTGGATCGTGCCGCCCAGACATGTCACCGCGCAGGCCGCGATGATGCCCTCCGGCGTCCCCCCGATGCCGAGCAGCAGGTCGACGCCGGTCCCTTCGCGTACCGCCATGATCGCGCCGGCCACGTCACCGTCGGCGATGAATTTGATCCGGGCACCGGTCTCCCTGATCTCCCGCACGATGCCGTCGTGCCGGGGCCGGTCGAGCACCACGACCGTGACATCCTCCGGCGCGTTGCCCTTGGCCTTGGCGACCCGGCGGATGTTCACCGAGGGCGGCGCGGTGATGTCGACGAATTCCGCCGCCTCGGGGCCGGCCACCAGCTTGTCCATGTAGAAGACGGCCGACGGGTCGAACATCGTGCCGCGGTCGGCGACCGCGAGCACCGAGACGGCGTTGGGCATGCCCTTGGCCGTCAGCGTGGTGCCGTCGACGGGGTCGACGGCGACGTCGCACTCGGGTCCTGTGCCGTCGCCGATCCGCTCGCCGTTGAAGAGCATCGGCGCTTCGTCCTTCTCGCCTTCGCCGATCACCACGACGCCGTTCATCGACACGGTGTGCACCAGCGTCCGCATCGCCTTGACGGCGGCGCCGTCCGCTCCGTTCTTGTCACCGCGGCCGACCCACCGCCCGGCGGCCATCGCGGCGGCCTCGGTGACGCGGACCAGTTCCAGGGCCAGGTTGCGGTCGGGGGCCTCGGGGCTCACTTCGAGCGCGGGGGGCAGGTGTTGTTCGGTCATCGCAGCGCACCTTTCTGTACGAGGACGGCCGGATATGAGGGTGCTGCGACCTTATCGGTTTCCCGCGAATATGAGCAGGATGCTTGTCACATGAGCGCATTGCCGCCGCGCGCCACCGCCCGCGGACCCGCGGCACGGGGACCCGGCGGCAGGGGCACGGCGGGGCATGGGGGACGATAGGGGCGTGGCAGCAGACAAGCGTGGCAACAAGACGGTGCGGGACCTGGTCCTGTCCCTGGTGGTACTCAGCGCCGTCGTCGCCGTCATCTACCTCTTCATTCCGCACAACTCCAAGGCCGACCCGGTCAAGCCGGTCGGCTATTCCGTGGAGTTGGGCCAGGCCCGGCGGGACGCGCCCTTCAAGGTCGCGGGACCCGAGGGGCTCGGCGCCCGGTGGCGGGCCACCTCGGTCACGTACGACGGGGCCGACCCGCACAAGGTCAGCTGGCACGTCGGCTTCGTGGACCCCGAGCAGCAGTACGTCGCCATCGAGCAGAGCAACGGCGACCCGGCCGCCTTCATCTCCGAGGTGACCCTGGGCGCGCACCGGGACGGTACGCGGACGGTCAGCGCCGGCGGGCAGGTCTGGGAGCGCTGGACCGGCAAGCGCTACACCGCGCTGGTGCGCAAGGAGCCCGGCGTGACGACGATCGTGCTGGGCACCGGTCCGGACAGCCAGCTCACGCAGATGGCCGCCGCGCTCAGGGAGCGCGGCGGCCAGTAGGGCGCGGGAGAGGGCTCAGACGGTCGTGACGACCTGGTCGTAGGCCAGCCGCGGGTTGCGCGGGTACCAGGCGTCCGCGCCGGGCTTGCCGATGTTGACCACGGCCAGCACCGAGTGCTCGCCGTCCGCGAAGAACTCCTTGTTGATGCCGTCGGCGTCGAAGCCGGTCATCGGGCCCGCGGCGAGGCCGGCCGCGCGCACGCCGATGATGAAGTAGCCGACCTGGAGGGCCGCGTTGAGCGCGGCGGACTTCTCACGCACCGGGCGCTCGGCGAAGAAGGCATCCTTGGCCTGCGGGAAGGCCGGGAACTGGGCGGGCAGTTCCTCGTGGAATTCGTTGTCCGCGGCGAGGATCGCCACCAGCGGGGCGGTGGAGGTCTTCGGGCGGTTGCCCTCGGCCATGTGCTGCACCAGGCGCTCGCGGCCCTCGGCGGAGCGGACCAGGACCACCCGCAGCGGCTGCTGGTTGAAGGCGGTGGGGGCGTACTTGACCAGGTCGTAGATCGCCTGGAGCTGCTCATCGGTCACCGGGTCCGCGGTGAAGGTGTTCGCGGTGCGGGCCTCGCGGAAGAGGAGGTCCTGGGCGGCGGGGTCGAGTACGAGCGTCATCGGATACCTCTGGGGGGAGTCGGAAGGAGCTTCGCGCGGTCTCCCGCGCTTGGAACACCCCATCCAACCTGTGTGAAATCTCAACCATTCCGGATTCAACTGTGACGCCGGTCACTCGTGTCAAGGGTTTGACCTGGTGTTTAGCTCACCCAGAGGGCCTGCTACGCCTCCGCGCCGGCCGCGTCCTCGCCGCCGTCCGCCTCGTCCGAGGTCTCGTCCTCCGCCGCCAGCGCCGCGTTCAGCCGCCTGCGCGCGCCCTCCAGCCAGTGCCGGCACACCTTGGCCAGCTCTTCCCCGCGCTCCCACAGGGCGAGCGACTCCTCCAGCGTGGCGCCGCCCGCCTCCAGCCGGCGGACGACGTCGATCAGCTCGTCGCGGGCCTGCTCGTATCCCAGCGCGGCGGTGGTGGTGTCCTGGTCTGCTGCCATGGAGCCAGCCTAGGGGCGGCCGCCGACAGCCCGGTTCACCCGCCCGCGCGGCCGGCGTCCGGGTACCGCCCGGGTACCGCCCGCCGTCCCGCGGGCAGGGCTCAGCTCCCGGCGGCGTCCCCGTCGCCGGCCGCCACCCGTACCGCGAAGTCGCCGGCCGCCACCCGCGCCCGCAGCTCCTCGCCCGCGGTGACCTCGGCCGGGTCGCGCACCGCGGCACCGTCCGCCCGCTGGAGCACCGCGTAGCCGCGCCGCAGCGTGGCCGCCGGGGACAGCGCCACCACCCGGGCCAGGGTGTGCGCCAGGTCGGCGTCCGCCCGGTCCAGCGCGTGCCGCAGCGAGCGGCGGCCCCGGTCGAGGCGGTCGGCCACCTCCGCGGCCCGCTCGTCGATCATCCGGTGCGGCGCCGCCATCGAGGGCCGGCTCAGCGCAGCGTCCAGGCCGCGCTCCTCCCGGTCGAGCAGCCCGCGGATCACCCGCAGCGCCCGGTCGCTGACCAGCCGCACCTTGGCCAGCTCCTCGCGCACATCGGGCACGACGCGCTTGGCGGCGTCCGTCGGGGTGGACGCGCGCAGGTCGGCGACCAGGTCGAGCAGCGGCGAGTCCGGCTCGTGCCCGATCGCCGAGACGACCGGGGTGGCGCAGCCCGCGACCGTACGCACCAGCTGCTCGTCGGAGAACGGCAGCAGGTCCTCGACGCTGCCGCCGCCCCGGGCCACGATGATCACGTCGACCTCCGGGTGCGCGTCCAGCTCCCGCACCGCCTCGATGACCCGCGGCACCGCGCTCGCCCCCTGCACCGGCACATTGCGCACCTCGAAGCGCACCGCGGGCCAGCGCAGCCGGGCGTTCTCCCGTACGTCCCGCTCGGCCGCCGACGCCCGCCCGGTGACCAGGCCGATCATCTGCGGCAGGAAGGGCAGCGGGCGCTTGCGGTCCAGCGCGAAGAGCCCCTCGCCGGCCAGCTGCTTCTTCAGCCGCTCCAGCCGCACCAGCAGTTCGCCCACGCCCACCGGGCGGATCTCCACCGCGCGCAGCGACAGGCTGCCGCGCGGGCCGTACCACTCCGGCTTGGCGTGCATCACCACCCGCGCGCCCTCGCCGACCACGTCCGCGACCTGGTCGAAGACGCCGCGGAAGCACGTCACGCTGAGCGAGACGTCGTGGGAGGGGTCGCGCAGCGTCAGGAAGACCACGCCCGCGCCGGGCCGCCGGGACAGCTGGGTGATCTGCCCCTCGACCCATACCGCGCCGAGCCGGTCGATCCATCCGCCGATCAGCCGGGACACCTCGCCGACCGGGATCGGCGTGTCCGCCGAGGTGCTGAGAGCCATCCCCCGACCCTACCGGCGGCCGCCGACACCCCCGGGAGCAGCCGGGCGGGCCACCCGCACTACAGTCGTACAAGCTACGACGCCCGTACGAAATCCTCGGGGGAACGATCATGAACAGGCGCATCGTGACCATAGCCGTCGGCCTCGCGACCGCCGGCCTGCTGGCCGCCGGCTGCGGCGGGAAGGACGGCGGTGGCGACGGCGGGGACAAGCCGGCCGCGTCGTCCACCACGGAGAAGACCGCGGCCGCGGCCCCGATCATCACGCCCGCGGCGGCCGCCGCCGTCCTGGACAGCTACGAGAAGGTCAACAACACGGCCAACAAGACCCGGGACAAGGCGCTGCTCGGCACGGTCGAGGGCGGCGCGCTGTACCAGGAGGACTCCGCGGTCTACAAGCAGTACCCGAAGCTTTCGGCCATGGCGAAGAAGGGCTACTTCGAGCCCTTCACCTACTCCCGGCGGCAGTTCTTCATCCCCACCACCGGCTCGTGGTTCATGGCCACCGCACACACCGGCGACACCCTCCAGCTGCTGGTCTTCCGGCAGCAGTCCGGCGGCCGCTGGAAGATGGTCGTCGCCAACGACTACAAGGGCACGCTGCCCGCCCTGGCCAAGGGCCCGGACGGCGCCCCCGTGGTCGTCGCCCCCGACGCGACCGTCGGCGCCACCAAGCTCTCCGCCCTCGGCGCCGCGGTCAGCGACCTGCGCGCCTCCGGCGGCAAGAAGGCCGGCGCCGCGCTCGCCGACTCCGAGGTCAAGCGCGCCGCGGTCAAGGCGTACACGACCAGGAACGACCACTGGGGCCGCTACAAGAAGTGCCTGCGTACGGACTACGAGGCCGCCGGCACCAAATGGGACACCCCCTACACGAAATTCCCCGACACCTACGCGCTGAAGACCGCGGACGGCGGCGCGCTGGTCGCCTCGACCTCGTATTTCGTGATGCTGGACTTCTCCACCCGTCCCGACCTGTGCACGATGACGCCCGGCGGGGACACCTCGGCCTACGTGACCGGCGTGCAGACCGGCGTCCGCAGCCGCTACCTCAGCATGAACGTGGTCTCGGTGCCCGCCGCGGGCAAGCCCGTACAGCTCGGCGGGGACACGTTCCTGATCGGCGCCAGTTCGTGAACGCCCTGCCCCCACACGCCCCCCGACCACTCCCGTACGCGCCGGGCGACCCCCGTACGATGGACCGCATGACGACCGAAACCAGCCGCCGTGTCCTGCTCGCCGCCCCCCGCGGGTACTGCGCAGGCGTGGACCGCGCGGTGATCACCGTCGAGAAGGCGCTGGAGCAGTACGGCGCCCCGGTCTACGTGCGCAAGCAGATCGTGCACAACAAATACGTCGTGCAGACCCTGGAGAAGAAGGGCGCCGTCTTCGTCGACGAGACGGCCGAAGTGCCGGAGAACGCCATCGTGATCTTCTCCGCGCACGGCGTCGCCCCGGTCGTCCACGAGGAGGCCGGCCAGCGCCGACTCGCCTCGATCGACGCCACGTGCCCGCTGGTGACCAAGGTCCACAAGGAGGCCGTCAGGTACGCCAAGGAGGACTACGACATCCTGCTCATCGGCCACGAGGGCCACGAGGAGGTCGTCGGCACGATGGGCGAGGCGCCCGAGCGCACCCACCTGGTCGACGGCCCCAAGGACGTCGCCGACCTCGCCGTGCGCGACGAGTCCAAGGTCGTGTGGCTGTCCCAGACGACGCTGTCGGTCGACGAGACCATGGAGACGGTCGACGCGCTCAAGGAGCGCTTCCCCAACCTGCTCTCCCCGCCCAGCGACGACATCTGCTACGCCACCCAGAACCGCCAGGTCGCGGTCAAGCAGATCTCCGCCGAGGCCGACCTGGTCATCGTCGTCGGCTCCCGCAACTCCTCCAACGCCATCCGGCTGGTCGAGGTCGCCCTGCAGTCCGGCGCCGGGGCGTCGTATCTGGTGGACTTCGCCGACGAGTGCGAGGACGGATGGCTGGAGGGCGTCGCCACCGTCGGCGTCACCTCGGGCGCGTCGGTCCCGGAGATCCTGGTCGACCAGGTGCTGGAGTGGCTGGCGGTGCGCGGGTTCGCGGATGTCCAGGTCGTCACCTCGGCCCAGGAGTCCATCCAGTTCTCGCTGCCCAAGGAACTGCGCCGCGACCTGCGTGCGGAGGCCGCCGCGGGGGAATCGGCATAGGGTGCGGTAATTTCCGCGGTGTCATCCCGCGCCTCCCGTGGGGGGAGCTACGAGAGGTGAGGCCAAGGGCCTGCCTCTAGCCTGGAGGTCATGAACGTGTTCGGTGTGGACATCGGCGGTACGGGCATCAAGGGCGCCCCGGTCGACCTCGACAAGGGCGACCTGTCCGACGAGCGGTACAAAGTGCTGACCCCGCACCCGGCGACACCGGAAGCGGTGATCGACGGCGTCCACGAGGTCGTCACGCACTTCGGCTGGTCGGGGCCGCTCGGCGTCACCTTCCCCGGGGTCGTCGCGGACGGCGTCACCAGGACCGCGGCCAACGTGGACGCCGGCTGGATAGGCCTGGACGCCCGCAAGGCGATCGGCGAGCGCCTCGGGCTGCCCGTGGTGGTGCTCAACGACGCGGACGCGGCGGGCGTCGCCGAGATGACCTTCGGTGCCGGGCGCGGCATCGGCGGCACGGTCATCGTCCTGACGCTCGGTACGGGCATAGGCAGCGCCGTCTTCGTCGACGGCCGCCTGCTGCCCAACACCGAGCTGGGCCACCTGGAGCTGCACGGCCACGACGCGGAGCGGCGCGCGTCGGTCAAGGCCCGCGAGGACGAGGACCTGAGCTGGGAGCACTGGGCGCACCGGCTGCGCAAGTACCTGGCGCACGTCGAGATGCTGTTCTCGCCGAACCTCTTCGTGCTGGGCGGCGGCATCAGCCGCAAGGCCGACAAGTTCCTGCCCTACCTGCAGGGCCACGGCATCAGCGCGCAGATCGTCCCCGCCGAGTTGCAGAACAACGCCGGGATCGTCGGCGCTGCGATGGCAGCCGCAAAGCTCTGATCCCGACGATCAGCGCGGCCAGCACGGTCCCGGTGTAGAGCCACCCGGTCATCAGCGCGAGCCCGGTGAAGAGTCCGAGCAGCCGCCCGACCAGCCCGCCGTCCCCGCTGTCGGCGGTCAGCCCGATCCCCAGCGCGAAGGCGATCGGCGCCGACACCGGGGCCGCCACCAGGTCGTACGGGCGCACGTAGACCGCGGCGGTCGCGCACACCGCGACGAAGACGACGCCGAAGAAGACGCCGGGCCCGTCGAAGAGCATCGCGTCGACGGTGCCGGCCAGCACCGTCACCACGGTCACCAGCACGCCGGTGCCCAGGCCGGTCAGCCGCGCCCTGGGCCGCTGGACCGTACGCAGCCGGCGGATCAGCGCGGCCGGCGCGGCGCGCGGGGGCGGCGCCGACGGGCGGTAGACCCCCGTCGCGGCCTCTCCGCCGGGTGCCGGAGGCGGGGCGGCGGGACCGCCCGGTCGCGCACTGTGTTGATCCACCTACTCAAAGTAGGCGCCGCGCACCGGGAAAACGTGCAGCCGACCCGGTATTTCGCCCGGCTGGGCGCCTGCGTTCGAAGCGGGGCGGGTGCCGCGCCCCGGCCCCGTAGACTGGCGGCCGGCATCCGGCCTGCGGACGCCGGCCTCGTTACGGGAAGCTACGGGAAGTCGCCACGTGTCGCTCACCATCGGAATCGTCGGTCTGCCGAATGTCGGCAAGTCGACGCTCTTCAACGCCCTGACCAAGAACGACGTGCTCGCGGCCAACTACCCGTTCGCCACGATCGAGCCCAACGTCGGCGTGGTCGGCGTCCCCGACCCCCGCCTCGACACGCTCGCCGGCATCTTCCACTCGGCCCGCGTCCTGCCCGCCACCGTCGACTTCGTCGATATCGCCGGCATCGTCCGCGGCGCCTCCGTGGGCGAGGGCCTGGGCAACAAGTTCCTCGCGAACATCCGCGAGTCCGACGCGATCTGCCAGGTCATCCGGGCCTTCAAGGACGAGAACGTCGTCCACGTCGACGGCAAGGTCTCGCCCAAGGACGACATCGAGACCATCAACACCGAGCTGATCCTCGCCGACCTCCAGTCCGTCGAGAAGGCCATCCCGCGCCTGACGAAGGAAGCCCGCCTCCAGAAGGAGAAGGTCGCGGTCCTGGCCGCCACCGAGGCCGCCCAGGCCATCCTGGCCGCCGGCGACACCCTCTTCTCCCACGGCATCACCAAGGACACCGAACAGGGCGCCCTCCTCCACGAGCTGCACCTGCTCACCACCAAGCCCTTCCTCTACGTCTTCAACGTCGACGAGGACGAGCTGACCGACGAGGCCTTCAAGGACGAGCAGCGCGCCCTGGTCGCCCCCGCCGAAGCGATCTTCCTCAACGCCAAGCTCGAATGCGACCTGGCCGAACTGGACGACGCGGAAGCCCTCGAACTCCTCCAGTCCGTCGGCCAGCAGGAACCCGGCCTGTCCACCCTCGCCCGCGTCGGCTTCGAGACCCTCGGCCTCCAGACCTACCTCACCGCCGGCCCGAAGGAATCCCGCGCCTGGACCATCAAGCGCGGCGCCACCGCCCCCGAGGCCGCCGGCGTCATCCACACCGACTTCCAAAAAGGCTTCATCAAGGCCGAGGTCATCTCCTTCGCCGACCTGGTCGCCACCGGCTCCGTGGCCGAGGCCCGCGCCAAGGGCAAGGCCCGCATGGAGGGCAAGGACTACGTGATGCAGGACGGCGACGTGGTGGAGTTCCGCTTCAACGTGTGAGTGATTACATGGAGGCGGCCTGACCTGCGAGGAAGCGACTTGTGCTGCCGTGCGGTCCCCAGCGGTCCGCAGAATTTCGGATGCACCTGACGTCCTGGGTGCGGATCGCCGCTTGGTGAGGCCGCCTACCTGCCGGGCAACCGGCTGTGCGAGGGCGCGATGGACGGCTGGCGACGGTCCGGCAGCTGTTGGCGGCGCCCTATGTTGCTAACATGGATGTTCGTGACATGTATGTTAGTAGTGCGCGCTGAGGTGCGGAGGTCTGTCCATGGTGGATTTCGTCGGTCGCCAGCATGAGCTGGCCACGCTGGCGACCGAGTTGCAGAAGGTCGCCGCGCGGGTCGGGGGCGAGCGGCCGGGGCGGTGTGTGATGTTGCGCGGACGGCGGCGGGTAGGAAAGTCGCGGCTGGTCGAGCGGTTCGTGGAGCGCTCCGGAGCCCCGTTCTTGTTCTACGCGGCCACCGGTTCGTCTCCTGGGGATGATCTGGCACGGCTGGCCCGCGACGCCCAGGCGTCGACGCTGCCATTGGCGCACCTGGTTGCCGCCGCACGGCCCGAGAACTGGGACGCCGCGTTCGATGTGCTGGCGGCGGCGCTGCCCGCCGACCGGGCGAGCGTGCTGGTCATCGACGAGGTGCCCTACCTGATGGATGCCGACGGCGCCTTCGAGGGGATGCTGCAGCGAGCCTGGGACAGGGCACTGGAGGCAAAGCCGGTGCTGCTGGTCCTCATCGGCTCGGATCTGTCGATGATGGAGGCACTGAACAGCTATGGTCGGCCCTTCCATCAGCGCGGCCGCGAGATGGTGCTCGGGCCGCTGAACCCCGCCGACGTGGGGCGGATGCTGGGGTTGGATCCGGCGCAAGCCTTCGACGCAGCGCTGGTCACCGGTGGGCTGCCGCTGATCTGCGCGGAATGGCCGCATGGCGCGGGGCTGTGGGACTTCCTCGGCGACGAGCTGGACGATCCGGTCTCCGCCCTGCTGGTGTCGGCAGAGCGCTCTCTTGCCGCCGAGTTCCCGCCGCAGGCTCAAGCCCGTGCGGTGCTGACGGCGATCGGCAGTGGCGAGCGGACCTTCACCAATATCGCCCGCGCGGCCGGCGGAATCGGGGCCACGCCGCTGCAGCGCGCGCTGGAGTTGCTCACGGACAAGCGGATCGTGGCAGCAGAGCTGCCCGTTTCGCTGCGCCCCTCGAAGGACCGCCGCTACCGGGTGACCGATCCCTACCTGCGATTCTGGTTGCACCTGCTGGGCCCCTACATGGGGGAGATCGAGCGCGGGCGGGGCGATCTGACCCTGGCGCGGATCAGGGAGAGCTGGACGAGTTGGCGCGGCCGGGCCGTCGAGCCGCTCGTCCGCGAGGCGATCGCCCGGATCCTGCCCGACGACCGGCTGCCCGCAGCTCCTGCGGTCGGTGGCTACTGGACCCGTACCAATGATGTCGAGATCGACATCGTCGGGGCGGACCGCGCCCCCATCGCCAAGGAGCTGCTCTTCGTCGGCTCCATCAAGTGGCTGGAGCAGTCGCCCTTCGACCGGCACGACCTGGCCGCCCTCCATCGACACCGGGCTGCCCTCACCAACGAACCTGTCGCGGTCGTGGCGGTCTCGCGCAGCGGGGTCGACTCTCCGGGGCTCGACGCGGCCTACAGCCCCGGCGATCTGCTGGCCGCCTGGCCGCTGTGAGCGGGGATCGCAGGCGAGGCGAGGCAGGCCGGCATGCACGGGTGCGTACAAGCAGTCCGCAAACGGTCCGCAGGACACTCGAAAGCGACCGGCACACGCAAACGCCTGCCAACGCCGTAACGCCTGGTCACGGCCATGATCGGCGCTCCGCCGCAGGTCAGGTCCGGCCCGGATACGTTCCGCTTCAACGTGCAGGCACCTCGTTGCTTTATGTGAGGTGCGGCAAGCGTGCAGGTCGGAAGGGGTCGAGCTCTGGCGAGTCCGGCCCCTCCTGTATTCCCGTGCTGACTTGGTGTTGACCCGAGGATGCTTTGCGACAGGTGCCCGTGGGTGTTTGAGTGACTAGGCGGGCGCAGAGTGTTACTTTCACTGGGCGCTTGATATCCTGCGTCCAATGAAAGTGTCACCAAGTCTGCTCCCCATCCTCCGGTCTCGTATGCAGGGCGAGCTCCTCGCCTTGGCGCTCCTGCACCCGGACCGCGAGTACAGCATCGCGGAGCTCGCGGCCGAGGTCGGCGTGACGCCCACCGCTGTCCTGCGGGAGGTTGACCGGTTGGTCGGCGGTGGCATCCTGACCGATCGGCGCGTGGGGCGCAGTCGCCTCGTCAAGGCCCGCACGGATACTCCGCTGTACCGTCCGCTGAGTGAGCTCATGTCCGTCTCCTTCGGCCCTGTGTCCGTGCTCACCGATGCGCTCGCCGGACTCGAAGGCGTGGAGCGCGCCTATATCCATGGCTCGTGGGCCGCTAGGTACAACGGTGAGCCGGGGCTGCCGCCTGCTGATGTGGATGTCCTCGTTGTGGGTGCCCCGGATGCCGACGCGCTCTTCGACCTGGCCGAGGAGGCTTCACGGCGCTTGCGCCGTGAAGTCAACGTTCATCGGGTCTCCGTCGAGGCGTGGGGGGCCCCTACGGGCGATCCGTTCCTCACCAGCGTTCGCGAACGTCCGCTGGTACAGCTGAACCTTGACGTGGAGGTGGAGTGACGCGCTGGAATCAGGGGCGGTCGACGGTTGACGCGCTCATCGCCGGCGGCGGACTTGAACGAGTCCCCGCTTCCATGGAGTCCGCCGAAGCGGAACTGGTTCGGGCGCGCACCCATGTCGGCTCCGCGCGGCAGTTGGCGGCCACAGACCCGGAGGGTGCGTACACGCTGGCCTATGACGCCGCGCGCAGAGCGCTGGCCGCGGTATTGCAGAACCAGGGGCTGCGTGCGACCAGTCGTGGTGGTCATACCGTCATCTATGAGGCCGTGCGGGCGCAGCTCGACCCGCCCCTCGGGTCCATGCGGCGTCCTTTCAACCGCATGCGAGCCCCGGCGCAACGAAGTCGAGTACCGGTCGTCGGAGGCCCCCGCTGTGATGCCGGAGGAGGTTGCGGGCGACTTGGCGAAGGTGGAGGCGCTCATCGAGCTCGCGGAGAAGGCGATTCCGAACATGCCGCGTTACTGAAGCCCTGATCTGCCGACTCGGTCGCGGGGTGGGAGAGCTGTCGCGTGCGTTCCGCTGCAACGTGTGGCGGGTGCCGGCCGGTTGGCCGTCCGGGACGTTCCCGGACGGCCGACCGGACGGATCACACCGGCCTAGCTGGTGAAATAGCCGGCTGCGTCGGCGATGAAGTGGGCTGTGCCGGCGCTGTGGTTGAAGAAGAGGATCTTTCGGTCGATCAGGCGGGTGGTGACGAGGTTGGGGATCGTCTGCCCCGCCTTCCAGTTGATGTTGGAGGCTGTCGGCAGGGTGGTGCCGTGCGGGTAGACGGACACGAAGCCGCCGGTCCTGGGCTGGGTGACGGTGACGTTCAGGACCGTGCCGGTGGCGTTGGCGGGGACGGCCGTTCCGGCGGCGAGGTCGAGTTCCCGGGTCCCCATGGCCGGGACGGCGCCGGTGGTACGGGTGTCCATCAGGCGGGTGGGAGCGATCGGGTGGAAGTACGCTCCCGACGGGTGTGTCGCGTAGTAGCCGGAGATGTCCGCGACGAGGTGAACGGTGCCGGAACTGTTGTTGTAGAAGGCGACCTTGCCGTCAGCGCCCACGGGCACGACCACGTGGTTGGCGATCGTCGTTCCGGCGGTCCAGTTGAGGCTCGATGCGATCGGCCGGTCGTCGCCGTCGGGGTAGACGGTGAGCACGCCCGAGGCGGTCGGCGCGGTTGCCGTGACGTTCAGCACCACGGCGTCCACCACGGCGCCCCCGCCGATTCCGCTGACGGGGTAGCCGTCGTTCTCGGGCAGTCCCGCACGCCCGTCGACCTGGAGGTGGACGGTGCCGTGCGCGGGTACGGCCGTGGTGGTCGCCACGCCGTTCGCGGCGCGGGTGTCGAGCAGCCGGGCCGGGCTGACCGGGTTGAACGTCGCGCCGAAGGTGTCACCGGTGTAGTACCCGGTGACGTCGGCGATCAGGTGCACCGTGCCGCCGCTGTTGTCGTACAGGTCGAGCTTGCCGCCCGCGCCCAGCGGGACGACGACCTGGTTCGGGATCGTCTGGCCGGGCGCCCAGTTCAGGTTGGAGGCGGTGGGGCGCGGCTTGCCGTCCGGGTAGACGGTGAGGACGCCGGAGGCCGTGGGCTGGGTGGCCGTCACGTTGAGGACGACGGCGGTCGCCCCGGCCGGGATGGGCTTGCCGGCGGGCAGCGTCAGGCGCAGCGTGCCGCCGTGCGCCACCGGCGTCCGGGTGGCCACGCCGATCGCGTTGCGGGTGTCCAGCACGCGGGTCGGGGTGGTGGCGTGGAAGGTCGCCCCGGGATGCGCGCCGGCGCATGCGGGCGCCCCTGACACGTTGCTGGTGGAGAGCGGCTGCTGCTCCCAGAAGTAGTCGGTCTCCCCGGAGCCGGGGTAGTAGCCGAAGCCGATGCTCGCGTCGCCGGTGGCCTTGAAGCCGCCGCCAAGGGTGATCCGGGCGGTCAGGGTGCGGTCGTACGCCGTGCCTTTGGCCCACCCCAGGTCGACGGTGTACGCGTTGACGCCGGCCACTCCGAGGCCGACCTGGTGCCATGTGCCGGTTGCGGAGTCGAGCACGTCGAGTTCCGCGTCGCAGGTGCTCGGGCCTTGATCGCGCCCCACGCCCTGCCCCTGCCACAGGAAGAAACTGGCCGTCCCCAGGTGCCAGTCCGCCTGGTTGGCGGTGGTCATGTGGACGGTGAACTGCCGGGCCCGCCCGTCCGCGGGAATCGCGGTCGGAAGGTCCTGGAGGGTCGTGGTCAGCCCCAGTGGAGCGACGTTCACGCCGGCTTGGGCGATCCAGGCGCCGGGCTGGCCGTCCGGCGACCGCTGCGGCGTCAGGAACGCGCTGAAACCCGTTTCGAACGGCTCGGTCTTCGTCCCGGTCGCCAGCCGCCGGGCACGCAGCTGGTAGACGGTGTCGGCGTGCGGGGCGAGATCGAGCGCGGCGCCGGTGACGTCGATGGACGCCAGGTACTGCGGGTCGTTCGCCCACGACGACATCTGCGACCACTGGACCTGCGGGTCCGTCCACGCCCCGCCCGTACCGGTCCGGACCTGGAACTGGAGCTGCTGCTCGTCGCTGCTCGAGAAAGCGTTGAAGACCAGGTGGTCCTTGCTGTCGGCGACGCCGTTCGGGTTCTTGGCGTGGAGCGTCCACACCCCCCAGTCACCGCCGACCTCCAGGCCCTGCGGGCCGTCGATGGTGACGTACTTGCCGTAGTCCTCGATCGGTACGTCCGCGGACGCCGTGCCGGCCGTGCCCAGCAGCAGCGTGGCGGCGAGCACCGACGCAGCCGCCAGGGCCGCCTTCAGGCGGTTCATCCCCATACTCCCCCCTCATGAACAATCTTCGAACACCGAAAAGACGTTCGGAACGGCACACCCTAGCCCGACCCGCGGACACGGCCTCCGTGGCGCCGGGGCGGCGTCAGCTCGGTGCATCCACCGGTTCGGACCGTGACGACTGACGACCTTCTCGGACGTGCCGCACCGCTCGCCGCGCACTGGGGGCCCGCGGACCTCGTACGGGCGTGGCGGCCCTGACAGCCGGGCGGCCCTGACGGACGCGGAGTCCGGGATCTGCCGCGGCGTGGGTAATCTGGGGGAGCCCCCCGCGCGGGAGCACCGTCGGCGATGCGCTCTGAGCAGGTCGGACTTCCCTGGCCGGTGCGGAACTGGAGTGCCCCGGGCGATGTCTAGGTCCGTGTGGGGTAGGAGGGCACGCATACAGGGGTAGGGGAGCACCGTGATACGAGCGAACAAGATCATCAGTGTGGCCGCGCTGGTGGCAGCGATAGCGGCGGGTGTGTCCGGCTGCGGTGGCAAGTCGTCCTCCGCCGGGTCCGGATCGGCTGCCGGTCCTGCCGGGACGAAGGCCGGCTCCGGTCCCGCGTCGACGCCGTCGCCGAAGAGTTCCACGACGCCTCAGCGGCCGAAGATGCTGCTCGACACCATCCAACCCCAGAGCGGTACGACCGTGGGCGTGGCGATGCCGATCTCCGTCACCTTCAGCAAGGCGGTGGCCGTCTCGGCCCGCGCGGACATCGAGAAGCACTTGAAACTGACCACCTCGACCCCGGTGACCGGGGCCTGGCACTGGTTCGGTTCCCAGCGGGTGGACTTCCGCCCCAAGGCGTACTGGCCCTCCGGGACGAAGGTGAGCCTCGACGCGGAACTCACCGGGGTGGGCGACGGGCACGGACGCTACGGGATCCGCTCCTACCTGCACTCCTTCACCGTCGGCTCGGACGACGAGGTGCACGTCTACGCGGACCAGCACCTGATGAAGGTGTATCGCGACGGCACGGTGACCAAGACTTTCCCGATCGACGCCGGCAGCCCGAAGTTCCCCTCGTGGACCGGGACGATGGCCGTCATAGGCAAGTCCCGTGAAGTGCTCATGGACTCGTGCAGCGTCCACATCGCCTGCAGCAAGAGCGATCCGAACTATTACCACGGCAAGTACCCGTTCGCCGTGGAACTCACGACCTCCGGCACGTACGTGCACTACTCCGACGGCGACCCGCAGCCGGGCCACAGCGTCGGCTCGCACGGTTGCGTCCACCTGTCGATGGCCAACGCCAAGTGGTTCTACGCCTTCGCCCGCCAGGGAGACCCCGTCACCATCACCGGCTCCGCCAGCCCCGCCGCCGCAGCGGACAACGGGTACGCCGACTACGACGTGACCAACTGGAGCAGCTGGATCTCCCCTGACGCCAGCGGACTCGGCCAGCTCACCACCCCGACGACCACCTGAGGGCCCCGTCCGCTCCAGCCGAGCCACCAGGGCATGTCGCCCACGCGGCGAAGCGCCGTCCCGGGCGGCGGGCGCCTCCGAAGCTCGACCGGGGTCTGCTCCGTACGGACCGGGTGGTCACTCAGCCGCGGTCGGGCGGAGCGAGCTTCTGCAGGTCGAGGTTGATGTCGAAGGGCACCGGGCGGTGGAGGGAGTCCCTGAAGATGCCAACGGGCACGTAGGTGGCGGTCGGCTCGTCGAGCTCATAGACGTGGACGACGGGCGCTCCGCCCTCGTCCTCGATGCGCCAGTAGTGCGGGATGCCGGCCTCCCCGTATTTGTGGAGCTTCACCGTGCGGTCCCGGTGGGCGGACTCGGGAGAGACCACCTCGACGGCGAGTCGTACCTCATCCGGTGCGAACCAGGTGCGGTCACCGTCGAAGTCGGCTGTCGTCACCAGCAGATCCGGCTCGGGCCGATTGCGTTGATCGAGTTTGATGGTCATCTCCCGCCCGACTCTTACGCCGGCCGGCGCCTGCTCCATGAGAGCCACGGTGAGCATCGTGACGAGATGGCCGTGCCACCACCGCTGTGGGGACATCATGAATACGAGGGCCCCGTCGATCAGCTCGGTGTGGCGCGGCGCTTCCGGGAGGCGGTCCAGGTCGTCCGCGAACCAGCCTTCCGCGCGGGGCGGGCGCATCCAGTCGGGCAGTGCGGTCATGGCTCAACCGTAGCGACTCGGGGAAGTCCGGGCCACGAGATGGCTGACGACGGAGGCACCCTCTGTCCCCGCCGGTCGGGTACGTGGCCGGCGACGATGGCGCCCTGTTCGATGCCGGCCGGGACCGCGAAGGTTGCCTCACCTATCGACAGGTGTCAACATAGAAGCATGTCGAATTCACGGACGGTCGAGCTGCCGGTCCTCCGGGACGAACCGGCGGTGCCGTGCTGTCCGCCGATCACCGCGGGTGAGCTGTCGGTGGCCGACGCGGAGAAGATGGCCGGCATGTTCAAGGCCCTGTCGGACCCGGTGCGGCTGCGGCTGTTCTCGAAGATCGCCTCGCACCCGGGCGGCGAGGCGTGCGTGTGCGACATCCAGGACGTCGGCGTGTCCCAGCCGACCGTCTCCCACCACCTGAAGAAGCTCCGCGAGGCCGGTCTGCTGACCTCCGAACGGCGCGGCACCTGGGTCTACTACACGGTGGCGCCCTCGGTGGTCGCCGGGATGTCGGCCATGCTCGACGTACGTCAGTAGCCGTCCGGGGGGGCCTGCCGGTCGATCCGACCGGCAGGTCCCTGCCGCGTCGGCTGCCGCGCTACGCCCGCCCCGGGTCCGCCTGCCCGACGGGGAACCGCCTGCGCCAGGCGAGGGCGACGTGGACCAGGCCGATGAGGACCGGCACCTCGATGAGGGGGCCGACGACGCCGGACAGGGCCTGGCCTGAGGTGACGCCGAAGGTCGCGATGGCGACCGCGATGGCCAGCTCGAAGTTGTTGCCGGCCGCGGTGAAGGCCAGCGTGGCGGTGCGCTCGTAAGGCAGACCGAGGCTCTTGCCGAGGGCGAACGTGCCGAAGAACATGAGCGCGAAGTACGCGAGCAGCGGCAGGGCGATACGGGCGACGTCGCCGGGCTGGCGGGTGATCGTCCTCCCCTGGAGGGCGAAGAGGACGACGATCGTGAACAGCAGCCCGTACAGCGCCCACGGGCCGATCCTCGGCAGGAACCCGGCCTCGTACGCCTCCCGGCCCATCGTCCGCTCGCCGACGCGGCGGGTCAGGAAGCCGGCCAGCAGCGGCACGCCGAGGAAGACGGCGACGTTGAGAGCGATCTTCCACACCGGCACGTCCAGGCCCTGTCCGTCGCCCAGGCCCAGCCACCGGGGCAGGCCGTCGAGGTAGAGCCAGCCCAGCAGGCTGAAGGCGAGGACCTGGAAGACGGAGTTCAGCGCCACCAGTACGGCGGCGGCCTCGCGGTCGCCGCAGGCGAGGTCGTTCCAAATGATGACCATGGCGATGCAGCGGGCCAGGCCGACGATGATCAGGCCGGTGCGGTAGGCGGGCAGGTCCGGCAGGAAGACCCACGCCAGGGTGAACATCACCGCGGGCCCCACGAGCCAGTTGACGACCAGGGACGAGACCATCAGCCTGCGGTCGCCGGTGACGCGGTCCAGGTGGTCGTAGCGGACCTTGGCCAGCACCGGATACATCATCACCAGCAGTCCGACGGCGATCGGCAACGAGACCCCGCCGATCTCGACCTTCGCCAGGGCGCTGTTCAGCCCGGGGATCACCCGGCCCAGACCGATGCCGGCGCCCATGGCGACGAGGATCCAGACGGCCAGGTAGCGGTCCAGGGTGGAGAGCCGTCCCACCACGGAGCCGTCAGCGGCGGGCGCGGCGGAAGCGGCGGCGGCAGGCGCGGTGGCGGCGGTGGCCGGTTCGGCGGAGGTCACGGGCAGGACCTCTTGTTCTGCCCGGCGGCGACCGCGGAGGCGGCGAGCTCGGCGAACTGCTCCGACAGGCCGGCCAGGACCTCGGCCTTGAGCCTGTAGTAGGTGAACCGGCCGCAGGGCTCGGTCTCCACCAGGCCGGCTTCCCGCAGCACCTTCATGTGGTTGGACAGGTTGGTCTGCTTGGCCCCGGTCTCCTCGACCAGGTGCGTCGTGCACAGCGTCTCGCGGGCCAGGAGGGTCACGATCCGCAGCCGGAGCGGATCGCCCAGCACCCGGATCACATCAGCATCGACTGAAGTCAGCATGCGCTGATATTGTCACATCATTGTCCACTGATACCAGTGACCGCCGGTGCCGCTGCCGGTTGGCGCCGCCCCCGAGACGAGAGAGCCCTCATGCCCGAGACCCCCGGCGGCAAGCCGTCCGTCCTGTTCGTCTGCGTCCACAACGCCGGCCGCTCGCAGATGGCCGCCGCCTGGCTGACCCACCTGGCCGGCGACCGCGTCGAGGTCCGCTCGGCCGGCTCAGCCCCCGGCGATGCCGTCAACCCCGCCGCTGTCGAGGCCATGAAGGAGGTCGGCGTCGACATCTCCGCCGAGACCCCCAAGGTCCTCACCGTCGAGGCCGTCCAGGCCTCCGACGTCTGCATCACCATGGGCTGCGGCGACGCCTGCCCGGTCTTCCCCGGCAAGCGGTACCTCGACTGGAAGCTCGACGACCCCGCCGGGCAGGGCGTCGAGGCGGTACGGCCGATCCGTGACGAGATCAAGGTGCTCGTCGAGGGCCTGATCGCCGAGATCGCCCCGCGGTGAGCCGTCCGGGTGACGTGGCCGGCTGAAGCGTGGCCGCCGGGCGAGCCGGTCCGCCGTGCGCGGGGTTTGGTGCTTTCGTCTGGGCGGTGGAACGCGACGGCCGGGGCCTGCCGTCCGGACCTCCGTCGTGCGAGGGTCGAGGAGGACCGTGGTGGCTGGAAAGGCCAAGGAAGATCGGGCACCGCTGGGCGTGCAGCTCCTCCGGGGGCAGAAAGCCCTGGTGACGGGGGCGAGTTCCGGTATCGGAAAGGCGACCGCCATCGCCCTGGGCCGGGCCGGGGCCGACGTCGTGGTCAACTACGTGTCCGGTGCCGACCAGGCAGCGCAAGTCGTGGAGCGGATCGAGGCGTTCGGGGTCAGCGCCTACGCCCACGAGGCCGACGTGTCCGACGAGGACCAGGTCGTGGCGATGGTGGCCCGCGCCGTCCGGGAGTTCGGCACCCTCGACATCATGGTGGCCAACGCGGGCCTCCAACGGGACGCCGCGGTCACCGACATGTCCCTCGCCCAGTGGCAGAAGGTCATCGACGTCAACCTCACCGGGCAGTTCCTGTGCGCGCGCGAGGCCGCCAAGGAGTTCCTGCGCCGCGGTGTCGTCCCCGAGGTGTCCCGGGCCGCCGGGAAGATCATCTGCATGAGCTCGGTCCACCAGGTCATCCCCTGGGCGGGCCACGTCAACTACGCCTCCTCCAAGGGCGGTGTGGGCATGCTGATGCAGACCCTCGCCCAGGAGCTGGCACCGCACCGCGTCCGGGTGAACGCGATCGCCCCCGGCGCGATCCGCACCCCCATCAACAGGGCCGCCTGGGAGACCCCGCAGGCCGAGGCGGACCTGCTCAAGCTGATCCCGTACGGCCGCGTGGGCGACCCGGAGGACATCGCCGACGCCGTGGTCGCGATGGCCTCCGACCTTTTCGACTACGTCGTCGGCACCACCCTCTACGTCGACGGCGGCATGACGCTCTTCCCCGGGTTCGCCACCGGCGGCTGAAGGCCGACCGCCTGTTGCGCGCGAAGGGTGCACCGTGACCACAGACCAGGTGTTGATCGGCACGGGCCTGCTCGTCGTCCTCGCCGTCGGGTCGCAGCTCCTGGCCGGCCGGCTGCGGATCCCGGCTCTCATCGTCCTGCTTCCCGTCGGCTTCGCCGCGGGCGCCCTGATCGGCGACGTCGACCCGCAGCGGCTGCTCGGCGCGGCCTTCTCCCCGCTGGTGTCGCTCGCCGTCGCGGTGATCCTCTACGACGCGGGCCTCGGCCTGGACCTGGGGAGGCTGAAAGGCCACAACCGCCGGGTCGTCACCCGGCTGCTGGGAGTCGTACGCCGGTCCCGCTCGCGCCCGCTGCTGGTCGGCGGCGCTCCCTGGGCCGTCGCTCTCGGCTCGGCGCTGAAATCCACCGGCATGGAGGTCCTGATGTGGGCCGGGCACGAACAGGAGCGCCACCGCATCCGGCAGGCGGGAATCGAGCTGGCCGCCGGCGAGATGCCGGCCACGGCGACCGGCGGCGGCGCCGAGCTGGAAGGCACCACGGGGGTGTACCTCCTCACCGACGAGGACGACTTCAACGCCCTGGCGACGGCGATCCTGCGCGGCGGCGTGGAGGGACCGGTCCACCGGGTCGGTGCGGCCGCCGGCAGCCACGGCGTGGTGGCGCCGTACATCGGCGGCGAGATCCTTTTCGGCACCCGGCTGACGGGCCCCGACCTCGCCCGCAGGCACCGGGACGGCGGCACCGTGGTGGCACGTAGCGCCGACCGCCCGATCCCCCCCGACAGCGACCTGCTGTTCGTCGTCCGCAGCGGTGACCGCCTCGTACCGGTCACCGAGGGCAGCACGCCCGCGCCCGAACCGGGAGACACCTTGGTCCTGCTCGTTCCGGCCCAGGACGGCCGGCCCTCCAGGAGGGTCGGGTGACCACCGCGGGCCCCGAGCCCGGGAACAAGGCGCCGGCGGCCGCCCCGGACCCGGTCGCGCTCGTCCGCAGCCGCGGATACGCAGCGCTGCTGCTGATCGCGGCGGTCCTCGGCGTCCCGATCTCGGTGACGGCCTTCGGCTTCCTCGCGCTCGTCCACGAGCTCAATGTGCTGACCTACACCGACCTGCCCAAGGCACTGGGCTTCCACGGCACGCCGGACTGGTGGCCGGTGCCCCTGCTCGCCGTGGCCGGGCTCCTCGTGGGGCCGATCATCCGGTATCTCCCCGGCGAGGGCGGACACGAACCGGCCCGCGGCTTCGTGGCGTCGGGTCCGACCCCGACCGCGAACCTGCCCGGGGTGGCGCTCGCCGCGCTGGCCTCGCTCGGCCTCGGGGCGGTCGTCGGGCCGGAGGCGCCCCTCATCGCCGTCGGCAGCGGGCTGGCGGTGGCCGCCCTGCGACTGACCCGGAAGCGGTTCCCGCCGCAGGTGGTCGCCGTCGTCGGTTCCTCCGGGAGCTTCGCCGCGATCAGCACCCTGCTCGGCTCGCCCCTGCTCGGCGCGTTCCTGCTCATGGAGATGTCGGGCCTGGGGGGCCCGATGCTCGGCGTCGTCCTTGTGCCCGGCCTGCTCGCCTCCGGCATCGGCGCGCTCATCTTCACCGGCATGGGCTCGTGGACGGGCCTGGGCACCTACTCGCTGGCCCTGCCGGACGTCCCCCACGCCGCCGCACCGGACGCCGCCGCATTCGGCTGGGCCGTGCTGATCGGGGTGGCCGCGGCCCTGCTCGGCGCCGGGATCCGGTGGCTCGCCCTGCGACTGCTGAAGCTGGTCGTACCGCGACGCCTCCCGGCCACGGTGCTCGCCGGCGCCGCCGTCGGTGCGATCGCCCTGCTCTACGCGCGGTGGACCGGCCACGCGGCCTCGGGAGTCCTCTACTCGGGGCAGAGCGCGCTCGGCCCCCTCCTCGCCACGAGCGCGCAGTATTCGGTCGGTGCCCTGGTGGTGCTCCTCGCGTGCAAGGCGGTGGCCTACTGCGCGTCGATGTCCGCCTTCCGCGGCGGCCCGATCTTCCCGGCCATGTTCGTCGGCGCCGCCGGCGGCATCGCGCTGTCCCACCTGCCCGGACTCGGGGTGACCGCCGGGCTCGCCATGGGAGTGGGCGCGATGTCCGTCGCGATGCTCCGCTTCCCCCTGGTCTCGGTGCTGCTGGCCACGCTGCTCCTGGGCAAGGAGGGGCTCACCGTCATGCCGTTGGTGATCGTGGCCGTCGTGGTCTCCTACGTCCTCACCCTGAGGCTGCCCGCCGTACAGCACTCACCGGGGCAGCCGCCCGGCCCGCCTGGGGAAGGCTGACGCGGGGAAGGCCGCGGCGTGGGCCGTCAGCGGGACTGGTCGGCGGCGCGCTCGGCCTGCTTGTCCTTGATGCGGACGGCCTCCTTGCGGACCTCGGCCTGGGTGGCGCGCTCCCGCTGGAGCCACTCGGGGCTCTCCCGCTTGAGCGCGTCGATCTGCTCGGTGGTGAGCGCCTCGGTGACGCCGCCGCGGGCGAGCCCCGCGATGGACACGCCCAGCCGCGCCGCGACGACCGGGCGGGGGTGCGGGCCTTCGCGCCGCAGGTCCTGCAGCCACTGGGGAGGGTCGGCCTGCAGCGCGTTCAGCTCGCTGCGGGAGACGACACCCTCCTGGAATTCCGCGGGGGTGGCCTGGAGGTACACACCCAGCTTCTTGGCCGCGGTAGCGGGCTTCATCGTCTGGGTGGTCTTCTGCGACGTCATACCGTCAAGGGTAACGAGCGCGTGCGACGCCCCCGACCATCGCCGATAGCCTTGCGGGGTGACAGGCTCGCAAGATTCCCCCGCTTTCCGGCTCGCCTACGTACCGGGTGTGACGCCCGCCAAGTGGGTGCGGATCTGGCACGAGCGCTTCCCCGGCACCCCCCTCGACCTCCTCCCGGTGCCGGCCGCGGAAGCCGCCGACCTGTTGCGCGCCCGCGGCGCGGACGCCGGTTTCGTACGGCTGCCGGTCGATCGGACCGCCCTGAGCGCGATCCCGCTCTACACCGAGACGACGGTGGTCGTGGCCCCCAAGGACCACCTGGTGGCGGCCGTGGAGGAGGTGTCAGCGGCGGACCTGGCCGACGAGGTCGTGCTGCACCCGCTGGACGACACCCTCGGCTGGGAGCGGCCGCCCGGCACCCCGGCCCGCGAGCGCCCCGCCACCACGGTCGACGCGATCGAGCTGGTGGCGGCCGGCGTGGGCCTGCTGGCGGTCCCGCAGTCGCTGGCCCGCCTGCACCACCGCAGGGACCTCACCTACCGCCCGCTGACCGACGCCCCGCAGTCGCAGGTGGCCCTGTCCTGGCCGGAGGAGGCGACCACCGACCAGGTGGACGACTTCATCGGCATCGTCCGCGGCCGCACCCCCAACAGCACCCGCGGCCGCTCGGCCCAGGCGCAACCCGAACCGCAGCAGAAGGCCAAGCCCAAGCCCAAGCCGAGGTCCCAGGGCAGGCCGGGGCCCGCCAAGAAGGCGGCGAAGGGCGGCAAGCCGCGCCGCCGCTCGTAGGGCCGGTCACTTCCCGGCCGGGAAGAGCACCTCGGCCACGTGGTGCGTGTCGGCGTACTCGCGGATCGAGGTGATCCGGCCGTCGCGGACGACGAAGACCCCGAGGCAGCGGTTGCTGTAGGCCGCCCCCGCCGCCGTCGTGCCGTTCGAGGTCCACTCGGCGACGACCTGCTCGCCGTCCGCGACGACGTTGGTCAGGGCGATGACCAGGGGGGCGCCGGGCATCAGGCGGGCGCCCATGCCGCCGAGGAAGTCCTCGACGATGGCGTCGCGGCCCTTCCATACGCCCGAGATGGGCAGGCTGCCGGGGTAGTCCCAGGTGGCGTCGGGGGCGAAGCTGTCGCGGACGACGTCGAGGTCGCCGTCGCGTACGGCCTCGACGTAGCGGATGACGACGGCCTTCGGGGGGAGGGGCGCGGTGGTCACGGCGTAACTCCTTCTGCTGTGCTGTTGCTCTGCGTCCTGGCTGTGACCAGCCAATACCGTCGGCCGCGCCACGGTCCAACAGCTTCTGGACGGCTTTGACAACCGCCGGTTGTCGCCGCTCGTGGCCGACGGTGCGCGCGATGCGGAACGGCCCGGACAGGGCGCGTGCGAGGATGGCCGGCGGAGGGTCGGAGTGGGCGGTGCGGGAGGGCGGAAGGCCCGGGACGTGACGGCGGACGGCCGGCGGCTGCTCGGCGCCGCGCGGGCGCTGCTCGACGATCACCAGCGCGCTGTCGCCGCCGTACGCGCGGCACTTGACCCGATCGTCGACGAACTGGCCGCCCGTGAGCTGGAGTCGATCCCGGCCGCCCGCCTGAAGGACGTCACCCAGGGCCGGTTGCGGCTCGGCGCGATCGAGGCGGCCGGCTTCGGCTCGGTGCGGCAGGTGCTGGACGCCGGGCGGTACGGGCTGCGGCAGATCCCCGGCGTCGGGCCGCAGACGGCGGACCAGGCCTACGCGGCGGCCCGGCAGATCGCGGAGGCGGTCGCCGAGACGGTGGCGGTACGCATCGACGTCGAGCACCCCGAGCCGCGGACCACCGCACTGGTCGTGGCACTGCACCGGCTCGCCGTGGCCGGACCCGAGGCGGACAGGGCCGTCGAGGCGGCCCGGCAGGCCGAGGCGGAGCTGGCCCCGCTGCTGGAGCGGGCAGCCGAGGCCGGCGGGTGGCCGCGCCGGTGGTTCGCGGGCCGGGAGCGGCGGGAGCGGGCGCGGGCCGCGGTCGAGGCGGTGGCGGACCTGTGCGCGCGGGCGGACAAGCGCGGGACACCGCTGCTGCTCGGGCAGGCGTCCGTCGACCTGCTGCGCGAACCGGCCGGCGAGGCCGAGGCGTGGGTCGACTTCGAGGTGCGGTCGGCCGACTACTACAGCCTGCTGGCCGAACTGTCGGGCGGCGCCCCCGACGTGGCCGCCGCCGAGGGCTTCCTGCCGGCCGACGTGGTCGGGCGGGTACGCGCCCAGCCGCTCGACGGCACCCACCGCCGGGTGTCGCTGCGCGGCTACCAGGCCTTCGGCGCGCGCTTCGCGCTGGCGCAGCGCCGGGTGCTGCTCGGCGACGAGATGGGGCTCGGCAAGACGATCCAGGCGATCGCCGCGCTGGCGCACCTGGCCGCGCGGGGCGGCACGCACTTCCTGGTGGTGTGCCCGGCGGGCGTCCTGGTCAACTGGACCCGGGAGATCGGCGCCCGCAGCACGCTGCGGGCGGTGCCGCTGCACGGCCCCGAGCGGGGGGACGCCTTCGCCCAGTGGCGGGCCGACGGCGGTGTGGGCGTGACCACTTACGACGCCCTGCGCGGATTCGCCGCCCCCGAGGGCGGCCCGCGGGTGGCCATGCTGGTGGTGGACGAGGCGCACTACGTGAAGAACCCGGAGGCCAGGAGGTCGCTCGCGGTGGCCGAGTGGTCCGCGCGCTGCGAGCGGGTGCTGTTCATGACGGGCACCCCGATGGAGAACCGGGTGGCCGAATTCCGCAGCCTGGTGGCGCACCTGCAGCCCGGGCTGCTGGAGCGGCCGGGCGCCGCCGAGGGAGCGGGCGCGGCCGGGTCGCAGGCCTTCCGGCGGGCGGTGGCACCGGCGTACCTGCGGCGCAACCAGCACGACGTGCTCGCGGAACTGCCCGCGCTGGTGCACACCGACGAGTGGACGGAATTCAGCGCGACCGACCAGGACGCCTACCGCACGGCGGTGCTCGCGGGGAATTTCATGGCCATGCGCAGGGCCGGCTACGCGGACCGGGAGAAGTCCGCGAAGCTGCGGCGGTTGCGCGAGATCGTCGCCGACGCGGCGGCCGACGGCCTGAAGGTCGTCGTCTTCTCGTACTTCCGCGACGTGCTCGGCACGGTCGCGGACGCCCTCGGCCCCGGCGTGCTCGGGCCGCTCACCGGATCGGTGGCGCCGGTCCGGCGGCAGCAACTCGTGGACGACTTCACCGCGTCGGGCGGCCACGCGGTGCTGCTCGCCCAGATCGAGGCGGGCGGTGTCGGGCTCAACCTCCAGGCGGCCTCGGTGGTGATCCTGTGCGAGCCGCAGGTCAAACCCACCGTCGAGCACCAGGCGGTGGCCCGCGCCCACCGGATGGGGCAGGTGCGCGCGGTGCGGGTGCACCGGCTGCTCAGCACGACGGGCGTGGACGAGCGGCTGCTGGCGATCCTGCGGGACAAGTCGCGGCTGTTCGACGCGTACGCCCGCCGCAGCGACGTGGCGGAGGCGGCGCCCGACGCCGTCGACGTCTCCGACCTCTCGCTGGCCCGGCGGATCGTCGAGGAGGAGCAGAGCAGGCTCGCCGGCGGGAGCAGTTGACGGCGGGGGACACGAGACGGCGGGACCGCTTGACGGTGGGGCCGGTTGACGACCGGGACGGGGGCAGGGCGCGGGGGACGGGCGCTACGTCCGCGCCGCGCGGGCGTGGCGGCAGGCGCCGGCGTACGCGCGAACGAGCGGGTTCGCGCTGCCGCGGTGCCAGGCCAGGGCGAATCGGCTCGGGGAGATGCCGCGCACCAGCCGGGTCGTGACGCCGCCCAGCGTGATCAGCGGGGCGTTGCCCGCCGCGAGCAGGACCACGCCGAGGCCCGCGACCAGCGCCTCGTACGTCTCCTCCGTACTGGCGACCTCCGCGCCGATCCGCGCCGGGCGGCCCGCCCTGGCGTCGGTGGCCAGCCAGTAGTCCCGCAGCGGGCCCGCGGCGGCCGGCAGCGCCAGGAAGGGCTCGTCCAGCAGGTCGGCGAAGTCCACGCTCTCCCGGGCCGCGAGCGGGTGCCGGTCCGGGAGGGCGACGAGCCGCGGCTCCTCGGCGACCACCAGCACGTCGTAGCGCTCCTGGTCGGGCAGCGGCAGCCAGACGTACGCCACGTCGCTCGTGCCGTCCGCGAGCCCCGCCGTGGGGTCGTCCCAGCTCACCTGCCGCAGCCGCAGGATCGCCTCGGGGTGCGCGGCGGTGAAGCGCGAGCGGACCGCGGGCAGCAGCCCGCCGCGGCCCGGGCTGGTGCTCATCCCCACCATCAGGGTGCTGACCTGCGCCGCCTTCGCGCTGCCGACGGCCGCCCACGCCCGGTCCCACTCGGCCAGCACCCGCTGCGCGTGCGGCAGCAGGGCCGTACCGACCGCGGTCAGCGCGACGCCCTGCCGGTCCCGGTCGAACAGCGCCGCGCCCACCTGCCTTTCCAGCGCCCGGATCTGCTTGCTCAGCGCGGGCTGCGACACGAAGAGCCGCTCCGCCGCGCGGGTGAAGTGCAACTCCTCGGCGACGGCGACGAAATAGCGCAGGTCCCGACCGTGAACGTCCATAACCATCGGCTATCACGGCGGGTCTTGGACGGGCAAGCGGGATTCCCGGCAGGGTGGACACCAGGACAGCGGGACACGCGAAACGGGAGCTGACGATGAACAAGGTGTGGCTGGTCACCGGTGCGAACAGCGGTTTCGGGCGGGCGATCACCGAGGCGGCGGTGGCCGCGGGCGATGTCGTGGTCGGCGCCGCGCGCCGGGTCGCCGCCCTCGACGACCTCGTCGCCGCGCATCCCGACCAGGTGGAGGCGCTGGCGCTCGACGTCACCGACACCGCCGGGATCGACACGGCGGTCGCCGACGTGCTCGCCCGGCACGGCCGGATCGACGTCCTGGTCAACAACGCGGGCCGCAGCCACGTGGGTGCCTTCGAGGAGACCGGCGACGCGGAGCTGCGCGAGCTGTTCGAGGTCCACGTCTTCGGCCCGGCGGCGCTCGTACGGGCGGTCCTGCCGTCGATGCGGGCCCGCAGGTCGGGGGCCATCGTCCAGATGAGCAGCATGGGCGGCCAGATGTCCTTCGCGGGCTTCTCCGCCTACAGCGGCACCAAATTCGCCCTGGAGGGCATGACGGAGGCGCTGGCGTCGGAGGTGAACCCGCTCGGCATCAGGACGCTGATCGTGGAGCCCGGCGCCTTCCGCACCTCCCTGATGGGCAAGGCCACCCTGAGCCCCGAACTCCCCGACTACGAGGCCACGGTGGGCGGCACCCGGGCGATGGCCGCGAGCGTCGACGGCAGGCAGCCGGGCGACCCGGCCAAGGCCGCGGCCCTCATCCTGGCCGCCCTGGAGGCCGACACCACGCCCCTGCGCCTGCCCCTCGGCGAGGACGGCGTCGACGCGGTCCTCGGCCACCTCGACCAGGTCCGCGACGACGTCACCCGCTGGGAGAAGCGGACGCGGGCGACGGGCTTCGACGCGTAAGCGCCCCCGGTGCGCGCCGGATCGACCGGTGGCCCGGGTCCTGGGGACGTCCCCAGGACCCGGGCCACCGGTGTGCGAGCGGTCAGGAGAGGCCGCGGTGGAGCGCCGAGATCAACTCGCCGTCAGCGGTGTCACCGTCGAGCGACCAGACCATCGCGCCGCCCAGGTGGGCATCGCGGATGTAGGCCGTCTTCGCCGCGAGCACCTGCGGGTCGTCGTAGGTCCAGAAGTTCGTCCCGTCGTAGAGCCAGGCGAAGCCGTTCCGGGTGTCGCGGTGCACCGTGTACGTGCCGGAGGCGGCCAGCGCCTTCAGTGCGTGGTAGTCCTCGTTGCCGGCCTGCCAGGTGGCCGGGGCCGGGCCGGTGGAGGGCTGGAAGAGGCCGGCGGTGCCGCCGTCGGGGACACCGGTCCAGCCCTGGCCGTAGAAGGGCACGCCGAGGACGAGCCGGCAGGCCGGGGCGCCGCGGTGCAGCCAGTCGCCGACCGCCTGGGTGTCGCTGAAGTCGTTCGGCACCGGCGAGTTGCGCGGCGCGCGCAGCGCGGACTGCTGGTTGGTGCCGGACTCGTAGGGGCCGTGGAAGTCGTAGCCCTGGACGGTGCCGAAGTCCAGGTACTTGAAGATCTTCTTCACCTCGAACCCGGCGTCGATCTTCGCCGGCGCGGCCGGCAGGAAGGCGCTGAGGTCGTAGTGCCGGTGGGTGGTGTGCCGCCCGTAGTCGTCCAGCTGCCTGCGGAACTCCGCCGCCAGCGCGGTGAAGTCCTGCTTGTCCTCGGGCCGGTAGACGGTGTCGGTGTCGCCGGAGGAGCCCGGCCACTCCCAGTCGATGTCGATGCCGTCGAAGAGGCCGGCCGCCGAGCCGGGGCCGCCCTTGCCGTCGAGCAGCGGGAGGTTGCCCTTGATGAAGATGTCCAGGCAGGAGGAGACGAGTGCCGCGCGGGAGGCGGGAGTTCGCGCCGCGTCGGAGAAGTGCGTCGACCAGCCCCAGCCGCCGATCGAGATCAGCACCTTCAACTTGGGGTTCTTGGCCTTGAGTTCGCGCAGCTGGTTGAAGTTGCCGGCCAGCGGCTGCTCCGCGGTGTCCGCGGTGCCGTCGACGGAGGTCGCGGCGTCGACCGGGCGCTGGTAGTCGGCCCAGGCGTCGCCCTCGCCCGCGACGTTCGCCTCGAAGCACTTGCCGTCGGCGCCGATGTTGGCGAACGCGTAGTTGAGGTGGGTGAGTTTGCCGGCGGTGCCCGAGGTCTGGACGTTCTTCACCTGGTAGTTGCGGGCGTAGATGCCCCACTGGGTGAAGTAACCGACGCTCTTGTAGGAGGATTCGGCGGGGGACTGCCCGCCATGGGCCTGCGCGGTGCTGCCGCCGGTGAGGGCGGGCAGGACGGCGACCAGCGAGAGTGTGGCGGCCGTGGCGGCCATACGGCCGAGAATTCTTCGACGCATGGCGCAGAAAGTATTGGTCTGGACCAATAGCGGTCAAGGGGAACGGCGTAACCCGTTCCGCCGTTCACCCCGGCGACCCGGTTCCGCCACCGCCTTGCCGCCCGCCTCCGCGGGTGTTCGCGCGGACCGTAAACTCCCCGCGTGGACATACCCCCGCCGCCTCCGCCGCCGCCGTCGCCCGACGGTGTGCCGCAGCCTGGCCAGCCGCCTTACCAGGGACCGCCGTCGTACGGACAGCCGCAGTATCCGGAGCCCACCTACGCGGAGCCGTCCTACGGGCAGCCGCCGAACCCGTACACGCAGCCGCCGCAGCAGCCCCCGCAGGACAACCCCTACGCCGCCCCCGGACCGTACGGCCCGCCGTACCCCGGTGCGCCGCAGCAGCCCGCGTACGGCTATCCGCCGCCGGCCGGCTCCGTCGGCTACCCCGGCCGGCAGGGCTGGTACGCGCAAGGGGAGCGGACCACCAACGGCATGTCCATCGCCGCCCTGGTCGTCGGCATCCTGCCCTGCATACCCTTCCTCGGCCTGATCTTCGGCCTGGTGGGGCTCAAGCAGGTCAAGCGGAGCGGTGAGCGCGGCAAGGGCATGGCGGTCGCCGGCATCACCCTCTCCAGCCTGTGGACGCTCGGGCTCGCCGCGATCATCGCGCTCGCCGCGGCCGGCGTGCTGGACGACGGCAACACCCAGGTCGTGGACCTCAAGGCCGGCCAGTGCTTCAACACGGTCGACGCGAAGCTGTCCGACTTCGGCACCGACAACGACACGCGCTCCCGCACGGTGGACGTCGTGGACTGCGCCGACGCGCACGACGCCGAGGCCTTCGCGGTCTACGAGATCCAGGCCGGCTCCGGCGACCCGTATCCCGGGGTGGACAACGTCACCGAGGACGCGCAGAGCAACTGCGTGAAATACGCCCGCACGTATCTCGACGGCAAGGTGCCGCCGTCGACGGACAAGCTGTACTTCTACCTGCCCGCGGCTGAGAACTGGGCCCAGAGCGAGCGGTCGGTGGTCTGCTTCTTCGGCTCGCCCGGCGGCCGGGTGACCGGCTCGGTGAAGACCGGTGGGAGCCAGGCCGGCGACTCCGGCGGCTCGGGCGATTCCGGCGGCTCCGGCGGGTCCGACGACTCCGGGGATTCCGGCGGCTCGAACGTCGGAGTGTGAGCGCGGCCGGGGTGTGAGCGGAGCGTGACGCTCGGGGGTGGGCTTGCGGTCGAGTACCCAGGGTTGCGAAGCTGTCGCGGACAGTCAACCCCTTGGGAGGGGCAACCCGTGGCATTCGGTGAGCAGCCTGCGTATCTGCGCGTGGCCGACGATCTGCGCCGCAAGATCCTCGACGGCACGCTCCCCCCGCACGCCCGGCTCCCGTCGCAGGCCAGAATCCGCACGGAATACGGCGTCTCGGACACCGTCGCGCTCGAAGCGCGCAAGGTGCTGATGGCGGAGGGCTTCGTGGAGGGCCGCTCGGGCTCCGGTACGTACGTCCGCGAGCGCCCGCTGCCCCGGCGGATCGTGCGCAGCGGCTACCGTCCGGCGGGGCCGTCCACGCCCTACCGGCAGGAGCAGGCCGACGAGGGCAGCAAGGGCACCTGGGAGTCGCGCAGCGTGCAGGACGCGGCGACGCTGGACGTGGCCGAGCGGCTGCGGATCGAGCCGGGGGAGCGGGTGATGCGCACCCACTACCTCTTCCGCACCGAGGGCGAGCCGACGCTGCTGTCCACCTCGTGGGAGCCGCTGGCGCTCACCGGGCGCACGCCTGTGCTGCTGCCCGAGGAGGGACCGGTCGGCGGGCAGGGCGTGGTGGCCAGGATGGCGGCCATCGACGTGACGGTGGACCATATGGCCGAGGAGGTCGGCGCCCGGCCGGGCCTGGCCGCCGAGACCGCCGCGCTCGGCGGGGTGCCCGGCCACCTGGTCATCGAGATCCGGCGCACGTACTACGCCTCCGGCCGTCCGGTGGAGACCGCCGACGTCGTCATCCCCGCGGAGAGATACCGGGCGGTCTACCACCTGCCCGTCAGGTGAGCTGACGGCCGGTCGACTTCTGGTCGAACGGCTGGCCGGATCAGTGCCTCTTCGTGTCATTGCGTACCCGCGCTGTGAACCTCCGGCGTAGGGTCGCGCATATGCGCATCGCCGTTTCCTCGGACATGGATGAGCCACCGGCCCGCCAGCTCGTCGACGACCTGCGCCGCCGCGGGCACACGGTGGAGGTCTTCGGCGCGCTCCGCGACGGCGACCGCGCCGACTGGGCCTGGAGCGCGGAGGCTGCCGCGCGGGCCGTCGCGCACGGCGCCGCTGATCAGGCCGTGGTCTGCTGCTGGACCGGCGCGGGCGCGTCGATGGCGGCCAACAAGGTCCCCGGCGTCCGCGCGGCCCTGTGCGCCGACGCGTACGCCGCGCGCGGAGCGCGGGTCTGGAGTGACGCGAACGCGCTGGCGCTCAGCCTGCGTACGCTGTCCGGCGGGCTGCTCGCCGAGATCCTCGACGCGTGGTTCGCGGCCGGCGCCGAGCAGGACCGCGACGCCGAGGACCGCGCGAACATCGCCCACCTCGACGCCATCGGGTCCACGGCCCCCGCCACCGGGCAGACGGCCACCACCGAGCACGCGACCGCTGCCGGCACACCCGCGGGCAGTGCAAGTGAAAGGGCATGACTTCATGACGTCCGACCTCGTATGGGTCCTCATACGCCAGGACGACGGCGCCAACCGCTACCGCGTCGGCCGCTACGCCACCCGGGCCGAGGCCGAGCGCATCGCCGACCGGCTCGGCGGCTGCGGCCAGGACCGCGACCAGGAGCGGGGCGGCGCGGAGGAGCGCCGCTACGTCATCGAGCGCATCGCCCCCCGGCTGGCCCAGGCGTGACGCCTCCCCGGCTGGTGGTGGGCGCCGCCCTGCTCTCCGACGGCCGGCTGCTCGCCGCCCGCCGCACCGCGCCCGCCGCCCTCGCCGGGCGCTGGGAGCTGCCGGGCGGCAAGCTGGAGCCCGGCGAGACCGCTCCCGGCGCGCTGGTGCGCGAGCTGCGCGAGGAGCTGGGCGTCGAGGCGGAGCCGCTGGAGAGGGTGCCGGGGCAGTGGCGGGTGGCCGGCGGCACGCTGGTGCTCCAGGTGTGGACGGCCCGGCTGCTGGCCGGCAGCCCGCGCCCCCTCCAGGACCACGACGAGCTGCGCTGGCTGCGGCAGGCGGAGGTCGACACCGTCGACTGGCTGCCCCAGGACCGCCCCGCGGTGCGCTGGGTGGCCTCCAGGCTGGGCGACGGGTCCTGATCCTCGCGGTGGCGCGTACGCGTGCCGCGGCCCCGGCGGTCCGCCTCCTCCTGGCGGCGGCGGTGGGGACGCGAGGAGCGGGTGCATGAGGGAATATCGGGTAAAAGGGGATGAATCCCTGTAGGTGGCCGGTGGATCCGGCCCGACCCGGTCGGGGGTGCGAGGCATGACCGCCAGCGGCGACACCCCGCCTGCCGAGCCGTCGCCCCGGATCGGCCAGGAGGGTCCGCAGGCCCCGCTGCCCGGCCCGGTCGAGCTCGGTGAGGACACCGGCGTCGCGGGCACCGGTGCCGGCTCGCTGATGGACACGCTGCGGGTCGCGGTGGTCATGCTCGACACCTCGGGGCGGGTCCTGCTGTGGAGCCCACTCGCGGAGGAGGTGCTCGGGTGGGCGGGGGAGCACATCGTGGGCCGGCGGGTCGGCGGGCTGTTCGGGCCGGGCGGCCAGACCCCCGGCGGCGAGGAGTCGGCCGCGCAGGCCGAGCAGCTCCTCGGGGAGCTGCTGCGCGACGGGCGCTGGGACGGCATCCTGTCGCTGCGGCACCGCGACGGGCACGCCGTGCAGGTCGAGGCGCGGGCGTCGCTGCTGGTGGACGGGGACGGGCGGCCCTTCGTGCTGGCGTCCATGGTGGAGACCAGCCGGCTGCGGACCCTGGAGCACGACCTCGCGGCCCTCGACTCGCTCTTCAACGCCTCCCCGCTGGGCGTGGCGATCTTCGACCGCGAGCTGCGCTACATCCGCGTCAACGACGCCCTGGCCCGGATGAACGGCGTGTCCGTCGCCGACCACCTCGGCCGGACCGTCGCCGAGGTGATCGACGTCAGGGCGGCGGAGTCGCTGACCGCGCTCCAGCGGGACGTGCTGGTCACCGGGCGGCCGGTGATCGACCTGGTCTCGCCCGCGCCCGGCGGCCGCGGGCACCGGTCGCTGTCCTACCACCGCCTGTCGGACCGCGCGGGCCGGGTGCTGGGGATCAGCGCCACCGTGATCGACGTGACCGAGCGGGTGGAGGCCGCGGCCAAGGCCGAGCGGGGCCGGCGGCGGCTGGCGCTGCTCAACGACGTGGGCTCGCGGATCGCCGGGCAGCTGGACGTGCGGCGCAACGCCGAGGAGCTGGCCGCCTCCCTGGTGCCGACCTTCTGCGACTACTCGGGCGTGGTCCTGCACTCCCAGCTGTCCGACGGCGGCGAGCTGCCCACGGCCGCGTACAGCGACAGCACCCCGCTGCGGCAGACCGGCGTCGGGGCGATCACCTGGAGCCCCGACGTCGTGCGGATGATCAGGCCGGGGCAGGCGATGTCCTTCGACCGCAAGACGCCCTTCGGGCAGGTGCTGGCCACCGGGCGGCCCCGGCTGCTCGCCTCGCGCGAGGAGCTGGCGAACCTGACCTTCCCCGGCGACCCCAAGGTGCGCGCGATCCTCGCCGTCGGCGTCGAGTCGATGCTGGTGCTGCCGCTGCGCGCGCACGGGGTGGTGCTCGGGCTGCTCATCACCAGCAGGGCGGCCGGCCGCGAGGCGTTCGACCAGGAGGACCTGGCGCTGGGCATGGAGTTGGCCGACCGGGCGGGCGCGGCGCTGGACAACGCGCGGCTGTACGTCCGCGAGCGCGAGGGCGCACTGATGCTCCAGCGCTCCCTGCTGCCGCGCTCCACGCCGGCCGCGCCGGGCGTCGACGTGGCCTACCGCTACGTGCCGGGCAGCAGCGTCGCCGAGGTCGGCGGCGACTGGTTCGACGTGCTGCCGCTGGCCGGCGGCCGGGTCGGCTTCGTCGTCGGCGACGTCATGGGCCACGGTCTGGCCGCGGCGGCCACCATGGGCCGGCTGCGTACCGCGGTGCGCACTCTCGCCGGCCTGGACATGGCGCCCGACGAGCTGCTGCGCCGCATCAGCGACTTGGGCGACGACCTCGCGCAGAGCCAGTCGGACGGCTGGATGGCCACCGCCGTCTACGCCGTCTACGACCCCGCGACCCGCCGCTGCGCCATCGCCCAGGCCGGGCACCCGCCCCCGGTGCTGATCGAACCCGGCCACGCGCCGGGCAGGCACACCGCGCGGCTGCTCGACCTGCCGCCCGGAGTGCCGCTGGGCGTCGGGGGAGTCCGCTTCGAGACGACCGAGCTGGACGTGCCCGACGGCACGGTTCTGGTGCTCTACACCGACGGCCTGGTCGAATCCCGCCGCCATGACATCAACACCGGCCTCGAACGGCTCCGCTCCACCCTGTGCCGCCCGTTGGACTCGCTGGAGGACGCCTGTGACGACGTTCTCGCCACCATGGAACCCGGGCGCGAGCCCGACGACGTGGCCCTGCTGATGGCCCGCCTGGGTACATTGCCGAGCGGAGCCACCATCGCGTGGACCTTCCCCGCCGAGGCCAGCGCCGTACGGCTGGCCCGCCGCAGGGTGCGCGACGCGCTCGCGGAATGGGGCCTGCCGGAGCTGACCGACGTGACGGTGCTGCTGGTCAGCGAGCTGGTCACCAATTCCCTGCGCTATGCGCACGGCCCCATCGGGGTGCGCATGGCGCGCGGCAGGTCGCTGCTGGTGGAGGTGTCCGACCCGCTGCCCGATCCGCCGCGCGAGCGGGTCGCCACCGCGGAGGACGAGGGCGGCCGCGGGCTGCAGCTCGTGGCGGGCGCGTCGCGGCGATGGGGGACCCGTGACGGGCCGCTCGGCAAGACCGTGTGGTTCGAACTGGGACTGCTGTGACGGTTCTGACCGGCACTCCCGTGACAGGTGTGGCGACCCCTCCCGTGACCGCCGCCACAGCGCCCCCGTTGTGATCACCGAAATGGTTCGCGGGGCGTGTGCCGGGTATTCCGAAGAGACGAGAGCGAAAGGTGCGACCGAGGTGTCCAGGGGAGGGCCCCCGTGCCCCACGAGCCGAGATGATGCTGTGATCGACAAGACCGTGTGCTGGACGGTCCGCATGCTGAATACTCAGCTCCAACCGGTCCATGTGTGCTGAGCTGGAGGGGTCGGGCGAGTGAGCGACATGCCAGCAGGGGCGGTTCCGCCAGGAGACGATCCGGACGCGGCGGCACAGACCGCGGTCTGGCAGTCCAGTCCGCCCGGCTCCATCTACGACTACATACGAGTCGCCTCGTTCTCGCTCGGCCCCGACGGACGTATCGAGCAGTGGAGTGAACGGGCCGCCGAATTCTTCGGGGTCCCCGCCGCCGACGCCGTCGGCCGCGACCCCATCGCCGCGTTCGCGCCCCCGCATGTGCAGGACCGCGGCCACGAGCGGCTCACCGACATCCTCAACGGCCGCGAGTGGACCGGACTCGTCCCGTACAACGACGCGTCGGGCGCCGAGGGCCTGGCCGAGGTGTACGTCATGCCGGCCGACCGCGGCGCCCTGTGCATCGCCGTCGACGTGGCCACGCTGCGGCAGATCGAGACCGATCTGGCCGCCTCGCAGGCGGTCTTCGGGCAGTCGCCGATGGGCTTCGTGCTGTTCGACAACGAGCTGCGGCTGATCCGGGTCAACGACCGCTTCGCCACCGTCTTCGGCCGCCCGGCCGACGAGCACCGCGGGCGCGGCCCGCAGGACTTCCTGTCCCGGGTCGAGGCCGATCGGCTGACCGCCGCCCTGCGCCAGGTGCTGGAGACCGGCGAGGCGGTCCTCGACATGCCCCTGGTCGGCACCGTGCCCGGCGACCCGTCCAGGCGCCGCTGGTCGATCTCCCTCTACCGGCTGCACAGCTCCTCGGGCCGCCCGATCGGCGTCGCGGGCCTGGCGATGGACGTCACCGGGCGCCAGCGCGCCGAGCGCGAGGCCGCGCACGCCCGGCGCAACCTGGCGCTGCTCAACGAGGCGGGCGCGCGCATCGGCACCTCGCTCGACCTGGAGACCACCGCGCGCGAACTGCTCGACGTGGCCGTCCCGCACTTTTGCGACCTGGCCTCCGTCGACCTCTACCAGGCGCTGCTGTCCGGCGCCGAGGAGCTGGCCGGCGCCACCGACGGCAGCGGCGAGCTGCGCAGGGTCGCCTTCGCCAGCTCCGTGTCCGACGCGCCCGTCGCGATGGCCGGCGACGACGACGACGTGTCGGCCGACGAAGGCCCGGTCTCCGTCGGCTCGGTCCACCGCTACCGCTTCAGCTCGGCCAGCGCCCGCGCGCTGCGCACCGCGCAGCCGCAGGTGCTCGACGGCGACGGCGGGCAGGACCTGGGCGGCGCCCTGGTGCAGTCCACCCTCGTGGTGCCGATGGTCGCCCGCGACACGGTCCTCGGCCTGGTGCAGTTCTCCCGCGCCAAGGGCAGCGAGCCCTTCACCGAACGCGACCGCATGCTGGCCGAGGAACTGGCCGCGCGGGCCGCCATCTTCATCGACAACGCCCGCCTCTACCGCCGCGAGCACGAACGCGCGCTGATCCTCCAGCGCAGCCTGCTGCCGCCCGACGACCCGGAGGCCGCGGGCCTCGACATCGCCTGCCGCTATCTGCCGGGCAGCATGGAGACCGAGGTCGGCGGCGACTGGTTCGACGTCATCGAACTGCCCGGACACCGCACCGCCCTGGTCGTCGGCGACGTCATGGGCCGCGGCCTGCGCGCCGCCGTCGCGATGGGCGAACTGCGCACCGCCGTGCGGACGCTGGCGATGCTCGACCTGGAGCCCGGCGAGGTGCTCAGCGCCCTGGACGAGGTCGTACGGGGCCTGGGCGCCCCCACCCCCGGCCGCACCCGTAGGGCGAAGGAGCAGGAGTCCGACCTCACCGAGGTCTACCTGGCCACCTGCGTCTACGTCGTCTACGACGCCGTCACCCGCCGCTGCGCCATCGCCAACGCGGGCCATCTGCCGCCGGTCGTCGTGGAGCCGGGCGAGTCGCCGCTGCTGCTCGAACTGCCCAGGGGAGTCCCGCTGGGCGTCGGCGGCGAGCCGTTCGAGGAGAGCGAGGTCGAGCTGCCCGAGGGGGCGCTGCTCGCGCTCTACACCGACGGCCTGGTCGAGTCGCGCAGCCTGCCGCTGGACGAGGGCCTCGACGCCTTCCGGCTGTCGCTGGACGGGCCCGAGCGGCCGCTGGAGGACATCTGCGACCACGTGCTCGCCACCCTGGACACCGCGCACGGCGAGGACGACATCGCGCTGCTGATGGCCCGTATCCAGGGCCTGCCCGCCGACCAGGTCGGCGACTGGACGCTCAAGCCGCAGCCCACATCGGTGGCAAGGGCCCGCGAGCTGGCCCGCGAGCAGCTGCTCGCCTGGGACCTCGGCGACCTGGTCGACACCACCGAACTGCTGGTCAGCGAGCTGGTCACCAACGCGCTGCGGCACGGCTACGGCGACATCAGGCTGCGCCTGCTGCTGGACCGCACGCTGGTGTGCGAGGTGTGGGACAGTGCCCTGGTCCAGCCGCGCCGCCGCCGTGCCCGCGACACCGACGAGGGCGGCCGCGGGCTGCAACTGGTCACGATGCTCAGCGAGAGCTGGGGCAGCAGGCGCACGCACCGCGGCAAGACGGTGTGGTTCGAACTCGCCCTGCCCGGGCGGCAGTCCCACGTCGCGACCCCGACGGTGGACGAGCTGCTCAGCATGTTCTGACCAACAGCCGCCGGGTTCCCCGCCCTTGACGGGGCGTCTACGGGTGGCCGGTCCCCTGCCCTTGAGGGGACTGCCCCTTGGCGTGCGTCGCCTGCCCGCGGCCGCTTCGGGGTCGCGCGCCCCGTTCTGCCCCGGAGCCTCGCCTAAGGCTCCCGGCAACGCGCGCGCTCGCGGTAGAAGATCCGGACAGGCCCTAGAAGCGCCCGCCGCCCCCCATGCGGCCGCGGGTCTGGGTCCCGCCGAAGCTGCCGGGGCCCGCGCCGCCGAAGCCGCCGTCGCCTTTCAGGCCGCGGGTGCCGCCCAGGCTGCCGTAACTCCGCTTGTCCCCGCGTCCGTTGCCGAACAGCTCGCCGAGGATGATGCCGCCGAGCATCGCGCCGCCCATCCCGCCCATGCCGGGACCGCCCCGGCGACCGCCGTAGGAGGCCGCCCCGAAGGAGCCGATGTCCTCGTGGGCCAGCCGTTGGGCGTCCCGGGCCAGCCGGTCGGCGTCCTGGGCGTCGGCCAGGGCCGCCGAGGCGTCGGCGGGGGCGGCGTCCTCGGCCTGCCGGAGGCGGCGTTCGGCCTCGGCCAGCCGGGTACGGGCCTGGCTGCCGATCGCGCCCCGGTGGGTGGTGATCACGTCACGGGCCGCCGCGGCCCCGCTGCGGGCCCCCAGCAGCGCCTGGTCGAGCAGTACGCGGGCCCGCCGCCCGCCGGCCTCCTGCCCGCGCGCCCCGGCGAGCACCTCGTGCAGGGCCGCCCCCGCCTCCGCCACCCGCCGCAGCCCCGCGAGCGGGTCGGACCGCCCGCTGGCCGGCTCCGCCCGCACGGCGGCGACCACCGCCTCGGCCCGCGCGATCCGGCCGCGCAGGTCGGCGTGGTCGCCGCCGTGACCCCCGTCGCCGGCGTAACCCCCGCCGCCGTGAACCGCGTCGCCGCCCGTACCGTCCGCGCCCAGCAGCCCCCGGGCCTCCGCCAGGTCCGCGTCGGTCTGTGTGAGGGCCGCGCGCAGCGCCGTCTCGGCGGCGTGCAACTCGTCGGCGCGGCGGGTGACCGAGTCGGCCAGCGTGGTGGCCTGGTCCAGGGCGCCCTCGGCCGCGCGGACGAAGACGGCGGCGCGGCCGTGGTCGGTGCCGATCGCGGCGCGGGCCTGGTCCAGGCCCGCGCGGGCGAAGTCCAGCCGGTCGCGGGCCTCGGCGGGGTACCCGGCGACCGCCTCGACGGCCGGGTCGGCGTAGGCCGCGGCCAGCGGCCTGAGCGCCGCCTCGGCCGCGGCGATCCGGCCCGGCAGGGCGGCGGCCCTGGCCTCGGCCTGCTCCAGGAGCTGCGGGGCGTTGGCCTCCATCGCGCGCAGCCGGTCGAATGCCTCGGACTCCGCGTCGAGCCGCCGGTTGGCCTGGGTGCAGCGGGAGAGGATCTCGTCCAGCAGCTGCCGCCTGGTCACGTCGTCGTCGGGGACGGCGTCGTCCAGCTTCTGCCGCAGCCGGAAGGCCGCGGCCAGCTCGCCCTCGGCGTAGTCGACCGCCTCGGTGAAGGGCTGCGCCGCCGCCTCGCCCGACTGGGCGGCCGCGAAGCCGACGTCCTCCCGGCTGGTGCGCACCGCGTCGTCGGTGGCCACCAGCAGCTGCCCGGCCTGCGCGTCCAGTTCGGGCAGCGGTGTCGGCTTCGGGGCGTAGCGGCGGCCGCGCCCGCCAGGCGCCGGTCCGGTGCCGGCGCCTTCCGAGGGGCGGCCCGTGGCGGCGCCGCGGCGGCGCCGGATCGCGTAGACGACGAGCAGGCCGGCCGCGGCCACCACGACGACCGGGATCCACAGGTCGGCGGCGCCGTTCCTGGCAGCGGGTTCGCCGCCGGGGTCCGCGGTGCCCGGGGTGATGGCGGGCGCGGTGACCGCGCGGCCGGCGAGGACCGCGTCGTAGCCGTTGGCGGCGCCGACGGCCGCGCCGGCCCAGTCGTTCTGCCGCAGCGCGGGTTCGACGGCGGTGGAGCCGACCTGGTCGAGCTGGGCCTGGGTCAGGCCGGAGTCCTGGTCGGCGGAGACCGCGTACCGCCGGTCGTGGGTGTCGACGGCCAGCAGGATGTCCTGCCGGCCGAGCCCGTTCCTGGTCGCCGTGGCATTGGCCCAGTCCTGCGGGCCGCGGCCGGAGAAGCCGTTGACGTACACGACGAAGAGCTGCAGGTGGCGGGTGTCGTGGAGCCGGTCGAGGGCGGTGGCGACCTGGGAGGTGCGGCCCTGGAGCGCGTCGACCCTGTCGGTGATCCGGCCGGTGCGCGACAGGGCGATCGGGTCGTCGGCGCTGGCCTGGCCCGGGTGCGGGAGCAGCAGCGCGAGCCCGAGCGCGCCCAGCGCCGCGCACCACCGTGGGACTCGCCGCCTCATGCGCCCGCGCCCTTCGCCCGCGCCACGTCTCCACCGCGTGGCTGTTATCGGAGGCTATGTGTGCGATGTGCGGTACGCGACTTATACGCGGCGCCGGGTCGTACGGCGCGGCGCCCGGTTCGTACGGCGAGGAGCGCGGGGGCCGGCGGGTACGGCGGTACGCCCCGGGGGTGGCGGCCCCCGGGGCGTACCGCCGTACGGTCCGGCCTACCCCTGGCGGCGCCTGATCTTGCTGCCCAGCCACACCAGCGGGTCGTACTTGCGGTCGATGGCCCGCTCCTTCAGCGGGATCAGCGCGTTGTCGGTGATCTTGATGTGCTCGGGGCACACCTCGCTGCAGCACTTGGTGATGTTGCAGTAGCCGAGCCCGTGGTCCTCCTGCGCGGACGCGGCCCTTACCAGGCCCTGGTCGGCGGCGGCGTCCAGCGGGTGCATGTCCAGCTCGGCGATCCGCATCAGGAAGCGCGGCCCGGCGAAGGCCGCCTTGTTCTCCTCGTGGTCGCGGACCACATGGCAGGTGTCCTGGCACAGGAAGCACTCGATGCACTTGCGGAACTCCTGCGAGCGCTCCACATCGACCTGCTGCATGCGGTACTCGCCGGCCGGCACGCCCTTCGGCGGGACGAAGGCCGGGACCTGCCGGGCCTTGTCGTAGTTGAAGGACACGTCCGTGACCAGGTCGCGGATCACCGGGAAGGCCCGCAGCGGGGTGACGGTGACCGTCTCGTCCGGCGCGAAGACCGACATGCGGGTCATGCACATCAGCCGCGGCCGCCCGTTGACCTCGGCGCTGCACGACCCGCACTTGCCGGCCTTGCAGTTCCAGCGGACCGCGAGGTCGGCGGCCTGGGTGGCCTGCAACCGGTGGATGATGTCGAGGACGACCTCGCCGTCGTTCACCTCGACCTCGTAGTCCCGCAGGTCACCGCCGTCGGTGTCGCCCCGCCAGACCTTGAAGTGCGCTGTGTGGGTCACCGGTCAAGCTCCTCGTCCGTCAGGTATTTCAGCAGCTCTTCCCGCTCGAAGAGGGCCAGCAGATCGGCCCGGATCGGGTCCATCGGGCGCTGCCGCAGCCCCACCCGCGCCTGCTCCCCCTCGCCGCCCGGGTCCTCGCCCGCCAGCTCGCACACCAGGTTGACCTTGCGCCAGCCGCGGTCCATCCCCGGGTGGTCGTCGCGGGTGTGGCCGCCGCGGCTCTCGGTACGCTCCAGCGCCGCCCGGGCCACGCACTCGCTGACCAGCAGCATGTTCCGCAGGTCGATGGCCAGGTGCCAGCCCGGGTTGAACTGCCGGTGACCCTCCACCCCCGCCCGCCGCGACCTGGCGCGCAGCGCGTCGAGCCGCTCCAGCGCCTGCTCCATCTCCGGACCGCGCCTGATGATGCCGACCAGGTCGTTCATCACCTGCTGCAGCTCCTGGTGCAGGGTGTACGGGTTCTCCGCCGGCTCGTCGCCGTCCGCGGCCGCCCCGAAGGGCCGCAGCGCCTCCGCCGCGGCCTCGTCGATCTGCGCCTCGGGCGCCGCGGGCCGCCGCTCGCCGAGCCCGGCGGCGTACTCGGCCGCGAAGAGCCCCGCCCTGCGGCCGAAGACCAGCAGGTCGGAAAGGGAGTTGCCGCCGAGCCGGTTGGAGCCGTGCATGCCGCCGGCCACCTCGCCGGCCGCGAAGAGCCCCGGCACCCCGCGGGCCGCCGCGGTGTCCGGCTCCACGTCGACGCCGCCCATCATGTAATGGCAGGTCGGGCCGACCTCCATCGCCTCGGCGGTGATGTCGACGTCGGCCAGCTCCTTGAACTGGTGGTGCATCGACGGCAGCCGGCGCTTGATCTCCTCGGCGGGCAACCGGGTCGAGACGTCCAGGTAGACCCCGCCGTGCGGGGTGCCGCGGCCGGCCTTGACCTCGGAGTTGATCGCGCGGGCCACCTCGTCGCGGGGCAGCAGCTCGGGCGGGCGGCGGTGGTTGTCCGGGTCGGTGTACCAGCCGTCGGCCTCCTCCTCGCTCTGCGCGTACTTCTCCTTGAAGACGTCGGGGACGTAGCCGAACATGAACCGCTCGCCGTCGCTGTTGCGCAGTACCCCGCCGTCGCCGCGCACCGACTCGGTGACCAGGATGCCCTTGACCGACGGCGGCCAGACCATGCCGGTGGGGTGGAACTGGATGAACTCCATGTTGATCAGCGGCGCCCCGGCCAGCAGCGCCAGCGCGTGCCCGTCGCCGGTGTACTCCCACGAGTTCGACGTGACCTTGAAGGACTTGCCGATGCCGCCGGTGGCCAGCACCACCGCGGGCGCGTCGATCACGAACAGCCGGCCCGACTCGCGGACGTACCCGAAGACCCCGGCGACCTTGCCGTCGTCCTTCAGCACCCGGGTGACGGTGCACTCCTGGAAGACCTTCAGCTTGGCCTCGTAGTCGCCGGTCTCGGCGAAGTCCTCCTGCTGGAGCGAGACGATCTTCTGCTGGAGGGTGCGGATCAGCTCCAGGCCGGTGCGGTCGCCGACGTGCGCGAGCCGCGGGTATTCGTGGCCGCCGAAGTTGCGCTGCGAGATCCGGCCGTCCGCGGTGCGGTCGAACAGGGCGCCCCAGGTCTCCAGCTCCCACACCCGGTCGGGGGCCTCCTTGGCGTGCAGCTCGGCCATCCGCCACTGGTTGAGGAACTTCCCGCCGCGCATGGTGTCGCGGAAGTGCACCTGCCAGTTGTCGTGGGAGTTGACGTTGCCCATGCTGGCCGCGATGCCTCCCTCGGCCATCACCGTGTGGGCCTTGCCGAAGAGGGACTTGCAGATCACGGCGGTGCGCATGCCCCGCTCCCGCGCCTCGATCGCGGCCCGCAGCCCCGCGCCGCCCGCGCCGACCACGACCACGTCGTACGCGTGCCGTTCGACTTGTGTCATCTCAGAAGAACCTCGGATCGTCGAATACGCCGCTGGCCACCAGGTACACATAGAGGTCGGCGACCCCGACGCTGATCAGCGAGGACCAGGCGAGCAGCATGTGGCGGCCGTTGAGCGCGCCGACCCAGCCCCACAGCCGGTAGCGCACCGGGTGGGCGGAGAAGTGCCGGAGCTTGCCGCCGATGATGTGCCGGCAGGAGTGGCAGGACAGGGTGTACGCCCAGATCAGCGCGATGTTCACCAGCATGACCAGGGTGCCGAGCCCCGCGTGGCCCCAGGCGCCGTGCTCGTCGCGGAAGGCGAGCACCACGTCGTAGGTCAGGATGCCGGCCACCGGGAGGGCCAGGTAGAAGAAGTACCGGTGGACGTTCTGCAGGATCAGCGGCAGCCGGGTCTCGCCGGTGTACTTCGCGTGCGGCTCGGCGACCGCGCAGGCCGGCGGCGAGGCCCAGAAGCCGCGGTAGTAGGCCTTGCGGTAGTAGTAGCAGGTCAGCCGGAAGCCCAGCGGGAAGACCAGCACCAGCAGCGCGGGGGACAGGCCCCACCAGGCGCCGAACAGGTGCCAGTCGGCGCCGCCGTTCATGTCGGTGCAGTTCGAGGCCAGGCAGGGCGAGTACAGCGGCGACACGTAGGGCGCCGAGTAGTAGTCGCCGTTCGCGAAGGCCCGCCAGGTGGCGTAGATGATGAAGATCGTCAGGGCTGTCGCGGTGACCAGCGGTGAGAGCCACCACCGGTCGGTCCGCAGGTGCGGGGCGGAGATCGCGGCCCGCCCGGGTGCGAGTACACCGCGGGCGGCGGGGGTGGTGGGGGTGGTTCCGGTGGCCAAGGAGGACTCCGTACGGGAAAGGACCGGGGGCGCGCGACCGGGCCGTCGCACGCCGCTGCGTACGACGGGCGCGCGGCTACGGCGCGTGCCGGTGCGGCGAGCCGAGCCCCTCGTCCTCGGCGTCCGCCCACAGCCCGCGGTCGTAGGGCGCGTCCGGGATGGTGACCATCTCGACCTGCCGCGTCCCCGCGGCGGCCGGCGCCGAGTCCTGCAGCAGCGCGAGGCTCTCCCGCAGGTGGGCCGCGGCGCTGCGCACCCGGCGCATGTCGAGGGTGTCGCCGCTGTGCTCGTCCAGCCGCGCCACGCAGCGCATCAGGTCGTCGAGCCGGCGCTGGACCGACGTCAGGTCGTCGTGCAGGGACACGTGAAGTCCTCACCATCTGCCGCCGTGATGAATGCAGTACGGGGCGGTGCTGCGGATGCGAGTGTCGCGCGTCACACCGCGCCTTGTGAAGACGGCTGCACGGAATACCGCTGCCGCGGCCGGGCGCGGCAGGGCTGTGGGCCGGACGGGTGGAGTGCGCCGGGCGCGTCGGCGGGTCGGGGCCGCGCCGCCGGTGGCGTCGTCTGGAGTGAGGGTGCGATTAACCGGAACACCTGTAAAACGGCCCATCCGACCAGATGAAGTATGTCCCCGGCGTACGCCGAGCCTCCGGCCGGCCGCCTGGGCCGCGGAGGAGCGACATGAACCGCAGTGCGGACCCGACCGCTGTCACCCCGGCGCCGCGGGCGCGCGCGGTGCGTACCGCCCTGGCGCTCACCGCGGCGCTCACCGCGGGCGCCACGCTGACCCTCACCGCCTGCTCGTCGGGCGGCGGCGGCACCCACGCCGCCGGCACCGCGGGCACCGACGTGGCCACCGTCGCCAGGGCGGGCGTACGCGACGGCGGCACCCTGCGCTGGGCCACCGACGACGTGCCGCGCACCCTCAACGCCTTCCAGGCCGACGCGGACGCCGACACCGCCACCGTCGCCGGCGCGACCCTGCCGGCGATGTTCCGCCTCGACGCCCACGGCAAGCCGCACGCCGACACCGACTACCTGAAGAAGGCCGACGTCACCGGCCGCGAGCCCCGCCAGGTCGTCACCTACCAGCTGAACCCGAAGGCCAGATGGAGCGACGGCCGGGCGGTCGGCGCCGCCGACTTCGCCGCCCAGTGGAACGCGCTCAGCGGCCGGAACTCCGCCTTCTGGACCTCGCGCAACGCCGGCTACGACCGGATCGCCTCGGTCGCGCAGGGCGCCGACGCCCAGCACGTCGAGGTCACCTTCAGCACGCCCTACGCCGACTGGCGCTCGCTGTTCAGCCCGCTCTACCCCAAGTCCGTCACCGGCAGCCCCGACGCCTTCAACGACGGCGCCCGCACCGCGCTGCCCGTCGTCGCGGGGCCCTTCGCGGTCAAGGGCGTCGACACCAGGGCGGGCACGGTCACCCTGGTCCGCAACCCCTCCTGGTGGGGGCAGCCCGCCAAGCTCGACCAGCTGGTGCTGACCGCGGTGCCGCGGGCCAAGCGGACCTCCGCGCTGGCCGCCGGCACCCTCGACCTGGCCGGCATCGACCCGGGCGCGCTGGCAGCGGTCAAGAGGACCAGGGGCCTGGCGGTGCGCAAGGCACCGGACGCCGCCTACGCGCAGCTCGCGCTGAACGGCAGCGCCGGGCCGCTGGCCGACGAGCGGGTACGGCACGCGGTGGCCCGCGCGATCGACCGCAAGGCCATCGCGACCGCCGTGCTCAAGCCGCTCGGCCTGCCCGCCGTCCCCCTCGGCAACCACCTGGTGCTGCCCTCGCAGGACGGCTACGCCGACCACAGCTCCGCGCTGGGCGCCGCCAGCCTCCAGCAGGCGCAGGCGCTGCTCGCCGACGCGGGCTGGAAGCAGTCCACCGCCAAGGCCGGCGACCAGGCGGCGGGACCCGGCCGCAGCGCGGCCTCGGGCGCGCTGACCGTGGTCGAGCCCAGCAGGGCGGTCACCAAGAGCGGCAAGCAGCTCAGCCTGCGGTTCGTGCTCCCCGCGGACTCCCCGACGCTGAACGACGTCGGCGGGCGGATCGCCAGGATGCTGTCCGCGATCGGCGTCCGCACCGAGATCACCAAGGTCGACGGCGCGAGCTACTTCCAGGACCACATCGCCGCCGGCGACTTCGACCTGGCGCTCTACTCCTGGCCGGGCAGCGCCTACCCCGCCACGGACGAGACCCCTATCTACGCCAAGCCCGTGCCGGCCCCCGACGGCTCGCTGACCGTCGCGCAGAACTACACCCGGGTCGGCACCGACCAGATCGACCAGCTGCTCGACCGCGCGGGCAGCGAGCTGAACGCCTCCGCGGCCCGCGACCTGACCGCCCAGGCCGACTCCCGCATCTGGGCCGCGGCCGGCTCGATCCCCCTCTACCAGCGCCCGGCCGTGGTCGCCCTGCGGACGACCGTCGCCAACGCCGGGGCCTTCGGCTTCCAGACCCCGCGCTACGAGGACATGGGCTTCCGCAAGTAACGCCCCCCGGGCCGCCCCCTGCGACTCAGCGCACGGTGCGCAATGACGGGGACAGGGCGGCGGCCTCGGCACGCAGCGGGCCGGCGAGGGCCGGGCGGCCGGCGACGGTGTGGGCCGCGGCCAGGGTGAGCAGGGCCCTGGCCCTGCTCAGGTTGTCCGGGGCCATGGCCACCGCCAGCGACGCCAGCTTCTCCGCCTCCCGCGGCCGGGCGCCGAAGAGCGCCTCCATCGCGGCCAGGTCGGTGCCGCGCAGGGCGGCGGCCGGCGACTCCGCCCGCAGGGCGGCCAGCGCCGCGGAGAACGCGGGCAGCGCGTCGGCCCGACTCCAGTGCCCCGCCGCGATCCCGTCGGCGAGCGCGGAGGCGTACAGCTGGAGCGCCCCCCTGCGCAGCTCCGGCGACACCGACCGCTCCCGCAGGGCGGCAGCCGTCCGGGCGGCGTCATCGCAGCGGCCCTCCGCGAGGGCGACGACGGCGGTCATCGCCTGCCGCCGCGCCGAGCCCGACGGCTCGGCCGCGTCGAGCGCGGCCCTCGCCAGGTCGATCCGGCCGGCGGTCGCCGCCCTGGCCGCGGCCAGGCTCGCCGGGTCGTGCACCCATTCGGCCAGCCGCTGGTCCTCCCGCCCGAAGGGCAGCCGCAGCAGCCGCCAGGCCGGTGAGGTGACCCGGCCCGGCTGGACCGTCACCAGCATCACGGTCAGCGCGGCGACGCCCCAGCCGATCGCCGCGGCGGACCCGCCGGCGGCGATCAGCGCGGCGCCGGACAGCGCCTCGGCGAGCAGCGTCAGCGCGGTGCCCCACCACATGCGGCGGCGCAGCCCCGGCCGGTCGACGACGACCTGGCAGGTGTTGACGACGATCAGCGGCAGCAGCCGGAAGGTGAGCAGCCGCCCGCGGCGCACGGTGCCGCCGAGCCGGCGGCCGACGCCGATCGACGTCCAGACCTCCGCGAGGCCGGAGAACCGGCCGAGCAGCCGGTAGCCCAGGAAGAAGATGTTCAGGCCGACGACCATGCCGAGCGCGAAGCGCATGAGGTCCGCGGCGGTGAAGGGCAGCGCGCCGGCCGCGCTGAGTAGTCCGAGGGCCGCGGTGGCCATGACCACCAGCAGGTTCGGCAGCGCCCGCCGCCCGGCGGTGTGCGCCGTGCCGGGGGAGTCGGCGGGATCGCGGGCTACGCCGTCCGGTAGCGGCGGCACTGTTTCGCCCTGCGGGAGGGCCGGTGACGTGGACACGCAGAGATCGTCCCACCCCCCCGGCCCCGCCGTCGCCGGGGTCCGCGGGGCCCCGCGGGGCCCCCGGCCGCTTCGCTCGGGCGCGGCCGGGGGTGCTGGCACGTACCATGGGGAACGGCCGCGGCGTGACTTCTGCCCGGCACGGGCGAGCGCGTCGAAGAGGAACGCGACGCCATCCACGATTCCGGGAGAAGCGCCGCCGCATGTCCACGCGCCACGATATTCGTAACGTCGCCATTGTCGCCCATGTCGACCACGGCAAGACGACCCTCGTCGACGCCATGCTCAAGCAGGCCGGGGCCTTCGCCGCGCACCAGCATCTGGACGACCGGATGATGGACTCCAACGACCTGGAGCGCGAGAAGGGCATCACCATTCTCGCGAAGAACACCGCCGTGAAGTACCACCCGAAGGACGGCGGGGACCCGGTCACCATCAACATCATCGACACCCCCGGCCACGCCGACTTCGGCGGTGAGGTCGAGCGCGGCCTGTCCATGGTGGACGCGGTGGTGCTGCTGGTGGACGCCTCCGAGGGCCCGCTGCCGCAGACCCGCTTCGTCCTGCGCAAGGCGCTCACGGCCCGGCTGCCGGTGATCCTGTGCATCAACAAGACCGACCGCCCCGACTCGCGGATCGACGAGGTGGTCAACGAGACCTACGACCTCTTCCTCGACCTGGACGCGGACGAGGACCAGATCGAGTTCCCGATCGTCTACGCCTGCGCCCGTGACGGTGTCGCGTCGCTGACCAAGCCGGACAACGGCACGGTGCCGGCCGACAGCGACAGCCTGGAGCCGTTCTTCTCCACCATCCTGTCCACCGTCCCGGCGCCGACCTACGACGAGGAGGCCCCGCTCCAGGCGCACGTCACCAACCTGGACGCGGACAACTTCCTCGGCCGTATCGCGCTGCTGCGGGTCGAGCAGGGCCACCTGAAGAAGGGGCAGACCGTCGCCTGGATCAAGCGCGACGGCAGCGTCTCCAGCGTCCGCATCACCGAGCTGATGATGACCGAGGCGCTGACCCGCAAGCCCGCGGAGAGCGCGGGCCCGGGCGACATCTGCGCGGTCGCCGGCATCCCGGAGATCATGATCGGCGAGACGCTGGCCGACCCGGAGAACCCGATCGCGCTGCCGCTGATCACGGTGGACGAGCCGGCCATCTCGATGACCATCGGTACGAACACCTCGCCGCTGGTCGGCAAGGGCGGCAAGGGCCACAAGGTCACCGCCCGCCAGGTCAAGGACCGCCTCGACCGGGAGCTGATCGGCAACGTCAGCCTGCGGGTGCTGCCGACCGAGCGCCCCGACACCTGGGAGGTGCAGGGCCGCGGTGAGCTGGCGCTGGCCATCCTGGTGGAGACGATGCGCCGGGAGGGCTTCGAGCTGACCGTCGGCAAGCCCGAGGTGGTCACCAAGGAGATCAACGGCAAGCTCCACGAGCCGATCGAGCGGCTGACGATCGACTCCCCCGAGGAGCACCTGGGCGCCATCACGCAGCTGATGGCGGCACGCAAGGCCCGGATGGAGACGATGACCAACCACGGGTCCGGCTGGATCCGGATGGAGTGGATCGTGCCGTCCCGCGGTCTGATCGGCTTCCGCACCGAGTTCCTGACCCAGACGCGCGGCACCGGCATCGCGCACTCCCTCTTCGAGGGCCACGAGCCGTGGTTCGGCGAGCTGCGCACCCGCAACAACGGCTCGCTCGTCGCCGACCGCTCCGGCGTCGTCACGCCGTTCGCGATGATCAACCTCCAGGAGCGCGGCGTGATCTTCGTCGAGCCGACCACCGAGGTCTACGAGGGCATGATCATCGGTGAGAACTCGCGTTCCGACGACATGGACGTGAACATCACCAAGGAGAAGAAGCTCACCAACATGCGCGCCGCGTCCGCGGACAACACCGAGAACGTGGTGCCGCCGCGCAAGCTCTCCCTTGAACAGTCCTTGGAATTCTGCAGGGACGATGAATGCATCGAAGTCACCCCGGAGACGGTCAGGATCCGTAAGGTGGTCCTCGACCAGAAGGAGCGGGGCCGTGCCGCGTCCCGCGCCAAGCGCTGACGCTCGCTGACCGCCAACTGAACGGTGAGGGGTCCAGGCCTGCCTGGGCCCCTTTCGCGTGGCCTTTCGGTGTCCGCTTTTCGGACACCAACCTCCGTTAGATAGGTCACACTGCCCATTTCGCCGGTGTCTGTCTACGTTCCATAATGTCCGGATTCTGGAACAAGATCGCTGTCGATGTGACCAAAGCGAGACCGTCCCTGTGTCGATCCGACTTCAAACGTGCCCGATAGTGGGACGAAGTTGAAGCTCGGGTCAATGGGTCACGCGCTGATGGGGAGCGCCGACTCACGAGCACAGGAAGGCCGTAGTCGCTGTCAGGGGTGTCAGTGAGCGTCCGGCCTTCCTTTCACGTATCGACAGTGACTCCTGAGGAGGCAAACCCATGCGCGGTGCCAAGAGCGCCAAGTGGGTCGTAGGTGCGGCCGTGATCGCCCTCGCAGCGACCGCCTGCAGTTCGAGCGACGACTCGGGCAGCAAGGACAAGGCCAAGGCCAGCAGTGGATCGAGCGACGGGATCGTCCGAGCGTGGTGGGGGGACCCCCAGAACCCGCTCGAGCCCGCCAACACCAATGAGGTGCAGGGCGGCAAGGTCCTTGACATGATCTTCATGAACCTCAAGGAGTACGACCCGAAGACAGGTAAGGCCAACCTTGAGGCCGCTGACTCGATCACCACGACCGACCAGCAGAACTTCACCATCAAGATCAAGCCGGACCTGAAGTTCTCGGACGGCACCCCGGTCACCTCCAGCTCCTTCGTGGACGCCTGGAACTACGGTGCCCTGGTTACCAACAAGCAGCTGAACGCCTACTTCTTCGCCGACATCGACGGCTACAAGGCCGTCCACCCGTCGGACGACCCGGGCGCCAAGCCGACCTCGAAGACCATGTCCGGTCTGAAGGTCGTGGACGACCACACCTTCACGGTCAAGCTGGCCCAGAAGTTCTCCACGTGGCCGGACCGCCTGGGCTACAAGGCCTTCGCGCCGCTGCCCAAGGAGTTCTTCGACAACCACGCGGCGTACCTGGCCAAGCCGATCGGCGACGGCCCGTACATGATCGCGTCGTACACCAAGGGCACCAGCATGAAGCTGGTCCCGAACCCGAACTACACGGGCCCGAGCAAGCCGAAGAACAAGGGCGTGCTGCTCAAGGTCTACACCAGCGACGACACCGCGTACGCCGACCTGCAGTCCGGTCAGCTGGACGTCCTGGACACCGTTCCGCCGGCCGACCTGCCGCACGTCAAGAGCGACCTCAACGGCCGTTACCTGAACCAGCCGGCCGGCATCATCCAGACCTTCTCCTTCCCGATGTACGACCCGGCGTGGAGCAAGCCGGGCATGGAGAAGGTGCGCCAGGGCATCTCGATGGCGATCGACCGCAAGACGATCACCGACAAGATCTTCCAGGGCACCCGCACCCCGGCCACCGACCTCACCTCCCCGGTGCTGGGCGCGGCCGGCGGCTACAGCGCCACCCTCGCCGGCGACGCGGTCAAGTACGACCCGGTCAAGGCGAAGCAGCTGATCCAGGACGGCGGCGGCCTGCCCGGCGGTCACATGACGCTCGGCTACAACGCCGACTCGCCGCACAAGGACTGGGTCGACGCGGTCTGCAACAGCATCAACCAGGTCCTGGGTGACAACAAGGCCTGCGTCGGCGCCCCGACCGGCACCTTCGCGGACTTCCGCAACCAGATCACCAAGGGCCAGATGAAGCAGCCGTTCCGCTCCGGCTGGCAGATGGACTACCCGCTGATCGACGACTTCCTGTCGCCGCTGTACGCCACCGGCGGCAGCTCCAACGACTCGAAGTACACCAACAAGACCGTCGACAACCTGATCAACCAGGCCAACGCGGAGCCGGACACCTCCAAGGCGATCACGCTGTACCAGCAGGCCGAGTCCCAGGTCATCAAGGACATGCCGGTCGTGCCGCTGTGGTACCAGAACGGTGAGGCCGGCTGGTCGTCCAAGGTGTCGAACGTGACCGAGAACGCCTTCAGCGTTCCCGTCTTCACCGACATCACGGTCAACTGACCCTGCACCAGCACCACCTGCAGTAGGCGCGCCCCTCAGGGGAGACGTCGGGCGCGCCTGCGGGGGAACTGACAAACAACCGCTCGCGGTGTGGATGTCGGCCGGGGCCACAAGCCCCGGCCGACGTCTGCCCCGATCCCTGGAGGGCAGATGGGGCGCTACGTCATCAGGCGACTGCTCCAGATGGTTCCGGTCTTCATCGGAACCACATTGTTGATCTTCGTCATGGTCTACGGGCTCGGTGATCCCGTTGCCGCCATGTTCGGAGACCGTACGCCGGACCCCGCAACCGCGGCCCAGATCAGACACGATCTGCACCTCAACGACCCGTTGTGGCAGCAGTACCTGATCTACATGCAGCACATCTTCAAGGGTGACTTCGGAAAGGCCTCCAACGGCCAGCCCGTCACCGAGCTGCTCGGCACCGCATTCCCCGTCACGCTGCGGCTGACCATCATGGCGTTCGTCATCGAGGCCGTCGTCGGCATCGCGCTCGGCCTTTTCGCCGGGCTGCGGCGCGGCCGGTTCTTCGACACCGGCGTGCTGGCGATGACGCTCCTGGTGGTCTCGATCCCGACCTTCGTCACCGGCTTCGTGCTGCAGTACCTCCTGGGCGTCAAGTGGGGTGTGGTCCATCCCTCGGTCGGCGAGGGCGCGCCCTTCAAGGACCTGTTCATTCCCGGCCTGGTGCTCGCGGGAGTCTCCCTCGCGTACGTCGCCCGGCTGACCCGCACCTCGGTAGCGGAGAACTCCCGGGCCGACTACCTGCGCACCGCGGTGGCCAAGGGCCTGCCGCGGCGCCGGGTGATCACCAACCACATGCTGCGCAACTCGCTGATACCCGTGGTGACCTTCCTGGGCACCGACATCGGGAACCTGATGGCCGGTGCGCTGGTGACCGAGCGGATCTTTAACATCCACGGTGTCGGTTACCAGATCTACCAGGGCATCGTGCACAACAACCCGCCGACCGTGGTCGGCTTCGTGACGGTGCTGGTGATCATCTTCCTCGGCGCCAACCTGCTCGTCGACCTGCTCTACGCGGTCCTGGACCCGAGGATCCGGTATGCCTGAGAACACCGACTCCGTGATCCTCGACAGCGCCGCCGCCGCCACCAGCGGCCCCGCGCTGATCGCCGACGTGGACAAGCGCGACAAGCCGCGCAGCCTGTGGAACGACGCCTGGTACGACCTGCGACGCAAGCCGGTCTTCTACATATCGGCGCTGGTCATCCTCTTCCTGATCGTCATCGCGATCTGGCCGGGGCTGATCGCCACCGGCGACCCGCTGCAGTGCCAGCTGATCAACTCGCTGAACGGGCCCAGCTCGGGCCACTGGTTCGGCTACGACCAGCAGGGCTGTGACGTCTACACCCGTACCGTCTACGGTGCCCGCGCCTCGGTCGAGGTCGGCATCTTCTCGACGGTCGGCGTGGCCGTGCTCGGCGCGGTGCTCGGCGGCCTGTCCGGCTACTTCGGCGGCTGGCTCGACGCGATCCTCTCCCGCATCAGCGACATCTTCTTCGGCATCCCGATCCTGCTCGGCGGCGTCGTCTTCCTGTCCGCGGTCAAGGGCGGCTCGGTGACCACCGTGTCGACCTTCATCATCCTGCTGGGCTGGCCGCAGCTGGCCCGTATCGCCCGCGGCGCGGTGATCACCGCGAAGGAGCAGGACTACGTGCTGGCCGCCAAGGCGCTCGGCGCCGGCCACGGCAGGGTCCTGCTGCGGCACATCGCCCCGAACGCGCTGGCTCCGGTCATCGTATGGTCCACCATCGCGCTCGGCACCTTCATTTCGCTGGAAGCGACACTGTCCTTCCTCGGCGTGGGCCTCAAGCCGCCGGCCGTCTCGTGGGGTATCGACATCTCCTCGGCGTCCGAGCAGATCCGCAACGCGCCGCACATGCTGCTGTGGCCCGCGGGTGCGCTCAGCGTGACGGTGCTGGCCTTCATCCTGCTCGGCGACGCGGTCCGCGACGCCCTCGACCCCAAGCTGCGCTAGGAGGGCGTACGTTGACTGTCATCGACGATATATCGGACGTTCCCACGCCTGACGCGAGCCTGGCGCCGCTGCTCGAAGTACGCGACCTGCACGTGGAGTTCCACACCCGGGACGGCGTCGCCAAGGCCGTGAACGGTGTCAACTACTCGGTGAGCGCCGGCGAGACCCTCGCCGTGCTCGGCGAGTCCGGCTCCGGCAAGTCGGTCTCCGCACAGGCGGTCATGGGCATCCTCGACATGCCGCCGGCCCGTATCCCCAAGGGCGAGATCTTCTTCCAGGGCCGCGACATGCTCAAGATGTCCGGCGAGGAGCGGCGGAAGATCCGCGGCCGGAAGATCGCGATGATCTTCCAGGACGCGCTGTCCTCCCTCAACCCGGTGCTCAGCGTGGGCTACCAGCTCGGCGAGATGTACCGGGTGCACCAGGGCCTGTCCCGCAAGGACGCCAAGGCCAAGGCCATCGAGCTGATGGACCGGGTGCGCATCCCCGCCGCCAGGGAGCGGGTGGGCGACTACCCGCACCAGTTCTCCGGCGGTATGCGCCAGCGCATCATGATCGCCATGGCGCTGGCCCTGGAGCCCGACCTGATCATCGCCGACGAGCCCACCACGGCTCTCGACGTGACGGTCCAGGCGCAGGTCATGGAACTGCTCGCGGAGCTGCAGCGCGAGTACAACATGGGCCTGATCCTGATCACCCACGACCTCGGCGTGGTCGCCGACGTCGCCGACAAGATCGCGGTGATGTACGCGGGCCGGATCGTCGAGGACGCCCCCGTCCACGACATCTACGCCAAGCCCGCGCACCCGTACACCAAGGGCCTGCTCCAGTCGATCCCGCGGCTGGACCAGAAGGGCCAGGAGCTGTACGCGATCAAGGGCCTGCCGCCGAACCTGACGCGTATCCCGTCGGGCTGCGCCTTCAACCCGCGCTGCCCGATGGCGCAGGACATCTGCCGTACCGACGTGCCTCCGCTGCACCCGGTCGGCACGGCGCGCGGCAGCGCCTGCCACTTCTGGAAGGAGACCCTCGGTGAGTGACACCACCCTCCCCAAGGACCCCGAGGACGCGGCGGCGACCGCGGCCGAGGCCGCCGTGCCCGATGCGGCGACCGCGCTGGTGGCCGAGGCTGCCGCCGCCCAGCTCGCGGACCGGGAGCCGATCCTCCAGGTGCGCAACCTGGTCAAGCACTTCCCGCTGACCCAGGGCATCATCGTCAAGCGGCAGATCGGCGCGGTCAAGGCCGTCGACGGCGTCTCGTTCGACCTGTACGCCGGCGAGACGCTGGGCATCGTGGGCGAGTCCGGCTGCGGCAAGTCCACCGTCGCCAAGCTGCTGATGAACCTGGAGCAGGTCACCGCGGGCGAGGTCTTCTACAAGGGCCAGGACATCACCAAGCTGTCGGGCCGCGCGCTCAAGGCGGTGCGGCGCAACATCCAGATGGTGTTCCAGGACCCCTACACCTCGCTCAACCCGCGGATGACGGTCGGCGACATCATCGGTGAGCCGTTCGACATCCACCCGGAGGTGGCGCCCAAGGGCGACCGCCGCAAGCGGGTCGAGGAACTGCTCGACGTCGTCGGCCTGAACCCCGAGTACATCAACCGCTACCCGCACCAGTTCTCCGGCGGCCAGCGCCAGCGCATCGGCATCGCCCGCGGCCTCGCGCTCAACCCGGAGATCATCATCTGCGACGAGCCCGTCTCGGCGCTGGACGTGTCGGTGCAGGCGCAGGTCATCAACCTGATGGAGAAGCTGCAGGACGAGTTCAACCTGTCCTACATCTTCATCGCGCACGACCTGTCGATCGTGCGGCACATCTCGGACCGCGTCGGCGTGATGTACCTGGGCAAGATCGCGGAGATCGGCTCGGACGCCGAGATCTACGAGCACCCCACCCACCCGTACACCCAGGCGCTGCTGTCCGCGGTGCCGGTGCCCGACCCCGAGGCGCGCGAGCACCGGGAGCGGATCATCCTGTCGGGTGACGTGCCCTCGCCGGCGAACCCGCCGTCCGGGTGCCGCTTCCGCACCCGCTGCTGGAAGGCGGAGGACCGGTGCGCGCTGGAGGAGCCGCTGCTGGCGATCCCGACCCGGTTCGCGAACGTCGACACCCCGGCGAAGCACGAGTCCGCGTGCCACTTCGCCGAGGAGAAGGACGTGGTGGGCGCCGCCTGACCGGGCCCGTCCGCAACAGCACCGCAGAAGGGGCGCCCCCGCCGGGGCGCCCCTTCTGACGTCGGGTCGCGCTCTGGCCAACGCATTGGGTACGCGACACGCAGGATGAGAAGTGCGGCTTTGCCGCAATTGCTGTGTCATGGGTAACGAAGTGTCATTTGTGACCCATGAGGAGGCACGCGATGCGCGGAGCCACGCGCGTGAAGTGGGCCGTCGGCGTGACCGTCGTCGCCCTGACGGCCGCCGCCTGCGGCAGCAGCGGTGACAGCGGCGGAAGCGGCAGCTCGACGGGCGGCAGCGGCGGCGGCATCGTACGGGCCTCCTGGGGCGACCCGCAGAACCCGCTGGAGCCGGCCAACACCAACGAGGTGCAGGGCGGCAAGGTGCTCGACATGGTCTTCCGCGGGCTGAAGATCTACAACCCGAAGACCGCCAAGGCCGAGAACATGATCGCCCAGTCGATCACGTCCACCGACTCGCAGAACTTCGACATCAAGCTCAAGACCGGCTGGACCTTCAGCAACGGCGAGCCGGTCAACGCCGACTCCTTCATCAACGCCTGGAACTTCGACACCCAGCTGAAGAACGCCCAGCTCAACGCCAGCTTCTTCAGCTACATCGACGGTTACGACAAGGTGCACCCCGACGCCCAGGGCGCGAAGGCCTCCGCGACCACGCTGTCGGGCCTCACGAAGGTCTCCGACACCGAGTTCAAGGTCAGGCTCAACCAGAAGTTCGCGCTCTTCCCCGACACCCTGGGCTACGCGGCCTTCGACCCGCTGCCGCAGGCGTTCTTCACCAACCGTCAGGCGTGGCTCGCCAAGCCGATCGGCAACGGACCGTACGAGATCTCCTCGTACACCAAGGGCTCCAAGATGGAGCTGAAGAAGTGGGACGGCTACAAGGGCCCCGACCCGGCGCAGAACGGCGGGGTCGAGCTGCGGGTCTACACCGACAACAACACCGCGTACACCGACCTGCAGGCCGGCAACATCGACCTGGTCGACGACATCCCGGTCACCCAGCTGCGGAACGTCAAGAGCGACCTCGGCAGCCGCTACATCAACGAGCCGGCCGGCATCATCCAGACCATCTCCTTCCCGCTGTACAGCCCGCGCTGGTCCTCGGCGAACTCGGCGAAGGTCCGGCAGGGCCTGTCGATGGCGATCAACCGCCAGCAGATCACCGACCAGATCTTCCAGCAGACCCGCACCCCGGCCACCGACTGGACCTCCCCGGTGCTCGGTGACGCCGGCGGTTACAAGGCCGGGCTGTGCGGCCAGGAGTGCACCTTCAACGCGAGCAAGGCCAAGCAGCTGATCGCCGAGGGCGGCGGCCTGCCCGGCGGCAGGATCACCATCTCCTACAACGCGGACACCGGCTCGCACAAGGAGTGGATCGACGCGGTCTGCAACAGCATCAACAACGCGCTGGGCAACAACAAGGCCTGCGTCGGCGCCCCGGTCGGCACCTTCGCCGACTTCCGCAACCGCATCACCAGCAAGCAGATGAACGACCCCTTCCGGGCCGGCTGGCAGATGGACTACCCGCTGATCCAGGACTTCCTGCAGCCGCAGTACTACACCGGCGCCTCGTCGAACGACTCGCACTACAGCAACGCCAACTTCGACAAGCTGGTCAACCAGGCCAACGCGGCAGGCTCGGCGAGCGACTCCGTGAGCACGTTCCAGAAGGCGGAGAAGCAGCTGGTCACCGACATGCCCGCGATCCCGCTGTGGTACCAGAACGGCAGCGCCGGCTACTCGACCAACCTCTCCAACGTCGCGCTGAACCCCTTCAGCGTGCCCGTCTACAACGAGATCAAGGTCAAGTGACACCGCGGCCGGGAGCCGCCGCACCGGTCGGAGCACCGGCGCCGGCGGCCCCCGGCCCCCTTACTCCCCGGAACTCCCCGGAAGGCTCCGTATGGGACGCTATGTGATCCGGCGGCTGCTCCAGATGATCCCGGTGTTCATCGGCAGCACGTTCCTGATCTTCTTCATGGTCTACGCGCTCGGCGACCCGGTCGCCGCGCTGTTCGGCGACCGCGCGCCCGACCCGGCCACCGCCGCGCAGATCCGGGCCGACCTGCACCTCAACGACCCGTTGTGGAAGCAGTACCTGATCTACATGAAGAACATCTTCACCGGTGACTTCGGCACCGCCTTCAACGGGGAGTCCGTCACCAGCCTGATGGGCAGCGCCTTCCCGGTCACCATCAGGCTGACCATCGTGGCGATCCTCTTCGAGATCGTCATCGGCATCGCGCTGGGCGTGCTGACCGGCATGAAGCGCGGCAAGCCGGTGGACACCGGGGTGCTGCTGCTCACCCTGGTGGTGATCTCGGTGCCGACCTTCGTCACCGGTTACGTCCTGCAGTACCTGTTCGGCGTGCAGTGGGGGTGGGTCAGCCCCTCGGTCTCCCCCGAGGCGCCCTTCAACGAGCTGATCCTGCCGGGACTGGTGCTGGCGCTGGTCTCGCTCGCCTACGTCACCCGGCTGACCCGCACCTCGATCGCCGAGAACACCCGCGCCGACTACCTGCGCACCGCGGTCGCCAAGGGGCTGCCGCGGCGCCGGATCATCGTCAGGCACCTGCTGCGCAACTCGCTGATCCCGGTGGTCACCTTCATCGGCACCGACGTCGGCTTCCTCATGGGCGGTGCCATCGTCACCGAGCGGATCTTCAACATCCACGGCGTCGGCTACCAGCTCTACCAGGGCATCCTGCGCAACAACGCGCCGACCGTGGTCGGCTTCGTCACCATCCTGGTGCTGGTCTTCCTGATCGCGAACCTGCTGGTCGACCTGCTCTACGCGGTCCTGGACCCGAGGATCCGTTATGCCTGAGAACAACCCGCTGGACCCGGAACAGGGCCCCATCGCCCCCGGCGGCGGCTACGGCGCCGGCATGGACCTGGCGGCCTCCGACGCCGACACCCTGGAGCGCGCCCCCGGCCACGGCCAGGAGCCGGGCGGCCCGGCGGGCAAGCCGCGCAGCCTGTGGTCCGACGCCTGGCGCGACCTGCGGCGCAACCCCGTCTTCATCATCTCGGTGCTGATCATCCTCTTCCTGGTCTTCATCTCGCTGTGGCCGGGCACCATCGCCACCCAGGACCCGCTCCAGGCCAACCTGCAGAAGTCGCAGGCCGGCTCCGAGCCCGGCCACCCGTTCGGCTTCGACTCGCAGGGCCGCGACGTCTACACCCGGGTGGTCTACGGGGCCCGCGCCTCGGTCACGGTCGGCGTGTGCGCGACCGCCGGGGTGGTGCTGCTCGGCAGCGTGCTGGGCGGCCTGGCAGGCTTCTTCGGCGGCTGGTGGGACGCGATCCTGTCCCGGATCAGCGACGTCTTCTTCGGCATCCCGGTGGTGCTGGGCGGCCTGGTCTTCCTGTCCGTGGTCACCAACAGCACCGTCTGGCCGGTGGTCGGCTTCATGGTGCTGCTCGGCTGGCCGCAGATCGCCCGTATCGCCCGCGGCTCGGTCATCACCGCCCGGCAGAACGACTACGTCCAGGCGGGCAGGGCGCTGGGTGCCGGCAACTCCCGGCTGCTGCTGCGGCACATCGCGCCCAACGCCGTCGCCCCGGTGATCGTCGTCGGCACCATCGCGCTGGGCACGTACATCGCCCTGGAGGCCACGCTGTCCTACCTCGGCGTCGGCCTCAAACCGCCCACCGTCTCCTGGGGGATCGATATCTCCGACGCGTCCAACCAGATCCGCAACGCCCCGCACATGCTGCTGTGGCCCGCCGGCGCGCTGAGCCTGACCGTCCTGGCGTTCATCATGCTCGGCGACGCGGTGCGCGACGCCCTCGACCCCAAGCTGCGCTGAGGAGCCCGCCGATATGGCCACGAGTGTCGAGCTGAGCACCGAAGAAGGCGGTACGTACAGCGGGCCGCTGCTCGACGTACGCAACCTGCACGTGGAATTCCGCACCAGGGAGGGGGTCGCCAGGGCGGTCAACGGCGTGGAGTACTCGGTCGACGCGGGCGAGACCCTCGCCGTGCTCGGCGAGTCGGGCTCCGGCAAGTCGGTCACCGCCCAGGCGATCATGGGCATCCTGGACTCGCCGCCGGGCTTCGTCACCCAGGGGAAGATCATCTTCCAGGGCCGCGACCTGCTCACGCTGGGCGGCGAGGAGCGCCGCAAGGTGCGCGGCGCCCGGATGGCGATGATCTTCCAGGACGCGCTGTCCTCGCTCAACCCGGTGCTGAACGTCGGCGAGCAGCTGGGCGAGATGTTCACCGTGCACCGCGGGATGTCCCGCAAGGAGGCCCGCGCTCGCGCGGTCGAGCTGATGGAGCGGGTGCGCATCCCGGCCGCCAAGGAGCGGATCAGGAGCTATCCGCACCAGTTCTCCGGCGGTATGCGGCAGCGGGTGATGATCGCCATGGCGATGGCGCTGGAACCCGAGCTGATCATCGCCGACGAGCCCACCACCGCCCTCGACGTCACCGTGCAGGCCCAGGTGATGGACCTGCTCGCGGAGCTGCAGCGCGAGTACAACATGGGGCTGATCCTGATCACCCACGACCTCGGCGTGGTCGCCGACGTCGCCGACAAGATCGCGGTGATGTACGCGGGGCGCATCGTGGAGACCTCGCCGGTCCACGACATCTACCGGGCCCCCGCCCACCCGTACACCAAGGGCCTGCTCGACTCGATCCCGCGGCTGGACCAGAAGGGGCAGGAGCTGTACGCGATCAAGGGCCTGCCGCCGAACCTGCTGCACATCCCGTCGGGCTGCGCCTTCCACCCGCGCTGCCCGAGGGCGCGGGACGTCTGCCGCACCGACGACCCCCCGCTCTACCGGGTCAGCCAGCACCGGGCCAGCGCCTGCCACTTCTGGAAGGAGACCCTCGGTGACGACAGCGTCCCGTCCGACGACACCTGAGCCGTCCGACGGCAGGCCCGCGGACCGCGAGCCGATCCTCCAGGTGCGCGACCTGGTCAAGCACTTCCCGCTGACCCAGGGCATCGTCTTCAAGCGGCAGGTCGGCGCGGTCCAGGCGGTCGACGGGGTGAGCTTCGACCTCTTCCCCGGCGAGACGCTGGGCATCGTGGGCGAGTCCGGCTGCGGCAAGTCCACCGTCGCCAAGCTGCTGATGAACCTGGAGGAGCCGACGTCGGGGGAGATCCTCTACCGCGGCGAGGACATCACCAAGCTGTCGGGGCGCGCCCTCAAGGCGGTGCGGCGCAACATCCAGATGGTCTTCCAGGACCCCTACACCTCGCTCAACCCGCGGATGACGGTCGGCGACATCATCGGGGAGCCGTACGAGATCCACCCGGAGGTGGCGCCCAAGGGCGACCGGCGCAAGCGGGTGCAGGAGCTGCTGGACGTGGTCGGGCTCAACCCCGAGTACATCAACCGCTACCCGCACCAGTTCTCCGGCGGCCAGCGGCAGCGCATCGGCATCGCCCGCGGCCTGGCGCTGCGGCCGGAGGTCATCGTCGCCGACGAGCCGGTCTCGGCGCTGGACGTGTCGGTGCAGGCGCAGGTGGTCAACCTGATGGAGCGGCTGCAGGACGAGTTCAACCTGTCCTACATGTTCATCGCGCACGACCTGTCGATCGTGCGGCACATCTCGGACCGGGTCGGCGTGATGTACCTGGGCAAGATCGTGGAGGTCGGCGCCGACGCCGAGATCTACGAGCACCCCACCCACCCGTACACCCAGGCGCTGCTGTCCGCGGTGCCGGTACCCGATCCGGAGGCGCGCCAGTACCGGGAGCGGATCATCCTGTCGGGTGACGTCCCGTCGCCGGCGAACCCACCCTCCGGGTGCCGCTTCCGCACCCGCTGCTGGAAGGCGCGGGAGCGCTGCGTGGTCGAGGAGCCGCTGCTCGCGGTGCCCGAGGCCTTCCGCGGCACCGGCGGCCCCGCCGCGCACGACTCGGCGTGCCACTTCGCGGAGGAGAAGCCGGTCGTACCGCGCGAGCGGTGAGGCCGGCCCCACCGGGTCCCGCGGCCGGAGCCGTACGGGCCCGGGGCCGTACGGACCGCGCCGGGGCCGTTCGGCGCGGTCCGTACGGCGGCTCACTGCGGACGGTCGGAGACGTCCTCGAGCGCGGCGAGTGCCGGGTCCATCACGATGTCCTCGTCGCGCGCGGCGATCGTCGGCTCCTCGGGGAAGTGGCAGGCGGTCAGATGCCCCTCCTCGGCGCCGGCCAGCCGGATCAGCGGCGGCTCCTCGACGGCGCACTTGTCCGCGGCCTTCCAGCAGCGGGTGCGGAAGCGGCACCCGGAGGGCGGGTTGATCGGCGACGGCACGTCACCGGCCAGCCGGATCCGCTCGCGTTCGCGCTCCTCGCCCTCCAGCTCCACCTCGGGCACCGCCGACAGCAGCGCGTGGGTGTACGGGTGGCGCGGGCGCTGGTAGATCGAGTCCCGGTCGCCGACCTCCACGATCTTGCCCAGGTACATCACCGCGACCCGCTGGGAGAAGTGCCGGACGATCGCCAGGTCGTGCGCGATGAACAGGAACGCGATGCCCATCTCGCGCTGCACCTGCTGGAGCAGGTTGACCACCTGGGCCTGGATGGAGACGTCCAGCGCCGAGACCGGCTCGTCGGCCACGATCAGCCTGGGTTCCAGCGCCAGCGCCCTGGCCACCCCGATGCGCTGCCGCTGGCCGCCGGAGAACTCGTGCGGGAAGCGGTTGAAGTGCTCGGGGTTGAGGCCGACGGTCTCCAGCAGCTCGCGGACCCGTTTCTCCCGGCCGCCGGGCGGGTTGATGCCGTTGATCTCCATCGGGCCGCCGATGATGGTGCCCACCGTCTGCCGCGGGTTCAGCGACGAGTACGGGTCCTGGAAGATCATCTGGATCTCGGACCTGACCGGCGCCAGCTCCTTGCGGGTGGCGTGCGAGATGTCCTGGCCGCGGTAGCTGACGGTGCCCGCGGTGGGTTCCAGCAGCCGGGTGATCAGCCGCCCGGTGGTGGACTTGCCGCAGCCGGACTCGCCGACCAGGCCGAAGCTCTCGGCCGCCCGCACGGTCAGGTCGATGCCGTCCACCGCCTGCACCGTGCCGACCTGGCGTTTGAACGGGAAACCGCCCATCACGGGAAAGTGCTTGGTGAGCCCGCTGACCTGCAGCAGGGTCTCGCCGGCCGGTTCGCCGGCGGCGGCCGCTGCCGGTGCCTTGGACAGTGAGATGTCGTTGCTCATGTGATGCCTGCCTGCCACTCTTCTCTCGCGGGCTGACCGGTCAGCCGAGCCGCGGCTGAATCGTCTCGATGAACACGGACCGCTTCTGCTCGCCGGTGAGATGGCACGCGGAGCCGCGGCCGTCCGGCAGTTCCGGCCGCTCGGTGGCGCACCGGCCGCCGCCGACCAGGTCGGTGAAGCCGCAGCGCGGATGGAAGGCACAGCCGGGCGGCGGGGAGAGCAGGCTCGGCGGCGCCCCCGGGATCGGCGTCAGCGGCTCCGTCACGTCCGACATCAGCCGCGGCATCGACCCCAGCAGGCCCCAGGTGTAGGGGTGCTGCGGCTCGCGGATCAGCTCGCGCACCGAACCGCGCTCCACGGCCCGCCCCGCGTACATCACCAGCAGGTCGTCGGCCACGTTGGAGACCACGCCCAGGTCGTGGGTGATCAGGATGATCGCCGAGCCGAACTCCTGCTGGAGGTCCTTGAGCAGGTCGAGGATCTGCGCCTGCACGGTCACGTCCAGCGCGGTGGTCGGCTCGTCGGCGATCAGCAGGTCGGGGTTGCACACCAGCGCCATCGCGATCATCGCCCGCTGCCGCATACCGCCGGAGAACTGGTGCGGGTAGTCGTCCACCCGCATGCGCGGCTGCGGGATGCCGACCTTCTCCAGCATCTCGATCGCCCGCTCCCGGCCCTCCCGCTTGCTGACGCCCCGGTGCTTCACGTACGGCTCGGCGATCTGCCGGCCGACGGTGTAGTACGGCGACAGCGCCGTCAGCGAGTCCTGGAAGATCATCGCGACCTTGTCGCCGCGCAGCTTCTCCAGCGTTCGGTTGCTCGCCCCGGTCAGCTCCTGGCCGTCCAGCAGGATCTCGCCGGCGACCTCGGTGGTGGCCGGGTTGTGCAGCCCCAGCACGGTCAGGTTGGTCACCGACTTCCCGGAGCCCGACTCGCCGACGATGCCCAGCGTCCTGCCGCGCTCCAGGTCGAACGACAGCCCGTCGACTGCCTTGACGATGCCGTCCTCGGTGGAGAAGCGCACGTACAGGTCGCGTACCGACAAGAACGCGTCGGACGCGGCCGGGGCGGCGTCCTCGGCGAATTCCCCCGGTTTGGTCATGGTGGTCACTGACGGTCTCCTAGGACAGCCGCACGCGCGGGTCGATGAACGCGTAGGCGGCGTCCACGAGGATGTTGAACAGGACGATCAGGGCGGCGCTGAAGAGCATCACGCCCATGAGCATGGGCAGGTCCGTCTTGGTCACCGAGTCGATCGCCAGCCGCCCGAGGCCGGCGAGCTGGAAGGTGTACTCGGTGATCATCGCGCCGCCGAGAAGCGATCCGAGGTCGATGCCCAGGATGGTGACGATCGGGATCAGCGATCCGCGCCAGGCGTAGCGGAAGAAGACGTACGCGCTGGACATGCCCTTCGCGCGGGCGGTGCGGACGTGCTCCTCCTGGAGCTGCTCGATCATCGTGGAGCGCGACATACGCGTGTAGTTCGCGGTGAACAGGATCGACAGCACGCACCACGGGATCAGCAGCCCGTTGAACCAGGACAGCGGATTGTCCGTGAACGGCACGTACTTGGGCTGGTCGAGGATGTGGTTGTTGTAGACCAGCAGCGCCAGCACGATCGGGCCGACGAAGTAGATCTGCATCGAGCTGAGCACCAGAGAGGCGGAGCTGAAGACCTTGTCGACCGTGGTGCCGCGCTTCCACGCGGCGAGCATGCCGGTGCCCAGGCCGAACAGCAGGAAGACCACCATCGCGCCGAGCGCCAGCGACAGCGTCGTGGGCAGCCGGTCCATCAGGGTCGGCCAGACCGGCTCGCTGTTGGCGAAGGAGTAACCGAAGCAGGGCGCGGGGCAGTTGCCGGTCGAGAAGCGGTGACCGGTGAAGATCCGCACCATGTAGTGGTAGTACTGCACCGGCACCGGGTGGTCGAGGCCCAGGTTGTGGTGAATGGTCCTGAGGTTGTCCGGGGTGCAGTTCTTACCGCAGGACAGCAGCGCCGGGTCGTGGGGTATCGCGAAGAACAGGAAGAACGTGAAGGCGCTGATGAACAGCAGGATGACCACAGCGCCGAGCGTCCGGCGGACGAGGAATCGAAGCATGGCGGTCGCAGCTCTCTGAGGACGGCGGCGGTGGTGGACCGGCGGGCGCCCCGGTGGGGCCGGACGGTGTCCGGCCCCACCGGGAAGGTGCGCCGACGGTTACGGCTTGAGGTAGAGCTTGGTGGCGTCGATGCCGGCCGACATGTTGTTGTACACGGCACCGCCGATCTTGGAGCCGAACAGCTGCAGCTCCTTGTAGTAGACGGTCGGCACGGCGGGGATGACCTTGGTCTCGATGTAGGTGTTCAGCGCGAACCACGCCGCCTGCGCCTGCTTCGGGTCGGTCAGCGCCGAGATCCGGTCGATCTCGCTGTTGATGTGCGGGTCGTTGACGTGCGAGTAGTTGGGCGCCTGGTCGGAGATGGTGCGGCCGTCGAAGATCGGCGGGATCACCGTCAGCGGGCTGGGCCAGTCCGAGCCCCATGCCTGCGCGTACATGTCGTACGGGTTGTCGACCTTGCCGACCAGGTCGTAGTAGGTGTCGGCGGGCAGCTCCTTGCGCTGCACGTCGAAGCCGGCGGCCTTCAGGGCGGCGGCGATGGACACCGAGTACTGCTGGCCCGCCGTGCTGTTGGCGTACGCGTAGGTGATCTTGGTGTTCAGCTTGCCCGCGTCGGTGAGGATCTTCTTGGCCGCGACCTGGTCGCCGTTGGGGTTGGCGACCTTGCCCAGCGGGTCGGCCTTCTGGTAGCCGGCCAGCGCGGGGCTGATGAAGCCGCCCGCGTACTCGGCGCCGTAGGACGCACCGAGCGCCTGGTAGACGGACTTGGTCGGGATCGCCAGCGCCAGCGCCTTGCGGACGTTGATGTCGGTGAGCTTCTTCATGTTGAAGTCGATCTGGCCGACGAAGGGCTGGTAGCCGGCCACCGTCCGCTTGTAGATCGCCGGAGTGCCCACCACGGTCGGGGTGTTGTTGGTGTCGACGGTGTTGTCGAAGCTCACCGAGGTCTGGTTGTCACCCGAGTCGGACATCAGCCGCTTGGTGGAGTCCTCGTTCTGGTGGTTGAAGGTGATCGCGAACGAGTCCACGTACTGGTGCCGGGCCGAGTCGGTGTTCGGGTCCCAGTTGGGGTTCTTCACCAGGGTCATCGACTTGCCCTGGTCGAAGGACTTGATCTCGTACGGACCCGAGGCGACCGGCGCCTTGTCGTACTTCGCCTGGGTGTCCTTCGCGGAGTCGACCACGGTGTAGCCGGGCATCGCGAACAGGTAGGGGGTGTCGCTCTGGGCCTTCGGGAAGTGGAAGACGACGGTCTTCGCGTCCGGCGTGGCCAGCAGGGTGTCCGGCAGGTGCTTGCCCTTGTACGGGCCGTCCGGCAGCAGCTTGCGGTAGTCGGTGCCGGTGACGTTGGCCAGCCACTGCTGCAGGTACGCCGGGCCGTTGGTCACGAACGGGGCGAACATCCGCTCCACCGACCAGCGGATGTCCTTGGACGTGATCGGCGTGCCGTCCTGGAACTTGATGCCGTCCTTGAGGTGGTACGTCCAGGTCTTGCCGCCGTCGGACGACTCACCGCTGTTGGTGGCGAGGTCGCCGACCACGGTGTAGTTGCCCTTGTTGTCCAGCTTGTACGTCGTCAGGCCGCGGTGGATCAGGGTGGCGAGCTGGCCCTCGTTCGACACGTAGATCTGGGCCGGGTCCAGGTGGGTGTAGCTGTCGCGCTCCAGCACGTTCATCGTGCCGCCGCTCACCGCGCCCGGGACGGGCTCGGCCGGACCCTTCGATGCGGCGTCGTCACCGAAGGTGATCTGCGACGCGAGCTGCTGGGCGCTCTTGCTCTGCTTCGCCCTCGCGTCCTTGTTCTCGGTGGTCTTGCCGCCCCCGCCCCCGCCACTGCTGCATGCGGTGAGGACCAGCGCGCCGGCGGCGACCGCCACCAGCGCGGCTCGGGTTCTACGCACGTAGAGTCTCATATCGGTTCTTGCACCCCTGTTCGTTGATGCTGTGAGCTGCCTGAATCGGCCCGGTGCGGGGCGACGCCGCCCCCACAACGGTGTCGCTAACGTGCGGCCTTCGGGTCGAATGCGTCCCGGACCGAATCCCCGAGGAGGTTGAACGCGACGATGAAGATCACCATCGCGATGCCCGGGAAGAACATGTAGGTGAGGTCGTTCTGGTAGATCTCGCCGCCGATCGCGAACATCCGTCCCCAGTCGGGCGTCGGCTCCACGAGCCCGACGCCGAGGAAGGACAGTCCGGCCTCCGCGGTCACGAAGGTCGGCAGCATCAGCGTGCTCTGCACGAGGATCGGCGTCACCAGGTTCGGCAGCAGCTCACGGCGGACGATCCGCCACGACGACGCGCCGGTCACCCGGGCGGCCTCGATGAACTCCCGCTCGCGCAGGCTCAGTACCTGGCCGCGCAGCAACCGGGACAGGCCCATCCAGCCGAGGAACCACTGCACCGTGATCAGCGCCACCACCCGCAGATACGTGGGCGTCTCGTCGACCGGGCTCACGAAGACCGCGGTGACCACCGGCATGACGGCGACGAAGAACAGCTGCGCGGGGAAGGCCATCAGCAGGTCGGTGATCCGGCCGACGAAGTAGTCCACCCTGCCGCCGAGGTAGCCGGCCGAGATGCCCAGCAGGATCGCGGTGACCGTCACGGCGATCGTCACCGCGAGCGCGATGCCCAGCGAGGTGCGGATGCCGTAGATCAGCTGGGTGAACACGTCCCGCCCGAGGTTCGGCTCGATGCCGAACCAGAAACGGCCGCTCATCCCGCCGTTGGGCGCGATCGGATAGCCGAAGTCGTTGAGCAGGCCCGGCTCGTTCTGGCCGTAGAGCGTGTACGGGTCCTTGCCGTACAGCTTCGCAATGACCGGCGCGAGGATCGCGACCACGAAGAAGAAGCCGACCACGTAGGCCGATATCACCCCGGTGCGGTCCCGCTTGAACCGCAGCCACATCAACTGGCCGGGGGACCGCCCGACCAGCTCGGCCGCGACGGCGGGATCGGCGGCGGTGGTGGTCTCATCCGGTTCCCCGGGCGGACCGGAGACCGTGGTCTCGGTGGAACTCGTCATCGCGATAGCCCCCGCAACGGTAATGGGACGGCGCGACGGGTTGGCGCGTCGCGAGTTGCCCGGACTGTCGCAATGAAAGCAACTTCCAGTCAAGAGGGTGCGGAGGGAAGAAAGCGTGCCCCACTGCTTCTTGAGCGAACATTGAGCAGATCGTCTTCCGGATGTGCTTGACAACTCTCGGGCGCAGCGGGCTTGTCGGACTTGTCCGGACCAAACGCGTTAACATGCGAGCAACTTGACTGTCGTCTGACCGATATACGGACCAGCGGTCTTGCTGTCCGTACGCCATGCGCTCCCGCCCCCGGGCGTGACTGCCTCTTGCGGTGCGTCGCTCGCCTGCGGCTGCCGTCATGGTGGCGCGCGGCGGTTCTCCCTCGGTGCTTCACCGAGGGAGAACTGCGCGCGCGAGCACGAGGCCGGGAAAGACGCGACGCCACCGCATGTGGCAGCCGCTGGGGCGGAGGGTCAGGCCTGCGCGGCGAGCGAGCGGCGCAGGAAGTCGACCTGGAGGAGCAGCAGATTCTCCGCGACCTGCTCCTGGGGGGTCATGTGGGTGATGCCGCCCGACAGGGGGAGGACCTCGTGGGGGCGCCCGGCCGCCAGCAGGGCCGTGGACAGCCGGAGGGTGTTCGCCACCAGGACGTTGTCGTCGGCGAAGCCGTGAACGATCATCAAAGGCCGCGCGGGAGACGCCAGTTGCGGGATGCCGTCGGCGGTGACGACCGAGTTGAGGTCGTAGGCCTCGGCCTGCTCCGCCGGGTGGCCGAGGTAGCGCTCGGTGTAGTGCGTGTCGTACAGCCGCTGGTCGGTCAGCGGGGCGCCGGCGACCCCGGCGTGGAAGACGTCGGGCCGGCGCAGCACCGCGAGCGCGGCAAGCGTGCCGCCGAAGGACCAGCCGCGGATCGCGACCCGGCCGAGGTCGAGCGGGAAGTCCTCCGCGAGCGCGTGCAGCGCGTCGATCTGGTCGGCCAGGACCACCTCGGCGAGCCGCCCGCCGGCGATGCCCTTCTCCCACCCGGGGGAGCGCCCCGGCGTCCCGCGGCCGTCCGCCACGATCACCGCGAAGCCCTGGTCGGCGAACCACTGCGAGACCAGGTGCGGGTTGTGCGCGGCCAGCACGCGCTGGCCGTGCGGACCGCCGTACGGGTCCATCAGCACCGGCAGCGGGCCGTCGCCTTCCGCGTAGCCGGTGGGCAGCAGCACCGCGCACGGGATGCTCCGCTTCCCGGCCTCGGTGAAGCGCACCCGGGCGGTCAGCGACGGGGTCTCGGCGTGGGAGGCCACCTCGGCGACCTGCCGCCCCGCGCGCAGGACGCGGACCGCCGCACCCGGGCGGTCGGGCACCGCGGAGACCAGCACGGTGACCTCGCCCGCGCGCACCGCGGAATGCACCCCGGGCTCCCGCGTGACGCGGACCGGGCCTTCCGGGGTCACCCGGTGGACATGGATCTGCCCGGTCTCCTGGTCGGCGGCGTCAGGACCCGCCGAGGCGCTGACCAGGATGTCGTCGCCGCCCGCGTCCAGCACCGCCCGCACGTGCAACTCGCCGTCGGTCAGGGCGGTGTCACCTGCCATCAGAACCCGGACGCCGTCCACGTCGGTGATCCGCAGCAGGGTCCCGTCGGGCCGCAGAGCCGGCACGCCGGGGAAAAGATCAAGCCAAATTCGATCTTCCTCGGCGACCGCGGTGCTGGTCGCACCCGTCGCGAGGTCCACCGTCAGGTAGTGCTGGGTGCGCTGGTCGCGTGCCTGGACCAGCAGCACCGGCGGCCCCGCGGCCGTCCAGTGCACCGCCGCCAGATACGGGAAGCGCTCCCGGTCCCACGTCACGTCCAGCCGGGCGCCGTCGAGGCCCAGCAGCGCCAGCGACACCTCCGCGTTGGCCGTGCCCGCCGCCGGATAGGCCACCTCGACCGGGGCCCGGTCGGGCTGCGCCGGCTCGGAGATCCAGCGCCGCGCCACCCCCGACTCGTCCACCCTGGCGGCCAGCAGCGCGGAGCTGTCCGGCGCCCACCAGAAGCCGCGAGAGCGGCCCATCTCCTCGGCCGCGACGAATTCCGCGAGCCCCCACGTCACCTGGTCGCCGTCGGGCTCGGCGAGAGCCCGCTCGCCCGTGCCGTCCGCCGCGACCACCCGCAGCGCGCCCCCCGCCGCGTACGCCACCCACCGGCCGTCCGGCGACGGTCGCGGGTCGACCACGGGACCGGGCACCGGCAACTCGCGCGCGCCGCCGCCGTCCGGCAGCAGCGAGGCGGTGAACAGCCGCCCCGACAGCGCGAAGGCGGCGACCGCCGCGGCGCCGTCCACCGCATAGGCGACCACGCCCGCGGAACCCTCCCGGCTGCGCTCCCTGCGGGCCTTCTCGGCCGCCGGCAGGTCCTCCTGCGAGCCGCCCAGCAGCGCCACCGGGTCGGCCGCCACCCGCTCGCCCGGCGCCGCCCCGCCCGCCGCCGGCAGGTCCAGCACCCACAGCAGTTGGGCGGTGTCCGTACCCGACCGCGACCGCAGGAAAGCCACCCGCTCGCCCCCGGGCGCGACGGCGAAAGCCCGCGGCGCCCCGAGGGTGAACCGCTGCGTTCGTGCGTGCTGCCGCGGGAATGAGAGGTACGTCATACCCGGCACAGTAGGGGGTGCCACCGACAACCGCCTCCGAATAACCGCCGGATGGCCCCGCAGGCCCCCCGACCAGCGCAGCAGTACCCCTTGTCGAATTCACGCCGGGGCCCTCCGGTGGCCGGATCTGGTCATGCGCCCCCGCGTGCTTCCGTGCTCCGACATATGCGGTGGCACGGAAAGTTATGATCCGTTGCCGTGGGTGGGTAATAAGCATGTGGCAACTGACATGAACCCTGCGTACCTGGAGGTGAGCCGCTGTGGCACTCTCGATTTCGGCGGTGCTGCTGCTGCTGATCATCGTGGTCCTGCTGATCCGCAGGTCCGGCCTGAAGACAGGCCACGCCATCGCATGCACGCTGCTGGGCTTCTACCTGGCGAGTTCGTCCTGGGCGCCACAGATCACCGACCTCACCAACAACGTCGCGGGAATGATCTCCGACATCAAGTTCTGAGTGCCACCGGCGGGGGCCGTAGGCTTTCGCCATGACCGACCGATCCACCCCGCCCGCACGTCCCGCGCGCCGGCTGCTGCTCGTCCACGCCCACCCGGACGACGAGACGATCAACAACGGCGCCACCATGGCGAAGTACGCGGCGGAAGGTGCCCTCGTCACCCTCGTCACCTGCACGCTGGGCGAGGAGGGCGAGGTCATCCCGCCTGAGCTGGCCCACCTGGCGTCCGACCGGGACGACACCCTGGGCGACCACCGGATCGGCGAGCTGGCGGCGGCGATGTCGGAGCTGGGCGTCACCGACCACCGCTTCCTCGGCGGCCCCGGCCGCTACCGCGACTCCGGCATGATGGGCGTCGCCCAGAACGAGGTGGCCGACTGCTTCTGGCAGGCCGACCTCGACGAGGCGGCGGGCCACCTGGCCGAGGTCATCCTGGACGTACGCCCGCAGGCGCTGGTCACCTACGACGACAACGGCGGCTACGGCCACCCCGACCACATCCAGGCCCACCGGGTCGCCCTGCGCGGCTACGAACTGGCCGCGGACCAGGGCCACCGGGTCGACCGGGTCTTCGAGATCTGCGTCCCGCGGTCGGTGGTCGAGGAGGGCTTCGCCCGCCTCGCGGAAGCCGGCCGCGACTTCCCCTTCGAGCAGGTCGCCTCCCCGGACGACGTGCCGGGCGTCGTGGACGACGACCAGGTCACCGTGGCGATCGACGGCAGCGCCTACACCGACCGCAAGACCGCGGCGATGCGCGCGCACGCCACCCAGATCGCCGTGGACGGCCCGTTCTTCGCGCTGTCCAACGACCTCGGGCAGCCGTTCTTCGCGACCGAGTACTACCGCCAGGTGCGCGGTGAGGCCCTCGGCGGCGGGCCTTCGGGCGCCCCGGCCGGCGACCTCTTCGACGGCGACGGCGACTTCAACGGCGGCGACAGCGGCGACGACGGTCGGGGGAGCGCGTCATGACCACCCCCGTCACGCTCGGCCGCATCCTCGGCTACCTCGGCCTCGCCGTCCTCGGCGCCCTCGTCGCGCTCGCCGGGGCGCTCGTCCAGGACGGCTGGTTCCCCGGCGGGCTGTTCCTCGCCCTCGCGGGCTGCGCGGCCCTCTTCTACGGCGGTCTGAAGGCCACCGGCAGCCGTGTCGGCGTGGCCGTGCCGGCCGCCGTCTGGCTCGTCTCGGTGCTGCTGCTCAGCTCCAGCCGCCCCGAGGGCGACTTCCTCTTCGCGGCGGGCGCCTCGGCCTACCTCTACCTCCTCGGCGGCGCCCTGGTCGCGGTGATCTGCGCCACTCTGCCCCAACTGACCTCATCCGGGGCGAATACCGCCTGACTTGGCGGGCAGGGGCAACCGCATGGTTGGCTGAGCGCGAGCGTTCCGGCCGACCAGGGTCGCGGTCACCGGCAGGTCGGTATGGTGGGGCCGCCGGCGAGCCGCAAGCGGAGAACAGTGTCGGGCGGCGAAGCTAACCGGGAGAGCCTGCTTTGACTCGTGAAACAGACAGTTCGTCCTCAGGGCCCCAGGGCCGCGGCGGCGCCGCGTACCCCTCGGGGACCCCGCCCTACGGCAGCCGTCCCTTCCCCTCCCTGCACCCGCAGGAGCGGACGCGGCAGCCGGGGGAGCCGGACGACGGCACGGCGCAGGACGCCGAGGCCGCCGCGACGCCGCCGGCCGAGGAGGCGCCCCGGACCGAGACGACGCTGACGACCCGGATCCGTATCAACATCCCGGGCTCGCGCCCGATCCCGCCGGTCGTCGTCCGCACCACGGTCGACGAGTCCGCCGCCGCTGCCGCGGCGGCCGCCGCGCAAGCCCCCGCGCAGGCCGACCCCGCCCCCGAGGCGGAGGCCCCGCCTGAGCCGGAGCCGGAGAAGACCAGCGACTGGTTCGCCCCCCGCAAGACCTCTCCGGCCGCACCGCCGTCGAGCCCGGCTCCGGCGGCCCCCTTCGGGCGGGACGACACGTCGGGCGGTTCGAACTCGTCGCCGTACGGGTCGGACGCTCTGGCCGGTGGCACGGGCTCGTCGCCGTACGGGTCGGACGCTCTCGCGGGTGGCACGGGCTCGTCGCCGTACGGGTCGGACGCTCTGGCCGGTGGCACGGGCTCGTCGCCGTACGGGCGGGACGACTCCACCGGTGGCATGTCGCTGCCGTTCGGCGACGGCTCGGTGCCCGGAGGGGCGCCGGCCTCCCCGTACGGGCAGGGCGACGCGGCCGCGCCCTTCGGGCGGGACGACTCCCAGGGTGGTGCGCCCGGGACCGCGGAATCGAGCGGGAACGTGCCGCTGCCGGTGCGCAACCCCGGCGGTGGCAGGGGAGCGGCCCCCTCGGGCGGCTCCGGCACGCCCGGATCGCTCTTCGGGGTCGCGCCGGACGAGTCGACGGGCAGCACGCCCTACCTTCCGCCGCCGGTCGGCTCCGCCCCCGGTGAGGGCGAGGCGGCGCGCGGGTCGCACGACACCCCGGCGGGCGGCTTCGCCGCCCCCTTCGCGAACGAGGCGCCGCCCTTCGGCGCGGGCTCGCCCTTCGACACCGCCGCCATGCCCGCCGTGGACGGCGACCGCTCGCCGTACGACACCGGGTCGCAGTCGTTCGACACCGCGGCCATGCCCGCCGTGGACGACGGCCGCTCGCCGTACGACACCGGGTCGCAGCCGTTCGGTACGGCCGACTTCCCGGCCGGGGTGCCGCGCCCCAGCGAGGAGTCCTTCCCGGGCGACGAGGACCCGCTCGGCATGCAGCCGTACGGCCCGACCGCAGGCCCCGCGACCGGCACCATGAACATCCCGCCGGTCACCCCGGAAGCGGTCCGGCCGCCCACCGGCCCGAACGGCTTCCGCCCGCCCGTACCCGGCTCGGGGCAGGGCCCCGTGTCCGGCGACACGGTGGTCAGCGGCATCCCCGCGGTGCAGCCCGGCGAGTCCCGCGCGCCCCGGCAGGCGCCCCCGCGGGCCGCCTCGCCCGGCCCCGCGCCCTCGTCCGCCAAGCCGCCGGCCCGTACCGCGCCGGCACCGGCCGCCGAGGCCGCGCCGCCAGCCGCCGCCCGCCCGGCGAAGAAGAAGGGCCGCTCCAAGCCGGTGCTGCTCGGCGTCGCCGTCGGCGTCGTCCTGGTCGTGGCCTACGGCGCCGGCCTGCTCATGAACCACGCCGACGTGCCCAAGGGCACCACCGTGCTCGGGGTGGACATCGGCAACCAGAACCGCGACGCGGCCGTCAAGATGCTCGACACCGCGCTCGGCAACCGCGCCACCGCGCCCCTCCAGCTCACCATCGGCGGCCAGAAGCGCAGCCTCAAGCCGTCCGTGGCCGGCCTGTCCATCGACACGGACGCCACCGTGCGGGACGTGGCGCACGCCGACTACAACCCGGTCTCCGTCATCGGCTCCCTCTTCGGCGGCAGCCGCACCGCCGACCCGGTCTTCGTCGTCGACGAGGACAAGCTCAAGGTCGCCCTCCAGTCACTGGCCGGCGCGGGCACCGGCGGCAGCGACGCGATGGTGCGCTTCGAGGACGGCAAGGCGATCGGCGTGCCCGGCACGCCCCGCAAGACCCTCGACGTGGCGGCCGCGACCGCCCAGGTCGAAGCGGCCTACCGCACCCGCGCGGAAACCGGCGCCGACAGCCCGGTGGCGCTCAACGCCACCACCTCGCCCCCCAGGGTCTCGCAGGCCGAGCTCGACAAGGCCGTCAACGGCTTCGGCAAGACCGCGATGTCCGGCAAGGTGACGGTGCGGGCGGACGCCGCCCACACGATCTCCTTCAACAGGACGCTGCCCCAGTTCCTCACCATGGTCGCCACCCCGCAAGGGACGCTCACGCCGCACATCGACCTCGACAAGCTCAAGTCGCTGTACGGCCAGAAGTTCGACAACGTTCTTGTGAAGCGGGCGGACGGCTCGAAGACCCAGGTCACGCCGCAGGACGTGGCGACGGCGCTCCTGAAGGCACTCAGCGCCACCTCCCCGTCCGACCGCACGGTCACCCTCTCCGACGTGGCCTGACCCGGGGCCCCGTCCTCCCGACCTCCCGTTCCGCTACGCCTTCCTGGTGTCCTTGCGGTACAGCCACGCGGCCGTACCGGCGAAGAGCACCAGGTAGACGACCAGGACGGCGATGTCCTTGGCGTGCGGGGCGTTGCCGAACTCGATGGTCTGGCCGAGGGCGGCGTAGGCGCGGCCCGGCAGGTAGCCGGCCAGCGTCCGGAGCCAGCCGGGGAAGGTCGTGAAGGGGATCCACAGGCCGCCGAGCATGGCCAGCACGAAGTAGCACAGCATGGACAGGGGCCGTGCGACGTCCGCGGTGGCGACGTAGCCGATGGCGACGCCGAGGGCGGCGAAGACCATGCTGCCGGCCCAGATGCTGACCAGGATCGCCGCCCACTGCCAGGCGTCGAGGCGTACGCCCTTCACCGCCGCGCCCAGCACCAGCACGATCACGATCGACGGCAGGCTGACGGTCGCGGCCGAGGCGATCTTCGCGGTGACGTAGCCGCGGCCGGGCAGCGCGGTGAGCCGCAGCTGCCGCACCCAGCCCTTCTCGCGCTCGCGGGCGATACGCTCCGCGTTGCCCATCAGGACGGCGGTCATCGCGCCGAAGGCGGCCATCGCCACCATGTAGTAGGCGACCAGGGTCAGGTCGGAGCCGCCGAGCTTCTTGTCCTTGCCGGCGCCGGCGGTGACGATCAGGAACAGCACGCCCGGGTAGAGCACCGAGAAGAACATGAACTTCCGGTTGCGCAATGTGCGCAGGATCTCCAGTTTGACCAGGGTGTTCATCGCTTGCCCGCCTTGTCGTCGCCGGTGCCCGCGGCGGTCTGCTCGCCGGCGGAGGCACCGGCTCCTTCGGTGAGGGCCAGGAAGGCCTGTTCGAGGCCGAGCCCGGCGACCTCCAGGTTGCGCGGGTACAGTCCGAGGCCGTAGACCGCGTGGGTCGTGGCGTCCGCGTCGTCGGAGCGGATGCGTACGGTCGGTCCTGTGACCTCCAGGCCCACCAGGTGCGGCAGCGCGCGCAGCGCGGCCTCGTCGATCGGGCCTTCGAGGTCGAAGGTGATCCGCCGGGCACCCGCCCTGGCCTTGATCTCCGCGGCGGTGCCGTCGGCGATCAGCCGGCCCCGGTTCATGACCAGGACGCGGTCGGCGACGGCGTCGGCCTCCTCCAGGTAGTGCGTGGCGAACAGCACGGTCCGCCCCTGGTCGACCTGGCCGCGCATCGTCGCCCAGAAGGCCTGCCGCGCGCCGACGTCCATCCCCACGGTCGGCTCGTCCAGCACGATCAGGTCGTTGGCCCCGGCCGTGGCGAGCGCGAACCGCACGCGCTGCTCCTGGCCGCCGGAGAGCTTGTCGACCAGCCGGGAGGCGAAGTCGGTGATGCCGGCGGCGGCCAGCACCTGGTCCACCGGGTAGGCCTTGGGGTGCAGATCGCACGCGAGCCCGACCAGCTCCCGTACGGTCACCTCCTCCATGAGCCCGCCGCTCTGCAGCATGGCCCCGACCTGCCCCGCGGCGATGGCCTGCGCGGGTGTCGCCCCGAAGACCCGTACCGACCCGCGGTCGGCGTTCTTCAGCCCGAGCAGCAGGTCGAGCGCGGTGGACTTCCCGGCGCCGTTCGGCCCGAGCAGTGCCACCGTCTCCCCGGGGTGCAGCTCAAGGCTCAGGCCGGCCACCGCGTGCACGGCACCGTAGCTCTTGTTCACATCGGTGAACGCCACGACGGGCACCCCGCTGTCCGCGGTCCGCCCCGTCGCCCCGTTCGTGGTCGCTGTCGCTGTCATGACACCAGCTTGGGGGCGACGGGGGTGTGGGGGGAGTGCCGGAGGTCCTGTGTTCCCCATGACAGATGTCATACGGGCCGCCGTACGCGCGGCTCACGCGCCGCACGGTGCGACAAGCGGCCGGGTGCGGTGATCGGCGCGAGAATGGGGAGGAGCGGGGGACGGGGGTGCTGGCTGAGGCGGGTGAGGTGTTGATGGCTGCCGCGCACGGCGAACCGGGCGGCGACCCGGCGGACGACGTACGGCTGCGCCTCCTCGAAGCCGCGGAAGGACTCGGCGTGGCGGGCCTGCTGCGGTTCGCGCTGCAGCAGGCCGTCGCCGCCCTCGGCGGCTTCGGCGGGCTCGCCCACCTGCGCGGCGCCGAGGAGGGCACGCTGAGCCTCGCGGCGGTGACGGGCCTGCCCGCGCTGCTGGCGGCCCGCTGGAACGACCTGCGGTACGACGCGTGCACGGCGCCGTCCGGCGCGGTGACGCACCTGGGCACGACATGGGACCCGCGGTGGCCCGCCGGGGACGGCCAGGGCGCGGTGGCAGGCGGTGCGCCCCAGGCCGGGTGGGTCATCGGCGGTTCCGCGCCGCCCGCGCCCGCCGGGGGCGCCGACCTGCCGGGGGGCGTCCTGGCCGCCCCGATCATGGTCAACGGGGAGTCCGTCGGCGCCCTCTCCGTCCTCACCGCCGCCGCCCCCGACGCCGGGCGGCAGCGCTTCCTCACCCGGCTGGCCGCCGTCGTCGGCACCCGGCTGCCGCGGGCGCGCCCCCGGCGTACCGGCACCACGCCCTGGTGGCAGGAGCCCAGCGGCACCCGGGAGGTCATGCAGCAGATCAGCGTCGGCACCTGGAGCTGGGACCTGGACACCGGGATGCTGGACATCGACGAGGTCACCGAGGGGCTGATCACCGCGGCCGGACTGGACGCCGCCACCTGGGACCACCGCATCGAGTCCTGGATGGCGCGTATCCACCCCGACGACCGGCCCGGCGTCCAGGACTCCATCGAGCACTCGCTGGCGACCGGGAGCCCTTATGCCGTCGAATACCGCGTCCTCAGCGCCGAGGGCACCGTCAGCTGGCTGGAACTGCGGGCCGGCTTCGAGTACGGCGACGACGGCCGGCCGGTGCGCATGGTGGGCACCGCCTGGGACGTCACCGACCGCCGCAGCCTGCGCGCCTGGCTCATCGGACTGCTCGAACAGCACCCGGACCCCATGCACGTGCTGACCGGCGAGGACCGTGTCGAATGGGCCAACCACGCGGCCCGCGCGCTCGGTGACGGCCGGGGCGCCGATATGGTCGGCAAGATCCCCTGGGAGAAGCAGCCGGAGCTCGCCGGCCACGGCATCCGCGAACTGCTGGCCAGGGCCAGGGCCGCGCCCGGGGCCCCGGTGACCACCGAGCTGACCTACGACGCGGAGCCCGGCGGGCGGATCGCCTCCTGGCGGGTGCGTGCCGTCGAGGTGGGCGGCTTCGTCGCCACCCAGATGGCCGACATATCCGAGCAGAAGGCCGCCGAGGCGGCCGAGGCGGAGCGCGGCCGCCGGATCAGCGAGCTGAACCAGGCACTGATCCGCGCGGTCGACACCCGGGACGTGGTCGCGGCGATCACCGAGCACCTCATCCCGCTGGTCGCGGCCCAGGGCCTGATCGTGCACGACCTCACAGGCCCGGCGCCCCGGCTGGTGGCCGCCACCGGTTACTCGGCGGAATTCCGCGCGGAGCTGGAGGCGCCCGGCTGGCCGCAGCGGCTCGCCGACGCCACCGACACCACGGCACCGCGGTTCTTCTCCTCCCTCGCCGAACTCGACAGGGACTCGCCCCGGCTCACACCGCTGGCCCGGCACGGCGGCAAGGGCGCCTGGGCCGTCCTGCCGCTGATCGTCGGCGACCGCAGGGTCGGCTCCTGCATCGTCAGCTGGCCGGCGGCGCGCGCGTTCGCCGAGCAGGAGAAGACGATGCTCGGCACCGTCGGCGTGATCATCGCCCAGGCGCTCGGCAAGGCCCAGCTCTACGAGGAGGCCAGGCGCCGCGCCGAACGCCTGCAGAAGGAACTGCTGCCCGGCGAGCTGCCCGACACCGTCGCCGTCAGCGGCGCCTCCCGCTACCGGCTCGCCGCCGGCGAGGAGGTCGGCGGCGACTGGTTCGACACCGTCCCGATGCCCGGCGGCCGTACGCTCGCCGTCATCGGCGACGTCAAGGGCCACGGCCTCGAACAGGCCATCGCCATGGGCATCATGCGGCACGCGGTGCTCACCGTGAGCGCGCTCGACCTGCCCGTCGACGAGATCATTGCCCACCTCAACGACGTCGCGGAACGCATCGGCCCAATCACCGCCACCGCCATGCTGGTCCTTTACGACGCCACCACCGGCGGCTGCCGGATCGCCAGCGCCGGCCACCCGCCGCCGATCCTGGTCAAGCCCGGCGGCAAGGCCCGCGAGGTCGACCTGCCCGCGGGGGAGCAGCTCGGGCAGACGCAGGTCCCGGCGCCCGTCATCGAGACGGTGCTGCCCGAGGACAGCGTCCTGCTCCTCTACAGCGACGGCCTGCTCAGCGGCGGCGTCAGCGCCGAGCCGCTCACCGACCTGCTCAGCCGCTACGCGGCCACCGCCCCGCTCCCCTCCGTCTGCGACCGCCGCGGCCCCTGGCTCGACACGCTCTGCGACACGATCACCGAGCAGCTTCCGCCCGACCCGCACCGGCAGGACGACGCGGTCCTGCTGGCACTGGCCATGGGCCGCGTCCCCGAGGACCGCATCGCGGCCTGGGACCTGCCGTGGGCGCCCGAATCGGCCGGGCGGGGCCGCGACCTGGCGGCCGCGAGCCTCGCCGGCTGGGGCCTCGCCGGCCTCACCGACACCGTCGCGCTGGTGGTGAGCGAACTCATCGGCAACGCGGTGCGGCACGCCGTCGGCATAGGCACGGACGTCGGCGACGGCGAAGCCGGCCTGCTGCGGCTGCGCCTGCTCCACCACCGCGACGGCGCCGTCACCTGCGAGGTCTACGACGGCTCCCAGGCCACCCCGCGGGTACGCCACCCGCTGCTGGACGACGAATTCGGCCGCGGCCTGCAACTCGTCGCCGTCACCGCCCGCAGATGGGGCACCCGCTACACCGAACGCGGCAAGTGCATCTGGGCGACCATCGCCGCGTGAGCCGCCCGGCGGGAGGTCGACCTGTTCGGCGGGTGCCGCGCCGGCCGCGGCACTCGTTGGTCCCGGCATGACGCACGAACCCATGCCCATCCCCGTCGCGGCGGCCCTGGAGGCCGCCGACGCCGGCGCCACCGAGGACTTCCTGGCCGCCTTCGCCGCCGACGGCGCGGTCGACGACTGGGGCCGCGAATTCCGCGGCCACGAAGCGATCCGCGGCTGGAGCGACGCCGAATTCATCGGCAAGCAGGTCCGGTTGCGCGTGACCGGGTGCCGCACCGAGGGCGACACGACCACGGTGAGCGCCCAGGTCGGCGGCAACGGCTACAACGGCCCCTCCGACTTCGCCTTCACCGTCCGCGGCGACCGGGTCACCCTCATGCGCATCACCGGCTGAGCGCCGCCGCCGCGGCCTGGGCGTAGGTGGACGCAGGCCTAAAGGGGCGCGGGGAACTGCGCGCCCCGCCGAAGAGGCGGGAAAGCAAGCCACGCACCGCAAGGGGCGATCACCTGGGCACGCGGGGAAAGGTGGCGACAGCCACCACCGCGTTGATCGAGGGCGCACCCCGCAGGGGGTCAGTTGAGGTGGGCTCGGGCGGCCCGCGCCCGGGAGCGGATCGTGGCCGCCGACTCGGGGTCGAACGCTCCGATCACCTCCGCGTAGGAGTCCATCTCCGCGGCCCCGCCGAGAAAATCCCCCATCGTGACGAGAAGCTGCGCCCGCTCGTAGCGCAACTTCGCGGGGTGGCGCGGGAGCAGGAGCGTGAGGTCGAGGGTCCACAGCTGGACGGGCCGGTGTTCGGGCCGGGGCGCGGCCCAGGCGCGGATGTTGTTGAGGATGCGCTGGACGACGTCCAGTGGGTCGGCCGGGGTGAAGACGTCACCGCCCGCCGCGAGCAGCTCCGCGTCGCCGCGGGACATGAGGCGGCCGGCGTCGAAGGGGTCGACCAGGACGTGCTCGCCCTCGGGGTCGCCGAGGCCGACGACGAAGTGGCCGGGGAGGGCGACGCCGTAGACGGGGGCGCCGGCGCGGCGGGCGACCTCGATCCAGACGACGGACAGCAGGATGGGCAGGCCGCGGCGCCGCCGCAGCACCTCCTGGAGCAGTGAGGAGGACAGGCGCTGGTAGTCCTTGGCGGTGCCGTGGAAGCCGTGGCCGACGCCCAGGACGCGGTGCAGGGCGGCGGCCCAGTCCATCGGGGTGACCAGGCCGTGCGGGAGCAGGCCGGCGAGCCGGTCGAGTTCGATCTGCGCGGTGTCGGCGGCGGAGCCGTCCAGCGCGGGGTCGGCGCGGGCGCCGACGAGCAGGCACAGTTCGGCCAGGTCGGGGCGTTCCTCGCGGGCCGCGGCGGCGAACCGCGCGGCGACGGGCTCGGGTTCGGGGTCGGGTGGCGGGGTCATGCCGCCGGTCGCCGGTAGTGGTAGCCGTGGTGGTCGCTGAAGCCGAGCCGGTCGTAGAGGGTGCGGGCGCCCTCGTTGTCGGCCTCGACCTGGAGGTACGCGGCGGTGGCGCCCTCGTGCGCGGCCCGCCGGGCGAGCGCGCCCATGACGGCGGTGGCCAGGCCGCGCCGCCGGTGCGACGGTATGACCTCGACCGCTCCGAAGAGCACCCAGGGCCCGTCGACCACGGCCCGCCCGATCGCGCCCGGCATGGTGGCGAACCAGACGGACGGCCCGCCGGTGAGGACTTCGAGCGCCGCGTCGGCCAGGTCCCCGGTGCGGTGGTAGGCGGCCAGCCATGCGGCGTCCGGCGTGCGGGTCAGCGTGGCGGGCCCGTCGGGGAGCCGGGTGAGCGGGGCCAGCGGCGCGGTCCTGACCAGCGTGTCGGCCTCCCGCAGCCACCCGCGTGCCGCGGCCTCGGCGGCGTAGGGGGAGGAGTCGGGCAGTTGCAAATACGGCGTCGCGCCGCGCTCGCCGTACCACCGCACGACCTCGGCCAGCGCCTCGTCCACGGGCATCGCGGGGTCGCCGCCGACCAGCACCGAGTTGGCCCGCCGGGTGAAGCCGCCGGCGTGCCGCAGCGTCCAGTCGCCGAGCGGGGCGGTCTCGGCGGCGGGCCACGCCCGGGCGGCGATCGCGTCCAGTTCCCGGTCCGTCACCGCGGGCACGGCGGCCGCGCGCCGCACCGGCGCGGGCGGGACGACCTTGCCCGCGACGAGGGCGGATTCCGCGATGCGGACGGTTTCGCCGGTCCTGCGCGTGATGTACACCACTCCCTCGTCCCAGGATGCGAGAACACCGACCGTATCGGTGAACGTCGGGCGCCCGTCAGTTACCTCGGCCAACTGCCGCACGGATACGCGTTTTCCCACGTCAGCGGGGGTGATCCGGAGTTCGAGTCGAGCGCCGGCCGAGAAATCCGCTGGCATGCGTGCCCCTCCTGTTCGGTTCGTGCCCAGGAACGGAGATACTAGGTGCGGGCATGGACGACGCCGCGCTCCCGCGCGAGATGAGCCCTATCGAGGAGGAACGACAGCGTGACCTACGTCATCGCGCAGCCTTGTGTCGACGTCAAGGACAAGGCGTGCATCGAAGAGTGCCCGGTCGACTGCATCTACGAGGGCTCCCGGTCCTTGTACATCCACCCGGACGAATGTGTCGACTGCGGCGCGTGTGAGCCGGTCTGCCCGGTGGAGGCCATCTTCTACGAGGACGACACCCCGGAGGAGTGGAAGGACTACTACAAGGCGAATGTCGAGTTCTTCGACGAGCTGGGTTCGCCCGGCGGCGCGTCCAAGCTCGGCCTGATCGAGCGCGACCACCCCTTCATCGCCGAGCTGTCCCCGCAGAACCAGTAACGCAAGCCGTACGCACCAGGTAAGCAGCAGAGCGCGCCCCGCCCAAGGCGTTCTCCGCCACGGCCCCGCCGGCCACGGCCCCGTACGCCGCAGCGCCGTACGGGGCCGTGGCGTACGGGCAGAGTGAGAGTGTGAGCACGTGAGTATTTCCGCCCGCCTGCCGGTCTTTCCCTGGGACCGCCTGGAGCCGTACAAGGCGGCGGCCGCCGCGTACCCCGACGGTGTCGTCGACCTGTCGGTGGGCACCCCGGTGGACCCGGTGCCCGAGGTTGTCAGGCAGGCGCTGACCGCCGCCGCGGACAGCCCCGGCTACCCGCTGACGTACGGCACCGCCGCCCTGCGGGAGGCCGCCGCGGCCTACCTGCGCACCTGGCACGGGGTCTCCGGCGCCGACCCGCGGCACGTGCTGCCGCTGATCGGCTCCAAGGAGCTGGTCGGCTGGCTGCCCACGCTGCTGGACCTGCGCGAGGGCGACCAGGTCGGCTACCCGCAGCTGGCCTACCCGACGTACGAGATCGGCGCGCTGATGGCCCGCGCGGAGCCGGTCACCTACGACGACCCGGTCGCCGAGCTGGACCCGGCGCGGGTGAAGCTGCTGTGGCTCAACAGCCCCTCCAACCCCACCGGGCGGGTGCTGGCCGCCGCCGAGCTGCGCCGGATCGTCGGGTGGGCGCGCGAGCACGGCATCCTCGTGGTGTCCGACGAGTGCTACATCGAGCTGGGCTGGGAGGGCGAGGAGCCGGTCTCGGTCCTGCACCCGGACGTGTGCGGCGGCAGCCACGAGGGGCTGGTGGCCGTGCACTCGCTGTCCAAGCGGTCCAACTTCGCCGGCTACCGCGGCGCCTTCCTCGCCGGCGACCCCGCGGTCGTCGCGGAACTGCTCGCCGTGCGCAAGCACGCCGGCATGATCGTGCCGCAGCCCGTCCAGGCCGCCATGGCCGCCGCCCTCGGCGACCGCGCCCACGCCGTCGAGCAGAAGCAGCGCTACGCCCGCCGCCGCACCGCCCTGCGCACCGCCCTGGAGGCGGCCGGCTTCCGCATCGAGCACAGCGAGGCCAGCCTCTACCTGTGGGCGACCCGCGGCGAGGGCTGCTGGGAGACGGTGGCCGACCTGGCCAAGCGCGGCATCCTCGTCGCCCCCGGCGAGTTCTACGGGCCCGCGGGCGCCGACTTCGTCCGCGTCGCCCTGACGGCGACCGACGAGCGCGTCGCGGCGGCGGTGGGCCGGCTCGCCGCCTGACGGCCGGACGTACGGAGGGGCCGGGAGCACCGCGCTCCCAGCCCCTCCGCATGTGTGTCAGCCCAGCGGAAGGGCCTTGAGGGGGAGTTGGTCGGTGGGGAGGGCGCCGGTGTTGGGCAGGGCGCCGGCGACCGGGAGGGACTCGGCGGTCGCGCCGACGATACGGCCGGCCGCGTCGGTGGCCTGTGCGGCGTTCTGCTGGGCCGCCGGGGTCGCGGTCCTGCCCGCGGTGCCGACGATACGGCCGGCCGCCGGGAGGGTGCTCCTGACGGCCTGGGTGCCGCTCCGGGTGGCGAGCCCGGCGGCGTTCTGCGACGTGCCGTCGACGGTGGAGCCCAGCTCGGCGCCCTCCAGGTTGGTGAGTCCGCCCACGGCCTGCTGGGGTGCGGCGGCGTGCGCGGCGCCCGCACCGATCAGGGGTGCGGCGGCGGCACCGAGCAGCACAGCGGCCTGGGCGATCCGGCGCGTGAGGGGGAGGGACATGGTGCTCCTTGCGGCGTGTGTCTTCATCGGGTCGGCAACAACGCCGTGACTATCGGCGGACGCGCCGGAAGGTTGCGGCCGCGCGAGGTAAAGACTGCGCAATGTGTCGCATAATAATGATCCGGCACATCGGATATAACGGACAGTTGATATGACCGGTGATCCCGCTGAAAAAACGTCACATCCTTGGTGGGCCAAGGAAATCGTGTCTCGGCGTCGGTACATTGCCGCGCCATTCGTCCATTGCCCCGGAATTCCCCGCCCGGGTGAGAACGCGCACTACTGCGCGACGGTGATCCGTACGAATCCGCCGCCGGCACCGTCGGCGCTGCCACCCGAGCCCGCGCCCTCGGCGGCCTTCCGCCAGCCGCTGCCGGAGTGCGCGGCCTGCCACCGCATGCCGGCGAAGGACACCGTCGAGACCTTCAGGTCGTGCGCGTGCGCCACCGACCACTGCGCCAGCTGCCAGCCCCGCCGCACCGTGTCCCCGGCGGTCCCGCCGCCCGGCGCCGCCGCCGCCACGCTCACCGTGCCGGCCGGCTCCCCGGCCGTCTTCGGCCGCGTCCGGGCGCCGAACTCCCGCTTCAGCTCGGTGGCCACCAGCGCCGGGTCACCGGGCGCGCCGCCCGCGCTGTCCGCCTTGTCCGCGCCGGTCGTACAGCTCAGCGCACCGGCCTTGCGGCCGACCAGCGCCGCCGACAGCATCGTGGCGTCCGCCTCGTGCTTGGCGTACGCCTGCGGGTAGCCGCTCCTTTGCACCTTCTGCGCGGCGACGGTCAGGGGGAGGCGGGAGTAGCCGTCGATCTTGACCAGCCGGTCGTAGAAGGCGTTCGTCGAGTACACCGGGTCCAGCACCTGCTGCCGGGTGCCCCAGCCCTGCGAGGGGCGCTGCTGGAACAGCCCCAGCGAGTCGCGGTCCCCGTGGTCGAGGTTGTCGAGCCGCGACTCCTGCAAGGCGGTCGCCAGCGCTATCGTGACGGCCCGCTCCGGCAGGCCGCGCGCCGCCGCCACGGCGGCGATGGTCGCGGCGTTCGCCGCCTCGGGCTGCGTCAGCTGGAGCGTGTCGTCGTCCGACCGGACCACGCAGCCGGCCGACAGGGGGGACTTCCCGCTCAGGTGATAGGCCACGTACGCGGCGACCGCGAGTACCAGCAGCGCGATCAGCACGCGGGCCGCGCGCCGGCGCGGACGGTTCCTTTCGCCCCCGGAAGAGGCGCCTGACGTGGGCACGGGCAGAGCGTACCGGCTCTCCCGGCTCCCCTCGCCCGCCCCCGATCCCCGCGCGCCGCCCTGGAAGGGGTGCCCCCCGGCCGCCCTCACCGTCGCGACCCGTCCCGCCTGGTCGCTCGGCTTCTCCCGAGCGCACCCGTCGGGCACGCCTGCCGGCCGCGCTCCGGCCGCGCCCGCCTCAGCCGGCGGCGGCGTCTTCGTCCCCCGCACCGCTCGTCTCCGGCGCCGGGCCGGCGGGCGCATCGCCCGGAGCGGACGATGCCTCGTGCGGCGAGGGCGGGGTGAGGTCCGGTGGCGGGGGCAGCGGGGAGGTCGAGGGAGCGGGCCGGTATCCGCCCCGCCGGGTGTCGGTGCGGCGCCGGGCGCGCGGCCGCGGCGGTGGATCACCCCGCCGGGTGACGTCGCGGTCGTCCCCGGGGTCGTCGTTCATATCCACATCACCTCGATGTACGCGATCTGGTCCCATCCGATGAGCACCCCGACACCCCGCATGAGCGGCTGCTGGTCGGGCCCCCGCAGCGGCAGTCCGGTGTCCGGGTGCAGCCAGGCGGTGTCCGAGAGGTACAGGTCCCTGTCGTGCCCGTAGCCGGCGGCGTAGGCACCGAGCCGGTCGTCCGGTGAGTGGTAGCTGCCGAAGATCCAGCCGCCGTCGCCGGGCCCGGTGTCCCTGGTCCTGATGCGCAGCCAGGCCTCGTCGCGGTTGGCGAAGACGTGGTCCCAGGCGCGGGGCGCGGGCGCGTACCCGGTCAGGAGCCGCGACCACCGCCGGTTCCGCCGGGTGGCCTCGCCGGCCAGCCGGCCGGCGACGGTGGGCACGGCCACGTACGCGAGCGTCCCGGGCCACAGCCACCAGGAGGCGTGGCCGGCGGCGAGCCGCCCGGAGACCACTTCCTCGCGGTAGAACCACCAGGAGGCCGGGGCCAGCACGGCGTGGAAGGCGGCCGAACTGCCGACAAAGCGGAGCGCCCGGTCGCTCGCCGACAGGCCCCAGCCGCTCAGCGCCCGCTCGTACTCCCAGGTGAAGAGCGCACCGGGGAGCACGAAGGCGAGCGCCACCGCCACTGCCCGGATGCTGTCGACCACCGGTCAGCTGCCCGTGTGGAAGAAGGCGGACCATGCCAGCGGCCCGGCGTCCTGGCGCTCGGCAGGCCAGGCCGCCTGCTCCCGCGGGCTCATCCCGGGGGGCGGCGCGAAGGCGGTGACCGTCGGCAGCGCGGCCTGCTTCTCGGCGTTCGTGGCGTCGCGGAACCACAGCTGCGCCCGGCGCAGCGCCTGTGTCACCGGCAGCCCGCCCCGCCGCCACAACTCGTAGAAGCGGGCCATGATCGCCAGCGTGGCCGCGCTGTCCACCTCCCACAGCGACGCGACGACCCCGGCCGCGCCGGCCTGCAGGACGGCCGTGGCCAGGCTGACCACCTCGTCCGGCAGGGCCGCCCCGACCACGCCCGTGCTGCAGGCCGACAAGGTGACCAGGCGGCTGCGCAGGCCGGTCATGGCCAGCAGGTCGCGCGTGGTGAGGCGCTGGTCGCCGGCCAGCAGCAGGCCGCCGTCGAGCGGGCGGGCCGGGTCGCAGTCGGCGTGGCAGGCGACGTGCAGTACCGTCGCGCCGGCCAGCAGCGCGGCGACGCGGTCCCGTGTCGCCGCCAGGTCGGCCAGCACCTCCGTCTCCGGCCCGGGGAACCAGCAGGCGACCGCGGCGACCTCGTCCCGGGCCTCGGGCAGCCGCGGCGCCCCGGTCGGGGCGGGATCGGCCACCGCCAAGAGGCGGAGCGCGTCGCCCGGAAGGTCCCGGCAGCGGTCCAGCGAGGCGCCCAGCGACCGCACGGTGGGCGCGTACCGCACCGCCGTCCGGTCCAGCACGTGGTGCCAGCCGGTGACGGCGCCGGGATCGGGCCGGCCGGCCGCGTGCAGCGGGAGCAGGGCCAGCTGCCCGCCGGGTATCAGGACGACCTCCCGGCAGTCCCCCAGCGCGTCGGCGACCGGGCCCATGACCCGCGTCCACAGTTCGTACGACAGGTCGTCGACGGCCTGCTCGTCGGGGACCTCGGCGGACGCCTCGCGCAGCCAGGCCGCCGCGGTCCGCTCCTCCCAGTCCCGGCTCAGCAGCGGCAGGTCCACCGCGGCCACCGCCGCCGGGTCCGCGGGGTCCATCAGCAGCGCCACGCCGCCCAGTTCGGTGGCGCACAGGAAGACGACCGGGCAGCCCAGCCGGCGGACCACGGCGGCGAGCGCCTCGAACGCCGGTGGCCGCAGGAAGTCGTGGAAACCGGGGAGGGCCCTGACCCGGTCGACCTGGGCCCGCCACTGCTCCCGGGCGTCCTCCAGCGTCCGCATGAGCCGCCCGGGGCGCCCCGGCTCCGGAGCGACGTCGCCGCCCGGGGCGGTGGACGACGCAAGGACGGCCCGCTCCGCGTCGGCCAGCCGCTCGGTGGCCTCCCGGTAGCACGCGAGCAGGGCGGGGTCGGCGAGCGCGTCGAGTTCGGCCGTGCCCCGTTCCAGCACCTCCGACAGCATCAGGGCCCGCCCGGCCTCCAGCAGGACCACCGCCTGCCGCAGGGCGTCCGGCTCCCCGGATCGGGACAGCGCGTACGCCCCCTGGGCGCCCGTCCCGGCGGCCGAGATGATCGACCGCTCCTTGTGCTCGCGCCCGAGCTGGGTGTCGACCAGACCGTGCAGGATCTCGACGATACGGCGGCCGGACTCCGCGACGCCGGCCGTGGCCCGCCGCCGGGCCGCGGCGGGGTCGGCGAAGACGACGTCGGAGAAAGAGGCCCCGGGGGCGGGCATTCCCGGAGCGGGCGGCCGGGCGGGTACGGCGGCGCCGGGCGCCAGGCCCGCGGCCACCCGCCAGGTCTGCCACTCCATACGGAGCCACACCTGGGCGATGTCGAAGGCGATGCCCGCCGAGCGGCCCTCCAGCGCGGTGAGCGCCTCGCGTAATCGGGTCCTGGCCGCCCGCAGCGCCTCGGCGTCCTCCGTCACGGACGCCATCACCACCTGCATGACGGCCAGTGTCGCCGCGACGCCGGCCGTGTCGGCGGAGTCGCGCCGGCCCGTCGTCTCCAGCAGGGACGTGGCCTCCGCCAGGTCCTGCGGCGACTGGTCCCGGATGAAGCGCGCGGTCAGCGCGTCGGCCAGCGAGGCGCGGGCGTTGGCGTCGAGCCGCGGGCTGTCGCCGGAGCCCGCGACCGCGCGGCGCAGGTGGGCGACGGCGTCGTCGAGGGCGGCGGAGTGCGCCGCCTGGTCGGTGTTGTGCAGGCTCAGCAGGCACTTGCCGAGCACCGCGCGAGCCGTGGGCGACGGCGAGTGCGCCACGCATTCCCGGGCCAGCCGCAGCGCGGTATCCAGGTGGGCCGACGCGGCGGCCGGGTCGGAGCGCAGGGCCTCCGCCTGGCTGTGGTGCAGGAAGGCGAGGTTCAGCAGGGTGTCGGGGCGGCGGCCGTCGTCCTGCGTGAGCGCGTCCAGGGCGGCCTGCTGCGCCGACAGGGCGCGCTCCAGGTCGTACAGACCGCCCGTGCTCTGGTACCGGTTGAAGGCCAGGGACGCCTCGGCGCCCAGCCGTGTGCCGCGGGACTGCCAGTCGCCGGTCTCCCGCGCGGCCCGGGGGTCCTCGGCGAGTGCCCTGGCCCGCCGCGCGTCGGCGGGGTCGCCCCGCCTGTTGTGCCGGGCGTCGAGGGCGGCTATCAGGTTGGCGCGTACGACCGCTGCCATGTTCGGCGCCAGAAGTCTCGCGGACGGTGTCGTCCGGCCGGGCGCGAGGTCCTCCAGGAGGGCGATCCCCTCGTCCAGGTCGGCGTCAGAGGCGCCGAAGTCGCGGTAGCAGTAGCACAGGGCGCATCCGAGGTTGGCCTGGTGGGTCGCGTACTCCGGCGTGCCGGACGGCTGTGTCCTGACCGCCTCGCGCAGGAAGGCGACCGCCTCGTCCAGCGGCCTTCTGCCGCCGCCGGCCGTGTGGTCGGCGAACGCGATGGCGCCGAGCAGCCCCTGGGTCTCCCCGTACGCCGGGGACCGGGGGTCGCGGTGCGCCCGGCCCGCCCGCAGTAGACGCCCGGCCTCGGCCCGGTCCGCGGCGGTGCCGGTCCTGAACAGCATCAGCGCCAGCTGGCGTGCGCCGATTTCCTGGTTTTCCCTGTCGGACGCCGGCACCTGGGCCAGCGCCTCGCGTGTCAGCGCGATCGCCCGGTCGAGGTCCGCGGGATCGCCGTGCTCCATGTGGCGCCGGTAGAGGCTCGCCACGAGGGCCATCAGCGCGTCGAGGCGCTCCCACCGGCCGGAGCTGCGGTCCAGCCGCGCCTGCGCGGAGCGCACGGCTCCCTCGATCCCCTCCGGCGGGTCGTACCATTCCGGCCGGTCCGGCCCGCTCATCGCGGATTCCGGGGCGGAAGCGGGGACAAGACGGGGGACGCCCCGCCGGCGGCCGCTCCGGGCGGCACCGTCGTCGTGCGCGAACTCATGCCGTCATGGTGGCAGTCGGGCCGACCGCCCTGCAGCCGAACGCGGGACGCGGGACGCGGGGCCCCCGCCACGAGGGGCAGGCGCTGCCCGAGTGCCGGGAGCGCCTAGAGTGCGCAGGTATGGGACGCGGACTCGACCTCAAGACAGATGTGGCCGCCCTGACGGCAGACCTCGTGGACGTACCGTCGGTGAGCCGCGAGGAGAAGCAGCTCGCCGACCTCGTGGAGCAGGCGCTGCGGGCGTACCCGCACCTGGCCGTGGACCGCGACGGTGACGCGGTGGTGGCCAGGACGCGTTTCGGCAGGGCCGAGCGCGTCGTGCTGGCGGGCCACATCGACACCGTCCCGATCGCGGACAACCTGCCCTCCCGGCTGGACGCCGACGGCGTGCTGTGGGGCTGCGGCACCAGCGACATGAAGGCGGGCGTCGCGGTGCAGCTGCGGCTGGCCGCGACCCTGGAGGACGCCAACCGCGACCTCACCTACGTCTTCTACGACGCCGAGGAGATCGCCGCCGAGTTCAACGGGTTGAAGCGGCTGGTCGAGCGGCACCCGGACTGGCTCGCAGGCGACTTCGCCGTGCTGATGGAGCCCACGGGCGGCCGGGTGGACGGCGGGTGCCAGGGGACGCTGCGGGTGCGGGTGGAGACGACCGGGCGCCGGGCGCACTCCGCGCGCAGCTGGCTGGGGGAGAACGCGATCCACAAGGCCGCCCCGATCCTGGCGCGGCTGGCCGCGTACGAGCCGCGACGGGTGGAGATCGACGGGCTGACGTATCCCGAGGGGCTGAACGCCGTCATGATCGAGGGTGGGCACGCCGGCAATGTGATCCCTGACACCTGCGCGGTCACCGTGAACTACCGTTTCTCGCCCGACCAGAGCGAAGCGGAGGCGCTGGACCGGGTCCGCGGCGTCTTCGAGGGCTTCGACGTGGTGCTCACCGACAGCGCTCCCGGGGCGCTGCCGGGGCTGTCGCACCCGGCGGCCGCCGCCTTCGTGGACGCCATCGGTACGGCCCCCGCGGCCAAGGAGGCCTGGACGGACGTCGCCCGCTTCTCCGCGCTGGGGATTCCCGCGGTCAACTACGGCCCTGGCGACCCGACGCTGGCGCACACCCGCGAGGAACATGTGGAGGTCGCGGCGATCCGCGAGGCGGAACGGAAGCTGACCGCCTGGCTCACCGGCTGACGCGGATCACCCGGCCGGCAGGCAACCGAACTGGGGTGCGCTCGGGTCCTTCCTCCCGGCATGGTTGATCGGATACGTCCGGTTCGGGGATGGGGGGAGCCAGGTCATGGGACTGACCAGTGGCTTGTTCGCCGCACTGCTCGTCGGGGTCGCGGTGGCCTCGGTGGCCGGCGCGGTGCTGCTGTGGCCGAGGGTGGGCGGGCCGCGCCCGCTGCGGCTGGCCCTGCGGGTCGGCATGATCGCGCTGTGCCAGTTCACCGCCATATTGGTCGTGATGGTGACGGTGAACAACGAGAACGGCTTCTACGCCTCGTGGGACGACCTGCTGGGCCATGCCAATTCCGGCGGCGCGAGCCGGTCCGCCGCCCAGGGCTCCCCGCCGGCGCCCGCCGTGCCGGACTACTCCGTGAAGTTCGCGTCGTATTCGCAGGGCTTCGAGCGGGCCACCGTCCACGGCTGGGACAGCGGCACGAAGGGCGACGTGATCGTCTGGCTGCCGCCGCAGTATGCCAAGCCGGAGTTCGCGCACACGCGCTTCCCGGTCATCGAGGTGCTGCACGGCATCCCCGGCACCCCGCACAGCTTCCTGCGCGGCATGCGGCTCGGCCGGATCATGCAGGACCAGATCAGCGCGGGCCGCGCGGAGCCCGCGATCCTGGTGCTGCCCACCATCACGCCCGACCGGGTCAACACCGGCTGCGCGGACATCCAGGGCCGGAGCAAGGTCGAGACCTGGCTCACCGACGACGTGGTCAAGACGATCTCGCACAGTTTCCGCACGCTGCCCGCACCCCGCGGCTGGGCGGTGATGGGCATATCGACCGGCGGCTACTGCGCGGCCCGGCTGGCGCTCGAACACCCCGAGACCTTCGCCGCGGGCGCCGCGCTGGCGCCCGACGACCCGTCGAAGGGGGCGCGCTCACCGCTGTGGCTGGCCCGCAACACGCATCCCGACACGCGGCTGCTGGTCGAGTCGAGCCTGCAGGACCGGGAGAGCCCGCCGAAGTTCGCCGACTGGATCACCGGCGCCGCGCAGGCGCCCACCGAGGTCAGCACCCTGGAGCTGAGCAACGGCGGGCACAACTGGAACACCTGGGGCCGGATGTTCCCCGACGCCTTCACCTGGGTCAGCGCCCGCCTCGAAGCGCCGCGGGCGGTGCCTTTGGCGTCGTCGGCGGCACCCTGATGCGTAGGCTGCCGATATGACAGAAGCACGAGGCGTCCCGGAAGACGCCCAGGAGGCCGCGGCGGCGGCGAACGCGGCGGCGGAGGAGCTGCCGTACGGCAAGGGCTGGCCGGAGCGGCACACCGGACCGGTCGTGCGGCGGCGCGGCCAGGTGCAGACCGGCACCACCGACCAGCGGCTGCTGGACAGCCACGGCCCGTCCGACTGGGTCCACGGCGACCCGTGGCGGGTCATGCGCATCCAGTCCGAATTCGTCGAGGGCTTCGGCGCGCTGGCCGAACTGGGCCCGGCGGTCAGCGTCTTCGGCTCCGCCCGCACCCCGGCCGACTCGCGCGAGTACGAGGCCGCCGTCCGTATCGGGCGGGCGCTGACCGAGGCCGGCTTCGCGGTGATCACCGGCGGCGGCCCGGGCGCCATGGAGGCCGCCAACAGGGGCGCGCTGGAGGCCGGCGGGGTGTCGGTGGGCCTCGGCATCGAGCTGCCCTTCGAGCAGGGCCTGAACCCCTACGTCGACATCGGTGTGAACTTCCGCTACTTCTTCGTCAGGAAGACGATGTTCGTGAAGTACGCCCGCGGCTTCGTCGTGCTGCCCGGCGGCTTCGGCACCCTGGACGAGCTGTTCGAGGCGCTGACCCTCGTCCAGACCAAGAAGGTCACCCGCTTCCCCATCGTGCTGTTCGGCAGCGACTACTGGGGCGGCCTGGTCCGGTGGATCCGCGGCAGCCTGGTCGCCGAGGGCAAGGCGTCGGCGGCCGACCTGGAGCTCTTCCACGTCACCGACGACGTGGACGAGGCGGTCGAGCGGGTCACCAAGGAAAGCGCCTGACGGCTCGCCCGGTCCGCCACACCGGTCCGCCACACCGGTCCGCTACGCCAGTCCGCGGCGCGCGACCGCGGGCGGGCGGTGGCCGGCGATGGAGGCGACCATGTCCAGCACCTGCCGGGTCTCGGCGACCTCGTGCACCCGGTAGACCTGGGCGCCCAGCCACGCCGAGACCGCCGTGGTCGCCAGCGTGCCGATCAGCCGCTCCTTGACCGGGCGGTCCAGCGTCTCGCCGACGAAGTCCTTGTTCGACAGCGACACCAGCACCGGCCACCCCGTCGCCGCCATCTCCGGCAGGCGGCGGGTAGCCTCCAGCGAATGCCGGGTGTTCTTCCCGAAGTCGTGCCCCGGATCGATCATGATCGCGTCCCTGCGCACCCCGAGGGCCGCCGCCCGCTCGGCGAGGCCGCAGGTCACCCTCAGGATGTCGGCCATCACGTCGTCGTAGCCGACCCGGTGCGGCCGGGTCCGCGGCTGCGCGCCGCCCGCGTGGGTGCAGACCAGGCCCACGTCGTGGCGGGCGGCGACCTCGGCGAGCCGGGGGTCGACCCCGCCCCACGCGTCGTTCAGCAGGTCCGCGCCCGCCGCGCACACCGCCTCGCCGACCTCGTGCCGCCAGGTGTCGACGCTGATCACCACGTCCGGGTGGCGGCGGCGCACCTCGCCGACGAAGGCGGCCGTCCGCCGGATCTCCTCGGCCGCGGACACCTCGGCGCCTGGACCCGCCTTCACCCCGCCGATGTCGATGATCGCGGCTCCCTCGGCGACCGCGAGCGCGACCCTCTCCAGAGCGGGTTCGTCGGTGAAGGTGGCGCCCTGGTCGTAGAACGAATCGGGCGTACGGTTCACGATCGCCATGATCACCGGCTCCCGTTCGCCGAATTCCCGGGTGCCCAGCCGAAGTGCCACTGCCGCTCCTCATCTCAGACTCATGCGATCGTGGCACGATCGTGCCTGACATGGACGGCCTGACAACCTTCGGCAGGCCCTGAGGCCGGACTCCGGGAGATCGACTTGTTCTGGTTCATGCTCATCGCGCTGGTCGCGGTGGTCGCCGCGGTGGCACTGGCCGTACTGGGCGAAGGCGGCCCGCTGCGGGACGCCGGCACCGACCGGCTGGACGACCGGCTGCCCGCCGACCGCCCGCTGATCCGCTCCGACATCGACGCGGTACGGCTGCCGACGGCGGTACGCGGCTACCGCATGCTCGACGTCGACGAGGTCCTCGACCGGCTCGGCGCGGAGCTGGCCGAGCGGGACGCGCGGATCGCCGAGCTGGAGTCGTCGCTCGCGGGCGTGCACGCGAACGGCTCGACGATGTCCCTGACCAAGCAGGAGGAGCCGCCGGGCACCTCCTTCGACGACCCGGGCCACGGGTCCGCGGGCGGCGCCGGTGAGTGAGCCGGGCGGTGTCGTGATCGGCGAGGACGGGCTCGCCCGCTGCCCGTGGGGCCTGTCCACGCCGGACTACGTCGCCTACCACGACCAGGAGTGGGGCCGGCCGGTCCACGGCGACGACGCGCTCTTCGAGCGGGTGTGCCTGGAGGCCTTCCAGTCCGGCCTGTCCTGGATCACGATCCTGCGCCGCCGGGAGACCTTCAGGGCGGCCTTCAAGGGCTTCGCGATCGACGCGGTGGCGTCCTTCACGGACGCCGACCGGGAGCGGCTGCTGGCCGATCCCGGGATCATCCGCAACCGCGCCAAGGTCGACGCGTCGATCGCCAACGCGGTGGCCGCGCGGGCCCTGCGGGACGAGGGCGGCGGCCTCGACGCCCTGATCTGGTCCTTCGCCCCCGACCCCGCGACCAGGCCGGCCCCCCGCACCACCGCCGACGTCGCGGCGACGACGCCGGAGTCCACGGCCCTGGCCAAGGCCCTCAGATCCCACGGCTTCCGCTTCGTCGGCCCCACCACGGCCCACGCCCTGATGCAGGCCTGCGGACTGGTCAACGACCACCTGGCGGCCTGCTCGGCCCGCTGAGGCACGCCGGGCTTGCCCCCGTGGTCAGCGCGCCACGAATACGGCGGGGCGCTTGGCCAGGAAGGCGGCAACCGCCTCGCGGTGGTCGGCGGAGGCACCGGCCGCTGTCTGGAGCTCCGCCTCCCGCTCCAGCGCCTCCGGCAGGGAGCGGGTCGCGGAGTGGGCGAGGGCCGCCTTGATCGAGGCGTAGGCGACCGTCGGCCCGGCGGCCAGCCGGCGGGCCACGGCGAGCGCCTCGGCCGGCAGGTCGGCGGCCGGCACGACCCGGTTCGCGATACCGAGGTCGGCCGCCTCGGCGGCCGGCACCGCCCGCGGGAAGAGCAGCAGGTCCGAGGCCCGCGAGAGCCCGACGAGCCGGGGGAGGGTCCAGGAGACCCCCGAGTCCGCGGACAGGGCCACACCCGCGAAGGACGTGTTGAAGGACGCGGTGTCCGCGACCACCCGGAAGTCCGCGGCGAAGGCGAAGCCGGCACCGGCGCCCGCGGCGACCCCGTTCACCCCGGCGACCACCGGCTTCGGCATCGTCGCGATGGCCAGCGTGATGGGGTTGTAGTGCTCGGCGACCGTGGTCATGCCGCCGCCCGCCTCCAGGATCGCCACATGCTCCTTGAGGTCCTGCCCGACGCAGAAGGCCCGCCCCCTGCCGGTCAGCAGCACCGCCCTGACCGCCTCGTCGGCCCCCGCCACCCGCAGGGCGTCCCGCAGTGCCGCCTTGGTGGCGGTGTCGAGCGCGTTCATCGCCTCCGGGCGGTTGAGGGTGACGGTGGCGAGCCCGTCGGACACCTCGTACAGCACGCTGTCGGCCATGGCGGTAACCCCTTCGTCGCGGCAACGGTCCTGGCCAGAATGCCGGACCCGCGGACCGGAGGTCATGTGACCTACGTCAAGTGTTTTCGCGCGCCGCCGAAGGGCCGGTGCCGGGCACCGCACGGCCCTGGCGTCGAATTGACAGGTTTTGCGGATGTCGATTGTGGAACGGAGTGCCACCGCTGTTGGTCATCGGGCAGCCGGATGCGGGATAATGGCCGAGAACCAATGTGTTCGAGTCCGAGCTGGTTTCAGGAAGGGGAACGAGCATGGCGGCCATGAAGCCGCGGACGGGTGACGGCCCGCTCGAGGTGACCAAGGAGGGGCGGAGCATTATTATGCGCGTTCCGCTTGAGGGCGGCGGGCGGCTTGTTGTCGAGCTGACCCCGGACGAGGCGGATGCCCTCGGCGATGCGCTGAAGAAGGCCATCGTCTGAGACCAGCGGTCCCCTGACATCGTCGCGGCCACGTACACACCGTGCGTGGCCGCGCCCCTTTCTGTGCCGCCGGTTTCTGTGCCGCCGGCTCGCCTCCGGGCGCTTCCGGCCCGCCCTCTGGCTCGCCGGCTACCGGGTACCGGCTACTAGGGCGGGCTACGGCCGCCGGACCGCGCACAGCAGCCCGTCGTCGGTGGGGAGCAGCACCGGGGAGAGCCGGGCGCTGTCGCGGACGGCCCGCAGCAGTTCGCGCAGGGTCTGGGACTCGGGGTCCTGGTGGTTGGCGTCCAGGGCCCGGCCCTGCGCGAAGGCGCCCTCGAAGCAGACGACCCCGCCGGGGCGCAGCAGGCGCAGCGACTCGTCCAGGTAGTCCAGGTACTCGAGCCGGTCGCCGTCGCAGAAGACCAGGTCGTAGGCGCCGTCGGTGAGGCGGGGCAGCACGTCGAGCGCGGCGCCGGGGATGAAGCGGGAGCGGTTCGCGGCGAAGCCGGCCTCGCGGTAGGCCTCACGGGCCAGCTGCTGCCGGTCCGGCTCGGTGTCGACGGTGGTCAGCACCCCGTCGATGCGCATCCCGCGCATCAGGTGGATGCCGGAGACGCCGGTGCCGGTGCCGATCTCGACCACGTGTTTCGCGTTGCCCGCGGCAGTGAGCAGCCGCAGCGCCGCACCGGTGCCGGGCGAGACGGGCCGCAGGCCCGACGCGTGCGAGCGGGCCCTGGCGCGTATGAGGGCGTCGTCCTCGGCGACGAAAGCGTCGGCGAACGCCCAGCTCGCCTGCCGGTTGCCGGTAATGGCCCTCTCCTCGTAGCCGACTGTGCCCGATGACCGTCCGTTGACCGTGTGCGGCCCCGCCCGGGCGACTGTATCCGTTGGGCCGGGGAACCTGCTGATGGGACCACGCGTTAGGCACAGCGAAGGCGTACGGGCGGCAGTCCGCGGCACGGTGCGGACTCCCGGCCCCCGGGGCAGCAGTGCTCTTATCCGGAGCTAACGGGCGAGGTGGATATGGTAGAGGCTCTACTGGCAACCACCAGAGCCGACAGGGGAGGTGCGGCTGCGGCCGGTGACCGGAAGGTGCTGACGCGCTTTCGACGGTCGGCCGGACAGCCGAAATCCGTGACCAAGACTGCTGATGACAGTTCACGCGACAGCGACTCCTCGACCGCGACATTCGCCACCGACGGGGACCCTCAGGCGTGGACGCCTCCCTCCTGGGAGGAGATCGTCAGCACGCACAGTGCCCGGGTCTACCGGCTGGCCTACCGCCTGACCGGCAACCAGCACGACGCGGAGGACCTCACCCAGGAGGTCTTCGTGCGGGTCTTCCGCTCCCTGTCCACCTACACGCCCGGCACCTTCGAGGGCTGGCTGCACCGCATCACCACCAACCTCTTCCTCGACATGGTGCGGCGCCGCCAGCGCATCCGCTTCGACGCCCTCGGGGACGACGCGGCCGAGCGGCTGCCCAGCCGCGAGCCGTCCCCCGCGCAGCACTTCAACGACACCCACTTCGACGCGGACGTCCAGCAGGCGCTGGACACCCTCGCGCCGGAGTTCAGGGCCGCCGTGGTGCTCTGCGACATCGAGGGGCTGTCGTACGAGGAGATCGCGGCGACGCTGGGCGTCAAGCTCGGCACGGTGCGGAGCCGGATCCACCGGGGCCGCTCCCACCTGCGCAAAGCTCTGGAGCACCGGGCGCCCGGCGCCCGGCCGGTTCCCGCGCTCGCCGCCGCCGTGGTCGAACCTGGCCTGGAGGGCGGGAGAGCGTGAGCACCAGCGGTTCCGGCACGCAGCGGGCGCAGCGCACCACGCCCGCCGAGCAGCACCTGGGCGACCGGCTCGCCGCGTTCGTCGACGGCGAGCTGGCCGACGACGCCCGCGAGCGGGTGCAGTCCCATCTGGCCACCTGTCCGCAGTGCAAGGCGGCCGCCACCGAGCAGCGGCGGCTCAAGAACGTGGTGGCGGCCTCCGAGCTGCCCGCGATCTCCGCCGGGCTGCTGGCCAGGCTGCAGGGCCTGGCCGCCTGCGGCCCCAAGGACGGCGGTGACGACGGCACCGACGGCGGCGCGCTCCGCGGCGGCTACGGCGGATACGACGGCGTCCACGAGGTCCACGACGTCCGCGAGGTGTCGCAGGGCGGCCGGCGCGGTCCCTTCGACGGCGGCATGCTCGGCTCGGAGGTCTTCGCCTCCGGCGGCCGGCGCCGGCCCTCCTATCTCGCCCCGGCCGCCGACCTGGTGGCCCCCGGCGACGGCAAGGGCGCCCGCGGCTTCCGCGTCCACGAACTGGCCCGCAGCCTCACCGGTGACCAGCAGTCCGCCGCCGCGGCCCCGGCGGCCGCCTCGGCCGCCGTGCAGGCCTCCCGCGGCCGGCGGTTCGCCTTCGCCGCAGCGGGCGCCTTCTCGATGGCCGCCATCGCCATCGGCGGCGCCCTGCCGATGGAGGCCGGCATCGACGGCAGCGTCCGCCCGGACGACGGACCCGCGGTCACCCCCTTCAGCGCCGCCAACTCGGTCACCGACACCCACGGCACCACCCCGCGCGACATGCTGGACGCCCGCGACGAGCGCCGGCTGCGCCAGGTCAGCGTGGCGCTGCCCGGCGGTCTCGCGTCGGCGACCTCGGTGGCGTCGGTCACGTCGGCGGCCCTGAGCGGCGAGCGGCCCGACCCCGGGGCGCTCACGCCCGGCGCCCTCACCGGGGACCGCATCCCCGCGCTGAACGGCTCGGCACCCGGCCCCGCAGCGCTGCGCTGAGACGGTGCACCGAGACGCGAGCTTCATCGTGCGGAGACGTACTGTTGGCCGCAGCCACTCCCGCTACGCGCGCGGGGGCAGGTAACGTAAAGTCCGCCGGACTCAGCCTTCCCGGCTGCGGACGTCCCAAGGAGCTGCAAGGTGTTCTTCGACATAGGCCCGCTTGAGCTGGTCGCGCTCGTGGTCCTTGCCGTGCTCGTCTTCGGACCGGACAAGCTCCCGAAGGTCATCCAGGACACGATGGCCTTCATCCGCAAGGTGCGGGAGTTCTCCGACAGCGCCAAAGAGGACATCCGGCGGGAACTGGGCCCGGAGTTCAAGGACTTCGAGTTCGAGGACCTCAACCCGAAGACGTTCATCCGTAAGAACCTGATGAGCGACGAGGACGAGTACGGCCTGAAGGAGCTGCGGGACCTGGGCAACAGCCTGGACCTGCGCAAGGAGATGGCCGAGGTCACGGACGCGGTCAACGGCGTGGAGACCGCCGCGCCCGCCCGCAGGGCCGGCGCCGCCGCGGCCGGGTCCGGCACGCCCGACCGGCTGCGCAAGCGCGAGCAGCTGGACGACGACGAGCCGCCGCCGTACGACGCCGACGCGACCTGATCCCAGGGCCTGGCCGCGACCTGATCCCGCGGCCCTTCGCGGACGCTCCGAAGTCAACCGGATCAGGGTTTTTCGCCCGATCGAGTGATCATTGTCCATGTGTTCGCCGTCACCCCGCGCCGTTTCTGCCCCCGAACCCACCCAGGGTCGGGCAAGATGGCGAGTCGCCCAGAAGGGCAATGAGGAGGCGCGACCCAAATGGAGACGAAGACCGGTTCGGCACAGGGGGCGGTCGACGGCTACTTGATGGCCGACTTCCCGTGGTACGGGCTGGACGAGGCGTTCACCGGACGCCGCTGGCTGCACACGGTCGGGGCGAGCGGAGACGGCACGGTCGAATACGGCTCGATAGGGCATGGTGACGAGCCCACGCTCAAGGCCGACCCGGCCGACGAGACGCTGCGCTTCACCGTGGTCATGACGGTGGCTCAGCGCCCCGGGCGGCGCACCGCGGACGGCACCGGGCTGCTGGAGGCCACGTCCGTCTCCTCAGCCGCCTGGCTCGCCGGCTCGGGCCTGTTGGCATGCACCTGGCCCACCACGATGGAGCGGGCACTGCGCCAGGACTGGCTCGACCAGCAGACCGCGACGGCCTGGGAGCTCGCCGACGACCTCGACGGCTCGGGCTGGGCCGCGCTCACCCTCCCGGTCGACGGCGAACCGACCCCCTTCCACTACCGCGAGTCCGAATACGGCTGGGTCCTCGCCGGCTCGGCCCGCGGCGTCCACCTCGGCGCGTTCGGACGGGGCATGAGTGCGTACGGGTTGGCCTTGGCGGCCATTCCCGATATCCGCGCGTACGACGGCGCGTAGCGGTCTTCCGGGGGCCGCCCCACCGGGCCCTTGCGGGCTGCCCCCGGACCGTCCGCCTCGTCGCGGCCGCGAGCCCTTCAGGGGCTGCCCCTTGCGGTGCGTTGCTTGTCTGCGGGCGCGTCGTGGCTTGTCGCGCAGTTCCCCGCGCCCCTGACGGCTTGCCCTCGGGGCGGAGGGCAAGCGCTTTTCAGGGGCGCGGGGAACTGCGCGCCCCGCCGAGAAGGCGGGAAAGAAGGCAACGTCACAGCAAGGGGCAAGCACCCGGGGGCGCGGGGAACTGCGCGGTCAGCCCGCACCGGCGGGTGGGGCCGTGGCGCGCGGGTCAGAACTTGTTGCGCGGGGTGATGCCCAGGGACAGACCGGACAGCCCTCGCGCACGCGAGCTGAGCTTCGTGGCGATGGAGCGGAGGGCGACGCCCGCCGGGGAGTCGGGGTGGGCGATCGCGACCGGGCGGCCGTCGTCGCCGCCTTCGCGGAGGCGGATGTCGATGGGGATGCGGCCGAGGACGGGGACGGTGGCGCCCGTCGTGCGGGTGAGGCCCTCGGCGACGCGGTCGCCGCCGCCCGTGCCGAAGACGTCGACGATCTCGTCGCAGTGCGGGCACGGCATGCCGGACATGTTCTCGACGACGCCGACGATCTTCTGGTGGGTCTGGACCGCGATGGAGCCCGCGCGCTCGGCGACCTCGGCGGCGGCCTGCTGGGGGGTGGTCACGACCAGGATCTCCGCGTTGGGGACCAGTTGGGCCACCGAGATCGCGATGTCGCCGGTGCCCGGCGGCAGGTCGAGGAGCAGGACGTCGAGGTCGCCCCAGTAGACGTCGGCGAGGAACTGCTGGAGGGCGCGGTGGAGCATGGGGCCGCGCCAGACCACGGGGGCGTTGCCCGGGGTGAACATGCCGATCGAGATGACCTTCACGCCGTTCGCCGACGGCGGCATGATCATGTTCTCGACCTGGGTGGGGCGCCCTTCCGCGCCCAGCATGCGCGGCACGCTGTGGCCGTAGATGTCCGCGTCCACCACGCCGACCTTCAGGCCGTCCGCGGCCATCGCGGCGGCCAGGTTGACCGTCACCGAGGACTTGCCGACGCCGCCCTTGCCGGAGGCCACCGCGTAGACCCGCGTCAGCGAACCCGGCTGCGCGAAGGGGATCTCCTTCTCGGCCTGCCCGCCGCGCAGCGTGCTCGCCAGCTCGCGGCGCTGCTCGTCGCTCATCACGTCCAGCGTGACCTGGACCGAGGTGACGCCGGGAACGGCCGTCACGGCCGTCGTGACGCGTTCGGTGATCGTGTCCCGCATGGGACAGCCGGACACCGTCAGATAGACGGTGACGGCGACCGTGCCGTCCTCGGCGATGTCCACGGATTTGACCATGCCGAGGTCGGTGATCGGCTTGTGGATCTCCGGGTCGTTCACCGTGCCGAGCGCGGCGCGCACGGCCTCGTCGGTCGGTGTGGCGGTCGGCGTGGTGCCCGAGCCGTACGTGGTGGTAGCCATACGTTGATGGTACGGCGGCGCCGTGCGGCCGATCAGCGCGCCCGGCCGTCGGCTTCGTCACCCCGTGCCGGGCGCCCCCGCGCCGGATGCGCCGGGTGGGCCGCGCGTTCCTCGATCTCCTTGAGCAGGTCCTGCAGTTCCGACCTGATCCAGTCGCGGGTGGCGACCTCGCCCAGGTTCACCCGCAGCGCGGCGACCTCCCGGGTCAGGTATTCGGTGTCGGCGATGCTGCGCTCGTTCTGCTTGCGGTCCTGTTCGAGGTTGACCCGGTCGCGGTCGTCCTGCCGGTTCTGCGCGAGCAGGATCAGCGGGGCCGCGTAGGACGCCTGGAGCGACAGCATCAGGGTCAGGAAGATGAAGGGGTAGTTGTCGAACCGCAGCGCCCGGGGCGCGAAGATGTTCCACAGCACCCACAGGATGATGATGACCGTCATCCACACGATGAAGCGCCCGGTGCCCAGGAAGCGGGCGATCCGCTCGGAGAACTTGCCGAAGGCCTCCGGGTCGTACGCCGGCAGCCACCTGCGGCGGGAGGCGCGCGGCTGGTCGAGGCGGACCCGGGGCCGGGGCGCGGCGGTGGCGCCCGCCGGGTGCCGGTTGCCGACCGTGCGCTCGCGGTCGTCAGCGGCCATCGGCGGCCTCCGTCACGCGCCGGACGTGCTCCTCGCCGTGCAGTTCGGTCTCCCGCCAGTCCTCGGGCAGCAGGTGGTCCAGGACGTCGTCCACGGTGACGGCGCCGAGCAGCGACCCGCTCTCGTCGACGACCGGCGCGGAGATCATGTTGTACGTGGCCAGGAAGCTGGTCACCGACGGCAGTGCGGTGCCCGGGGTCAGCGGCTGCAGGTCGGTGTCCACGATGGAGCCCAGCAGCGTGAAGGGCGGGTCGCGCAGCAGCCGCTGGAAGTGCACCAGCCCCAGGTACTTGCCGGTGGGCGTCTCGTCGGGCGGCCGGCACACGTAGACCTGCGCGGCCAGCGCGGGGGACAGGTCGGGGTTGCGGATACGGGCCAGCGCGTCCGCGACCGTCGCGTCGGGCCGCAGCACGATCGGCTCGGTCGTCATCAGCCCGCCGGCCGTGTGCTCCTCGTACGACAGCAGGCGCCGTACCCCGGCCGCGTCCTGCGGCTGCATCAAGGTGAGCAGCCGCTCCTGCTCGTCGGCGGGCAGCTCGGCCAGCAGGTCGGCGGCGTCGTCGGGGTCCATCGCCTCCAGGACGTCCGCGGCCCGCTCCTCCTTGAGCTTGCTGAGGATCTCCACCTGGTCGTCGTCGGGCAGCTCCTCCAGGACGTCGGCCAGCCGGTCGTCGTCGAGGGCGGCGGCGACCTCGCCGCGGCGCTTGGGGGACAGGTGGTGCAGGACGTTCGCCAGGTCGGCGGGGCGCAGCTGCTCGAAGGTCGCCACCAGGTTCTCGGCGCCCTGGTCGTCCTCGGCGAGGCGGAAACCGGTGACCGCCGACCAGTCGACGGTCAGCGTCTCGCCCTTGCGGCGCAGCGCGCCGCTCTTGCCGCGGCGGATGAAGACCTTGTCGATCTCCCAGTCGCGGCGGGCGGGCAGCTGCACCATCGACACGTCGAGCACGGTGACCTCCTCGCCCGCCTCCTCGCCGGTGGTGGCGCTGGTGGCACCGCCGCCCTGCGGCAGCCAGCGCAGCCTGCGGTCGAGCAGCTCGCCGAGCACCAGGGTCTCGGTGGGGCGCTGCTCGAAGCGGCGCATGTTGACCACGCCGGTGGTGATCACCTGCCCAGACTCCACGCCGGTCACCCGGGTCATCGGCAGGAAGATCCGCCGCCTGCTGACCACCTCGACCACCAGGCCGAGCACCCGCGGCGGGCGGCCGCCGACCCGCAGCATCACCACGACGTCGCGGACCCTGCCGACCTGGTCGCCGTTGGGGTCGAAGACCGCGACCCCGGACAGGTGCGAGACGAAGACCCGGGGGGCGCCTGCGACCATCGGAGCCTCCTCTGCCGTCTTCCCAGGCCAGGCTACTCCGGGCCTATCCCACCCGCCCTGCGGGGTGCTCTCCGGGGGTACGCTGCGGTAGCTTCTGCCACGCCCGCAGCCGCCAGCCTCCGAGGGGTCGAGTCCACGTGTATCACGGTCGCAGGACCGCCGCCGTCCTCACCGCCCTCGCCTCCGCCCTGCTGCTCAGCGGCTGCCTGGGCCTGGGCGGCGACCCGGACGCCGGTACGAACGGCGTCGCGAAGCTCCCCGCGAAGACCATCGAGCAGAAGGCCGCCGCGGCCGCCAAGGCCGCGCCGACGGTACGGCTGACCGGCACCGTCGTCAGCAACGGGCAGACGTACCGCCTGGACATGCGGCTGCGCGCCGAAGGCGGGGTGGGCGAGGTCACCACCAAGGGCGACACCTTCCAGCTGCTGCGGGTCGGCGACGACCTCTACCTCAAGGCGGGCGCCGACTTCTACGGCACCGGCGACGACAAGGACAGCCAGGCCGCCGCCGCGAAGCTCAACGGCAAATACGTCAAGGTGCCGCCCGGCGACCCGGCGTACCGGCAGTTCAGCGGCTTCACCGACAAGAAGGTGCTGCTCGCCGACCTGTTCGTGCTCGACGGGACCGTCGACGTCGGCGACCACCGCAAGGTCGGCACGACCAGGACCATCGAGGTGACCGGCTCCGCGGGCGGCAGCCTGGACGTCTCGCTCAGCGGCGCCCCCTACCCGCTGCGCTACCAGCGGGCCGGCAACGCGGGCACCCTGACGATGGCCGACTGGGGCGAGGACTTCGCGCTGGCGGCGCCGGCGAAATCCGACGTCGTCGACTACGGCACGTCCGTCGGCGCGACGCCGACGCCGGCGTCCCCGCACAAGTAGCTCCGCAGGGGCGGCTCGGACGTCCACGCAAGAACGGCTCGGCAACAGCTCAGCGCTTGGCCTTGCGGCGGGCCAGCAGCCGGGGCAGTCCCGCCGGCATCGGCAGCCGCGTGGTGGCCGTCGTCGGCGGCGGCACCGCGGCGCCGGAGCCCGCGGGCATCGCGGCCGGGTGCTCGGCCGGGTCGCCGTCGGGGACCAGCCGGAAGAGCGAGCACTCCCGCGCCCAGCGCTCGGCGACCGTGTCGGCGTCGGCGAGGTTGAGCCGCTTGGTCCGCAGCTCGGCGACCGCGGCGGACCACGGCTCGCCGGCGGGGGCGAGCAGCTCCGCCCTGCCCTGCCAGCTGACCAGCCGGCCGCCCTTGTCCTTGCTGCGCACGGTCACCGACGCGGTGGCGCCGTCGGCGAGCCCGGCCGGCACCGGCTGCTCGACGGGGCCGCCGCAGAGCACGTACATCGCCCCGTCGATCCAGGCGTGCCACATGGCCAGGCCGTTCACCCAGACCAGGCCTGACTTCTTGGTGGCCTCCTCGATGAGGGCGCCGTGCTCGCTCGTCATGGGCCCAGACTAGGGCGCCCGGTCCCGCGCGGGGAATGACAGGTGCTCGGGACGCCCATGGGCCTTACTCTGGTGGGCGCCGCCCCCGCGCCGACGTACCGACCCCCAGGAGCACCGTGACCGCCCCGCAGAGCACCTCCGCCGCGCTCCCGGGTGCCGGCGTGCCCGCGGCGGCCGGCACGCCGGACGCCGCCGCGGCCTCGCGCGGCACCGACTTCACGCTGCTGGCCGTCGCCATCGCGGGCGTGTCGATGTCGGCGCCGCTGATCGCCGCGACCACCGCGCCGGCGCTGGCCATCGCCTTCTGGCGCAACGCCATGGCCGTCGGGGTGCTCAGCCCCGTCGCCCTGTGGCGGCACCGCAGCGAACTGCGCCGGATGGGCCGCAGGGCGCTCACCTTGTCGATGGGCGCCGGCGTGGTGCTCGCACTGCACTTCGGGCTGTGGCTGCCCAGCCTCACCATGACGTCGGTCGCCACCTCGACCGCGCTGGTCACCACCACCCCGATCTGGACCACCCTGATCCTGCGGCTGCGCGGCCACCGCCCGCCGGGACTGGTGTGGGCGGGCACCGCGCTCGCCGTCGTCGGCGTGCTGATCCTCACCGGCATCGACATGTCCACCGACACCCGCGCCCTGGCCGGCGACGCCCTCGCCCTGGCCGCGGGCCTCGCGGCGGCCGTCTACATGCTGCTGGGCGCGGAGGTGCGGCGTACCGCGACCACGACCGCGTACACCTTCGTCTGCTACTCGACCACCGCCGTGGTGCTGCTCGGCGCCTGCCTGGTGTCGGGGTCGGCGCTCGGTGGCTACGACGGGAAGAGCTGGCTGAAGATCGCCGCCCTGACCGTCGTCGCCCAGCTGCTCGGGCACTCGCTGCTCAACCGGGTCGTACGCGGCCTGGGCCCGTCCACCACCTCGACCGCGATCCTGCTGGAGACCCCGGGCGCGGCCCTGATCGCCGCCCTCTGGCTGGGGCAGACACCGCCCGCCGCCGCGTATCCGGCGCTCGGCGTGATCCTCGCGGGCCTGGCCCTGGTGATCCTCGCCGACCGCAGGAAGCGCGCGTGAGCGTCACCCGCCCTCAGAGCCAGCCGTTGCGGCGGAAACCGCGGTGGATGGCGTAGCAGATGGCCAGGATCGCGCACAGGACCGTCGGGTAGCCGTACCGCCAGCGCAGCTCGGGCATGTGGTCGAAGTTCATCCCGTAGACGCCGGTGATCATCGTCGGGACCGCCAGGATCGCCGCCCACGCGGTGATCTTGCGCATGTCCTCGTTCTGCACGACGGTCGCCTGCGCCAGGTTGGCCTGCAGGATGGAGTTCAGCAGGTCGTCGAAGCCGGTGACCTGCTCGTGCACCCGGGCGACGTGGTCGGCGACGTCGCGGAAATACTTCTGGATCTCCGGGTCGATCAGCCGCATCGGCCGCTCGCCGAGCATCTGCATCGGCCGCAGCAGCGGCGAGACCGCCCGCTTGAACTCCAGCACCTCCCGCTTGAGCTGGTAGATCCGCCCCGCGTCGCCGCCACGTGAGGACTTGCCCGGCTCGGCCGAGAAGACGTCGATCTCGACCTCGTCGATGTCGTCCTGCACCGCGTCGGTGACCGCCAGGTAGTCGTCCACGACCTGGTCGGCGATGGCGTGCAGAACCGCCGACGGGCCCTTGGCCAGCAGCTCCGGGTCGTCCTCCAGCCGGTGCCGCAGCGCGCGCAGCGAGCCGTGGCCGCCGTGCCGCACGGTGATCACGAAATACCGGCCGGTGAAGACCATCACCTCGCCGGACTCCACCACCTCGCTGGTCGCGGTCAGCTCCGCGTGCTCGACGTAGCGGATCGTCTTGAAGACGGTGAACAGCGAGTTGTCGTACCGCTCCAGCTTGGGCCGCTGGTGGGCGTGCACCGCGTCCTCGACGGCCAGCGGGTGCAGCCCGAACTCCTCCGCGATTCCGGCGAACTCCTGCTCGGTCGGCTCGTGCAGGCCGATCCACACGAAACCGTCACTGCCGTCGCACTGGTCCGACGCGCGCCCGGCCCGTACCGTTTCCAGCGCGTCCCGCAGGTCGATGCTGTCGGTGCACCGCACCCCGTCGCGGTAGACCGCGCAGTCCACCACCGCACTGGTGCCGGTCACCGCGTCACGCGTCGGGCCGTAGTCGTACGACGCGGGGGACCTGCGCAGCGCGGGACGCACGACTGCGCGGAGATCACGGATCATCGACATGGCAAGCTCCTTCACGGACTGGCCGACGGCATCACGCCGCACTGAACTGAGAGGCTGCTGCTGATCAGAATTCGTTGATCACGAGGCAGTTCAGGGCGCTCTTCCGATGCGGATTCGCTCCGCGGGCGGGCCGAGGCAGATCGCGTTTCACGGCATCGCAGCCGGGTATGGAACGCGAGGGCTCAGCAGGTCACACGGCGTGCGTGACGGCGGCAAGGGAAGAGCGGCCGGTACTGCACGGTCGACTAGGATCCATGTCAGTCCCCACCTCCTCCGGCCGTTCCCCGCTGGGGGATGACGTCGCGCGAACGCCCCACCATAGCAAGCCCGGCGGGCGCCGACGGCGCGCTCGGCGCGAACCTTACGCGTTCTATGCTCGCCGTATGGGTGAAATCCTGGCACTGGTCGAGGCGCGGCTGCGGTCCGTCTTCGGCGAGCCCGACGCCCGCGCGGCCGTCACCTTCCTCGGCGCCGAGCGCATCGAGGTCCTCCGCTTCACCGGCTCCGATCTGGTGCGGTACGCCACCCTCGGGATGTCCGCACAGCCCATGGCCGACCCGGTCGCCCCGCTCGCCGACCCCCTGCTCGGCCCGCGCGCCGAAGTCGTCCTCACCGTCAGGGCCGGCCGCGCCGACACGTCCGCGGTGCTGCGCCCGCTGGCCGTCGTCGCCGCCTCCCCCCAGGTCGAGGGCGTCGTCCTGGCCCCCGGCAACGCGCTCGACCTGGGCGAACCGCTCTGGTCCGGAGCCCCCTTCACCTCGGTCCTGGTCGCCGAACCGGCCGGCCTGGTCGACGACCTCCCCCTCCCCGCGCCCCGCGACCCGGTCCGCTTCCACCCCCTCCTGCCGATGACCCCGAACGAGGCGGCCTACAAGCGCGTCCACGGGGCCGAGGCGCTGCGCGCGCTCTGGCTCGACCACGGCACCGACCTCCGCGACCCGCTGCGCGGCGCCGTACCCCTCACCCCCTAGGCGGTGCCCCCCTGCGCAAGAGGGCGCCCTTCCGCTGGCGCGGTGCCCTTCAGGGGTGCGGGGAACTGCGCGCTCAGCCGGTCACCGGCGGGTGGTTCGGATCGGACCGAACAGCCCCTTTCGGCCGGTGGCGACGTGCAGCCGGTCGACGGCTGGTCGCGCCGTTCTCCCCCAGAGCTTCGCCTGGGCGGTACCCCTACACGCCCCCGGGAGGGGCACCCTCTTGCGCAGGGGGAACGTGGGGACCTGGAGCCCGGGGGGCACCCCCTACGCGGGGGTGCGGACCGGGACGGACGGGGCGGAGCCCGAGTGGTGGGGAGCCGCACCGGCGAGGCCGATGCCCATGAAGGCCACGACGGCGGCGCCCGCGGTGGCCCATACGGCGGTGGGCTGGCGGAGCAGGCTCACCTTCTCGTGTGCGATCTCCTCGAAGCCCTCGGTGCCGGTGCCGGTGTCGGTGCCGTCTGGCATGGCCCGCGTTCCCCTCTGGCCGGAAGTAGTTGCTGTATGCACACATAATAGGTTGGCTATAGCAACTAGTGCAACAGGCACCTATTCCGCCGCGGAAGGCGGAACATGTCCCTCCGGACGGGTGATCGTCCTTGACGCGGGCACGGTCTGGGAGGACCGTGGGGATTTATGAGGGGCGAACCCAGTTGCCCGAAGTGCGGTGGCAGGGTCAGGGCGCCCGGCCTCTTCGCCGACTCCTGGCAATGCGACGTGCACGGCACCGTGCACCCGCTGCAGCCCGTCGTCCCGCCGAGTGTCGAAGGCCTCGGCGTGGTCGTCCACCGGGCCCAGGTGCCGGTGTGGATGCCGTGGCCGCTACCCGTCGGCTGGCTGTTCTCCGGGGTCGCCGCTGCGGGTGACGACCGCAGCGGCGGCCGGGCCACCGCCGTGGCCTGCTCGGGGCCCGGCCCCTTCGGCGGCCCCGGCGAGCTGATGCTGATCGCCGAGGAGCTGGGCGTGGGCCTTGGCGCCCGCTACGCCGGGATCGACGGCCCCGACCCGGGCCCCGGGATGTGCGTGGACAAACCGCCGCACGCCAAGGTCCTCGCCGCCGGCCGCCCGACCGCCCTGTGGCACGTCGGCGGCGCCCCCGCCGACCGCGTCGTCTTCGCTGGAGAGGCCCGCGGGCTGTGGCTGTGGGCCATCGTCTGGCCCGAGGAGACCGGCCTGCTGATGTACGACGAGCTGGTCCTCACCGACCTGCGCGACGCCGGCGCCGAGGTCGACCTGCTGCCCTGCGGTGCACTGACCCCCAGGCTGCTGGGCTGAGCCGCCCAAGTCCTGGGAATCGCAGGTCCGAGCGGGCGCTATCCTTTGCTTCGTCCCTGTCCGCGCCGTCCCCGGGAGCCCGTGCCGTGCGCATCGACCTGCACACCCACTCCACGGCCTCCGACGGCACCGACACCCCCGCCGAGCTGGTACGCAACGCGGCGGCCGCCGGGCTCGACGTCGTCGCCCTCACCGACCACGACACGGTCGGCGGCTACCGTGAGGCGACCGCGGCCCTTGAGGGCACTGCCCTGACCCTGGTCACCGGCGCGGAGCTCTCCTGCCGGACGGCCGACGGCATCAGCATGCACATGCTGGCGTATCTCTTCGACCCTGCGGAGCCGCACCTCCACGAGGCCCGCGAGCTGGTGCGCGACGGCCGGGTGCCGCGCGCCCGCGGCATGATCGACAAGCTGCAGGCCCTCGGCGTGCCCGTCACCTGGGACATGGTCCGGCGTATCGCCGGCGACGGCTCGGTCGGCCGCCCGCACATCGCCACGGCGATGGTCGAACTCGGCGTCGTCCCCACCGTCTCCGACGCCTTCACCGCGGAGTGGCTCGCCAACGACGGGCGGGCGTACGTGGAGAAGCACGAGTTCGACCCCTTCGAGGCGGTACGCCTGGTCAAGGGGGCCGGCGGCGTCACGGTCTTCGCGCACCCCGGCGCGCACAAGCGCGGCGAGACGGTGCCGGACGAGGTCATCGCGGCGCTGGGCGCCGCCGGCCTCGACGGCCTGGAGGTCGACCACGTCGACCACGACGCCCCCACGCGGCTTCGCCTGCGCGGACTCGCGGCGGAGCTGGGCCTGCTGACCACCGGCTCCTCGGACTACCACGGCGCCCGTAAGACGGTCGCGCTGGGGGAGTGCGTCACCGACCCCGAGGTCTTCGCGCGTATCGCGGCGCGGGCCACCGGGGCGGTGCCGATTTCCGCGGTCTAGCCGCGGCACACGGGCGGGTGGGGACTCCCCCGCGCCCGTACGGGGCTCGGCCCCGACGCCGCGTGCGGCTCGCACGACATCCCCTCACGACAAGACGAAAGCCTGGCCATGTTCGACTTCACCCTGTTCGGGTCCGTGTTCTTCACGCTGTTCGTGATCATGGACCCGCCCGGCATCACGCCGATCTTCCTGGCGCTGACGTCGGGCCGGGCCACCAAAGTGCAGCGGCGGATGGCCTTCCAGGCCGCGGGTGTGGCCTTCGGCGTGATCGCGGTGTTCGGCATCTGCGGGCAGCAGATCCTGGACTACCTGCACGTGTCGGTGCCCGCGCTGCGGGTCGCCGGGGGGCTGCTGCTCCTGCTGATCGCGCTCGACCTGCTGACCGGCAAGGCCGACGAGCCGACGCAGACCAAGGACGTCAACGTGGCGCTGGTGCCGCTGGGGATGCCGCTGCTGGCCGGGCCGGGTGCCATCGTCACGGTGATCCTCGCGGTGCAGCACGCGCACGGCTTCGGCGAGCAGTCGTCCGTCTGGCTGGCCATCGTCGCGATGCACGCGGTGCTCTGGCTGACGATGCGCTACTCGCTGGCGATCATCCGGGTGATCAAGGAGGGCGGCGTGGTGCTGGTGACCCGGCTGTCCGGGATGCTGCTGTCGGCGATCGCCGTGCAGTCCATCGCGAACGGCGTCTTCGGCTTCATCCACGGCGAGGGCTGACGCCCGCCGGAGAACGTGGGGCATCGGCCCCCTGAGCATGCGAAAGCGCCCCGTACGGACCTGCTGTACGGGGCGCTGTTGCGTGAAGCCTGCGATCAGTCCGCCGGGCGGATGTAGATGCGCTGGCCGATGGCAGCGGCCTGCTGCACGATCTTGTTGACGGCGGACGCGTCCACGACGGTGCTGTCCACGGCGTCGCCGTTCCTGTCGTCGAGTCGCATGATCTCGAAGCGCATGGGGCTTCTCCCTTCGTCCCTCGTTACATGTGTGGTCAACGAACACCCCCTTCAAAACATTCCCTACCCTAAATAAACTCTTTCGCGGCCGGACTACTTACTGCTGGTAGCACCCTCGCCGGCCCAGAACGCCACGAGTGCGGCAGCCGTCTCGGCCGGCCGTTCGGCGTTGGGGGAGTGCTCCGCGCCCTTGATCACGACGCGCCGGGCGCCCAGCCGTTCCGCCATCGCGTCGAGCAACGGGACCGGCCAGGCGTAGTCCACCTCACCGGACAGTACGAGCTTCGGCAGCGGTACGGCGGCAAGTTCCGCGACCCGGTCCGGTTCGGTCATCAACTGGCGGGCCGTGGCGATCAGTTGCGCGGGAACGGTGTTAACCCAGCGGCGGTGCAGGAAGTCCTCGAGCCAGTCCGGGGTGACGGGGTCGGCCCCGGGGTCGGCGTCCAGCGCGCGCATCGCCCGCCAGGCCGTCTCCATGTCCATCGTCGGCAGGTGGTCGATGAGCAGCTGCGTCCTGATCTGCTGGGCCTCGTCCACCTCGGCGGGCCCCGAGCTCATCAGCGTCACCGACGCCCACGGCTGCGGACCGCCGGCGAGCACCGCCGCCCGGACGATGTGGCCGCCCAGCGAGTGGCCCAGTACGTGCAGCGGGCCGCCGCCCTCGGCGGCCAGCGCGGCGCCCTGCGCGGAGACGTCCGCGGCCAGCTCGCGCTGTGCGTAGGCGGCCTCGTCCCGCGGGCCGCCCGACTCGTGCTGGCCCCGGCCGTCGACCGCGACGACCCGGAAGCCCGCCGCGGACAGCGGTGCCAGCAGGTCGAGGAAGTCCTCCTTGCTGCCGGTGAACCCGGGGACGAGCAGCGCGGTGCCCTGCCGTGCGGGCGCGTCGGGGGCGGGCGCGGCGTCCAGGACCGCGAACGACCCGCGTGAGGTGTCCAGCCGGCGGGCTGCGGTGTGCTCAGGCAGGTCCAGGGAGGTCGGTCGGCTCATGGGCCGAGATTACGCGGTGCATATGTCCGAGAGGTTGCCTCTCGGCATGAAACACCCCCGGTCACATGGGCCGGGGGTGTCTCCTGGGTGACATGTGCCGTACGGATCAGGCCTCGTCGGCCACGGCGGCCGGCACCTCGGCGACGGCCTTACGCGTACGCCGGCGCGGCGTCTTGGCCGCCGGCTCCTCCGCGCCGTCGGCGGGCGCGGGCACCTCGGCGACCGCCTTGCGGGTGGTCCTGCGGCGCTTGGGGGCCTCGTCGGTCAGCGTGTCCGCCTCGGGCGCGGCGGCCGGTGCGGGCACCTCGGCTGCGGCCTTGCGCGTCCTGCGGCGCTTCGGGGCCTCCTCGGTCACCGCGGCCTCCGCCTCCGGCGCGGCGGCCGGTGCGGGCACCTCGGCTGCGGCCTTGCGCGTCCTGCGGCGCTTGGGGGCCTCCTCGGTCACCGCGGCGTCCGCGGCCTGCGCCTCGGCGACGACCTCGGCGGCGGGAGCGGCGGCGGCAGCGGCCTTGCGGGCCCGCGGCGGGGTCACGACGGCGTCGGCCGCCTGCGCCTCGGCGACGACCTCCGCCGGAGCGGCGGCGGCCTTGCGCGTCCTGCGGCGGGGCGTCTTCGGCGCGGCTTCGGCGACCACAGCGGACGCCTCCGCGACCACCGCGGACGCCTCGGCGACGGCCTCGGCCACGGCCTCCGCGGCCTCGGCCACCGGCGCCACCGCGGCCGCGGCGGCGCTACGGGTCCTGCGGCGGCGGCGCGGCGTCCGCGGACCGGTCGGGCCCTCGGCGTCCGGCGCGGACACCGCGGTCGCCGACTCGGCGGCCCCGGCCGGCGCCGGCACGGTCTGCGCGCCCTCGCCGCCGCGGGTCCTGCGGCGCTGCCGCGGGGTGCGGGTGCGGGCGGGGCGCTCCTCGGCGGGAGCCGCGGCGGGAGCGGGACGCCCGCCGCCCGCGGGACGGCGGCCGCGGCCACCGCGCCCACCGGTCTCGCCGAGGTCCTCGACCGCTTCCGCGTCCAGTCCGGCACGGGTCCGGTCGGCCCGGGGCAGTATCCCCTTGGTGCCGGTCGGGATGCCGAGCAGCTCGAACAGGTGCACGGAGGTGGAGTAGGTCTCCTCCGGGTCGTTGAACGACAGGTCGAGCGCCTTGTTGATCAGCTGCCAGCGAGGGATGTCGTCCCAGTCGACCAGCGTGATCGCCGTACCCGACGCGCCCGCGCGGCCGGTGCGGCCGATGCGGTGCAGATAGGTCTTCTCGTCCTCGGGCGTCTGGTAGTTGATCACGTGGGTGACGCCTTCGACGTCGATGCCGCGCGCGGCCACGTCGGTACAGACCAGCACGTCGACCTTGCCGTTGCGGAAGGCGCGCAGGGCCTGCTCGCGGGCGCCCTGGCCCAGGTCGCCGTGCACCGCGCCGGAGGCGAAGCCGCGCTTCTCCAGCTGCTCGGCCACGTCGGCGGCGGTGCGCTTGGTGCGGCAGAAGATCATCGCGAGGCCGCGGCCGTCGGCCTGCAGGATGCGGGAGACCAGCTCCACCTTGTCCAGCGAGTGCGCGCGGAAGACGTGCTGCGTCGTGTTCGCGACCGTCGCGCCCTCGTCGTCGGGTGCGGTGGCGCGGATGTGGGTGGGCTGCGACATATACCGGCGGGCCAGGTTGATGACCGCGCCCGGCATGGTGGCCGAGAACAGCATGGTCTGCCGCTTGACCGGCAGCATGCCCATGATCTTCTCGACGTCGGGCAGGAAGCCCAGGTCGAGCATCTCGTCGGCCTCGTCGAGCACCAGGGTGCGGACGTCGCGCAGGCTGATCTTCTTCTGCCCGGCCAGGTCGAGCAGTCGGCCCGGGGTGCCGACGACCACGTCGACGCCCTTCTTCAGCGCCTCGACCTGCGGTTCGTACGCCCGGCCGCCGTAGATCGCCAGCACGCGCACGGCGCGGACCTTGCCGGCCGTCAGCAGGTCGTTGGTGACCTGCTGGCACAGCTCGCGGGTGGGGACGACGACGAGGGCCTGCGGCGTGTCGGTCAGCTTCTCGGGCGCGGCGCGCCCGGCCTCCACGTCGGCGGGCACGGTGACCGACTCCAGCAGCGGCAGGCCGAAGCCCAGCGTCTTGCCGGTACCGGTCTTGGCCTGGCCGATGACGTCGTTGCCCGCGAGGGCGACCGGGAGCGTCATCTCCTGGATCGGGAAGGGGGTGACGATGCCGACGGCCTCAAGGGCCTCGGCGGTCTCGGGAAGGATGCCGAGACTGCGGAAAGTGATGGTGGACAGGATGCTTGCCTCTTCTGTGAGACGCGGCACTGTGCGGCAAGGGGGGGTCGAGCAACCGGGCGCCGCAACACGGCGCAGGTCACTGACCGCGCAGAGGTGTCGTACAGCCTTCGAGGGGCTGTGGAGCGCGGGACCGCTGCCCTCGCTCATGCCGCGAGTGGGCCCCTCCCGATGTCAGGAGGGCGGTCGGTTCGGAGCCGATCGGGCCACCGACCGGGCATCCAGGGTGTTGCATACGTCGCCCGCCGACGATCGGAACCAGGCCGACTAACGACGGGTGCATTACCACTCTACCCCGGAAACACGTAGCTGCACCCGATCAAATGTTTCGTTCGGGACATCGTCGGGTCACACGGAGGGTGTCGGCGGTGGCGCGGGACTTGGTTATTGTGCGCTCCATGGAGACGCCTGACGACACCACCAAGCCCGCTGCCGAGTCCGCCGGCGGGTCAGCGCCCGAGCCCGCGCGGGAGCCCGCCGCGCCGGCCACCGGGATCGCCGCACAGGACTGGACGTCCGCGTCCGCGGACCCCCGCTACCGGGCCGCGGTGGTCGACCTGCTCGGTGCGCTGGCGTACGGCGAGCTGGCCGCCTTCGAACGGCTCGCGGAGGACGCGAAACTCGCGCCCACCCTGGAGGACAAGGCGGAGCTGGCGGCGATGGCCACCGCCGAATTCCACCACTTCCAGCGGCTCCGCGACCGGCTCACCGAGGTCGGCGAGTCGGCCAACCACGCCATGGAGCCCTTCGGGGCGGCACTGGACGAGTTCCACCGCCAGACGGCGCCCTCGGACTGGCTGGAAGGCCTGGTCAAGGCCTACGTCGGCGACTCGATCGCGTCCGACTTCTACCGCGAGGTCGCCGCCCGCCTCGACACCGACACCCGCACCCTGGTGCTCGCGGTGCTCGACGACACCGGCCACGCCAGCTTCGCCGTGGAGAAGGTACGGGCCGCGATCGAGGCCGAGCCGCGGGTCGGCGGCCGGCTCGCGCTGTGGGCGCGGCGGCTGATGGGCGAGGCCCTGTCCCAGGCGCAGCGTGTCGTCGCCGACCGGGACGCACTGTCCACGATGCTCGTCGGCGGTGTCGCCGACGGCTTCGACCTGGCCGAGGTCGGCCGGATGTTCTCCCGCATCACCGAGGCCCACACCAAGCGGATGGCGGCACTGGGCCTGGCCGCGTAACGCTCCACGCGGGCGGCGGACCCCCGGGGCCGCTGCCCGCGTCGGTGGCGTTGCGTCCCGGGGCCTGGGCACCGACGAGGCGCGGACCCGCGTCACGCCCCGTGCGGGGTGACCTTCGCGTGCCGCCCGCGCTTCGGGGGCCGGGCCAGCACGCTCAGGCCCGCGGCGGCCGTCGCGAAGGCCGCCGCCAGGCTTGCCTCGGGGTGGCCGCCGCCGAAGATCGTGTACGCCACCAGGCCGCCGGTCAGTCCGCCGACCGGACCGGTGGCCAGCAGCAGGGCGGTCGCCGGCAGGCGGGCGGGGAAGAACCGGGCCGCGGCGAAAGCCGCGAGCAGGCCGAGCGCGGCATAAGCGACGATCTGCCAGATCATGCGATCCCCTCCGGTGACGCGACATTGCGGACCGTTCGGTAGACGTCCTACCCCTGAGAGGACCCGGGCAAAACGAAGGGGCGGCAACCGGACTCGCCCGGTTGCCGCCCCTGCTGACCGTTCGTCAGAGAGCGGCGCCGAATCCCACCCTGCGGGCGGCCGGCTCGCCGATCTCGACGTACGCCAGCCGGTCCGCGGGGATGAGCACCTTGCGGCCGTGCTCGTCCTCCAGGGACAGCAGCTTCGCGGCACCGCTCAGCGCGTCGGCGACGGCCTTCTCGACTTCGGCCGCCGACTGCACGCTCTCGATGCTGATCTCGCGCGGCGCGTGCTGCACGCCGATCTTGACCTCCACGGCTTGGATACCTCCGATGGTCTGGCGGTGTGCGCGGTTGGTCGCGCCGTACGCTGCCCAGACTAGCCCGCGGCGGCGGCCGTAAATCCGCGCCTCGTGCACGCCGTGAGCGAACACCGCCGTACCGCCCCGCGGCCGGCCCCGGCGCCGTCAGCCCTGCTGCGGGCCCCCGGTGCCCTCGGCGCCGTGCAGCGGGAAACCGGCGATACCGCGCCACGCCAGCGACGTCAGCAGCTGCACGGCGGTCTCCCTGGGCACCTCGCTGCGGCTGGCCAGCCAGTAGCGGGCCACCACCTGCGAGACGCCGCCGAGGCCGACGGCCAGCAGCATCGACTGGTCGCGGGACAGGCCGGTGTCCTCCGCGATGACCTCGCTGATCGCCTCCGCGCACTGCAGCGCGACCTTGTCGACCCGCTCCCTGACCGCCGGCTCGTTGGTCAGGTCGGACTCGAAGACCAGCCGGAAGGCGCCGCCCTCGTCCTCGACGTAGGCGAAGTACGCGTCCATCGTCGCCTCGACGCGCTGCTTGTTGTCCGTGGTGGACGCCAGCGCGCCGCGCACCGACTGGAGCAGCGACTCGCAGTGCTGGTCGAGCAGCGCCAGATACAGCTCGAGCTTGCCGGGGAAGTGCTGGTAGAGCACCGGTTTGCTGACGCCGGCCCGCTCGGCGATGTCATCCATCGCGGCCGAGTGGTAGCCCTGCGCGACGAAGACTTCCTGGGCGGCCCCCAGCAGCTGCTCGCGTCGGGCCCTGCGGGGCAGGCGGGTGCCGCGTGGTCGTGCCTGGGTCTGCTCGATGGCTGTCACGCCGCCTCCCATTTCTGCGGAACGAACGAAGAAACGAACGAAGAAACGAACGAAAGAACGCTGCGCTGGCCATCGTACTTTTGAGTAACGACCTGTGCGCCGTACGGGCGCACATTCTCACGTTCTGGATATGCGGCGCGGAAGCGTCCCCGGCCGCTCAGCGGTAATCGTCCTCGTCCAGTGCGACCACCCGGCGCTGCTCCGCGGCGTCCGCCGGGTCCGCCTCGCCCTCCTCCACCGCGGGCCTGGCGGTCAGCGGGTCGTCCTCCTGCTGCAGCAGCTCGGTGTGCTGCTCGGCGATGTCCGCCTCCGGTGCCTCCAGGTCCGGATTCCCGTCGAGCGCGTTCTCCGCGGCTTCGATGTCGTCCGCGTCGGCTTCCCGCTCGATACGCGCGATCTCGTCGGACATGGCGACTCCCTTCCCTCGGTCCCCGCCCTCCCCCTCCTCTACCCCCTCCCTTGGAGCCTAGGAGCCCGCGGCCGCGGGCGCAGCGCGTACGAGCGCTTCTGAGCGCGCCGGGCGTCCGTGGACGGCTGATTCTGTGCGGTTCTGTGCGGACGAACACGCGGTCCCGCACGTGATCGTCTCGTAACATCGACACATGCCCTCGACGGACTACTCCCAAGCCGCCGCCGCACCGGCGGCAGTACCCCCGGCGGGCCCGGTGCTCGCGGACGGGGAGACGTCAAGGATGGTGCGGTTGCCCGGCCTGGGCCTGCTGGTTCGCTCCCGGACCGGCCACGGGGCGGCGCGCGGAACGGCCGGCCTGGAACCGGCGATGTTCGTGCACGGCCTCGGCGGCTCGTCGCAGAACTGGTCGGCGCTGATGGCCTCGCTCGACGACACCGTCGAAGGGCGCGCCCTGGACCTGCCGGGTTTCGGCCATTCCCCACCACCTGACAACGGCGACTACTCGATCGCCGCGCACGCCCGCGCGGTCATCAGGCTGCTGGAGGCCGAGGGCCGCGGTCCCGTCCACCTGTTCGGCAACTCGCTGGGCGGCGCCGTCACCGTCAAGGTCGCCGCCGCCCGCCCCGACCTGGTCCGCACCCTCACCCTGATCTCGCCGGCGCTGCCCGAGCTGCCCCCGCAGACCAGCGCGCTGCCGACCGCCCTCGCCTCCGTCCCCGGCATGGCCGCGCTGTACGTCCGCGTCACGCGCGACTGGCCGCCGGAGCGCCGCACCGAGGCGCTGCTGTCGCTCTGCTACGGCGACCCGTCCGTCGTCGGCGGGCCCGAGCGGGCCGCGGCCGCCACCGAATACCAGCGGCGGATCGACCTGCCGTACTTCTGGGACGTCATGATCCGGTCCACCCGCGGCATCGTGAACGCCTACACCCTCAGCGGCCAGCACTCCCTGTGGCGGCAGGCCGAGCGGGTGCTCGCGCCGACGCTGCTGGTCTACGGTGTACGCGACAGGCTCGTCTCGGTGCGGATGGCCCGCAGGGCGTCGCGGGCCTTCCGCGACTCGCGGCTGCTGACCATCCCCGGCGGCGGCCACGTCGCGATGATGGAGCACCCTTACCTGGTCGAGCGGGCCTTCCGTGACCTGCGCGACGAAATCTCCGCCCGCGCACGCGGCGGCGCCGCCGGGAGTACGGTCACGGCTACGGCGGACATGAGCACTGCGGCGAGCGGGAGCTGATCGAGGGCGTGGGCAAACACAGCGCGCGGGACGGCCAGGACGGTCGTGACAACCGCGTACCGCAGACCGGCGGCGGCAGCGGCACCTTCGCGCCGCCGGGTAGCGCGCTGGGCACCCCCGGCAGCGGGCGCCGCAGGCGCGGCCCCAGCGGCCCCTACGGCGAGCCGTTCGACCCCTTCGGCGACAGCGGCGCCTTCGTTCCCGTACGCCCCCAGGACCTCGGCGCCCGACCGCCCACGCACCCCGAGCACCGCGAACACGGGGCGTGGGGCGCGCCCGGCACCTGGACGGGTGGCGCCGCACCGGTCCGCGACCTGCCCATCGACCCGGCGGACGACGGCCCCCCCGGGGACGGCAGGCCCGCCTGGGCCGGCTCCGGCACCCGGGGCCTGCCCTTCGACCCCGTCGAGGACTGGGCGGAGGGCTGGGCCGCGCACGACACCGCGACCGCCGCGGCCGCCTCAGGGCTGCGCACGCCCCGGCACCAGGTGGAGACGCCCGGCCGCGGGGTGCCGCGGCCGCGGCAGGAATTCCTCGACGCCTTCGAACCGCAGGCCCCGGAGCGCACGCCCGCGCCCGCTCCCGCCCCGGTGGCCGAGCCGGCCGCTCCCGCGGCCCCCGCCCCACCGGCCGCTCCCGTCGAGGTGCCGGGGCCCGGCGGCGGGCGCCGCAAGCCCGGCAAGGCCACCTGGACGATCAGCGGCATAGCGGCGGCCGCGGTGGTCACCGTGGTCGCCGTCACCGCCGGCAGCCAGTTCACCGGCACCGGCAGGAACGCTCCCGCGTCCGACCCCACGGACACGTCGGGCTCCGGCCCGAGCGCGACACCGTCCGCCACCCCCTCCGCCACGCTGGCGGCCGCCCCGGCCGGCTACGACCAGCTGATGAACCTGCAGTTCCCGCTGGCCCCCGACCTCAGCCTCTCCGGCGCCTTCACCACCGTCCCCGGCCACCAGGCCGCACCCGGCAAGGGCAAGGTGATGACCTTCCGGGTCGACGTCGAACAGGGCCTCCCGCTGGACCCCCGGCTCTTCAGCGACACCGTCTTCAAGACCCTCAACGACAGCCGCAGCTGGGGCCACGGCGGCACGATGACCTTCGAGCGCGTCTCGACCGGCCACGCCGACATCGTCGTGACGCTGGCCAGCCCGGGCACCACGGCGAAGTGGTGCGCCAAGTCCGGGCTCGACACGTCGATCCAGAACGTCTCGTGCGATGCGGCGTCGACGCCGCGCACCATGATCAACGCGTATCGCTGGGCGCAGGGGGCCGAGACGTACGGTCCGCATCTGATGCACGCGTATCGTCAGATGCTGATCAACCACGAGGTCGGGCACCGGTTGGGGCACGGCCACGTGGGCTGCCCCCGTGCCGGGGCCCCGGCGCCCGTGATGATGCAGCAGACCAAGTTCCTCTCCCTCAACGGCGGCCCCACCTGCAAGCCCAACGCCTGGCCCTTTCCCTAGACCCGGCGCCTGAGCCTTCGCCCCTCGCGGGGCGGTGCTTTCGTGCGGGTCCGTCGTGGCCCCGCGCCCGTGAGGTGGCAGCCCCGTGCGGTGCGTTGCTTTCGTGCCGCCGCGCTGTGGCTTGTCGCGCAGCTCCCCGCGCCCCTGGAAAACGCGTGCCCTCCTGCGCAAGGCCCAGCCCCTGGCAGGGTCAGCGCTGGGCGTAGGAGGACGCAGGCCTAAAGGGGCCCGGGGAACTGCGCGCCCCGCCGTATAGGCGGAAAGAAAGCAACGCACCGCAAGGGGCAATCACCCAGGGGCGCGTGGGGGCACCCCCACGCGAAGCAACGCACCCGCAGGGGGCAATCACCCCGTCCGCGCGACCAGCGCCGGGCTGGGGTAGCCGCGCACCCCCTCGCGTAGGGGATCCAACGCCCCGCGTTGGGAGAAGTTACGTCCGTTCACCCCTTTTGATGGTGCCGCGGACAACCGTCCACCGCACCACCCGCATCGCGCAATACGGTCATCCCGCCGGGCGGGACACCACCTCGTCCGGGGCCGAGGACATGGCTGAGAGCGAGAAGGGGCGGACCCGTGCGGATTGGATTACTTACCGAGGGTGGTTATCCGTACGCGAGAGGTGAGGGTGGCGCATGGTGCGACCGCCTGGTCAGAGGCCTGGCCCACCACGACTTCGACGTCTACGCCCTGAGCCGTTCCCCGCGGACCGACTCCGCGGGCGAGGTCGAGACGCCACCGCAGGTGCGCCGCGTGCGCCACGAGCGGCTGTGGGGCGAGCCCGCCCCCGAGGCGCCGCGGGCGGGCCGCAGCGCCGCCAAGGCGCAGCGCGCGGCTTTCCGCACCGCCTTCCGGGACCTCGCCGCGGCTCTGGCCGGCGGCGCGGCGGTCGGCCAGGCCGAGCGGGCGGACCGTTTCGCCACCGGCCTGTACGCCCTCGCGGACCTGGCCGTGGACGCCCCCGGCGCCCTCCCCGCGCTGCTGCGGGGCGACGACGCGCTGGCGGAGCTGGAGGCGGCGTGCCGGGCCCCCGGGGTGCGCCCGGTGCTCGGCGACATCGTCGTGACCGAACTGCTCATCACCGCCGACCTGCTGGAGCGCCAGCTGCGCCCGCTGTCGGCGCCCTGGTACGGCCCGGAGGAGCTGGGCGCCGCCGATGTGTGCCACGCGGTGTCGGGCGGCACGGCCACCCTTCCGGGGCTGTTGGGCAAACGGTTCTGCGGCGCTCCGCTGATCGTCACCGAGTACACCGTCCGCGCCCGGGAGGCGCTGCTCGCGCACCGCGCCGCCGGGCTGCCGCCGGCCGTACGCGTCCTGCTCGGCGACCACTACCGGCTGCTGGCCGGCGAGAGCTACCGGCAGGCCGCGCTGATCACCCCGGGGTCGACCCATGTGCGGCGCTGGCAGGAGCGGTGCGGTGCGCCCAGGGAGCGGATGCGGACGATCCACCCGGGCATCGACGCCGGGCGCTTCGCTGGGGCCGGCGCGGCGGCGGAGGCCGCGGCCCAGGCGGACGAGCAGGCCGCGCACTCCGACCCGACCGTGGCGTGGGTGGGCCGCGCGGACCCGGCCAAGGACCTCATCGCGCTGCTGCACGCCTTCCACGCGATACGCGGTGAGGAGCCGCAGGCGCGGCTGCGGATCTTCCACCTGCGGGCGGCGGACGAGCGGTCGTCCGGATATCTGGACCACTGCCGCACGCTCGCCGCCCAGCTCTTCCCCGACGAGGCGGCCGACGCGCATGCCGTCGGGGAGAACCCGGTCAGCTTCGAGGAGATCGGCTCGCCCGGGGCGCCGGAGCCGGCGGACGCGTATGCGGCGGGCGACGTGGTCGTGCTGTCCAGCGGCGCGGAGGGCTTCCCGCTGAGCCTGGTGGAGGCGATGTTCTGCGGGCGGCCCACGGTGTCCACGGACGTGGGCGCGGTGCGGGAGGTCATCGGCGGTACGGGTCTGGTCGTGCCGCCGCGCAACCCGAAGGCACTGGCCGACGCGGCGCTCGACCTGCTGCGCGGCCCCGAACGGGCGGCCCGCCTCGGCGCGGCGGCCAGGGAGCGGGCGCTGGCCCTCTTCACGGTCGCCACCTGCGTGGACGCCTTCCGCGACAGCTATCTCGACGTGGTGGCCCACCACCCGGTCCGCCGCCTCCCGCTCCTCGACGCCCAGGGCGCCCCCCGCCCCTTCACCACTCCCGCCGAATCCCTCTCCCCGTCCCGCCTGGCGCCCACCCCGTCCCACCCGTCCTGGACCCGGATCCCCGCCACCCGCCCCTGACCCCCGGAGCCCCGTCCCATGTCCGCTGACCCGACCGCCACCGAAGCCCTCCTCACCCGTCTGACCCCCGCCCCCGCCTTCGACGACCCCCCCACCCTCGTCCCCATACCGGACCCGGCTCCGCCGCGGCCCCCCGGCGCGGAAAGGGGCGCGGGAACGGACGCGCCCGGCCCCGGCGCGGGGACCGCCGCCGCGAGCCCCGGCTCGGAGCCCGCGGCCCCGGCACGTACCGCCGCCGCCCCCCGCCACCGCCCCGCCGGGCCCGGGCACCCTGCCCCGGCGCTGGGTGCCGAATCGATTTCGCAGCCGGGCCGCGTCCCGGCCGGACTCGGGGCGGCGCCCGCGGGAGCGCCCCGGCGGCGCGGGCCCGCCGACCCCGTGCGGGCCGTGATGCACCGGCACCAGGCGATGGTCGCAGGGGCCGTGGACGCGTGGGAGATCGCGGCCGGCCTTGAGGCGTACGGCGTCAACGACGGGGAGGCGCGGCGGCTGCGGCACCGGGACGTCTTCGGGCTGGCCGAGGAGCTGTTCGCGCGGGTGCCGCGGGCGGTGCGGGTGGCCGCGGTGGGGGAGAGGGGGGCCAGGCGGGTGCGGCTCGGGGGGCGGGCGACCGCGCTGCACCTGCTGCCGGGGGCCGGGTGCGTGCTGGCCGCGGGGCTCCCCGTGGCGGCCGCGCCGGTCGCGGTGGTGGTGGCCGTCGCCCTGTGGGCGGCGCTGCGCGGCGGCCCGCTGCGTATCGCCCACGGCGCGGGCGCGGCCCTGTGGACGTACGGCCTGCTCGGCTTCGCGCTCTACGGCCCGCAGGCCGTCACCGCGCTGGGCGGCCGGGGCCGGTTCGACACCGGCGCCGGCACGGCCGGCTTCGCCGCGCTCGCGCTGAGCCTGGCGCCGGCCGCCGTGCTGGCCGGCTGGTTCGCGGCGGCGGCCCGCGCCCAACTCGCCCCCAGCCACGGCCTCGCCGACTTCGCCGACGCCGTGCGGCCCCGGCTGGCGGCCGCCCTCGCCGGATACGCGGCCGTGCTGGTCGCGCTGCTGCTGCTCGCCGCCGCCATGGCGGGCTCCGCCCCGCTCGCCGGGCCCGCCGCGCTGGGCGTGCTGCTGTTCACCGCCCGGCTGCTGGCCGTGCACGGCCACCCCGCCAGCGCCGCGGCGGGCCTGGCCGCGGCCTGCGCGGCCGAGGCGCTGACCCTCGTACTCGCCGCGGCCCCCGGCCATCTCGCGCCGTCCGGCGGCACCGCGGAAGCCGCCGTGTGCGGCGCCGCGGCCGCCGTACTGGCCGCCCAGGCCTTCCGCCTGCTCGCGCGGGCCGCCGCGCACCGGCGCCACTGACCTCCGTCACACCGACCAGGAGAAAGATCCGTGATCACGCAACAACGCACCACCGCACCGCTGGGAGGCACCCGATGAGAGTGCTGCTGCTCGGAGCCGACGGCTTCCTCGGCCGCCACGTCGCGGAGCGACTGCTCGCGGACCCCGCCGTCCAGCTCACCGCGCTGGGCCGCAGTGACGACGCGGACGTCAGGTTCGACCTGTCCAGCGGCGCGCCCGGCGTGCTGGCCCGCTTCCTCGACGCGGTCCATCCCGGCGTGGTCGTCAACTGCGCAGGCACCACCCGCGGCGCCGCCCGCGAACTGGTCAGGCAGAACATCGTGGCCGTCGCCACGGTGTGCGAGGCGATGCGCCGCAGCAGCATCGCCGCCCGGCTGGTCCAGCTGGGCTGCGGCTCGGAGTACGGCCCTTCGCCGGTCGGCTCCTCCACCGGCGAGGACGCCCCGCCGCGGCCGGGCGGCCCGTACGGGGTGAGCAAGCTGGCCGCCACCGAGCTGGTGCTGGGCTCCGGCCTGGACGCGGTCGTGCTGCGGGTGTTCAGCCCGGTGGGGCCGGGCACCCCGACGGGTGCGCCGCTGGGCCGGGTCGCCGAGGCGCTGCGCCGGGCGATGCAGAACGGCGACGCCGAGCTGCGGCTCGGCGGCCTGGCCGTGCAGCGGGACTTCATCGACGCCCGGGACGTGGCCCGGGCGGTGCACGCCGCTTCGCTGTCGGCCGCGCAGGGCGTGGTGAACATCGGCAGCGGGCGGGCGGTGCGGATGCGGGACATGGCCACCGCGCTGGCCCATGTCGCGGGCTACGAGGGCGCCGTCCGCGAGCTGGACGAGGCGCCCGCGTCCGGCGGCGCGATGATGCCGCCGTACCCCGACGGCTGCGGGCTGTGGCAGCAGGCCGATGTGCGTACGGCACGCGACCGGCTCGGCTGGCGGCCGCGGATCGGCCTGGAGGAGTCGCTGGCCGACGTGTGGATGGAGGCGGCATGCCGCGTCTGACCGGGTCGCCGCGCGGCACGAGGCGGCGCGGCGACCGTACGGGATTCGGCGTGCCGGCCTTCGCGCACCCCCTGGTGGCAGCGGCCGAGTGGGCCGAGATCGCCCGCCCTGGCGCACCGCTGCACTGGGTCGCCTTCGACGTGGCCCGCGGTCCGGGCAGCCGCCCCGACCCGCTGTACGCGGAGGTGACCGCCCGCGTCCGTGAGAACGGCGTCCCGCTCCTCGGACTGCTGGACGCCGAGCGGGGGCGGCGGCCGTTCGGCGAACTGGTCTCCGACGCCTCGCGCTACCTGGACTGGTACCACGTCGACGGCTTCTACCTGGACCGGGCGCCGATCGGCCCCGAGCAGGCCGCCGACTGCCACTGGGCGGTCACCACGCTGCGGGCGCTGCTGGACCGGGAGGGCAGGGGCGCCGGGCACGTCGTGCTCGGCCACGGCTGCCACCCCGACCCCTGCTACGCCGACCTCGCCGACCAGTTGGTCACCTTCGCCGGCTCCTGGGACCGCTACCGCTGGTCGGAGGCGCCGCCGTGGACGGCGGACCATCCGCCGTCGCGTTTCGCGCACCTCGTGCACGGCGTGCCCGAACTGCACCTCGACGGCGCGCTGCGGATCGCCCGCTGGCAGGGCGCGGCCACCGTGTGCCTGACCGACCGCACCGAGCGGGACGGGACCGACCCCTGGGCGGGCCTGCCCGGATACTGGGAGCGGGCGGTACGCCTGGTGGGCGGCCCCCCGGCGGACGGGGGACCGCCCACGATGTGACCGCCGGACGTCTCGGCCCTCGGACCGGGTGTCTTGGAATGAAGACCGGCGTGGCAGTGTTGCAAGGACGCGCGTGTGCGAGCACGCGACATCCGTATCGTCTGAGACCGACCAACCGTATTGCTGAGGTCCCTGTGTCGCTGCCACCGCTGGTCGAGCCGGCCGCCGAGCTCACCGTTGACGAGGTCCGCAGATATTCGCGTCACCTGATCATCCCCGATGTGGGCATGGACGGGCAGAAGCGGCTCAAGAACGCCAAGGTGCTGTGCGTCGGCGCCGGCGGTCTCGGCTCGCCGGCCCTGATGTACCTGGCCGCGGCCGGTGTCGGCACGCTCGGCATCGTCGAGTTCGACGAGGTCGACGAGTCGAACCTGCAGCGCCAGATCATCCACAGCCAGGCCGACATCGGCCGCTCCAAGGCCGAGTCGGCCCGCGACTCGGTCCTGGGCATCAACCCGCTGGTGAACGTCGTCCTCCACGAGACCCGGCTCGAAGCCGAGAACGTGATGGAGATCTTCTCCCAGTACGACCTGATCGTGGACGGCACCGACAACTTCGCGACCCGCTACCTGGTCAACGACGCGTGCGTGCTGCTCGACAAGCCGTACGTCTGGGGCTCCATCTACCGCTTCGACGGCCAGGCGTCGGTCTTCTGGTCCGAGCACGGCCCCTGCTACCGCTGCCTGTACCCCGAGCCCCCGCCGCCCGGCATGGTGCCCTCCTGCGCCGAGGGCGGCGTGCTCGGCGTGCTCTGCGCGTCGATCGGCTCGATCCAGGTCACCGAGGCCATCAAGCTGCTGGCCGGCATCGGCGAGCCGCTGGTCGGCCGGCTGATGATCTACGACGCCCTGGAGATGACGTACCGCACGGTCAAGGTCCGCAAGGACCCGGACTGCGCGGTCTGCGGCGACCACCCCACGGTCACCGAACTCATCGACTACGAGGCCTTCTGCGGCGTCGTCTCCGAGGAGGCGCAGGCCGCGGCGGCCGGGTCGACGATCACTCCCAAGCAGCTCAAGGAGTGGATCGACGACGGCGAGAACATCGAGATCATCGACGTCCGCGAGCCGAACGAGTACGAGATCGTGTCCATCCCGGGCGCGAAGCTGATCCCGAAGAACGAGTTCATCATGGGCAGCGCCCTCTCTGCGCTGCCGCAGGACAAGCGGATCGTGCTGCACTGCAAGACCGGCGTGCGCAGCGCCGAGGTGCTCGCGGTGCTGAAGTCCGCGGGCTTCTCCGACGCCGTGCACGTCGGCGGCGGCGTGATTGGCTGGGTCAACACCGTGGAGCCGCACAAGCCGATCTACTAGATCCGGCGGTAGGCGGCGACACACGACGGCGGGGCCGGCACTTCGGTGCCGGCCCCGCCGTCGTGTGTGCGCCTGCCGTCGTGTGTGCGCCTGCCTACAGCTCGCCGCGGCGCGAGAGCTGCGTGAAGGACAGCCAGCCGGGCAGCACCGGCAGCCAGAAGGTCAGCAGCCGGAAGAAGAGCACCGCGGGGGTGGCCACCTCCTTGGGCAGGCCCGCCGCGATCAGGCCACCGGTCAGCGCCAGTTCGACCGCGCCGACACCGCCGGGCGTCGGGGCCGCGGAACCCAGCGCATTGCCGGCGAGGAAGACGACGGCGACAGCCGCGTAGCTCAGATGCCCGCCGAAGGCCCGCACGCAGCCGTCCAGGCAGATCACGAAGGTCACCGTCACCATCAGCGTGCCGCCGATGCCGGTGGCCAGCTTGCCGGGCCGCTGCAGGACGTCCAGCATGCGCGGCACCACGCCGGCGAACAGCGCCCGCACCCGGGTGGACACGAACTTCCGCAGCGCCGGCACCGCCGTGACCACCAGCACCAGCACGCCCGCGGTCAGCAGCCCCGCCATGACCGTACGGGACGGGGACAGCGACGGCGTCTTCTCCGTACCGGTGATGAAGCCGAAGGTCATCAGCAGCAGGACGTGCATGCCCAGGCCCACCAGCTGCGAGGCGCCGACACTTGCCACGGCCAGGCCCGGACGCACCCCGGCCTTCTGCAGATAGCGGGTGTTCAGCGCCACCCCGCCGACCGCGGCGGGCGCCACCAGCTTCACGAACGACCCGGCGATCTGCGCCTGCACCGTCCGCAGCAGCGACAGCCGCTCGGGCACGAAACCGGCCAGCGCGCACGCGGCGGCGACGTAACTTGCCACGGATCCCGCCACCGCGATCGCCGCCCAGCGCCAGTCGGCATTGGCGATGGCATGCCCGATCGGCACCGAGCTGAGCTGGGACAGCAGGAAATACGCGGCAAAGGCACCGGCGATCACGGTGATCAGGGTGCGCGGCTTGATGCGTTCCAGCCGCACCGGCTCGACCGGCGCCTGCGGGCGGATCAGCAGCACCTGCTGCCGGATCCGCGAGAGCAGGTCCTCCTCGCGGGCCTCTTCCAGCGCGTCCTCTATGGCCCGCTTCTCCGCCTTGCGCTCGGCCTTGGAGACGCCCTTCTCCTCGCTCTTCTCCTCGGCCTCCTCGACGTCGGCGCGCACGCCCCCGCCATGGGACGCCGCGCGCGCCGCCGCGTCCTGAGCCCGCTTCAGGTCGCGGGCGTGCTTCTCGGAGGCGGAGGCGGCGAGCACCGCCTCGCGCTCCCGCTGGGCGCGCTCCCTGGCCAGCTGCTTGAGCTGTGCGCGGGTGGCGCGGCTGAGCGCGATCGGCTGGAGCAGCGGCAGCGAGTTGGCCACCGCGTCGGGGCCGAGCACCGCCACCGCGGACGCCACCGCCCGCTCCGGGCCGACCCGCAGCGCCATCGTCGTCAGCAGCTGCGCCACGTCCATCCGCAGCACGATGTCGCCCGCCGCGATCTCACCGCCGCGCAGATCGGTCAGGAAGACCCGCCCCGACCTGTCCACCAGCAGTGACTCGCCGACCAGCCGCCGGTGCGCGATCCGCCGCGACTGGAGCGCCCGCACCTGCGTCCAGGTCTCCCGCAGCAAGGTGTCGGTGATCTCGTCGTCGGTCAGCGTGTCGAGACGCCGGCCGCCGATGTGCTCGTAGACCAGCATCACCGCGTCGGGGCCCAGTTCCGACGTGGCAATGAGCTTCGGGGCGTTGGCACCCGCGGCGATTGCCGCGTAGGCGAGCAGCGCCTCCTGCTCCAGCGCCTGGCGCAGCGACAGCAGGGAGCGCCGCTGGGTGATGCCGCCGACCAGGGACAGCCGCCGCCACGCCCGGTAGAAGAAGCCGTGCGCCTGCTGCTCGCGGTCCACCACCGTGACGTCCAGCGGCGGTCCGTTCTCCAGGATGACCAGATAGCCGCGTCCGCGGTCGGAGTCCGCGGTCTCCGGGCGGTCCTCCTGCACCCGGCGGGCGGTCTGCGCGCTGAAGCCGACCCGGCGCAGCCCGGCGAGCAGCTGCCGCCCGGTGGGCCGGACGTTCGGCGAGCCCACCGCGTAGACCGTGCCGTAGGCGACGGTCCAGCCGATCAGCACGGTCACCGCGATCGAGAACGGCGTCGTGTAGCCGCCGACCAGCACCGCGAAGGCGTCGAGCAGCAGCACGCACCACAGCGCCACCCGCCAGCGCGGGCGCCGCGCCATACCGACCGCCGTGACGTACGCGATGACCGGCGCCAGATACCCGTGCACGGGGTCGGTCATGCCGGTGCCGGACGGCGCGTTGTGGGTGAGCGCGTCGCGGATCGGACCGGGCGCCGAGTTGGTCACCCACAGGTCGGTGGCGAGGGCCGTGCCGTGCGCCAGCACGGCGGCGAGCACGCCGTCGGCGATACGCAGCCCGTCCCGTTTGGCCAGCCTCTCGATGGCGAAGGCGACGGGCACGATCAGCACCGCGATGCTCGCCGTCAGGCCGGCGAACGACGCGAGCGCGTCCGGCGCGTGGTCGGTGCCCTTGGCGATGTCCGTTTCGAGGCCGGTCGTCGTCGCGTGGGCGAAGCCCGCGACGGCCAGCACGACGGCGATGCCGAGCAGCCCGAAAAGGAACCGCATCAGGTCGGCGGGCCGGTGCACCCGTGCGGCGAGCAGCGGTTCGTCGACGGCGACCGGGGTCGGGCCGGGCTCGGGGACGTCGCCGCGGGCGTGCTCGTCGCCGGCCGCGTCGTCGCCGGTCGCGTCGCCGCCGGTCGCGTCGCCGCCGGTCGCGTCGCCGTCGGCGCTCAGGTGCGCGCCGGTGCGCGGCTCGCTGCCGGCGCTTCCCGCGGCGGGGGGCGGTTCGCCGTTGGCGCTTTCCGCGGCGGCGGGCGCTTCGTCGTTGGCGCCGGGGGGCGGTTCGCCGTTCGCGTCGCCGTTCGCGCCGGTGAGCGGTTCGCTGTCGGCGCCGGGGGGCGGTTCGCCGCCGTTCGCACCGGTGTCCGCGCCCGGGGGCGGCTCGTCGGCGCCCCCGGTGGGCGCGGCGCCGTTCGTGCCGGCCTGCGCGCCGGTGTCGGCGCCCCCGGCGGCGTCGGGCTCGCCCCCGTCCGCGGCGCTGCCCCTGCCGCGGTTCTCCGCGTCGCCGTCGGCGTCGCTCATTGCGTCCGCCTTGCCCTTTGCGCCGTTCTTCGAGCTGCCCCTGGGGAGGCCTTTCGCGCCGCCACCGCCGCGGGCGGTGCGGTCCGCGGCGTCGTCGCCGCCGGGCCCGGGCGCGGGCAGCGCTTTACGGGCGCGGGAGGCCCCTCCGGCCTTGTCCGCGCCCGGCTGATCCGCGTCGGTCTCTTCTTGATCTCGTATCACCAGTCACCGCCGGGACGATGGTGGCACGACCGCTGTCCGGATGGCACCGGAACCCCCCGGTGTCGGTGGTCTGGGGCAGGATGGGTCGGATGAGCGAGGAAGACGACCCCGGCACACCCGGTGACTACGCGGAGCGGGTGCTCGACACCGTCGACCTGATCCCGGCCGGGCGGGTGATGAGCTACGGCGACATCGCCGAGTGGCTCGGCGAGGGCGGCCCGCGGCAGGTCGGCCGGGTGCTCGCGCTGTACGGCAGCGGGGTGCCGTGGTGGCGCGTGGTGCGGGCCGACGGCGTCCTGCTGCCCGGCCACGAGCTGGGCGCGCTGGACGCCTACCGCGCCGAGGGCACACCGCTGCGGACCGCGGGGCCCGCCACCGAGGGCCACATACCGCGGATCGACATGCGCCGGGCGCGCTGGGACGGGCGCACGCCGGGCGCGGACGGCGCCGCCGACGGCTGAGGGCCGGAAGCTCATGCCCTCAAGCTTCCGCCATCCGGGGCCCGCGCACGGCATCGGCGCCCCGTAAGGAGTGTCCGGCGTGTCCATGGGCCGCCTGCGGCGCGCGGGGAGCACGGCGTAGCGTCGGGCGAACCCCGCCCCGGGCTGAACCCGCCTCCGCGACCGCAACCGCACCACTGCTCGAGCCTCCGAAGAACCGGCGAACCACGTGATCCTGTCTCCCCCTCCCGCCCCGGCGGCCTCCGCGGCCGTCGGCTACCGCCTGCTGCGCACGCCTCCCGCGCCCGTGGCGCCCCCTGTGCTGGACGCGGCACAGCGGGCGGTGGTTGAGCACAGGGAGGGACCGCTGCTGGTGCTCGCCGGCCCCGGCACCGGGAAGACGACCACGCTGATCGAGTCGGTGCTGGCCAGGGTGCGGGCGGGCACCGCGCCGGACAGGATCCTGGTCCTCACCTTCAGCCGCAGGGCCGCGGTCGACCTGCGCGACCGGATGGCCGCGCGCGGCCTCGGCGGGCTCACGGCGAGCACCTTCCACTCCTTCTGCTACGCCCTGGTCCGCGAGCACCAGCCTGCCGAAGCCTTCCAGGAGCCGGTCAGGCTGCTGTCCGGCGCCGAGCAGGACCTGCTGGTCCGCGAGCTGCTGGCCGGCCAGGCGGCGCTGGAGCGGGAGGGCCGCGGCCGGGTGCGCTGGCCCGACGACCTGCGGGCCGCGCTCACCACCAGGGGCTTCGCCGACGAGGTGCGCGCGGTGCTGGCCCGCACCCGCGAACTGGGCCTCGGCCCGGTCGCGCTCGCCGACTTCGCCCACCGCATCGGCCGGCCGGACTGGACCGCGGCGGCGGCCTTCCTCGACGAGTACCTGGAGGTCACGGAGCTGGGCGGGATGGTCGACTACACGGAGCTTGTGCACCGGGCCGTCCTGCTCGCCTGGCGGCCCGAGGTCCACCAGGAGCTGACCCGGCGCTACGACGCGGTCTACGTCGACGAGTACCAGGACACCGACCCGGCCCAGGTGCGGCTGCTGCGGGCACTCGCCGGGCAGGGTCGCACCCTGGTCGCCTTCGGTGACCCCGACCAGTCCGTCTACGCCTTCCGCGGCGCCGACATCAACGGCATCCTCGGCTTCCCCGAGCAGTTCCCCCGCCGGGACGGGACGCCGGCCGACGTCAGCGTCCTGCGCATCTCCCGGCGGGCCCGCGCCGGCCTGCTGGCTGCCACCCGCCACCTGACCGCCCGCATGCCGCTGCCCCGGCTCCCCGCCGACGCGGTCCGCGCCCACCGCGCCCTGACGGCGCAAGCCCAGGGCGGCACCGTCGACGTCCGCACCTACCCGACCGCGGGCGCCGAGGTCGAGTCCATCGCCGACACCCTGCGCCGCGCCCACCTCGAAGACGGCCACGCCTGGCGCACGATGGCCGTCCTCACCCGCACCACCGCCGCCCTCGCCCCCCTGCGCCGCGCCCTGACCTCGGCCGGCGTCCCCACCGACCTCCCGCCCGCCACCACCCCCCTCCACACCGACCCGGCCCTCACCCCCCTCCTCCTCGCCCTCCGCCTGGCCGCCACCTCCCTCCTCCCACCCCCTCAGGCCCCCGAAGGACCCCTGGGCGAGCAGACCGCGGGCGCCCCGCCCCCGCAGCAGCCGGACGTGCCGGCGGACGGCTCCGCGGGCGCCCCGCCCCCGGAGCAACCGGGCGTGCCGGCGGACGGCGTTTCCTCGGCGCCTTCCGGGGGGCCCGGCGAGGAGGGCGGGGTGGGGTCGTCCGGAGGCTCCCAGGGCGCTCTCGGCGTATCGGCGGACGGCGTTTCCTCGGGACCTTCCGGGGAGCCCGTCGGAGCTCCCCTGGGCGCTCCCGGCGTGCTGCCGGACGGCGCTTCCTCCGTTCTTCCCGGGGGGCCTGTCGAGGACGGCGGGGTGGCGGCGCCCGGAGACATCCAGGGCGCGTCCGACGTGCCGCCGGACGGCCTTCCCTCGGCGCTTCCCGGGGAGCCGGTCGGAGGCGCGTTGGACCCCCCCGGCGTGCCGGCGGACGGTGTTCCCTCCCGGGGACCCGGGGCGTCGGCTTCGCGGGGGCTCCCCGCGGGTTCGGGGGCGGCCGGGGAGGTCGGGGTCGGGGTTGAGGACGCGTTGACGCTGCTGGCGTCGCCCCTCGGCGGCATGGACGCCGCCGACCTGCGCCGGCTGGGCAGGGCGCTGCGCGAGGAGGAGCGCGCGGCGGGCGTGGCGGTGCCACGCCCGTCGGACGTGCTGATCGCCGAAGCCGTCGCCCAGCCGGAGAGGCTGGTCGCCCACGACCCGTCGTACGCCCGCGGCGCCCGCCGCGTGGGTGCGCTGCTGCGGGCGGCCCGCGACACCCTGGCCGGCGGCGGCACCGCCGAGGACGCCCTGTGGACGTTGTGGAACGGCACCCCGTGGTCGGCCCGCCTGGAGCGGGCCGCCCTGCGCGGCGGCGCGGCGGGCCGCAACGCCGACCGCGACCTCGACGCGGTGTGCGCGCTGTTCGAGACCGCCGCCCGCGCGGAGGAGCGCACCGGCGGCCGCGGCGCCCTGAACTTCCTGGAGGAGCTGTCCGCCCAGGACATCGCGGCGGACACGCTCGGCGGCAGGACCGTACGCCCTGACGCCGTCCAGCTGATGACCGCGCACCGCGCGAAGGGCCTGGAGTGGCGCCTGGTCGTGGTGGCGGGCGTGCAGGAGGGCGTGTGGCCCGACCTGCGCCGCCGAGGCTCGCTGCTGGAGGCGGACCGGATCGGGCGGGACGGCATCGCCCCGCCGCTGAGCCAGGGCGCGCTGCTGGCCGAGGAGCGCCGGCTCTTCTACGTCGCCACGACCCGCGCGAGCGAGCGCCTGCTGGTCACGGCCGTGAAGTCCGCGGCGGACGACGGCGACCAGCCGTCCCGCTTCCTGGCGGAGCTGGGCGTCGCGCCGCAGGACGTGACGCACCGCCCCCGCCGCCCGCTCGCGGTCGCCGCGCTGGTCGCGGAGCTGCGCGCGACCACTGTCGACCCGGCGGCCTCGCCGGCGCTGCGCGAGGCCGCGGCCCACCGGCTGGCCCGCCTCGCCGCGCTGAACGACGACGGCCACCCGCTGGTCCCGGCCGCGCACCCGGACCGCTGGTGGGGCCTGTACGAGCCGACCGCCTCCGCGGTGCCACTGCGGGACCGCGACCAGCCGGTGGCGCTGTCGGGCAGCGCCCTGGACCAGCTCGCCAACACCTGCGCCCTGCAGTGGTTCCTGGGCCGCGAGGTCAAGGCGGAGCCGCCCGCCACCGCCGCCCAGGGCTTCGGCAACGTCGTGCACGTCCTGGCCGACGAGGTCGCCTCGGGCCGCGCCCCGGCCGACCTCGACGTGCTGATGGCCCGGCTGGACTCCGTATGGGACGCGCTGGCCTTCGACGCGCCCTGGAAGTCCCGGCAGGAGAAGGACAACGCGCGCGCCGCCCTGGAGCGGTTCCTGCGCTGGCACGTCATGGAGCGCGGCCGCACCCCGGTCGCCACCGAGCACGACTTCGACGTCACCCTTGCCGCGGGCGACGCCCGGGTCCGTATCCGCGGCAGTATGGACCGGGTCGAGACGGACGCGCAGGGCGCGGCCTATGTCGTGGACTTCAAGACCGGCCGCAGCAAGCCGACCGCCGACCAGGTGGCCCACCACCCGCAGCTGGCGGTCTACCAGCTGGCCGTACGCGAGGGCGCCGTCGACCCGCTCTTCGGCGGCCGGCCGACGCCTCCGGGCGGCGCGGAGCTGGTGCAGTTGCGGCTGGGCGCGACCCGCCGCGAGGGCGGCGAGACCCTTCCCGCGGTGCAGCGGCAGGAACCGCTGGCGGGGGAGTGGGCGGAAGAGCTGCTCGCCACCGCGGCCGGCCGGGTGCTCGACGAGCGTTTCACCCCGGCCGCGGGCCAGCACTGCACGCACTGCGCCTTCCGCGCCGCCTGCACGGCCCGGCCGGAGGGCCGGCACATTGTGGAGTGACACCGGCGTACGTCCCCGCGCCCGGTAATGGCCGACGTGGGGAGCAGGGACGCCGACCTGCCGGGCGGGCGGGACCTTCGGCGGCCTTCGGCAAGGCCGCCCTCAGCATCGACCCGGCAACGGGCAAGGCCGCCCTCAGCATCGACCCGGCAACGGCTTCACCGTCTGACCTGCGGCCCACCGGACGACCGGTGGGCCGACCGGTGGACTGACCGGTGGACTGACCGGTGGACCGACCGGTGGGCCGCAGGTGTCCGCGGCTGCGGATAGCCTCCATAAGGTGGCAACCCGCATCCATTCGCCTGAGCAGCTCAGAGAGCTGCTCGGCATCCCGTTCACCCCGGAGCAGACGGCGTGCATCACCGCGCCGCTCGCGCCGGGCGTGATCGTGGCCGGAGCGGGTTCCGGCAAGACGACGGTGATGGCCGCGCGGGTGGTGTGGCTGGTCGGCACCGGGCAGGTCGAGCCCGAGCAGGTGCTCGGCCTGACCTTCACCAACAAGGCGGCGGGCGAGCTGTCGGAGCGGGTGCGCAAGGCGTTGGCGCAGGCCGGCATCACCGACCGGGACCCGTACGACCCGAGGGTGGAGCCGGGGGAGGACGGTGAGCAGCCGGCCGCCGGCGACCCGCACATTGCCACGTATCACGCCTTCGCGGGGCAGCTGCTCAAGGACCACGGGATGCGGATCGGCCTGGAGCCCACCGCCAGGCTGCTGGCCGACGCGACCCGCTACCAGCTGGCCGCCAAGGTGCTGCGGGCCGCGCCGGGGCCGTATCCGGCGCTCACCAAGGGCCTGCCGACGCTGGTCGGCGATCTGCTCGCGCTGGCCGGCGAGCTGGCCGAGCACCTGGTACCGGCCGAGAAGCTGCGCGCCCACGACACCGCGCTGGCCGCCGAGCTGGCCGACCTCGACCCGGCGAAACGCGGCAACGCGTGGGTGAAGGACGTGGCGCAGGCGGTCGCCGCCCGCCGGGACCTGGCCGGGCTGGCCGCGGCCTACCGCGACGACAAGCGGCGCCGCGACCTGCTGGACTTCGGCGACCAGATCGAGCTGTCGGCGCGGCTGGCGCAGACCAGGCCGGAGGTCGGGGCGCTGCTGCGCGAGCAGTACCGCGTGGTGCTGCTCGACGAGTACCAGGACACCTCGGTCGCCCAGCGGCTGCTGCTCGCGGGGCTGTTCGGTGGCCGCAGCGGGCACCCGGTGACCGCCGTCGGCGACCCCTGCCAGGCCATCTACGGCTGGCGCGGCGCCTCCGTGGCGAATCTCGACGACTTCCCGCGGCATTTCGCGCACCCCGACGGGAGCCCGGCCGACCGCTACTCGCTCAGCGAGAACCGCCGCTCCGGCGGCCGGCTGCTCGACCTGGCCAACACCCTGGCCGCCGAGCTGCGCGCCCGCCACGAGGGCGTCGAGGCCCTGCGTCCCGCCCCCGGCGCCGAGCGCGCCGGGCAGGTGCGCTGCGCCCTGCTGCCGACCCAGCAGGACGAGACGGCCTGGCTCGCCGACTCCATCGCCCACCTGGTGGGCACCGGCACACCCCCCGGCGAGATCGCGGTGCTGTGCAGGACCGCGGCACATTTCCCCGAGATCCACGCCGCGCTGGTCGGCCGCGACATCCCGGTCGAGGTGGTGGGCCTGTCCGGGCTGCTGCACCTGCCCGAGGTCGCCGACCTGGTCGCGGTGTGCGAGGTGCTGCACGACCCGACCGCGAACGCCGCCCTGGTCCGGCTGCTGACCGGACCGCGCTGGCGGATCGGCCCCCGCGACCTGGCCCTGCTCGGCCGCCGCGCCCGGCTGCTCGTACGGTACGGGTCCGCGGGAGGCGACGGGCGCGACGCGCTGGCGGCCGCGGTGGAGGGCGTCGACCCGGCCGAGGTGATCTCGCTCGCGGACGCGCTGGAGACCTTCCTGGACGCCGACCCGGACGACGGGCTGCCCTTCTCGCCGGAGGCGCGGGTGCGGTTCGCGCGGCTGGCGGTGGAGATACGGGAGCTGCGCAGGGCGCTCGCCGACCCGCTGATGGACGTCCTGCACCGGGTGCTGGCCGTCACCGGCCTGGAGGTCGAGCTGTCCGCGTCCCCGCACGCGCTGGCCGCCCGCCGCCGCGAGACGCTGACGTCGTTCCTGGACGTCGCGGCCGGTTTCGCGGCCCTGGACGGCGAGGCGACGCTGCTGGCCTTCCTCGGCTTCCTGCACACGGCCGCGCAATACGAGAAGGGTCTGGACAGTTCGCTGCCGGGCGGCGAGAACACGGTGAAGGTGCTCACCGCGCACAAGTCCAAGGGCCTGGAGTGGGACGTGGTGGCCGTGCCCGGCCTGGTCGCCAAGGGCTTCCCGAGCGAGCGCGGGCGGGAATTGTGGCCGGTCAACGCCAAGGTGCTGCCGCACGGGCTGCGCGGTGACGCGGCGACACTGCCCGACGTGCCGGAGTGGACGCGCGCCGGGCTGGACGGCTTCCGCGGCGCCATGAAGGAGCACCAGCGCATCGAGGAGTTGCGGCTCGGCTATGTGACCTTCACCCGGCCGCGCTCCCTGCTGCTCGGCTCGGGCCACTGGTGGGGGCCGACGCAGAAGGCGCCCTTCGGGCCCTCGGTCTTCCTCGACGCCCTGCGCGAGCACTGCGAGGCCGGCCACGGCGAGATCGAGGTGTGGGCCGAGCCGCCCGCCGAGGGCGCCACGAACCCGGCGCTGGACGGCGTCAGGGACCACCCGTGGCCGCTGCCGCTCGACCCGACGGCCCTGCGCAGGCGGCGCTGGGCGGCGCGCACGGTGCTGGCCTACGCGGCCGCCGAGGAGGCGGCGGGGGAAGTGGAGGACCCGGCGGCGGGAAAGCCGGGGATTCCCGGTGCGCGGGGTGAAGCCGCGGCAATTGCCGCGCCCGGCGGCGCGGGCGGCACCGCCGACGCCGGGCCCGGCGGCCTCGATCCCGCGGAGGCCAGGCTCGTCGCGTCCTGGGACCGCGACCTGGACGCCCTCGCGGGCGAGCTGCGCCGGGCGCGGGCGACCGTGCGGGACGTGCCGCTGCCCGCGACGCTCACCGCGAGCCAGGTGATGCGGCTGGCCTCCGACCCCGACGGGCTCGCCCGTGAACTGGCCCGCCCGCTGCCCCGCCCGCCGGCTCCCGCGGCCCGGCGCGGCACCCGCTTCCACGCCTGGGTCGAGTCGCGCTTCGACGCCCGCCCGCTGTTCGGGCCCGAGGACCTGCCCGGGATCGAGGGCGGCGACGACATCGCGGACGAGGCGGACCTGACGGCGCTGAAGGAGGCATTCCTGCGCAGCCCCTACGCCGACCGCACCCCGCACCGCGTCGAGGTCCCGGTGCACCTCACCCTCGGCGGCCGGGTCGTCAGGGGCCGGATCGACGCGGTCTACCGCGACGGCGACGCATATGGCCACGCCGAGGCAATGGGCCACGCCGGTGCGATGGGCCACGGGGAAGACGACGGCGACACGTACGAGATCGTCGACTGGAAGACCGGCCGCGTCCCCGCCGCGTCCGCCGACCCGCTGCAACTGGCGGTCTACCGGCTGGCCTGGGCCGAGCAGCACGGCATCCCGCTGGAGCGGGTCCGCGCCGCCTTCCTCTTCGTCCGCACCGGCGAGGTGGTCCGCCCCGCGGCCCTGCCGGGACGGGCCGAGCTGGAAAGGCTGCTCGGCGCCGACGACTGACCGGACCGGGCGGCATGGGCGCCTGGCGGACCCGTACCGGTGCCGCGGGCGCTGCCGGGCTAGGCTGCTGGTGACGCGCCCACCTCGGACGACGTGGCGTAGCCGAACCGTCACTGGGAATTTCCCGGACGGCAGGCGGTTGGGACCGGGTGGACGGCATGGTGGTGCGCCTGCGGTACGGCACACCACGCACTACGGAGATGGAAGCAGCCTTGACCGGACTCGACGCGACGGACCGACCGCTGGCACTCACCTATTCGGGGGTGGACCGTGCCGCGCACCACCGGATGGACGAGGCGTGGCTCGCCGCGGCATGGAGCCACCCGTCGACCCGGGTGTTCGTGGTGTCCGGCGGTCAGGTGATGGTCGAGGACGGGCCCGACGGCCATACCGAACTCGTGATGACCCCGGCGTTCGACGCGCCGGAGACCGAGATGCACCGCTACTTCCTCGGCATCGCGCCGGATGGGGTGCGCTACTTCGCGCTGCAGAAGGACGCACTGCCGGGCCGGATGGACGGCGCCGCGCGGGCCGCGGGTCTGCGCGAGGTCGGCGGGCTGCTGTCGCCGCTGGAAGCCGGGCTCATGGTGCACGCGGTGGCGCTGGAGAACTGGCAGCGGATGCACCGCTTCTGCTCCCGCTGCGGCGAGCGCACCGTCATCGCCGCCGCGGGCCACATCCGGCGCTGCCCGGCCTGCCTGACCGAGCACTACCCGCGGACCGACCCCGCGGTGATCATGCTGGTCACCGACGACCAGGACCGCGCCCTGCTCGGCCGGCAGCTGCACTGGCCCGAGGGCCGCTTCTCGACGCTGGCCGGATTCGTGGAACCCGGCGAGTCCGTCGAGGCGGCGGTGCGCCGCGAGGTCGCCGAGGAGGTCGGCGTCACGGTCGGCGACGACGTGACCTACGTGGCCAGCCAGCCCTGGCCCTTCCCCTCCAGCCTGATGCTGGGCTTCAACGCCCGCGCGGTCTCGTCGGAGATCACCGTCGACGGGGAGGAGATCCACGAGGCCCGCTGGTTCTCCCGCGAGGACCTGCGCGCGGCATTCGCGTCGGGCGAGGTGCTGCCGCCGTTCGGCATCTCGATCGCGGCCCGGCTGATCGAGAGCTGGTACGGCGCCCCGCTGCCGCGTCCGTAGCGGCCGCGGGGCCTCCTCGGCGGCGCTTACGCGCCCAGCGCCTGCTTGACCTGCGCGAGGCTCGGATTGGTCATCACGACCTCCGCGCCACCGGCGGCGGGCACGATCTGCAGCGTCGGCACGGTCTGGTTGCCGCCGTTCGCCTCCTCGACGAACTTCGCCGACTCGGGGTGCTCCTCGATGTTGATCTCGGTGTAGGCGATGCCCTCGCGCTCCATCTGGCCCTTGAGTCGGCGGCAGTAGCCGCACCAGCTGGTGCTGTACATGGTCACGGTGCCCGGCATCGGTGTCGCTCCTCGTCGCGAGAGAATCTGGCTCTCGCTCAACGCGTGCCGCAGGCCCGGCATTCCGGCCGCGTATCGGCATGCATGCGGGCACGCATTCCGTCACGGCCTGTGGATAACTTTTCCGGGCTGTCGGCCGGACCTGGCAGAGTGGCGGTTGTGACTGCGACAACCCACGACTCGCTCTTCCCCGCGGTGCCCGACTCCGCGGACGCGGTGCTCGACGGCCTGGACCCCGAGCAGCGCGCCGTCGCGACGGCGCTGCACGGCCCGGTGTGCGTGCTGGCCGGCGCCGGCACCGGCAAGACCCGGGCGATCACCCACCGGATCGCCTACGGGGTGCGGGCCGGCATGCTCCAGCCGGCCAGCGTGCTCGCGGTCACCTTCACCGCGCGGGCGGCCGGCGAGATGCGGGGGCGGCTGCGGCAGCTCGGCGCCGGGGGAGTGCAGGCCCGCACCTTCCACTCGGCGGCGCTGCGCCAGCTGCAGTATTTCTGGCCGCGCGCGATCGGCGGCGAGATGCCCCGGCTGCTGGAGCGCAAGGTCCAGCTGGTCGCGGAGGCCGGCGCGCGCAGCCGTATCCGCCTCGATCGCAACGAGCTGCGGGACGTCACCGGCGAGATCGAGTGGTGCAAGGTCACCCAGACGGTGCCCGAGGACTATCCGGCGGTCGCCGCGAAGACCGGGCGCGACGTGCCGCGCGACCCGGCCGAGATCGCCCGCATCTACACGACCTACGAGCAGCTCAAGCGGGACCGCGGGGTGATCGACTTCGAGGACGTGCTGCTGCTGACGGTCGGCGTGCTGCAGGACCGGCCGGACGTGGCCGACACCGTCCGCTCGCAGTATCAGCACTTCGTGGTGGACGAGTACCAGGACGTCAGCCCGCTCCAGCAGCGGCTGCTCGACCTGTGGCTCGGCGGCCGGGACGACCTGTGCGTGGTCGGCGACGCCTCGCAGACCATCTACTCCTTCACCGGCGCCACCCCGGACTTCCTGCTGGGCTTCAGGACACGCTATCCGGCGGCCACGGTGGTGAAGCTGGTCCGCGACTACCGCTCGACCCCGCAGGTGGTGGGCCTGGCCAACGGGCTGCTCGCCCAGGCCCGCGGCCAGGCGGCGGCGCACCGCCTGGAGCTGATCTCGCAGCGCGAAGCGGGCCCCGAGCCGGCGTATGCCGAGTATCCCGACGAGCCGGCCGAGGCCGAGGGCGCCGCCCGGCGGATCAGGGAGCTGATCGCCTCCGGGGTGCGGCCCAGCGAGATCGCGGTGCTCTACCGCATCAATGCCCAGTCCGAGGTCTACGAGCAGGCGCTCGCCGACGCCGGGGTGCCCTACCAACTGCGCGGCGCCGAGCGGTTCTTCGAGCGGCCCGAGGTGCGCGAGGCGGGGCTGTTGCTGCGCGGCGCGGCGCGCGCGTCGGCCGACCCGGAGGGCGCGGCGACCGTGCCCGAGCAGGTGCGGGCGGTGCTCAGCTCGCGCGGCTGGGCCTCGGAGCCGCCCGCCGGCTCCGGCGCCGTCAGGGACCGCTGGGAGTCGCTGGCCGCGCTGGTGCGGCTGTCGGAGGACTTCACCGAGGCCCGTCCCGACGCGACCCTCGGCGACTTCGTCGCCGAACTGGACGAGCGGGCCAATGCGCAGCACGCGCCGACCGTCGAGGGCGTCACCCTGGCGTCGCTGCACGCGGCCAAGGGCCTGGAATGGGACGCGGTCTTCGTGGTCGGCCTGACCGAGGGCACCCTGCCGATCACCTTCGCCAAGACCGACGAGCAGGTCGAGGAGGAGCGGCGGCTGCTCTACGTCGGCGTCACCCGGGCGCGGCTGCACCTCGGGCTGTCCTGGGCGCTGTCCCGCTCGCCCGGCGGGCGCGGCGGGCGGCGGCCGTCGCGGTTCCTCGACGGGCTGCGGCCGGGTTCCGCGTCGCGCGGCGCCCGCGCGGCTAGCGGCGGCGCGGGCGGGGTGGAGCGCGGTGCCGGCGGCCGCAAGAAGCGCGGCCCCGTGCTGTGCCGGGTGTGCGGGCGGACGCTGTCGGACGCGGGTGAGATCAAGCTGATGCGCTGTGAGGACTGCCCCTCCGACCTGGACGAGGCGCTGTACGACCGGCTGCGGGCCTGGCGCACGACCCAGGCCAAGGCGCTCGGCCAGCCCGCCTACTGCGTGTTCACCGACCGGACGCTGCTGGCCATCGCCGAGGTCAGGCCGGAGGGCGCGGCCGAGCTGTCGTCGATCCCGGGGGTCGGCGCGCGCAAGCTCGACAAGTTCGGCCCCGACGTGCTCGCGCTGTGCGCGGGCCAGGAGCCGGGCGGCGCACCGCAGGACGAGCCGGACGGCGAACCGCAAAACGAGCCGCACGACGAGCCGCCGGACGAGCCGCAGGACGAGCCGGACGGCGGTCCTGACGACGGGTCGGCGGAAGTTCAGGAATCTTCTTGAGAAGAAGCCGAAAAACAGTTTGCGCATCCCGCGGAGGTCCCCATAGCCTTCACGAGCGCGGTTGAGAACGGCCCTTCCAAGAGCCCACCCGATCGTGATGTACTAGGCAAGTACGGTCCTTCATCCTTACGAGACGCCGAGAGGAGGCGAGCCCAATGACCAGCCAGCTGATCTCCACCAAACTGACCGATCGTTCGGTCGTCGCCGCCTGCCCGCTCGGCATCTCGCTGCCCGCCACCGGTCTCATGTCCGCCCTGCTCCCGGTTCTTCCGACCCGTGTGCGCAGTGAGCGACCGACCGAGGCGCCCGCGGTAGCGACAGCGACGAAGGCGGAGGCGCATGCCTTTGCCTCCGCGGCTGCGGCCAACGGCGCCGGCAATGGCATCTCCGGCGGCGCGTACGGCGCCAACGGTTACGTGATCGGACAGCAGAAGACGCAGCAGTACGGCAAGTGGGCCTTCCGCGGGCTCGAACCCTGGAGTGATCCAGCCTGATAGCGCATCAGGTCGGCACCTCAGGGCCGCGGAATCCCAGACCGGGATCCGCGGCCCTTCTGTTTTCCCCAGAAGACAGCGTCTCCACGGAGACACAACCGAAGACCGGCCGACCAGGCCGACCGACAGACGAGGAACGAACCCACCGTGCCTACCGCCCAGCACGCACCGTCCGGACCCACGCCAGACCTGAGCCGCCCTCCCGCACAGCCCCCGGAGACCACCTTGCTGCCCCTCACCGAGCTCGACGACGAGATCGAGCGCCTCGGCGTGCCCGTCCCCTGCCGCACCTACGACCCGGAGGTCTTCTTCGCCGAGTCGCCGGCGGACGTCGAGTACGCCAAGTCCCTCTGCCAGACCTGTCCGGTCCGCGAGGCCTGCCTCGCCGGCGCCAAGGACCGCCGCGAGCCCTGGGGCGTCTGGGGCGGCGAGCTGTTCATCCAGGGCGTCGTCGTACCCCGCAAGCGGCCCCGTGGCCGCCCGCGCAAGGACGCGGTTGCGGCATGAACGCCAAGAAGCTCAGGACACCGGGGACGATCGACCGCCCCCTCCACCACGACCCGATGAATCAGGCTCCGATGACACCCACCCGCATCGAACAGACCGCACGTACTTCCGACGCCATGGCGTCGCACCAGAACAGGACCCTCGAAATGCAACTCATGCCAGAAGCACTGGCTCGTGCCCAAATGCAACAGCGGCTCTACGAGGCCGAGCACGAACGCAGGGCATCACGGCTCATCGCCGCCCGGAAGCTGCAGCGGCGCGCCGAGCGCGCGTCCCTGCGGGCCCGGCGGGCACTCGCCCTGGCCGTGATGCAGTAGGCGTCAGGCCGCGACACGACAGAGCGCAGCACCCGACGCGTAACCGGGAGCCAACCGGAGCGCGGAAGCGGGCGCGGCGCTGAGCACCACCGCACGTCGCCCGCGGGGCCGGTCCAAAAGGACCGGCCCCGCGGTGCGTTATGCCGACAAACACGGCAGGCGCGGAGGTATCGTCACCCAGTGGATCAGAAGAACGCATCGACCACGACCACATGCGCCCGCTGCGGGACCACCCACGCCGGCCGGCCGCTGACGTGGACCTGCTCCGTCGAGAACGGCCGCCGTGTCTACTTCTGTGACGACTGCGCCCGCCGCCATCTGCGCAGCATCGAGAGCCGGCTGGACTCCGCCTGGTGGTAGCCGGATGACACCCCCGGCGCTCAGGCCGACTCCGCGGCCCCCTCCGGGTCGAAGCCGGGCAGCCACTCGCGCAGTTCCGCCCGCAGCCGCACGGTCGCGCCCAGCTGGCAGAGCACTCCGACGGTGCTCAGCGTCACCCGGTGGATCAGCAGATACGACGGCGGCAGATTCAACTGCTTGCCCAACTGGTGGGCCGGGGAGCGCGGATCGGCGATCCTGGCCGCCTGCGTCCGCATCCAGCCCCGGTCGAAGGAGAACTCCTCGCGCCCGGCCGGCTCGATGATCGGCTTGAGATAGTCGAGCACCGCGTCGGAGTCCAGCTTGATCGTCGGCTTGACGAAGCCCTCCTCGCGCAGCATCGCGTGCACCTGCTCCGCGTCACCGGCGAGCGCCAGCCGCAAGGCGGTGCCGATCGGCAGCGGCAGCCCCTCGGGCAGCCGGTCGACGGTGCCGAAGTCCAGCACCCCGAGCCGCCACCCGGAGGCGGGCCCGTCGTCGACCAGCAGCCGGAAATTTCCCGGGTGCGGGTCGGCGTGCAGCAGCCCGGTGCGGGCCGGGCCGGCGAAGAGGAAGTGCGCGAGCAGCTGCCCCGCCCGGTCGCGCATCTCCTTGCTGCCACCGGAGATCACCTCCGACAGCGGCACGCCGTCCATCCACTCGGTGACCAGCACCTGGTCGGCCTGGTGCACCACGTCGGGCACCACGACATCCGGGTCCCCGGCGAATTCCACCGCGTGGGTGTGCTGGGCGTCGGCCTCCAGCGCGTAGTCCAGCTCCTCGGCGACCCGCTCGCGCAGCTCGGCCAGCAGCGGCTTGACGTCCATGCCGGGGACGAGCGGCCCGAACAGCCGGGCCACCCGGCCCAGCTGCGCCAGGTCCGACAGCAGGGCGTCCCCCGCGCCGGGATACTGCACCTTCACCGCCACCTTGCGGCCGTCGCTCCACACCGCCCGGTGCACCTGCCCGATCGACGCCGCCGCGGCCGGGACGTCCTCGAACTCGGTGAACAGCGAGCGCCAGTCCTTGCCGAGCCGCTCGGCCAACACCCGGTCGATGGTCCTGGCCGGCATCGGCGGCGCGGCTTCCTGGAGCCTGGTCAGCGCGGCCCGGTAGGGACTCGCGACGTCCTCGGGCAGCGCGGACTCGAAGACCGACAGGGCCTGGCCGAACTTCATGGCCCCGCCCTTCAGCTCGCCCAGCACCTTGAACAGCTGCTCGGCTGTGCGCTCCTGCAGTTCGACCGCCACCTCGTCGGCCGGCCTGCCCCCCAGGCGCTTCCCGAGCCCGAGTGTGGCCCTCCCGGCGAACCCCAGGGGGAGCGCTGCCAGCTTCGCGGTCCGGGTCACCGCCTTGCGCGGAAGATCAGACATGCGCTCCTCGTTTCGCCTCGGTCACTTTCGCCATTGTGCCTCCCCCCGCCTACGCCCCGGTCAAGAGCGGGTCAGCATCCGTCAGCTGTCACTATTTGGGATTTTCTGTCCGATTGCCCGTCTCGACCGACGGACCGCCTCCCCCGATCGTCACCCTGCGTACGTGACTTCTCCAGAATGCCCCATTCCTTCGCATCGCCGACCGGGTTATCCACAGGCTGTGGGGAATAGTCGTTCAATATGCGTAAGAAGCGAGGTGATTCCGATGGGAACCGGCCTGGGGACAGGACGTCCCGCGCGCCCAGCGGGTACGGTCGACAGCGTGTCCGCCGATCCAGCGCGAAATCTCGCCAGTCAGCCCGCCCGCGGCCACCGGACGAGCGCGGTGGAAGTGCGCCGCAGCGCCCGGCGGCGGCAGACGGTGTCTGCCTACCGCGACGGCGACCGCACGGTCGTCCTCATCCCGGCCCGGATGTCGGCCGCCGAGGAGCAGCGCTGGGTGGCCGTGATGCTGGAGAAGCTGGCGGCCCAGGAGAGCCGCAGGATGCCCGGCGACGACGAGCTGGCGGCCCGCGCCGAGCGCCTCTCCGAGCAGTACCTGACCGGCCGGGCGGTCCCTGACACGGTCCGCTGGGTGACCAACCAGAATTCCCGCTGGGGGTCCTGCACCCCGTCCGAGGGCAGCATCCGGCTGTCGCACCGGTTGCAGGGCATGCCCGAGTACGTCATCGACTACGTGCTGCTGCACGAGCTGGCGCATCTGCTGGTGCCGGGCCACGGCCCCGCCTTCTGGAAACTGCTGGAGTGCTACCCGCGCACCGAGCGGGCCCGCGGCTTCCTCGAAGGGGTCGTCGCCGCCGACCGGCTGCCGCACGCGCCGGGCGGCCGGGAGGGCCCCGGCATCGGGGACGGCCGGGACACCCGGGGCGACAGAGAGGGCCGGGAGAGCCGCGAGGGCCACGAGGTCCGCGGGGAATAGCCGCTGTCGGCGCGACCGGTTAGCCTGACGCCACGCAAGCGCAGCGAGGACGGGATGGGGGCCGGTCGATCCATGGCCAGGGAATTCGAGCGTGGCCACAAGGCCAAGATCAGCGATCTGACCGCGGGGACGGATCTCTACGTCGGCGTGTCGATCGCGGGTCCCGGCCTGACGTTCGACATCAGCTGCTTCGGTCTCGACGCCAAGGAAGAGCTGTCCGACGACCGCTACTTCATCTTCTTCAACCAGCCCAAGTCCCCCGAGGAGTCCATCCAGCTGCTCGGGGCGCAGTCCGGCGACACCGAGTCCTTCCGGGTGACTCTCGACCGCATCCCGCCCGCCGTGCAGCGGCTGTCCTTCACCGCCACCATCGACGGCGGCGGCCAGATGTCCCAGGTCGGCCCCGGCTATCTGCGGATCGTCGCCGGGGGCGAGGAAGTCGCGCGCTACGCCTTCACCGGCTCCGAGTTCACCACCGAGCGGGCCGTGATGCTCGCCGACATCTACCTCAAGGACGTCTGGCGCTTCGCCGCGGTCGGGCAGGGCTTCGACGGCGGCCTGGCCGCGCTGCTGCGCAACTTCGGCGGCGAGGTCGCCGAGGAGGAGGAGCCGGCGGCGCCGCAGCAGGCCGCGGCGCCGGGCTTCGCGCCCCCCGCCGGACCCGCCCCCGGTTTCGCCCCGCCGCCCGGCGGCCCCGCCCCGTCCTTCGGCGCACCCCCGCCCGCCCCGGCCCCCGCGCCGCCGGCGTTCGGTACGCCGCCGCCCGCCCCGGCTCCCGCGCCGCCGGCGTTCGGTACGCCGCCCGGTGGGCCCGGGCTGCACCAGGCGCCCACCATGGTCGGGCCGCTCGCGCCCGCCCCCGGCCAGCCGGCACCGCCGCCCTTCGGCCAGGTCCCGCCGCCCGGCCCGACCCCGGGCCAGATCCCCGGCCAGTCCGCGCCGCCGGGACCGCCCGGATATGCCCAGCCGCCCTTCGGCCAGCAGCCGCCGCCCGGATACGCGGCGCAGCCCGCCTTCGGCCGGCAGCCCGCCGGATACGGACAGCCGCCGGTGCCCGCGCAGGGCGCGGGCATGGCCGCGGCGATGCAGAAATACCGCGAGCTGCCCACCGGCCAGCGCTGGACGCAGCAGAATCCCAAGATGGTGCGCGCCGACCTCAGCCAGGCCGGCGGCCAGCCGGTGCTCGCCCGGCAGGGCAGCATGGTGCTTTACCAGGGCAAGGTCGACTTCGGCTACAAGGGCGCCGGCTTCACCGGCCGGATCGTCGGCAATATGACCGGCCAGGAGATGCAGCTGATGCGCTGCACCGGCGGCGGCCAGGTCTTCTTCGCCGAGAACGCCGCGTATCTGCACCCGATCGAACTGCAGGGCGACGCCATCTGCGTGTCCGCGGAGAACGTCCTCGCCTTCGACGAGAGCCTGCAGCACGAGGTGCGCAGGATCGAGGGCCACGGCATTCCCGGCGGCGCGCTGTTCACCATGCAGTTCCAGGGCACGGGCACGGTGATCGTGAAGACCCACGGCACCCCGGTCGTCCTGCCCGTCACCCCGACCACCTACGCCGACAGCAACGCGATCGTGGCGTGGTCGTCCGCCGCCCAGGTGATCGTCTCCAGCCAGGTGCGGCTGCGCAGGACCGCCTACCCCGGCCACAGCGGGGAGACCGTGAACCTCCAGTTCCGCGGTGCTCCCGGCAATTTCATCGTCGTCCAGCCCTACGAGGTGTGACCCGCCATGGACCAGCAGATGATCGCGGGATACGCACCGACTCCGGTCGCCGCCCGGATGGAGAACCACGGCTCCTCGATGCTCAAGGTCGCCATGTCGACCGGCCAGGACCTCTTCGCGCGCACCGGTTCGATGGTCGCCTACGAGGGCTTCGTGCAGTACGAGCCGAATCCGCCCGCCGTACGGCAGATGGCCTCGGCCTGGCTGACCGGTGAGAGCACGCCGATCATGAAGTGCAGCGGCGACGGGCTGCTCTATCTCGCGGACTACGGCGCCGACGTGGTGTGCCTGAACCTCAACAACGAGTCGGTGTCGGTCAACGGCACCAATCTGCTCGCCTTCGACGCCCATCTGACCTGGGGCGTCGAGCGGGTCAAGGGCCTGGCCAAATTCGCCGGCCAGGGCCTGTTCAACGTCGGGGTGTCCGGGGCCGGCTGGGTGGCGGTCACCTCCCGCGGCACGCCGATCGTGGTGGACTGCGGCAGGGGCGCCGACGAGACGTATGTCGACCCCGACGCGTTGGTGGCGTGGTCGTCGGGACTGAAGATGAAGGCCAAGCGGAGCTTCAAGGCGTCCTCGCTGATCGGGCGGGGCAGCGGGGAGGCCTTCCAGATCGCCTTCTCCGGGCAGGGCTTCGTGGTCGTACAGCCGAGCGAGGACAGCACCGACCGCCTGCGGGCGCGGGGCTGAGGGGGAGCGACACATCATGCAGAGTCCGCTTTTCGCGTTCACCGAGGTCCAGGACCAGGCCCACTACAGCCTGCAGAATTCGTATCTGCTGCGGGTCCGCCTCGACGGCAGCACCGGGCCAGACTGCCTGGCCCGCAAGGGTGCGATGGTCGCCTACCAGGGCATGATCGAATTCGACGGCGAATACCAGTCGCACCACCAGCGCGGGGCCCGCGGCCGCACCGGCGAGGGTCTGGACCTGATGCGCTGCTCCGGCCAGGGCACCGTCTACCTGGCCAACCTGGCCCAGCAGATCCACATCCTCGACGTCGACCACGACGGCCTGACCGTCGACAGCGCCTACGTCCTGGCGCTGGACTCGGGGCTGCACTGGGACGTCATCGCGGTCGACAGCCAGTTCGGCCTGTCGGGCACCGGGCAGTACAACCTGAACATCTCGGGCAGCGGCAAGGTCGCCCTGATGACGTCGGGCAAGCCGCTGCTGATGCCGGTCACCCCCGACAAGTACGTGTCCTGCGACGCGGACGCCGTCGTCGCCTGGTCCAGCAGCCTGCGGGTGCAGATGCAGGCGCAGACCAGCAGCAGCTCGGTCTTCCGGCGCCGCGGCAACACCGGTGAGGGCTGGGAGCTGAACTTCGTCGGCCAGGGCTACGTCCTGGTGCAGCCCAGCGAGCTGATGCCGCCGCAGAACATGCCGCTGGGCGGCGGTCTGCGCGCCCAGTACGGCCTGGGCCCGCAGGGCTCGCACGCGCAGAACCAGGGCAACATCTGGTCGAACTGACCGCCCCGAGGACAGGCCGGCGGCCGGGACCCGCTCAGAGCAGCGCGCGGGTCCTGGCCAGCAGCGAGCGCACCGAGCCGTCCGCGACCTCGGCCGCCTCGTCGTAACCGAACCACCGCAGGTCGAGTGACTCGTCGCTGATCGCCTCGACCGCGCCCTCCGGCGCGACCGCCGCATACTGCACGTCCAGATGCCAGGCGCACGGCGTCAGGTGCCGGTCGAGCTGCACCGGCTCGGGCACCAGCAGCCGCAGCCCCGCGATGCCGGACTCCTCGACGCTCTCCCGCAGTGCGACCCCGGCGACCGTGGTGTCCTCGGGCTCGCAGTGGCCGCCCATCTGGAGCCACATGCGCAGCTTGGCGTGCAGTGTCAGCAGCACGCGCTCCCGCGGCGGGTCGATCACCAGCGCGCCGGCCGTGATGTGCCCGGAGGCACACGGCTTCCACATCCCGTCCGGGTGCGCGTCCAGATACGCCAGATAGTCCGTACGCAGCGCGTCCTGCCTGGGATCGGGCGTACTCCAGCCCTTCAGGACGCCCACCGCGTCCTCGTGCAGCGCGCTCACTTGCCGCTCTCGCCGCCGTCCCGGCCCGTGTCGCCGTCGTCGTCGCCCGCGTCCTTGCCCGGGTCCGCGGAAGTGTCGGTGCCGGAGTCCTTGCCGGAGCCGGCGGAAGCGTCCTTCCCCGTCGAGGAGGACCCGGACTTCTCCGCGGCCTCGCCGAGCATCTTGTCCAGCTCGGTGAAGTCGAAGTCGGGGGAGTCGCGGTGGACGAAGCCGTCGGGGTCGTCGAGGTCGTCGGCGGTCGGCAGCATGTCCGGGTGCGCCCACAGGCCGTCGCGCCCGTCGACGCCGTGCGCGTCGGTCAGCGACGCCCACAGCCGGGCCGCGTCCCGCAGCCGCCTGGGCCGCAGTTCGAGCCCGATCAGGGTGGCGAAGGTCTGCTCGGCAGGCCCGCCGCTCGCCCTGCGGCGGCGCAGCGTCTCGCGCAGCGCGCCCGCGGACGGCAGATGCGGGGCGGCGGCCGCGTGCACCACCGCGTCCACCCAGCCCTCGACCAGCGCGAGCGCCGTCTCCAGCCGGGCCAGGGCCGCCTTCTGCTCCGGGGTGTCCTCGGGCTGGAGCATGCCCTGCTGGAGAGCCTCCTGCAGCTGGTCCGGCTGCGTCGGGTCGAGCTGGCCCACCGCCTCTTCGAGCCGGGCGGTGTCCACCTTGATACCGCGCGCGTAGCTGGCGACCGCGCCGAACAGATGCGCCCGCAGCCACGGCACGTGGGCGAAGAGCCGCTGGTGGGCGGCCTCGCGCAGGGCGAGATACAGCCGCACCTCCTCCTGCGGCACGCCGAGCCCGGCGCCGAAGGCCTCGATGTTCGCCGGCAGCAGCGCGGCCTTGCCCGCCGGACCCAGCGGCAGGCCGACATCCGTGGAGCCGACGACCTCGCCGGCCAGGGTGCCGAGCGCCTGCCCGATCTGCGAGCCGAACATGGCCCCGCCCATGGAGCGCATCATGCCGAGCAGCGGGCCGGTCATGGCCTGCATCTCCTCGGGCAGCACGTCGCCCATGGCGCCGGCCACCCGCTCGGCGACCGGGTCGACCAGTTCCTTCCACACCGGCAGGGTCGCCTCGACCCATTCCGCGCGGCTCCAGGCCACCGCGGTGCCGGAGCCGGAGGGCAGCGAGGTGACGCCGTCCAGCCACAGGTCGGCCAGGCGGACCGCCTCCTCGACCCAGGCGCGGTCGGCGCGGCCCACAGTGGCGTCCTTGACGCCGTCGGGGGTGCCCTGGGCGACGGTCTGCCGGGCGATGTCCTTGGCCATGTCCCAGTTCACCGGGCCGCCCTCGTAGGAGAGCATCTGGCCCAGCTGCTGGAAGGCGGCGCCCAGGTCGTTGGGGTTGATCGAGCCGAACATGGCCGCGAAGGGGTTGTCGCCGCCGCCCGGGCCGCCCGGCCCGAACGGGTTCCCGCCACCGAAGCCGAAGGGGTTCGCCGGCTGACCACCGCCACTGCCGCCCTGGTGCTGCTTGCCTTCGTCGCCGTCTTCCGGCTCCTCGGGAGGGACGCCGAATCCGAATGGAGTGTCGCTCACGGGATTCCTCGGATCTGTGTCGTGGTGGGCTGTCGTGGTGCGCCGGGTGTGATGGGCTGTACCTCCAAGCCTAGACACCTGTCCGGCAGGATGGCTGCGTACGCCGTAGCAGGTACGGCGCAGTACGCAACTGAGACAACCGTGGGAGACACCCGGTGAGTTCCCCAGAAGCACACGTTCGCCCAGAGCGGAGCGCCGCCAGGAGCGCCTCGGGACCGGTGGTCGCGATCACCGGTGCCGCCTCCGGCGTCGGGCTCGCGCTGGCCTCCCGGCTGGTCGAGTCCGACCAGGTCAAGAAGGTCGTGGCGATCGACGAGCGGCGCGGGGACGTGCCCGGGGCGACCTGGCGGGTGCTCGACGTCCGGGACCCGGCCATCGCCGACCGGCTGCGCGGCGCGGACGTCGTGGTGCACCTCGCGATGGACCTGGATCTGGAGTCCGACGCCAAGGCGCGGTCCGCCTTCAACGTGCGCGGCACCCAGACGGTGCTGACGGCCGCCGCGGCGGCCGGGGTGCACCGGGTGGTGCTGTGCACGTCGGCCATGGTCTACGGGGCCCAGGCCGACAACGACGTGCCGTTGGCCGAGGACGCGCCGCTGCGGGCCACCTCGGAGGCCAGCTTCGTCGACGACCTGCTGGAGATCGAACGGCTCGGCCGCCGGGCGCCGCGGGCCCACCCCGGGCTCAACGTGACGATACTGCGGCCCGCCGTGCTGGTCGGCGGCACCGACACCGCGCTGACCCGCTACTTCGAGTCGCCGCGGCTGCTGGTGGTCGCGGGCAGCCGGCCCTGCTGGCAGTTCTGCCATGTCGAGGACCTGGTCTCGGCGCTGGAATACGCCGTGCTGGAGAAGGTCGACGGCGAGATGGCGGTCGGCTGCGACGGCTGGCTGGAGCAGGAGGAGGTCGAGGAGCTGAGCGGCATCCGGCGCATGGAGCTGCCGCCGGCCATCGCCTTCGGCGCCGCGTCCCGGCTGCACCGGCTCGGCCTGACCCCGTCGCCGGCCGGTGACCTGGCGTACACGATGCACCCGTGGGTGGTCAGCGGAAGCCGGCTGCACGAGGCGGGCTGGCGGCCGCACTGGACCAACGAGGAGGTGCTCGCCGAGCTGCTGGCGGAGGTCGAGGGGTGCAACTCGGTGGCCGGGCGGCGGCTGGGCCGCAAGGACGCCACCACGCTGGGCGCGGCGGGTGCCACGGTCGCCCTGGTGGGTACGGCGGCGCTGGTGCGCAGGGCGAGGAAGCGGCGCGGCATCTGACCGGCGGCGCCGGGCCCGAGCGCGGGTCGCGGCGACAATGGAAGCCCCTTTCCGTATCGCGGGCGGATGAGGCAGCATGGTCCGCATGGCACCCACCGACGAGGACCCGATCCGGCTGCTGGCCGTCAGGGACACCCCGCTGTCGCTCGACGAGGTCTTCGCGGCGGTCGGCGACGACGCGGCGGGCGGCACGACGCTCTTCGTCGGGACGGTACGGGACCACGACGGGCACTCGGGCGCCGCGGTGACCGGCTTGTCCTACTCCGCGCACCCCTCGGCCGAGCTGGAGCTGCGCCGGGTCGCGGAGAAGGTCGCGGCCGACTTCCCGGTCCGCGCGCTGGCCGCCGTGCACCGCGTCGGCGACCTGCGGGTCGGCGACCTCGCGGTGATCGTGGCGGTGTCCTGCCCGCACCGCGGTGAGGCCTTCGCGGCCAGCCGCCGGCTGATCGACGACCTCAAGGGCGAGGTGCCGATCTGGAAGCACCAGACCTTCGAGGACGGCACCGAGGAGTGGGTGGGCTGCTGAGCCCACCTGAGCCCGCCTGGGCCAAGGTGCCGGCCGAGCCCGCGGACCGCTCCCCGGTCGGCTGCCAGGGGGAATTCGGGTTGCGTAACCCTGTGGCCCGGCAGAGCGTTGACCCGTTGAGTCGTTAATCTGCTCATAGGTCCGTTTTGCTGGTGTGTGGGGTCGGGAGATCGCTGTGGCAGCACTCGCTTGGTTGCTCATTCCGCTGGTCGGTGTCCTGGTCGCCGTGGTCTGGGCGCGCTGGGCCGCCCGCACCCGCTCCACCGCCGACGGGGCCTCGCTCGCGGGGTACGAGCGGTTCCGTACGGCCATGCAGCCCGGTGAGGCGCCCCCGCTGCGGCTGCGGAAGGGCGAACCGGGGGAGAGTGACGCGACCGACGCCGAGCCTGTGTGAGGCCTGTGGCGCCGCTGTCCGCACGGCCCCCGTGGCGCCCCGTCCGGAGTCACCCGGGGAGCCGAATCGCCGGCCGGTCACGTACTGTCGTCCCATGCCCAGCCGTACCGCGACGCTGCTCGCCTCGACACTGACGCTGATAGCGCTGCTGAGCGTGGCCTTGCTCGTGCCGTCCCCGTATTCGGAGATGTCACCGGGCCCCACGGTGAACACCCTGGGGACCTACGGCGGCGACACCGTCATCCAGATCGCCGGCCGGAAGACCTACCCGGCGGATGGGCATCTGAACATGACGACGGTCCGGGTGACCGGCGCCGATTACCACATGAACCTGATCGAGTCGGTCTTCGGCTGGCTGCGGCACGACGACAAGGTCGTCGAGCACGACACGCTCTACCCCAAGGGGCAGACCGCCGAGCAGGCCGACCAGCAGAATGCCGAGGAATTCACCCAGTCCCAGGACAGCGCCAAGATCGCGGCGCTGGACGAGCTGAAGATCGCGGTCCCCTCGCGGGTGATCGTGGGAGCGGTGGTCAGCGGCGGCGCCTCGCAGGGGCGGCTGCACGCCGGCGACGTCATCAAGGCGGTGGACGGCACCGCCGTCAAGCAGCCCGACGACGTCGCCAAGCTGGTCACCAAGCACCAGCCGGGCCAGCGGGTGGTCTTCACGGTGGTGAACGCCGCCGACGCGAAGGGCAAGTCCGCCGACGGGCTGCCGACCCACCAGGTGGCGGTCACCACCAGGAAGTCCGACGACACCGGGCCGAGCCGCGCGGTGGTCGGCATCCAGGCCGGCGTCGAGCACCTCTTCCCGTTCAGCATCGACATCAAGCTCGCCGACGTGGGCGGCCCCAGCGCCGGCATGATGTTCGCGCTCGGCATTGTGGACAAGCTCACACCGGGCGACATGACCGGCGGCAAGTTCGTGGCGGGGACCGGCACGATAGACGACAGCGGAAATGTCGGGCCGATCGGCGGCATCAGCCTGAAGACGATCGGCGCCCGCAACAAGGGCGCGCAGTATTTCCTCACCCCGGCCGACAACTGCGGTGAGGCCACCAAGGACGTCCCGCACGGGCTCACCCTGGTCAAGGTGAAGACGCTGGACGACGCCATGGCGGCGCTGAAGGACATCAAGTCCGGCGACACCGCCGCGCTGCCCAGCTGCTCCAAGAGCTGAACCGCCGCGGCAATGTGCGACGGGCGCGGCACATTGCCACGCCCGTCACCCATTGCCGCGCCTGCGGCACATCGCCCCGGACTACGCCTCGAACGTCGCCGTCAGCGCCTGCGCCAGACCCGGCACCAGGTCCGCGCCGGTCAGCACCTCGGTCGCGGTGTCCTTCTCCCGTAGCCGCACCGCGGACTCCCGGGCGCCGTCGCGCAGCACCGCGACCGTCATCCGTACCTCCTGCCGCTCCGGGTGGCCGGCCACCCAGGACGCCAGCGCGGCGTCGTCCAGGTCGTCGGGCAGCGCCGCCTCCGCGGACGGCGGCAGCATCAGCCGCTCCACGGTCAGCGCGCAGCCGGCGATCACGTCGGGCCACGCGATGGTGGCGAGGAAGTCGTCGAGCGCGGTGCCGGACGGCAGCTCCTCCTGCTCGATCGGGGTCAGGGAGCCCGCCGTGCCCTGCTCGCCGAGCCCGAGCTGCTCGGCGAGCCCCGGCTCCTGGCTGCGCAGCCGGTCGGTGTCGACAAGGGCGAACAGCCGTGCGGGCTGGTCCCAGCCCAGACCGGCCGCGTACTCGTCGATCTCCAGGACGGCACGGGTCAGCGGGTTCGCCGCGAGCGGTGTTCCATCGGTCGCAATGTTGGACATGGTGGGTATCCTCCCCCTTCGCCGCCGGAATCGGGAACCGGCCAAAGCGTGGTGAAGTTGCATCTGTGGGAGTCCGACCCGGGACGCCGCAGGAAACGCTGACATTCGAGGTGCGTCACCCTTGGTATTCCAGATGCCGGACCGCGGTGAAGGGGCGGCGCGGCCCAGCGGCGCAAGGGCCGGACGCCCGTCACGCAGGGCCGTCGCCCTGCTCATCGTGCTCGGTGTGCTGGCCGTCCTGCTGGTCGGGTTCGTCACCTTCACCGGTATGTGGACGGACTGGCTCTGGTATCGCTCGGTGCACTACCCGTCGGTCTTCTCCACCATGGCGTGGACCAAGATCGGCCTCTTCCTGGCCTTCGGCCTGGTCATGGCCGGAAGCGTCGGTTCCTCCATCTACCTGGCGCACCGGCTGCGCCCGCCGCTGAGCGCGATGTCCAGCGAGCAGCAGAGCCTGGACCGCTACCGGATGGGCCTGGCGCCCCACAAGACCTGGGTGCTGCTCGGGGTCTGCACGGTGGTCGGGCTGATCGCCGGCGGCACGGCCGCGGCCCGGTGGCGGCTGTGGCTGCTGATGGTCAACGCGACGCCCTTCCACACCAAGGACCCGCAGTTCCACAAGGACATCTCCTTCTACACCTTCGACCTGCCCTTCTACCGGTTCCTGCTGAGCTTCGGCTTCGCGGTGGTGATCCTGTCCCTGGTCGCGGCCGTCGTCGTGCACTACCTCTACGGCGGCCTGCGGATCACCTCGCCGGGGGCGAGGGCGACCTCCGCGGCGACCGGGCACCTGGCGGTGCTGTTGGGCCTCTTCGTGTCGCTCAAGGCCGTCGCCTACTGGCTGGACCGCTACTCGCTGGCGGTCCGCTCCAGCGGCTACAAGACCACCGGCAACTGGACCGGGATGCGCTATGTCGACGTCAACGCGTACCTGCCGGCCAAGACGATCCTGTTCTTCATCGCGGTGATCTGCGCGCTGCTCTTCTTCGCCACCCTGTGGCGGCGCACCTGGTCGCTGCCCACCATCGGCTTCGGCCTGCTGGTGCTCTCGGCGATCCTGATCGGCGGCCTGTACCCGGCGATCGTGCAGAGATTCCACGTGCTGCCGAACGAGGCGGCCAAAGAGGCGCCCTACGTCCAGAAGAACATCGACGCGACCAGGGCCGCGTACGGCCTGACGAAGACCGAGGTGACGGCCTACCCGGGCAAGCCCGCCGCCGCGGCCGGCGGCACCCCGGCCACCGCCGGCGCGACCACCCTGCGGGCCGACGCCGACGCCTCGGCGAGCCTGCGGGTGCTCGACCCGAACGTGGTCGCGCCGACCTTCCAGCAGCTCCAGCGCAGCAGCGACTACTACCAGTTCCCCTCCACCCTGGACGTCGACCGCGACGCGGGCGGCGCCGGTGACCAGGACACCGTCGTCGGCCTGCGCGAGCTGAACGTCAGCGGCATACCCAAGAACAACTGGACCAACGACCACGTCAAGTACACCCACGGCTACGGCGTCGTCGCCGCCAAGGCCACCGAGGTCGACGGCAAGGGCGCGCCCGACTTCACCGAGCAGGGCCTGCCCGGCGCCGCCGACACCGGCGGCGTCCAGCAGCGGATCTACTTCGGTGAGCAGACCCGGCAGTATTCGATCGTCGGCGGCCCCACCCCCGAGCTGGACTACTCCGCCGACGGCCACGAGACGACCACCGCCTACGCGGGAAAGGACGGCGTCAGCCTGCGCAACCCGCTGACCCGTGCCGCCTACGCGGTCAGCCTCGGCGAGCCGAAGATCCTCTTCTCGGGGGCGATCGGCAAGGACTCCAAGATCCTCTACAACCGCACGCCCAAGGAGCGGGTGGAGGCGGTGGCGCCCTGGCTCACCGTCGACGGCGACCCGTATCCGGTGGTGGTCGGCAAGAAGGTGGAGTGGGTGGTGGACGCCTACACCACGAGCGACAGCTACCCGTACGCCTCGCGCACCACGCTCGGGGACACCACGGCGGACTCGCAGACCGGCAGCCGGCGCTCGGCCGACGCCCGGCAGAACCAGGTCAACTACATCCGCAACTCGGTCAAGGCCACCGTGGACGCCTACGACGGCACGGTGACGCTCTACCAGTGGGACACCGAGGACCCGGTGCTCAAGACCTGGACGAAGGCCTTCCCGCACACGGTGAAGCCCAAGGCGGACATCCCGCAGGACCTGCTGGCGCACCTGCGCTACCCGGAGGACCTGTTCAAGGTGCAGCGGGAGATGCTGACGACCTACCACGTCACCAAGGCGTCGGACTTCTCCGGCGGCAGCCAGGCGTGGGCGGTGCCCGACGATCCGGCGGCCAAGGCCGGCAAGGCCGTGCCGCCGTACTACATGAGCCTGCGGATGCCCGGCCAGGACGCCAAGTCCTTCTCGCTGACCAGCACCTTCACCCCCAGCGGGGAGCAGAACCTCGGCGCCTTCATGGCGGTCGACGCCGACGCGGCCGGCGACGACTACGGCACCATCAGGGTGCTGCAACTGCCCGCAGGGCCCAAGGTCGCCGGGCCCCGGCAGGTGCAGGCGAAGATCAACTCCAGCAGCCAGTCGGAGCCCGAGGCCAGTGACCTGAAACGCGCGGGCTCCGACTCCACGATCGAGTACGGCAATCTGCTGACCGTGCCGCTGGACGGCGGGCTGCTGTACATGGAGCCGGTCTACGCCCGCAGCAGCGGCCTCGACTGCCCGCTGCTGGCCGCAGTGGCGGTGATCTACGGCGACGACATCGCCTACGGGCCCACGCCCGCCGCGGCGCTGGACGACCTCTTCGGCCCGTCCGGCGGTGACACGGCCGCGGCCGGCCCGCCCGCCGCGGCCAGTCCCCGGAAGGCGGCTCCGGGCGACCCCGCGCTGCGCCAGGCGCTGGCCGACGCGCAGAAGGCGTACGCCGACGAGCAGGCGGCCGTCAAGAAGGCCGACCGGAAGGCCTACGACGATGCCCACCGGCGGCTCGGGGAGGCGCTGGCACGGGCCGGGGCGGCCGAGCCGAGCGCTTCGCAGACCCCCGCGAAGAGGGGCTGAACGGGCGACTCCCCGCGTCGTGGTACGGTAAGGACACAACGGCGCGGGGTGGAGCAGCTCGGTAGCTCGCTGGGCTCATAACCCAGAGGTCGCAGGTTCAAATCCTGTCCCCGCTACGACATGAAGTAGGCCCGAAGTCAAGCGACTTCGGGCCTCTTCGCTTGTACGGGTGAATCCCGGGTAGACGGGTTTGGTGTGCCGCCTTGTCGGGAAGTCGACAAAACGCTGTAGAGACGAAGTGGGTTGCGGTATACCAGGTGTACGCCGGTAGCGGGTGGTGCGACGATGGGGCTTATGGGGGATGGTGCAAGGCTGCTGAACGCTCGTCAGAACCATGATCGTCATGGTGCGACGGGCGACTCGCAGCTGCCCGCCGTGGCTGTGGCCGCGCCCGCGACTGCAACCGCGATGGTGCCCGCGACCGTGACCGATGGTGTGATGAATGTGGCCGCGCTGCTGCCCGCCCCTCGGGAGGGCGACGCCGTCGCCGTGCCCGCGGCGGACGCGGTGATCCCGGCGATGCTCGCCGAGCTGCCCGACGAGGACACCCTCGCGCTGCGCGAAGAGGCCGAGATCGAGGCCCGCCACCGGCGGGCCGCCGAGCACGGCGACCCGTTCGCGATGAGTGCTCTCGGCACCCTGCTGCTGCGCCGGGGCGATCTCGACGGCGCCGAGCCGTATCTGCGCGAGGCGGTCCAGCACGGGGACCGCGCCGCCGCCAACAACCTGGGACTGCTGCTGCACCAGCGCGGTTACGCCGACGAGGCGGCCGGCTGGTGGCGTATCGCCGCGGTCGCGGGCTCCGCGCCCGCCGCGCACGCGCTGGGCCGGCACTACCGCGAGCGCGGCGACGAGCCCGGCGCCGAGTACTGGCTGCGCCAGGCCGCCGAGTCCGGCCACGCGCTGGGCGCCTACGCGCTGGCCGACCTGCTCGACCACCGGCAGGACGCCGGCGCCGAGCGGTGGTTCCACGCCGCCGCGGAGCACGGCCACCGCGAGGCCGCCTACCGGCTCGCCCGCTACTGCGCGAAGCGCGGCGACAACCGCGAGGCCGAGCAGTGGTATCGGCAGGCCGCGGCGCGCCGCCACCGGCGGGCCGCGCTGCGGCTCGGCAACCTGCTGGAGGAGCGCGGCGAGACCAAGGAGGCCGGGCGCTGGTATCTGACCGCCGCCCGCGACGGCGAGGCGCGGGCCGCCTGCGCCCTGGCCTTCCTGCTGCGTGACGCCGGCGACCTCGACCAGGCCGCGACCTGGTGGCGCCGTGCCGCGCAGGCAGGCGACGGCAACGCGGCCAACGCGCTGGGCGCGCTGCACGCGCAGGAGGGCGAGACGCAGACCGCCGAGCGGTGGTATCGCGCCGCCCTGGAGGCCGGCGACGTCAACGGGGCCTACAACCTCGGGCTGCTCTGCGCCGGCCAGGGGCGTACACCCCAGGCCGAGCAGTGGTATCGCAAGGCCGCCTATGCCGGGCACCGCGAGGCCGCCAACGCGCTGGCCGTCCTGCTGCTGCAGCACGGCGACGCCGACGGGGCGGAGCCGTGGTTCTCCAAGGCCGCCGAGTCCGGCAGCATCGACGCCGCGTTCAACCTCGGCATCCTGCACGCCGGGCGGGGCGACGCGGGGACCGCCCGCGGCTGGTACGAGCGTGCCGCCGCGGCCGGGCACGCCGGCGCCGCGCTCCAGGTGGCCATCGCGCTCCAGCGCGAGGGCGACCACCACGGCGCCGAGCGCCACCTGCGCTGCGCGGCGGGCGGCGGCAGCCCCGAGGCGGCGTTCCGCCTGGGCGCGCTGCTCGACCGGCGGGACAGCTCGGCGGAGGCGGACGAGTGGTACGAGCGGGCGGCCCAGCAGGGCCACCGGCGCGCCCAGGTGCGCCTCGGCATGACCGCGGCGCAGCACGGCGACGTCGAGCAGGCGGCGCACTGGTACCGCCTCGCGGCGGAGGCCGGCTCGCGCAACGGTGCCTTCAACCTGGGGCTGCTGCTCGCCCGTGAGGGCAGCGAGCCCGAGGCCGCCCTCTGGTGGACCCGCGCCGCCGAGGCCGGCCACGGTCGTGCTGCCCTGCGCCTGGCACTCCTCGCTGCCCGCCACGGCCGCCTCACCGACGCCCGTGCCTGGTGCGCCAAGGCCGTGGCCTACGGCCCCGCGGAGGTGGCCGAGCGCGCGGCCCGCCTGTCCGTGGCCGTCAACCAGGAGCTGTCCGCCTGACCGCGCCTCCCCGCCGCGCCCCTCGACGAGGGGGACGCGGCGGGGGAGTCAGGCGAGGCCCGGTCGTACGGAGGCCGGGGCCGCCCCCGGGTGCCCGGCGGGTGCCGCCTTGCTGAGGCGGATCGTCCCGTCGACGCGGGCGGCCGACGCCTGGTAGCCCGCGCTCTCGTAGAAGGCGATGTTGCGGTGGCTGGCGGCGCCGGTGGACAGGACCACGCGGCCGCATCCGGTTCCGGCCGCCTCCGCCGTACGCAGCATCCAGCGGCCGAGTCCGTGCCCGCGCAGGTCGGGGACGACGGCGAGACGCCCGATGTGCCAGTCGTCAGCGCTGCGACGCGCCCGCACCATCGCCAGCAGCCGGCCGTCGAGCCACAGGCCCGTGGCGTCCCACTCGGCCAGCCATGCGCGTACCTCCTGCGGCGACTCGTGCAGGGCGGGCACGGCCAGCGTGTCGTTGGCGATGGCCTCCTCGGTCCAGCAGCACCGCTGCAGCACGGTGACCTCGGGCGCGTCGTCGGGCACGAGGCGCCGTACGTACGAGCCCGGCAGCGGGCCCGGCGCCCTGCCCGCGGCGTCACGCTCGCGCAGCGGGCGCAGGGCGTGCGCGACGCGCACCAGTTCGTCGAGGACGCCGGTCGCCGCCCCGGTGAGGGCGTCGTTCGGCCGGACCTGCCCGTCCTGTATCGCGTCGGCGATACGGAGGGCGACCGTCGAGCCCAGGGGGACGAGGCGCAGCGCGGCCACCACCTGTTTGGCGTGCTGGACGGCTCGGGTGCCGGCCGAGGTGTTTCCGTAACTGACGAAGCCGACCGGCTTCCAGGCCCACTCGGGGCCCAGGTAGTCGAGCGCGTTCTTCAGCGTCGCCGGCATCGCGTGGTTGTACTCCGGCGTCACGAAGAGGAAGCCGTCGGCCGCGTCCGCCAGGGAACTCCACCGCCGGGTGTGCTCGTGGGCGTAGACGCCGGTGGACGGGTGCTCCTCCTCGTCCAGGAAGGGGAGGGCCAGGTCGTCGATGGTCAAGGACGTGAGGTCCGCGCCGAGTTCGCGGGCGCGGGGCGTGATCGCCTCGGTCAGCCACCGGCCGACTGCCGGCCCCAGGGCTCCGGGGCGGCTGCTGCAGACGAGGACGAGGACGCGGGGCCTTTTCGTTGACATGGAAACGACGCTAGCTGCTAGGTTGATTACATGTCAACGAAATCGTCCGGCGCCGGCCCGCGGTGGCTGGCCCCGCATGAGGAGCGCGCCTGGCGTGCCTACCGCCGCATGGTGGTCGCCGTGCAGGCGCGCACGGTGCAGGACCTGGCGGACCACGGACTGTCGGAACCGGACTACGAGGTGCTCAGCACGCTCTCGGAGCGGCCCGGCAACGCCAGTACGTTGCGCGAGCAGGCGGCCAAGATGGAGTGGTCGCGCAGCCGCCTGTCCCGCCACGCCACGCGCATGGAGGCGCGCGGCCTCCTGCGGCGCGCGCCCGATCCGGCCGACGGCAGGGGCTGCTTCCTGATCCTCACCCCGCAGGGCCTGGAGACGCTGGAGGGCGTCGCCCCGGCGCATCTGGCGTCGGTGCGGCGGCACTTCGTCGACCGGCTCGACCCGGAGGATCTCGCCGCACTCGAACGCATCGCCGCCAAGCTGGACGGTGCCGAGTGCGGCGCCGCCGCGCCCTGACACCGTCTCCTGCCCGGACGGCGCCGTGGACGCGCCCCCGGTGCGCTCAGTCGAGGTGGCTGTCGTCGAGGACGCCGAGGCGCGCGGTGGCGCTGGGATCGGTGTCGCCGATGCGGTCGAGCAGGCCGTGCAGGAGGCCGCGGAGGGTCTCGAAGTCCTCGGGCCGACGCCGACCCCCGGGTCGTCGCGCCTCGCCTGGACCGACCGCGCCCTGGGGCGCTGAGCACCGGAAGCGAAGGGAAGGGGCGTCTCCCGGTGCCGGGGGGCGCCCGCAGGGGGCGGCTCACGGGAAGGGATTTGCGCTGATCAAAAGGCGGGGGCTAAGGTAAGGGCACAACGACGCGGGGTGGAGCAGCTCGGTAGCTCGCTGGGCTCATAACCCAGAGGTCGCAGGTTCAAATCCTGTCCCCGCTACTCGTGAAGTGCAGAAGAAGGCCCGGAGGCTGCCGCCTCCGGGCCTTCTTCTCGTTCGGGCAAAGTCCGGCCGGATCCGGTGGGGGGCGGGGCGGGGGCGGGGGATGCTGGAAGGAGGACGAGGTGACGGGTCCTCAGGAGGCGGGATTGTTGCGCAGACGGCGGGGGCGGCGCCCGGCGGGCGGGAGAGCCGAGCTCAGCGGGTGCTGGGACGAGTGGTGCGGGGCCGCGGGCCGCGGACGGCACGCGGAGGTCGGCGCGCTGCTCGGCCGCCTGCTGGCGCTCCCCGCGGAGGGCGCCGACCAGGAGCGGGCCGCCGCCCTGGCCGCACTGACCGCGGCGCCGCCCCGGCTGCTGCTGCTCCTGGACCGCGCGGCGCGGGCGGCCGGCACGCCCGAGGCGCGCGGCAACGATGTGCTGGGCCTGCTGCTGCGGTCCTTCGCGCCTGACGGGCACGTACGGGAGGCGGCCGTCGAGGGCCTGGCCTGCTGCGGGGGCCCGGCGGCGGTGGCCGGGCTGGCATTGCGCAGCGCCGACTGGGTGGACCCGGTCAGGGCCAGGGCGACGGCGGCCCTGCTGGTGCGCAGCGCGCCCGAGGAGGTCGCCGCGGCCGTACGGGTCCTGCTGCGGCTGGCAGGCCGCAGCAGGACCGGCGGGCTGCTCGCGGACTACCGCGGCCTGCTGTGCCGCCTGCCGCACCGCAGGGCGGTGCGGGCGCTGGTGGTGGATGCCGACCGCGCGGCCCGCCGCTTCGGCGTGGCGCTGGCGCTGGACCTCGGCGAATACGCCCGCGGGGACCTGCTGCGTACGGCCCTGCGCGACCGCGACCAGGTGTGCCGCACGCTGTGCGCGCAGCGGCTGCTCGACCTGGATCCGGACCAGGCGGGCCGGCTGCTACTGGCCGGGGACGCGGCGGTGCGGGCGCTGGCGGTGGCGGCACTGCCCGCGGACGTGCCGGCGACGCGCCTGGTGGCCCCGCTGGCGGACCGGGCGCGGATGGTGCGCGCGACGGCCCGCTGGCAGCTGTACGGCCGCGGTGAGCCGCCGTCGGCGGTCTACCGCAGGCAACTCGGCCGGGTGGGCCGGTCGACGCCGGTACGGCTGGTCGCGGGGCTCGCGGCCGGGCTCGGCGAGTGCGGCGACGCGGCCGACGTACCGGCCCTGATGCGGCTGCTCGACCAGCGCCGCTCGTCACCGCCCATGGTGCGCAGGGCGGCGCTGCGGGCGGTGGGCAGGCTGGCCCCGGCGGACGACCTGGTCGCACTGCTCGGCCCGCTGGCGATGGACCCGGACCCGGGTGCGGCGCGCGAGGTCTTCGAGGCCCTGGCGGCACGCGCGCCGGCCGGCGTCCCGGTGGAGATCCGCTGGATCGGCAGCGTGCGGCCCGAGGCCGCCGTCCGCCGGGCCGCGACCCGTATCGCCACGGCCCAGCCCCGTACAACGGCCCGCCCTTACGAGCAGTCGAGCCACGGCCCGCGCTGAAGGGCATCCGTGCCCGCTCGCAGGCGTACGCAGCCCCCGCCGGCCCCGGCCGCAGGCGTACGCAACCCCGCCGGACCTCAGGCGCAGTCCGGGCAGACCCCGCGGTAGGTGACCTCCGCCGTGGCGACCGTGAAGCCGAAGCGCTCGCCGGCCGGGAGGGCGGCGAGGAGGTCGCCGTGGGGGTGCACGTCGCGGACGGTGCCGCAGCCGGTGCAGATCAGGTGCTGGTGGGGCTGGTGGGCGTTGGGGTCGTAGCGCTTGGCGCGGCCGTCGGTGGCGACCTCGGTGACCTCGCCGATCGTCACCATCTCGCCCAGCGTGTTGTAGACGGTGGCGCGGGAGATCTCCGGCAGCCGGGCGATGGCGCGGGCGTGCACCTCGTCGGCGGTGAGGTGGACGTGCTCGCCGTCGAGGACCTCGGCGACCACCCGCCGCTGGGCGGTCAGCCGCCAGCCGCGTTCGCGCAGACGTTCCAGCAGGTCACTCATGGGGGCAAGCTTATCAGCGGGGGTCCGGAGTCCGAAGAGGTCCGTAAATGGTCCTCTTCTCTGTTTGGACAATGTCTACTGTAGGATCACGTCTGATGAGAGCCGGGGAAGCCGGCCGCCGGGTTTCCGCCCCCGGACACCGACTTCGGCAAGCGCCTGGCGGCCGCGGTCCAGGCCCTTCGCGGCTGACCGAAGGTGCTTGACCGAGAGGCCGAAGGGGCCGGACGCCAAGGGGCTCCGGCCCCTTCGGTACGCCTCGCGGGCCGGCCGGGAGCTAGGCGGGGATCGCCGACTTCACTGGCGCCCAGCAGCGGATGATGTCGCGCACCGAGACCACGCCGACCGGATCGCGGCCGTCGAGGACGATCAGATGGCGGAAGCCGCCGTGCAGCATGGCGGTGGCCGCCTCCTCCAGGGTCCACTGGGGGGCGGCGAAGACCACGTCGGTGGTGGTGTGGGCGTCGGCCAGCTCCTGGTCGGGGCTGAGGCCAGCGCCGATGGCGTTCAGTACGTCGCGCTCGGTCAGAATGCCGAGGCCGCAGGTGTCGGTGTCGAGGACGATGGCCGCGCCGACACGGCGGGCGGACATCAACTGGGCGGCCTGGCGGAGCGTGTGGGCGGGGCCGATGGTGAGAACCACCGTGCTCATCGCGTCGCGGACCAGCATGGGCAGGCACCTCCTGGGGGTGTGTGCAGCCGCTCCGTGAACGGATTCACAAATTCACAAGCGGTACTTCATGGTCACACGCGCACCAGCGGCGGGCAAGGGTGCGTGCACGGGCCCGCGCGGTGCACTTCCGGGGCGGCGCCACTTGAGCAGCCGAAACACCGTCAGGAACCGCCGAGATAGCCCAGCATGTCCTCGTGCAGCAGGCCGTTCGAGGCCGCCGCGTTGCCGCCGAAAGGCCCGTCGACGCCGTCCAGCGAGCTGAAGCGGCCGCCCGCCTCGCGCACGATCACGTCGTTCGCCGCCATGTCCCACAGGTTCAACTCGGGCTCGGCACAGATGTCGACAGAGCCCTCCGCCACCATCATGTACGGCCAGAAGTCGCCGTAGCCGCGGGTGCGCCAGCAGTTGCGCGACAGGTGCAGGAAGCCGTCGAGGCGGCCCTGCTCCTCCCAGCCGCTCAGCGACGAGTAGGCGAAGGACGCGTCCTCCAGGCGGCTGATGCCGGACGTGTGCAGCCGGGTCGCCGAGGACAGGCTGCGGCCGGTGTACGCGCCGGTGCCCTTCGCCGCCCACCAGCGGCGGCCCAGCGCCGGCGCCGACACCACGCCGACGACGCCCTCGTCGCCCTGCTCGCCGCGTACCACCAGCGCGATCAGCGTGGCCCACACCGGCACCCCGCGCACGTAGTTCTTGGTGCCGTCGATCGGGTCGACGATCCAGCGGCGCGGCCCGTTGCCCTGGCTTCCGTACTCCTCGCCGAGCACCGCGTCCCGCGGCCTGGCACGGCCCAACTGGCCGCGGATCAGCTCCTCGGCCTCCTTGTCCGCCTCGGTGACCGGGGTGAGGTCCGGTTTCGTCTCGACCTTGAGGTCGAGTGCCTTGAAGCGGGCCATGGTCGCGGCGTCGGCGGCGTCGGCCAGCACATGGGCCAGCCGCAGGTCGTCGTTGAAGTCGGGCATGGGCCGAACAGTAGCGCGGCGGTGTGCGGGGAAGGGGCGACGCGGGACCTTGACAGACCCCCGTGGCGCGTCAATTCTCCCTGCACGGCCCGTCCGTCCGCCACACCGCCACCCCCCGCGGTGGCCCGGAGGCACCGCCTGGAGGCACCGATGCCTACCGTGCGAGACGCACTCATGGACGCCGCCTTCGCCGCGCTCGGCGAGCGGCCCTGGCAAGCGGTCAGGATGGCCGAGGTCGCGGCGGCCGCCGGGGTGTCACGGCAGACCCTCTACAACGAGTTCAGCAGCAAGGACGGCCTGGCCAGGGCGCTGGCCCGGCGGGAGAGGGACGGCTTCCTGGCCGGTGTCGACCGCGCCCTGGCCGCCGCCCGCCACTCGGGAGCCGACGCGGGGGAGTGCTTCGCGGCCGCCGCGGGCTGGACGCTGCGGTCCGCCCGCCGCAGCCCGCTGATCCGCTCGGCCCTCACCGAGTCCCCGCCGCCACGACCGCCGTTCGCGGAAGATCCCGAGCGGTCGGGGAGCCCTCCCGCGGTCGGCCCGCACCTGGTCGACGCCGTCCACGCCCGTACGGTCCGCGCGCTGGTCCGCGGCTACCCGCGGCTGCGCCCCGAGGACGTCGGCTGGGCCTGCGAGGCGGCGCTGCGGCTCACCCTGTCGTACGTGATCGCGCCGGCCGCCGACGAGCAGGAGTCGTGCCTTCGGGTCGCCCAGCTGATCCGCAGCCTGCTGTCCTGGCCGGCCGGGCCCGACCCGGCGGCCGGGCCTGCGTGAGAGGACGGGCCGCCTGATGGGGCCTCAGTGCGAGGAGCCGGAGATCTGCAGGCCGATGACGCCCACGACGACCAGCGAGATCGAGACGAGCTTGAGGGTGGAGACCAGGTCGCCGAGGAAGGCCATGCCGTAGATCGCGGTGCCCGCCGCGCCGATGCCGGTCCACACCGCGTACGCCGGGCCGACGTCGAGCTTCTTCAGCGACAGGGTCAGCAGGCCGAAGGAGCCGAGCGCGAAGACGCAGAAGGCGACGGTGGGCCACAACCGGCTGAAGCCGTGCGACAGCTTGAGGCAGACCGCGAAGCCGGTCTCGAAGAGACCCGCGACCACCACCAGGAGCCAGGCCATCCGGGCGCCTCCGTTTCGGCTCGTTCGGCTCGATGCGCTGCTGCCCCGCCTGTCCCTCGGTCAGCTGCACCGGCGGGGCGCGCTGTCGATCATCACACAGCGCACCGCGAAGTGAGCAGCACACAGCACACAGCGCAGCACGCCGGGAAGTGAGGCGGGCCAACCGTACCGGTCAGTCGCCCTCGCGACGCTCCCGGGTGGCGAGCAGCCGGCGCAGGGAGTCCAGCCTGGCCGGCTCCGCGTGTCCGGCGGCTACCCAGGAGTCCAGCGCGCAGTCCTTCTCGTCGTGCGAACAGCCGCGTGGGCACTCCGCGGTGCCGGGCTCCAGGTCGGGGAAGGCCTGGATGACCCGGGACGGGTCGATGTGGTGCAGCCCGAAGGAGCGCACGCCCGGGGTGTCGATGACCCAGCCGGCCGCGCCCTCGGGGCCGTCGCCGGGCAGTGGCAGCGCGAGGGCCGAGGTGGTGGTGTGCCGGCCGCGGCCGGTCACCGCGTTGACCACGCCGGTGGTCCGCTGACGCTCCACCAGCGCGTTGACCAGCGTGGTCTTGCCGACGCCGCTGTGGCCGACGAAGGCGGTGACCCGGCCCGCGAGCCGTTCGCGGATCTGGTCGACGCCGCCGGTCAGGAAGTCGTCCCGGTTGGTGACCACATAGTCCAGGTCGAGGGCGCCGTACGTCTCCAGCAGCGGTTCCGCCGGCGCCAGGTCGGACTTGGTGAGCACCAGCAGCGGGTCGAGGCCGGCGTCGTAGGCCGCCACCAGGCAGCGGTCGATCATCCGGGGGCGCGGTTCGGGGTCGGCGAGCGCGGTGACGATGGCCAGCTGGTCGGCGTTGGCGACGACCACCCGCTCGTACGGGTCGTCGTCGTCCGCGGTCCGCCGCAGCACCGACCCGCGCTCCTCGACCCTGACTATCCGGGCCAGCGTGTCCTTCTGCCCCGAAAGGTCGCCGACCACCGCGACCCGGTCGCCGACGACCGCGGACTTGCGGCCCAGCTCGCGGGCCTTCATCGCGGTGATCTCGCGCTCCCCGACCAGCACGGTCAGCCGGCCCCGGTCCACGGTGAGCACCATGCCCTCGGCGGCGTCCTCGTGCTTGGGCCTGATGGTCGTACGCGGCCGGGTGCCCTTGCTGTTGGGGCGGACTCTGATGTCGTCCTCGTCCGGGTTCTTGCCGTAGCGCCGCACTGCTCAGCCCTGCCCGTCCGGTGCGCCCAGCATCCCGGTCCACAGGTCGGGGAAGTCCGGCAGCGTCTTCGCGGTCGTCGCCACGTTCTCCACCCGGACGCCGTCGACGGCCAGGCCGAGGACCGCGGCCGCGGTGGCCAGGCGGTGGTCCTCGTAGGTGTGGAAGTCGCCGCCGTGCAGGGGGCGCGGGCGGATGCGCAGGCCGTCGCCGGTCTCGGTGACGTCGCAGCCCAGCTCGCCCAGCTCCTTGGCCAGCGCCGCGAGCCGGTCGGTCTCGTGCAGCCGCAGGTGCGCGATGCCGGACAGCACCGACTCGCCGTCGGCGAGCGCGGCGACCGCGGCGATCACCGGGGTCAGCTCGCCCACGTCGTGCAGGTCGGCGGTGATGCCGCGCACACGGCCGGTGCCGCGGAAGGTCAGCGCCTGGTCGGTCTGCTCGTACGAGCCGCCCATCCGGGTGAAGATGTCCCGCAGCGCGTCACCCGGCTGGGTGGTGCGGCGCGGCCAGCCGAGCACGGTCACCCGGCCGCCGGTGACCAGGGCGGCCGCGAGGAAGGGCGCGGCGTTGGACAGGTCGGGCTCCACCGTGAGGTCCCGGCCGAGCAGGGCGCCCGCGGTGACCCGCCACACGTTGCGGGTGCCGCCGTCCTGCGGGGCGTCCACCCGGGCGCCGGCCTTGCGCAGCATGTCGACGGTCATCCGGATGTGCGGCATCGACGGCAGGGTGCGTCCGGTGTGCCGGACTTCGAGGCCCTTGTTGAAGCGCGGCCCCGACAGCAGCAGCGCGCTGACGAACTGCGACGACGAGGAGGCGTCGACGTCGACGGCCCCGCCGGTCAGCGATCCGGCGCCGTGCACGGTCAGCGGCAGCGACCCGCGGCCCTCGTCGTCTATCCGCGCGCCCAGGCTGCGCAGCGCGTCGATCACCCCGCCCAGCGGGCGCTCGTACGCCCGCGCGTCGCCCTCGAAGCGGACCGGGCCGTCGGCGAGCGCGGCGACCGGCGGCAGGAAGCGCATCACCGTGCCCGCGTTGCCGACGTCGATGGTGGCGGGGCCGTACAGCCCTGCCGGGATGATCCGCCAGGCCTCGCCGCCGTCGGGGTTGACCGTCTCGTCGATCTGCACGCCCATGGCCCGCAGTGCGTCCGCCATCAGGACGGTGTCCCGGCTGCGCAGCGGCCTGCGCACCCATCCGGGTTCCGAGGAGTGCGCGGCGAGCACCAGGGCGCGGTTGGTCACCGACTTCGATCCGGGCACCGTGACGGTCGCGTCCACGGCACCGGGCGCGGTGGGGGCGGCCCACCAGAGGGGGGAGTGCGCGGCGCTGTCGCTCATGAGGCCCAGCGTAGTGGCTCGGGTAGGGGGAGATAAGTTGGCGAATAGGCCGAAACATCCCGGAAACCGCGGGTCATCTGGAGGTCATCGGGACCGGAACACCGGATTCCGGGGTGCTCGGGGTCGTTCCGGGGTGCCGGCACGGCGGAAACGGCCGGTCATCGGGCCAGCAGCCAGCGGCCGCCGCCGACGAGCGAGCAGATCGCTATCACGTAGAAGAAGAGCAGCCACAGCGCGGCCGGCGTCCGGGTCAGCCGGGCCAGCTGGTCGGCGTCGGAGGTGCCGCTGCGGTCCCTGCGGCGGCTGCGCTGCAGCTCGGCGACCGGCCGGGCGCCGCCGGCCAGCAGGAACCAGACGACCAGGTAGGCGAAGGCCGCCTGCACCTGCGCCTTGGTCAGCCAGGACACCAGCAGGAAGACCGCGCCGGTCAGCACCACCGTCAGCGCCCCGTAGGCATTGCGGATCATCACCAGCATCACCAGCAGCAGCGCGGTAGCCCCCCACAGCAGCGCGGTTATGTGCCCGGCCGCCAGCAGGGCCGCGCCCGCGAGGCCCAGCAGCGGCGGCGCCGAATAGCCGGCCGCGGCGGTCAGGATCATGCCCAGCCCGTACGGCTTGCCGCGGGACACCGTCAACCCGGACGTGTCCGAATGCAGCCTTATGCCGTCGAGTCGCCGCCCGCTGAGCAGCGCCACCAGACCGTGCCCGCCCTCGTGCGCGATCGTCACCGCGTTGCGCACGACCCGCCACACCCCACCGGACAGCACCGCCGCGAGCGCCACCGCCGCGGTCGCACCGATCAGCCAGCGCGGCGGGTCGGCCTGCGTCCCGGTGAGCCGGTCCCACATCTCGCTGAGGTTCGCGACGTTCATTCGGCGCCCATTCCCTTACGTCCTGTGCCGCGGCCTCGGCCGCGCGTGCTCCTCGTACGTCCTTGCGATCCGGCCGCCGTCCGGGCCGGTGATCGTGGCAGTCTGGCACCATGTGCGGTCGATATGCGGCGAGCCGGAAACCGGAAGATCTTACGGGCCTCTTCGGAGTCACCACGTGGGAGCCCACCGAGACCCTGGCGCCGGACTACAACGTGGCACCGACGAAGGACGTCTTCGTCGTCTTGGACCGTCCGGTGCGGGACTCCGGTTCCCCCGATCCGGTACGCCAGCTGCGCGTGCTGCGCTGGGGCCTGGTGCCGTCCTGGGCGAAGACCCCCGACGTGGGCGTGAAGCTGATCAACGCGCGGGCCGAGACCGTGGCCGAGAAGCCGTCCTTCCGGCGGGCCCTGGCCGCCAGGCGCTGCCTGATACCGGCCGACGGCTACTACGAGTGGGTGACCGCGGCGGGCGAGCGGCAGCTCGAGGAGAGCGGCAGGCGCAAGCGGGCCCGCAAGCAGCCCTACTTCGTGACGCCCGCCGACGGCTCGGTGATGGCGATGGCCGGGCTGTACGAGTTCTGGCGGGACGCCACCCTGCCCGACGACCACCCGCGCGCCTGGTGGACCACCTGCACGGTGATCACCACCGCGGCCGAGGCCGGCGACCTGGCCGGCTACGAGGGCCGCGGGCCGCGGGCGCTGGCCGAGATCCATCCCCGAATGCCGCTGATGATCACACCCGACCGCTGGGACGCCTGGCTCGACCCGGCCACCACCGACCCCGGCACGCTCCGCGACCTCCTCGCGCCGCCGCCCGAGGGCCTGATGCGGGCCTATCCGGTGGGCACGGCTGTGAGCAATGTCGCGAACAACGGGCCGGAGCTGCTCGACGAGCTGCCCGCACCCGAGGAGGAGACACTTTTCTGATGGACGCATCCTCCGCACCCGCACCCGCCGCCGAGGCCACCCGCACCGAGCAGGTCGACACCCCGGCGGGACCGGCCCGGATCAGCTGGTACGGCGCGAGCAGGCCGCGCAGCGTGGTCGCGCTCGGCCACGGCGCGGGGGGCGGCATCGAGGCGGCCGACCTGGTCGCCCTGGCGGCCGCACTGCCCCCGGCCGGTGCGGTCGTCGCCCTGGTGGAGCAGCCCTGGCGGGTCGCGGGACGCAGGATCGCGCCCGCGCCCGCCGCCCTGGACACCGCCTGGACCGCGCTGTGGCCGGCGCTCGCCGCGCCCGGCCTGCCGGTGGTCGCCGGCGGCCGCAGCGCCGGCGCCAGGGTCGCCTGCCGTACGGCCGAACGCCTCGGCGCCGCCGCCGTCCTGGCGCTGGCCTTCCCCCTGCACCCGCCGGGCCGCCCGGAGTCCTCCCGCGCCGCGGAGCTGACCGCGGCCGCCGCAGCCCTGCCGCTGCTGACCGTGCAGGGCGGCCACGACCCCTTCGGCCGACCTGGCGAATTCCCGCCTGGCCAGGAGCCCGTGGAGGTGCCCTGCGCCGACCACGGCTTCGCGGTGCCCAAGCGGGCCGACATCACCCAGGAGGCGGCTCTCGCCGTCCTGACCAGGGCCGTCACCAACTGGCTGGCCGGGCTCGGCCACGCCGCGCCGCGCACTGCTGTCACGGCATCTCCACCCCGGGAATGACGACAGGGGCAGTGGTGTTGTGCGAGTCGACAGACCGAACAGCACTGACGAAGCTTTGGTGAGAGAGGCATCCGCATGGTTTCAGCCGCATGCCGGCCCCGGGCCGGGGCCACCCCACAGCCGGCGGCCGCCGCTCCCTTCATGGACTGGGCGGAGTGGTCCACCGGCGCTGACGCCAAGGGCGGGAGCAAGGGCGGATCAGGCGCCTCGCTCGCCAGTGCAATATCCTCCGAGACGAGCGTGTCCGCTTTGGGACTCGCTGGCGTTTCTGAGGAGGTGGGTCCGGTCACCGGCACCGACGACAGCACGGCGGAAAACGCGGGTGCGTCAGGTCTGGGGGTACCGCCCGAGCCGCAGGCTACGGGGGAAGCACAGGAGAGCACCGCGGAGCGCACCGAGCGCTTCGAGCGGGACGCCCTCGGGTTCCTCGACCAGATGTACTCGGCCGCGCTGCGGATGACCCGCAATCCGGCCGACGCGGAGGACCTGGTGCAGGAGACGTACGCCAAGGCGTACGCGTCCTTCCACCAGTTCCGTGAGGGCACCAACCTGAAGGCCTGGCTCTACCGCATCCTGACCAACAGCTTCATCAACTCCTACCGCAAGAAGCAGCGCGAACCGCTGCGCAGCGGTTCGGAGGACATCGAGGACTGGCAGCTCGCGCGGGCCGAGTCGCACATGTCGACGGGGCTGCGCTCGGCGGAGGCGCAGGCGCTCGACCACCTGCCCGACTCCGACGTGAAGGCGGCGCTCCAGGCGATCCCGGAGGAATTCCGCATCGCGGTCTATCTCGCGGACGTCGAGGGCTTTGCCTACAAGGAGATCGCGGACATCATGGGTACGCCCATCGGCACGGTGATGTCCCGGCTGCACCGCGGGCGTCGTCAGCTGCGCGACCTGCTTGAGGACTACGCCCGTGATCGCGGGCTCGTCCCGGCGGGCGCGGGAAATGAGAAGGGCGCGGATTCATGAGTTGCGGCAACGCGCATGAGACGGACTGCTCGGAGGTGCTCGGCCACCTCTACGAATATCTCGACAACGAGATGTCGGACGACGCCTGTTCGAAATTCAGGCAGCACTTCGACGAGTGCCGCCCCTGCCTGGAGAAGTACGGGCTGGAGCAGGCCGTGAAGAAGCTGGTCAAGCGGTGCTGCGGCTCCGACGACGTACCCACGGACCTGCGGTCCAAGGTGATGATGCGGATCGAGATGATCCGCTCGGGCGAGTCGGCCACCGAACCGGCGTCCTAGCAGAGGCGCTGTCAAGGCCGGGAACGGCACATCGCCCGTACGGGCGTAAAGCGAGCGTTCCGCAGCGTCACGGCGGGCGCGGTCCTATCGTCCTGAGTCCCGACGGGGAATTCCCGCAGGGGCCCGGGGCCCTCCGATGGGACCGTGCCCGCCGCGTGCTTGCCGGAGGAGGCCGCTCGCAGTGCCGTTGCCGTCCGCAGCCGGTCGTCGTCGCTTCTGCCGGGTCCCCCGCGCAGAAAGCTTTCTGCCCGTTCCGCGGGCCGTGCCGCCGCCCGCGCGGGGAGAGTCCGCGCGGGGAGCCGGGGCGCGGCTGTGAGCGCCGTCCCGGCGCTGGTCGCCGCCATGCAGCTCAAGGACCCCTACACGCGCGCCCACGGCGACCGCGTCGGCCAGGCCAGCGCGCTGATCGGGGTCGAACTGCGGCTCGCCGACGACCTGGTGGCCGCGCTGCGGCTGGCGGGCACCCTGCACGACATCGGCAAACTCGGCGTTCCCGGCGGCCTGTTGCGCAAGACCGGGCCGCTCACCGCCGCCGAGCGGCAGACCGTGCAGCGCCACCCCGGCCACGGCTACGCCCTCGTGCGCGACACCGAGGTGCCCGCGGTGGCCCGGGTGGCCGTACTGCACCACCACGAACGCCTCGACGGCCGCGGCTACCCGCACGGCCTCGCGGGCCGCCGCATTCCCTGGCCGGCCCGGGTCGTCTCGGTGGCCGACGCGCTGGACGCCATGACCTCCACCCGCAGTTACCGCCCCGCCCGGCCGGTCGCCACCGCCCTGGCCGAGCTGTGGCGGTGTGCGGGCAGCCAGTTCGACCCGTCCGTGGTGGAGGCGCTGACCCGCGCGCTGGCCCGGCACCCGTGGCCGCCGCCGGGGCCGCTGCCCGCGCTTCCGGCGGCTCCCGGCGGTCACTGCGCGTACCTGTAGGCCGAACGGGTGAGCGCCCTCTCACCCGGGTGCCCGTCACATGCCTCACCTGGACATGGTTGGATGCCCACGGGGATGGCAAGGAGGCAGGGTGAGGGCCGCCGCGGGAAGGCAGCGGCCGAAGGGCACGGGGTCGGGCTGAGACAACGGCCAAAATGTGCGAGGTTGGTGTCGTACCCGCCTGTCCGACGACGTGCGGGCGGTACGAGAAGGGGCCGCACTCAGGTGGTGCGACTCCCCCCGGGGGACGTGATCGTGGTGCGGGAAGGCGACGTCCTGGCAGTGATCGGCTGAGCGGGCAGGCGGGTAACGACGTTGAAGATCTTCGGCAGAGTGCGGCACCGGCCGTCGCCTACCTGGCGGCAGGCCACCGACCAGGCGTTCTCGCTGATCGACGACGGCCGCTACGACGACGCGGGCGCGCTGCTGACCCGGGCCGCCGATCTGGAGCCGTGGCTTTCCGAGTCCTGGTACAACTTGGCGCTGCTGCACAAGTTCCGGCACGACTGGGCGCAGGCCAGGATCGCCGGCCTGCGCGCCGTGGCCCTGCTCGACCGGCCGGCCGGCGCCCCCGACTGGTGGAACCTGGGCATCGCCGCCACCGCGCTCCAGGACTGGCCGCTGGCCCGCCGCGCCTGGCAGGCGTACGGCCTGCGGATGCCGGCCGGCACCGGCACGCGCAGCGGCGAGGAGTCCGCGAGGCTGCCGCTGGGCAGCGCGGCCGTGCGGCTCTCGCCGGAGGGTGAGGCCGAGGTGGTCTGGGGCCGCCGGCTGGACCCCGCGCGGGTCGAGGTGCTCTCCATCCCGCTGCCGTCCTCCGGGCGGCGCTGGGGCGAGGTCGTCCTGCACGACGGGGTGCCGCACGGCGAGCGCGACACCGCGGGCGGGGGCGGCGGGGCGGTCTACCCCGTCTTCGACGAGATCGAGCTGTGGGCGCCCTCACCCGTGCCGACCTGGCTGGTCCTGCTGGAGGCCGACGCGCCCGCCGACCGCGACGCGCTCGAACGGCTGGCGGCGGAGGCCGGCTATGCCGCCGAGGACTGGTCCTCCTCGGTGCGCCTGCTGTGCCGCACCTGCTCCGAGAGCCGCATGCCCACGGACGACGGCTCGGCCGCGCGGGACCCCCACGACCACGGTGAGCCCGGCCACCCCGGCCACCTCAGCCACCTCAGCGACCACGGCACGGGCCACCACTGGTCGCCCGAACGCGAGTGCGGCATCGCCGCGCCCGTGGGCCTTGTCCGGGGCCTTCTCGACGGCTGGGTCGCCGATTCCCCCTCGACGAGGGCCTGGCGGGATCTCGAAGAGGTGTGCTGACCGGGACTCCCCCCGAGCTGCCGCTTCCCCGGTGTGCCGCGACCGGCCGCCTCCCCGGGGAACGGCGGTGTGGGCGGGAGGGGGGACCGGGATCCGGAGGGGGCCTTACCCTGGACGGATCACTCACCTCCGCCCGGAAGGCGTACGGCTCAGATGTCCCAGCAGCACACCGAGAACCCCACCACCCCTCCGGAGGAGCTGTTCCTCGACGACGTCACCGACGCGGAGGCGCGTGAGCTGGCTCACCGGGAGCGCGGCACCGTGCGTCCGATCACCGTCGTGGGCAATCCGGTGCTGCACCGGGAGTGCCGGGACGTCACCGACTTCGGTGCCGACCTGCTCGCCCTGGTGGACGACATGTTCGCCAGCCAGCGCGCGGCCGAGGGCGTGGGCCTCGCCGCGAACCAGATCGGCGTGGACCTGAAGGTCTTCGTCTACGACTGCCCCGACGACAACGACACCCGCCATGTCGGCGTCGTGTGCAACCCGGTGCTGGAGGACCTGCCCGCGGACCAGCGGCACCTGGACGACTCCAACGAGGGATGCCTGTCCGTGCCGGGCGCGTACATGGAGACGCCGCGCCCCGACTACGCGGTGGTCCGCGGGCAGGACCTGCACGGTGAGCCGATCGTCGTGCGCGGCAGCGGCTACTTCGCACGCTGCCTGCAGCACGAGACCGACCACCTCTACGGGCGGCTGTACATCGACCGGCTCTCCAAGCGCGACCGCAAGGACGTCCTGCGCCAGATGGCGGAGGCCACCCCCAAGTTCGAGACCGTGCCCAACGACTGAGTCCGCACAGGACCTGCGGCCTAGAAGTCCTCGTCGAGCGCCACCGTGCCCTCCACCGCCACCTGGTAGGCGGAGGGGCGGCGCTCGAAGAAGTTGGTCAGCTCCTGGACGCCCTGCAACTCCATGAAGGAGAAGGGGTTCTGCGACCCGTAGAGGGGCGGGAAGCCCAGCCGGGCGAGGCGCTGGTCGGCGACGCACTCCAGATACGCCCGCATGGACTCGGTGTTCATGCCGGGCAGCCCGTCGCCGCACAGGTCGCGGCCGAACTGCAGCTCCGCGTCGACGGCTTCGCGCAGCATGGCGGTGACCTCCTCGCGCAGCGCGTCGTCGAAGAGCCCGGGGTCCTCCTTGCGCACGGTGTCGACCACGTCGAAGGCGAAGCTCATGTGCATCGTCTCGTCCCTGAACACCCAGTTGGTGCCGGTGGCGAGACCGTGCAGCAGCCCGCGCGAGCGGAACCAGTAGACGTAGGCGAAGGCACCGTAGAAGAACAGGCCCTCGATGCAGGCCGCGAAGCAGATCAGGTTGAGCAGGAAGCGGCGGCGGTCCTCGCGGGATTCGAGGCGGTCGATCTTCTCGGCGCCCCGCCCGTCGAAGTTGGCCATCCAGCGGAAGCAGAACTGCGCCTTCTCCCGGATCGACGGGATCTCCTCGACGGCGTCGAAGGCGGCGGCCCGGTCGGCCGGATCGGGCAGGTAGGTGTCGAGCAGCGTCAGGTAGAACTGGACGTGCACGGCCTCCTCGTACAGCTGGCGGGACAGGTACAGCCGCGCCTCGGGGGAGTTGATGTGCTTGTAGAGGGTCAGCACCAGGTTGTTGGAGACGATCGAGTCGCCGGTGGCGAAGAAGGCCACCAGGCGGCCGATCATGTGCTGCTCGCCCGGGGTGAGTTTGGCCAGGTCGGCGACGTCGGAGTGCAGGTCGACCTCCTCCACCGTCCAGGTGTTCTTGATCGCGTCGCGGTAGCGCTCGTAGAAGTCCGGGTAGCGCATGGGCCGCAGGGTCAGTTCGAAGCCCGGGTCGAGCAGGTTCTTCACGGGTGTGGCGGTCATTACTGGCAGGCCTCGCAGGACTCGGGGTTTTCCAGGGAGCAGGCGATCGCGTCCGCGTCGGCGGCAGCCGGCACGGTCACGGGGGGTACGGGGGCGGCCGCCTGGGCGGCGCGGGCGATCCGGGTGGCCGGGCGGGAGCGCAGGTAGTAGGTGGTCTTGAGGCCCTGCTTCCACGCGTAGGCGTACATCGAGGAGAGCTTGCCGATGGTGGGCGTCTCCAGGAACAGGTTCAGCGACTGGCTCTGGTCCAGGTACGGGGTGCGGGCCGCGGCCATGTCGATCAGCGCGCGCTGCGGCAGCTCCCACGCGGTGCGGTACAGCTCGCGCACCTCGGCCGGGATCCAACTGAAGCCCTGGACCGAGCCGTTGGCGTCCCGCAGCGCCTCCCGGCTCTGCGCGTCCCACACCCCGAGCCGCTTGAGGTCGGCCACCAGGTAGGAGTTGACCTGGAGGAACTCGCCCGACAGCGTCTCGCGCTTGAAGAGGTTGGAGACCTGCGGCTCGATGCACTCGTAGGACCCGGCGATGGAGGCGATCGTCGCGGTCGGCGCGATGGCCAGCAGCAGCGCGTTGCGCATCCCGCCGGCCGCGACCCGCTCGCGCAGCGCCGCCCAGCGCTCCGGCCAGCTGGGCTCGACGCCGTAGTGGTCGGGGTGCAGCACACCGGCGGCGGTACGGGTCTGCTCCCAGGCGGGCAGCGGCCCGTAGCGCTCGGCCAGGTCGCAGGAGGCCTCGTAGGCGACGAGCATCACCCGCTCGGCGATCTTCGTGGACAGCGCGCGGGCCTCGGCCGAGCCGAACGGCAGCCGCAGCTTGAAGAAGACGTCCTGCAGCCCCATCACGCCCAACCCGACGGGCCGCCAGCGGGAGTTGGAGCGGCCCGCCTGCTCGGTCGGGTAGTAGTTGATGTCCACCACCCGGTCCAGGAAGGTCACCGCGGTGTGCACGGTCTCGTCCAGGCGCCGCCAGTCGATCTCGCCGTCCGGGGTCACGAAAGCGCTCAGGTTGACCGAGCCGAGGTTGCAGACCGCGGTCTCGGAGTCGTCGGTGACCTCCAGGATCTCCGTGCACAGGTTGGAGGAGTGGACCGTGCGGCCGGGCAGCGCGGTCTGGTTGGCGGTGCGGTTGGAGGCGTCCTTGAAGGTCATCCAGCCGTTGCCGGTCTGCGCGAGGGTGCGCATCATCCGGCCGTACAGTTCGCGTGCCGGGAGGGTGCGCTGCGCCAGGCCGGCCGCCTCGGCGGCGCGGTAGGCCGTGTCGAAGTCGTCGCCCCACAGGTCGACGAGGTCGGGCACGTCGGCGGGCGAGAACAGCGACCAGTCGCCGTCGGCGTCGACCCGGCGCATGAACTCGTCGGGCACCCAGTGCGCGAGGTTGAGGTTGTGGGTGCGGCGGGCGTCCTCGCCGGTGTTGTCCCGCAGTTCGAGGAATTCCTCGATGTCGGCGTGCCAGGTCTCCAGGTAGACCGCCGCGGCGCCCTTGCGCCGGCCGCCCTGGTTGACCGCCGCGACCGAGGCGTCCAGGGTCTTCAGGAACGGCACGATCCCGTTGGAGTGCCCGTTGGTGCCGCGGATCAGCGAACCGCGGGCCCTGATGCGGGAGTAGGACAGGCCGATGCCGCCCGCGTGCTTGGACAGCCGCGCCACCTGCTGGTAGCGCTCGTAGATCGAGTCCAGCTCGTCCAGCGGCGAGTCCAGCAGGTAGCAGGACGACATCTGCGGGTGCCGCGTACCGGAGTTGAAGAGGGTCGGGGAGCTGGGCAGGTAGTCCAGCGCGCTCATCAGCCGGTAGAGGGCGGCGACCTCGTCCACGGCGGCCGCCGTCCCTCCCGGGCCGCCGGGCTCCTCCTCCGCCAGGCCCGAGGCGACGCGCAGCATGAAGTGCTGCGGGGTCTCGATCACCTTGCGGGTCAGCGGGTGCCGCAGCAGGTAGCGGCTGTAGAGGGTGCGCAGGCCGAAGTAGCCGAAGCGGTCGTCGGCGCGGTCGGCGAGCGCCCGGTCGACCAGCGCGTCGAGCCGGGCGGCGTGGCGTACGGCGAAGTCCGCCGTCCGGTCCGCGATCAGGCCTTCGCGGTGGCCCACCGCGATGGCGGTGGTGAAGGACACCGACCCCTGCGAGGCGGCCTCCTCGGCGATGGCCAGCGTGAGCAGCCGGGCGGCGAGCCGCGAGTAGGCCGGGTCCTCGGAGATCAGCCCGGCGGCCGCCTCGACGGCCAGCTCCCGCAGTTCGGCGGCGCCGGCGCCGCCGCTGCGGCCTCGCAGCGCCGCGGCGGCGACCCGTCCCGGGTCGGTGTCCGGCAGGTCGGCACAGAGTGCGACGAGGGTGCGCAGCAGGTCGGCGCCGGCGCTGTCGGGCTCGGTGGCGGGCGATTCCCCGCGGGCGGCGGGGGCTTGAAGCGCGATGGTCACGGTGGTGTGGTCTCCCTCGTACGCGGCGGTGGCCACGCGGGGGAGGAGCGGCGGCGGCCGGGCGTGCGTCAGGGCATGCCGGACCGCGTCCGCAGGCCCACTCCGCGAGGCCCGGACTCGTCGGCGCACAGCGGTCCTTCGACCGTGAGGGCGCCGGCTGCCGGCAGGCGATCGGGCTGTGCGGCGGCGCGTGGACGCACCCCAGGGCTTCGCCTGGGGGCGCCGACGCATCGCTCGCTCACCGTTGCGGGGCAGCGCCGGATTCGCACCGGCTTCCCCTGCGGGCAGCGGACTTGAGCATACATCTTGTGCCGGGTCTCGGGGTGACGCCTACATGTTGTGTCGAGGGAAGGGGCGTTCAGTACCGCACAGGCCGGGCCTGACGGGCCGGAGCGGGCTTTTCCGGTGGGATTCCGGGCGCTTCACCCCGCTCGGCGGCGCGGATCGCCCGGGTGATGCGGACGTCGGTGCGGTGGCCCATGAGCGGCACGAAGGTCAGGGCCAGGGTGAGGGCGAGCAGTGCGGCGATGTCCAGGAGAACTGTCATGAGTCAATGGTCGCCACACTGCTGTCCTCCGATAAGTGGCAGTAGTGCCGCACTACGTTAAGATCCTGCCATGCTGGAAAACGTCGCCGTGGTGCTGCTGGACGGGGTCCACCCCTTCGAACTGGGCGTGCTGTGCGAGGTCTTCGGGCTGGACCGCAGCGAAGACGGCCTGCCGGTCTACGACTTCGCGGTCGTCTCGGCCGAAGGCCCGCGGCTGCGCACCCACGCGGGCTTCGAGATCGCCGCCACGGAAGGCCTCGACCGGCTGGAGGAGGCCGACCTCGTCGCCGTACCGGCCGCGGACGACTCCCTGGAGCGGGGTTTCCCGCCCGACCTCCTGCGGGCGCTGACCAGGGCCGTCGAGCGCGGCGCGACCGTGCTGAGCGTCTGCTCCGGGGTCTTCGTGCTGGGCGCGGCCGGCCTGCTCGACGGCCGACGCTGCGCCGCGCACTGGCGGCACACCGAGTTGCTCGCCGCCCGCCACCCCGAGGCCCGGGTGGAGCTCGACGTCCTCTACGTGGACGACGCCGGCGTCGTCACCTCGGCGGGCACCGCGGCCGGCATCGACGCCTGCCTGCACCTGGTGCGCAAGGAGCAGGGCGTCGCCGTCGCCAACGGCATCGCCCGCCGCATGGTCGTCCCCCCGCACCGCGAGGGCGGCCAGGCGCAGTACGTCGACCGGCCGCTGCCCCGGGCCACCAGCGACTCGGTCGCCGGCGTCCTGTCCTGGATGGAGCGCCACCTCGACCAGGACGTCACGGTGGACGCCCTGGCCGCCCGCGCCCACATGTCGCCCCGGACCTTCGCGCGGCGCTTCCAGCAGGAGACCGGCACGACGCCTTACCGCTGGCTGCTCGGCCAGCGGGTCCTGCTGGCCCGCGAACTCCTCGAAGGCTCCGACGTCACGGTCGACTCCGTCGCGGTCCGGGCCGGCTTCGGCAACGCCGCCACCTTGCGCCACCACTTCGGCCAGTGGGTCGGCACGACCCCGCACGCCTACCGGCGCGCCTTCCGCTCGGAGGGCGCCCGGTACCGGTAGCGGCGGACTCCCCGGTCACGCCCCCGCGGGTTCGGGCAGGCCCGGGGAGACGCCCGGGTCGCCCGGAACGGTCGGGTCGGCCGGGGCGGGGTCGGACTCGGTCGTGTAGTCGGACCTGACGGTCTCGTCGACCCCTGCCGGGGCCTTGAGCGCGCGCAGCGCCAGCGTGAGGACGAACGCGACGCCGATGTTGAGGACGAAGGCGGTCAGGCCGATGTAGCCCTTCTCGCCGATCCACGGGATCATGTCCGAATTCCCGCCGAAGTGCGACTGGGCCGGGCTGGACTGCTCGTACGCCTTCCACGTGCCGTAGCCCATGCCGGCGGCCCAGCCGGCCAGCAGCGCCCAGCGGTGGAACCAGCGGGTGAACAGGCCGCCGACTATGGCCGGGACGGTCTGCAGGATCCAGATGCCGCCCAGCAGCTGGAAGTTGATCGCCACGGTCTTGTCCATGGTGAGGACGAAGACCAGGGCGCCGACCTTCACCAGCAGCGAGACGACCTTGGAGACCGCGGTCTGCTGCGCGGGGGTGGCGTCCGGTCTGATCAGGTCCCGGTAGATGTTGCGGGTGAAGAGGTTGGCCGCCGCGATGGACATGATCGCGGCGGGGACGAGTGCCCCGATGCCGATCGCCGCGAAGGCGACGCCGGCGAACCACGAGGGGAACATGTTCTCGAACAGCTGGGGGATGGCGAGTTGGGCGTTGTATCCCTTGCCGCCGACGTGGGCGGCGAGCGCCATGAAGCCGAGCATCGCCAGCAGGCCGAGCATCAGGGAGTACAGCGGCAGGATCGTGGTGTTGCGGCGGATGGTGTCGCGGCTCTTGCTGGACAGCACGGCCGTCACCGAGTGCGGGTAGAGGAAGAGCGCCATCGCCGAGCCCATCGCCAGCGTGGCGTAGGCCCATTGGGCCTGCGGTGCGCTCACCAGCGAGCCGCGGGGGACCCCGTGGGTCTTGACCGCGTAGGCGGCGCCGGCCTTGCTGAAGACGTCGTCGAAGCCGCCGAGCTTGTACGGGATGTAGATGATCGCGACCACGATGACGATGTAGATCAGCGCGTCCTTGACGAAGGCGATCAGCGCGGGCGCCCGCAGCCCGGAGGAGTAGGTGTACGCGGCCAGCACGCCGAAGGCGATCAGCAGCGGCAGGTCCTTGACGAACCAGTTCGTGGAGTCGCTGCCGCCGACGCCCATCACGTCCAGGACGGCCTGGATGCCGACGAGTTGGAGCGCGATGTACGGCATCGTGGCGATGATGCCGGTGATGGCGACGGCCACCGAGAGGCTCTTGGACCCGAACCGGCCGCGGATGAAGTCCGAGGAGGTGACGTAGCCGTGCTTGTGGGAGACCGACCACAGCCGGGGCAGGAAGAGGAAGACCAGCGGGTAGGTGATGATCGTGTACGGCACGGCGAAGAAGCCGCTCGCGCCCGCGCTGTAGATGGCGGCGGGCACCGCGACGAAGGTGTAGGCGGTGTAGAGGTCGCCGCCGAGCAGGAACCAGGTCACCCAGGTGCCGAAACTCCGCCCGCCCAGGCCCCATTCGTCCAGGTGCAGCGGGTCGGCGGCGCGCCGCCAGCGGGCGGCGAGGAAGCCGAGCACGGTGACGGCCAGGAAGAAGAAGATGAAGACGCCGAGTGCGACGCCGTTGACGCCGTTCTTCACCGGGTCTCACCCGCCTTGCGCGCCCGCTCCTCGCGGCGTACGAGCACGTACGCGACGTAGGTCAGCGCGGCGGTCACCGGCACCCAGGCCATCTGGTACCAGTAGAAGAACGGGATGCCGATGAAGGCCGGCGTCAGGCGCGCGTAGGAGTTCACCCACAGCAGGGCGACGAACGGTACGAGCAGGCACAGGCCGGCCACCACCCGGCTGGGGGTGACGACCGGTGGCCGTGTGTCCGGTGGTGCTTCCGGCATGGGTGGTGCTCCCGTCCCCTAGAGCGACGTGTGTAGTGCGCAGGAATCTAGGGGAGGTTACCGGCGGCCGTCACTACCCGTGCAGGGATCGATCGCCCTGTCAGCCGGTCGGGTTACGGCTTCAGTCGGTCGGCCTGCTGAGCCTGGCCACGAACTTGTAGCGGTCGCCGCGGTAGACCGAGCGCACCCACTCCACCGGTTCGCCGGTGGTGTCGATGGAGTGCCGGGAGAGCATCAGCATCGGCAGGCCCACGTCGGTGCCCAGCAGTCCGGCCTCGCGCGGGGTGGCCAGCGACGTCTCGATGGTCTCCTCCGCCTCGGCCAGCCGCACGTCGTAGACCTCGGCCAACGCGGTGTAGAGCGAGGTGTACTTGGCCAGGCTGCGGCGCAGCGCGGGGAAGCGCTTGGCGGACAGGTGGGTGGTCTCGATCGCCATCGGCTCGGAATTGGCCAGCCGGAGGCGTTCGATCCGCAGCACCCGGCCGCCGGCCTTCATGTCCAGCAGACCGGCGAGCCGGTCGTCGGCGGTGATGTAGCCGATGTCCAGCAGCTGGGAGGTGGGTTCCAGGCCCTGGGCGCGCATGTCCTCGGTGTAGGAGGTCAGTTGCAGCGCCTGGGAGACCTTGGGCTTGGCCACGAAGGTGCCCTTGCCCTGGATGCGCTCCAGGCGCCCCTCGACGACGAGTTCCTGGAGCGCCTGCCGGACGGTGGTGCGGGAGGTGTCGAACTCGGTGGCCAGCGTGCGTTCGGGCGGGACCGGGGTGCCGGGGGGCATCGTCTGCGTGATGTCCAGCAGATGGCGCTTGAGCCGGTAGTACTTTGGCACCCGGGCGGTGCGGCCCGCGGCGCCGCCCGCCGTGGTCTCCGCGCTGGTGACCGCGTCGCTCTCCATGACGTTCACTCCCGACTGCTGTCGTGCTGCCGTCACCGGCTCCTCCGTTGATCGCGGCTCACATGGTGGCACGCGCGGCCCTGCGGGAGAGAGGCGGCGGGGGGTGTGGTTCCCCTGAGGTGTCGGTCCGATAACAGGTCCGACGGGTGTTCTTATACACCCTTGACACCCCTAAAGGTCTAGGCCAAGCTCCCGGTACTGGTCTAAACCATTTACGACCAATCCCAGACCCACGAGCAGGACTCGGCCGACGTGTTCTCGTACGGCGGCCGGCAATTCGGGCGGTGGGGGGAGTTTCGGGCATCCTGAGGAGGGTGGCGTGAAGCGCAAGCTCATCGCGGCGATCGGCGTCGCGACCATGATCGTCGGTATCGCGGCGTGTGGATCTGACAAGAAGGACGACGGCAAGAAGGCGGACGCCGGTTCGTCGTCGTCTGCCGCCACGACTGACAAGACCATCACCGTCTGGCTCACGGTCGACGCGCAGCACAACTGGCCGGAGCTGGTGAAGTCCGCCGACGACGCGATCATCGCCAAGCACCCGGGCCTGAAGGTCAAGCACGAGTACTACGCGTGGCCGGACAAGAACGCCAAGCTCGACGCGGTGCTCGCCACCGACAAGGCGCCCGACGTCGTCGAGATGGGCAACACCGAGATGGTGCCCTACATGGCGGAGGGTGCCTTCGCCGAGCTGGACGCGTCGAAGTTCGACAACTCCGCCCAGTGGCTCGACGGTCTGAAGCAGTCGGTGAACTACGACGGCAAGACCTACGGCGTGCCGTACTACGCCGCAGCGCGTATCGCCACCTGGCGCAAGGACATCGCCGCTGCGGCCGGTGTCACCGCCACCCCCAAGTCGTGGGCCGAGCTGACCGGCGACCTGGACAAGATCCAGGCCAAGGAGGGCGCCAAGTTCAACGCCTGGTACCAGCCCTCGCGTGACTGGTACGCCGGCCTGTCCTTCGTCTACGACGCCGGCGGCGCCATCGCCACCAACGAGGGCGGCCAGTGGAAGGGCGCGCTGGAGACCCCCGCGGCGATCCAGGGCCTGACCGCGTGGAAGAACGCCGTCGGCAAGTACATGCACGGCGACCTCACCAAGGACGAGTCCGACCGCTACATCGTCTACGGCCAGGGCAAGTCGGCCATGATCTACGCCCCCGGTTGGGAGGCCCCGTCCGCCGCGGACCCGAAGTTCGACAAGACCGGCGGCAAGCTCAAGACCAACCTGGTCAACTTCGTGATGCCCGGCCCGTCCGGCAAGGCCCTCCCGGTCTTCCTCGGCGGCTCCGACCTGGCGGTCCCGTCCAAGTCGAAGAACACCGACCTGGCGTCCGAGTGGATCAACGACTTCACCAACACCCAGGCGCAGACCACCCTGATGGGCAAGGGCAACCTGCCGAACAACAACACGCAGCTGGCCACGCTCAAGGCCGACCCGGCCAACACGGTCACCGCGACCGCGGCCGAGAGCAGCTGGTTCGTCCCGACCGCACCCGGCTGGGGCAGCGTCGAGAAGGCCCAGACGATGCAGACCATGCTGCAGAACATCGCCACCGGCAAGCAGTCCGTCCAGGACGCCGCGAAGGCCGCTGACGCCGCGATGGACAAGGTTCTGAACGTCAAGAACTGACCTGTCCTCGCACAACAGGAGACCGGGACCGCTGAGGAGCACGTGATGAGTGCCGCCGATACCACCACCACCCAGGTGCCGCCCCCGCGGCGGCACTCATCACCTCCCGGCCGACGGCCCGGGAGAGCCCGCGCCACCCGGCGCCGCAGGTACCTGCTCGGACGGGCCGCCACACCGTGGCTGCTGCTGGCACCGTGCATCCTGGTGCTGGTCCTCGTCCTGGGGTACCCGCTGATCAAGCTGGGGACGCTGTCCTTCCAGGACTACAAGAAGCCGCAGCTGTGGGGCTTCAAACCGGCCACCTGGGTCGGCTTCGACAACTACCAGGCGATCCTCACCGACCACGAGTTCTGGTCGGTGGTGATCAGGACCGTGGTGTTCGCGGGCAGCGCGGTGATCCTCACCATGGTGATCGGCATGCTGGTCGCCCTGCTGCTGCAGCGGGTCTCCGGCTGGGTCCGCACCCTGGTGAACATCGCGCTGGTCGCCAGCTGGGCGATGCCCGTGGTCGTCGCCGTCACCGTCTTCAAGTGGATGTTCGACAGCGACTACGGCGTCGTCAACTGGACGCTCAGCCGGCTCCCTGGCGTCGACTACACCGGCCACAACTGGTTCGCCTCGGGACCCGAGGGCCTGAGCGTGATCATGCTCCAGGTGGTGTGGGGCGCGATCCCCTTCGTGGTGATCACGCTGAGCGCCGGCCTCACCCAGGTCCCCAAGGAGCTGGAGGAGGCCGCCCGGCTGGACGGCGCCGCCGCCTTCGGGGTCTTCCGCTACGTGACCTTCCCGATCATCAAGCCGCTGGTCGTGATGATGACGACCCTGTCGGTCATCTGGGACATGGGCGTCTTCGCCCAGGTGTGGCTGATGCGCGGCGGCCACCCGGAACCCGAGTTCCAGCTGCTCACCACCTACTCGTACGAAAAGGCGTTCGGTGTCAACGACTACGCCACCGGTTCCGCCATCGCACTGCTCACCGTGCTGCTGCTGCTCGGCGTGGTCGCGGTGTACATGCGGCAGATGCTGAAGATCGGAGAGGTGGAATGAGCGCGCTGACCTCGCGGCCGACCGCCGCCAACGCCGGCCGCCTGGCCGCGGTGAGCCGCCGCCGGCGCAACGCCAAACTGGGCTGGAACATCCTCGGCCTGCTGGTCTTCGTCCTGGCCGCCTTCCCGGTCTACTGGATGATCAACACGGCGTTCAAGCCCGCCAAGGACGCCATCGACCCCAAGCCGCACTTCTTCCCGTGGCCGGTGTCGCTGGAGAACTTCCACCGCGCCCTGAACATCAGCGACTTCTGGGGCCCCGTCGAGCGCAGCCTCATCGTCAGCGCAAGCACCGTCGTGATCGGCTCGGTCATCGGCCTGCTCGCGGCGCTGGCCATCTCCCGGTTCGCCTTCCGCGGCCGCAAGGTCGTCATCGTCGGCATCCTGACCGTGCAGATGGTGCCGCTGGTCGCGATGATCATCCCGGTCTTCCTGCTGCTCAACCAGATCCACCAGATCGACAAGCTGTCGGGCCTGGTGCTGACGTACCTGACCTTCGTGCTGCCCTTCACCGTCTGGACGCTGCGCGGCTTCATCGTCAACATCCCCAAGGAGCTGGAAGAAGCCGCCATGGTGGACGGCTGCAGCCGCACCGGCGCCTTCATCCGGGTGGTCTTCCCGCTGCTGGCCCCCGGCCTGGTCGCCACCTCCATCTACGGATTCATCCAGGCCTGGAACGAATTCCTCTACGCGCTGCTGGTGATGAGCCAGGACCACCAGACGGCGACCGTCTGGCTGGGGTCGTTCACCACCCAGCACGGAACCGAGTACGCGCCGATGATGGCCGGATCGACCATGATGGGTATCCCCGTGGTGATCCTCTTCCTCCTCGTCCAGCGCAAGATGGCCGCCGGCCTCACGGCCGGGGCGGTGAAGGGATGACCGTCATTTCCACCGACACGCCTGCGGACCTCCTGGTCCGCGACGCGCTGACCGTCCTGCAGCCCGGCTTCGTCGGCACCACAGCGCCCGAGTGGCTGCTGCGACAGCTCGCCGAAGGCCTCGGCGCGGTGGCGCTGTTCGCCCGCAACATCGAATCACCCGAGCAACTGGCCGCGCTCACCGCGCAGCTGCGGGCCGTACGCCCGGACGTGCTGGTCGCCGCCGACGAGGAGGGCGGCGACGTCACCCGCCTTGAGGCGCGCGGCGGTTCGTCCTTCCCCGGCAACCTCGCGCTCGGCGCGGTCGACGACGTGAAGCTCACCCGGGCGGTGGCCGCCGAACTCGGCCGCCGGCTCGCCGAATGCGGCGTCAACCTCAACTGGGCGCCGTCCGCCGACGTCAACTCCGACCCGGGCAACCCGGTCATCGGCGTACGCTCCTTCGGCGCCGACCCCGAACTGGTGGCCCGCAACACCGCCGCCTACGTCGAGGGCCTGCAGTCCGCGGGCGTCGCCGCCTGCGTCAAGCACTTCCCGGGCCACGGCGACACCGCCACCGACTCGCACCACGCGCTGCCGCGTATCGACGTCGACCTCGCGACCCTGCGGTCGCGCGAACTGGTGCCCTTCCGCGCCGCGCTGGCGGCCGGCACCAAGGTCGTGATGAGCGCGCACATCCTGGTGCCCGCGCTCGACCCCGACCTGCCCGCGACCCTGAGCCCCGCCGCCCTCACCGGCCTGCTGCGGGCCCCGCGCGAAGCGGGCGGTCTCGGCTACGACGGCCTCATCGTCACCGACGGCATCGAGATGCAGGCGATCGCCGCCACGTACGGCATCGAACGCGGCACCGTCATGGCGCTGGCCGCCGGCGCCGACGCGATCTGCGTCGGCGGCGGGCTCGCCGACGAGCAGACCGTCCGCGTCCTGCGGGACGCGATCGTCGCCGCGGTCGAGTCCGGAGACCTGCCCAGGCAGCGGCTCGCCGACGCGGCGACCCGGGTCCGCGAGCTGGCCGCCTGGGCGGCCGGGCAGGCGGGCGCAGCGGAGGGGACCGCACCCGCCGCCGAGGTCGGCCTCGAAGCGGCCAGGCGGGCCCTGCGGGTCACCCGCGAGCCCGGCTTCGAGGCCCTGGAGACGGCGCCGTACGTGGCCGCCTTCACGCCGGTGGCCAACATCGCCGTCGGCGAGGACACGCCGTGGGGCGTGGCCGCGGAACTGGGCCGCCTGCTGCCCGGCACCGAGACCGCCACCTTCCGCGCGGCGGACGCGGGCGGGTCCTCCTTCGCCGAGGACGTGCTCGCCGCCGCCGGTACGCGGCGGATCGTCGCCGTCGTGCGCGACGTCCACCGCCACGCGTGGATGGCCGACGCGCTCGCCGGCCTGGTGGCCGCCAGGCCGTCCACGATCGTCGTCGAGATGGGCGTCCCCCAGGCACCCCCCTGCGGCGCCCTCCACGTCGCCACGCACGGCGCGGCACGCGTATGCGGCGAAGCCGCGGCCGAGGTCATCGTGACCTCGCGCTAATCCCCTTCCCCCCGGGCCGGTGGGCGACCCCCGCCTACCCCCGGGGGTGACCCTTGCGGGGCGGTGCTTGGCTGCGTGTGCGTCGTGGCTGGTCGCGCAGTTCTCCCCCCAGCGCTTCGCCTGGGGGTACCCCCACGCGCCCCTTTGGGTCCTGCCCCTTGCGGGGCGGTGCTTGGCTGCGGCTGCGTCGTGGCTGGTCGCGCAGTTCTCCCCCCAGCGCTTCGCCTGGGGGTACCCCCACGCGCCCCTTTGGGTCCTGCCCCTTGCGGGGCGGTGCTTGGCTGCGGCTGCGTCGTGGCTGGTCGCGCAGTTCCCCGCGCCCCTTTGGGTTCTGTGTCTTCCTGCGCCCAGCGTTGGCCCCTGCCAGGGGGCTGGACTTTTGCGCAGGATGGCGCGCGTTTTCAGGGGCGCGTGGGGGTACCCCCAGGCGAAGCGCTGGGGGGAGAACCGCGCGACCGGCCACGACGGAGCGTCGTGTGGGGACGGGCGGGCACCACGCCAGGGGGACGGGGGGAAACCGCCCAAGACACGACGGGGCGTCGTGGGGGGCACGCGGCGGTGCCCCCGGGCGGCTGGTCTGGCAGGGGCTACAGGCCCTGCCAAGGCGGCTTCGCCGCGTAGGTCGCGCGGAAGTACGGCGCGAGCTTGAGCTTGGTGGCGGCGGCCTCGTCGACGATCACCGTGGCGTGCGGGTGGAGCTGGAGGGCGGAGGCCGGGACGACGGCGGCGACGGGTCCCTCGACGGTGGCGGCGACCGCCTCCGCCTTGCCCTCGCCGGTGGCGAGGAGGACGAGGTGCCGGGCCTCCAGGATCGTGCCGATGCCCTGCGTGATGACGTGGTGCGGCACGGCCGCGATGTCGCCGCCGAAGAAGCGGGCGTTGTCCACCCGGGTCTGCTCGGTGAGCGTCTTGATCCTGGTGCGGGAGGCGAGCGACGAGCACGGCTCGTTGAAGCCGATGTGCCCGTCCGTGCCTATGCCCAGCAGCTGGAGGTCCACCCCGCCGGCCGAGGCGAGCGCGGCGTCGTACGCCTCGCAGGCGGCCTGGACGTCATCGGCGGCGCCGTCGGGGCCCATGAAGGCCTCGGGGGACAGCCCGAGCGGTTCCACGACCTCGCGCAGGACGACCGAGCGGTACGACTCGGGGTGCCCGGTGGGCAGCCCCACGTATTCGTCCAGCTGGCAGACCCTGGCCCGGGAGACGTCCAGCGCGCCGGCCCGCACCTTGGCGGCGAGCGCCCGGTAGACCGGCAGCGGAGTCGATCCGGTGGCCACGCCGAGGAGCGCGTCCGGCTTGCGGTGGAGCAGCGCAGCCATGGCATCCGCGATGAGGTCGCCGCCTGCCGCGGCGTCCGGGACGATGACAACTTCCACGCTGGGCCTGCCGTTCTGGAGAGGTGAGTGTGGTATAGACCAATCTACCAGGTGGGCAGGCCCCCGCCGAGATCCCCGGGCCCCCGGCCCGCACCCGCTTCCGCGCGCGGTCCGCCGCGTCCTGTGGTCGACTGTTGGAATGCTCCGGGCGGCGGCTGCCGGCCGTGACCGGGCGGGCGGGATGGAGGCGGTGGGCATGGCCGACAGCACGCGGTCCCCGGCACGCGGCAAGGACCGACCGGGCATGATCATGGCCGGCGAGATAGCCGAGCAGCCCGAGGTGATGCGGCGCATCCTGGACCGCGCGGCGCCCGCGGTCACCGCGACGGCGCGCGCCATCGCCGACCGCAACCCCCGTTTCGTGCTGCTCAGCGCGCGCGGCACCTCGGACCACGCGGCGCTCTACGCGAAGTATCTGATCGAGGTCGAGCTGGGCCTGCCCTGCGGGCTGACCTCGATGTCGACCACCACCGCCTACGGCGCCACCCCGCATCTGGACGACGTCCTGGTGATCACGGTGAGCCAGTCCGGCGGCTCGCCCGACCTGATCGGGTCCACCAGGGTGGCCAGGCAGGCCGGGGCGATCACCCTGGCGGTGACCAACAACCCGGACTCGCCGCTGGCGGAGGCCTCGGAATTCCACCTGGACCTGCTGGCGGGGCCGGAGAAGGCGCTGCCGGCCACGAAGACGTACACGGCCGAGCTGCTGATCCTCTACCTCTTCGTGGCGGCCCTGGGCGGCATCGACGCCACCGCCGCGCACCGCCTGCCGGGACTGGCGGAACAGGTGCTGGCCCGCAGCGACGAGGTACGCGAGCTGGCCGGCCGCTACCGCTTCGCCGAGCGGATGGTGATGACCTCCCGCGGGTACGGCTACCCCACGGCCAAGGAGGGCGCGCTCAAGCTCATGGAGACCAGCTACATCCCCGCGCTCGCCTACTCCGGCGCCGACCTGCTGCACGGCCCGCTGGCCATGGTGGACAACATCTCGCCGGTCATCGCGATCGTGACCGAGGGGCGCGGCGGCAATGCCCTCCAGCCGGTCCTTGACCGCCTCCGCGGCCGCGGCGCCGACCTCGTCGTGATCGGCCCCCGCCTCCAGGTCCGCGCGGCCTCCGGCGGCTTCGCGATGCCGACGACCGACGTCCCCGAGTCCCTCCAGCCGCTGCTCGAAATCCTTCCCCTCCAACGCCTGGCCTGGGAAATCGCCATGGCCCGCGGCCAAAACCCCGACTCCCCCCGCGCCATCGCCAAGGTCACCGAAACCCACTAGCCGCCCCGAAGGGGGCGCGGGAAACTGCGCGCCCAGCCGTCCACCGGCCGGTGGTCCGGACACGACAGGAACAGCCCCTCCGTCGCGGTGGCGACGTACCCCGCTGCGGCGTCCGGGGGGCGCCGCCCAAGGGGGCGCGGGGAACTGCGCGCCCAGCCGTCCACCGGCCGGTGGTCCGGACACGACAGGAACAACCCCTCCGGCGCGGTGGCCACGCGCGGCTCGTCGACGCGCCCCCCGGGGGGCGCCCTCCTGCGCAAGGGAGGGTCCTCTCCCGCTCCCGCGGCAGAAGTGTTTTCCGCCCTAGGGCCGGAAAACACTTCGGGCCGCGGTGCCGGGAGAGGACCCTCAGCCTCTCTTGGCACCGCAGCCCGGAGCTGACGCCGGCACCGTGGCCGGCGGGGTGTGCGGTCCCCGCGGGCCCGATAGGGCCGACCACGAGGCGGGGGCGTAGTCAGGGCAGAGAACGCCGCGCCTCGATCCGCGCTCCTGTGCGGGGAGCCCGGAGGTCTTGTTCGGTACTGTGCTGGAACATTGTGGACTAGACCATTGCGCGGTGTCCATGGGTACGCCATGGATTTCGTGCCCGGCCTGAACAAAGTGTGCACGGAAACCGCGCGGAGCGCACCCCCCTCGCGCCGCCGGGTACGCTCGCAGACGTGCCCTCCATGAACGACCTCGTACGCGAGCACACCGCGCTGGACGCCTCCGACCTCGAATGGCTGCACCTCCTGGTCTCGGAGTGGCAACTGCTCTCCGACCTGTCCTTCGCGGACCTGGTGCTCTGGGTGCCGACCAGGGACGGTTCGCGGTACGTCTCGGTGGCCCAGATGCGGCCCAACACCGGACCGACCTCCTACCAGGACGACATGGTCGGGCACCTGGTCCCGCGCGGCCGGCGGCCGCTGCTGGACGCCGCCCTGGACGAGGGGCGGATCGTCCGGGAGGGCGACCCGGAGTGGCGCGAGGAGGTGCCGGTACGGGTCGAGTCCATCCCGGTGCGCCGGGACGGCCGGGTGCTCGGGGTGATCGCCCGGAACACCAACCTGCTGACCGTGCGCACGCCCAGCCGGCTGGAGCTCACCTACTTGCAGAGCGCCAGCGACCTGGCCCAGATGATCGCGGCCGGCGCCTTCCCCTTCCCGGCCGAGCAGGTCGACATGGACGCCTCGCCGCGGGCCGGCGACGGGCTGCTCCGGCTGGACGCCGACGGCGTCGTGCAGTACGCCAGCCCGAACGCGCTGTCCGCCTACCACCGGTTGGGGCTGGCCGCCGACCTGGTCGGCCTGCACCTCGGCAAGGCCACCGCCGAACTCGCCCCGGCCCGCGGCCCGGTGGACGAGGCGCTGGTCAAACTGGCCAGCGGCTGGGCGCCGCGCGAGTTCGAAGTCGAGGGCGGCGACGGCGTCATCCAGTTGCGCGCCATCCCGCTCAAGCCCAAGGGCGTGCACACCGGCTCCCTGGTGCTGCTCCGCGACGTCACGGAACTGCGCCGCCGTGAGCGCGAGTTGATGACCAAGGACGCGACCATCCGGGAGATCCACCACCGGGTGAAGAACAACCTCCAGACGGTCGCGGCCCTGCTGCGGCTGCAGGCCCGCCGGATGGACTCCGACAGCGCCCGGGAGGCGCTGGAGGAGGCCGTACGCCGGGTCGGCTCGATCGCCATCGTGCACGAGACGCTGTCCCAGACCCTGGACGAGCGGGTGGAGTTCGACGAGATCGCCGACCGAGTGCTGGCGATGGTCGCCGAGATCTCGCCCGGCCGGGTCACCGCCCGGCGCGGCGGACGCTTCGGCATCCTCACCGCGGAGATCGCTACCCCGCTGTCGATGGTGCTCACCGAGTTGCTGCAAAACGCGCTCGAACACGGCTTCGGGCCGGGGGAGTCGGGCAGCGTCGACATCACCGCCGCCCGCGGCCGGGAGCTGATCACCATCACCGTCCAGGACGACGGCCGCGGCCTGCCGCCGGGCTTCGACGCCCAGAAGGCCGGCAATCTCGGCCTGCAGATCGTCCGCACCCTGGTGGTCGGGGAGTTGGGCGGCACCTTCGACATGCTCCCCGCCCCGGTCCGCGGCACCCGGGTGATCCTCGAACTCCCCCTGGAGGGCTGAACTCTCTTATCGCCGCCGCCTCGCCCGCCGGCTCCCCGGCTACGGTGAACCCGGGACAGACGAAAGCCCCCGTGCCGTCATTGGCACGGGGGCTTTCGGATGCTGCGTGCTGCGCGTGTGGCAGGTGCTGCGCGCTGCGGCTCGGTGGGAAGCGCGTCAGGCGCTGGCGTTGCGGGCCCGGTTGCGGGCGGCGCGGCGCTTCATTGCGCGACGCTCGTCCTCGCTGAGGCCACCCCAGACACCGGCGTCCTGGCCGCTCTCCAGCGCCCACTGCAGGCACTGCTCCATGACGGGGCAGCGGCGGCAGACGGCCTTGGCTTCCTCGATCTGCAGCAGCGCAGGACCGGTGTTGCCGATGGGGAAGAAGAGCTCGGGGTCTTCCTCGCGGCAAACGGCGCGGTGACGCCAGTCCATGGCTGCTCCAACTCCTTGTGTGACAAGCACGTTGCTTGTGAATGTGAACGCTTTCACGAATCCCTTCACAGGCAACGGGACGCCACCCAGTCTTCACTGGTGCAGTCCCGCTGGTGTGAGGTGGAAGATTCGGGCTCTCAAGGGGGCCGCTTGGTCGGCCGTCCCGATCGCCACCTAGAGACTCGCAAACCTCGGCGGGAGATACAACCCCTTCAGGAAACTTTTTTTTGATTCCTCGGTGTCGCCTCGATCACAGCCGTACTTCCATGGGGTGCAGGGCAGTCTAAACGTTCGAGTAAAAGGACTTTAGGCTCTTCGACTTACACAATCACACGCAGTGCACGGCGTACGCCTGTGAAGGTCGCGCTCATACGCAGCCCGAGGTGGTCACCGTCCACCTGGAAGGGCAGTGCCGCCTGGGATTGCAAGGTGAAGTCCGTGAGATCGTGCAGAGCCAGGGTGTGCTTGCCCCGCGGGCCACGCTCCGCCGTCGACCGGAGCAGCTGGGCCGCGTAGCGCGAACCGGACAGGGCGGACATCTTGTGGATGCCCAGCAGGTCAAGTGCGGTGTCGAAGGACGCCTCCGGGGAAGCGTAGACCGGCCGGTTGCCCAGATACGTCCATGGTGCGGTGTTGCACACTATCGCCGTCGTGAGGCCCTCCACCGGCTCCTCGTCCGGGCGCTCCAGCGTGATCGTGCCGTGCCTGCGGTGCGGGTCGGCGATGAACTGGCGGGCCACCTGGCGCAGATACAGCGCATGCGTCGAACGCTTGCCCAACTCGCGCTGCTGCTCCACCCGCCCCACCACGCCGGCGTCGAAGCCGAGGCCCGCGCAGAAGGTGAACCAGCGGTCCGGCACCCCCTCGTCCTCGGTGCCCGGGGTGCCGCTCACCAGTCCCAGGCCCACCGTCCGCGAGGACCCGGCACGCAGCGCGTCCAGCAGGGCGCCGGTCGCCTCCACCGCGTCGTTGGGCAGGCCGAGCGCCCGCGCGAAGACATTGGTCGAGCCGCCGGGGACCACCGCGAGCTGCGGCAGGGAGTCGGGGTCGGGGCCGCGGTGCAGCAGCCCGTTGACGATCTCGTTGACGGTGCCGTCGCCGCCGAGCGACACCACCAGCTCGGTCTCGCCCCCCTCCACCGCCCGCCGGGCCAGGTCGCGCGCGTGCCCGCGGTATTCGGTGGTCGCGACCTCCAGCTTGAGATCACTGGCCAGTGCGGTGCTGATCACATCACGCACCCGCGCGCTGGTGGTGGTCGCGGCGGGATTGACGACGAGAAGAGCGCGCATGCCCGATAGCGTACCTACGCTTTTTCGCATCGGGCTACGCTGAGTGGTGTGAGCCAGAGCCCCCCCGACCCCGTGCCCGTGCCGTCCGAGGCCCCCGCGACACCGCAGGCGGCCCCGACCCCGCGGATAGTGGCCGCTGCCGCCATCGCCGGCCTCGAAGGTCTCGCGGTCGCCGCGTGGGGTGTGACGATGCTCTTCACCCACAGCGACAACGCTGTGCTGGCGGGCCTGACGGTGCTGGTCATGGCGGCGCTGCCGCTGGCCGCGGCGTACGGACTCGGCAAGGTGCGCCGCTGGAGCCGCGGCCCGGCGCTGATCATGCAGCTGCTGGCGCTGCCCATCGCCTGGACGATGCTGCACTCCTCAGGAGCGGTCGTGGGCGGCGGCGCCTTCCTCGGCGCCCTCGCGCTCGCCGGCCTCGTCTGCCTGGTCCACCCGTCGACGACCGACGCGCTCGGCATCCGCCGCACCACGACGTGACGCGCTCCTGAAGGGCGGCCCTCCGGCCGGGGGCACGCCGGGGACCCGCCGTGCCCCCCGAGCGGGGGCTACTCCTCGATGAGGAGCTTGTCGCGCAGCTGCGCGAGGGTGCGTGCCAGGAGGCGCGAGACGTGCATCTGGGAGATGCCGACCTCCTGGGCGATCTGCGACTGGGTCATGTTGCCGAAGAAGCGCAGCAGCAGGATCGTCTTCTCGCGGGGCGGGAGCTGTTCGAGCAGCGGCTTGAGGGACTCGCGGTATTCGACGCCCTCCAGGGCCTCGTCCTCGGAGCCCAGGGTGTCGGCGACCGCCGGGGACTCATCGTCGGTGTCGGGGACGTCCAGCGACAGCGTGCTGTAGGCGTTCGCCGACTCCAGGCCTTCGAGGACCTCCTCCTCGGAGATCTTCAGGTGCTCGGCCAGCTCGTGGACGGTCGGGGCGCGGCCGTGCCGCTGGGACAGCTCGCCGGTCGCGGTGGTGAGTGCGAGCCGCAGCTCCTGGAGGCGGCGCGGCACCCGTACCGCCCAGCCCTTGTCCCGGAAGTGGCGCTTGATCTCGCCGACCACCGTCGGCGTCGCGTACGTGGAGAATTCCACCCCGCGGTCGACGTCGAAGCGGTCCACCGACTTGATCAGGCCGATGGTGGCGACCTGGGTGAGGTCGTCCAGCGGCTCGCCGCGGTTGCGGAACCGCCGGGCCAGGTGCTCGACCAGCGGCAAGTGCATGCGGACCAGCTGGTTGCGCAGCTCGGCCCGCTCCGGCGAGCCCTCGGGGAGCTTGCTCAGCTCGACGAAGAGGGCGCGGGCGCCGGCCCGGTCGTGCGGGTCGTGCACCACCGGCTGCTCTGCCGGTTGCTCCGCCGGCTGTTGCACCGGTTGCTCCGCCGGCCGCGGTGAGGCGTCCGGCCGGTGGTCGTCGTGCTGCCTGTCCGCCGGGCCGCCCGGCTGCTGCTCCATCGTCCTCGCCTGTTCCGCCGCGTCCATTGCGTCCCTAGGGGTCTGCCCGTCCGCGGGCTCGGGATGGGGCCTGGCCGCGTCGCCGGCGGCCTGCGGCCGCCCCACCGGTCCCGCGGGCTCCGGCTGCTGTGCGGGCACGGAGGCGCGACCGCGCGCCGCGGGCACGTCGTGCTCCGCGGGTGTGCCGGGGTTCTCCCCCCGGGACAGCTCAGCACTCATGGCGTTTCCCCGTCTTCCTGCACGGTTGTACCGTCACCGGACCGCGGGTGGACCGGGACACGCTGACCCTGACGACGTCGGCGGCGGCGCCGCCCTGTCCGCGATCTTCACGACCTTCACGACAGCCCGGGAACGGCGCCGCGTTTCTTGTGCAGACTGATGCTGACCGTCTTGTCCTCGGCGACGGTGGAGTCCACCTCGCCGGCCAGTGCGGACAGCACCGTCCAGGCGAAGGTGTCCCGCTCCGGCGCCCGGCCGTCCGTGGTGGGCGCCGCGACCGTCACCCACAGCGAGTCCCCGACCAGCCGGAACACGCAGCTGAGGACGCTGCCTGGCACCGCCTGCTGCAACAGGATCGCGCACGCCTCGTCCACGGCGATCCGCAGATCCTCGATCTCGTCAAGGGTGAAGTCCAGCCGGGCCGCGAGACCGGCCGTGGCCGTCCGCAAGACCGACAGATACGCCCCCGCCGCGGGCAGCCGGACCTCTACGAAGTCCTTCGACCCGGGCTCGCCTGCGCTCTGGGACACCCTCACCTCCAAGGTGGCACACAGTGATTGCTCTGGTTCGCAGCGACGCTATCGCGATCCGCGCCCTGATGTCGCCCGGACGGGGGACGGCCACCGCCATGGGCGAGCCGCTCCGCGAGGCGGTCAGGGACGGTGAGCGATACCGTCCTGTCACCCATGGTAAGCGCACGGGTGCGGACGGTGTGCTGCTCTCCGCGGTCTCAATTCGCATGCGAATTCGTCCGGTTGTCCGACCGGCTGTCCGGCCCGCTGCCCAACTGACTGTCCGGCCGGGTGGCCGCCAGCGCCGTCAGCGCCGGTCCGCTCAGCCGCTGCACGGTCCACTCGTCCTGCGGCTGGGCCCCGATGGAGCGGTAGACGGCCAGCGCCTTCTCGTTCCAGTCGAGCACCGACCACTCGAAACGCGGCCAGCCGCGCTCCACGCAGATCGCGGCCAGCGCGGCCAGCAGCGCCTTGCCGTGGCCGGCGCCGCGCGCCTGCGGGCGTACGTACAGATCCTCCAGATACAGCCCGGCGGTGCCGGTCCAGGTGGAGAAGTTGCGGAACCACAGCGCGAAGCCGACCGGCTCGCCGGTGGCGTCGTCGGCCGCGACCAGCGCGTGGGCGACCGGGTCGGGGCCGAAGAGCGCGGTGTGCAACTGCGACTCGGTGGCCCTCGCCTCGCTCAGTGCCCGCTCGTAGTCGGCCAGTTCGCGGATCAGGGCGTGCAGGACGGGCAGGTCGGCGGGAGTCGCGGGGCGGATCATGCCCCCAGGTTACGGTCGGTCGATGTGACCGGCGTAAGGGGTTTCCGGGCGCGCGTCATCCGGTGATCACCGCCGCGACCCGGGTGCCCGGCGGGAAGGCCCCGTCGCAGGCCAGTGTCATGACTCCGTGCAGCATCTTCGCCACGTAGACACGCTCCGGGTCCAGGCCGTGCCGCCGCTCGAAGTCGGCGGCGAATTCCTCCAGGGCGGGGCTGCTCCTGGCGAAGCCGCCGTGGTGGAAGCGGTCGTCCAGCCGCCAGCGCCCCCTGCGCCCCCCGAACGCCTCCTGCTGCAACCGCAGCACGTCGTCGGCCAGGAACGCGCCCCCGCGCAGCACGGGAAAGCCGATCGCCTCGGCATATTGCCCTGGCTCGGCAGACTGCCGTGCCTGCGCATATTGCCCCGGCTCGGCAATATGCCCCGCCTCCGGTCCCGTTTCCGATCCCGCCAGCCCGGCGGCCAGCCCCGCGAGCGTGCCGCCCGTCCCGCACGCGACGGCCACCACGTCGGCGGCCCCGCGCAGCTCGCGGCCCAGGTCGGCGCAGCCGGTGGCGGCCAGCGCGTTGGAGCCGCCTTCCGGCAGGACGCGGGCGCGGCCGTGCCGGGCGAGCAGCGCGGCGAGCACGTCGGGCTCGGCCTTGCGGCGGTACGTCGCCCGGTCGACGAAATCCAGCCGCATGCCGTCGGCCGCGGCCACCGCGAGCGACGCGTTGAGCGGGCGGCCCGCCAACTCCTCGCCCCGCACCACCCCGACGGTGCGCAGGCCCAGCAGCCGGCCGGCCGCCGCGACGGCCCGCAGGTGGTTGGAGTAGGCGCCGCCGAAGGTCAGCAGCGTGTCGTGCCCGTCGGCGAGCGCGGCGGCCAGATTCAACCGCAGCTTGCGGAATTTGTTGCCCGGCAGGTCCGGGTGGATCAGGTCGTCCCGCTTGAGCAGCAGCCGCACGCCGTGCCGCTCCAGCCGCTCGTCGGCCACCTCGGTCAGGGGCGACGGCGGCTGCGGTTCGAGAAGTGACGGCGCGGCACACACGCGGCCATTGTCACCCGGACGTGTGACAGTTGCCGCGTGGGGCGGCCGTACGGCGGCGGACCGTTCCGAGGAAGGGATTCTGCACACGCAGGTCCAGAAGGGCGTCCGGCGGTGCATGCTTTGACACGTGTACCAAATAGTTCAGGAGTCACCGACCGACCGATCATGGGACGCCACTGCGCCCAGTGACTCGGCTGACGCGCTCACCGCCATGGTGCGGGGGCTGCTGCCCTCGCTCACCCCTGCTGCCGCCCGCGTCGCCTCCCTCATCGTGGAGGACCCGGCGCAGGTCGCCCGCAGCACCATCTCCGAGTTGAGCGCGCTCGCCGGGACCAGCGAGTCCTCGATCGTGCGGACCGCCCGGGCGCTCGGCTTCGCCGGCTATCCCGAGCTGCGGCTCGCGCTGGCCGCGTCCGCCGCGCGGCAGGCGCCGCGCTCCACGCTCAGCGCCGGCATCACCCAGGAGGACTCGGCGGCCGAGGTCATCGGCAAGATCGTCCACACCGAGTCGCAGGCGGTCCAGGAGACGGCCAGCCAGCTGGACCCCGCGGAGCTGGACCGGGCGGTCAGAGCCGTCTGCGGCGGCGGGCAGCTGCATATCGCCGGCGTCGGCGCGTCGAGCCTGGTCGCCCAGGACCTCCAGCAGAAGCTGGCCCGTATCGGCCGGCCATGCCACGCGCACGGCGACTCGCAGTCCGCGCTCACCAGCGCCGTGCTGCTCGGTCCCGGTGACGTCTTCCTCGCGGTGTCGCACTCCGGCGAGAGCCGCGACGTGCTCGAACCGCTGCGGCGGGCCGCCGCCGAGGGCGCCACCACGGTGGTGATCACCAACCACCCGCTCTCCACGGCCGCGCGCCTGGCCGACCACGTGCTGGTCTCCGCGGGCCGCGAGACCACCTTCAGGCCCGGGGCCATGGCGTCGCGTATCAGCCAGCTCGTTGTGGTCGACTGCCTCTTCGTCTGCGTGGCGCAGCGGACCTTCGAGAGGTCCAGCCGCGCCCTGCGCCTCACCCACGAAGCCCTCGAAGGCGACCGCCCCGCTTAGAGCGCCCCGCTCAGGGCGTGCCCGCCCCGCTCCTGGTCCACCCGCGCCCGCGTCCGGCTCGTGCCGGACGCGGGCGCGGCTCGCGGTCGGGTGCGGGTCACCGCGGGATGGGCGGGGCTGAGGCCGGGGCGTCCGGGGTCAGGGCGTCGAGGTGACCACATCGACGTCCGCGGCGTTCACGAAGGCGACGCGGTGGTTGTAGACGATCTCGTAGACCTTGGTCGTCCCGACGAAGTCGTGCTGGTCGTAGGGGGCCGAGCCGTCGTAGTAGATGGCGAAGTAGGAGTCGGTCGCGACCGCGGGGCCCGCGGCCACGTAGGACTGGCCGGCCGGGATGGAGTATTTGCTGCGGGCCAGTTGGCGGCGGGGGGCGGTGCCGCCCTCGAAGGCGACGAAGTCGGCGGGGTAGACGGAGGCTTCGGGGTAGGCCGTGGTGTAGACGGGGACGGACGCGGCGCCGGGCTTGGGGACGATGCGGGTGGCGCGGACGGGGACGGTCGCGGGGTGGGCGGGGGAGTCCTGGAGCCAGGCCTCGGTGCCGCCCCACCAGATGGCGGTCCAGCCGGGGACGCGGTCGGCGACGACGTAGTCCTCGCCCGCCGGGGCCTTGTCGCCCCAGTCGTTCATGGCGCTGGTGCCGGCGGAGCCGTCGGGGTGCAGGTAGGGGTCGGCTACCAGGGGCGCGGAGGTGCTGGGCGCGGTGTGCAGCGGCACGAAGGACGCCGGGGCGTCCTGCGAGGTGACCGGGCAGTCGAAGCTGCGGTAGGGGCCGGGGAACTGCTTGTAGCCCTGGACGTCGTCGCAGTAGGTCGTGGACTGGAGGTTGCGCGCGTAGCCCGGCTTGATCGCCACCACCGGGCTGCCCGCCGGCGCGGTGGCCCGGATCGGCGCCCCGAGCAGGTCGAAGAAGTGCTCCCAGTCCCAGCCCGGCCCCGGGTCCCAGTGCTGGGTGGCGACGCCGCCCTCGGAGCTGCCGGGAATGTTGTCGTGGCCGAGGATGTGCGCGCGGTCCAGCGGGATGTCGTACTTCGCGGCCAGGTAGCGCACCAGGGAGGCCGTGGAGCGGTAGAGGTTCTCGCTGAACCAGGCGCCGCCGTGCGTCGCCCAGCCCTCCTGCTCGATGCCGATGGAGTGCTGGTAGAAGGAGCGGTTGGCGCTGTCCCAGGCGATGTCCTTGGTCGGGATCATCTGGGTGACCTGGCCGTCCTGGGACCGTACGAGGTAGTGGGCGCCGGCCGCGTAGGTCGGGTCGCGGAAGAGGTCGAGGGTGCCGTCGTAGGTCTCGTCGGTGCTGTGCAGGGTGATGTAGCGGATGTCGAGATCGCCGTGGGGACGGTCGGCGAGGTCGTGGCTGCCGTAGTCGGCGAGGTTCGACGGGTCGAGCAGCGTGTAGGCGCCGGGGATGACGTCGCAGTGCAGTGACGCGGGGCATTCCGCGGGGGTGCTGCTCCTGGGCGGGGTGACCTCGGTCAGGCCGAGCTTGCGCACGTCGCCGCGGTCCGGGTGCAGGCCGTGGACCGGCGGCAGGATGACCAGCTGGCCGTCGGCGGTGGTGCGGGTGGCGCCGGCGGCCATGGTGGACCACACGCCGTCGGCGAAGGCCTGCGCGACCTTGTCCTCGGTGGCCTGGCTGTAGCGGGCCGCGGCGGCGTACCACCCGTCGGTGCCGCGCGGCAGCCTGCCGTGGCCGTAGCCCTTCGCGTACGAGGCGAGCAGGGCGGCGCCGCCGCGGATGTTCTGCGCCTCGCCGCCGGTGACGTCCGCCGTCGTCGTGCCGAGCAGGTGGGCCGCGGCTGCCGCGGTGTGCTCGGCGGGGGCGGTGAGCAGGTCGGCGTAGCGCGGCGACTGGGTGCTCAGCCCGTCCGCGTCCAGCGTCGCCGCGGTCAGGTCGGTGAGGTCCATCGGGCCGTAGCCCGCCTCGGCGTCGGGCAGTCCGGCGTGCGCCTCCCACCGGGTCTCGTAGTACGACACCGCTTCGAGTACGGGCAGTGGTACGCCGAACTCCCGCGCCGCCGCGGTGAATTCCGCCTGCCGTGCGGTCTGCGGGTCGGCGGCCCGCGCCGAGCCGGTGGTGACGGCGGTCACCGACAGGCCGGCCAGCAGGGACAGGGCGGCGGCCAGCGTGAGGGTGCGCCGGCGGCGGGTGGGTCCGTTCGGGCGGTGCATTCAGGCTCCTCGCGTTGCGGGTGCATGGAGAGAAGTGCTGGGCGCAGCCTGCCGAGACGGACTGGAAGTAAGCAACTCCCGGTGCGTAAATCCTGAAAGTTTTTGCCATCCCCTGGTCCCGGCCCCGTCCGGTGCGCGATCCGGGGCTGGCCCTGACGCGTACGTCAAGGTCTACCGTCGTCGGTATGCGCATCGGCGAACTCGCGGAACGCGCCGGCACCACGCCGCGAACGCTCCGCTACTACGAATCCCTCGGCCTGCTGCCGCCGGCCGACCGGGCGGGCAACGGCTACCGCAGCTACGGCGAGGAGCACCTGCGGATGCTGGAGCAGATCCGCACCCTCCAGGAGTACGGATTCGGCCTGGAGGAGACCCGGCCCTTCGTGGAGTGCCTGCGGGCCGGGCACCCGGCGGGGGACACCTGTGCCGCCTCGCTCGCGGTCTACCGCAGCAAGCTCGCGGAGATCGACGCGTGGGTGGACCGGCTGACCACGGTACGGGCCGAGGTGGCCGCCCAACTGCTGCGTGCGGAGCGCGAGGCGGGCGCGGACGGGACGGCCACCGGGCCGGCCACCGGGCCGGCCGTGGGGACTGCCGTGCGAACTGCCGCGCGGGCCGCAGCCGGGACCGCCGGCGCAGAACCGCTGTGCGAACTGACCGCCGTCCTGGCCGAGGCCGGGCGGCACGACGAGGGGAACCGACCGACATGACCGCCACCACAGACGCCGTACCGACCGTCACCGACGCCACCTTCGCCGCGGAGGTGCTGGCCGGCGAGCTGCCCGTGCTGGTCGACTTCACCGCCTCCTGGTGCCCGCCCTGCCGCATGATCGCCCCGGTCCTGGAGGAGATCGCGGTGGAGGAGGCGCACCGGCTGCGCATCGTGCAGCTCGACGTGGACACCAACCCCGCCACCCAGGCCGCCTACGGTGTGATGTCGATGCCGACGCTGCTGCTCTTCCGCAACGGCGAGCCGGTCAAGGTCATGGTGGGCGCCCGCCCCAAGCGCCGCCTGCTGCAGGAGCTGGCCGACGTGCTGTGAGCCCGGCAAAGGGCGAGCACCTCCGCTCGCCGGTACGGGGGGCCGGGCGAACGGAGGTGCTCTGAGCCCGGCGCCACGCCGGGCACTCCTATGAGGACCGGGACGCCGAAAGTGTGACGGCTTCTCGTGTGACGCTCGCCACATCGTGGCCGGACGGCCGGTGCCCGCCGGGGCGCCGGCCGTCCGCGCGGCTCAACGACGGGCGACACCCTCGGCGCGGGCGGCCGCCGCGACCGCGGCGGTCACGGCGGGGGCGACCCGCGTGTCGAAGGGCGACGGGATGACGCGGTCCGCGCTCAGCTCGTCGGCCACCACGTCGGCCAGCGCCGTGGCCGCCGCGAGCTTCATGCCCTCGGTGATGGCCGAGGCCCGCACCTGGAGGGCGCCGGCGAAGATGCCGGGGAAGGCCAGCACGTTGTTGATCTGGTTGGGGAAGTCGCTGCGGCCGGTGGCGACCACCGCCGCGTAGCGGTGCGCGACCTCGGGATGGACCTCGGGGGTGGGGTTGGCCATCGCGAAGACGAAGGAGCCCCGGGCCATCGACGCGACCGCGGGCTCGGCGACCGTACCGCCGGACACGCCGATGAAGACATCGGCGCCGGCCATCGCCGCCTCCAGCGAGCCGGTCAGGCCGGCCCGGTTCGTATACGAGGCCAGCTCGCGCTTGACCGGGTTGAGGTCGTCGCGGCTCCCGTGGACCACGCCCTTGCGGTCGGTGACGGCGACGTCGCCGATGCCCGCCTCGACCAGGATCTTCGCGATGGCGACACCGGCCGCGCCGGCCCCGGAGATGACCGCGCGCAGCGAGCCCAGCTCGCGGCCGGTCAGCTTCGCCGCGTTGCGCAGGGCGGCGAGTGTGACGACGGCGGTGCCGTGCTGGTCGTCGTGGAAGACCGGGATGTCCAGCCGCTCCACCAGGCGCCGTTCGATCTCGAAGCAGCGCGGCGCGGAGATGTCCTCCAGGTTCACCCCGCCGAAGGACGGCGCGAGGCGGACCACGGTCTCCACGATCTCGTCCACGTCGGTGCAGGCCAGCGCGATCGGCACCGCGTCGACGCCGCCGAACTGCTTGAAGAGGATCGCCTTGCCCTCCATCACCGGCAGCGACGCCTCGGGGCCGATGTCGCCCAGGCCGAGCACCGCGGTGCCGTCGGTGACGACGGCGACCACCTGCGACTTCCACGTGTAGTCGTGCACCAGCTCGGGCCGCTCCGCGATGGCGGTGCAGACCTCGGCCACCCCCGGCGTGTACGCCAGCGACAGGTCGGCGGCGTCACGCACCGGAACCGTGGAGTTCATCTCCATCTTGCCACCTCGGTGCAGTGCGAACACCGGATCGAGGGGGATGTCGTCCGTGTCGCCGTCCGTGCCGGTGGTGCCGTCGATCTGCGGGTTGACGATCTCCGTTGCCACTTTTGACCCCTTTGTCATGATGAGGGAGAGTACTCGCCCCAGGACGGGGAGAGCGGATGGGCTCGGCGTCCGCGTCGCCCGAGACGAGTGAGCGAGAAAGGCGGACAGGGACGCCTGGTGCGCCGCACGCGCACCGGCCCCTGATGAGGGGTGGGGAATCCGTTCTACCGGATGGGTGTTTCAGGGCGTTTGATCGACTCGACCCGCCCTGCCAGGCATGGCCCCGTCGTGGTCCAGCCGTGGTGTGCCGGCCTGATGGGAGCCCGGGGATCGCCCGTTATCCGATTTTGACACAACGGGCACCCCGGTCGGTGCTGTCCGGATGGCAAGATGCACAGATCACACACGGTGGCGGCACTCGAAGGCGTGTGCCAGGCCACCAGCACGACACCTCACCTCTTCAGGAGGACACAGCGATGACCGCACGCACGACCAGGCGTACTGCCGCCCTTTCCCGGCTCGCCGCGGTCGCCGCCGTCGCGGTCGCCGGCACCCTGGTGCTCACCGGGTGCGGCGACCAGACCAAGAAGGACGACGCGCCGCCGCCGAGCAGCGGTGCCGCGGGCGCCGGCAGCGCGACGACCAGCGGCGCATCCGGCTCGCTGTTCTCCAAGCTGCCGCAGAAGTACCAGGACTCCAAGGTGATCCAGGTCGGCACCGACGCCTCGTACGCGCCGATGGAGCAGACCGACAACGGCAAGATCGTCGGCATCGACCCGGACCTGGGCGCCGCGCTCGGCGAGAAGCTGGGCGTGACGTTCAAGTTCACCAACGGCAAGTTCGACGGGCTGATCACCTCGCTGCAGACCGGCCGCTCCGACATTGTGATGTCCGCTATGAGCGACACCAAGGCCCGCCAGGGCGGACTGGACGACAAGGGCAAGAAGATCGGCACCGGCGTCGACTTCGTGGACTACTACAACTCCGGTTCCTCCCTGCTGGTGGCCAAGGGCAACCCCAAGGGCGTCAAGACGCTCGCCGACCTGTGCGGGCAGACCGTCGCCGTACAGCGCGGCACGATCTACGAGGACGCCTTCAAGAAGCAGAAGACCTCCTGCGGCAGCAAGGGCCTGACGATCCAGGCGTTCGACACCGACGCCGAGGCCCAGACCCGGGTCAAGGCCGGCGGCGCGGTCGCCGACCTCAACGACACCCCGGTGGCCGCCTACATCGCCCAGACCTCGAACAAGGGCGCGGACTTCGAGGTGGCCGGCGCCCCCTCGGACGCCGGACCGTTCGGTATCGCGGTGAGCAAGGACGACACGCAGCTGCGGGACGCGCTGAAGGCCGCCATGGACGCGATCGTCGCGGACGGCACCTACACCAAGATCCTGCAGAAGTGGAACGCCACCTCCGGCGCGCTCACCACCGTCGCGATCAACGGCGGCTCGTGACGTGAGCGGGACGTCCGCCGGTCGCGCCCCGAAGGGCGCGGCCGGCCCCTCCGCCGGCGACCCGGCCGTCGCCACCAGCCCCTACGAGGCGATCCGGGCCATTCCGGTACGCCACTACGGCCGGTGGGTCGCCGCCGTCGTCGTGGTGGCGCTGCTGGGCTGGCTGGCGTACGGCTTCTCGCAGGGCAAGATCCTCTGGAGCACGGTCGGCGGCAAGCTGTTCGACCACACCGTGCTCACCGGCGTGTGGCACACCGTGCTCATCTCGGTGTGCGCGATGGCCATGGGCCTGGTGCTCGGCGTGCTGTTCGCGGTCATGCGGCTGTCGAAGAACCCGGTGACCGGCGGTGTCTCCTGGCTGTACATCTGGTTCTTCCGCGGCACCCCGGTCTACGTCCAGCTGCTGATGTGGTTCAACCTCTCGCTGATCTTCCACACGATCAACCTGGGGCCGATCTACAAGAACGACACGGTCGCCGTGATGACCCCGTTCGTGGCCGCCCTGCTGGGCCTCGGCCTCAACGAGGGCGCCTACATGGCGGAGATCGTGCGCGCCGGCATCCAGTCGGTCGACGAGGGCCAGACCGAGGCGTCGCACGCGCTGGGCATGACCAGCGCCCGGACGATGCGCCGGATCGTGCTCCCGCAGGCGATGCGGGTGATCATCCCGCCCACCGGCAACGAGTTCATCAACATGCTCAAGACCTCGTCCCTGGTGTCGGTCGTGCAGTATTCGGAACTGCTGCGCGCCACCTCGGACATCGGCGTCAGCTCCAACGCGATCATGGAGATGTACTTCGTCGCCTCGATCTGGTACCTGGTGCTGACCAGCGTGTTCAGCGTCGGCCAGTTCTATCTGGAACGGCGGTACGCCCGCGGCTCGCTGCGGTCGCTGCCGCTGACCCCGTGGCAGAAGGTCAGGGCGAACCTGACCACCCTGCGCCGACCGAAGGTGGCCTGATCATGAGCACCCCCACCAGCACGGCCGAGCCCCAGCCCGGGGCCGGCGCCGGCGTCGAGCCGATGGTCAGGGCGGAGAACGTCCACAAGTCCTTCGGCGCCGCGCACATCCTCAAGGGCATCGACCTGGAGGTCGCACCCCGGGAGGTGTGCTGCCTGATCGGCCCCTCGGGCTCGGGCAAGTCCACCTTCCTGCGCTGCATCAACCACCTGGAGCAGATCAACGCCGGGCGGCTGTGGGTCGACGGCGACCTGGTCGGCTACCGGCAGCGCGGCGACCGGCTGTACGAGCTGCGCGACCGCGAGGTCGCCGCCAAGCGCCGGGACATCGGCATGGTCTTCCAGCGCTTCAACCTCTTCCCGCACATGACCGCGATCGAGAACGTCATGGAGGGCCCGGTCCAGGTCAAGCGGGAGACCAAGGCGGTCGCCCGGGAGCGGGCCGCCGCACTGCTGGAGCGGGTCGGCCTGGCGGACAAGGCCGCCAGCTACCCCTCCCAGCTGTCCGGCGGGCAGCAGCAGCGGGTGGCCATCGCCCGGGCGCTGGCCATGGAGCCCAAGCTGATGCTCTTCGACGAGCCGACCTCCGCGCTCGACCCCGAGCTGGTCGGCGACGTCCTGGACGTGATGCGCGGCCTCGCCGAGGACGGCATGACCATGATCGTGGTCACCCACGAGATGGGTTTCGCCCGCGAGGTCGGCGACGCGCTGGTCTTCATGGACGACGGCGTGGTGGTCGAGTCCGGCCGCCCGCGGGAGGTGCTCAGCAACCCGCGCCACGAGCGGACGCAGTCCTTCCTGTCGAAGGTGCTGTGACCGTGGCCCGCCGGCCCCTCCCCGCAGCGCGGCGCGTGCCCGCCCGCGCCGCCGTGCCCGTGAAGGCCGCCGCGGTAATAGCCTGGACTCAGATCCGGCTGTTACCGGGGCCGGGCCTCACCCCGTAAAGGACCAAGAGGACCACTGTGGATCTGGCCTACTACTCGGACTACGCCGTGCGCCTGGTCAACAGCGAGGAGCCGCTGCGCGGCACCGACTCGCTGACCTCGGTCGAGGCGATACGGGAGCTGATCGGCGCCTCGCACGCCGCGTCGCGCGCCGTCGACGCGGACGTGCCCCGGCTGCGCGCCGTACGCACCCGGTTGCGCGGGGTGTTCGAGGCGGCCGACGAAGGGGACGAGGTACGGGCGGTCGACCTGCTGAACGCCCTGATGCTGGAGTTCCCGGTCAGCCCCCAGGTCTCCGGGCACGACCACCTCGACGCCACCGGGCGCCCCGACTGGCACATGCACCTGGCCGACCAGGCGGTCAACGCCACCGCGAGCTACTCGGCCACCGCCTGCATGGGCCTGGCCTTCCAGCTGACGACGCTGGGAGTGGACCGGCTCGGCATCTGCGAGGCCGCCCCCTGCCGCAACGCCTACGTCGACACCTCCACCAACAGGTCCCGCCGCTACTGCTCCGACCGCTGCGCCACCCGCGCCAACGTGGCCGCCTACCGGGCCCGCAAGCGCCTGGAGAGCGACCGGTCCGGCCGCAGCGGCCGCACGCAGGACGCCGCCCAGGACGCGACACCCGCCACCGACCGCTGAAGCTCGCGGGGCCGCCGGAACCGGCCCTGCAGCTCGCGGGGCGGCCGGAACCTGCCCCTGGCCCGCGCCAGCACCAGGTCGTCGGGCACCATGCCGAACTCCCTGCTGTCGTTCTCCACGAAGGTGTTGTCGCCCAGCACCCACCACCCGCCCTCGCGGCGCTCCACCGCCCGCTTCACGATCAGCAGATCCTGCTGCAACGGATGTTTCAGGACCACGACGTCACCCTCGCGTACCAGCTCGGCGCCGCTGCTGATCTTCTGGATCAGCAGCCAGTCCCCGTGCAGCAGCGTGGGTGCCATCGACGGACCAGTGACCTCGACCAGCTGCCACGACAGCCTGGCCCCCTGCTCCCGCATGACCGCCTCCTGGTTCGTTCCTCCACCGGACCCAGGGTGACACCAGACTTTTGACCCAAGCCACCTGGGGCACCCGAGAAAACGACTCGTCCAGGGAGTAATGTCCCACCTGGAAGACGATCACGAGGAAGGACAGCCATGTTCACTCGCCTGTTCGCGCCCAAGGTGAAGGTAAGCGCGCACTGCGACCTGCCCTGCGGCGTGTACGACCCGGCTCAGGCCCGCATCGAGGCCGAGTCCGTCAAGGCCGTCCAGGAGAAGTACCAGGCCAACGAGGACGCGGACTTCCGCACGCGTGCCGTGCTCATCAAGGAGCAGCGCGCCGAGCTGGCCAAGCACCACGTCTCCGTGCTGTGGAGCGACTACTTCAAACCCCCGCACTTCGAGAAGTACCCCCAGCTCCACCAGCTGGTGAACGACACGCTCAAGGCCCTCAGCGCCGCCAAGGCCTCGAACGACCCGGCGACCGGCCAGAAGGCCCTCGACCTGATCGCGGAGATCGACAAGATCTTCTGGGAGACCAAGAAGGCCTGACCGGCTTTCAGTCGCTCCCCTGGTCGGCACCGCGCCCGGCACCAGCCCCTCGGGGAAGGTGCCGGGCGCGCTGCTTTCCCGGCGCCGCCGGCAGGGCGCTCGGCGGTCCGGCTGACGCGGCCTCATATCCCGTGTCGCCGACGGCCGTTAGCATGTGTCCCCTGATGCCCGCCATGTGACCACCGGGGGATGAGGACACGTGCTGAGCAGGTCGTCGGACGGTGTGCCTCGCGGGTTGCGCAAAGCGCTGAAAGCCGTCGAGCAGCGCTTCGGACCGGCCGCGCTCAGCGGCAGGGAGCTGGACGCCGCGGCCACCGCGTACGGCAGGGCGCTGGTGGCCGCCCTCGCGCACGACCCCGCCCTCGCCCTCAACCTGGTCGAGCGGTACGACGGGCGGCTGCCCGCGGAGGCCTACCCGCGGGCCTTCGGCCCCGCCGAACTGGCCGCGCTGCACGGCCTGGCCGGCCACTCCGACCGCGCCGCCCTCACGGTTGTCGCCACCGTCGCCGGCCGGCTGGGCGACCGCGACCTCGAAAGGCGGGCGGCCGGGCGGCTCGCGGTGCGGACCGCCGAACTCGCCGGCGCCGACGACCTGGTCTCGCTGCTCGGCCGCCGCCAGGAGGCCGGACTGCTGGACCTCGCCCTGACGACCGACGCCCTGCGCGCCTACACCGCCAGGACGGCGCTCAGCGCCGACACCGCCCTGTGGACGGCCTACTTCGACCACCTCCCCGAGCACCTGCTGCCCGACCTGTACGCGGTGCGGCTCTTCCTCGGCCGCGGCCGCGACGCCGTACGCCTCGCCGACACCCCCGCCCGCCGGCGGCAGGCCCTGGAGTGCTGCACCGCCTCGCCGCGGCCCGACGACGCCCTGGCGGGCCTCGGCCTCGCCGACGCCGAGGGCCTGGCCGCCGAGGGCAGGGCGCTCGCCGAGCGGGCCGGCACCCTGCTGTTCGCGGCCGGGAAGCCCGGCGACGCGCTGCCGTACGGCGAGAGGGCCGGGCGCCGCGACCTGGTGAGCCGCTGCCACGAGGCGCTCGGCGACCACCTCGCCGCACTCGCCGCCTGCGCCGCCGACGACACCGACCGCCTCGCCTCGCTCGCCGCCGTATGCCGCGCCGAGGTCGACGCGCACGCGGAGCGCGACGAGCGCGCCGAGGCCGTACGGCTCGCGTCGGTGATCCTGGACCACCTCGACCGGGCCGCCGCGCAGACCGAGCCGGTGCTGCGCCGGCGGGCGGAGGTGCTCGGAGTGCGTACGGCCGTCGTGGCGGTCGAACGGCACCGCCTGGAGGCGGCGCTGCGCGCGGCGCCCGACGACGGCCGCGCGGCCGTGCACCGCGAGTGGAGCACCTTCGAGGAGACCGCGGGCGAGCCCGCCGAGGCCGCCCGCCACGCCGCGGACGCCGGCGACCTCTACCGGGCGCACCGCCTCTACCGCGCCGCCGAGCGCTACGGTGAGGCCGACCGGGTCCTGCAGGGCGACGACTCGCCGCGCGGCCGGGCCGCCCGCGCCGAGGCCCGCGAGGCCGGCGGCGACCTGCTCGGCGCGGCCCGGGTCCACGAGCAGGCGGGCCGGCACGAGGAGGCCGCCGCCCTCTACGCCAGGGCCGACGACCCCGCCGCGGCCGCCCGCTGCCTGATCCTGGCGAAGGGCGACGAAGCCGTCGAGGACGAGCGGCTGCACGGATTCCTGCGCCAGGCCGGCGACATCGCCCAGCTCGTCCACCTGTGCCTGGACGCGCTGGACCGCCGCGGGCTCGCCTCGTCCGCGGCCGAGTCGCTGCGCCGGCTGGTCGCCGAGGACGACGCGGCGATACCCGAGCCGCTGCGCCCGCGGGTACGGGAGGCGCTGGACGCGATCGGAGCCGTCGGCCGCGGCGCGTTCGAGGACCGGATCGCCGGCTGGGTGGAGCGCGCGCGGGCCGACGTCGACCGCCGCTTCGCCCCGGTCTGGGGCCTCGACCTGGGCACCAGCACCTGCGTCGCCGCCGTCTACGACAGCGCCACGGGACGCCCGGTGACCTGCCCCGACGGAGGCAAGCCGCACTTCGCCTCGACGCTGACGGTGACCGAGCGCGGCGAGGAGATCGTCGGCCTGACCGGCGACCAGATCCTCGCCCCCTGGGTGGTCGGCCACATCAGCGCCGCCAAGCGCCGGATGGGCGACGGCGTCGTCTTCAAGATCCGCGACCGCGAATACCGCCCGGAGGAGGTCGCCGCCCGGCTGATCCGGCACGCCAGGTCCCTGGTGGAGAAGCTGCTCTCTGACCGGGTCGGCGAGGCGGTCGCCGAGCTGGCCCGCGCCGAGCTGGGGCAGATCAGGGACGAGTGGCTGGTGTGGGCCGCCGAGCGGTACGACTTCTCGCTGCCGCGGCCGGAGGCCGTCCTCACCATCCCCGCCTACTTCCTGAACAACGCCAAGCAGGCCACCCGCAACGCGTGCGAGATCGCCGGCGTCACCCCCGTACGGCTGATCCACGAGCCCACCGCCGCCTGCATGGAGGCCGCCCGGCAGCGGCGCCTCGACGGGCAGATCGTCGTGGTGGACCTCGGCGCCGGCACCCTCGACGTCAGCGCGCTCGACGTCGACAGCAACGTCTACGACGTCGAGCAGGTCCTCGGCGACAACCAGTACGGCGGCCAGGACTTCGACGCCCTCATCGCCGACGAGCTGGCGGCCCGGCTGCGGACCCGTGGCCTGGACGTGCCCAGGACCGGCCGGGCCAGGAAGCGCCTCGCGCTGGCCGCCGAGCACCTCAAGATCGCCCTGTCGTCGCAGGACGAGGCCGAATACACCCTCAACGCCTTCCTCGACCGCCCCGAGGTCCGGATCGAACTGGACCGCGAGGACCTGGCCCGGCTGCTGGCCGGCTCGCTGCGCACCCTGCGGGAGGTGTGCAAGCGGATGAAGGCCGGGATGACCGTGCCGGCCAGGCATCTGGTGCTGGTCGGCGGCCCGATGCTCTCGCCGCTGGTCAGCGGCGCCGTCGAGCGGGTCTTCGACCTCAGGCGCACCGTCCTGCCCGACGCCAGGGCCGCCGTCGCCTGCGGCGCCGCGCTCCAGGGCGCGGCACTGACCGGGCACCTGGAGGACACCCTGCTGCTGGACGTCACCCCCTTCCCGCTGGGCATCGCCGTCCGCGAGGAGGACGGCAACGAGGGCTTCTCCGTCCTGGTCGAGCGGAACACCAAGATCCCCACCAGGCGCTCCGACGTCTTCACCACCGTCCGCGACGACCAGGACGAAGTGCTGATCGAGGTCTACAACGGGCAGATCGACCCCCGCTCCAAGATCGGCGTCGTCCCGCTGACCGGCATCCCGCCGCTGCCCGCGGGCGCGGCGCAGATCGAGGTCACCTTCGAGTTCGACGCCAGCTGCCTGCTGACGGTCACCGCGCGGGACCAGGGCACCGGCAACAGCAGGTCGGTCGACTTCACCGACACCACCCTGCTCTCGCCCGGGGAGATCAGGACCATGGCGGAGCGGCACACCGACCAGCGGGAGCTGGAGCGCGTGCGGCGCGAGCTGCGGGAGCTCTCGGACGGCGCCGACGTCGACTGCGAGCGGGTGTGCCGGGAGTTCAGGGAGCGCCTCGCCGCCCACCGGCCCTCCCGTGAACCGGTCGACGCGGCCACCCAGCGGCTGCTCGCCGAGATGTACGGCCCGGAGCCGGCCGAGCTGGAGAGCGAACTGCTCTCGCTGCGCGACCCGTTGCGCGACCTGCTGACCACCGTGCGGGACCACCTCGCCCAGCCGCCCGCCGTGGACCGGCTCCCCGCCGGCCGGCACCTGGCCGACCAGCTCGGCGAGCGCCTCGGGCGGATGCGGCTCGGCGTGGCCCGCATCGCCCGCTGGAACGACGTCCTGGCGGCGCTGGCCGCCGCCGACCGCGACCCGCTGCGCCGCTTCCGCTCGCTGCACGACGCCGGCGACCACGGCAGGGCGCTGCGCGCGCTCGCGGAGCTGGCCGAGCCGCCGGCCGAGCCCGAGGACCTGCGGCGGCGGCTGCGCTGCCTGGCCGGCGTCGGCGACGTCGAGGGCTACCGGCGCTTCCTGCTCCAGGACGCCGACCGGCTGCCGGCCCTGGTCCGCGACCCGCGGCGGCCCGAGCTGTTCGCGGCGGCGGCCGGTTCCGCTCTGGCCCGCGTCGGGGACGGCGGCGGCTTCCTGATCTCCGACCGCCACGTCCTGACCAGCCGCCGGTGGCTGGCCGAGGATCCCGCCGCGACCGAGGTACGCCTCGCCGGCGGCGCGCAGGCCGTACGCCGGGCCTTCCTCCCCGACACCGCCGCCCTCGACACCGCGGTGCTGCTGCTGGCGGAACCCGTACCGACCCGGCCGCTGCGGCTGGGCTTCCCCCGGCTCACCCACATCGGCGACCCGATACGGGCGGCAGCGCCCGGCGGGGCGCTGCTCCCGGGCATCATCGAGAAGTTCGAGGCCTTCCCCGAACAGGGCCTGCACCTCTACCGCACCGACCTGCGGTTGCCGGCCGCCGCGGCCGGCGGCCCGCTGCTCAACGAGCTGGGCGAGGTGATCGGCGCGCTGGCACCGGGCGGCGAGGCGCAGCCGGCCTTCGCCATCACCGCGGACTCGCTGGCGCCGCTGCTGGCCGGCGCCGGTTTCGGATGGGGCGCCGAGGGCGGCGGCGACGCGGGATGAGCGGGTGCGTTAGCGTCGGGGCATGTTCGCCGTATACGCCGCAGGCATCGACGCAGAGCACCCGCTGAACGGACTGGAGCTGGGCGAGCGCCCCGAGCCGGAGAAGCGCGAGGGCTGGAGCACCGTCACGGTCAGGGCCGCCTCGCTCAACCACCACGACCTGTGGTCGCTGCGCGGAGTGGGCCTGGGGCAGGAGAGCCTGCCGATGATCCTCGGCTGCGACGCCGCCGGGATCGACGAGGACGGCAACGAGGTCGTGCTGCACTCGGTGATCGGGCAGACCGGCCACGGGGTCGGCCCGCACGAGCGGCGGTCGCTGCTCACCGAGAAATACCAGGGCACGCTGGCCGAACGGGTCACGGTGCCCACCTGGAACGTGCTGCGCAAGCCGGCCGCGCTGAGCTTCGAGGAGGCGGCCTGCCTGCCCACGGCGTGGCTCACGGCCTATCGGATGCTCTTCACCAACGCGGCGGTACGACCGGGGGACGCGGTCCTCGTCCAGGGCGCCGGGGGCGGAGTCGCCACTGCTGCCATCGTGCTGGGACAAGCGGCGGGACTGAGAGTCTACGCGACCAGTCGTGACGCCGGCAAGCGCCAACGGGCCCTGGAATTGGGCGCGCACGCCGTCGTGGAGCCCGGCGGACGGCTGCCCGAGCGGGTCGACGCGGTCATCGAGACGGTGGGCGCCGCCACCTGGTCGCACTCGGTCAAGTCGCTGCGACCCGGCGGCACCCTGGTCATCTCCGGCGCGACCAGCGGACCCAACCCGCCCGCCGCCGAGCTGAACCGGATCTTCTTCCTCGAACTGCGGGTCGTCGGCTCGACCATGGGCACCAAGGACGAGCTGGAGGACCTGCTGAACTTCTGCGCGACCACCGGCGTGCGCCCGGTCATCGACACCGTCCTGCCGATGGACCGGGCCCGCGAGGGCTTCGAACAGCTGGAGCGCGGCGAGGTGTTCGGCAAGATCGTGCTCACCGCCGGCTGACCCCTTCCGGGAACCGCGTCAGCGCTTCCCGGTACGCAGCGCGGCCGTGATCTGCGCGGCCGCCGCCGCCAGATGGCGCCGCACCTCGCGCAACTGGCCGTCGTCCACGCCCAGGTCGCGGGCGGTGTCGCGGACGTCGTCACGGAAGCGGTCGAGCAGCCGCTCCAGGTCGCGCACCGGGTCGTCCGACGGCGGGGTGCCGTCGTCCGCCGCGTCCTCGGGTGCGGCCGGCGCGTGTCCCGGCCCGGCCTCCGAGCCCTGTCCGGGGCCGGCCGGCCGGCCGCCGCCGAACTGGCCGAGCTGCCTGGTCAGTTCCGCCAGGCCCTCGCGGACGCCCGCCTGCCAGTCGCCGCCGCGCGCGTGCGACTGGACCTGCTCCTGCACCTGCCGGACGATCTGCTGCACCTCGTCGCGCGCGCTGTCCACCGCGTCCCGGGCGTCCTTCGCCTGCCGGCGCGCGGCCCGCGCCTCCTCCTTGGCCCTGCGGCTCTCGTCCTTGGCGCGCTGCGCCCGCTCCCGCCACTCCTGCTTGACGTCCCACGTCCTGCCGGCCTCGTCGTCCGGCCGGCTGCGGGCCTGCTGGGCCGCGGCCCGCACCTCCCGGCGCAGGTCGCCGGCGGCGCCGCGGACGTCCTCGCGGATCTCGGCGGCCAGCGTGGAGACGGACTCGCGGATCTCCGCTTCGAGCCCGGCGATCTCGTCGGACCGCGAGGCCAGTTCTGCGCGGCCCTCGTCGGTGAGGGCGTAGACCTTCCTGCCGCCCTCGGTGGAGTGGGTGACCAGGCCCTCCTTCTCCAGTTTCGCCAGCCGCGGGTAGACCGTGCCGGCCGAGGGCGCGTACAGGCCCTGGAAGCGTTCCTCCAGCAGCCGGATCACTTCGTAGCCGTGCCGCGGCGACTCGTCGAGCAGCTTGAGCAGGTACAGCCGCAGCCGGCCGTGGGCGAAGACGGGCGGCATGTCAGACGTCCTTCCTGAGCGAGGGCGCGTCCTCCAGCGGTGGCCTGCGCAGCAGGGCGATCGCACCCGAGACGGTGGTCGCCCGCAGCCTGGCCCCGCCGGAGCCGACCCGGCCGGTGATGCGCTTGGCCCCCCACTGGCCGGTGACCTGCAACTCCTCGAAGGCGCAGGACACGCGGCCGCTGGTGGTGTTGGCGTCGACGTCGGCGTCGCCCGGCTCCGGGATGCGGATGGCGATCTCGCCGGACACGGTGGTCAGCCGGACGTCGGCGCCGGCCGACGGGTCCAGGTCCAGCACCATGCTGCCGCTGACCGAGTCCGCCCTGACCTCGGAGCCGCTGCCCTCCACGACGGTGAGGTGGCCGGAGACGGTGTTGACCCGCAGGTCGCCCGACACTGACTGGGCCTCGACGTTCCCGGCGACCGTGTTGGCCTTCACCGGGCCGGTGAGCCCGACCAGCGTGGTGTCGCCGTTCACGCCCTGCACGACGGTGGGCCCGCTGATCCCGGAGATCACCGCTCCGGCGCCGACCACTCCGACCTCGACGGAGGTGTGCGCGGGCACCGCGAGGGAGATCACCGCGCGCCGCCGCCAGCCGTGGCGGTCGTGCCACTTGAGCAGGCCCTTCCAGCTGAGGTCCTCGTACGCGACGGTCAGCGCCGACCCGACCCGCTCGACCTTCAGCGGCGGCCCGTCCAGCTCGGTGACCTCCATCCGGGTCGGCCCCTCGTCGATCCCGACGACGTTGACGGCGCCCCCGACGATCCGCACGCACAGCGTGTCTATGGCGTCCTCGAACTCGAACTTCCCGGGTTCCGACACGGTCCGTTCCACGGTGGTCCTCCCTGAGCGCGACCTCAACGCGGTATATCGCGTCCTCGTAGAACACACGATATATCGCGTCCACGGGAAGTCAAGCCACCGCCCTGCCGGGCAGGACCCGGGGCACGGGCGCCGCGCCGTTCGCGGCCGGGCGCTCCGCCGCGGGCTTTCCCAGGGGTGCCCACGCGCCCCTGGGGGCTGCCCCTTGCGGTGCGTTGCCTGCCTGCGGCTGCGTCGTGGCTTGTCGCGCCGTACCCCGCGCCCCTGGTGGTGTGCCCTCTGGGCGGCTCAGGCGTCGTCCTCGTCGTCGAGGCGGGCCAGCCAGGTCGCCAGGCGCTCCACCGGGACCTCGAAATCCGGGTTGAGGTCCACGAATTCGCGCAGGCGGTCGGCGAGCCACTCCAGCGTGACCTCCTCCTCTCCGCGCCGGTCGGCGAGCTCCTCGATGCCGCGGTCGGTGAAGTACAAGTTCTGCTCCTGAAACAGGGGTGGGAGGGTCGCCGGACGGGGAAGAACAGCGAAGGACGGGGACAGACTGGACAAGGATAGGAGTTGCCCGAAGGGCCTCGTGCAGGCGCCGGCAGGCGCTAGCCTTCGGGGAAGATCGGCCAGTGGGGGGTGGCATGGGTGCGCTGACCGCTGTGACGGATGCGACAGGTGCGATCGACGGCGCGGGGGGAGCGGGGTGACGCCGCGGAGCGATGAGCCCGAGCCCATCGACCCGGCGGAATTCCTCGTCCCGCTGGTCCGCGACGCGACCGTCGGCGTCCACGGTGCGACGCCCGGCCACCCGCTGTACGGCAGCGGCTTCTTCGTCGCGCCGAACTGGGTTCTGACCTGCGCCCACGTGGCGTGCCGGAGTTCGGAGGACGCGGAGGGGGCGGCAGGTGTGGGCCAGCCGGCGGCGCGCGCGGTCACGGTCGGCTGGGGCGGCCGCATGCTCGACGGCGTGGTCGAGTGGGCCCAGCCGGCCGAGCACGACGGCGGCAGCTGGCCCGCCCCCGACCTCGCGCTGATCCGGCTGCTCGACCCGGTCGACCACCCCTGCGTGTGGCTGACCGAGCGCACCGCCAAGGCCTACACGACCAACCAGGTCGCCTTCTTCGGCTACACCGCGGCCGAGGCGGGACCGGAGTCGTACAACGGCAGGTGCACCATCAGCGGCCAGGTCGGCATCGGCGGCGTCCTCAAGCTCGGCAATGAGGACGAGATGCCGCACGGCGTGTCCGGCGGGCCGGTGGTCGACCTGGTGCGCGGCGAGGTCATCGGGGTGCTCAAGGCCCGCAGGCGCGGGCAGGACGGCGGCCAGGCCGTCGGCATCCAGCAGTTACGCCGGCTGCCCGCGGGCGACCCGGCGGACCCGTCGCTCGACCTCTACCACCGGGTGATGACCGCGCACGACCTCTACCACGCCGACCGGCACGCCTTCGTCCGCGACGACGGCGGCACCTGGACCGACGCGCACAGCGAGATCGGCGCCTGCGCCGGCCGCGCCCTGACCCCCGGCCAGCGCACCCGGCTGCTCGGGCTGCTGGCCGAGCTGCCGCCACCGGTCGACGCGAACAGCCTCAAGGGCGTCGTCGAGGCGGTCCGCGGCGGTCCTGCCCAGGGCCTGACGGTCGCCCCGCGCGGCTGGCGCGACGGCCTCGGGCTGCTCTACGACCTGCGGCGCGGCACCGCCGAGCTGGAGGCGGTGCTGCGGTACGCGGTGCACGCCGCCACCGCCGACCGGGTCACCGCCGCCGACGAGTCGGCGGAGCGCACGCTGTGGGAGTGGGCCCAGCAGACCGCCGCCGACGCCGAGGACACCCTCGGCAAGCTCTTCCGCCGCACGCTGGTCGACGAGCGCAGGAGCCGGCTGCGGGTGCGGGCCGCCCCGGGCGCCGACCGGGTGCCGGCCGAACAGCACGGCACCGAGGCCCTGTTGCAGATCTCGCCGCGCGGCTGGGAACCCGGCCGCTACGACTGGCGGGTGAGCGTGGTGCCGCGCAGCGGCGAAGTGGAGTGCGTGGAGGAGCAGTTCGACCCGGGCACCGACCTGGAGGCGCTGGCTCCCAGGCTGCGCGAGCCGCTGCGCGAGGTCTTCCGCCGCTGCGACGGCCCCGGCACCCTCGCCGTCATCCAACTCGCCGTGCCAGGCGCACTGGTGGGCCGCTTCTCCGACGTCCGGCTGCTCGGCATCGAGGCCGACCGGCCGGTGGTGATCCGGCGTACCGACATGCCGGACGAGGACCGGCCGGAGGCCGACGAGCGTGCCGCCCGCTGGCGCACCCTGCACGAGCAGCCGCCCCGTACGCACATCCTGGACTGCGACGAGGGCGCCGCGTGCCCGCTGCCCGACGAGGCCGACCTGCGCGCCCGGCCCCGCGACACCCTGCCGGCGCTGTGCCGCAGTGCCGCCACCGCACCCGAGGCGCTGGACCGTATCGTCCGCGGCGGCTACAGCGTCGCCCTGTGGCGCCGCCGGCCGGTCGCCCAGGAGTCGGTCTGCGCGGACTTCCACCGCGGCATGGGCAGGGCGGTGCGCGACGCCAGGTCGGCCGGCCGGCTGCCGCGGCTGCTCGTGGAACTGCGGGCCGAGGTGGACGACGGGGTGCCGGAGAAGTTCTGGGCCTCGGGACTCATGCTCTTCTACGACGATCCGACCCGGCCGCTGCCCGGGACCGACGAGCCGCTGGAGACCCCTTGACCAGGGATGCGAGGTATCGAGGTGAGTGACATGACCGAGTCCGGCCCGTCCGGCGACTGGCTCATCTACCGCGGCACCGGGGAACCCCACACCCGAGTCGACGGGCTGCCCGAGCCGCCGCCCTGGCGGGACTTCGACGGCGGCCCCCTGGTCGCGGCGGGACCCGGACCCGACAGCTCCTCGGCCCGCAGGCTCGGCGCCTACCGGCACATGGCCGAAATGCACCGGCCCAACCCGGAGGAGCTGGAGATGGTCAACGCGGCGCTGTATCTGCGCCGCCCGCTGCTGGTCACCGGCAGCCCCGGCGCCGGAAAGAGCACGCTGGCGCACGCGGTGGCCTACGAGCTGGGGCTGGGCCGGGTGCTGCACTGGCCGATCGTCAGCCGCAGCACCCTGCAGGACGGGCTCTACCGCTACGACGCCATCGCCCGGCTCCAGGACAACCAGATCGCCGCCCACTCCGGCACCGCCCCGCCCGGCGGCATCGGCAGCTACATCCGGCTCGGCCCGCTCGGCACCGCGCTGCTGCCCACCGCCAAGCCCCGGGTGCTGCTCATCGACGAGCTGGACAAGAGCGACATCGACCTGCCCAACGACCTGCTGAACGTGATGGAGGAGGGCGAGTACGGCATTCCCGAACTCGAACGCCTCGCGGAGCGCGAACCGCAGGTCGACGTCCTCACCGACGACGGCGCGAAGGTCACCGTCAGGGAGGGCAGGGTCCGCTGCCGGGCCTTCCCCTTCGTGATCCTCACCAGCAACGGCGAGCGCGACTTCCCCGCGCCGCTGCTGCGCCGCTGCATCCACCTGGAGCTGGACCGCCCCGACCACCAGCGGCTGTCCACAGTGGTGCGCGCCCACCTCGGCGACGAGGCGGCCTCCCTCGGCGAGGACCTGGTCGCCCGCTTCCTGGACCGCTCCCGCAGCGAGTTGCTGGCCACCGACCAGCTGCTCAACGCGATCTACCTCACCCACCACGCCGCGCCGCCCACCCGTTCCCGACTCGCGGACATGCTCATCCAACGGCTCGACCGGCCCAGGTGAGGCGGCTGTGGACGCCGAGCCGAACCGCAGACCCGAGCAGCAGGCGGGGCCGCCCACCGAGGACGCCACCGGGCGGCGGGCCGCACCCGACCCGCTGGCCGAATTCGTCGGCAGGCTGAGCGGCGCCGGGCTCGAAACCGGCACCGGCGAACTGGCCGACGCCCTCTGGCTGGCCCGCTGGTCGACACCGACCGCCCCGGAACCGCAACCGGTGGGCCTGCCGAGCACTCCCGCCCCCGAAAGCGGCGGCGGCCAGGGCGGCGACCCCGGCGACCTGCCGCAGGTCCCCGCGGACGGCACCGACGGGCGCGGCAAGCGCCTGGTGCCGCCCGACCCGGACGACGGCGGCATGGTCGACCTCTACCCCGGGGTGGCCGAGCCCGGCCGCGGCCCGGCGGGCGCCGCCGGCCTCACCGTCGCGGTGCCCGAGGCCACCGCCCTGCCGCGGCTGCTCGAACTCCAGTCGGCGCTGCGCCCGTTGCAGCGCTACCGCAGCCCCGCCCGGCCGCTGCGGGAAGTCCTGGACGAATCCGCCACCGCCGAGCGCTCCGCCCTGGCCGGCGGGCTGCTGCTGCCGGTCTTCCGCCCGGTCGGCCGCGGCAACGCCGTCATGCAGTTGCTGATGGACGCCTCCTCCTCGATGTACGTGTGGGAGCTGATGCTGCGCGAGCTGGGCGGCGTCTTCGAACGCCTCGGCGCCTTCCACGAGGTGCAGGTCCGCCATCTGCACGCCACCCCCGAGGGCGCCCCCGCCGTCAGCGGCCGCTTCGACCCGGAACCGTCCGCGCTGCGCTCCGCCGACCAGCTGATCGACCCCACGGGCCGCCGTATCACCCTGCTGGTCAGCGACTGCGCCGGGCCGCTGTGGCGCTCGGGCCAGGCGCACCGGCTGCTGCACCGGCTCGCCGGGCACGGCCCGGTGGCCGTCCTGCAACCGCTGCCCGCCCGGCTGTGGTCGCGCACCCGGCTGCCGGTCTCCTACGGGGTGCTGCACCGGGCCGACGGCCCGCTGCCCGCCTCGCCGCTGCGCTTCTCGGCCGGCGCCGGCGGCTTCACCACCCCGCCCGCGGGCGACGCGCTGCCGGTGCCCGTACTGCCGCCCACCGCGCAGGCGCTGGGCGCCTGGGCGCGGCTGCTGGCCGGCCTCGGCGCCGGCGAGGTGCCGGCCGCCGTCGGCTGGGTGCGCTCCGACCAGCCGCCGAGCCCCGCCCGCCCGCGCCGGGCGGCCGCACCGCCCAACGCCCTGGTCGGCCGCTTCCGCTCGGCCGCCTCGCCCGCCGCGGCCCAGCTCGCCGTCTACCTGTCGGCCGCGCCGCTCTTCCTGCCCGTCATGCAGCTCGTCCAGCGCACCATGCTGCCCGACTCGGGCCCCGCGGAACTGGCCGAAGTGCTGCTCAGCGGACTGGTGGTCAAGGCCGAGGGCAACGACCACCGGTGGTACGAATTCGCGCCCGGCGTGCGGGACGTGCTGCTCGGGCCGCTCGGCATCGACGAGGCCCGCCTGGTGCTCAAGCACTGCTCCGAGTACGTCGAGCAGCGCTTCGGCCGCAGCGGCCCCAACTTCCCCGCGCTGGCCATCAACCAGCTCTCCGACGGCCCCAGCGACGCGGTCGCCGACGCGGCCGTCGCCTCCGCCGCCAGGGACACCGCCCGCGCGGAGGGCTCCGCCGCCGGCGTCGACTCCCAGCAGCCCTTCGCCGAGGTCGCCGCCCGGGTCCTGGAGCGCTTCGTGCCGCTGTCAGGACCCGGCGGCCCCGGTGCCGTCCGCGGCGGCGTGCGGCCCGGCGGGGCGGGCGGCACCTCGTCCGTGGTCCTGCGGGCCAGGGAGCTCGTGGCCAGATTCCGCGACGAGGGCATGGTGCAGAACCTGATGGAGGCCGTGCAACTGCTGCGCCGCGCCGCCTCCGAGGAATTCCGGCACGGCACCGACCCCGAGCTGTGGAGCGAACTCGCCGAGCAGCTCATCAGGTTGTGGCGGCTGCGCGGCGGCGTCGGCCTGCTGCGCGAGGCCCAGGACGCCGCGGAGACCGCCGCCGCCCACCCCGGGTCGGTCAAGGCCCGCGCGGTGCGGGCCGGGGTGCTGCGCGCCTCCGCCGACGACCGGTCCGCGGTCGGCGACACCCGCGGCGCGCTGGAGCTGCTGCGCCGCGCCGACCGCGAACTGACCGCCGTCTGCGCCTCGCCCGGCCTCGAACGCCGCGAGCTGCTCGCCGCCACCCTGGAGCGGGTCCAGATCCTGGAGGACCAGTGGCTCATCAGCGGCGAGACCGTGCTGCTCGAAGAGACCGTCGGCTCGCTCGAAGCCTTCGCGGACGCCTGGCCGCCGGGCGACGACCGCCCCAGCCAGCTCGCACTCGCCCACGGCCGCGCCCTGCTCCGGCTGGCCGGCGCCGCCCCCGACCGGGAGCGCCAGCAGGTCTGCGCGCAGCAGGCCGCCGCGTCCTTCGAAGCCGGCCTCGACGGTCTGCAACGCGAGGACGCCGCCCACGAGCAGGTGGTCGCCGCGACCCTCGCCCTGGTCGACGCGCTGCTGGTGGTGGGCGGCCGGACGGCCGAGGCCCAGCGGCTGGTGGACCGCGCGCTCGGCGAGACCCGCGACCGGCTGCAGCGCGCCGCCATCCTCGCCAGGGCCGGCCGGATCAGGGCGGCCCGGCACGCCGAGGGCGGCCCGCCCGGTGAACTGGAGGCCGCCGCCGGGCGGTTCGCGGAGGCCTGCCGCCTCACCCCGCGCGACCGCCCCGAATACAGCGACCTCGTCGCCGAATGGGGGGCCGCGCTGCTCGACCGGGCCGCGCTTCCCGGCGGCGAGATGTTCGTCAACCGGGCGGTCCTGGTCCTTCGCGACTGCCGGATGGAGACGCCCACCGACGACCCCCGGCTGCCCGCCCGGCTGCTGATGCTCGGCCGCGCCCTGGTGCTGCGCTACACCGCGGAAGGCGACCTGGTCGACCTGCGCGAGGCCGAACACGTCCTGGGCCGGGCCGTGCAGCCCGCGGTCGACCCCGCGCAGATCGCCAGGATCTCCTACGAGCTGGGGGAGGTGCACCGGCTCGGATACCACCACACCCAGCGCGCGGAACGCCTCGACCGCGCGGCCGACGCCTACCGGCGCGCGGCGGACGCCGCGGACACCGCCGCCGCCCGCGCCTTCGACCGGCGCCCCATGGTGCGGCTCGCCGCACAGGCGCATCATTGGCGTGGCGAGGTCTACACCTCCGCCCACCGCAAACGTGCCGCGGCCGAGGCCTACCGCGCGGCGCTGGCCGGCTGGCGCCAACTCCCGGACGAGGACGGCGAAGCCGGCCGCCACACCGCCGAGCGCCTGGCCGCGCTCGCCGCACCCTGACACGGAGGTCCGTGATGGAAGCAGAGCCGCACGGCGGCGCGACCGCGCCCGACGTACTGACCCTGGACCTGGAGAGCCTGCGGACGGTCGAACACCCGGTGCTTGCCGCGCTGTTGAGCGACCTGCGGGAGCGGGTCGCCGCCACCGGCGGCGAGGCTCTCTGGGGCTTCGACAACTCGATGTAGGCCGGTCGCCTTTCCCGCCGGGGAGCGCCCCGCCCCGGGCGTCGGGGCGCGGCGGGGCACGGTTACGGCCAAATCGAACGCCGGGCGTTTGCAGGGGGTTGCGCGGCGGGAAAACCGCGAAGGAGGACGGGGCGGCCCCGGACACGGGGAGGCGATGTGGCCCAGCAGCGGCAGCCGCAGGAGCAGCACACCGCGCGGAGCGCAGAGCCCATACGGCAGTTCATACTCAAGACGCACAGCCGGTGCAACCTCGCGTGCACGTATTGCTACCTGTACGCCGGCCAGGACGACGGCTGGCGCCACCGCCCCCGTACCGTCGCAGGCCCTGTCGCCGAGCGCACCGCTTACCGCATCGCCGAACACGTGTCCGCCCACCGGCTGCGCGAGGTCGCCGTCGTCCTGCACGGCGGCGAGCCCCTGCTGGCCGGCGCCGACCGGCTGGCCGCCGACGTCGACCGGCTCCGGCGGACCGTCCCGTGCACCGTGCACGCCGCCGTGCAGACCAACGCCACCCTGCTCACCCGGGACCGCGTCGCCCGGCTGCGCGACGCGCGTATACGGATCGGCGTCAGCCTCGACGGCGGCCGCCCCGGGCACAACGCGGCCCGGGTCGACCACGCGGGCCGCCCCGGGTGGCCCGCCGCCGCGGCCGGGCTGCGGCTGCTCGCCGCCAGCGCGCCCGAGGCCTACGCGGGCGTGCTGTGCGTGGTGGACCTGCGGCACGACCCCGTCGAGGTCTACGACTCGCTGCTGGCCTTCGCGCCGCCCGCGATCGACCTGCTGCTGCCGCACGGCAACTGGACGGTACCGCCGCCGGGACTGCCCGCGCCGCCCGCGGACCCGGCGCCGTACGGCCGCTGGCTGACCGCCGTCTTCGACCGCTGGTGGCGGGCGGACCGCCGGGAGACCAGGGTGCGGCTGTTCGAGGAGTGCATCGCGCTGCTGCTCGGCGTGCCCGCGGCCACCGAACGCCTCGGGCTGCAGCCCTTCACCGCCGCCGTCGTCGAGACCGACGGCAGCATCGAGCAGGTCGACTCGCTGAAATCCGCCTACGAGGGCGCCGCCGCCACCGGCCTGGACGTCTTCCGGCACAGCTTCGACCAGGTCCTCGCCCACCCCGGCGTCGCCGCCCGCCAGGCGGGGCTGGCCGCGCTCGGCGCCGAGTGCGTGGCCTGCGCGCTGGTCACGGTCTGCGGCGGCGGCCACTACGCGCACCGCTACCTGGCGGGCGCCGGCTTCCGCAACCGGTCCGTCTACTGCGCCGACCTGGCGTACCTGATCCGCCACATCGCCTCCCGGCTCGCCACGGCGGCGGGTGCCGGACCCTCGCCGGGGGAGCGGGCCAGGTGACCGTGACCGACGACATGCTCCGTGCCCTCGGCGGCACCGGGGGCGACGCCCGCGCACTGGACCTGCTGGTCACCCAGCAGCGCCGCCGCCGGCTGCTCGTGCTGCGCGCGCTGCTGGACGCCGTCGCCGAGGCGCCGCCCTCCGTGCTGCCCCCGGCCGCCGCCGCCCGGGCGCTGGCGGACTGGCGACTGCTGGCCGCGGCGGAACGCGCCGACCCGGCCGCCGCCCACCGGGTCGTCCACTACCCGATGACCGGGGCGTGGGCGGACCGCGCGCTGCGCGCCCTCACCGTGCCCGACCCGCAGCTGCCGCCCGCGGAGACGCTCGCCCACCTCGGCGCCCTCGCGGCGGCCGCCGCGGCCCGCGCGGGCCTGCGCTTCACCGCCGACGTCACCGCGCGCGGCGGCCTGCTGACCCTGCCCACGGTCGGTGCCTGCGCGGTAGGCCCCGGCGTCATCGCGGTGCGGGTCGCCGGCGAGGGCGGGACGCTGTGGCTGCACCTGCCGGCGGGCGGCGGCGCCCCGGCGCGCAAGGTCGAGGTCCGGCGCGGGCCCGACGGGACGTGGCGCTCGGCGGCGGCCGGGTGGCGGCCCATCAGGGCGCTGCGGGCCGACGGCGGGCCGCCGGTGCTGATCGACGACGTCGACCCCTACCGCGAGGAGCGCCGGACCGGTCCCTACGGACTGCCCGTCTCCGGCGCTCTGGACCCAAGCCAGCACGCCCGCTGGCGCACCGCCTGGCAGGACGCCCAGCCCTGGACGCGGCTCGGCGGCGCCGGGCGCACCCGGGAGACGGGCGCGCTGCTCGGCTGCTTCGTGCCGCTGGCCGACTCCGCCACCGCGCAGTACAGCGCCACCCGCGGCGACGCCTTCGGCGCCCTGCTGAGCAGCACGCCGCGCAGCGGGCTCGAACTGGCCGCGACCCTCGTGCACGAGCTGCAGCACGCCAAGCTGTTCGCGCTGTCCGCGGTGACCGTGCTGCACACCGCGGACGGCAGCCCGCGCTACTGGGCGCCCTGGCGCCCCGACCCGCGCCCTTTCGACGGCCTCTTCCAGGGGGCCTACGCGCATGTCGCGCTGGCCGACTTCCACCTGCGCGTCGCGCTCGGCGGGGCCGCGCCCGCCGTCAGGGACGCCGCCTGGGCCGACCACTGCCGGTGCCGCCAGCAGGTCGACGTCGCCCTTCCGCAGCTGCTCGGCTCCAACTGCCTCACCCCGCAGGGCCGCACCCTGGTCACCGCGATGGCGGCGCACCAGGCCCGGCTCAAGTCCCACGCGCCACCCGACGGCCACCTGGCGCGGGCCGCCGCCTACGTGGAGACCGCCCGCGCCATGTGGCGCCGCGGGCAGGGGTGAGGACGCGGGCGGGGGTGAGGACGCGGGCGGGGGTGCGGCCGCGGACAAGCCCGGTCGGAAGTCGTCACATGCGCGCGTGAGGGCACGTCACCGGGGGATCAATCAGTAGAGTTCTGGCACAGGCGACCTGTTGGTCCGTCAGGACACCGCACGCAGACGAGGGAGACGGTCGAATGGCCGGAGGGCGCAGCACGGCGGCGGCAATCGCACGCGGCCCGGTGACCATCAGCTTCGCTGGCTACAACAGGGCCTGGGCCTCATGGATCGCCAGCCGGCTGGAGAGATACGGCGTCCAGGTGGTGCTCCAGCGGCTGGAGATCACCCCCGAGAGCCGCATCGACGACGACCTCCAAGACCTGCTGCTGTCCGAGGGCCGGGTGCTGATCGTGCTCTCGGAGTGGTATTTCCGCCTCGGCCCGCGCACCCACGAGGAGTGGAACGCCGCGCTGCGCCGGATCGTGCCGCCCAACAGCGAGCGCTTCGCCGCCGTCTCGGTGACCCCGGCCGCGCTGCCCAGCGCCGTCGCCTCGCTCGCCGCCGCCGACCTGTGGGGGCTGGGCGCCGCCGAGGCCGAGCGCCGGCTGCTGGGCAGGCTCGGCATCACCCCCTCGCGCGGCAACTCCGGCGAGACCCTCGGCGGTGGCGGCGGGCCCCGCTTCCCCCTGGAGCAGCCCGACGTGTGGGGCGGCATGCCGCGCCGCAACACCCGCTTCACCGGCCGCGAGGAACTGCTGGGCGAGATGCACCAGCAGTTCCAGCAGGCCGAGCCGGGCGCGGGCGTCGTGACGCTGTTCGGCCTGTCGGGGGTCGGCAAGACGCACATCGCGACCGAGTACGTCTACCGCTTCCTGCCGGAGTACGACGTGGTGTGGTGGGTGCGCGCCGCCGAGCGCGGCACCCTGCGCGAGAAGCTCGCCGGGCTCGCCCCGGCGCTCGGCCTGGTCACCGGGCGCGAGTACGGCGAGCGGCTGCGCGCGGTGCGCGACGCCCTGCGCCGCGGCGAGCCGTACGGGCGCTGGCTGGTGATCCTCGACGGCGCCGACCAGCCCGACGACATCCACGACCTGGTGCCCAACGGCCCCGGGCACGTCCTGATCACCTCGCAGAACCGCGAGTGGGGCGAGCACAACAGCGTCCTGATCGAGGTCCCGGTCTACGACCGCGTCGAGTCCGTCGCCTTCGTACGCCGCCGCGCGCCGCGCCTCGACGAGGCCGACGCCGACAAGCTGGCCGAGGCGCTCGGCGACCTGGCACTGGCCCTGGACCAGAACGCCGGGGCGCTCAACGACTCCAACACGCCCGTGGACGAGTACATCGAACTGCTGCGGCACGGGGCCGACATCGAGCCCGGCCTCAAGGTCGCCGCCGACTTCCAGATGACGTACTACACCGCCTTCTCGATACTGCTCAACCGGCTCCGCGAGGACAAGCCTGAAGCCGTCGACCTGCTGCGGCTGTGCGTCTTCTTCGCGCCGGGGCCCATCCCGGTACGCCTGCTGCGCGACCTGCCGATCCGCGACGTGCCCGAGCAGCTCGCCGGACTGATGGACGACCCGCTGCTGTGGAACTCCGCCATCAGCAAGCTCGCCCAGTGGTCCGTCATCCAGTCCGACCCGCAGGAGACCACGGCCGAGGAGTCCGTCGGCTCCACCGAGGTCGTCCAGATGCACCGGCTGGTCTACCAGGCGGTCCGCGCCGACATGCCCGAGGAGGAGCTGAACACCTACTCCCGGGTGGTACGCAAGATCCTCGCCGCCGCCGACCCCGGCCGCCCCAGCGACACCCGGCTGTGGCCGCGCTACGCCGAGATCGTGCCGCACCTGGCGTCGTCGGGGGCGCTGGAGAGCACCAACCCCGAGATCCAGGTCATGGTGCTCAACTGCCTGCGCTACCTCTACCTGTCCGGGGAGTACCGCGCGGGCCTGGAGATCGCGGTCGCCGCCGCCGAGCACTGGCCGCGGCTGCTGGACGCGGGACACCCCCGGCTGTGGGACCTGATCCACCACCGCGCCAACCTGATGCGCGCCATCGGCGACTACCGGGCGACCGAAGCCCTCGACCGCTCGGCCTACGAGCAGTTGCGCGCCGACCGCGGCGACCGCGACCTGCTGGTCATGCGGGCCGGCGGCAGCCTCGCCGCCGACCTGCGCAACCTCGGCCGCTACGACGAGGCACTCGACCTCTCGCAGTTCGTCCGTGACGGCTACGCCGAACTGGTCGGCCCCCAGGACTCCCGCACCCTCAGCGCCCAGCACAACATCGCCGTCACCTACCGGCTGCTCGGCCGCTACCGGGACGCGATGGAGCTGGACCAGGTCACCATGGAGGCCCGCCGCGAGCTGCTGCGCGACCGCCACAACTGGACGCTGTCGTCGGAGTACGTCTTCAGCCACGACCTGCGGCTGCTGGGCCGCTACGAGCAGGCCACCTCCGTCCAGGAGCGCAACTGCGAGGTCCACAGGACCGTCCTGGGCGCCGACAACCCGCAGACGCTGCGCGCCGAGCACAACCTCGCGCTGTGCTATCACCGCGGCGGCGACCGCCCGCAGGCGGCGAACCTCCAGGCCAGGCTGCTGGAGCGCTGCCAGCGGGTGCTCGGCGACCTCGACTCGCTGACCGTGCGCGTCGCGGTGACCTTCTCCAGCTTCGAGCGCCAGCACGGCGACCTCGACCGGGCCCGCGAACTGGGCGAGTTCGCGCTGTCCGAATACCGCAGGCAGTTCGGCGACGACCACCCGTACACCGCGGGCGTGCTCGGCAACCACGGCCTGATCCTGCGGGCCGCCGGCGAGCGCCAGCAGTCGCAGATCGAGATCGAGAGCTCCCTGGCCGCCATGACCCGCGCGGTCGGCGAGGACCACCCCTGGACCCTGGGCTGCGCGCTGAACGCCTCAGGGGCCCGCAACTTCGCGGGCGACCCGGAGAGCGCCGCCGACCTGAGCCGCGCCACCGCGGAGCGCGCCACCGCCACCCTGGGCAGGGAGCACCCGCTGACCCTGTCCTGCCGTATCGCCCTGGCCACCGACCTGCGCAACCTCCGCAAGCGCCCGGAGGCCGACAAGATCGAGGAGGAGGCCCTCGCCACGCTGGCCGCCACCCTCGGCCCCCAGCACCCCCACACCGTCGAGGCCCGCTCCCGCACCCGCCCGCACTGGGACTTCGAGCCGATCGCCCCCTGACGGGGCCCGCACCGCGAACGGCGGGTGGCCCGTACCGGAGAGGTACGGGCCACCCGCCGTCGTGCGAGGTGCGAAGCCGTCAGATCTCGAAGACCTCGTTGATCAGCTCCTCCTGCTGTGCCTGGTGCCGCTTGGCGGAGCCGACGGCGGGGGAGGAGGAGGCCGGGCGGGAGACGCGGCGGAGCCGGTCCGCGTTGTCGGGAGCCGCGCCGAGCAGCAGGTCGAGGTGGTCGATCAGGTTCAGGGCGATGAACGGCCAGGCGCCCTGGTTGGCGGGCTCGTCCTGCGCCCAGACGAACTTCTGCGCCTTGGTGTACGGCGCGACGGCCGCCTGGATCTCCACGCCGGGCAGCGGGTACAGCCGCTCGACGCGGATGAAGGCCACGTCGCCGGCGCCGCGGCGCTCCCGCTCGGCGACCAGGTCGTAGTAGACCTTGCCGGAGCAGAAGACGACCTTGCGGACCGCGTCGGCCTCGACCGAGTGGTCGGCGATGACCGGCTGGAAGCTGCCGTTGGTGAAGTCCTCGGCCTTGGACGCCGCCGCCTTGAGCCGGAGCATCGACTTCGGGGTGAAGACGATCAGCGGCTTGTGGTGCGGGTTGTGGACCTGCCAGCGCAGCAGGTGGAAGTAGTTCGCCGGGGTGGTCGGCACCGCCACCGTCATGTTGTTCTGCGCGCACAGCTGGAGGAAGCGCTCGATACGGGCCGAGGAGTGGTCCGGGCCCTGGCCCTCGTAGCCGTGCGGCAGCAGCAGCGTGACGCCGGAGGTCTGGCCCCACTTCTGCTCGGCCGAGGAGATGAACTCGTCGACGATGGTGGCCGCGCCGTTGACGAAGTCGCCGAACTGCGCCTCCCACATCACCAGCGCGTCCGGGCGGGCCAGCGAGTAGCCGTACTCGAAGCCCATCGCCGCGTACTCGCTGAGCAGCGAGTCGTAGACGTTGTAGCGGGCCTGGTCCTCGGCCAGGTAGAGCAGCGGGGTGTAGTCCTCGCCGGTCTCCCGGTCGATGAGCACCGCGTGCCGCTGGCCGAAGGTGCCGCGGCGGGAGTCCTGGCCGGCCAGCCGGACGGTGGTGCCCTCCAGCAGCAGCGAACCGATGGCCAGCGTCTCGCCCATGCCCCAGTCGATCGTGCCGTCCTCGACCATCGCCGCCCGGCGCTGGAGCTGCGGCAGCAGCCGCGGGTGGACGGTGACGTGCTCGGGGATGTTGACCTGGGAGGCGGCGATCCGCTTGACGACCTCGGCGGACACCGCGGTCGGCACGGCGACGGGGAATTCCGACTGGGAGCCGGACGCCTCGTGCTCGACGGGTGCCGCGGTGGCCTCGCGGACCTCGGTGAAGACCTTCTCCAGCTGGCCCTGGTAGTCCTGCAGGGCCTGCTCGGCCTCTTCCAGGGTGATGTCGCCGCGGCCGATCAGCGACTCGGTGTAGAGCTTGCGCACCGAGCGCTTCTTGTCGATCAGGTCGTACATCAGCGGCTGGGTGAAGGCCGGGTTGTCCGACTCGTTGTGCCCGCGGCGGCGGTAGCAGATCAGGTCGATCACGACGTCCTTGTTGAACGCCTGCCGGTATTCGAAGGCCAGCCTGGCCACCCGGACCACGGCCTCCGGGTCGTCGCCGTTGACGTGGAAGATCGGCGCCTCGATCATGCGGGCCACGTCGGTGGCGTACATCGAGGAGCGCGCGGACTCCGGGGCGGCGGTGAAGCCGACCTGGTTGTTGATCACCACGTGCACGGTGCCGCCGGTGCGGTAGCCGCGCAGCTGCGACATGTTCAGCGTCTCGGCGACGACGCCCTGGCCCGCGAAGGCCGCGTCGCCGTGCAGCGCGATCGGCAGGACGGTGAAGTCCGTGCCGGCCTTGTTGATGATGTCCTGCTTGGCGCGCGCGATGCCCTCAAGCACCGGGTCGACCGCTTCGAGGTGCGAGGGGTTCGCCGCCAGCGAGACGGTGATCTGCTCGCCGTCCAGGCCGGTGAAGGTGCCCTGCGCGCCCAGGTGGTACTTGACGTCGCCGGAGCCGTGCATCGACTTCGGGTCGAGGTTGCCCTCGAACTCGCGGAAGATCTGGGCGTACGACTTGCCGACGATGTTCGCCAGCACGTTGAGCCGGCCGCGGTGGGCCATGCCGATCACGGCCTCGTCGAGCCGGGACTCGGCCGCCGCGTCGATGACCGCGTCGAGCAGCGGGATGACGGACTCGCCGCCCTCCAGCGAGAAGCGCTTCTGGCCGACGTACTTCGTCTGCAGGAAGGTCTCGAAGGCCTCGGCCGCGTTGAGGCGGCGCAGGATGCGCAGCTGCTCCTCGCGCTCGGGCTTGGCGTGCGGGCGCTCGATGCGGTCCTGGATCCACTTGCGCTGCTTGGGGTCCTGGATGTGCATGAACTCCACGCCGACGGTCCGGCAGTACGAGTCGCGCAGCACGCCGAGGATGTCGCGCAGCTTCATCAGCGACTTGCCGGCGAAACCGCCGACCGCGAACTCCCGCTCCAGGTCCCACAGGGTGAGCCCGTGCTCCAGCACGTCCAGGTCGGGGTGCTTGCGCTGGCGGTACTCCAGCGGGTCGGTGTCGGCCATGACGTGGCCGCGTACCCGGTAGGAGTGGATCAGCTCGAAGACCCGGGCGGCCTTGGTGACGTCGTCGTCGTGCGCGGTGTCGATGTCGGTGCGCCACCGGACCGGCTCGTACGGGATGCGCAGCGCGGCGAAGATGTCGTCGAAGAAGTCGTTCTCGCCGAGCAGCAGCTGGTTCATGATCCGCAGGAACTCGCCGGAGGCAGCGCCCTGGATCACCCGGTGGTCGTAGGTGCTGGTCAGCGTCATGACCTTGGAGATGCCGAGCTTGTTCAGGGTGTCCTGCGAGGTGCCCTGGAATTCCGCCGGGTAGTCCATGGAGCCGACGCCGAGGATCATGCTCTGCCCGGGCATCAGCCGCGGCACCGAGTGGACGGTGCCGAGCCCGCCGGGGTTGGTCAGCGAGGCGGTGACGCCTTGGAAGTCGTCCATGGTGAGCTTGCCGGACCTGGCCCGGCGGACGATGTCCTCGTAGGCCTGCCAGAACTCGAAGAAGTTCAGCGTCTCGGCCTTCTTGATGGCCGCGACGACCAGCTGGCGGTCGCCGTTGGCCTTCACCAGGTCGATGGCCAGGCCCAGGTTGACGTGCTCGGGCTTGACCAGCGTCGGCTTGCCGTCCTTCAGCGCGAAGGAGTGGTTCATCGACGGCATCGCCTTGAGCGCCTGCACCATGGCGTAGCCGATGAGGTGGGTGAAGGAGACCTTCCCGCCCCGGGCGCGCTTGAGGTGGTTGTTGATGACGATGCGGTTGTCGAACAGCAGCTTCACCGGAACGGCCCGCACTGAGGTGGCGGTCGGCAGTTCGAGTGAGGCGCTCATGTTCTTGGCCACGGCGGCGGCCGGGCCGCGCAGCGGCACGAACTCGGGCCCGGCCTCGGCGGCCTCGGCGGGGGCCTTCGCGGCGGGGGCCTTGGCGGCGGGAGCCGGCGCCTGCGCGGCGGGAGCCGGAGCTGCCGGCGCCGCGGGGGCGGCCGGTGCGGGAGCCGCCGGAGCCGGCGCGGGAGCCGGGGCCGCCGGGGCGGGCGGCGCCGGGATGGTGGCCGCGGGTGCCACGGGGGCGGGCTGGCCGGAATTCACCGGTGCGGAGGTCGCGCGCGCCGCGGCCCCCGACGCCCCGCCCTGGCCCGCGGGGGCCGCCGTGGCGGCGGAGCCGTCCGGCTTGTAGTCGGCGAAGAAGTCCCACCAGGCTCGGTCTACCGAGTTCGGGTCCTGGAGGTACTGCTGGTAGATCTCATCGACAAGCCACTCGTTCGGGCCGAAACCCGCTGCGGGGCCTTCGCCCTGCGCTTCGTGGTCGGTCGTGACACTAGAGCTATTGGGGGACTGTGGCGACACGGCGGTAACCGCCCTCTTCCGCTTCACAAGATGGTGGACAGCGGAAATAAAGGCTACGCCTACCAGGGCCTCCGCCGCAGGCCCGGGTCCCAGTCGTCGCGCAAGTCACACCCGAAGTCGGGTTTCGCGGCGGTTCCTGGCGGGAAATTGGTCCCTCTTGAGGGTTCTCCGGCCGGAAGTCGTCGTCACGGAACTGGCACCCGGCGGGCACTCAGCGTCAAGGCGCGGCCGGGGCCGCACCCGGAAGGGTGACGTGGATCCGGCAGCCGCGAGGGGATTCGGCCACTTCTATTCGTCCGCCGTGCAGGTCCACCGCCCAGCGGGCGATCGCCAGCCCGAGCCCCGTACCGCCGTCACCGCCCGGGTGGGACCCGCGGTGGAAGCGCTCGAAGACCCGTACGCGGTCGGCCGCGGGGATGCCCGGGCCCTCGTCGACCACGTCCAGCTCCAGGCTGCCGGGCGCCGCGCCGCCCCGTGCTCGTACGGTCACCCGGCCGCCCGGGGGACTGTGCTTGACGGCGTTGTCGACCAGGTTGGCCACCACCTGGTGCAGCCGTTCGCCGTCGGCGTAGGCCGTCAGCTCCAGCGGCGAGACGTCCAGGTGCAGCGGGACGTCGGCCCGCGCACGGGAGCGCGACCCGCCGCCGGTGCCCATGCCCAGGCTCGCCGTCTTCAGCACCGCCGACAGGTACGGCCACACCTCGAACCGCTTGGCGTCCAGCCGCGCGGCCCCGCTGTCCAGCCGCGACAGGTCGAGCAGCTGGCTGACCAGCTTGCCCAGCCGCTCGGTCTGCTGGAGCGCGATCCGCATCGTCTCGGGGTCGGCGGCCGACACCCCGTCCACCACGTTCTCCAGCACCGCGCGCAGCGCCGCGATCGGGGTGCGCAGCTCATGTGAGACGTTCGCCACCAGCTCCTTGCGGTGCCGGTCGGCGGCGGCCAGGTCGGCGGCCATCCGGTTGAAGGTCTCGGCCAGCTCGCCGACCTCGTCCCTGCGCACCCGCGTCACCCGGCGGCTGTAGTCGCCGCCCGCCATGGCCCTGGCGACCGCCGTCATCTCGCGCAGCGGCGCCGTCAGGCCGTTCGCCACGATCTGGGTGATCAGCAGCGAGGCGATCGCCGAGAAGATGGTGATCACCCGCAGCTCGGTCGCCGAGTGGATCGCCAGGATCACCAGACCCGTGGTGATCAGCACCGACACCAGCACCAGCGCCTGCAGCGCGGCCTTGATCGACCGGTACGGATCCCACGGCCGCAGCGCCGCCCACACCCACCGCCACATGCGCCTCACTTGGCGGGCATCTCCAGTGCGTACCCGACGCCGTGCACGGTACGGATACGGTCCGCGCCGATCTTGCGGCGCAGCGCCTTCACGTGGCTGTCCACGGTCCTGGTGCCGGACGCGTCCGCCCAGTCCCACACCTCGGCCAGCAGCTGCTCGCGGGAGAGCACCGCCCTGGGCTGCTGCGCCAGGCACACCAGCAGCTCGAACTCGGTCGGCGTCAGGTGCACGTCGGCGCCGCCGACCCTGACCCGCCGCTGGGCGTGGTCGATCTCCAGGTCGCCGAGCTGGATCGCGGCGCCCCGCGGGTTGTGCGCGGCCGTCGCGGCCCGCTCCACCCTGCGCAGCAGCACGTGCACCCGGGCGGCCAGCTCCCGCATGGAGAACGGCTTGGTCATGTAGTCGTCCGCGCCGACGCCGAGGCCGACCAGCATGTCGGTCTCGTCGTCCCTGGCGGTCAGCATCAGCACCGGCACCGGGCGGTCCGCCTGCACCCTGCGGCACACTTCGAGACCGTCGTAGCCGGGCAGCATCACGTCGAGGACCAGCAGGTCGGGCGACCACGAGTGCGCGGCCTCCACCGCCGCGGGGCCGTCGCCCGCGGTCCGTACCGCGAAGCCCTCGGCCTGCAGCCGCGCCGCGATGGCCTGCGTTATCGTCTGGTCGTCCTCGACCACCAGCACCCGGCGCTGAGCGCCCGTCGTCTGCGTGCCGTCCAATTCCGCCCCATAAAATCGTTCTGGAATACCCGGCAGCGTACGGGGCGGGCCGCCGGCGCGACCATCGCGCCTTACGGCGCCCGGTGCGCCAGGTGCACGACATCCGGCACCCCGCGGATCACCGAGACCTCAAGGGTGTGCACCCGTTCGAATCCCGCGGACCGCAGTGCCGCCTCGAAGGCGGCCGACGGCTGCGCCGACCACACTGCGAGGACGCCGCCCGGCGTGAGCCGGTTCCGGCAGGCGTCGAGGCCGCTGGGACTGTAGAGACTGCCGTTGTTCTCGGTCACTGTCCAGTCCGGCCCGTTGTCGATGTCCAGGCACAACGCGTCGTAGGCCGCGCTGCCCGCCCGCAGGTGCGCCAGCAGGTCGTCCTCGACGAGCGTCACCCGCGGATCCTCCAGGGCGCCCGCCGAATACGCCGCCAGCGGCCCCGCGCGGTGCCACCCCACGACCGCGGCCTCCCGCTCCACCACGACGATCCGCCCCCACCCGGTGGCCGCGGCCCGCGCCAGCGAGAAGCCGACGCCCAGGCCGCCGAGCAGGACGCTGGGCCTGTCCCTGCCCAGCGCCTCGCGCGCGGCGTCCACCAGGAGCCTTTCCGACCTGCCGTCGGAGGTGTCCATCAGGAAGCAGCCGTTGGCGATGATCTCGTACTCGCGCCCCCGCCGGCGCAGCACGACCTCCCCGGCCGGTCCGTCCTGCCGGTCCAGCACGACCGGCGCGTCGTCTTGCGCGAACATCGGCCCATTTTAGGGCGCGTGCGCGTGACGTCTCACGCCGCCGGACGGGGGGTCTTCGGGCCGTGGACGGCGAGGTAGGTCGACACCAGCCAGGGGGCGAGGTCCGTGAGGAGCAGGGTGAGGGACGCCGGGGCGGCGGTGGGGGTGCGGGCCCAGACGGCGGCCCGTCGCATGTCCGCGCCCCGGGCGGGGTGATAGGTGGCGAAGACCTCCGCCTGGAGGGCGAGGTCGCTCGTCCACCCGCCCCACCGCGGCATGACCAGGGTGAAGCCCGTCCGTACGATCCGCCGGGCCGCGACCCGGCACAGCGCCGACCGCTCGGCGTCCGTACGGGCCGCGGCGGCCCGCTCCCGCCACCGGGCCAGTGCCGGCCCGAGGTCCCCGTTGGTCTCCCTGGCCAGCAGGTCGTCCGGGACGTACCTCGGCAGCGCGCCCGCCAGGTCCTCGCCCAGCAGCGGCGTGCACAGGCACGCCACGAAGAACCCCAGGTCGAACCGCTCCAGCTCGCTGAGCAGGGTGCCGACATCGGAGAGCAGCAGCCCGACCCCGTCGATGACGTCGAAGTCCGCGTCGAGGGCGGCCTCGACGCGGTCCGCCGCGGCGCGGTCCACGGCGGACGGCGGCTCCCGCAGCACGACCAGCAGATCGAGGTCGGACCGCCCGGCGCGAGCCGTGCCCCGCGGGATGCTGCCGTAGACGTACGCGCTGTGCAGCCGCTCGGCCGGAAAGGCGGCGCGGACGCGGTCCCGCGTCTCGTCCAGCAGCCGCGCGTAGGCGGCGGGGACCTTCGACAGCGCCCCCTCGCGGGCGATCGTGCCGTCCGGGGCGAGCCCCGGCCTCATGAGGGGGGCGTCCATACGTACGGCGTGGTCGTCGTCAGGGCGCGGAAGCCGAGCCGCCGCAGGATGGGCGCGCTGTCGTCGGAGGCGTCGACCTGGAGGTAGGTGACGCCGCGGTCGGCGGCGAGCCGGGCGCGGGCGGCGACGAGGGCGTGGTAAATGCCGCGGCCGCGGTGCTCGGCCAGGGTGGAGCCGCCCCACAGGCCGGCGAACTGCGTGCCGGGGCGGTGGACCAGCCAGGCTGCCGAAACGATCCCGCCGCCGGCCTCCGCCACGAGGACGGCGATCTGGTCCGGCGCCGCCTCGATCCTGGCCGCCAGGTCGTCGCCGAGCCAGCGCATGTCCATGCCCCACACGGTGCTGAGCATGGCGCCGACGCCCCGAAGGTCAGCCGGCGCGGTGGTCTGCCGCACGGTGACGCCGTCGGGCAGCGGCCGGCCCGCGGTGGCCCCGGCCAGTTCGGCGGCGCCGCCGACGAGCACGGTCTCCTGCTCCTCGGCGCCGAATCCGGCCGCGCGCAGCCGTTCGGGCAGGTCGGCGGGCATGTCGTGGCCGCGCACCTTCCACTCGACGGCCTCGCCGCGGGCGGCGAAGTAGTCCCGCTGCCGGGCGATCAGCGCGTCCAGCTCGGCGCCCCGCACCCCGACGTCCCGCGGCGCCGTCACGAACCCGCGGAACTGCCCGACGATCCGCACCAGCGTCCCGTCCTTCTCGTAGCGCGTCCCCGCGGGCCGCACCGACGGCACCCCGCGCATCTGCGCGTCGTACGCGGCCAGCAGCTTTTCGTCATCCTCGGTCACCTTCCCGACGTTACGTGCCCGGGCAAGCGGTTTTCCGAGCCGGCCGCCTGGACTGCTGCTTCGACGGCCGCCTGGACTGCTGCTTCGACGGCTGCCCGGACCGCCGCCGCGGGTGCGGGCGCCCGTACCGGTGACGGCCGTCGAGCGGGTGATCGCTCAGAGCGAACACCCGCTCGGGAACACCGGCGGGGCGCCCTGCATTGAGTCAGGTGTACTCAACTTGCTTGCACGAGGAGCGATCATGCCGATTGAGTCCGTCCCCTCCAACCCGCTGACCCTGCCGGTGCTCCCGCTGGACGGGGAGGTCGTGCTGCCCGGCATGGTCGTGCCGCTCGATCTGTCGGATTCCGAGGTACGCGCCGCCGTGGAGGCCGCGCAGGCCGCGCACCCGGCCGGGAGCGGCGGGAAGCCGCGCGTGCTGCTGGTGCCGCGGATCGACGGGAAGTACGCCGCCGCCGGCACGCTCGGCACGGTCGAGCAGGTCGGACGGCTGTCCGACGGCGACCCCGGTGCCGTGATCAAGGGCCGTACGCGGATCAGGATCGGCGCGGGCACCACCGGGCCCGGGGCCGCGCTGTGGGTCGAGGGCACCGTCATGGAGGAGCCCACCCCCGCCGAGTCGCCCGGCGCGGTGGCCGAGCTGATGAAGGAATACAAGGCGCTGGCGACCAGCTGGCTGCGCAAGCGGGGTGCCTGGCAGGTGGTGGACCGCGTCCAGCAGATCGAGGACGTGAGCCAGCTCGCCGACAATTCCGGGTACAGCCCGTACCTGACCACCGAGCAGCGCGTGGAGCTGCTGGAGACCGTCGACCCGGTGGCCCGGCTGAAGCTGGCCACGCAGTGGCTGCGGGACCACCTGGCCGAGCAGGACGTCGCCGAGACGATCCGCAAGGACGTCCAGGAGGGCATGGAGAAGCAGCAGCGCGAGTTCCTGCTGCGCCAGCAGCTCGAAGCGGTCCGCAAGGAACTGGCCGAGTTGAACGGCGACCCGGAGGACGAGGCCGACGACTACCGCAGCCGCGTCGAGGCCGCCGACCTGCCCGAGAAGGTGCGCGAGGCGGCGCTGAAGGAGGTCGAGAAGCTGGAGCGGTCCTCCGACGCCTCACCCGAGGGCAGCTGGATCCGCACCTGGCTCGACACCGTCCTCGAACTGCCGTGGAAGACGACCACCGAGGACACCTACGACGTCGCCGGCGCCCGCGCGGTGCTGGACGCCGACCATGCCGGCCTCGACGACGTCAAGGAGCGCATCACCGAATACCTGGCGGTGCGCAAGCGCCGCGCCGACCGCGGCCTGGGCGTCGTGGGCGGCCAGAGCGGGCGACGGGGCGGCGGCGCGGTGCTGGCGCTGGTCGGCCCGCCCGGTGTCGGCAAGACGTCGCTCGGCGAGTCCGTGGCGCGGGCGATGGGACGCAAGTTCGTCCGGGTCGCGCTCGGCGGCGTGCGGGACGAGGCCGAGATCCGCGGCCACCGCAGGACGTACGTCGGCGCGCTGCCCGGCCGGATCGTCCGGGCCGTCAAGGAGGCCGGGTCGATGAACCCGGTGGTGCTGCTCGACGAGATCGACAAGGTCGGCTCCGACTACCGCGGCGACCCCACGGCGGCCCTGCTCGAAGTCCTGGACCCGGCGCAGAACCACACCTTCCGCGACCACTACCTGGAAGTCGAGCTCGACCTGTCCGACGTGGTCTTCCTGGCCACGGCGAACGTCCTGGAGGCCATCCCCGAGCCGCTGCTCGACCGGATGGAGCTGGTCAGGCTGGACGGCTACACCGAGGACGAGAAGGTCGTCATCGCCCGCGACCACCTGCTGCCGCGCCAGCTGGAGCGCGCCGGCCTGGACGCCGACGAGGTGAGCCTGGAGGAGGGCGCGCTGCGCCGGCTGGCCGGCGAGTACACCCGCGAGGCCGGGGTGCGGTCGCTGGAGCGCACGGTCGCGCGCATCCTGCGCAAGATCGCCGCCCGGCACGAGCTGGGCGAGCAGAAGCTGCCCTTCGCCGTCGGCCCCGACGACCTGCGCGCGCTGATCGGCCGGCCGCACCACGTTCCGGAGTCCGCGCAGGACCCGCAGGAGCGGCGTACGGCGGTGCCCGGGGTGGCGACCGGGCTGGCGGTGACCGGCGCGGGCGGTGACGTCCTCTACATCGAGGCGTCGCTGGCCGACCCGGAGACCGGCGGATCGGGGCTGCAGCTCACCGGGCAGCTGGGCGACGTGATGAAGGAGTCCGCGCAGATCGCGCTGTCCTTCCTGCGCTCGCGCGGCGCCGAGCTGGAGCTGCCGGTCGGCGACCTCAAGGAGCGGGGCGTGCACATCCACGTGCCGGCCGGCGCGGTGCCCAAGGACGGGCCGAGCGCCGGTGTCACGATGACGACCGCGCTGGCGTCGCTGCTGTCGGGCCGCCGGGTGCGCACCGACGTGGCGATGACCGGTGAGGTTTCGCTGACCGGGCGGGTGCTGCCGATCGGCGGGGTCAAGCAGAAGCTGCTGGCCGCGCACCGGGCCGGGGTCACCACCGTGGTGATCCCCAAGCGGAACGAGGCGGACCTGGACGACGTCCCCGCCGAGATCCTGGACGCCCTCGACGTCCACCCGGTCAGCGACGTCCGCCAGGTGCTGGCGCTGGCCCTGGAGCCGGCCGAGGCCGACGCCGACGCCGGCTTCCGCGAGGTGCCGGTGGCCGCCTGACGGTCCGTACGGCGGCATGGCAGGCACAGGCGAGCGGCCCCTTCCCCCACGCCAGGGGGAGGGGGCCGCTCGCCGTCCGCCCGGCGGACCGGCGGGTGGGGTCAGCCGTTGGCGTACGCCTTGACGCGGTCCAGGGCGCCGTTGAAGCGGTCCTGGTCACCGGGGAAGGTGCCGGTGTCGGCCCACTGCCAGAAGGTCTGGTAGCCCCAGTTGGCCGGGAGGGCGCCCACCGCACTGGCGTAGCGGGCGACCCAGAGCGCGTTGTCGGCGCTGAAGGCGGTGCTGTTGCCCGTGCAGGTGCTCCACCAGCTGGTGGACGTGTAGATCGTCGGGTAGCGGCCGGTCTTGGCGTGGTATTCCTTCGAGAACGACGTGATCCAGCTGACCATGCCGCTGGCCGTCTTGCCGTAGCAGGTGGCGCCGTAGGGGTTGTATTCCATGTCCAGCGCGCCGGGGAGGGTCTTGCCGTCCTTGGACCAGCCGCCGCCGTGCGCCGCGAAGTAGTCGGCCTGCGCCGCGCCGGTCGACACGTCGGGCAGGGCGAAGTGGTAGGAGCCGCGGATCATGCCGACGTTGTAGGAGCCGTTGTACTGCTGCGTGAAGGCGGGGTTGGTGTACGAGGTGCCCTCGGTCGCCTTGACGTACGCGAACTTCGCGCCTTTGGACCAGGCACCCGCCCAGTTCACACTGCCCTGGTAGCTGGAGACGTCCATGCCCGCGGTCTGGGTGACGGTCGCGGTGCCGGCCTTGGCGTCCCCGGGGGCGCTTCTGCCCTCGTGGATCTGGATCTGGGAGCCCAGCCAGTCCAGGTCGGGGTGGGTCATGTGACCGTAATTCGCCGCGTGCGCGGTGCCGGGTGCGGCGAGCGCCAGCGCGAGCATCGTGACGAGTGAACCGGCCAGCGGTGCGAGCCTGGTCCGGACCGAGCCGTTGCCGTGCACGACGGAGAGAGCTCCGTGGGACATGCGTGCCTCCAGGTGGGGGACTCGGCATGACCTTGAGATGGCCATGACAGTGGGACGGTACGTGGGGCGCTCCGCGCGGGGAGAGAGGATCCTGTGACCGCCGTTGGTCTACTCCTGCGAAATACTTGGCGTGCTGCGGAAACCACCGTGTGTGAAGACAACTTTCAGGCGTTGAAAGCGGGAATGCTGTGACCGACGCGCGCAATGCGGCAGATGCGGCGGGAGCGGACCCGTCGATGGACGCGCTGGAGCGGGAGCTGACGGTGCTCTTCCGCCGCGCGCGGGCGGCCTCCGGCGAGCTGGCCCGAGCGGTGCATCCGGAGCTGGAACCGGCGGCCTACGGACTCCTGGTCCGGCTCCAGGAGGCCGAGCCGGAAAGGGCCACCGACCTGGCGTCCTACTTCGGCGTCGGCAAGGCGACGATGAGCCGCCAGCTGCGGGCACTTGAGGTCCTCGGACTGGTCACCAGGGAGCCCGATCCCGCGGACGGCCGCGCCTTCCTGATCCGCCTCACCCCCGACGGCCGCGCCCGCTTCAACCACGTCCGCCACGCCCGCCGCGCGGCCTACCTGCGCCAGCTCTCCTCCTGGCCCCGCCCCGACCTCGCGGACCTCGCCCGGCTCCTGCACAACCTGAACGAATCCACGGCGGAAGTCCTGTGACCGGCGGGCGCCCACCAGGGTGACCGCCCTGCGCGGTGCGGGGCTACAACTCCACCAGGACGGCGGTCGCGTCGTCGAAGGGCTTGCCCCGCGGCACGGCCGCCCCCGCGGGATCGGCCAGCTCCTGGTCGCGCACCCGGGTGAGCAGGGCCTGCGGCCCGGCCTTGCGCAGGAGTGCGAAGGTCGACGCCCAGTCGTCGGAGCCGAAGACCTCGACGCCCCGCGCGGCACCGTCCGTCAGCGCCGCGAAAGCGCGCAGCGACGCGACCGGGACGCGGCCGGTGACCGCCTTCGCGGCCACCGCGGGATCGGCGGCGGCGGTGAAGAAGCCCCCGGGCAGGTTACGCAGCGGCCCGACCCGGGTGCCCGCCGCCCGCAGTCGGTCGATGCGGTCGTCGAGGACCGCGGTCACGGCCCCGTCCGGACCCTCCAGCAGCAGCGCGGAGTCGGAGAGCACGAGGTGCTCCACCTCGTCCGCGCCCCACCGCACCGCCACGACGGTGGCTTGCGGCGTCAGCGGGTGAGAAAGGTCACACGTGCCCCGGTGTGCCTCCGCCGTCAAGGCGATCGCCGCGGACAGGCAGTCGGCGAGCGTGCCGTCCGGCCGCGAAAGGGACTGTTCGAGCAGCGCGCCGCCCAGCCGTGAGGTGAACCACGGCACCGAGTGGACGCAGTCCCCGTTGCCCGGCGGCGGGGTGACCCCGTCCAGCAGGACCAGTGCCCCGCCGTGTCCGCCGGCGGGCAGCGCCACCGCCGCGAAGTCCTCGTTGGGCGCCCCCGGCACCCCGGGCGCCGTGGCCGTCTCGATCCGCATGGTCCCAGTGTGCGGCAGGCTGCGTTCTGGCCGTTCTGGCCGTTCTGGCCCGTTCCGCCCGTTCGAGCCGCTCAGGCCCCTCCGGCCGCCCGAGCTGTTCGACCGGCCGGTCGGTCGGCGCGGCTGTGGGCGGGCATCTTGCCAAACGCGGCACGGCAGCGCCAGTAGGCCTCCGGCGTCCCGAACCCCTGTCCGGTCTACTCGGCTTGTCCGGTGTGTCGCCAGTGCGATTCACTCGTTCGAGTGTCCGGAGGAGGGAGCCATGGCCCCCTTCCTGGCGGGGCTGCAAGGGTCGTGTCTGCCCCTGCATATTCCTGGGGAACACCCGCCGGCGATACGTGATTGCGAGCCAGAAGTGCGTGAACGACGTCAACCGCGCGAACGTCGGGTCAGGCAGCGCATGCTCGCCGCCCTCCTGGTGTGCGCCGCCGCGGTCGTGGCCGCCGCCGCACCTGGTGTCGCGCTGGGCGCCGGCGATCTGACGGCGGCGCGGGACCGGGCCGCCGCCGCGGGCCTGGAGACCCGCACCACCGTCCTGGCCCACGACCTGGCCGACGAGCGGGACGACGTGGCCGCGCTGGTCGCCGCCGGCGCGAAGGCGCCGAAGCTGCCCGCCGCGGACGGCGCGCGGACCGACCGGCAGCTGGCGGACGTCCTCGCGGCCGGCCCGCCCGCCGCGCTGCGTACCGTGCTCGCCGCGCTGCCCGGCGCCCGCAGGGCGGCGCTCGCCGCGCGCGCGGACCACGACGGCGTGCAGGCGGCCGTGACCGCCTATCAGCCGCTGATCGACGCCCTCGGCCGCGCCGGGGACGCGCCGGGCGCAGGACCGCTCACCCGGCTGGCGGGCGCCGCCTCGGTGCAGCGCGGGCTGCTGGTGGGCGCGCTGACCCAGGGAGGGACACAGTCGGCGCTGGTGGCCGCCGCCCGGACGGCCGCGCTCCAGGAGCGCGCGGCGCTGGCCGACTTCCGCGCCACGGCGCCCGCCGACCTGCGGGACCGCTACGACAAGGCGGTGACCGGCGCCGACGTCGCCAAGGCCGACCAGGACACCGCCGAGCTGCTCGACGGGCCTGAGTTGACCCGTACCGACCGCCAACTGGGCGCCGCCGCAGTCAAGTCCGCGCTCACCGCCCGCATCGGCCTGCTCCGCGGCGTCGAGGTGTCCGCGGCCGCCGATCGGGCCGCCACCGCCGCCCACCACCGCGACCACACCGTCACGATCCTGGAACTGCGGTGCGCCCTCGCCGCGTTGTGCCTGCTGCTGCTCGCCGGTGTGCTGGTCGCCCTCTTCCGCAGCCTGACCCGCCCGCTCGCGGCCCTGCACCGCTGGTCGCGCTCCGACGCGGAGAGCGGCCGGGGCGTCGAGGTGATCGGCCAGGACGAATACGCCGCCGTCGCCCGCCGCGCCAACGCGTTGACCCAGGAGGCGCAGGCGCTGCGGGCCCGCGCGGCCGATCTGGGCAACGAGCTGACCGCGCAGCGCGGCGCCAGCCAGGGCGCCAGGGGCGCGCTGGCCGGAGCCGTCGCCGAGAAGGACGCGCTGCGCCGCGCCCACGACGAGCTGATCGCCCACGTCACCGAGCTGGACCGGGAGTTGAGCGCGGCGGCGGCCCGCAATGCCGCGCACATGACCCATGTCAGCCTCAGCCTGCGCACCCTGGGCCTGGTCGAGCGGCAACTCGCCCTGATCGAGACCATGGAGGATCAGGAGCAGGACCCGGACCGGCTCGCGACCCTCTTCCAGCTGGACCACCTCGCCACCCGCATGCGCCGCAACAGCGAGAATCTGCTGGTACTGGGCGGCACCGAGCACAGCCACGGCGCCACCGCCCGCCCGGTCCCGCTGATCGACGTGGTGCGCGGCGCGATCTCCGAGGTCGAGCGCTACGAGCGGGTGCGTATCGAGATGCTGCCCGGCGTCAGGGTGGCGGGGCGCGCGTCCGACGACGTGGCGCACCTGCTCGCCGAACTCCTCGACAATGCCACCGGCTTCTCCGCGCCGACCACCGAAGTCCTGCTGTCCGGACAGCTGCTGGAGACCGGCGAGGTCGTCGTCGCGGTCGTGGACTCCGGTATCGGGGTGCCCGGGGAGCGGCTCGACGAGCTGAACGCGCTGCTCGCCGACCCCGACCCCGTACCGCCGGGCGCGGTCGCCGGCATGGGCCTCTACGTCGCCTCGCGGCTGGCCCGCAGGCACGGCGTACGGGTGCGGCTGCATCCACTGGCGTCCGGCGGCACCCAGGCCGTGGTGGTGCTGCCCGGCCTGCTGGTGCCCCCGGTCGCGCCCGACGAGCCGCCGGTCACCCCGCTCGACCCGGCCGCCTTCACCGGCGGCGACCCGCGCCGCTATGCCGCGGCCCCACCCGTGCGCCTACCGGCGCAGGCGTCGAGCCCGGACGCCGTCCACGGATTCGCGCCGCCCTCCGACTCGCCGTCGGACCTGCCCGCCGACCTGCCGGCCGCCCCGGCCCCGGCCCAGCCCTTCGTGCCCGCGCCCGCGCCGCTCCGCCCGACGCCCACGCCCGCCGCGGCACTCGCGCCTTCCCCCGAAAACGGTTCCGCCGCCCCCATATCCCGCTCCGCCGGCGGCCCCACCGGGCAGGGGCTGCCGCAGCGGGTGCGCGGGGCCGTCGGCACCCGGCGGGCGGCGCCGCCCACCCCGGCGCCGCGGGTGGACGCGGCCGAACTGCGGCGCAGGCTCGACGGGTTGCAGCGCGGCCTGCATGCCGGCCGCGCCGAGGCGGCACGTGAACGTGACGAGGCGCCCGCGGGGTCGCGGGAGCAGGCAGATCCGGCAGGAAACGTTGAGGAGGCGACGCGTTGAACGCGGTCGGCACGCAGAGCGGGGTGCTCAGCCAAGAGGCCCGGGGATTCCAGTGGTTGCTGCACAATTTCGTGGCGGAGGTGCACGGCGTCCACTCGGTCGCGGTGGTCTCCTCCGACGGACTGCTGCTGCTCGGTTCCGAACCTGACGACGGTTCTGACGGCAAGAGCGGGCAGAATATGACGGAGGCGCCCGCGCATCCGGGTCTGGCCGGCCAGAGCCGGATGGACCTCGCCGCGGTCGTGTCGGGTCTGGCCTCGCTCACCGTGGGCGCGGCCCGGCTGATGGACGGCGGTCGGGTCAGGCAGACCACCGTCGCGATGACGGACGGAGTGCTCGTGGTGATGTCGATCAGCGACGGCTCGCTGCTCGGCGTGCACGCGACCGCCGACTGCGACCTGAGCGTGATCGCCTACCACATGGCCCTGTTCGTGGGCCGCGCCGGACACGTACTGACCCCCGCACTCCGCAGCGAGTTGCGCCAGGCCACCGGGAGAGCCGACTGATGTCGTCCATGTCCGCACTGCCCAGACGCGGGGCACCGCAGCGAGGTGCCGACCGCCGGACGGACCGGGTCCGTCCGTATTCGCTGACCGGCGGTCGGACCAGGGTCGGCCACGTGCTGCTGGTCGAGACCTTCGTGGCCACCGTGGAGGGTGCGGAGGAGCCCTACGCACCCGCCAGGGGTGGTTGGGCGGAACGCGTGCTGCCCGAGAGGCGGGCGATCGTGGAGTTGTGCAGGAGAATGCGGTCGGTGGCCGAGATCTCCGCGCTGCTCAGGATGCCGCTCGGCGTCGTCCGGGTGCTGCTCAGCGATCTCGCCGACCAGGGAAGAATTCGTGTGTACGGCACCGGGCACGGGTCCGGCAGCCCCGACCGCGCGCTGCTCGAAAGGGTGCTCAGTGGACTTCGCAGGCTCTGACCGGCCGGACGGCCTGCAGGACTGGCAGAATGACCGCGGCCGCGCGCCGGTCTCCACGAAGATCGTGGTGGCCGGCGGTTTCGGTGTGGGCAAGACCACCTTCGTGGGCGCGGTGTCCGAGATCACCCCGCTGACCACCGAGGCGGTGATGACCCAGGCCAGCGAGGCGCTCGACGACCTGGCCGCCACCCCGGAAAAGGTCACCACCACGGTGGCCATGGACTTCGGCCGGATCACCCTGGAGAAGGACCTCGTCCTCTACGTCTTCGGCACACCGGGGCAGCAGCGCTTCTGGTTCATGTGGGACGACCTGGTGCGGGGCGCCATAGGCGCGGTCGTGCTCGCCGACACCCGCAGGCTCGCCGACTGCTTCCCCGCGCTCGACTACTTCGAGGGCACCGGGCTGCCCTACACGGTCGCGGTCAACCAGTTCGAGGGCACCGCCGCCTACACGGGCGAGGACGTGCGCGAGGCGCTGGCGGTTCCTTCGCACATCCCGGTCCAGATCATCGACGCGCGGAAACGGTCCTCCGTGGTCGACGCGCTGCTCGCGCTGGTCACCCACGCGCTCGCAGAACAGCCTTTCTGACCCGGCCGGTCGAGCCGACTGAGCCGACTGAGCCGACGACATCACCAGAGCAGAACCGAAGCGGGGGCGCCGTGCGCAAGATCCTCATCGTCGGAGCCGGGCAGGCCGGGCTCCAACTGGCCCTCGGCCTCCAGGCCCGTGACTACGACGTCACCGTGATGTCCAACCGCACCGCCGACGAGATACGCACCGGCCGGGTCACCTCCACCCAGTGCATGTTCGGCGCCGCCCTGGCCCACGAGCGGGCGGCCGGCCTGGACTTCTGGTCGGACCTGGCACCGCGGATAACCGGCCTCGGCATATCGGTTGCCGCCGGCCCGGAGGTGGCCGCCCCCGGAGCCGCCGCCCCCGGAATGGCCCCCGAGCCCGCCGCCGGAGCCGCGTCCGCCCGCGCCCTCGACTGGCTCGGCCGCCTCGACGCCCCCGCGCAGTCCGTCGACCAGCGCGTGAAGATGGCCGGCTGGCTGGAGACCTTCGCGGAGCGCGGCGGCAAGGTCGTCGTCCACGCCGCGACCGCCGCCGACCTCGACTACTTCTCGCTCGCCTACGACCTGGTCCTGGTCGCGGCGGGCAAGGGCGAGACCGTCTCGATGTTCCGCCCCGACGCGGCCCGTTCGCCCTACGGCACCCCGCAGCGCGCGCTGGCCGTCGCCTACGTGCACGGCCTCGGCCCGCGCCCCGAGCACCCCGACGTCCTCGCGGTCCGCTGCAACCTGGTCCCCGGCGTCGGCGAACTCATCGTCATCCCGGCCCTGACCACCTCGGGCCCCTGCGACATCCTCTTCTGGGAGGGCGTCCCCGGCGGCCCGGTCGACGCCTTCGGGTCCGTCAAGGACCCCGCGGACCATCTGCGCCTCACCCTGGACCTGATGCGCCGCTTCACCCCGTGGGAGTACGAGCGCGCGTCCGCCGTCGAGTTGACCGACCCCCACGCCACCCTCGTCGGCGGCTTCACTCCGACCGTACGCGAGCCGGTCGCCGAACTCCCCGGCGGCGGGCTGGTGCTGGGCGTCGCCGATGTGATCGTCGCCAACGACCCGCTCACCGGCCAGGGGTCCAACAACGCGGCCAAGTGCGCCGCGGCTTACCTGGCGAGCATCGCCGAGCGCGGCGAACTGCCCTTCGACCGGTCATGGATGGAGGCCGCCTTCGCCCGCTTCTGGTCGCAGGCGGGCCCCTCCACCCGCTGGACCAACGCGATGCTGGCGGCCCCGCAGCCCGACCACGTCCACGCCCTGCTGACCGCAGCCGTGACCCGCCCGCCGGTCGCCGACCGCATCGCCAACGGCTTCGACACCCCGGCGGACTTCGACCCGTGGTTCTACGAGCCCGAGGCCGCGGCGGACTATCTGTCGGCCACCGCACCGTAGGACTGGTCGGCCTGCGGCTGGTCGCCTTGCTGGTGGCCGGCCTGCTGCGGGACCGGGCGGGGTGTGTAGTCCGCGAGGGGCTGGGAGCCGAGGTCGGGGCGGACCGCGCCGAGGATCGGGTTGGCGGCGATCGGGGAGACCTGGACCACCGTGCCGGTGTGCGGGGCCTGGATGACCAGGCCGTCGCCGATGTAGAGGGCCACATGGGTGGCGCCGGGGAAGTAGACGACCAGGTCGCCGGGGCGCAGCAGCGACAGCGGCACGTGCGGCAGCCGCGCCCACTGCTCCTCCGCCGTGCGCGGGATCGGGACGCCGGCGTGCGACCAGGCCTGCGAGGTCAGGCCCGAGCAGTCGAAGGACCTGGGGCCCTCGGCGCCCCACACGTAGGGCTTGCCGAGCTGCTGGAAGGCGTAGCCGATGGCCCGGTCGCCGGTCGTCGAGGGCGCCCGCCGGGCCGCGTCGGGGCCGAGCGCCTTGGAGTCCATGAATTCCTGCTGGGCCTTGTCCGCGCCCTGCTTCTCCAGCGCCTGCAGCTCGCTGATCTGCACCCCGCTGAGTCCGGCGAGCAGCCCCTCGACCTGCCGCAGATGCGTCTCGACCTGCGTCTTCTGCGCGGCCTGCTTGTTCTGCGCGACCTGGGCGGCGTCCAGTGCCCGCTGCGCCTGCGCATTGAGCGCGGCCAGCCGCTTCTCGCCCGCGGTCAGGCCGTTCACGACGTCCTGCTGGTGCCCGACGGCACGCTGGGCGATGTGCAGGACCCCGAAGAAGTCCTGCGGGGTCTCGCCGTCCAGCATCGACAGGTACGGCGACACCCCGCCGCTGCGGTACAGCTGCCGGGCCATCAGCCCGACCTGGTCCCGTCCGGCGACGACCTGCGACCGCTGCGCGGCGAGCTGCGTGTCCAGTGCCCGCGCCTTGACGCGCTGCTGGTCGGCGGACTCCTTGGCCTTGTTGTACGCCTCGGTGGCCGTCTCCGTCTGCTGGTAGAGGCTCTGGAGCTGGTTCAGCAGGTCGGGCAGCGAGCCCGGGTCCGCGGTCCCGGTGGGCGTCGGCACGGCCTCGGCCGGACCGCTCGCACCGGCCGCACCACCGGCACCCGGGTCGGGCGGCGCGGCCTCGGTGGCCGCGGGCTGTGTGGCCGAGGGCGACGGGACCGGCGGGTCGTACGGCCGCGCCGCGGCCCGCTGCGCTGCGGGCAGCGACAGGGCCGCGGAGGCGAGCAGCGCTCCGCACACGGCGGCGCCACGAAGCCACGTCCTGGTCGTCCCGACCACCTGCATCCCGGCTGTCCTCCCTGTGACGATCACTCAGGATCGTGTCATAGGTTGTCATATCTTCGACAGCAGGAAAGGGTGATTTCGCCCAAGTGGGTCACTCCGACGGGTGATCGTCTCGCCTCGTCCCGCGCCCTTCCCCACCCGTTCACTCTCACACCGCCACAGCTGCCCCCCAAGCACCGACGCACCGCCGCGGCGACGCCACCCGTGTGGCGGGCGCGCGCAAGCGTACGGCCCGGTCGCCGCCCTCGGGACCGAGCCGTACGCGTCTGGGGGGTGCCGCCCGGGGGTCAGCCGAAGTAGTGGTGGAAGTTGTTGCTGAACTCCCAGTTGCCGAAGTGGTCCCAGTTGATCGACCAGGTCATCAGGCCGCGCAGGGCGGGCCATTGGCCGTGGGTGGTGTAGCTGCCGCAGCTGGTCTTCTTCGTCAGGCAGTCGAGGGCCTGGTCGACGGTGGCGGGGGCGGTGTAGCCGTTGCCCGCGTTCGTGGTCGCGGGCAGGCCGATGGCCACCTGGGAGGGGGCCAGGGCCGGGAACATGTTGGCCGTGTTGCCCGCCACCGGGAAGCCGGTGAGGAGCATGTCGGTCATCGCGATGTGGAAGTCCGCGCCGCCCATGCTGTGGTACTGGTTGTCCAGGCCCATGATCGAGCCGGAGTTGTAGTCCTGGACGTGCAGCAGCGTCAGGTCGCCCCGCATCGCGTAAATCACCGGCAGGTAGGCGCCCGCCCGCGGGTCCTGGCCGCCGAACGGGCCGGAGCCGTAGAACTGGTAGCCGAGCTGCACGAAGAAGGTCTCCGGCGCCATCGTCAGCACGAAGCCGCTGCCGTAGCGGGCCTTGAGGGTCTTCAGCGCCGAGATCAGGTTGACGATCACCGGGGTGGTGGGGTTCTTGAAGTCGGTGTCGCCGGTGTTCAGGGACAGCGAGTGGCCCTCGAAGTCGATGTCGATGCCGTTCAGGCCCCAGGTGTCGATGATGCCGCTCACCGAGGAGACGAAGGCGTCCCGCGCGGCGGTGGTGGTCAGCTGCACCTCGCCGTTGGCGCCGCCGATGGACAGCAGCACCTTCTTGCCCTTGGCCTGCTTGGCCTTGATCGCGGCCTTGAAGTCGGCGTCCGACTCGACCGAGGGGCACTCGGCGACCGAGCACCGGGTGAAGTGGATGCTGCCCGAGGTCGGCGAGCTGGTCTCGCCGAAGGCCAGGTCGATGACGTCCCAGCTGTCGGGTACGTCGGCCAGGCGGGTGTAGCCGGAGCCGTTGGCGAAGGTCTCGTGCAGGTAGCCGACCAGGGCGTGCGTCGGCAGCCCGCCGGAGGGCGGCGGCGACGTCGGGGGAGTGGTGGGCGGGGTGGTGGGAGGCGTCGTCGGCGGGGTGGTGGGGGGAGTGGTCGGGGGAGTGGTCGGCGGGGTCGTGGGGGGCGTGGTGGTGCCGCCGCCCGGGCCCTGGAGCGAGATGTCGTCGGCCAGGTAGGCGGGCTGCCCGTACCAGCCGTGGACGTAGACCGCCGCGCTGGTCTGGCCGGCGCCGGTGGTGAACGACACGCTCAACGGCGCGTATCCGCTGCCCGTGCCGGGTGTCCAGGTGCTGGTGCCGCCGTCCACGCCGATGTAGACGTAGCTGCCCTTGACCTGCGCGGTCAGCGTGTACGTGGTGTTGGGCGCGACGCTCACGGTCTGCTTGCACTGGCCGGTGGCGGAGGAGGAGGGCACGCCCTGGAGTGCGTAGGTCCCGCTGTGCGCCTGCCCGCTGACGGCGGTGGCGCCCGCGTCGCAGCTCCAGCCGCTCAGATTCCCGGACTCGAAGCCGCCGTTGGCCAGGAACTCCCCGGCGCTCGCGGTCGGGGCCAGGGCGACCAGGCCGCCGACGGCCACGGCGCCGGCGAGGGCGGCGGAGGCGGCCGCCAGCGATCTTCTGCTGCTTCTTCTGCGGGGCATGGCGAGCATGGCGGCTGCTCCTTCTGTGGGGGGCGGGGCGCTCACCGCGCAGCAAACAGGTTTAGACCAATCGTGTCAATGGTCCGGACCAAAGTCCCCGCCGCCGCGTCAGCCCCGCTTCGACCACGGCCACTTCGGCCCCGGCGGCGGCTTTCCGTCCGGCGCGTACACGAACACCCACGGCGTGCGGTTCCTGCCCCGCTCCCCGTGCGCCCGGTGGTAGACGTACGTCCGCTCCCCGGCCGGCACGGTGTACGCCTTGGGCGGCTGGCCCGTCATCCCCACGATGACCTCGATGCTGCGCCCGTCGAGCGGGCCCCCGACGAACTCGCACGCCTCATGCCTCACCGGCCCACTTTCCCACGTCCCGCGGGCGCGTCCCCGAGGGACACCCCCGGCGCGAGGGGGCGCCGTACTCTGGGGCCATGAGCAGCAGTGCGGCGCCGGCGTACCGCCGGATGAGTGTGGAGGAGCGCCGCGCGCAGCTGTTGAGGTCCGCGGTGGACCTCTTCGGGCACCGCAGGCCGGAAGACGTGTCGATCGACGACGTCGCCGCGGCCGCGGGCGTCTCCAGGCCGCTGGTCTACCGCTACTTCCCCGGCGGGAAGCAGCAGCTCTACGAGGCCGCGGTGCACGGCGCGGCCGAGGAGCTGATCGGGCGGTTCGCCGTGCCGTCGCAGGGCCCGCCCACCGGGCGGCTGGCGGCGGCGCTCGACCGCTACCTGGCCTACGTGGACGAGCACGCGCCGGCGTACGGCGCGCTGCTGGGGGGTGGCGGGGTCGCGGAGACCAGCCGCACCGGTGCGATCGTGGACGGCGTACGCCGCCGCGCCGGCGAGCAGGTGCTGCGCCATCTCGGCGTGACGGACCCGGGACCGCGCCTGGCGATGATGGTGCGGTCGTGGATCGCCTCGGTCGAGGCGGTCTCGCTGATCTGGATCGACGAGGGCCGCCGCCCGCCGGTGGGGGAGCTGCGGGACTGGCTGGTCGACCACTTCATCGGGCTGCTGCTGGTGACCGCGACCACCGACCCGGAGGCGGCGGAGGCCGCGGCCCGCGCGCTCCCGCAGGAGACCCGCGACAGTCCGGCGGGCGCCCTGCTGGCCCGCCTGGCCCCGCTGGGGCCGGCGGCGGCGCACCTGCTCGGCGGGGACGGGGCGACCCCGTAGGGACCCGGCCACCGTCGGGCGACCGGGCCCGAGGCGATCCGCCGTCAGGCGACCAGCCCTCAGGGGAGACCCCGCCGTCAGGCGACCAGGCCCGAGGCCCGCCACATGCGCCTGCTCGGGCCCCGTATCAGCCCGATCTCGTCGAAGAACTCCATGAGCCGCTTCGCGGACTGCCGCATCACGTCCTGCCGGTGCGGGCTGGCCGCCGCCAGGTGCGCGGCGTACTTCGGGTCGAGGCCGACCGAGGCGTAGACCTGCGGGCTGATCAGGGAGCGGGCGATGACGCGGGCGGCCTGGGCCGAGGACAGGCGGGTGAGTTCGATCTCCCAGCGCGGCGCGGTGGCCATCTGGCGGCGCAACTCCTCGCGGGCGTAGCGGATGTGGCGGGCCTCCTCCACCACGTGGATGCGGGTGATGCCCCGCACCAGCGGCTGGACCCGCTCGTCGGGGAAGGTCAGCCGCTGCATCCAGTCGAGGATCTCCTCGGCCAGCAGGGTGCCGGTGAAGGAACCGGGGGTCGTGGACACCGTCTTGAGGACCCGGCCGAGCTGGATGTCGAGCCGCGAGGGCCGGTAGGCGGGCGTGCCCATCTTCGTGACCGCGCGGGCGAACATCTTGGAGTGCCGGCACTCGTCGGCGATCTCGGTGAGGGCGTAGCGGACGTGGCCGCTGGTGGGGTCGAGGTCGTAGGTGTGGCGGAGCAGCAGCTGCATGAGGATCGTCTCGAACCAGACCCCGATCGAGCACAGGGACGCGGCCTCGTGGCGGCTCAGCGCGATGCGCTGCTCCTCGGACATGTGGGTCCACAGCGGGGTGTCGTAGAGCGAGACCAGCTCCGGCGGCCAGAACCAGCGGCCGTCCTCGAAGGGCGCGTCCCAGTCCAGTTCGGTGTCGGGGTCGAAGGAGTGCTTCGCGGACGCCGCGAGGAGGCGTTCCGCGGTCTTCTCGCGGTCGGTCAGTGTGGCGTCCATGCCGAACGGGCCTCCGGTGCACGAGGGTTACCTGCGGTACGGGTCTTATGAGACTCTGTGTCAACAAGGCCGTCAAGCCCCCGCGCACGATCCGGCCGGGGCCGGCCGTCGCAGTGAACGAGCCGCCGGGCCGCCCAGCGGGCGCCCGGCGGCGAGTGAGCGCCACGAAGGAGGGAGCCGCCCATGTCGACGGAAGGCCGCTACACCACCCCGCCCACCGAGTGGACCTGGCAGGTGCCGGCCCACGGCTCGGCCCGCTTCTCCTGGGAGTACGACGACGGCCGCGACCGGCTGCTCGCGCTCTACCAGAAGGGCAAGGACAAGCAGTGGGACGCGGTCCGCCGGATCGACTGGGACCTGGAGGTCGACCCGTACGACCCGCTGGGCACCCCCGACGAGGCCATGTCGCTGTACGGCACCCGCTACTGGGACGCGATGTCGGACCGGGACCGCGGGCTGCTGCGGCAGCACTACACCTCCTGGCAGTTCAGCCAGTTCCTGCACGGCGAGCAGGGCGCCATGGTGTGCGCGGCCCGGATCGTGGAGTCGGTGCCCGACCTGGACGCCAAGTTCTACTCCGCCACCCAGACCATGGACGAGGCTCGGCACGCCGAGATATACGGCCGCTTCCTGCACGAGAAGATCGGCATGCTCTACCCGATCGACGACAACCTCCAGGCGCTGCTCGGCGACACCCTGCGCGACTCGCGCTGGGACATGCCCTACCTCGGCATGCAGGTGCTCATCGAGGGACTGGCGCTGGCCGCCTTCGGCATGATCCGCGACACGACCGACAAGCCGCTGCCCAAGCAGATCCTCGCCTACGTCATGCAGGACGAGGCCCGCCACGTGGCCTTCGGGCGGATGGCGCTGCGGGACTACTACCAGCAGCTCACCGACGCCGAACTGCGCGAGCGCGAGGAGTTCGTGATCGAGGGCTGCTACCTGATGCGGGACCGGCTGCGCGGTCTTGAGGTGCTGGAGAACTTCGGCGTCCCCACCGCGGAGGCGGCCGAGCTGACCGAGAAGTCGGAATTCCTGCGCCTGTTCAGGAAGCTGCTCTTCTCCCGGATCGTGCCCTGCGTGAAGGACATCGGGCTGTGGGGGCCGCGGCTGCAGCAGGCCTACGTCGACCTGGGCGTCTTCGACCTCGGCGACTCCAACCTGGACCTGCTCATGACCGAGGACGAGGAGATCGCCGAGCGGATGGACGCCGAGCGCTTCGCCGCCGAGGAGGACGCCCGGGTGGCGGAGGTCGAGGAAACCATCGCCCAGGGCGCCGACAGCGCGCCGTAGGATCGTACGCTTGTCCGATGACGGACACCGGACCGATATCGCGGCGCGCCCAACGCCGGGCCAGGGCGCGTCGCCGGCGCCGAAGAAACGCGGCGGTCGGGGCGTCCGTGCTGCTCCTCGCGGCGGTGGCGACCGGCTGGGCGGTCTACGGCCGCGGCGGCAGCCCCGCCGACGCCGCCGCCCGCCAGGTCGCGGCCCCCGGAACGGCCCCGGCGGCGGCGCACCCGGCGAAGCCCGCCGCCAAGGCGCCCGCCGAACCGGCCGGGACCGTCACCCTCGCCTTCGCCGGCGACGTCCACTTCACCGAGCGCACCGCGGACCGGCTCGGCGTGGACCCCGCGCTCGGCCCGATGTCCACCGCCCTGTCCGCCGCCGACTTCGCGATGGTCAACCTGGAGAGCGCGATCACCTCCCGCGGCACCGCGCAGCCGAAGAAATACCACTTCCGCACCACCCCGGCCGCGCTCGGCGCCCTGAAGCGCTCGGGGATCGACGCGGTGACGATGGCCAACAACCACGCCGTCGACTACGGCGCGCAGGGCCTGCAGGACAGCCTCGCCGCCCAGGCGTCCGCCCCCATCCCGGTACTCGGCATCGGCGCCGACGAGACCGCCGCCTACCGGCCGTACGTCACCACGATCAACGGCGTACGCCTCGCGGTGGTCGCCGCCAGCCAGGTCCAGGACTACACCAACCAGGCCTTCAGGGCGGGCCCCGACCGCCCCGGCATCGCCTCCGCGCTGGACCGGCCGCGGCTGCTGCGGGCCGTCAGGGACGCCAAGCGGCAGGCGGACGTGGTCGTGGTCTACCTGCACTGGGGCACCGAGGGGCAGAACTGCCCGGGACCCGAGCAGAAGTCGATCGCCGCCGACCTGTCGCAGGCCGGCGCGACCGCGGTCGTCGGCACCCACGCCCATGTGATGCTCGGCTCCGGCATGCTCGGGCCGACCTATGTCGCCTACGGCTTCGGCAACTTCCTCTGGTACGGCTCCTCGCCCTACCCGCACTCCGACCAGACCGGGGTGACCACCCTGACCGTCACCCGCGGCAAGGTCGCCAGGGCGGTCTTCACCCCCGCCCTGGTCGACGGCAACGGCGTGCCGCAGCCGCAGACCGGTAGCGCGGGCACCGCCATCACCGACCGGTACGCCCAACTGCGCGGTTGTACGGGCCTGGCGACCGCTCCGCACTGATACGTCCTGATCGTGTAACGACCCCCTGGGCGCGGGACGGTGGCGGAACCGTACCCTGGGCGACCGCATCTATCCGTGCGCAGGCCGCACCGGACGCGGAACTGCGAAACGGGACGGGCGACGACGTGGGCGGGCGGTCACACATCATGGCGGGACGGCGGATATCCCTGGGGCGCTTGGCGCCCGGACGGTTCAAGAGCGCACCGCAGGCGGCGGTGATAGGCGTCGCGGTGGCGGTGGTGCTGATCGCGGCGCTGGTCTCGGCGCTGCTGGCGCCCGGCGGCGGGGGCGGCGACGCGGCGGCCGCCTCGCCCGGCGACAACAAGGGCGGCACCACCCAGCAGGCCCCGGTGCCGCCCAACTCGTCCGGCACGCACACCCCGACGGGCGCCCCGCCCAGCACCGTCGCCGCGGTGCCCGACTCGATCCAGCACCTGGCCGAGGCGCCCGGCAGGGCCGTCAACATCACCATCGACGACGGCCCCGACCCGCAGTGGACCCCCCAGGTCCTGACGGTGCTCAAGCGGCACCACGTGCACGCGACCTTCTGCATGATCGGCCCGCAGGCGAAAGCCAACCCCCTCCTGGTCCGCCGGGTCGTGGCCGAGGGCCACCGGCTGTGCGACCACACCGTCACCCACGACGAGTCGATGGACCACAAGCCCTTCGCGTACCAGAAGAAGGAGATCATGGACGCCCTCGACATGATCGAGGACGCGTCCGGCGGCGCCCCCGTGCAGTACTACCGGGCACCCGGCGGCGCCTTCACCCCGGCCAGCCGCGCGCTCGCCGCGCAGCACGGGATGCGGCCGCTGGGCTGGAACGTCGACACCAAGGACTTCTCCCGGCCCGGCGTCGGCGCCATCGTGGCCACTGTCAAGAACGAGATATCCAACGGGCCGACGATCCTCTTCCACGACGGCGGCGGCAACCGCAGCCAGACCGTGACGGCACTGGACCAGACGCTGACCTGGCTGGCCCAGCGCGGCTACGCCTTCAGCTTCCCCAAGGTCCGCTGACACGACCCGCTTTGCTGCTAGGGCCTACGGCCGCGGCGGCGCGGCCAGCACCGACCGCATGACCGCCCGTGCGATCGGCGCCGCGATGCCGCCGCCGGAGATGTCCGCCCTGGCCGCCTCGGCGTCCTCCACCACCACGGCCACCGCCACCGCCGCCCGGCTCGCGCCGGGCGGTTTCGCGTAGCTGATGAACCACGCGTAGGGCGTGCCCAGGTTGCCGACGCCGTGCTGCGCGGTGCCGGTCTTGCCGCCGACCACGGCCCCCGGGATCGCCGCGTTGGTGCCGGTGCCGTCGCTGACCACCGCCTCCATCAGCTCCTGCAACCGCTCGGCGGTGCCCTCGCTGACCGCCCGGTGCAGCCGGGTGGGGGTGGTACGCGACACGACCGCGCCGCCGTGGTTGGTGACCCGGTCCACCAGGTACGGCCTCATCAGCTCGCCGCCGTTGCCGACCGCGGCGGCCACCATCGCCATCTGCAGCGGGGTCGCGGTCGTGTCGAACTGCCCGATCGAGGACAGCGCCACCTGGTCAGGGCTCATCGTGGTGTCGAAGTTGCTGACCGCCACCCCCGGCGGGATGCGCAGCGCGGTGTCGTTGAAGCCGAAGGCCGCCGCCTGCCGGGCCATCGCGGTCACGCCGACGTCCGCGCCCAGCTTGGCGAAGACCGTGTTGCAGGACACCCGGAAGGCGTCGTAGACGCTCGCGTCGGCGCAGCCGCGGCCCTCGTTGGTCAGCGACCAGGTGGTGCCGGGCAGCCGGTAGGGATCGGGGGAGTCGGTCGGCGCCGCCAGGTCGCCCACCGCCCCGTTCTCCAGCGCCGCCGCCGCGGTGACCACCTTGAAGGTCGAACCCGGCGGGTAGGTCTGCCGGATGGCACGGTCCAGCATCGGCTGCGCCGGGTCGTCGTTGAGCCGCTGCCACTGGCCGGTGACGGCCGGTCCGGTGCCCGCCAGCAGCGCCGGATCGTAGGACGGTGAGGAGACCAGCGCCAGGATGCGGCCGGTCGCCGGGTCCAGCGCGGCGACCGCGCCCCGCCGCCCGGCGAGCCCGGCGTAGGCCGCCTTCTGGGCCGCCGGGTCGATCGTGGTGTGGACGTCGCCGGGCCGCTGCCGGTCGCGGCTGATCTCGTGCCACAGCGGCACCGACGCCAGCCGGGAGCTGGTGCCCGACAGCAGCCCGTCCTCGGTGCCTTCGAGCAGCGAGGTGCCGTACGTCTGGGAGGCGAAACCGGTCACCGGCGCGTAGAGCGGCCCGTCGCGGTAGGTACGGGCGTACGCCAGCTGGCCGCCGGTGTCCTGCGAGCCGGTGACCGGCGAGCCGCCGACCAGGATGCCGCCGCGCGGGTGCTGGTAGCGGGCGATGGCGATCCGCCGGTTGGCCGGGTCGGCGGCGTACGAACCGGCGTCGACGACCATCACCCGGACCGCGTTGGCGGCCAGGGCCAGCAGCAGCACCAGGCCCAGGGCGGCGCAGCGGCGGATGCAGCGGATCACGGGGACTCCTCCTGCGGCTCCGGTGACGGGCGGCGGGCGCTGTCGCTGACCCGGATCAGCAGGGCCACGATGATCCAGTTGGTGACGACCGACGAGCCGCCCTGCGCGAGGAAGGGCATCGCCATACCGGTCAGCGGGATCAGGTCGGTCACCCCGCCGGTGATCACGAACACCTGGAGCGCCAGGATCGTCGCGAGCCCCACCGCGAGCAGCCGCCCGAAGGGGTCGCGCAGCGCCAGCCCGGCCCGCATGCCGCGCGCCACCAGCAGCGCGTAGAGGGCCAGTAGCGCGCCCAGCCCGGCCAGGCCCAGCTCCTCGCCCGCGGTGGCCAGGATGAAGTCGGACTTGGTGGCGAAGCCGATCAGCGCCGAGTGCCCCTGCCCCAGGCCCGTGCCGAGGACGGCGCCGTTGCCGAAGGCGAAGAGGGACTGGGCGAGCTGGCCGGGGCCCAGGCCCGCGTGGATGCTGGCGAAGGGGTGCAGCCAGTCCTCGACCCTGCTGTGCACATGGGGCTCCAACGAGCCCACCGCGACCGCGCCGGCCGCGCTGAGCAGCAGCCCCACCGCGACCCAGCCGGTGCGGCCGGTCGCCACGTACAGCAGCACCACGAAGAGGCCGAAGAAGAGCAGCGAGGTGCCCAGGTCCCGCTCCAGGACCAGCAGTCCGACGCTGAGCAGCCAGATCGCCAGCACCGGGCCGAGCACCCGCCCGGTCGGCAGCTGGAGCCGGCGCAGCCCGAAGACCTGCCGCCCGGTGTACGCAAGCGCCGCCCGGTTCGCCGACAGGTAGGCCGCGAAGAAGACCGCGAGCAGCACCTTCGCGAACTCGCCGGGCTGGATGGAGAATCCGCCGGCCCTGATCCAGATCTTCGCCCCGTTGACCGCGGGGAAGAAGATCGGCGCCGCCGTCAGCGCCAGCGCGGCCGTCATCCCGACGTAGGAGTAGCGGGCCAGCACCCGGTGGTCGTCCAGTGCCAGCACCACCAGCACGAACAGGGTGATGCCCAGCGTCGACCAGACCAGCTGGGTCGGCGCGGCGCGCGGCCCGAGCGACGGCTCCAGGTCCAGCCGGTAGATCAGCACCAGCCCGAAGCCGTTGAGCAGCACCGCGATGGGCAGCAGCAGCGGGTCGGCGTAGGGCGCCCTGGCCCGTACCGCCAGGTGCGCCAGCACCGCGAGCAGCGCGAGCCCGGCGCCGTAGCCGGCCGCGTCTCCCGGCACCGCGCCGCGGGTGGCCAGGCCCACCTCCGCGTACCCGTACACCGACACCAGCACCGCCGCCACCGTCAGCGACAGCTCCACTCCGCGCCGGTGGGACCGGGGCGGTGCGGCGGGGCGGGCCGCGGCCGGAGGTGCCTCCGGTGGCGGAGCGTCAGCCGACGTTGCGCTCATGGGCTGCAACCTAGCAAGGCGGTGCCGACATGTCCGTCATGTCACCCGCGAGGCGGCGGTGCCGGTCCCCCCGGGGAGCTGTCGGGGCCCGCGCGTAGGGTTTCCCGTGTGACCGCAAAGGACGCCCGCGCCGCCGTGCCCGAGGACCTCGCCGACCTGCCGTTCGCCGCGCTGCTGCGCCCGCACGCCGGTCCGCTCGCCGTCGAGGGGGACTACGACACCGTCCACCTCGACCGGCTCGACGTGGCCGCCGGCACCCGCGCGGCCGGCTCGCGCTTCCTGGAGTCCGCGATCACCGACTGCGTCCTGGACGGCACCGACCTGCGCGGCGCCCGCTTCAACGACACCTGGGCGTCCGGCACCCGCTTCACCGGCTGCGCCCTGGCCTCCAGCCAGTGGCTGGACACCGCGCTGGTCGGCTGCTCGCTGGCCGGCGTCGAGGCCTACGACGCGGTGCTGCGCCGCGTGACCTTCGTCCGCTGCAAGCTCGACTCGGTCAACCTGCGCTCCGCCGCGCTGCACGACGTGGTCTTCGAGGACTGCGTGCTGCGCGACGTCGATCTCGACGGGGCCAGGCTCGACGGGGTGACCTTCCCCGGCAGCCGGATCGAGCAGGCCAGATTCGGTCGCGCCACGCTGAAGAAGGCCGACCTGCGCGGCGCCCTGACCATCGACCTCGCCGACGGCTACGAGTCGCTGCGCGGCGCCGTGATCACCCCGGCCCAGCTGCTCGACCTCGCCCCGGCGCTCGCCCAGACCCTCGGCCTCACGGTGGCCGAGCCCGCCCTCACGTCCCACTCCGACAGGAGCACCAAGCGATGAGCACCCTCCACGACATCCCGCTGCAGACCCTCGACGGCGCCCCCACCACGCTGGCCGACCACCGAGGCAAGGCCGTCCTGGTGGTCAACGTGGCGTCCAAGTGCGGACTGACCCCGCAGTACGAAGGCCTGGAGCGGCTCCAGCAGACGTATGCCGAGCGCGGCTTCACGGTGCTCGGCGTGCCCTGCAACCAGTTCGGCGGGCAGGAGCCCGGTACCGCCGAGGAGATCCAGACCTTCTGCTCCACCACCTACGGCGTCAGCTTCCCGCTGCTGGCGAAGGCCGACGTCAACGGTGCGAACCGCCACCCGCTCTACGCCGAGCTGACCCGGCTGCCCGACGCGGCGGGCGAAGCGGGGGATATCACCTGGAACTTCGAGAAGTTCCTGGTCAACGGGTCGGGTGAGGCCGTCGCCCGATTCCGTCCCGCCGTCGCTCCGGAGGCGTCCGAGGTCACTGTGGCGATCGAGGCGCTGCTCGCGAGCTGACCCACTCTCCGGGGTGGCACTCCCGGCCTGACCTGGGGCGGAGATGCCTAGATGCGCGTATGCGCCATGGCAGAATCCGGCCGGTCTGCGGGCGTTGTCGGGACGCGGCGGGGCTGGAAGTCTTTAACCACCGCCCCCGGCGACGAGAAGGGACAGTGGAAGTGCAGGACTACGAATTCCGGACCGGCCACCTGTGTGTCGAGACGGATCCTGCGCTCTGCCTTCCCTGCCAGGAGCGGTTGGATCGGCAACTCGCCTTGCTTCCCCGGGTATACGGCGAGTTGGAGGTTGTACTCGTAGCAGCGCAGGACCCCGGCGACAGACTGTCCGGCACTGACCGGCCCGGCATCCCCCTGAACGGGCCGGCAGTCGAGGCGCGCGCAGCTATTCGAGACACCTTGGCCTCCTGGGCCGATCTCATAGTCGAGGGCCGCACCGTCCGCCTCCCCCTGCGGACGGTGCCGGCCCTCGCCGCATTCCTTCGTCGCCACCTCGGCTGGCTGGCCGTTCATCCGGCCGCCGACGACGCGGCGACCGACATCGACACCGTCCTGCGACACGCGCTGACGGTCGCCAGACCGCAGCAGGCCCTGATGGCTATGGCGGTCTCGGTCGGGCCCTGACCCGAGCCCCGACCGGGCCGCCGCCCCCCAAGGATCCCCCCACAAATGCAAGAAGCACCGTGCGGTCCGCGAATCATCACGGACCGCACAGTGCTTTCGGTAGCTGTCGCTGTACCTGTAGCTGTACCTGGAGAGCGGTGTCGGTATCGGGTGCGGCGCGCTCAGACCTCGATGGAGGAGGTGAACCGACCGGCCGGCGCCACCGTCTGCGGGAACCAGCCGACCGGGGCCGCCGCCGGAGCGGTCTGCGGGAACCATCCGGCGGGGATGACCGCCGGCTCCGACCCGGGGAACCAGCCGTCAGGAGTCACCTCCGGGAACCAGCCCGCGGGAGTGGCCTCCGGGAACCATCCGGCGGGGGCGACCGCCGGCTCCGACCCGGGGAACCAGCCGTCAGGAGTCACCTCCGGGAACCAGCCCGCGGGAGTGGCCTCCGGGAACCATCCGTCAGGCGAGACGGTGTCGGCCGGGGCGGCCGGAGCCGGGGCGGAGGAGGAAGCAGTGTCGGCCGCAACGGCAGTGCCGGCGGCCGACGACAGTACGAGCACCAGTGCGGCAACAGCGGAGGCATGGGTCGAACGTCGGATCCGCGACATCGTAATCCTTAGGTGGGCAGAGAGTGGATGCTCACATTGGTGTGGCGACACGTAACTTTCCCAATGATGGCAAATGCACACAGGTGGAGCCCAGGTTCCGCTTGTGCGTATTTCTGCCATGGCGTGAATGCGCGGCTCTGATCGTCCTCAGATCAAGCCGTGCGCTGCCGCGAGAACCCCTGCCTGGAATCGGCTGTCGGCTTCAAGATACCGCATGATCTCAGAAACCAGGCGGCTCACTGTCCTCAGTGACACCCCGAGTTTTCTGGCGATCCGCTCGTCCGTCAAGCCGTTGGCCAGGAGTCGCATGGTCGTGCGGTGCTGCTCAGTCAGCTCGTTGCCCGTGTCGAGGCCGTTCCCCACGTTCGCAGAGTAAGGGACCGATCGCAGCCAGCAGTCCTCGTACATTGCCACGTACGAACGGACGAGCGCGGGTCCGCGCACCACTACCGCGGGGCCGGACGGATCATCCGGATTAGCCAGGACGAGTGCACTGTGTGTATCAGCCATCAGGAGATCGAAAGGCACCTGGGGCGCCAATCTCACATCCACTCCCGCGGCTGTCAGATCCGACAGGTATTTCCGCTGTCTGGGCGCTGAATTAATGCTCTGGCCATAAATGGCGCGCACCTTTATGCCGCGGGCTATGAGCGCGTTGTCCGCGGTCAGCGAGCCCGCCAGGACCTCGCTGGAGGGCAGCGGTCCCGGGTGCATCCAGCTGGCCGACTCGGTGATCGTCGCGTCGAAGTCGCGCAGGAACTGCCGCCGCCGGTGGTCCTTGGTGACCAGCTCGACCTCGATCTCGGCGTTCTCCCGCATCACCGCCGGGCGGTACCGCTCCATCAGCGACTCGGCGGCGGTCACCATCGAGGTCAACTCGTCGCGCTGGCGCCGCAGCGAGGCCCGCTGCCTGGCCAGCAGCTCGATCAGAGCGGTGTCCGGTTCGACCGGGTCCACCACGTCCGCGGTGTCGCCCGGACGGATCAGACCCAGCTCCTCCAGCTCCCGCCAGCCCGCCTCGGCCTCCGCCTCGGTCAGCCCGAGCGCCGCCGCGGCCTTGGCCGGGACGGAGGAGCCATTGGTGCGCAACGTCTGATAAAGGGCGAGCCCGATGTCGGCCGCATTCGACCCACCACCCCTCACCGAATTGGCCACGGATTCCCTCTTTCGTCGCCGGGTGCGCCGAAACGTGCAGGTGCCTGCAAGGCGGCAACCGCGCCCCTATACCGACTCTAGCAATGGATGGCCCCCACGCCATGGGTGAGATCACGGTTCGGACACCCCGGCGTCGCGGTCACGCCACGTTTCCTGGTAGGAACGAGTGCCGGTGGCCGAAAGGATGAGCACGATGCGTCACGCGGGGCAGCAGGGACCGACGGGGGTGCCGGACCCCGTCGGCACAGGACAGGACCCGTGGGCGGCCGGTGACACCGGTCCCGAGGGCGAGCCGGAGTCCGTACCGGCGCCAGTACGGGTGGTCATCATCGGTGCGGGCAAGGTCGCGCACGCCGCGCATCTGCGGGAGATCCGCGATCTGCCGCAGTTGATCAGGCCGGTCGCGGTGATCGAACCCGATCCGCGGCAGCGCGCCGCCCTGATGGCTGGATTTCCCCACCTCGCGGTGTGCTCCACACCGGAGGAGTCGGTGTGGGCCGGAGCGACGGCCGCGCTCGTGCTGTCCCCGTGGTGGACGCACCGGGACGCCGTGCTCGGCTGCCTCGACGCCGGGCTGCCGGTGCTGTGCGAGAAGCCGGTCAGCCTGGACCCGGCCGAGATCGACGAGCTGATCGCCGCCGAGGTGCGCACCGGCGTCCCGGTCACCGCCGGCTACATGAAGCGGCACGACCCGGTGGTGCAGCTGTTCATCGAGCACTGCCGCGAGCACGCGGCCACCGCCCGCAGGATCGCCGTCGACATCCACGACCCGAACGCCCCGCACCTGGTCGACCACCTGGTGCCGTATCCGCCGCCGCCCTTCGGCCCGCAACCGCCGCCCGCCGAGGCCGCACTGGTCCGCGCGCTCGGCGAGGACGCCTCGGCGACACAGCGCGAGGTCTACGCCCGGGGGTTGGGCGGTTCGCTGATCCACCAGGTCAACATCGTGCACGCCGCACTCGACGGCAGCGGGCGCGAGCTGTACGGCAGCCTGGAGCACAGCATGCAGTGGGCCGGCGGCAGCGCGGTCAGCTGCCGCTGGCGGCCCGACGACGACCTCGTGGTCGAGGTCGGCCACCTGCGGCTGCCCGCCCACCGCCGCTACCGCGAGACGCTGGAATTCACCGGCACCGACTCGGTCGCCACCCTCACCCTGCCCTCGCCGTACGCCCGCGACGAGGGCGCGACCCTGCACGTCGACACCTGGGACGCCGCCGGCATGTCCACCCGCCGCACCCACCGGGCGGGCCCGGCCAGGACCGGTTTCCGCGAGCAGCTGCGGGCCTGGACCCGCAGCGTGTCCTGGATTCCCGACCCCGGACCGCGGCCGGCCCCCCGCCCCGGCATCTGGCCGCTGCCCGGCCTGCGCGAGGTGCGCGCGGACGCGCTGGCCGTGAGGGAGGCGGCGCTGCGGCTGACCTGAGAGGGCTGGGGCCGGTTGGGGACCGGCCCGGGAAGCCGCGGCTACTCGGGCTCGGGCACCAGCGCGTTCGGGTCCGGTATGTGCGGCAGCACGTCGGAGAGGTAGTCGGCCACCGCCTCGTCCAGGCCGACGTCGTGGCCGGCGGCCTCCGACAGGTACCAGCGGTGCTCCAGCAGCTCGTGGTAGACCTGCGCCGGCTCCATGCTGCGGCGCAGCTCCGCCGGGATCAGGCGGACCGCGGGCCGGAAGACCTGCCGCACCCAGCGGTGCGCCAGCACTTCGGGGCGCGCTCCCAGGCCCATCGGGTCGCCCGGGGCGTAGTCGTCCTGGGTGGTCATCCAGGAGTCCAGGTCGTTGAGCAGGCTGCGGGCCTGGTTCTCCTCGGTGTCCATGCCGGTCAGCCGCAGCAGCTGGCGCTGGTGGTGCCCGGCGTCCACCACCTTCGGCAGGAAGGTCACGGTGTCGCCGCTGGGCGAGCGCTGGATCTGCATCTCGGCGACGTCGAAGCCGAGGTCGTTGAGGCGGCGGATACGGCGGTCGATGTAGTGCCGCTTGTCCGCCGGGTAGACCGACTCGCGGGTCAGCTCGTCCCACAGGTCGTTGTAGCGCGAGCAGATCGCCTCGGCGAAGGTCACCGGGTCCACCGAGGGGTGCAGCGAGCCGCCGGCCTCCAGGTCCATCAGCTCACCGGCGATGTTCACCCGGGCCAGCTCGATGTCGTAGTCCCGCTGCCCCGCGGTCAGCTCCGGCTGGATCTGCCCGGTCTCGGCGTCCACCAGATACGCGGCGTAGGCGCCGGCGTCCCGCCGGAAGAGGGTGTTGGACAGCGAGCAGTCGCCCCACGCGAAACCCACCAGGTGCAGCCGCACCAGCAGCACCGCGAGCGCGTCGAGCAGCCGGTTGACCGTCCCCGGGCGCATCGTCGTCTCGAACATCGAGCGGTAGGGCAGCGAGCCGTTCAGATGCCGGGTGATCAGCGCCGGCTCCAGCGGCCTGCCGTCGTCGGTGACCCGCCCGGTGACCACGGCGATCGGGTCGACCGCGGGTATGGAGAGCCGGTCCAGGTCCCGCAGCAGCCCGTATTCGCGCACCGCCGCCCACTCGCTGACCTCCTTGACGGCGACGACCTCGTCGCCGGCCCGCGCGAAACGCACCACGTGCCGCGAGATGCCGCGCGGCAGCGCGACCAGGTTCTCGTCCGACCACTCTTCGAGCGGCAGGTGCCATTCGAGGTCGAGCAGGTCGGAGGGGTGGTCGGCGTCGAAGGCCCTGATCTGCAGCGGCATGGCGCGTCTCGTCTCTGTCGTCCGCGGCGCCGGGCGCCGGGGGTGGCGGGTCCGATGCTGTCATGCGCCTGCCGCGGACCGAAGGGGCGGGGGCCTGCGGCTTTCTCCGCGGGGGGCCGGGGGCCCGCGGCCCCGGGGTCCGAGGGTTTACGCCGGGACCGGGGCTTGCGCGGTCGCAGGACGGGAGGTGATCAGCGCGTCCACCAGCCGCCGTACGGCCGTCACGTCGCCGCCGACCGCCAGCGCGCCGCTCTGCGCGGCCTCCGCGATGTCGCGGCGCCCCTGGAGCACCTCCGTCAACGTCACGAGGTCACCCGCGAGGGTGGCGTCGGGCCGCTCGGGGATTCCGCGCTCCACCGTGAGCCGGTCGCCGACGCGTACGGCGAAGCGGTCGTCCCCGATCCGCACCGCGAGGACCGCCGTCAGGCCCGCGCCGGCCGCCGGGTCGTAGCGCGAGTACAGCCAGAGCAGCAGCGAGTCGGCGCTGCGGTACGGGTCCGCGGTCGGCTCGGGGGCGCGGCCGCCCCAGCGGTCGAGGCCGATCAGCAGCGGCTGCAACTCCTGGCCCCACTCGGTGAGTTCGTAGACCCGCGCGCCGGCGGGCGGCCCCATCGTGCGGCGCCGCAGCACCCCGGCCGCCTCCAGGTCGCGCAGTCGCTGCGCCAGCACGTTCGGGCTGACCCCCGGCAGGCCCGCGTGCAGCCCGGTGAAGCGCTTCGGGCCGAGCAGCAGCTCCCGCACCACCAGCAGTGCCCACCGCTCGCCGACCAGGTCCAGGGCGCGCGCGATGCCGCACCCGTCGCCGTAGGTGCGCTTCGACGCCATGGCGACCACCTCCCGCGGACGAGGAGAGCTGTGACAACAGCTTATGAACCAAGACTAGCCGCTAGCTTTTCAGGAGCACCGGCTCGCGGCGGCCCGTTATGCGTTCGACAAGGCCGGGCCGATGGAAGACGATGCGGCCTCATGACCACTTCGACACGCACCGACGTCCCGCCCACCGGCGACGAGCGCGCCTCCCTCGTCACCTTCCTCGACTACGTACGCGACACCGCCCTGATGAAATGCGAAGGCGTCTCGGCGGCGGACGCGGCCGCCGCCCCGCTGCCCGGCTCCCCGCTGATGACGATGGGCGGTCTGATCAGCCACCTGCGGTGGGTGGAGCACTGGTGGTTCGACGTGATCTTCCTCGGCGGCGAGGACCGGGGCCCGTGGACCGACGAGGACCCCGACGGAGAGATGCGCGTCGGCGCCGAGATCCCGATGCCCGACCTGCTCGCCGACTACGCCGCCGACGCCGCCCGCCACCGCGAGCTGGTCGCCGCCCGCTCGCTGGACGACGTGGCCGAGCGCCCCATCCGCGACGGCCGCCGGGTGAATCTGCGCTGGATCCTGTTCCACCTGATCGAGGAGACCGCCCGCCACAACGGCCACCTCGACATCCTGCGCGAGATGGCCGACGGCACGACGGGCGACTGAGCCCGGCGTAAGTCCGCGCGCCCGCGCCTTGTGCCGGAGCGGCCACCCGCTAACCGTCGTAGGCCGGCGGGGCCTGCTCGGGCCGCGCCCGGACGACGTCCACGTCGGTGCGCGCGGTCAGCGCGTCGATCACCCGGTCGGTGGCCCCGATGCCGGCCCAGTGCGGGTCGACGTCGCTGGTGAAGCACCAGCGGTGGTCCGCGGGCCATGCGAAGGCGGGCGGCGGGCAGGGGTGCCCGGCGCCGAAGTCCCGCTCCCACGCGGCGATGTCGCCCAGCGCACCGGCATACAGCGCGTACCGCCGGTGCGGTAGCTCGACCAGCGGGCCGCGTAGCGACTCGGGCCCGAAGAAGGACCCTCCGTAGCCCTCCCACACGCAGAAGAAGCACGGCTCGGCGCTCTCGCCGAGGGCCAGCAGCACGGTCCGCGCCTGCTCGATGTCGGACGGGTGGTCGTCGGGCAGCTCGGCGTCGGCCTCGGACAACCCGGGCCCGGCCGGGTCCGGGATGAAGCGCAGTCGCGCGTACGCCGGGAAACCGGCGGGCCCGAAGGTGATGAGGCGCATCGGGCGGGCGTCCGTGGCGCTGAGCCAGTCGGCCGCCGAGAGATCCTGCAAGCGGTGCAAGTCGGCCTCCTCGCGGGCGAGTTTGGCATACGGATCAGGTTGTCGTCGTTGTCTTTGTCGACGTCGTCCTTGTCGTCGCTACCGCCGCCCCCGGCGGCTCGGGGCGGGTCGCGTGCGGTGTGCGCAGCAGGCGCAGGCCGGCCACGGCCTGGAGGGTCATCGCGGCGGCGGCCGTGGCGGCGAGGGCGAAGCCGCCGCGTGCCCCGAGGGCGTCGATCGCCCACCCGGCGCCCGCCGCCGCGGCCGCGGAGCCCGCCGCGCTGGCCGAGCCGAGCCAGGAGAAGGCCTGGGTCAGGACGGACCGGTGGACGGTCGACTCGGTGAGCACGGGGAAGAGGACGAGGAGCGGCGAGATCGTCGCACCGGTCACGACCACGACCAGGCCGAGCGCCGGCGGCGAGCCGACCATGAGCAGTAGTACGGTGCCGGTCATCAACACGGCGGTCACCGCCAGCAGTTGGACCGGGGGAGTGGCACGCCACCGGCGCAGCCCGAAGATCCAGCCGGCCAGCAGGCCGCTGCAACTGGTGACGGCGAAGATCGGGACGGCGGCGCCCGGCGCACCGTGCTCGACCACGAAGGCGGTCACCGAGACCTGCATGGCACCGAAGAAGACGCCGATGGCGAGGTTGAGGCCCATCAGCAGGAAGACCGGGCCGCGCAGCAACGACCGGTCCTCGTGCGGGTGCGCGGCGCTGCCGGTCGCGGCCGGCGGGGGCGCGGTGCCGCGCTGCGCCGCGAGGACCAGGCCGCCGACAGTCGTCAGCGAGGCGGCCAGCAGCGTCCCGAGCACGGGATGCCCGGCCGCGGCCAGCGCGCTGACGACCGTGGGTCCGACGAGGTAGCCCACGGCGTTGCTCATCGACTCCAGGGCGAAGGCGGTGGGCAGTTCGGCTGCCCGCCCGGTCCGCAGCAGCGCCGCCCAGCGCGCCGCCGACAGCGCGGCGAGCTGCGGAAAGCTGGCTCCGACCAGCGCACCGCCGACGGCCAGCAGCGCGTCGGGCGCGCCGGCGGCGACCAGCGTGACGAGGACGCCGACTGCCGCGGCGTGCCCGAGCAGCGCGGGCGGCAGCACCCGGGTCTGCCCGAACCGGTCCACGACCCGCGCCACTTGGGGCGCCACGAGCGCGTCGGTCACCGCGAAGGCGCCGCTGACCAGGCCCGCCGTGGCGAAGGAACCGGTATGGCTGTGCACGAGCCAGACGATGCTGAGGCTGGTCATCGCGAGGCCGACGCGTCCGAGCGACGCCGGCAGGAAGAAGGCCGCGGCCCCAGGGGTACGCAGCAGGGCACGGTAGTTCGCCGAGGGCACGACGAGTCCATTTCGCTGCCCGGCGGGACGGCGTCCCGTGGGCCGTCGGTGCCCTGATGAACCGACCCGGGATCGCCGCCTGGAACCGTCCAGTGGTGGCGCGGAGAGGGGGCACGCCCCCGCACCGACTCCATCACCGGGCAGAATTCTCGACCTGTTGGTGGTGGCTGTGAATCGCGCCCATTGTCACCGCAGGACCCGTCGATGTCCACCGCGCGGTCCCCTCCCGGGTACTTCGCCAGGAGGCGGCCGAGGATGTCGAGAACGGCCTGTCGGCTCCGTCCCAGCAGCAGACGCGGCTACCGTGGCCGTGCCACACGGAGGAGGCCGGTATGGCGATCCAGCGGATGGACAACGTCCTCATCGTCGTCGACGACCTTGAGGCTGTCATCGATTTCTTCGTCGCACTCGGCATGGAGCTGGAGGGCAAGGGACCGCTCGACTGGCCCGGGGCGGAGCGCGTCATCGGGCTCGAAGACGTCCAGCAGGACGTCGCCATGCTGCGCGTCCCGGACGGCCACGGGCGGGTGGAACTGGCGAGATTCCACCGGCCGAAGGCCATCACCCCTGAGCCGGCGAACGCCCCGGCCAACACGCTGGGCCTGCGTCGCGTCATGTTCGCCGTCGACGCCATCGACGACGTCGTCGCCCGCGTGCGGGCGCAGGGCGCCGAACTCGTCGGCGAGATCGTGCGGTACGAGAACATCTACCGGCTCTGCTACGTCCGCGGCCCCGAGGGCATCGTCGTCGGCCTGGCCGAGGAGCTGGGCTGAGGGCCGATGAGCCGGGGCGCCCGCCCCGGGCGGGGCGAAAGGCGAACAGCTGTGCGCGGGTGTGACCTATCGTCGTGTCATGACGGAGCTGGTGTTGCGAGGCCGCCTGGTCACGGTTCGCTTCCAGCCGGTCCCGGCCGTACCTCTGGGGCGGCTCGGCCCTGTTCGTCCTGGGCCTGGTGGCGGCCGCGGCAGCCCGGGACGCTGAACTCCTCTTCGCCTGGCTGATCACCTACGGGCTGTTCCTCATCGGAGGCCTGCTCACCCGGATTGTGTACCGGATCACCGAGGACTGGTGGCGGCTCCGCCGCCGGGGGATCACGGTCGTGGCGACGTTCATGGAGAAGTCCTACGGGACCACGAGCGACGGCGAGACCACGGTCAGCAAGGTCTACGCGTACACCGACGCCTCGGGCGGCGTGCGGACCTTCCACGGCGACGGCAGGCTGATCGCCACCGACCCGGCCCGTATCGAGGTGACGTACGACCCGCGTGACCCGGACCGGGCCGCCACCCGCCACGGACCGGCCGTCCGCGCCTTCCAGCTCCTCGCGTTCCTCCTCATCGGCCTGCCGATCGTCGTGCTGACCGCCGCTTACCCTGGCGTCTACTTCGCGGAAGACCAGGACCTCGGCCCCTCGTCCGTCAGGGGACGCGCCGCCTTCCGGGACGGGCGGGCGACCGGCCACGTCGCCGTTGTCTCCGCTGTCTCCGTTGTCGTCCCGGGTGTGCTTCGGCAGGACGAAGCGAGGTCTGCCCAGGAAAACCAGCGAGAGCTGGCCCAGACATCCGCTGAGGAAGACCACGAGTCCCCCGAGGGCCACGGCGAACGCGACCGGATTCTGCCGGCCCGCACCCCCGTGCTGGGGCAGCCACGCACCCCCAGCAGCAACAGCGTCACACGGCTCATGCACACCGAATTGAGCAGCGAACCCTGGGTGAGCCCGCGCCGGCCGGTGGGTCCGGCCAGCCGGGCCAGGGCTGTTGGCGACGGGTGCGCCGTGGGATCGCCCCAGTAGCGTGCCACCCGCACCCAGGAACGGGCGGAGAGCACCCCGAAGGCTGCGCTGCCCGCGAGCGCAGCCCACGAGACCATGTCAGAGGGCGCGGGCGTAAGCGATGAAGGTCGACCACTCGGTGGGGGAGAAGGCCAACTGGGGGCCCTCCTTGTCCTTGGAGTCGCGGACGTGGACCGTGTCGGGGCAGGTCGCGACCTCGATGCAGTCGCCAGAACTGCCGCTGCTGTGGCTGGACTTGTGCCAGGACAGGGCGACTTCGATGCAGTCGTTGTCCTGGCTGCCGCTGTAACTGCTCTTGAACCAGGTCAGTCCGGACGTGCTCATAGCTCTCCTCGCAGTCGCAACAGCAGGCTCCTGGACTCCTCGGGGCTGAGGGCCTGCGAGCGCAGTTTTGCATACCGCATCTGGAGGATGCTGACCAGTTTGGAGTCAGAGATGAGCTGCCCGATGCCCTGCCCCTCGCCGTAGGCGAGCCATTTGTTCTCGGGTGTCTCCAGCAGCTGGATCGGACCGTTCAATCCCGGGTGCACGCCGGTGCCCAGCGGCAGCACCTGGATCTCGATGTTCCGGCACTGGCTGACCTCAAGCACGTGGTCGATCAGTTTCCTCGTGGCCTCCGGCCCGCCTGTCCGCCGCAGGAGCACGTGCTCATCCAGCACGAAGCTGAACGACGTGTTAGGCCGCTCCCTGAGCAGCTTCTGGCGCTCGGCACGTGCAGTCCACTGGGTGTCGATCTCCTCGTCGCTGAGCGGCGGCAGGCGCTCCTCGAAAAGCGCTCGCGCGTACGCCTCCGTCTGAAGCAGGCCTGGGACGAAGCGGCATTCGTACGTGTCGAGGTTGATCGCCGTTTGCTCCTTCTTCGCCCACTGGCGGAACCAACTCGCCCAGCTCAGACCTCGGTTGAGGTGCCGCACCGCGTTCCGCAACGCCCCCGTGTTGCCGAGCAGCGGCTCGGCTCGCTCCACGAAGTCGGGGTCCGGCATCCGGCGGCCGACCTCGATCGAGGTCACCGTGTGCTTGGACAGGCCGATGAGGCCGCCGAACTCCTCCCGGCTCAAGCCGGCATGCTCGCGTAAGGCCTGGACGAAAGCGCCGAACGTCCGCAAACTGTCGGAGGACTCGGGCTCGCCGCCCGCGCCCGTCCCGCCGCCGCCCGTACCGTTGGCCGTCATCGGCCACCTCCCGCGCACTCGCCCTTGGGTGTTACTACTGCTGTAGTGCATGCTCACCCTCGGTGATGTGTACTGTCCACCCTTGGTGTGTGTACGCTCGCGCAGCGTACAAAGCGCGGTGCTGGCAGGAGGGTGTTCGCGCAGGTCAGATTGGGCAGCATGACAACTCCTGCCACCCAGCAACTGCCGTGTGCCGAGGGTGAGTTCCGCCAGCAGTTCAGTTCCACCCGGCGTGGTGCCCGGCTCGCGCGGCACTTGGCGCTGCACCAGTTGAGCACCTGGGGGATTCCGTACGGGACCTCCGCCTTCGACGCCGCCGAGACGGTGGTGGCCGAGCTGGCGGCGAACGCCGTGACCCACGGCTGCGTGTCGGGACGGGATTTCGAGCTGCGGCTCGTGCTCAGCCGGGCGACGCTGCGTATCGAGGTCTCCGACACCCGTACCGAACGCCGTCCCCCCGGCCCCGGCGACCTGGCTCCGCCCGGGCCGCTCGCCGAGTCCGGGCGGGGGCTGCTGCTGGTCGAGGCGGTGGCGGACCGGTGGGCGGTGCTCGACCGCGACCCGGTCGGCAAGACCGTCCGTGCCGAACTCGACCTGCCCGCCGGCCTCGACGGAGGCCGCGCCTGATGCCCGAGCCCGACTCCGCCCTGCGCCGCCGCCTGGACCACTTCCTGCACACCGCCGAGGCCGCCATGGTCTGGCTCGCCCCTGCGGAGCAGCGCCTGACCTCCGGCGGGACCGACTCGCCTCCGCGGACCTTCGCCGACTACGACGCCGCGGCGGACTGGGCGGAGCGCGAACAGCACACCTTCGGCCCGCTCGTACGGGAGGCCGCCGCCGGCGGACTCGACCGGCTCGCGTGGCAGGTGGCCGACGTGGCCTGGCACGCGTCGCCACCGACCGCCGCCAACGCGGAATGGCTGGACGTCGGGCACATCGGCCTGGCGGCAGCGGAACGCGAGGACGACACCGACGCGCGCATCCGGTTGCTGATCAGCCTCGGAACGGCGTACCGCGAGGCCAATCAGCTGGGCGACAGCCTGCGTCATCTCGCCCAGGCGCTCGCACTTTGCCGCGATTCGGGCAACGCGGCCGAGGAGGCGAAGGCACTCAACCTCACCGGCCTGGTGCACCTGCGGGCGCGCCGGCTGGACAGCGCCACGGCGTGCTTCGGTTCGGCTCTGACCACGTTCCGCGCGCTGGGCGACGAGCGGCGGATCGCATCCGCACTGTCCAACATCGCCTCGACCCGGCTGAGCGCGGGCCCGGCGGCCGATGCGCGCGACGCGGTGGAGGCGGCGCTCGCCGCCCACCGCGCTCTGGGCAACCGGCGGGGTGAGGGCAACGCCCTGCGGATCGCGGCCGCGGTGCACATCGAGTGCGGGGAGCCCGAGGCGGCGCGACTCGCCGTGCGGGAGGCCCTGGCGATCGCGGCGGACCTGCGCGACCGCACGCTGGAGGCGTACTGGCTGATCACCCTCGGCGACGTCCACCGCGTCACGGCCGCGTACGGCGACGCCCTGATCGCCTACCAGCGCTCCGCCGCCCTCCACCGCCGCCTGGGCGACCGCCACCGCGAGGCTCTGGCCTGGCGCGGCACCGGCCTGACGTACGAGGCCCTCGACCGCCTCGCCGAGGCCGCCGCCTTCCACCGCCGCGCGGCCGCCGCGCACACCGACCTCGGCGACCCCTGGGAAAACGCCGTCGACCTCACCCACCTCGCCACCGCCCTGCACCCCCGCGACCCCGAACTGGCCCGCACCCACTGGACCCAGGCCCTCGCCTGCCTCACCCCGTTCACGGACCCCCGCGCGGACGCGCTCCGCGCCCGCATCGAACACCACCTCACCGAGACCCGCTGACGGCAATGGCCGATTCCGCCCCGCACCCGTGCTGCCACTCCGGGTAACATGGCGAGTCACGTTCTGTGACATGGGGGTTGCTGGGAGGCAGTCATGGCCCGTATGTGGGAGGCCGACCCGTCGGCGTTATTCGTGCGGCGGCTGGGCAAGTCGGCGGCGGAGACCGGCAATTCCGATGGCAGGGAAGAGTGCCCCGACATCTGGCAGCTCGACAATGGCGACGTCGCCGTCATCGGCCGCGACCTCACCGACGCCTACGGCCCGCGCCTGCCCGTGGGCGTGGCGCTCGGGCCGGACGAGCGGCTCATCGTGATTCCCGGCACCATGCTGAGCGCGGCCAAGGCGGATATCCCGGATGCTTGACCTGCGCGCACCCGCGCTGCCCGTCGAGCGCGGTGAACGCCTCTCGCGGGAGGCCTACCGGCGGGACTTCCGCGAGCGGGAACAGGCGATCCGCGGCGGGGACTCCTGGAAACTGGAACGGTTGCAGCACTTCGAGGAAGTGGGCAGCCCGAGCCGGGAGGCGTTGCGCAGGGGCGACTGGCAAGAGGCGCTGCGCCTCATGGCGGGGCGGGCCGACGCGCTGCGGGCCGAGGCGCTGGACGACGAGCGCCGGGGAGCGGCCTTCCACCGGTTGCGCGTGGTGGAGGAGCCTCTGACGCCCTACCTGCAATGGGAGTTGCACTCCCTGCGCCAGCAGGCGCAGTTCGGCCATCTGGTCCGGGTGGTGCCCGCCGACGTCCTGGCCCCGGCGGAGTCGGACACTCCGCTGCCCGAGCTGGTCGTCCTGGACGACCGCACGCTCTACCGCGTGCTGTACTCCCCGAACGGGGCCCCCGCGGGCGCGATGCGATGGACCGACCCGAGCGTGGTCAAGCCCTGGGCTTCGTACATCCGCGGTGCGTACGCACTGGGCGAGGACGTGCTCACGTACTTCGACCGCGTGGTGGCACCACTCCCGCCGCCACCGGCGGCGTGAGCGGATCCGACATGTCCGGTGGCACCGAGGAGTCGCGGAACGACGTATCGGGGTCGTCGGGCCCGGTCGTCCAGGCGCCGCAGGCGCCGGACTCGAGCGTCTTGCCTGGCAGTTGGCGCACACGCTGTGGAATGCCTGGCCGCCGTCCGCCGCCGTCACGGACTGGCTGGGCATCGGGCAGGCCGGCCTGGACAGCGCTGAGCGCGAGGCGGACGGGGCTGCCCAGATCGGGCTGCTCATCAACCTGGGCATGGCCGCCCGCTCGGCGAACCGGCTGGACGAAGGCCTGCGCAGCCTCACCAAGGCACTCGACCTGTGCCGCGGCTCCGGCAACCGGCTGGACGAGGCGCACGCGCTCAATCTCATCGGCCTGGTCCACCTGCGGGCGCGCCGGTTGGAGCCCGCCGCCGAGTGCTTCGAGGCCGCCGCAGCGCTCTTCCGCGCGGAGGACAACCCACGCTGGGCGGCGAGCGCGCTGTCCAACGCAGGCAGTACTCACCGCGACGCCGGCCGCCTCGCGGAAGCGTCCGCCGCCGCCGAGGCGGCCCTGACCGCACACCGTGAGCTGGACAACCACCAGAGCGTGGGCAATGCCCTACGGCTGCTGGCAGCCGTCCGCCTCGAAGAGGGCGATACCGACGGGGCCAGGCGGGCGATCGAGGAGGCCATGGAGATCGCGCTGAGCCTGCGCAACCACCGCCTGGAGGGTTTCTGGTCGCTCACCCTCGGCGACATCCACCGCGCCACCGGCGCGCACGCCGACGCCCTCGCCGCGTACCAGCGTTCAGCGATGCTGCACCGCCGTCTCGGCGACCGCAGCCGGGAGGCGTTGGCGTGGCGGGGCGCCGGGCAGACGTATGCGGCGATGGGGCGTGCCGAGGAAGCCGCCGATTTCCATCGGCAAGCTGCTGCCGTTCATGACGAGCTGGGCGACACGTGGGAGCTGGCCGTCGAGCTGGACCTGCTCGCTGTCGCCGTGCGAGGCGAGGACCCCGCAGCGGCTCGTGCGCACTGGGAGCGGGCGCTCACCCTCATCGCGCCGTACACCGACCTGCGGGCGGAAAGCGTACGGGTACGTGTCGAGGCGGAGTTGGCGGGCTGAGCTTCGGGTCGCCGGTGCAGCGGGAGGCCGGTGTCGGGTGTTCCGCGTCGGGTCGCGGTCGGTGGTGGGGGCCGAGGGCCGGAAGTGGTTGCCGCACAGGCCCGGTGGCACGCAGTGCGGGGGCGCGGCAAGCGGAGCGGCCGGGGTGCCGAGCCCTGTCGCGTTACATCTCGTTGTTACATCGGGGGGCCGCCTCCCGGTGCGCGGCTCCTGCCGCGTGAGCCTTGACAGGCCCGGCAGCAGGCGGCTTTCCTGTGGGCGAGCCCGCACACGTTTCCAGCGTGTTACATGTGTTTCATGGCAAGAAACCGCCGAGGAGACCCCGATGAGACGCGCCCTGGGCGCGGCGGCCTTCACCGCCGCCGCGCTGTGCCTGACCTGCCTGCCCGCCACCGCGGCCCCCACCCACCACCCCGCGCAGCCGAGCGCGCAGGTCTGGCTGACCACCGCGGACGACTCCGCCCAGTTGCAGCCGCAGGCCCCCGTCGCCTTCCACACCGGCGCCTCCGACCTGACCACCATCACCGTCGACCCGAACCAGACCTTCCAGCGGATGGACGGCTTCGGCGGCGCCATGACCGACTCCTCGGCCGCGGTGCTCAGTTCGCTGCCCGCAGCCGCCCGCGACACCGCGATGCGCAAGCTCTTCGACCCGCGGCAGGGCATCGGCGTCAGCTTCCTGCGCCAACCCGTCGGCTCCTCCGACTTCACCGCGGCCGCCGCGCACTACACGTACGACGACATGCCCGCCGGGCAGACCGACTTCGGCCTCGACCACTTCAGCGTCGCCCACGACCAGGCGCAGATCCTGCCGCTGCTGCGGCAGGCCAAGCGGCTCAACCCGCACCTCACGGTGCTGGCCACACCCTGGAGCCCGCCCGCCTGGATGAAGGACTCCGACTCCCTGGTCGGCGGCCACCTCAAGGACGACCCCGCCGTCTACCAGGCCTACGCCCGCTACCTGGTCCGCTTCGTCCAGGCCTACGCGGCCGCCGGCGTCCCCGTCGACTACCTCACCGTCCAGAACGAGCCGCAGAACCGGGCGCCGAGCGCGTACCCCGGCACCGACCTGCCCGTCCAGCAGGAGGCCGCCGTCATCGAGGCGCTCGGCCCGCTCCTGCACCGGGCCAGCCCCCGTACGAAGATCCTGGCGTACGACCACAACTGGACCACCCACCCCGGCGACATCGCCACCGCCCAGCAGATGGGCGAGGACCCGCAGACCGACTACCCGTACGAAGTGCTCGACGGCCCCGCAGCCCGCTGGATCGCCGGCACCGCCTACCACTGCTACTCCGGCGACCCCAGCGCCCAGACGGCACTCCACGACGCCCACCCGGACAAGGGCATCTGGTTCACCGAGTGCTCCGGCTCCCACGGCGCCACGGACACCCCCGCGCAGATCTTCCGCGGCACCCTGACCTGGCACGCCCGCACCATCACCGTCGGCACGACGCGCAACTGGGCCAAGTCCGTGGCCGACTGGAACCTCGCCCTGAACCCCGCGGGCGGCCCGCACCTCGGCGGCTGCGACACCTGCACGGCGCTGCTCACCGTCGCACCCGACGGCACCGTCACCACCAACGCCGAATACTCGACCATCGGGCACCTGTCGAAATTCGTGCAGCCCGGAGCGGTACGGATCGGCAGCACCAACTTCGGTACGACCGGGTGGAACGGCCAGATCACCGACGTCGCCTTCCGCAACCCGGACGGGTCCACCGCGCTGGTCGTCCACAACGAGAACGACGCGCCGCGCTCCTTCACCGTCGCGGTCGGCGAGGAGAGCTTCGACTACACCCTGCCGGGCGGCGCGCTGGCCACCTTCACCTGGCCGGGCGACCCGCGCCTGACCAGCACGCTGCACGCGGTGCCGCTGTCCGGGGCGACGGCGTCCCCCGCCGGTGAGGGCTCCGCCGCCCTGGCCGCCGACGACGACGCCTCCACGCGGTGGACGACGGGCGCCGCCCAGGCCCCGGGCCAGTACGTCCAACTCGACCTGGGCCGCCGCACGGCATTCCGCCGGGTCACCATCGACAGCGGCGACAACCTCGGCGACTACGCCCGCGGCTGGAGCCTCACCCTCAGCGACGACGGCACCCACTGGCGCCCCGCCGCGACCGGCGCCGGCACCGGCCAACTCACGAAGGTCGACCTGCGGTCGGCCTCGGCCCGCTACGTGCGGGTGACGCAGACGGGCAGTTCCGCGAGCTGGTGGAGCGTGGCGGACCTCCACGTCTACCGCTGACGCGGTGCTCGGGGGAGCGGCGCGCCCACCCGGCACCGACGCGCGGCCCTTCCGGGCCGGGGCCAACCCGAACGCTCACCCGGCCACCAACCGGTGGCCCCGGTCCGCCCCGGGCGGCCCCTTCGGGCCGGTGGCGACCCGTACGCCGGTCGACGGCTGGTCGCGCAGTTCTCCCCCAGAGCTCCGCCTGGGGGTACCCCCACGCGCCCCTAAGGTGGTGGCGGTCCGTCGGCCACGTGACGGTGGGTGGTGGGCTGGTCGCGCCGTTCCCGCGCCCCTGAAGGGTGCCGTCCGGTGTGGAGGGTGCCCACCAGGGGCGCGGGGAACTGCGCGCTCAGCCGGTCACCGGCTGGTGGTCCGGGTCGGACCGGGCGGCCCCTTCGGGCCGGTGCCGACCCGCGCGCCGGTCGAGGGCTGGTGGCGCCGTCCCCCGCGCCCCTAAGGTGGTGGCGGTCTGTCGGTCACGTGACGGTGGGCGGGTGGGTTGCGCGCGCAGCTCATGGGCGCCTCGGGGCCCGGTTCGGCGCGGAGGGCGAGGGGTCGTGGGGGCGTGCGCCCCGGAGGGGCCTCGGCCCCTTGACTGGTAGGGCTGTGAGCGCTAACAATGGTCGTTCACGGATCGGAGAACCATGTCGCAGACCGGAGCCCACCCCCGCCGGGCCCCCACGATGGCGGACGTCGCCCAGCTGGCAGGCGTATCGCATCAGACCGTCTCGCGCGTCCTGAGCAACCACCCCAACGTACGCGACACCACGCGCGCCGAGGTGCAGCGGGCCATCGAGCAGCTCGGCTACCGGCGGAATTCCTCGGCCAGGGCGCTGGTGACGCGGCGCACCCTCACGCTGGGCGTGGTGGCGTGCAATCCGACGCTGTTCGGTCCGGCCAGCACGTTGTTCGGGCTGGAGGAGGCCGCCCGCGACGAGGGCTACATGGTCTCGGCCGTCACCTTGCGGCGGTATACGGCGAAGGCGCTGGAGGAGGCCATCGACCACCTCAGCGACTGGGGCGTCGAGGGCATCGTCGTGATCGTGCCGCACCGCGAGGCGGTCGCGGCGCTGGCCGAGCTGCGGCTGCCGTTCCCGGTCGTCACCGTCGAGGGCGGGCACTCGCTGCCGATAGCGGGCGTGTCGGTCGACCAGGAGCTGGGCGCGCGGCTGGCGACCAGCCACCTGCTGGGGGCCGGGCACCGCACGGTGTGGCATGTCGCGGGGCCGCCGGACTGGCTGGAGGCGGAGGCCCGGGTCAGCGGGTGGCGCAGCACCCTGGAGGAGGCGGGCGCCGAGGTGCCGCCGCCGCTGGTGGGGGACTGGACGCCGCTGTCCGGCTACCGCGCGGGCCAGGAGCTGGCGGGGCGCGTCGCGGCGGGCTCGGCCCGCAGGACGTCCGCCGACGTCACCGCGGTCTTCGTGGCCAACGACCAGATGGCGCTGGGCCTGATGCGGGCCTTCCGCGAGGCCGGGCTCTCGGTCCCCGGACAGGTGGCGATCGCCGGCTTCGACGACATTCCCGAGGCCGAGTTCTTCGCCCCGCCGCTGACGACCGTCCGGCAGGACTTCGCCGCGGTCGGGCAGGCCAGTATCCGCCTGCTGGTGTCCCAGTTGGAGACCGGCGCGACCAGCCGTGACGGTGAGCGCGTGGTGATCGAACCTCGGCTGATCGTCCGGCGCAGCAGCACGACGTCCTGAAGCCCGGTTCGCCGCGGGGCGAACCGCACGAAGGTTCCGGCACGCCACGGGCGTCGCCGGGACCTCCCGCATATCTGGGGAGAAGCTATGACCACCAACTCGCCCGCCGTGACCGTGGGCGTCGACTTCGGGACCCTGTCCGGGCGGGCCCTGGTCGTCGCCGTCGAGGACGGCGCCGAACTGGGCAGCGCGGTGCACGACTACACCCACGGGGTGGTGGACGGCGCGCTGCCGGGCAGCGGGCGGGCGCTGCCACCGGACTGGGCCTTGCAGGTGCCGCAGGACTGGCGTGACGTGCTGCGCTTCGCGGTGCCGCGGGCGCTGGCCGCGGCGGGGGTGCGGCCGGAGCAAGTGGTGGGCGTCGCCACCGACTTCACCGCCTGCACGGTGCTGCCCGCGCTGGCGGACGGTACGCCGCTGAGCGAGCTGCCGCATTTCGCGACGCGCCCGCACGCCTACCCGAAGTTGTGGCGGCACCACGCGGCGCAGCCGGAGGCCGACGACATCGTGGCGGCGGCCGAGGAGTCCGGGCAGGACTGGCTGGCGCGCTACGGGGGGAAGATCTCCAGCGAGTGGCAGTTCGCGAAGGCGCTGCAGGTGCTGCGCGAGGACCCGGAGGTCTACGCGGCGGCCGAGCGCTGGATCGAGGCGGCCGACTGGATCGTGTGGCAGCTGACGGGCGCGGAGAACCGCAACCTGTGCACCGCCGGCTACAAGGGCATCCATCAGGACGGCACTTACCCGGACGCGGACTTCCTGGCCTCGCTGCACCCGGACTTCGCCGACTTCACCAAGAAGCTGGACTTCCCACTCTCCCAACTGGGCTCCCCGGCAGGCACGCTGAGCGCCCAGGCGGCCGCGCTGACCGGGCTGCGGGAGGGCACGGTCGTGGCGGTGGGCAATGTGGACGCGCATGTCACCAGCGCGGCGGCGCGGGCGCTGGAGCCCGGCCACATGCTGGCGATCATGGGCACCTCGACCTGCCACATCATGAACTCCGACGTCCTCGCCGAGGTCCCCGGCATGTGCGGGGTGGTCCGCGACGGCGTCGTGCCCGGCCTGTGGGGCTACGAGGCCGGCCAGAGCGGCGTCGGCGACATCCTGGCCTGGTCGGTGCGCACGGCGGCCCCGTACGAATACGCCGCAGAGGCCCGGCGCGAGGGCATCTCGGTGCACGAGCTGCTCACCCGCAAGGCGGCCTCGCAGCCGGTCGGCGGGCACGGCCTGGTGGCGCTGGACTGGCACAGCGGCAACCGCTCGGTGCTGGTCGACCACCACCTGTCGGGCCTGATCGTGGGCCTGACGCTGGACACCCGCCCCGAGGACATCTACCGGGCGCTGGTCGAGGCGACCGCCTTCGGCACCCGCACGATCATCGAGGCCTTCGAGCGGTCGGGCGTCCCGGTGAACGAATTCACCGCGGCAGGGGGGCTGTTGAAGAACGCCTTCCTGATGCAGACCTACAGCGACGTGCTGAACCGCCCCATCAACGTGCTGGCCTCCGAGCAGGGCCCCGCCCTCGGGGCCGCGATCCACGCCGCGGTCGCGGCGGGGGCCCACCCCGACATCCGCACCGCCTCGGCGGCGATGGGCCGGATCGAGCGGGCGGCGTACGTCCCGGACGCCGCCCGCGCGGCCGCCTACGACGGGCTGTACGCCGAATACCGCACCCTGCACGACCACTTCGGACGCGGCGGCAACGACGTCATGCACCGGCTGCGCTCCCTGCGCACCGCGCGGACGGCATGAGGCGTCGCTGCCCGGGAGCGATTGTTAGCGATCACTTTCCTGTTGTTAGCGCTCACTACGAGAGACGAGACCGAGGTTCTTCGCCATGAGCAGCAGTCCCCCCGCACCGCCCGGTGCCGTCGCGCGTCTGCGCGCGCAAGTCAGCGAGCTGCACCAGGAGCTGGTCCGCTACCAGCTGGTGGTCTGGACGGCCGGAAACGTATCCGCCCGGGTGCCGGGCGCCGACCTGTTCGTGATCAAGCCCAGCGGAGTGGACTACGACCGGCTGGCGCCCTCGAACATGATCGTGTGCGACCTGGACGGCCGGGTGGTGGAGGGCGGCGGGCTGTCACCGTCGTCGGACACGGCGGCGCATGCGTACGTCTACCGGCACATGCCGGAGGTAAGCGGGGTGGTGCACACCCACTCGACGTACGCGTGCGCGTGGGCGGCCCGCGGTGAAGCGGTGCCGTGCGTACTGACCGCGATGGCCGACGAGTTCGGGGCGGAGATCCCGGTGGGGCCGTTCGCGCTGATCGGCGACGACTCGATCGGGCGCGGCATCGTGGACACCCTGCGGGGCCACCGCTCGCCCGCCGTCCTGATGCGCAACCACGGGGTGTTCACCGTCGGCAAGGACGCGCGGGCGGCGGTGAAGGCCGCCGTGATGTGCGAGGACGTGGCCAGGACCGTCCACATCTCCCGGCAGTTGGGCGAGCCGCTGCCGATCGCCGGCCCCGACATCGACCGGCTCTACGACCGCTACCAGAACGTCTACGGCCAGCCCGCGCCCCCCGCCGGCGCCGCCGCCCCCTCCGCGGCTGACCTGTCCCCCTTCGATCTGCCCGCCGCCGACCTGTCCGCCCGCACCGACCGAGGAGCCACCGCATGAATGCCGCACCCACCGCCGAGGTCTGGTTCCTCACCGGGAGCCAGGGCCTTTACGGTCCTGAGACGCTGGCGCAGGTTGCTGAGCAGTCGCGGGAGATAGCGGGATTGCTGGCCGGGTTGCCGGGTGGGCCGGTGCGGGTGGTGTGGAAGCCGGTGTTGACCGATGCTTCGGCGATCACGGGTACGGTCCTGGCGGCGAACGCCGATGACGGCTGTGTGGGTCTGATCGCGTGGATGCACACCTTCTCGCCGGCGAAGATGTGGATCGGGGGTCTGGATCTGCTGCGCAAGCCGTTGCTGCACCTGCACACGCAGGCCAATGTCGAACTGCCGTGGTCCAGCATCGACATGGACTTCATGAACCTCAACCAGGCCGCGCACGGGGATCGCGAGTTCGGCTATATCCAGTCGCGGCTGGGGGTGGCGCGCAAGACGGTGGCCGGGCATGTCAGCGATCCGCACGTCGGGGCCCGTATCCATGCCTGGATGCGGGCGGCGGTCGGGCACGCGGCCCTGCGGAGCCTGCGGCTGGCCCGGTTCGGCGACAACATGCGCGATGTGGCGGTCACCGAGGGCGACAAGGTCGAGGCGCAGTTGCGTTTCGGCGTGTCGGTGAACACCTACGGTGTGAACGATCTGGTCGAGGCTGTCGACTCCGCCTCCGAGACCGAGGTGACGTCGCTGGTCAAGGAGTACGCCGACAGCTACCGGCTGGCGCCCGAGCTGGCCGGGGGTGCGGCTCGGCATGACGCGCTGCGCTACGCGGCCCGTATCGAGCTGGGCCTGCGGGCCTTCCTCGACGGCGGCGGCTTCAAGGCCTTCACCACCAACTTCGAAGACCTCGGGGGCTTGCGGCAGTTGCCGGGGCTTGCGGTGCAGCGGCTGATGGCCGACGGCTACGGCTTCGGCGGCGAGGGCGACTGGAAGACCGCGACCCTGCTCCACACGGTGAAGTCCATGGGTGCGGGGCTGCCCGGCGGCACGTCGTTCATGGAGGACTACACCTACCACCTCGCACCGGGCAGTGAACTGATCCTGGGCGCTCACATGCTGGAGGTGTGCCCGACCATCGCGGGCGGCCGGCCCAGTTGC
>NZ_FRBI01000021.1:0-1035 GCF_900142575.1 Actinacidiphila paucisporea
CAGTTCGGTCCCTATCCGCTGCGCGCGTAGGAGTCTTGAGAAGGGCTGTCCCTAGTACGAGAGGACCGGGACGGACGAACCTCTGGTGTGCCAGTTGTCCTGCCAAGGGCATGGCTGGTTGGCTACGTTCGGGAGGGATAACCGCTGAAAGCATCTAAGCGGGAAGCCTGCTTCGAGATGAGGGCTCCCACCCACTTGATGGGGTAAGGCTCCCAGTAGACGACTGGGTTGATAGGCCGGATGTGGAAGCCCTGTAAGGGGTGGAGCTGACCGGTACTAATAGGCCGAGGGCTTGTCCTCATTTGCTCGCGTCCACTGTTTGGTTCCCGGGTTGCGAACAGTCGCACCGGTGAATCAGCTCAACACTTAACTGAAAAGTGTGCTTGTTCGCTTGGACTCTGTCGAGGTCTCACCGGCGCGGTGAGGCCGACCCGATAGCGTTTCGGTGGTCATAGCGTTAGGGAAACGCCCGGTCACATTCCGAACCCGGAAGCTAAGCCTTTCAGCGCCGATGGTACTGCAGGGGGGACCCTGTGGGAGAGTAGGACACCGCCGAACAATCTTTCCAGACCCCTGGTCCTGGCCTCAGCGCCACGACCAGGGGTCTTTTTTTGCAGCGCTCACAAAGCGCGCCTTCCCCGTGGTTACGGGAGACTTGTACTACAGCAGCACGATTCGAGGAGTCACGTCGATGTCCAACTCGCCTGAAGACCGGCCCGAGCGTCCCGAACGCCGGGACTCGCGCCCTAACGGCGGTGGCGACCGCGGGGGTTACCGCAGTGGTGGCCCGCGAAGGGACGACCGCCCCAGCGGTGGCGGCTTCCGCCGCGATGACCGACGTGACGACCGTCCCCGTGACGACCGGCGTGACGACCGCCCGCGCGGCCCGCGTCGCGAAGGTGACCGCCCCGGCGGCAGTGGCGGTGCTTTCCGCGGCAACGACCGGCCGCGCTACGACCGCCCGGCCGGCGGTGGTGGCGGCGGTGGTTTCCGTCGCGATGACCGTCCCGGTGGCGACCGTCCGCGCTTCAACGG
>NZ_FRBI01000021.1:1212-1448 GCF_900142575.1 Actinacidiphila paucisporea
GACCGGCCGCGCTACGACCGCCCGGCCGGCGGTGGTGGCGGCGGTGGTTTCCGTCGCGATGACCGTCCCGGTGGCGACCGTCCGCGCTTCAACGGTCCCCGCGACGACAGGCCGCGCTACGACCGTCCCCGTGACGACCGTCCCGGTGGTGACCGTCCGCGTTACGACGGCCCGCGCGATGACCGTCCCCGTGGTCCGCGTCGCGAGGGTGACCGTCCCGGTGGTGGCGGCGGTGG
>NZ_FRBI01000021.1:1458-132427 GCF_900142575.1 Actinacidiphila paucisporea
CCCGGTGGTGACCGTCCGCGTTACGACGGCCCGCGCGATGACCGTCCCCGTGGTCCGCGTCGCGAGGGTGACCGTCCCGGTGGTGGCGGCGGTGGATTCCGTCGTGACGACCGTCCCGGTGGCGACCGCCCGCGCTTCAACGGCCCCCGCGATGACCGTCCCGGTGGGGATCGCCCGCGCATCAACGGCCCCCGCGACGACCGGCCGCGCTACGACCGTCCCCGTGACGACCGTCCCCGTGACGACAGGCCCCGCTACGACCGCCCGCGGGACGATCGCCCGAGTCATGACCGGCCCCGGGAGGACCGTCCCCGCTTCGACGGCCCCCGCGATGACCGTCCGCGTTACGACCGGCCCCGCGATGACCGTCCGTCCCGTGACGACCGTCCGCGCTATGACCGGCCGCGTGACGACCGCCCCCGTGACGACCGTCCCCGTGGGCCGCGTCGCGAGGACGACCGCGGCGGCTTCCGCCGTGACGACCGTCCGCGGGACGACAGGCCCCGCTACGACCGCCCCCGTGACGACCGTCCGAGCTACGACCGGCCCCGCGACGACCGTCCGCGCGGCCCGCGTCGCGACGACGACCGGCCCCGCGACGAGCGCGGCCACGGCCGGCGGCCCGCTGTCGAAGGGCGCGGCCGGTTCGAGAACCGCGGTGGCGGCAGGGACGACCGGCGCGAGGAGCGGGAGCCGATCCGCCGGCTGCCCATCCCCGACGAGGTCACCGGGCACGAGATCGACCCGAGCGTGCGCCAGGAGCTGATGAGCCTGCCCAAGACGCTCGCCGACGACGTGGCGCGCAACCTGGTCATGGTGGCGCGGCTGCTGGACGAGGAGCCCGAGCAGGCGTACGCGTACTCGCGCATCGCGCTGCGGCTGGCCTCGCGTGTCGCGGCCGTACGGGAAGCGGCGGGCTTCGCCTCGTACGCGAGCGAGCGCTACGCGGAGGCGCTGGCCGAATTCCGGGCGACCCGGCGGATGACCGGCACGGTCGACCTGTGGCCGGTCATGGCGGACTGCGAGCGCGGCCTCGGCCGTCCCGAGCGCGCGCTGGAGATGGCGGGTGCGCCCGAGGTGCACAAGCTCGACAAGGCGGGCCAGGTCGAGATGCGCCTGGTGGCCGCGGGCGCCCGGCAGGACATGGGCCAGGCCGAGGCCGCGGTGGTGACGCTGCAGAGCTCCGAGCTGGCGTCCAGCGCCGTGCACCCGTGGACCGCGCGGCTGCGGTACGCGTACGCCGACGCGCTGCTGGCCGTGGACCGGGAGCCCGAGGCGCGCGAGTGGTTCGCGAAGGCGCTGGAGGCCGACCAGAACGGCACCACCGACGCGTCGGACCGCCTCGCGCAGCTCGACGGTGTGGAATTCGTGGACGCGTTCGACGACGTGGATGACGCCGACGACGCTGATGACGTGGACTACGCCGACGAGGACACGGCCGACGAGGCCGAAGAGGCCGCGGACGCCGCGGACGAGCCGGACGTCGTCGACGACATCGACGAGGACGACGAGGGCGACGCCGACGAGCAGGACGCGGCCGACGAGGCAGAAGAAGCCGACGCGGCCGACGAGGCCAAGGCCGGCACCGCCGACGTCGACAAGGACGCCGACCTGACGGACGAGCCGGACCCGACGTCGTTCCTGGCCTCGCCCTTCCGCGAGCCCGCGTCGGGCGACCAGGACTAGTCACGCGGCCGCATGGTGACCTGGCCGCGTACTGGCCACGTAGAGGTCCGTAGAACCGAAGGAGGGAGGCACCCGCACACCGCGGGTGCCTCCCTCCTTTTGCGTGTCAGCCCAGATCCAGGCTCCGTATGACCAGCCCGCCGGCCGGCTTCGGCCCGAAGGACGTGGACTTGCGCGGCATCGTCACGCCCTGCTGGGCGAGTTCGAGCACGACGTGCTCGCGTACCGGGTGCATCAGCACCGCCGTGCCCGCGTGCCGTCGGGCCTGTTCGACGGCGGCGTCCGCGGTGTGGATGTAGCGGATCTCGTCGGGGAGGTCGGGGGAGTCGGGGATCTGCCAGACGTGGTCGAGCAGCAGCGTGTGCAGGACGGTGGCGTCCAGGCGCCGCCACTGCGGCGGGCGGTCGGCGGGCACCCAGCGGTCGAGCGCGCCGGGATCGGGGCGGTCCAGGAGGTGGAAGCCGCCGTCGCCCGCGAGGACGAAAGCGTTGCCGGCCTGCGCCGCGTCGGCCAGGACGGCGAGGGCCTTGTCGAGGGTGTGGCCGGGCAGTTCGCGTACCCGGAAGTACCGGCCGGCGGTGTCGAGGGCGCGGTCGAGCGGCAGGCGTTGCAGGACGCGGTGGATCGCGCGGACCCGCAGCGGGTGGCGTGCGGTGTCGACGAGCAGGACGAGGCCGTGGTCCCACGGGGTGCCGGGCGGATGTTCTGCCCGCAGCCTGAGGTAGGTGGCCCAGCGGTGGTGGCCGTCGGCGATCAGGGCCTGGCGGCCGGCCAGGTCGGCGCCGATCGCGGCGATCTCGGCCGGGTCGGTCAGCGACCACAGGCGGTGGTGGACGCCGTCCTCGGTCGTGGTGTCGAGCAGGGGCTCGCGGGTGTCCGCGGTGTGCTCGACGAGGGTGGCGGTCGCGTCGCCGTCGCGGTAGGCGAGCAGCAGCGGTTCGAGGTTGGCGCCGGTGGAGCGCATCAGGGCGGCGCGGTCCGCGACCGGGCCCGGCATCACGTCCTCGTGCGGCAGGACGACACCGTCCTCGGGCGGGGTGAGCCGCAGGGCGCCGATGACGCCGCGTTGCAGGTGGTCGCCGTCGCGCTGCTCGTAGACGTACAGCGCCGGGTCGCGGTCGGCGGCGAGCACGCCCTTTTCCCGCCATTCGGCGAGGGTGCGGGCGGCCTTGGCGTGCCGGGCGTCCGGCGTGTCGGCGTCGGGGAGGATGAGGCGGACGACGTTGTACGGGTCGGCCGTCTCCAGGTGGCGCTGTCCGTCAGGTCGTACGACCACGTCGTAGGGCGGTGAGGTGACCGCCGCGAGGCTGCCGACGCGCGCTGCGGCGTAGCGGAGGCCGCGGAAGGGGGTGAGCCGCAGGCCGTGCTCGCCGTCGGGTCCGGGGTGGGGACCGGGGATGCTCATCAGCGCATGGTACGTCCGGCCGTGCCGATGGGGGATGATCGAGGAGACGTCGACTCAGGAGGAGCGAGCCCGCCCATGACCCACCGGACCAGTCCGAGCGGCAGCGACCAGCCGCTGGACACCGCGTACGACACGGCGCTGCTCGACCTCGACGGGGTGGTCTACGCGGGCGGCGACGCCATCGCGCACGCCGTCGACTCGCTGTCCGCGGCGCGCTCCGCGGGGATGCGGCTCGCCTACGTCACCAACAACGCCGCCCGCACGCCGCAGGCCGTCGCGGAGCATCTCAGCGAACTCGGCGTGCCGGCCGGCGCCGAGGACGTCATCACCTCGGCGCAGGCCGTGGCCCGGCTCATCGCCGACCATGTGCCCGCCGGGTCCAAGGTCCTCGCCGTCGGCGGCGAGGGCCTCCTCGCGGCGCTGCGGGAGCGCGGGCTCCAGCCCGTCGAGTCCGCCGCCGACGCGCCCGCGGCGGCCGTGCAGGGCTACGGGCCCGACCTGCGCTGGTCGCAGCTCGCGGAGATGGCCCACGCGGTGAACGCCGGGGTGCCGTGGTTCGCCTCCAACACCGACCTGACCATCCCGACGGCCCGCGGTATCGCGCCCGGGAACGGCGCGGCCGTCGAGGTGGTGCGGATCGCGACCGGCGGTACGCCGCGGGTGGCGGGCAAGCCGCAGCCGCCGATGCACCGCGAGACGGTGATCAGGACCGGGGCCGAGCGCCCCCTCGTCGTGGGGGACCGGCTCGACACGGACATCGAGGGGGCCAACGCCTCCGGCGTGGACTCGCTGCTGGTCCTCACCGGGGTCACCACCCCGGCCGCCCTCGTCGCGGCCACGCCGGAGCACCGGCCGACGTATGTCGCGGCCGACCTCCGCGGCCTCCTCGGCCCCCACCCGCCCGTCACCTGGGACGGCTCGCAGGCCCACTGCGGCGGCTGGAGCGCCACCGCGTCCCTCGACCTCACCGGTTCCGGCGACCCCCTCGACGGCCTGCGCGCCCTCTGCGCCGCTGCCTGGTCCGCGCCTTCCACCGATCCTGACCCCTCCAAGTCCCTGGCCCAGCTGGGCTTCTGACCGTTCCCGCGACCTGACCGGGCAGCCGGAGGGGGGTCAGGCCGCCGGGAGGAGGGCGTCCTCGGAGGTGCCTCGGCGCCAGTAGCCGGTGAAGGTGACGGCGGAGCGGGGGAAGGCGCGGGCGCCGACGAGGTGGCGGCGCAGGTCGCGGACGGTGGCGGCCTCGCCGGCGACCCAGGCGTACGGCGTGCCCGTGGGGAGGGCGGCCGCGGCGACGGCCGCGGGGAGCGAGGAGGGCCGGGTCAGCCAGCTGATCTCGGCCGCGCACTTCGTGGGCAGCTCGATGCGGTCCGCCGGATCGCCGACGGAGATCCACGCCTTGACCACCGTGCCGGCCGGCAGCCACTCCAGGATTCCGGCGACGGCCGGCACCGCCGTCTCGTCGGCGCACAGCAGCACCCAGTCCGTGCCGGGCGGCGGCCGGAAGTCGACGCCGCCGTTGTCGGGCACGACGGGCGCGAGGACGGTGAGCCGGTCCCCGGGCGCGGCCCGGCCGACCCACCGGGAGGCGGGCCCGAGGTCGCCGTGCAGGGCGAAGTCGATGTCGACCTCGGCGGGGGAGCGCCGCACGTCGCGGACCGTGTACGTACGCATGACGCCGCGCACGTCGGGGTCCAGCGCGCGCCAGCGCGGGTACCAGTCGGTGTCGAGGACGTCGGGCAGTACCGGTTCGTGCTGCCCGTCCTGCGGCAGGAAGAGCTTGAGCCGCTGGTCCCGGCCGCCGGTGGCGACCGCGTCGAGGCCGGGGCCGCCGAGTACGACCCGCAGCAGGCCGGGGGAGAGCCGGTGGGTGCGCAGCACCCGGGCGCGGAAGAAGTCGTAGGCGGGTGCGGTCACGGCGTCAGCTCACCTTCTTCGCGCCGGTGACGGCCTTGGTGAGCGCTTCGATCTGGTCGGCGCACTTGGCGTAGGAGAAGATCGGCTCGCTGGGCCAGCCGTGCACCTGCCCGGCCTTGACGGCGGGCAGTTGCCGCCAGGTGGGCCGCCCGGTGAGGTCCTCGGGCTGCAGGGTGGCGGAGCGGTTGTCGAGCATGATGACGTCGGCCTTGTACTTGTCGGCGGCCTCCCAGCTGAGGGTCTCGAAGAAGCCGCCCTCGACCTTGTCGGGGACGATGAAATCCACCCCGAGGCTCTGGTAGTACGTCAGGTCGGAGGCCGACGACGGTGTGGAGACGTAGAAGGACTCGGTGCTGGCGGAGGCGGCCATCACCGTGAGCCCGCCGGCGGACTTGGCCGCGGCCCGCAGGCCGGCCGAGGCGGTCTCGAAGCGGGTCTTGGCTGCGGCGTTGGCCGCGGAGGCGAGATCGGCGCCGAGGGCGGCGGCGAGTTCGGCGTAGCGCCGCAGCGGGGTGGTGAGCGGGACGCCCGTGACGTTGATGCCGGCGCTGGGGGCGATGCCGAGGATCTTCGCTGCGCTCTGCTCGGGCACGTACCACAGGGACTTGGCGTCGTACATGTGGCTGATGAGCAGGCCGGGGGACAGGGCGGCGTATTTCTCGACGGCGAACTCGCCCCAGACGTTGCCGAGCACGGTGACCTCGGCGACGTCGAGGTCGCCCGCCTGCGCGTCCGGGGAGCCGTCCTTGAGCCGGGTGGGGCCGAAGACGCCGGCGCACCGGATGCCGTAGTCGTACAGGGCCGCGGCGGAGCCGACGTAGGCGACCAGGTGTGCGGGCGGGTGGTCGAGCGTGACCGTTCGCTTGCGGTCGTCGGTGAAGGAGAAGGGGCCCGCGGCGGGCTTCGCGCCGCCCGGGGCGCCGTCGGGCGTGGCCGCGGGGGAGTCCGGGTCGCCGCAGGCGGCCAGCAGGGCGCCGGCGCCGAGGGCGCCGCCGGCGGCGAGCACCCCGCGGCGGGACATTCCGGACATGGCGGGGAAACGGGAAGGGCTCATGGGGGAGTACCGCTCTACTCGGGGAGGAGTTGGTGAGGTTAGGCTAACCTAACCGTCGTGTTGGTTGATCACGGCTCCCCGCCTCCCCCCGCCGCCCTCGCGGCCGCCCCGCCCGCGCACGGCTCCCCGGCCCGTAGGAACGCCGCCAGAGGCGCCGGGCTGCTGGCCGCCACGGGACTGCTGCTCGCCGTCGCCGTGGCGAGCATCGCGGTCGGCGCCAAGGACATCCCGCTCGACCAGGTCTGGCACGGCCTGTTCCACTACGCGGGCACCGACGACGACGTCGTGATACGCAAACTGCGGCTGCCCCGCACCCTGCTCGGCCTGATGGTCGGCGCCGCCCTCGGCGTCGCCGGGGCCGCCATGCAGGCCCTCACCCGCAACCCGCTCGCCGACCCCGGCCTGCTCGGCGTCAACGCGGGTGCCGCCGCGGCCGTCGTCACCGGCATCAGCTTCCTCGGCGTCACCTCCCCCGGCGCCTACGTGTGGTTGGCGCTGGCCGGCGCCGCCGCCGTCTCCGTACTGGTCTACGCGGTCGGCGGCAGCAGATCCGCCACGCCGGTACGCCTCGCGCTGGCCGGCACCGCTGTCACCGCCCTGCTCCAGGGCTGGTCGAGCGCCGTGCAGCTCACCGACAGCGTGGCCCTGGACCGGATGCGCTTCTGGCAGGTCGGCTCGCTGGCCTCCGCCGACCTGGCCACCGTCCGCAGGATCGCGCCCTTCCTCCTCGTCGGCGCCCTGCTGGCACTGGCAACGGCCCGCCCGCTCAACGCCATCGCGCTCGGCGACGACACCGCCCGCGGCCTCGGCGCCCGGCTGACCTCCACCCGGATCCTGGTGATGGCCGCCATCACCCTGCTGTGCGGGGCCGCCACCGCCGCCTGCGGGCCGATCGTCTTCATCGGCCTGATGGTCCCGCACGTCGTCCGCGGCGTCACCGGGCCCGACATGCGCTGGATCCTGCCCTACGCGGCCGTCCTCTCGCCCGTGCTGCTGCTCGGCTCCGACGTGCTCGGCCGGCTGCTCACCCGGCCGGCCGAACTGCAGGTCGGCATCGTCACCGCGGTCATCGGCGGCCCGGCCTTCATCGCGCTGGTGCGCCGCGGAAGGACGGCGCAGCTGTGAGCCGGGCCCGTACGGCGGGCACCGCCGTCCTGCGGACCGCACGCGGCGGCCTGTCGCTGCGCCTGGACCGGCGGGCCGCCGCCGCGGCGGCCGGGCTGCTCGCCCTCGCGCTCACCGCCGCCGTCGTCCTGGTCGGCACCGGCGACTACGCCATCGCCCCGGCCGACGTGCTGCGGACGCTCACCGGACACGGCACCCCGGGCCAGGACTTCGTCGTCCGCCAGTTGCGGCTGCCGCGGGTCGTGGTCGCGCTGCTGGTCGGCGCCGCCCTCGGCATGGCGGGCGCCGCCTTCCAGTCCGTCGCGCGAAACCCGCTGGGCAGCCCCGACGTCATCGGCTTCGGCCAGGGCTCGGCGGCCGGCGCGCTGACCGTCATCGTGCTGCTGCACGGCTCGTCGTACGAGGTCGCCGCGGGCGCGGTGGCCGGCGGGCTGCTCACCGGGCTCGCCGTCTACGCGCTGGCGTGGCGGCGCGGGGTCCAGGGCTACCGGCTCGTCCTGGTCGGCATCGGCGCCTCCGCCGTGCTCGCCGCGGCCAACAGCTACCTGCTGGTGAAGGCGAACTTCGTCGACGCCGCCCGGGCCGTCGTCTGGATCACCGGCTCTCTCGACGGCCGCGACTGGGACGAGGTGTGGCCGCTGCTCGCCGCCTGCGCGGTCCTGATGCCCGTACTGCTCGGCCAGGGCCCGGCGTTGCGGCTCACCGAAATGGGTGACGATGCGGCCGCCGCGCTCGGCGTACGCGTCGAACGCGTCCGGCTGACCACCGTGCTGGCCGCCGTCCTGCTCACCGCCGCCGCGACAGCCGCCGCCGGCCCCATCGCCTTCATCGCCCTCACCGCCCCCCAACTCGCCCGCCGCCTGACCCGTTCCCCCGGCGTCAGCCTGCTGCCGTCAGCACTGATGGGCGCCACCCTCCTGGTCCTCGCCGATCTGACCGCCCAGCACGCCTTCGGCCCCGCCCAGGTCCCGGTCGGAGTGGCCACGGGTCTCCTGGGCGGCGCCTACCTCCTCTGGCTCCTGACCACCGAGCGCCGCTCGGGCCGGATATGAGACGAGCCCGCGTGCGCTTGCCCGTGCCGGGCGGTGGCTTCGCCGGGCTGGGCCCGGCGAGGGCTGCGGGTTCGCCCGGTGTGTGCTCGCCCGGCGAGGGATGCGGCGGTTTGTCGGCTGGTCGACTCGGCGACTTCTGTTGTACTGAACGACCCTTCCGGAGGTATGCGCATGACCACCCGAAATGACGACACGTCGACCGGGCGGCCGCGGCTGCGAGCCGACGCGGTCACCCTCGGATACGACCGGCGGGTCATCACGGAAAAGCTGAGTGTCGACATACCGGACCACTCCTTCACCGTCGTCGTCGGACCCAACGCGTGCGGCAAGTCGACATTGCTGCGCGCGCTCGCCCGGCTGCTCAAGCCCGCGCAGGGCCGGGTGCTGCTCGACGGGCGGACGATCGGGAGCCTGCCGGCCAAGGCGGTGGCCAGGACGCTCGGGCTGCTCCCGCAGACCTCGGTGGCACCCGACGGCATCACGGTGGCCGCGTTGGTGGCCCGCGGCCGCTACCCGCACCAGGGCCTGCTGCGGCAGTGGTCGGTGGAGGACGAGCAGGTCGTCGCGGAGTCGATGGCCGCCACCGGCGTGGCCGAACTCGCCGACCGCCAGGTGGACGAACTGTCCGGCGGGCAACGGCAGCGGGTGTGGATCGCGATGGCCCTGGCCCAGCGGACACCGCTGCTGCTGCTCGACGAACCGACCACGTATCTGGACATCCAGCACCAGATCGACGTCCTCGACCTGTGCGCCGGGCTGCACGAGGAGGGCGGCCGCACGCTCGTCGCCGTCCTGCACGACCTCAACCAGGCCGCGCGTTACGCCACCCACCTGATCGCCATGCGCGACGGGCGTGTCGAGGCGGAGGGGCCGCCTGCCGAAATCATCACCGCCGAACTGGTCGAGCGGGTCTTCGGCGTGCGCTGCCGGGTCATCGAGGATCCGGAGAGCGGGACCCCGCTGGTCGTGCCCGCCGCCCGCCGGCCCCGTACGGCGGCGGCCGGCGTCACAGCAGCGAGCGCAGCCGCAACACGTCCCGCAGCGACGCGTGCACCCTGACACGCCCGCTGCCCCACGCCTTGGCGAAACCCAACTCGCCGCCGACCATCGCCACCAGGTCGTCTCCCGACATCGCCAGCCGGATCTGCGCCTTGTCGTCCGGGGTGCCGGGCACGGCGACCACAGCGGTGAGGGTGCCGCCGGCCAGCCGCCCCGCGAAAGTGACGTCCAGATCGGTGATACGGCAGCTCAACGAGCGGTCCAGGGCGGTGGCGGCACGCATGTCGCCCTCCGCCCCCGCCATATTCCGCGCCAGTTGGTCGAGTGCGGCGCGGCACTCCTCAAGGGTGGCCATCGGCGAGGTGTCTCCCGGTCGGACGGTACCTCCGGACGACGGTACCGCAGCGCAGTGTCGACGGGCCGCGGCGGCGGAAGGCGGTAGCGTCATGACCACGGTGGTCCGCACAAGGGCCGCCGGCTGAACGATGTGTCAACGGCGAGGCGAGGAGTGAGAGCGATGCGGGACGCACTGCGTACCTGTCTGCAGATCGCGGGCGGCCTGACCGAGGCCACCCGCCGCCGGACGGTCGACACGGCCAAAGAGATGCTGGATCAGACCGGTATCGACGTCGAGTCCGTCCAGCGGAAGATCGGTTCTGCCATCCCGGCGGAGGTGCAGACCCTCGCCGACGAACTGATGGCCACCGGACGGGCCAACCGCGATCTGCTGCTCGGGCTGATCCGCGAGGAGGTCGACAAGGCGATGAACCGGGTCGGCCGGCTCGCCGACGAGGTGACGAAGGTCGGCGTCGTCCTGGAGACGCTCGAACGCCGGATCCGCAACCTGGAGTCGACCGACAAGGAGCAGGACGCGGACACCCCGGCGCCCAAGCGGGCACCGTCCGAGCCGGTGCCGCCGGTGCAGCACGTGCGGGTCGATGACGAACCGGTCCCCGCACCGGGCAAGGCCGCCGCAAAGAAGGCCGCGCCCGCGAAGAAGACGGCGCCGCCGGCCGCGAAGAAGGCGGAGCCCGCTGCCCGCAAGACCGCGGCGGCGAAGAAGGCCACGACCACCAAGTCGGCCGCCGCCCACCAGACGACGGCGACGAAGAAGACCGCGGCCAAGAAGTCGGCTGTAAAGAAGACCGCGGCAAAGAAGACCCCGGCCAAGTCCACGGCGACGAAGACGGCGGCCAAGAAGGCCACCACGCCGCGGAAGTCGACCGCGAACCCCACCAGGACCACCACGGCCGGCGCGGCCGGCACGGCGAGGAATGCCGCCGCCAAGTCGGCGCCGGCCGCGCCTACCGCCGCCAAGACGGCCCCGGCGGCCCCGAGCGCCGCCAAGTCGGCCCCGGCGGGCACGACCGGCGCCGCCGGCGCCGCGAAGCGGGCGACCCCCGCGACCGGCACCAGTGCCGCGACCGGCGCCGCGAAGAAGTCGACCGCGGAGAAGAAGCCGGCCCCCGCCAAGAAGTCGACCGCGGCCAAGAAGGCCACCCCCGCGGAGGTGGCGGCCGTCGCGAAGAAGACCGCGCCCGCCAAGAAGTCGGCCGCGGCGAAGAAGGCCACTCCCGCCAAGGAAGCGGCTCCCGCGAAGAAGGCCACTCCCGCCAAGGAGGCGGCTCCCGCGAAGAAGGCCACTCCCGCGGAGGTGGCGGCCGTCGCGAAGAAGACCGCGCCCGCCAAAGAACCGGCCGCCGCGAAGAAGACCGCGTCCCCGGACGTGACCGGAAATGAGTGAGACCACCGCGGAGCCGGGCGCGTACGGTGGGGTTTCCGCGCCCGCGCAGTCCCCGGACGCGCCCGCGCGCCCGGAGCCGCTGGGGGTGACGGTCGCCCCGACGGGGAATGCTGACATCGACGCGGCGATAGACCGCCTCGCCGACGCCGGCGACCTGCCGACGCAGTCCCATATCGAGGTGTACGAGGATGTGCACCGCGGGCTGCGCGACGCGCTCGCCGCGCTGGACGAGAACAGGAGCTGAACCGTACGTGGCAGTGGCACGACGCCGACTCGACGCCGAGCTGGTGCGCCGGAAACTCGCGCGCTCCCGCGAGCACGCGAGCCAGTTGATCGCCGCGGGCCGGGTCACCGTGGGGGGCGCGACCGCCACCAAGCCCGCGACGCAGGTGGAGACCTCGGCCGCCGTGGTGGTGGCCGAGGGCGGGGACACGCCCGACTACGTGTCGCGCGGCGGCCACAAACTGGCCGGCGCGCTGGCCGCGTTCCAGCCGCACGGGCTGGCCGTGGCCGGCCGCAGGGCGCTGGACGCGGGCGCGTCCACCGGCGGCTTCACCGATGTGCTGCTGCGGGCGGGCGCCGCCGAGGTGGTGGCGGTCGACGTCGGCTACGGCCAGCTCGCGTGGTCGCTGCAGAGCGACCCGCGGGTCGTGGTCAAGGACCGGACGAACGTGCGGGAGCTGACGCTCGACCACATCGACGGCGAGCCCGTCGGCCTGGTCGTCGGCGACCTGTCGTTCATCCCGCTCGGCCTGGTGCTGCCCGCCCTGGTGCGCTGCGCCGCGCCGGACGCGGACCTGGTGCTGATGGTCAAGCCGCAGTTCGAGGTGGGCAGGGAGCGGCTCGGTAGCGGAGGGGTGGTCCGCAGCGCCCAGCTGCGGGCCGAGTGCGTGACGAAAGTCGCCGGTCAGGCGGCTGAGCTCGGCCTGGGGGTGCTGGGGGTGACCGCGAGCCCGCTGCCCGGTCCTTCGGGGAACGTGGAATATTTTCTCTGGCTGCGCGCCGGTGCGCCCGCACTGGACCCGGCCGATGTCGACCGTGCTGTGGCGGAGGGGCCGAACCGGTGACCATCAAGAGCGACGTACTTGACCGTACCGTCTTCCTGCTGACCCACACCGGCAGGGCCGCCGCGATCCGCAGCGCGGAGCGGGTCGTCCAAGGCCTGCTGCGCTGCGGGATCGGCGTGCGGCTGCTGGCCGACGAGGCGGTCGACCTGCCGCTGCCCCCGGAGGTGGAGCAGGTCGCGGCAGCCGGCCCCGAGGCCGTCGAGGGCTGCGAGCTGATCATCGTGCTGGGCGGCGACGGGACGCTGTTGCGCGGCGCCGAATTCGCCCGCGCCTCCGGTGTCCCGCTGCTCGGCGTCAACCTCGGCCGGGTCGGCTTCCTCGCAGAAGCCGAGCGCGACGACCTCGACAAGGTCGTCGACCGGGTCGTCACCCGCGAGTACGAGGTCGAGGAGCGGATGACGCTCGACGTGCTCGTACGCAACGACGGCCGGATCGTGCACACCGACTGGGCCCTCAACGAGGCCTCCGTCGAGAAGGCGTCGCGGGAGCGGCTGCTCGAAGTCGTCACCGAGGTCGACGGCCGCCCGGTCTCCCGCTTCGGCGGCGACGGCGTGGTCTGTGCGACCCCGACCGGCTCCACCGCCTACGCCTTCTCCGCCGGCGGCCCCGTCGTCTGGCCCGAGGTCGAGGCGCTGCTGATGGTCCCGATCAGCGCGCACGCGCTGTTCGCCAAGCCGCTGGTGACCTCGCCCCGCTCGGTCCTCGCCGTCGAGGTGCAGCCCGAGACGCCCAACGGGGTGCTGTGGTGCGACGGCCGCCGCACCGTCGAACTGGCCGCCGGGGCCCGGGTCGAGGTGCGGCGCGGCGCCGTCCCCGTCCGGCTGGCCCGGCTGCACCACGCCTCCTTCACCGACCGCCTGGTGGCGAAGTTCGCCCTCCCGGTGGCGGGCTGGCGCGGCGCCCCCGCGTGACCCGCTGCTGAGGGAAAGGCCATTGCCGGGCGGCGGGCGTCGCGCGGGGGGCGGGAAACCTCGTATGGTCGTATCCGTGCTGGAGGAAATGCGGATCAGGTCGCTGGGGGTCATCGAGGACGCCGTGGTGGAGCTGTCACCCGGCTTCACAGCGGTGACCGGTGAGACCGGCGCGGGCAAGACCATGGTGGTGACCAGCCTCGGCCTGCTGCTCGGCGGCCGGGCCGACCCCGCCCTGGTGCGGATCGGCGCCGGCTCCGCGGTCGTCGAGGGCCGGATAGCGATGGCCGCGGACACCCGCGCCGCGATCCGCGCCCAGGAGGCGGGCGCCGAGCTGGACGACGGTGTGCTGCTGATCAGCCGTACGGTGTCCGCGGAGGGCCGCTCCCGGGCGCACCTGGGCGGGCGTACGGTCCCGGTCGGGCTGCTCGGCGAGCTCGCCGACGACCTGGTCGCCGTGCACGGCCAGACCGACCAGCAGGGTCTGCTGCGGCCCGCCAGGCAGCGCGAGGCCCTGGACCGCTACGCCGGCCACAGCGTCGTCGCCGCACTGGAGAAATACGGCGCCGCCTACCGCAGGCTGCGCGACATCGCCACGGAGCTGACCGAACTGACCACCCGGGCCAGGGAACGCGCCCAGGAGGCCGACCTGCTGCGCTTCGGCGTGGAGGAGGTCTCCGCGGCCGAGCCGCAGCCCGGGGAGGACGCCGAACTGGCCGCCGAGGCCGAGCGGCTCGGGCACGCCGAGGCACTCGCCTCGGCCGCGACACTCGCGCACGCCGCGCTGGCCGGGAATCCCGAGGACCCCGAGGGCGTCGAGGCCGGCACCCTGGTCGCCGGCGCCCAGCGCGCCCTCGACTCGGTCGCCGCACACGACCCCGACCTGGCCGCGCTCGCCGCCCGGCTCGGCGAGATCGGCATCCTGCTCGGCGACGTGGCCGGCGAGCTGGCCGGCTACGCCGACAACCTGGACGCCGACCCGCTGCGGCTCGCCGCGGTCGAGGAGCGCCGGGCCGTACTCGCCCATCTCGTACGCAAGTACGGCACCGACATCGACGCGGTCCTCGCCTGGGCCGGGCAGAGCTCCGCCCGGCTCGCCGAGCTGGAGGGCGACGACGACCGCATCGCCGAACTCACCGCGGAGCGGGACGCGCTGCGGGCCGAGCTGAGCGCCCTGGGCCAGCACCTCACCGACCTGCGCACCGAGGCCGCCGAGCGCTTCGCCACCGCCGTCACCGCGGAGCTGGCCGAACTGGCCATGCCGCACGCCCGGGTCACCGTGGCCATCCGGCAGACCGAGGTCCCCGAGGCGGACGCCGAGACCGGCATCGAGATCAACGGCCGGCCCGTCACCTACGGCCCGGCCGGCGCGGACGAGGTGGAGCTGCTGCTCGCCCCGCACCCCGGCAGTCCCGCCCGGCCCATCGCCAAGGGTGCCTCCGGCGGTGAGCTGTCCCGGGTGATGCTCGCCGTCGAGGTCGTCTTCGCCGGGTCCGACCCCGTGCCCACGTATCTCTTCGACGAGGTCGACGCCGGGGTCGGCGGCAAGGCCGCGGTCGAGGTCGGCCGCCGTCTCGCGCGCCTCGCGCGCACCGCCCAGGTCGTGGTCGTCACCCACCTCCCCCAGGTGGCCGCCTTCGCCGACCGCCAACTCCTGGTCGAGAAGACGAGCGACGGCTCCGTCACCCGCAGCGGCGTCACCGTCCTGGAGGGCGAGGCCCGCATCCGCGAGCTGTCCCGCATGCTCGCGGGCCAGGAAGACTCCGAACTGGCCCGCGCCCACGCGGAAGAACTCCTGGCCACGGCCCGCGGCGCCCGCTAGCCCCCGCACCCCTGGCGGTTGCCCTCTGTGCAAGGCGGCACCCCCGAAGGGGCGCGTGGGGGCACCCCCAGGCGAAGCTCTGGGGGAGAACTGCGCGGCCAGCCGTGGACCGGCTGCGCGTCGTCGCCGTCCCCAGGGGGCTGTTGGTGCCGTGTCCGGGCTACCGGCCGTCGCACGTCGTCGCCCCGCTAGGGGCTGTTGCTGTCGTTCCCGGGCCGGCGGCCGGTGGGTGGGTGGCTGGGCGGTTGGGGGTGGTGAGGGGTGGGCAGGGGGAACTGGTGGAGAGTGGGCGGGTGTCGGTGGGGTTGGCCGCGGCTGGGGCGACCCGCGTCGCGTACGGGCTGCTGCGGCGGCGGCCGCCGGTCGAGGCGCGGTTGTGGCGGCGGACGAACTACGCCGGGCGCGGGGTCGAGCTGTACGGCGGGCTCGCCGCGGCGGCGGGAGCGGCGACCGCGGTGGCCGCGGCCAAGGGCGTGGCGGTGCGTACGCGCGTCGCCGCGGTCGGCGCCGCACTGGTGGCCGGCGCCTGCGGGGCGTACGACGACCAGCACGGCTCCGCCACGGAACGCGGCTTCGGGGCGCACCTCACGGCGCTGCGCGAGCACCGTCTCACCTCCGGCGCGGTGAAACTGCTGGGCATCGGCGCCGCCGGGCTGACCGCGGGCATCCTGCTCAAGGCCCACCCGGCCGACCAGGTGCTGACCGGCGTGGTCATCGCCGGCACCGCCCACGCGGTGAACCTCCTGGACGTGCGGCCCGGCCGCGCGGCCAAGGCGGTGATCGCGGTCGGCGCCCCCGGCCTGCTGCGCCGCGGCCCGGCCGCCCTGCTGGCCGCCGCGCCGGTGGGCGCCGCGGCCGCGGTGCTGCGCGACGACGTGACCGAGCGCACGATGCTCGGCGACGCGGGCGCCCACGCGCTGGGCGCCGCGCTGGGTGCCGCCCTCGCCGTGGCCAGCGGCAGGACCGGGCTGTTCCTGCACGCCGCGGTGCTGGTCGCCATGACGGCGGCGGGCGACCGTATCTCCACCGAGGAGCGGTTGTGGACGGCCCCCGGAGTACGGCACGTTGACTCCTGGGGCCGGGTGGCACACCCGTATGGGTGATCCGGGACGCGGGTGAGCCGGTCGGACCGCGCCCGCGGCGGCCCCACCCCTTGCGCGGCCTGGCATCCTGGACAGGCGCACCCGACGCAGAACAGGCCCGAGTCAGGAGCAGTACCCCGCGTGAGCAGCACCTCCGACCCCTTCGCAGGGCAGCTGCACGCCGTGCACGTGCTGGGCACGACGGCGGGAGCGCATGTCAGCTCACTGGTCGGCGGGCTGGTGGCGCGGGGCGTCGAGGTGACCGTCTGCGGCCCGGTCGCCGCCGAGGCGGACTACGCCTTCGGTACGACCGGCGCCCGCTACGTCCCCGTCGAGCTGGGCCGCCGCCGCGCCACCGCGGCCGACGCCCCGGTGGTCGGCGCGCTGCGCGCCGCCTTCACCGGCGCGGGCGTGGTGCACGCGCACGGCCTGTGGGCGGGCTTCCTCGCCGCCGTCGCGCTCGGCGGCCGCCACGTCCCGCTGGTCGTCACCTGGCACGGCGGCGCCCCCGTGGCGGGCGGCCGCGGCCTGGTGCTGCGCTGGTTCGAACGGCGGGCGGTACGCGCCGCCACCATCGTGCTCGGGGTGTCGTCCGAGCTGGTCGACCGGGCGAGGAGCCTGGGCGGCAAGGACGTACGCCTCGCGCCGGCCGCCGTACCGCGCCCGCCGGGCCGGCCGCCGCGGCCGCCCGAGGAGGGCGAGCGCTACCGGCAGAAGACCAGGGCCGACCACGGCGCCGTCGACCGCCCGCTGCTGCTCGCCGTCGGCAGGCTGGAACCGCGGCAGGGCTACGACCTGCTGCTCGACGCCGTCGAGCTGTGGTCGACCCTGGACCCCGCACCGCTGGTGGCCGTCGCGGGCGAGGGCGGCAGGCGGGCCGTGCTGGAACGCCGTATCGAGGCGGGCCGGCTCCCCGTCCTGCTGCTCGGCAGCCGCGACGACGTCCCCGAACTGCTTGCCGCGGCCGACCTCGTGCTGTTGCCCAGCCGCTGGGAGGCCCGCGCACTGATCGCCCAGGAGGCGCTGCACGCCGGCGTCCCGCTCGTGGCCACCGACGTCGGCGGCATGCGCGAACTCGTCGGCGACGCCGCCGTCCTGGTCCCGTACGGTGACCCCGCCGCCCTGGCCACCGCGGTCACCACGCTCCTCGCCGACCCCGACCGCCGCGCCGCCCTCTCCATCGCCGGCCGCGCCCAGGCCGCCACCTGGCCCACCGAGGACGACACGGTGGCCCAGGTCCTGAGCGTCTACGACGAGCTCACCCAGCGCTGAGCCCCAGGCCCTAGGGCCTGTCGTTCGGATCTCCGCGGCGTCGCGGCGCCCGGCACGCACATCTGCCGCGTTGTCGTCAGTCGACGACGGCTCCGCGTCGCCTCCTTCCTCCGCCTTGCAGCTGCACGCACCAAGCACCGCTCCTTCCTCCACGGAGATCCAAACGACAGGCCCTAGGCGCGGAAGGCCCCCGCGGCGGTGAGCCGCAGAGCCGTGTCGATCAGCGGGACGTGGCTGAAGGCCTGCGGGAAGTTGCCGACCTGGCGCTGGCGGCGCGGGTCCCACTCCTCGGCGAGGAGGCCGAGGTCGTTGCGCAGGTCGAGCAGCTTCTCGAAGAGGCGGCGGGCCTCCTCGACGCGGCCGATCATGGCCAGGTCGTCGGCGAGCCAGAAGGAGCAGGCCAGGAAGGCGCCCTCGTCGCCGGGCAGGCCGTCGAGGTTGTCGTCGCCGCTGGTGTCGCCGCTGGAGGTCGGGTAGCGCAGCACGAAGCCGTCCTCGGTGGACAGCTCCCGCTGGATCGCCTCGATCGTGCCGATGACCCGCTTGTCGTCCGGGGGCAGGAAGCCCATCTGCGGGATGAGCAGCAGCGAGGCGTCCAGCTCGCGCGACCCGTAGGACTGCGTGAAGGTGTTCCGCTCGCGGTCGTAGCCCTTCTCGCACACGTCGTAGTGGATCTCGTCGCGCAGGTCCTTGAGCCGCTCCAGCGGCCCGTCGACCTCGCCGGACTCGATGAGCTTGACGGTGCGGTCGACGGCGACCCAGGCCATCACCTTGGAGTGCACGAAGTGCCGGCGGGGGCCGCGTACCTCCCAGATGCCCTCGTCCGGCTCGTTCCAGTGCTTCTCCAGGTAGCGGATCAGCTTGAGCTGCAGCAGGCTGGCGTAGTCGTTGCGGGCCAGGCCGGTCATGTGGCCCAGGTGCAGCGCCTCGGTGACCTCGCCGTAGACGTCGAGCTGGAGCTGGTGCGCGGCGCCGTTGCCGATGCGGACCGGGGTGGAGCCCTCGTAGCCGGGCAGCCAGTGCAGCTCGTTCTCGCCCAGCTCGCGCTCGCCGGCGATGCCGTACATGATCTGCAGGTTCTCCGGGTCGCCGGCGACCGCCCGCAGCAGCCACTCGCGCCAGGCCTGCGCCTCCTCGCGGTAGCCGGTGCGCAGCAGCGAGGACAGGGTGATCGCCGCGTCGCGCAGCCAGGTGAAGCGGTAGTCCCAGTTGCGGACCCCGCCGATGTCCTCGGGCAGCGAGGTCGTCGGCGCCGCCACGATGCCGCCGGTCGGGCCGTACGTCAGCGCCTTGAGGGTGATCAGCGAGCGCACCACGGCCTCGCGGTAGGGCCCGGTGTACGTGCACTGGGCGACCCATGCCCGCCAGAAGTCCTCGGTCGCGGTGAGCGAGCCCTCCGGGTCGGGCAGCGAGGGCTGCGGCTTGTGCGACGGCTCCCAGCTGATCGTGAAGGCCACCCGGTCGCCGGGGGCGACGGTGAAGTCGGAGTAGGTGGTCAGGTCCTTGCCGTACGTGTCGACCTCGGTGTCCAGCCACACGGAGTCGGGCCCGGCCACCGCCACCGTGCGGTCGCCGACCTTGTGCACCCACGGCACCACCTGGCCGTACGCGAACCGCATCCGCAGGGCGGAGCACATCGGCACCCGCCCGCTGACGCCCTCGACGATCCTGATGACCTGCGGGGCGCCGTCGCGCGGCGGCATGAAGTCGATGACCCGGACCGTGCCGCGCGGGGTGTCCCATTCGGACTCCAGTACGAGCGAGTCGCCGCGGTAGCGGCGCCGGGTCGCGGCCGGCGGCTGCTCGCTGCCGCGGTGGGCCGGGCCGAGCCGCCAGAAACCGTGCTGCTCGGTGCCCAGCAGCCCGGCGAAGACCGCGGGCGAGTCGAAGCGGGGCAGGCACAGCCAGTCGACCGTGCCGTCCCGGCAGACCAGTGCGGCGGTCTGCATATCACCGATGAGTGCGTAGTCCTCGATACGCCCGGCCACGTGCGACTCCAGTCGAATGACGGCGCCGCCCCAATGCCTGGGACGGTCTTGCGGTCTGGGGATATTCGACGAGCTCATGATCCGGGAGCGGGCGGGATGGTGCCGTGCCGGCCGGCTCGCATCAATGCGTCCGTGCAGGATACGTCGTCCGGGTGTGCGGATGTGCGTGTCTCTGCGATCTTCGCCGGCCCTTTCCGGGTGCGTTCCGGGCACATCGGGTCCCGTTCCGGGCCTGTCGTGCCGCCGCTGCGCCGCTGTCACGGCGCGGTCGCGGCGCACCGGGCACGCGCCGCCTGCCGAAGCCGCCCGGCACCGCTGATACCCTGGTAGCCCGTGGGCCGGTGGGCTGAACCACTGAACCGCCGCGACGGCGCTCCCCGACGAGCCCGTCCCGACCCTCACCTCGCGACCACGGGAGCCCCCTCTTGGCAATTGCGCCGAAATCCACGACGACCAAGCACATCTTCGTCACCGGTGGGGTGGCCTCCTCGCTCGGCAAGGGCCTGACCGCGTCGAGTCTCGGCGCGCTGCTCAAGGCACGCGGCCTGCGGGTCACCATGCAGAAGCTCGACCCGTATCTGAACGTGGACCCGGGCACCATGAACCCGTTCCAGCACGGTGAGGTCTTCGTCACCGAGGACGGCTCCGAGACCGACCTCGACATCGGCCACTACGAGCGCTTCCTGGACGTCAACCTGGCCGGTTCGGCGAACGTCACCACCGGGCAGGTGTACTCGACGGTCATCGCCAAGGAGCGGCGCGGCGAGTACCTGGGCGACACCGTGCAGGTCATCCCGCACATCACCAACGAGATCAAGTCCCGTATCCGCCGGATGGCCGCCGACGACGTGGACGTCGTCATCACCGAGGTCGGCGGCACCGTCGGCGACATCGAGTCGCTGCCGTTCCTCGAATCCGTCCGCCAGGTCCGCCACGAGGTCGGCCGGGACAACGTCTTCGTCGTGCACATCTCGCTGCTGCCGTACATCGGCCCGTCCGGCGAGCTGAAGACCAAGCCCACCCAGCACTCGGTGGCCGCGCTGCGCAACATCGGCATCCAGCCGGACGCCATCGTGCTGCGCGCCGACCGCGAGGTGCCGACCGCGATCAAGCGCAAGATCTCGCTGATGTGCGACGTCGACGAGGACGCGGTCGTCGCCGCGATCGACGCGCCGTCCATCTACGACATCCCCAAGGTGCTGCACACCGAGGGCCTCGACGCCTACGTCGTACGCCGCCTCGACCTGCCCTTCCGCGACGTGGACTGGGCGCAGTGGGACGACCTGCTCAGGCGGGTGCACGAACCCGCCCACGAGGTGAAGGTCGCCCTGGTCGGAAAGTACATCGACCTGCCCGACGCCTACCTGTCGGTCACCGAGGCGCTGCGGGCCGGCGGCTTCGCCAACAACGCCAAGGTCACCATCAAGTGGGTCACCTCCGACGCCTGCAAGACCCCGGCCGGCGCCGCGGAGCAGCTCGGCGACGTGGACGCGGTCTGCGTGCCCGGCGGCTTCGGCGACCGCGGTGTCGAGGGCAAGGTGGCCGCGATCACCTACGCCCGCGAGCAGCGCATCCCGCTGCTCGGGCTGTGCCTGGGCCTGCAGTGCATCGTCATCGAGGCGGCCCGCAACCTGGCCGGCATCGCCGACGCGAACTCCACCGAGTTCGACCCGGCGACCGCGCACCCGGTGATCTCCACGATGGCCGAGCAGCTCGACATCGTCGGCGGCAAGGGCGACCTCGGCGGCACGATGCGGCTCGGCACCTACCCGGCCAAGCTCGCCGAGGGCTCCATCGTCCGCGAGGTCTACGGCGACCAGCCGTACGTCGAGGAGCGGCACCGGCACCGCTACGAGGTCAACAACGCCTACCGCGCCGACCTGGAGAAGGCGGCCGGCATCGTCTTCTCCGGCACGTCGCCGGACAACAAGCTCGTCGAATACGTCGAGTACCCGCGCGAGGTGCACCCCTACCTGGTGGCGACCCAGGCGCACCCCGAGCTGAAGTCCCGCCCGACCCGGCCGCACCCGCTGTTCGCCGGGCTGGTGAAGGCCGCGGTGGAGCGGCGCACCGTCTGAGACACCCCATTCCTGGAAGGCGCAGCATGATCGAGGACACCCCGGAGGAGTGGCGGGTCACGGCCACGTCCACGCCCTTCACCGGCAAGAAGACCAGCGTCCGCACGGACGAGGTGGTCATGCCCGACGGGAGCACGGCGACCCGCGACTACCAGGTCCACCCCGGTTCTGTCGCCGTCGTCGCGCTCGACGACCAGGACCGGGTGCTGGTGCTGCGCCAGTACCGGCACCCGGTGCGGCAGCGGCTCTGGGAGATCCCGGCCGGCCTGCTCGACGTCCCCGGCGAGAACCCGCTGCACGCGGCCCAGCGCGAGCTGTACGAGGAGGCGCACGTCAAGGCCGAGGACTGGCGGGTGCTCATCGACGTCTACACCACCCCCGGCGGGTGCGACGAGGCCGTCCGCGTCTTCCTGGCCCGCGGCATCTCCGAGGCCGAGGGCGACCGCTTCGAGGTCTCGGACGAGGAGGCGGACATGGAGATGGCCCGCGTCCCCCTCGCCGACCTCGTCCACGGCGCCCTGGCCGGCGCCCTCCACAACAACTGCCTGGCCGTCGGCGTACTGGCCCTGCGGGCGGCCCAGACGGGCGACGGCCTCGACGCCCTCCGCCCGCCCGAGGCGCCATGGCCGGCCCGCCCCTTCACCCCGTAGGCGCCGAAAGTCCTCCCACCTGCCACCGCATGGGGCTGCCCGCCCTAGGGGTGCTGCCCCTTGCGGTGCGTTGCTTTCTTTCCCGCCTTGCCGGCGGACCGGCCCTGTGATCGTCACAGAACGGGGCTGCCACCTCAGCGGCGCGTGGGGGTACCCCCAGGTGCAGCTCTGGGGGAGAACTGCGCGCCCAGCCACGGTGACGCGAAGGGCGCGGCTCCGCCGCAAGGGCACCCGGCTGCGCGAAAGGCGGCTGCGCCGCCCGGGCGGCGGGACCGGCGTCAACTACGCTCGTCGCCGTAGCGGCAAAGGCGACGGCGGCGCCGTTGCCGAGACGCGGCGACCAGGACCGACCGAGCCGGGAGCGTGGCCCGTGACAGAGCAGTCCCTCCGCTCGGACCCTGCAGGCCCGCGCCCCGGCGACGGCGGGGTCGTCGTCCTTCCCGGCGTGCCGGCGAATTTCGTCGGGCGGGAGAGAGAACTGGCCGAGCTGCTCGCCGACATCGACAGGCCCGGTCTCGGCAGCGGTACGCCGACGGCCGCGCGGGTGCTGCTGGTGGCCGGACGGCCCGGGACGGGCCGCACCGCGCTGGCGTTGCGGCTCGCCGCCGAGGTGGCCGAGCGCTATCCCGACGGCCGCTTCTTCGTCCGGCTGACCAGCGCGGAGGGCACGCCGGTGCCGGTCGAGCAGGTCGCCCGCGGGTTGCAGCGGGCGCTGGGCGGCCCGCAGGCCGCCCGGCGGCGGCTGCTGCTCGTGCTCGACGACGTGGTGCAGGCCGGACAGCTGGCCGCGCTGCTGCCCGACTCGCCCGACAGCCTGGTCGTGGCCACCTCGGGCGGCCCGCTGTCCGGCGTCCCCGACGTACGCCCCTGCACGCTCGGCGGGCTCGACACCCCGGCCGCCGTACAGCTGCTGGCGGCGACCCTCGGTGCCACCCGCGTCAGCTGCGACCCGCGCGGCGCGGAGACCCTGGTGCAGGAACTCGCCGGCCACCCCACCGCCCTCCACCTGACCGCCGCCTGGCTGGCCGCCCGGCCCGGCCTCTCCTTCGCCGACACGACCACCCGCCTTCGCGCCATCCCCGCCACGCCCCCTGCTGCCCGCGTGCCCCGCCCGGCCGGGGAGATGCCGCAGGCCGCCGCCGACCGCTACCAGCCCGCGGCGGGCGAGCTGGTGCGGGCTTTCCGGCTGGCCTATGACGCCTTGCCCGGCGCGGCCGCGCGGATGTTGCGGCTGCTGGTGCTCGCGCCCGCCGGGGTCGTGGACGCGCAGGGGGCGTCGGCGCTGGCCGGGTGCGCGGTGGACGCGGCGGAGGCGGCGCTGGGGGATTTCGTACGGGGCGGCCTGGTGGCCGGCGGGGGGTCGCTCCACCGGGTGCCTGGGTGCCTGGAGCCGATGCTGGCCGGGCTGCTCGCGGAGGCGGAGCGGCCGGAGGAGGTGCGGCTGGCACGGGCCAGGATGCTGGAGCGGACGGTGCGGCTGCTGCTGTCGTGCCGGGCGGCGCTGGCCCGGGAGCCGGTGGAGGAGGGGATGCCGCGGGCTCTGCGGTTCGACACCGCCCAGGCGGCAGCCGGGTGGCTGGAGTCGCGGCTGCCCGCCCTGCTGGCCGCCGCGCGCTCCGCGGTCGCCGACGGCGAGCTGGACACGCTCGCCCGCCGCCTGGTGGCCGCCCTGGTCCGCGCGCTGGCCGCCTTCCCGGGCGGTGACGCGATGGCCGCCGAGCGCTACGAGCTGCACTCCCTGGTACTGGACGTCGCCGAGCGCCGCGGACTGGTCCGCGAAAAGGCCGCCGCCTTGATAAACCTCGGCGATCTGGACGCCGCCGCGGGCCGTACCGACCGCGCCCTGGACCGCTACCGCGTCGCTCTGGACGCGGCCCGCGCCTGCGACGACCGGCAGGCCGAGGGCCGCGTCCTGGAGGCGCTGGGCGGTACGTATCTTGAGCGGCGCGATCCGGGCCGCGCCTTCGACTGGTACGGGCGGGCCCTCGCCTTGCGCCAGGCCGGCGGAGAACTCGCCGACCAGGCCAGGCTGCACGGCAGGATCGGCACCCTGCTGGCGTACACCGGCCAGTACGGCCCCGCGCTGCGCGCCTGGCGTACGGCCGCCGGCATCAGCAAGCGGCTGGGCGACCTGCCGGCGCAGGCCCGCGCCCTGGCCGAGGCGGCCCGGGTCCAGGAGTCCGCCGGTCGCCCCGACGACGCGGTGCGCAGCTGCCGTGACGCGCTGTACTGGGCGCGGCAGGCGGCCGACCGCCGACTGGAGGCGGCGCTGCTGCTGCGGCTCGCCGACCTCCTGGACCGGCTCGGCGACCCGGAGGGCGCCAGGTTGCAGCGCGAGGCGGCGAAGGGCCTGTTCAGCCGGGGTGCGCAGCCCGGCTGACGCCCCGGCCCACTTGCCGCCCGCAACCCCTTGCCAGCCTACGAAACTGCCAATGCTCTGCCGGAAACCAGCCACTTTGTAAGGCTGGACAGCAGCTCTTCCTTCACTAGACTGGGCGTGGCCGCACACAACGCGGTCAGGTCCGACGTGTCGTGTCAATCCACACGATGTCAGGACGATCCAGCCGGTTATCCCTGAGTGCAAGGACCGTGATCGACGTGAAGGTGGGCATCCCCCGCGAGGTCAAGAACAACGAGTTCCGCGTGGCCATCACCCCGGCCGGCGTGCACGAGCTCGTACGAGGCGGACACCAGGTCCTCGTCGAGGAGGGCGCGGGCGGCGGTTCGTCCATTCCCGACGCCGAGTACGTCGCGGCCGGCGCCGCCATCCTCGGCACCGCCGACGAGGTGTGGGCGGCGGCCGACCTGCTGCTCAAGGTCAAGGAGCCGGTCGCCGAGGAATACCACCGGCTGCGCAAGGGCCAGACCCTCTTCACGTACCTGCACCTCGCGGCCTCCCGCGAGTGCACCGACGCGCTGCTGGAGTCCGGCACCACCGCGATCGCGTACGAGACGGTCGAGACCGCCGACCGCCGGCTGCCGCTGCTCGCCCCGATGTCCGAGGTCGCGGGCCGGCTCGCCCCGCAGGTCGGCGCCTACCACCTGATGCGCTCGGCCGGCGGCCGCGGCGTGCTGCCCGGCGGGGTGCCCGGCGTGCGGTCGGGGCGGGCCGTCGTCATCGGCGCCGGCGTCTCCGGCTGGCACGCCACCACCATCGCGCTCGGGCTCGGCTTCCACGTCACGCTGCTCGACAAGGACGTCAACAAGCTGCGCGAGGCCGACAAGGTGTTCGGCAACCGGGTGCAGACCATCGCGTCCAACGCCCTCGCCCTCGAACAGGCCGTGCTGGACGCCGACCTGGTCGTCGGCGCGGTGCTGGTCCCGGGCGCCAAGGCGCCCAAGCTGGTCACCAACGAGCTGGTCTCGCGCATGAAGCCGGGCGCCGTGCTGGTGGACATCGCGATCGACCAGGGCGGCTGCTTCGAGGACTCCCGGCCGACCACCCACGCGGAACCGACCTTCACCGTCCACGAGTCGGTCTTCTACTGCGTGGCCAACATGCCCGGCGCGGTGCCCAACACCTCGACCTACGCGCTCACCAACGCCACCCTGCCGTACGTCGTTGAGCTGGCCGACCGCGGCTGGCGCGAGGCGCTGCGCCGCGACCCGGCGCTCGCGCTCGGCCTCAACGCCCATGAGGGACAGGTCGTTTACGGTCCGGTCGCCGACGCGCACGGACTCGATTCGGTCGAACTGCACACACTGCTTGGCTGATAGCGACACGCCGTGTCGACACGGCGTCAACACCGCACCTCCGGCCGGGTCTTGCGACGTCAGGACCCGGCCGTTCAGGTGCTTACGCCCTTGACAGCCGGGTGTTCGGTTGCCGACACATCATGCCGTGTCCGGCGGATTGTGTTGCTGTGAACCACCGACACGCCATAGAGTCGCGAATCGTCGGCTGTAGTCACGCTGACCTGTCTAGAAGTTTCCTGGTCACCAAGGAGGTAAGACGACTTGTGAATGAGTCGACATTTGCTCCCGGGGGTGGTCAACCAGGAATGACCGTCGGTTCCGTCGCGGTCCGCACCTTCGAGTCCCGCAGAGCCGAGACGACCACAGAGACGCGACCTGCTTCCGCCATGGCGCCTTTCAACGACGACAACGACCTGCAGGACGGTCAGTTCTACGACCCCGACGCGGAGTACGAGCCCGATCCGGAGTACGCCGCGACGCTCGCCCCCGACGCGGCCCGCCAGCGCCGTGAACGCGTCGGCCCCACCGGCCGGCCGCTGCCCTACTTCCCGATCCCCAACCCGCTCACCGACCACGGTCCGGCGAAGATCGTCGCGATGTGCAACCAGAAGGGCGGGGTCGGCAAGACCACCTCGACCATCAACCTGGGCGCCGCGCTGGCCGAGTACGGCCGCCGGGTGCTGCTGGTCGACTTCGACCCGCAGGGAGCGCTGTCCGTCGGACTCGGCGTCAACCCGATGGAACTGGACATCACCGTCTACAACCTGCTGATGGAGCGCGGGCTCGCGGCGGACGAGGTGCTGCTCAAGACCGCGGTGCCGGGCATGGACCTGCTGCCCAGCAACATCGACCTGTCGGCCGCCGAGGTGCAGCTGGTCAGCGAGGTGGCCAGGGAGTCGACCCTGCAGCGCGCCCTCAAGCCGCTGATGGCCGACTACGACTACATCGTGATCGACTGCCAGCCCTCGCTCGGCCTGCTCACCGTCAACGCGCTCACCGCCGCGCACTCGGTGATCGTGCCGCTGGAGTGCGAGTTCTTCGCGCTGCGCGGGGTCGCGCTGCTCACCGAGACCATCGAGAAGGTCCGCGAGCGGCTCAACCCGGAACTCGAACTCGACGGCATCCTCGCCACCATGTACGACTCGCGGACCGTGCACAGCCGCGAGGTGCTGGCCCGCGTGGTCGAGGCCTTCGACGAGCACGTCTTCCACACCGTGATCGGCAGGACCGTGCGCTTCCCGGAGACCACCGTGGCCGGCGAGCCGATCACCACCTACGCCTCCAACTCCGTCGGCGCCGCCGCGTATCGCCAACTCGCCAGGGAGGTGCTCGCCCGGTGCCACGCCGAGTGACCATGCCGGGCGCCGACGAGCTGTTCCGGACCACCGGGGGTGCGGCGCTTCAGGCACCGCAGCCCCGGCAGCAGCCGCAGCAGCACGCCGGTGGCGAGCCGCGCGAGCCGCAGGGCGACGCGCGGCCGCGGTCCGGGCAGGAGCCGGGCCGGGACGGCGAGGCGGCGCAGGGCGACCCCGACACGGCCGGCGACGGCCAGGACCGCGGCGGCAAGGACCAGGGCGGCACCGCGGAGCACGGCGGCCGGGACGTCCCCGGGGGCCGCAGGCCGCTCGGCGGCGCGGGCACCGCGGCAGCCGGTTCCAGCGGGGGCACGGCGACCGCCACCGTCAACGGCAGCTCCACGGCGCCTTCGCACCCGCACGTGCCGGCACAGCAGCCGTACGCGCCCTCGACGGCCGCACAGCACCCCCTCCCCCCGCCGGTCACCGCGCAGCCGCCGCAGGCCCAGCCAGGGCCGCAGCAGGGCGCGGCCCGGCGCAAGGCACCCCGGCAGAACCGCCGCCCCAGCGGGCGCGAGCGGCACGACGAGAAGATCACCGTCTACGTGTCGGCCGAGGAGCTGATGGACCTGGAGCACGCCCGGCTGGTGCTGCGCGGCGAGCACGGCCTGGCCATCGACCGGGGCCGGATCGTCCGCGAGGCGGTGGCCGTGGTGCTCGCCGACCTGGAGTCGCGAGGCGACGCCAGCATTCTCGTACGCAGGCTCCGCGGGCGCTGAGCCCCGCGGAAGCCGCCCCGGGGGAGGTAGCCTGCCGTTTTCGCCCCCGCACCCTGGACCGCGATGCCGACCACCACGACCGACGACCCCGACCGCCCGCGCCGCCGCCTCGGCCGCGGCGCCCCGACCTGGGCGGAGCCTGTCGCGACGGACGCGGCCGGGCACGTGCCGCAGGACGTGGACGGGCACGCGGCGGCCGTGGCGGTGGACGGCCCCGACGACGTACCGGACCACCCGCCCGTGGACGCACCGGCGGCGGACGTACCGCCCGTGGACGTACCGGCAGCCGATCCGCCGGGTGGGGCGCCCGCCGGGGCGGAAGCGGGCGACGGGCGGTTCACCGTACGGCTGGTGAATTTCGAGGGGCCGTTCGACCTGCTGCTGCAGCTGATCTCGAAGCACAAGCTGGACGTCACCGAGGTCGCGCTGTCCAAGGTCACCAATGAGTTCATGGCGCACCTGCGGGCCATGGGGCCGGACTGGGACCTCGACCAGACCACCGAGTTCCTGGTGGTCGCCGCCACGCTGCTGGACCTGAAGGCGGCCCGGCTGCTGCCCGCCGCCGAGGTCGAGGACGAGGCGGACCTCGCGCTGCTGGAAGCCCGCGACCTGCTCTTCGCCCGGCTGCTGCAATACCGCGCCTACAAGCAGATCGCGGCGATCTTCGCCGACCGCCTGGAGCAGGAGGCGCTGCGCCACCCGCGTACCGTGGGCCTGGAACCGCAGCACGCGGACCTGCTGCCCGAGGTGGTGCTGAGCATCGGGCCCGAGCGGTTCGCGCAGCTCGCGGTCAAGGCGATGCAGCCCAAGCCCCGGCCGCAGGTCTACGTGGACCACATCCACGCGCCCCTGGTCAGCGTGCGCGAGCAGGCCGAGCACGTGATCGCGCTGCTGCGGGAGCGGGGCGCGGCCAGCTTCGGCGACCTGACCGCGGACGCGCCGGACACGCTCACCGTGGTCGCCCGCTTCCTGGCGCTGCTGGAGCTCTACCGGGAGAAGGCGGTCGCGCTGGACCAGGAGGAGGCGCTGGGCGAGCTGCGGGTCCGCTGGACCGGCGGGGAGCAGCCGCCGGACACCCCGCTGGTGACCGACGAATTCGACCAGGAGGCCGCGGCCGCGCCCGCCAAGGACCGCAAAGCACCGAACGGAGAGCAACGATGACGGACGTGGCGGATCTCACCGCCGGGCTCGACCTGCCCGAGCAGAAGGCCCCGCCGACCGGGCTGCTCAGCGCGGCCACCGCCGGTCTCGACCTGAAACCGGCACTCGAAGCGGTGCTGATGGTGGTGGACGAACCCGCCACCGAGGAGGCGCTCGCGAAGGTGCTCGACCGCCCGCGCCGGGCCGTCGGCAAGGCGCTGCGCGAGCTGTCCGACGACTACACCCGCGAGGGCAGGGGCTTCGACCTGCGCCTTGTCGCCGGCGGCTGGCGTTTCTACACCCGGCCCGACTTCGCGCCCGCGGTCGAGAAATTCGTCCTGGACGGCCAGCACGCCCGGCTGACCCAGGCCGCGCTGGAGACCCTCGCGGTCGTCGCCTACCGGCAGCCGGTCAGCCGTTCCCGCGTCTCGGCGGTGCGCGGGGTCAACTGCGACGGCGTCATGCGGACGCTGCTGCAGCGCGGTCTGGTGGTCGAAGGTGGGACGGAACCCGAGACAGGTGCGATCCTGTACAGGACGACGAACTACTTCCTGGAACGCATGGGCCTGCGCAGCCTTGACGAGCTGCCCGCGCTCGCCCCGTTCCTGCCGGAGGCGGACGCGGTCGAGGCGGAGTCCCAGGAGGGACTGCCGTCGTTCGACCCGGACGCGCCGGACGAGCCATCGACCCTTGCGAATACGGAAACTTGATGCGAAGCAGCGACAGGAACAGCGGCGGCGGCGACCGTAACCCCCGGGGCGGTGCCGACAGGCGCGGGAGCGGCGGCCAGGACCGCAGAGGGTCAGGCGCGGGCTCCGGCCGCGGCGCCGGCTCCGGCGGGCGCGGCGGCGACGCCCCCCGGCGCGGGGACGGCCCCGGGCGGGCCGACGGACCGCCCCAGCGCCCCGCCAAGCCGCGCCCCGAGGAGCGCCGCTACGACGTCGGCAGCACCGGCCAGTCCGGTGCGAACAAGCCCGGCGGCATGCCCCGCACCAAGCCCGGCAGCAACAAGCCGACCGGGAACCGCGGCCGCGGCCAGGTCCCGGCCCGCCCCCGCGAGCTGGACGCGCAGATCGAGGAGCGCAACCGGCAGCGGCACAGCAAGCCCAAGCTGAACCTGCCCAAGACCTTCCCCGGCGCCGAGCAGGAGGGCGAGCGGCTGCAGAAGGTGCTGGCCAGGGCGGGCATGGGCTCCCGGCGGGCCTGCGAGGAGCTGATCGAGCAGCACCGCGTCGAGGTCAACGGGCGGATCGTCACCGAGCAGGGCCTGCGGGTCGACACCGAGCACGACGAGGTCAAGGTCGACGGCCTGACCGTGGCCACCCAGTCGTATTTGTTCTTCGCGCTGAACAAACCCGCGGGGGTCGTCTCCACCATGGAGGACCCCGACGGGCGGCAGTGCCTCGGTGACTACGTCACCAACCGGGAGACCCGGCTCTTCCACGTCGGGCGGCTCGACACCGAGACCGAGGGCCTGATCCTGCTCACCAACCACGGCGAGCTGGCCCACCGGCTGACCCACCCCCGCTACGGCGTGAAGAAGACCTACCTCGCCGCGATCCAGGGACCGCTGCCGCGCGACCTGGGCAAGCAGCTCAAGACCGGGATCGAGCTGGAGGACGGCTGGGCCAAGGCCGACCACTTCAGGATCGTGCAGAACACCGGGAAGAACTACCTGGTCGAGGTCACCCTGCACGAGGGCCGCAAGCACATCGTGCGGCGGATGCTCGCCGAGGCGGGCTTCCCGGTCGACAAGCTGGTCCGCACCAGCTTCGGCCCGATCCCGCTGGGCGACCAGAAGTCCGGCTGGCTGCGCCGGCTGACCAACACCGAGGTCGGCATGCTGATGCAGGAGGTCGACCTGTAGGTCAGCCCGGTGAGGCGGCGTCCACGGACGCCGCCGCCTCCGCCGACGCCCGCCGGACCCGCACCACGAAGTCCTCCACCCTGGCCCGGTCCGGCTCCTCGGGCAGCGGGGTCCGGGCCGCGGCCAGGTCCACCTCGCCGTGCAGCGTCCGCATCCAGCCGCGGGTCTCCTCCCAGCTCAGCTCGCCCCGCCGCACCGCGAGCAGGTCGTCGCGCCGGTCGCCGACGTCGATGGCCAGGGCGCCGGTGCGCAGCAGGTCGCGGCAGCTGATCAGCAGCCGCAGCAGATGCATGGCGTGCTTCCAGCGGGGCTCGCCGCGGGTGCGGATGTCCGCTTCGAGGCGGCCGAGCTGCTGGGCCGCGTAGCCGCGGAAGCTCGCCGCGACCCTGCGGGACAGGAAGGCGTCCCGCAGGTCGAGCAGCTCCCGGCCGGTGGCGTCCGCGTACTCGACCAGCGGTGAGTGCAGGCACTCCAGCACGTTGGGGTTGGCACGCAGCGCGAGGGTGCAGAAGCGCTCGACCTCCCAGGAGAACTCCTCGTCCCGCGGCCCGCTGACATGCGTCGGGGGCTTGTCCAGCCGCCAGAACAGCGGCGCCGGGGCCACGAACACCCCGCGCAGGTCGGTGTCGCTGCTCTCGGTGGCAAGGCCGAACGCCCGCGAGCCCATGACACACGCGTAGACCGTGTGCTCGCGCACGAGATCGTGCCCCAGAGATTCACGCATGGGCGCGATTATCGCCATCCTGTACGCCCGCCCGCCGGGGTTTTCCTGCTTCGGACGGTGACCAGGGGGTTTACGGTGAGTACGGGACGCCTGGTGCCGGCCTCGCGGGTGGCGCGTCTCGCGGTACGGTCCCGGGTCTCACCGGCGGCCCGCGCTGGCTAGGCTGGACGACCGCACCCCGGCCGTACACACCCCCTCCGCAAGGACACCGCCACGTGAGAACCGCACTCGTCATCGGCGCAGGACTCGTCGGTACGTCGGCAGCGCTCGCGCTCACCGCCCGCGGTGTCGACGTCCGGCTCAGCGACCTGGACGACTCGGCCGCCAGGACCGCGGCGGCACTCGGCGCGGGCAGCGCCGTGCCGCCCGCGGACACCGTCGACCTGGTCATCGTCGCGGTGCCCCCGGCGCACGTCGCGGCCACCCTCGCCGACGCGATGACCCGTGGCCTGGGCCGGGGCTACCTGGACGTGGCCAGCGTCAAGGGCGGCCCGCGCCGCGACCTGGAAGCCCTCGGCTGCGACCTGTCGGCCTACGTCGGCACGCACCCGATGGCGGGCCGCGAGCGCTCGGGGCCGCTCGCCGCCACGGAGGACCTCTTCGAGGGCCGCCCCTGGGTGCTCACCCCCACCCCGGCCACCGACACCGACGTGCTCAACCTCGCACTCGAACTGGTCGCGCTGTGCGGGGCCGTTCCCGTCGTCATGGACGCCGAGGCCCACGACCGGGCCGTCGCGCTGGTCTCGCACACCCCGCAGCTGGTGTCCAGCATGGTCGCCGCCCGGCTCGAACACGCCGAGGACAGTGCGGTGCGGCTGTGCGGGCAGGGCATCCTCGACGTGACCCGGATCGCCGGGTCGGAGCCTGCGATGTGGATGGACATCCTCGCCGCGAACCCCGGCCCCGTCGCCGACGTCCTCGCCGACCTCGCCGCCGACCTCGGCAGCACGGTGGAGGCGCTGCGGGCGCTGCAGAGCGCGGACGACGCGAAGCGCCGTGACGGCGCCGCCGCGGTGCGGGACGTGCTGGTCCGCGGGCGGGCCGGCCGCGCCAAGGTACCCGGCAAGCACGGAGCCGCCCCGAAGGCGTACGAGGTCGTCGCCGTCCTCATCGGCGACCAGCCCGGCGAGCTGGCCCGCCTCTTCGCCGACGCCGGCTCCGCCGGGGTGAACATCGAGGACGTGCGCATCGAGCACAGCACAGCCCAGCAGGCCGGCCTGGTCCACCTCTTCGTCGAGCCGCGCTCGGCCCCCGTGCTCGCCGCCGCCCTGCGCGACCGTGCGTGGTCGCTGCGGCCGTAAGTCCCCCCGGGCTGCCGTGTCCGCATGTCCCGGGGCCTTCCCGCCGCCGTGGCCGGGCGCGCAGTTCTCCCCCAGAGCTTCGCCTGGGGGTGCCCCCACGCGGCCCTTCGGGGCTCAGGCACTCCGGGGGATCGGGGGGACCCGATTGGCCGGTAATCTAGGTGGGATGGCCCGGCGCCCAGCCGGGTGGCACGAGGAAGGCCTTCCGCTGTGGACAACCCGGTGATCGTCGCCATCGACGGCCCCTCCGGCACAGGCAAGTCCAGCACTTCCAAGGCGGTCGCCGCCAAGCTCGGGCTCAGCTATCTGGACACCGGCGCGCAGTACCGGGCCATCACCTGGTGGATGCTGGCCAACGGCATCGACGTCGACGACCCGGCCGCCGTCGCGGACTGCGCGGGCAAGCCGTCGATCGTGTCGGGCACCGACCCCCTCGACCCGCAGATCAGCGTCGACGGCGTCGACGTGACCACGCCGATCCGCTCGCAGCAGGTCACCGCCGCCGTCAGCGCGGTCAGCGCGGTGCCCCAGGTCCGTGCCCGCATGGTCGAGACCCAGCGCGCCGCCGCCGCGACCGCCGCCGCCGGCATAGTGGTCGAAGGCCGCGACATCGGCACCACCGTGCTGCCCGACGCGACAGCGAAGATCTTCCTCACCGCCTCCGCCGAGGTCCGCGCCGCCCGCCGCAGCACCGAGCTGAAGGGCGCGGTGAGCCTCGCCGCCACCCAGGAGGCGCTGATCAGGCGGGATGCCGCCGACTCCGGCCGCAAGACCTCCCCGCTGGCCAAGGCCGACGACGCGATCGAGGTCGACACCTCGGAGCTGACCCTGGACCAGGTCGTCGACCGTGTCGTCGCCCTGGTCGAGGAAAGGCGGGCGACCGTCAGGTGACCACCGAGCACCACCAGGCTCCCGCGCTGCCCAGCCCGCGCGGCGCGGCCGTGGCCCGCGGTATCGGCATCGGCCTGATGAACGGCCTGTGGCGCCCCCGGGTGCTCGGCGCCTGGCGCATCCCCGCGCGGGGCCCGCTGATCCTGGCCGGCAACCACGCGCACAACATCGACGGCCCGATGCTGATCGGCACCTCACCGCGCCCGGTGCACTTCCTGGTGAAGAAGGAGGCCTTCGTCGGGCCGCTCGACCCGTTCCTGCGGGCGATCGGCCAGATCGAGGTCGACCGGTCGCGCGCCGACCGCACCGCGATCGCCCACGCGCTCGGGGTGCTGGAGCACGGCGGCGTGCTCGGCATATTCCCCGAGGGCACCCGCGGCGGCCCGGAATTCGCCGAGCTGCGGGCGGGACTGGCGTATTTCGCGCTGCGCTCCGGCGCGCCCATCGTGCCGGTCGCCGTGCTCGGCAGCGCCCACAAGGGCCGGCTGGTGTCCGCACTGCCGCCGCTGCGCAGCAGGATCGACGTCGTCTACGGCGAGGCCTTCGCCGTCGGCGACAGCAGCGGGCGGCGCACCCGCAGCGCGCTGGACGCCGCCACCCTGCGCGTCCAGGACCGGCTGACGGCACACATGGCCGAGGCCCGGCGGGCCACCGGCCGCTGAACCACCGCCGCCGCACCGCACCGGCTGATGCCGGGTGGGGCGGCGCGCACCACTGTTGACCGACGGAGAGACCAATGGACCAGCACGACCAGCACGGCGAGACCGGCGCGCTCGGCGACGCCGAATACGCCGAGTTCATGGAACTCGCCGCCGAAGAGGGCTTCGACCTCGAAGAGGTCGCCGACGACCTCGCGGAGGCGGGCCACGGCCCGCTGCCCGTGCTCGCCGTCGTCGGCCGGCCGAACGTCGGCAAGTCGACCCTCGTCAACCGGATCATCGGCCGCCGCGAGGCGGTGGTCGAGGACAAGCCGGGCGTCACCCGCGACCGCGTTACGTACGAGGCGAACTGGAACGGCCGCCGCTTCAAGATCGTCGACACCGGCGGCTGGGAGCAGGACGTCCTGGGCATCGACGCCTCGGTCGCCGCGCAGGCCGAGTTCGCCATCGAGGCCGCCGACGCGGTGGTCTTCGTGGTCGACGCCACCGTCGGCGCCACCGACACCGACGAGGCCGTCGTCAAGCTGCTGCGCAGGGCGGGCAAGCCGGTCGTGCTGGCCGCCAACAAGGTCGACGGGCCCTCCGCCGAGGCCGACGCGGCGGCGCTGTGGAACCTGGGCCTCGGTGAGCCCTTCCCGGTCTCCTCGCTGCACGGCCGCGGCACCGGCGACCTGCTGGACGCGATCCTCGACGTGCTGCCCGAGGCGCCCGCCATGACGTTCGGCGACGTCGTCGGCGGCCCGCGCAGGATCGCGCTGATCGGCCGGCCGAACGTCGGCAAGTCCTCCATGCTCAACAAGATCGCCGGCGAGGACCGGGTGGTCGTCAACGAGATCGCGGGCACCACCCGCGACCCCGTCGACGAGCTGATCGAGCTGGGCGGCATCACCTGGAAGTTCATCGACACCGCGGGCATCCGCCGCCGCGTCCACCTGACCGAGGGCGCCGACTACTACGCCAGCCTGCGCACCGCGGCCGCCCTGGAGAAGGCCGAGGTCGCGGTGATCCTGGTGGACGTCGCCGAGACGCTCGCCGAGCAGGACACCCGGATCATCTCGATGGCCGTCGAGGCGGGCCGCGCGGTCGTCATCGCCTACAACAAGTGGGACCTGCTGGACGAGGAGCGCCGCTACTACCTGGAGCGGGAGATCGAGCGCGACCTCGTCCAGGTGCAGTGGGCGCCCCGGGTCAACGTCTCGGCACGCACCGGGCGCCACATGGAGAAGCTGGTCCCGGCCATCGAGGCCGCGCTGGCCGGCTGGGAGACCCGGGTGCCGACCGGCAGGCTGAACGCCTTCCTCGGCGAGATCGTCGCCGCCCACCCGCACCCGGTGCGCGGCGGCAAGCAGCCCCGCATCCTGTTCGGCACGCAGGCCGGCACCAAGCCGCCGCGCTTCGTGCTGTTCGCCTCCGGCTTCCTGGAGGCCGGCTACCGGCGCTTCATCGAGCGCCGGCTGCGCGAGGAGTTCGGCTTCACCGGCACCCCGATCCAGGTCTCGGTCCGCGTCCGCGAGAAGCGCGGCCGCAAGAAGTAGCCCTCCGGGCGGGCCTCAGCGCTCGTTCATCCGGTTGTCGGGGCGGCCCGGCGGCAGCGCCGCCGGGCCGTTCCCCCGGTGCCGCCCCGCCGACGTCGGCGGGAAGTCCGGCCGCCAGGCGGAGAAGCCGTTGAACTGCAAGGACTCCTCGCCGGTGCGGTCCCCCGGTAGCGTACGGAAGAGCCGGCGGTATTCGCTGTACAGAGCGTCATAGATCGGCGTGGCCGTGCCACCACCCCCGGAGGAGTCCTGCGCGCTGCGCATCGACGGGATGTACCGCTGGAAGGGGGACCGGGAGGAACCGTCAAAGGTCTGCACGTATCGCCAACGACCTGGCCTTCCGCCAGGATGCGGTCCGCACGACTGAACTTACGCTCCGCTGAGGTCCCAAGTCGGTGCCCCTTCCGCAAGGGGCCACGCCTCCCCCGGGCACGGGGGTCCAGCGGTGCCCCTGCCGCAGGGACGGTGCCCGACCAGGGCACGCGGTCGTGCGGCTTCCCTTCCGCAGGGCGGCGCGCCTCCCCGAGCGCGGGGGCTGAGCGGCGCCCCTTGCGCAGGGCGGCGCGCCTTCCGGGGCGCAGTCCGTGCGGCTTTTCCCTTCCGCAGGGCGGCGCGCTTTCCCGGGCGCGGGGGCTCAGCGGTGCCCATTGCGCAGGGACGGTGCCCTTCAGGGGCGCGGGGAACTGCGCGACGAGCCGTCGACGGGCTGCACGTCGCCACCGTCCGAAAGGGGCTGTTCGGTCCTCCCCCAGAGCTTCGCCTGGGGGCGCCCCCCATCTCGCTTCGCTCGGGACCACCGGCCGGTGGCCGGTTGCGCGCGCAGTTCCCCGCGCCCCTGGGGCGTACCCCCTTGCGGAAGGGGAGCCGCACGACTACGTCGTGCCGGCTAGTGGCATGGTCGCGCCGACCAGCTGCCCCCTGGCACAGGCCTTGGCGAGAGCATCCCGCATGAGATCCTCCCGCGGCTGCCGGCCGATCGAGCCGGCAGGCCCTGCGTAGACGTAGACCGCGTTCGTACGGCTGACCGCCGCGCGCCAGCCGTCGCTGACCTGGAGCGGCTGGTGGGCCTGCCACCACGCGGTGGCGGGCGCGCCGCCGGCCGCCGGCTGGAGGACGGCGTGCAGCTTGCCCATCGCGAGCAGCACCGACCAGCCGGCCAGCGGCGACGGCGGCGCCGCCAGGTCGAGCTGCGGCATGAAGCCCTGCTCGATGAGCAGCGGCAGGAAGTCGTCACCGCCGCCGGTGGCACCGACGCGGGCGACCGGCCCGGTCGGCTCGATGACCAGCGCCGGACACAGCGCCTCCTCGACGATGATCAGCCCGCAGGTGATGCCGAGCACCGCCTGCCGCGGCGCCGCCCCCGGCGAGGGGGCGGCCGGCTGAACGGGGACGGCCGGCGGCGCGGCGAAGGCCGGCGCCGGATGCTCCTCCTCGCCCGAGATGCTGCGTACGGCCCCCTGGAGCTGCTCCTCCGACACCGGCACGACCTGCGAGGGGATGCAGGCGGCGTGCGCGAACGCCAGCACCGCGGTCTCGTCGCCGACGAAGAGCACGGTGCTCGTCCGCTCCTGCCCGGTGTCCCCTGGCGTGCGGCAGGACGTGCAGTCGTACGTGCCCGGCGCGTTCTCGCCGGCGAGGAGCCGCTGTGTCTCCTCCTCGCCGATCTCGGCTCGTACCTCGTCGCTCACGTCGAGCAGGGGCGCCACGGGAGTCTCCTTGGTCCGTTTGGCCGGGCCTGCCCCGGCGCACTGTGACAACGGCCGGTCTGCGCCGGGAGTCACGGTTTGCCGGAGCGCGGGTTGGCGGGGCAGGCCGGCGCGGGGGAGCGGATGGGCCGAACGGGTGCGGTGCGGCGCGGGGCGGGGCGTGCCGTCCCCGAGGGCGGGGTTGTGCCTGCTTAGCGTGTGCCGATGAGCGAGAAATCGTCTTATCGTCATAGTCCGCGACGGCACCGCGTCGCCGTCCTCGCCGGCCTCGGCACCGCAGCCCTGCTGCCGCTGATCACCCAGCCCGCCGAGGCCGCGCAGACCGTAACCGACCGTCCCGCGACCGCCCACGCGGCCCTGGGCACCCCCGCGGAGCAGCCCCGACAGGCCGCGGCGGGGGCGGTGGAGCGGGCCCGCTCCGTCTGGGACGACCTGGCGATGTGCGAGAGCAGCGGCGACTGGCACATCAACTCCGGCAACAGCTTCTACGGCGGGTTGCAGTTCTGGCAGCCCACGTGGGTGATGTTCGGCGGCCTGAAGTACGCCAGGCGCGCCGACCTGGCCGCCCCCGAGCAGCAGATCGCGGTCGCCGAGGCCGTGGTGCGGGTCCAGGGCTGGGGCGCCTGGCCGGTGTGCTCCAAGCGGCTCGGGCTGGCCGACCACAAGGACCCCGTGCACACCCTGCACACCGTGCGCGGCGGCGAGACGCTGTCGGACATCGCCGCCACCTACCACGTGTCCGGCGGCTGGCAGCGGCTCTACACGCTGAACAAGGCCGTGGTCGGCGCCGATCCGAACAAGCTGGCCGCCGGAGCGGTCCTCACCCTCGACTGACCCGCCCGGCGGAGGGCAGCCGTCCGCACCCCGATCCCGCTTCGGGCATCCGCGGGTTGTTAGGGTCGGGGGTCGACAGTCCGTCAGCCCCCGGCCCCAGTCCACCGGGGCGGGACGCGATCCGGGGACCTGCCTGCCGATGCGTATCGTCTTCCTGCTGCACAACGCTTACGGCGTCGGTGGCACCATCCGCACCACCTGCAATCTGGCGGGGGCACTCGCCGCCGAGCACGAGGTCGAGATCGCCTCGGTCTTCCGCACCCGCGAGAAGCCCGCCTTCGCCTACGACCCGCGGGTGCGGCTGCGCCCGCTCGCCGACCTGCGCACCGAGAACCCGGCACGGCTGCACGAGGACCCGCGGGCCGCCCGACCCGCCACGGTCTTCCCGCGCGGCGACCGGAACTACCCGGAGTACAGCGCGCTGACCGACGACCTGATCGGCGAGTACCTGTCGGGGCTCGACGCCGATGTCGTGGTCGGCACCCGCCCAGGGCTCAACGTGCACATAGCCAGGCAGGCCCCGCGGCGTCTGGTGCGGGTGGGCCAGGAGCACCTGACGCTCGACACCCACTCCACCCGGCTCACCGTGGCCCTGCGCCGCTATTACCCGGCCCTGGACGCGGTCACCACCACCACGCAGGCCGACGCGGCCGTCTACCGCCGCAGGATGCCCGGCATCCGCGCCACCGGCGTCCCCAACGGCGTGCCGTCGGCGGGCGACGCCGTCTCCGACGGCAGCGCGCGCGTCGTGGTGGCCGCGGGCCGGCTCGTCGAGGCCAAGCGCTACGACGACCTGATCCGCGCCTTCGCCACCGTGGCCGCCGCCCGCCCCGACTGGACGCTGCGGCTCTACGGCAAGGGGACGCGGCAGGCGGCGCTGGCCGCCCTGATCGCCGAGCTGGGCCTCGGCGACCACGTGCGGCTGATGGGCGCGGCCACGCCGATAGAGCCGGAATTGGCCAAGGCGTCGGTCCTGGCCGTCACGTCCTCCCTGGAGTCCTTCGGGATGACGATCGTGGAGGGCATGCGCGCGGGGCTGCCGGTGGTCGCCACCGACTGCCCGCTGGGGCCGCGGGAGATCGTCAAGGACGGGGTGACCGGCCTGCTGGTGCCGCCGCGTGACGTGCCCGCGATCGCCGGGGCGCTGCTGAGCCTGATCGAGGACGACGAGCGCCGCATGCGGATGGGCCGCGCCGCGCTGGCCGCGTCGGACGCGTACGACCCTGCGGTGGTCGCCGAGCGCCACCTGCGGATCTTCCGCGAACTGCTGGACGTCCGGCGCCGGCCCGCGGCGGGGCCGAGGGCCGCCGTGCGCGCCACCGCGACCCGGGCGGCCTGGCCGGTGCTGACCGCGATCGACGTCGCGGGGGCGGCCCGCAGGGCAGCGGTCAGAAAGGCCGGGCGCCGGCCGGCCGGCCGCTGACGCGCGCGTCGAATCGCAATCCGTTCCGCATACCGGTCACCGGGCACGGCGGGCATTGCGGAGAAGTTGTGTGGAAGTTGTGCACACAGGAAATTCATTGACCGGCCGGTATTCGCCGCCGCGGCCGTGCGGAAAGGCACGATCCGTGACACGTGGCAGCCGACCGGCGGCGTACACCCGTCCGGAGGCCTACGGTGGCAGGCATGGCGCCCTCACCGCACTCCCACGACCCGGACTCCTCCGACCAGGACTCCTCGGCCCCGACGCCCGGCGACCCGGGCGACCAGGGGTCCCCCTTCCCGGCCCCCAACCCGCACGACGACCTCGACGCCTACGCCGGACTCCCGCAGGAGCAGGCCGAGCGGCGGGCGTACGACCACGGATGGCGGACCGTGCGCAGCCTGCCGCCGGACGCGGTGGTGACGATGGAGTACGTGGCGGGGCGGCTGAATTTCACCGTCGCCGACGGCCGGGTGCGGCGCTGCTGGATGGGCTGAGCGCCACGGCACACGAACGGGCCGGGCGCCGTACGGAATACGGCACCCGGCCCGTTGGGCCGTTCGGGGTGGGTCAGCCGACGACGCCCCGGCCCCGGGCGGCCTGCTGGTGGACCAGCGGCGGGGCGGGACGCGGGCGGTCCGGCGGCCGGCGGCTGCCGGCCGGGGTGCTCGGGGTGCGCTCGTGGCGGCCGGCCGGCGACCGGCCCGGCGCGTGCGGGCTGTTCGCCCCGGGCGCCGTCGCCGCCGCGGCGGGATTCACCGCCCCGCCCGCGCTGCCGGCGGTCACCGAGTGCCGGGTCGCGGGCGCGGCGCCCGCCGTCTCGTCCTCCTGCCGGGCGAGCGCGCCCGCCGGAACCGCCTGCCGCGCGAGGCTGTGCGAGCGCCGTCGCCGGCGCTCCCACGCGGTGGTCAGGAAGGACTCGGCCGAGGCCATCGCCGGCTCGAACCACGGCAGCGCCAGCAGGATCAGCAGTCCCGCGGCCCAGCCGAGCAGGACGTCGCTCACCCAGTGCGTGCCGAGGTAGACCGTCGTCGCGCCCACGCCGAGCGCCAGCAGGGCGCTGGCCACCGACCCCCAGCGCCTGGCCCGCGGTGTGGTGGCCAGGTAGGCCAGAACGCCCCAGGTCACTACCGCGTTGGCGGTGTGACCCGAGGGAAATATGTCGCCGCCGGCGAACATCTCGGCCGATCCGACGTTCGTCGCGTAATGCGGTCCAAGCCGTCCGAGGCCGTATTTCACGGCCCCCACGGTGATGTTCAGAAGGAGCAGTGAGGTGCCGAGCACCAGCAGGGGGTGCAGAGTGCGGTGGCGCCACGCCCGCCAGCCCAGCCAGGCGAGCACCATCACGGCGGTGGGGCCGCGCTGGCCGAGAACCACGAAATAGTCCAGGAACGCGTGGATCTGCGGCCATTGTTTGTAAGGACGCCAGAGCATGACCTGCCAGTCGAGCGTCACCAGCTTGGAGGTGGTGAGGACGCCCACGACGATGGCCACGTAGACCGCCAGCGTCGCACCGAACAGCCATACGCGTGTTCGACTCATCCGCGGCAGGGCGCGGCTGGTCGGGCGCTCCGCGTCGCGGTGGAGCCTGTCATCGGTACGCACCCAATCGACGTTACAGCGTGTGACGGCATTGGTCGGCCGTACGGCCTGCTTTGTAATGACGATGTGATGTGGACTGCGTCTCACCACCCCTTTGGCTGACGGGGTTTCGGCGAAATACGGGAAGGTTTGAAGTTTATGTTCGGGTGTTGATCCTCACACCGGCCCGTTCTTATTTATCGCTTATTTCCCCGCCCTTTCTCCCGAGTTTCCCGTCCGATGTCCGGTGCGTCGTGTCCGGTCGGCCGCCTCGCGGCCCCCGGAGCCGCCCCGGACCTCCGTTACGCTGGCGGTCACCCGTACGTGGAGGTAGGCCTATGACGCGGCCGGTCAGCCGGTGGACCATTCTGGTGGTCCTCTGCGTCAGCCTGCTGATCGTCGCGCTGGACGCGACCGTGCTGCACGTGGCGGTGCCCGCGCTCACCGCGGACCTGCACCCAGGCGCGCAGGACCTGCTGTGGATCGTCGACGCGTACCCGCTGATCGCCGCCTCGCTGCTGATCCTGTTCGGGACGCTCGGCGACCGGATCGGCCGCCGCCGGGTGCTGCTCACCGGCTACGCCCTCTTCGGCGCCGCCTCCGCGCTGGCCGCCTTCGCGCCGACCCCGCACGTGCTGATCGGCGCCCGCGCGCTGCTCGGCGCGGGTGGCGCCATGATCATGCCCGCCACGCTGTCGATACTGCGGCAGGTCTTCCCCGACCGGCGGGAGCGGGCGCTGGCCATCGGCATGTGGAGCGCGGTCGCCGCGGTGGGCGCCGCCGTCGGCCCGGTGCTCGGCGGTTTCATGGTCGAGCACTTCTGGTGGGGCTCGGTCTTCCTGGTCAACATCCCGCTGATGGCGGTGATGCTGGTGGCGGGCCGGCTGCTGCTGCCCGAGTCGCGCGGCGGCTGCGACGGACCCTGGGACGTACTCGGCGCGGCCACCGCCGCGCTCGGCGTGCTGGGCACGGTCCTCGGCGTCCAGCGGCTCGGCGCGGGTTCGGCCCCGCTGGACGCCCCGGTATGGCTGCCGCTGCTGGCCGGCGTCGCCCTGCTGGTGGCCTTCGTACGCCGCCAGCGCCGCCGCAGGCACCCGCTGATCGACGTCCGGATGTTCGCCCAGGCGGCCTTCACCACCTCGGTCGGCTGCATCGTGCTGGCGATGCTCGCCCTGGTGGGCCTGGAACTGATAGCCGTGCAGTATCTGCAACTGGTCCTCGGCCTGAGCCCCTTCGACACCGGCCTGCGGCTGCTGCCGCTGACCTTCGCCGCGATGGCCGCGGGCCTGGCCGGCGCCCGGCTGCTGCAGCGCTTCGGGCCGCGGCGGATGGTTGCCGGCGGCTTCCTGCTCACCGCGCTCGCCGTGCTGTCGCTGACCGCGATGGGCGAGCACGACCGGCCGCTGCTGCTGACAGCCGCCTTCGTGATGCTCGGAGCCGGCCTGGAGACCACGCTCTTCGGCGCCTACGAGTCGATGCTCAGCGGGGCCCCCGCCCACCAGGCGGGCGGCGCGGCGGCGATCGGCGAGACCTCGTACCAACTCGGCGCCGGCATGGGCATCGCGCTGCTCGGCAGTGTGATGAACGCCGCCTACGCCCCGCGTGCCGCCGGTGTCGGCGCCGCCGACACCGCCGCGGCCGGCCAGTCGCTGGGCGAGGCCTACGACGTCGCCGACCGGCTCGGCGGCGGCAGCGGCGCCGCGCTGCGGCAGGCCGCGCGACACTCCTTCGTCTTCGGCATGCATCTGACGCTGCTGGTCAGCGCGGTGCTGCTGGTCGCCGGCGCCTGCGCGGCGCTGCGGCTGCCGCGCGCCATGGAATGCGCCCCGCGCGAGACCCGGCCGGCGCTCAGCCGCGACGCGCAGCTCCCGGCGCGCCAGGCGGCGCCCGCGGCCGTACGCTCTGGACGCGCGGCGGACTGAACCGTAACGTCGGCCCCGAGCCCGTTGTTACCACTGCTAGTTTTTCCGGCCGGAGGTCCCTGCCATGCCGCCCGCAGCGAAAGCGTCCCCGTCCGGCCTGCCGCCGTTCGACCCCTACGACCCGCTGGGCCTCGACGACCTGCTGACCGACGAGGACCGCGCGGTCCGCGACACCGTACGGGCCTGGGCCGCCGACCGGGTGCTGCCGCACGTGGCCGGCTGGTACGAGCGCGGCGAGCTGCCCGTCATCCGCGAGCTGGCCCGCGAGCTGGGCGCGATCGGGGCGCTCGGCATGCCGCTGACCGGCTACGGCTGCGCGGGCGCCAGCGCCGTGCAGTACGGCCTGGCCTGCCTGGAACTGGAGGCCGCCGACTCCGGCATCCGCTCCCTGGTCTCGGTGCAGGGCTCGCTCGCGATGTACGCCATCCACCGCTACGGCTCCGAGGAGCAGCGGGAGCACTGGCTGCCGCGGATGGCCGCGGGCGAGGTCATCGGCTGCTTCGGGCTCACCGAGCCCGACCACGGTTCCGACCCGGCCGGGATGCGCACCCGCGCCCGCAGGGACGGCTCCGACTGGGTGCTCGACGGACGCAAGATGTGGATCACCAACGGCTCGGTCGCCGGCGTCGCCGTGGTGTGGGCGCAAGCCCACGACGGCATTCGCGGCTTCGCCGTCCCCACCGACACCCCCGGCTTCAGCGCCCCCGAGATCCACCACAAGTGGAGCCTGCGCGCCTCGGTCACCAGCGAGCTGGTCCTGGACGGCGTACGCCTGCCCGCCGACGCGGTGCTGCCCGGCGCGACCGGGTTGCGCGGCCCGCTGAGCTGCCTGAGCCACGCCCGCTACGGCATCGTGTGGGGCGCGATGGGCGCGGCCCGCGCCAGCTTCGAGGCGGCGCTCGACTACGCCCGCGGCCGCGAGCAGTTCGGCCGGGCGATCGGCGGCTTCCAGCTCACCCAGGCCAAACTGGCCGACATGGCCGTCGAACTGCACAAGGGCATCCTGCTGGCCCACCACCTCGGCCGCCGGATGGACGCGGGAAGGCTGCGCCCCGAACAGATCAGCTTCGGCAAGCTCAACAACGTCCGCGAGGCCATCGACATCTGCCGCACCGCCCGCACGGTGCTCGGCGCCAACGGCATCTCGCTCGAATACCCGGTGATGCGGCACGCCACCAACCTCGAATCGGTGCTCACCTACGAGGGCACCGTCGAGATGCACCAGCTGGTGCTGGGCAAGGCGCTCACCGGGTTGGACGCCTTCCGCGGCTGACGGCCGGGCCCGCGCCGGCCGCCTTTCCCGGGTGCCCTTGTCGACACGGAGCCGTGTCTACATGTGCACCCGTGGCAGGACCCGGTCGAGCCACCGCGGGAACCACCAGTTGGACCGGCCCATCAGGAACATCGTGGACGGCACCAGCAGCAGGCGTACGACCGTCGCGTCCAGCACCACGCTGACCGCCAGGCCCAGCGCCAGCATCTTGACCACCACCGTGGGCGACACGGTGAAGGACAGGAAGACCGCCGTCATGATGAAGGCCGCGCTGGAGATGACCCGGCCGGTCGCCGACAGGCCCGCACCGACCGACCCGGTGTTGTCCGCCGTGCGGTGCCAGGCCTCGGAGATCCGCGACAGCAGGAAGATCTCGTAGTCCATCGAGAGCCCGAAGACGATCGCGAACATCATCATCGGCACGTACGACTCGATCGGCACCGCCTCGGGCAGCCCCAGCGCCCCGGCCGCCCAGCCCCACTGGAAGACCGCGACCAGCACGCCGTAGGAGGCGCCGGTGGTCAGCAGGTTGAGCAGGACCGCCTTGAGCGGGATGACCAGGCTGCGGAAGACCGTCATCAGCAGCAGGAAGGCGGCGAGCAGCACGATGCCGATGATGATCGGCAGCCGGTCCTTGACCGTGTCGCGGAAGTCGAACTGCGCCGCGGCGGTGCCGGTGACGTAGCCGTGGGCGCCGGTGCCGCGCAGCGCGTCGGAGAGCACATGGCCGGTCAGGGCGTTGAACAGCGCGCCGGTGGTGGCCGACTGGGGGTCGCCGGTCGCGGTGACCGTGCCGACCAGCAGCTTGCCGTCGGGCGTCGGCTGCAGCGCGGTGGCCTCGGCGATGTCCGGGGTGCCCTGCAGCGCCTTGTCGACGTCGTCGCCGATCTGGTCGGCCGGCACGTTCGACCCCGAGACGTCGACGACAACGGTGAAGGGGGCGTTGGCGCCCGGCCCGAAACCGGGGCCCTGCGCGTCGGAGACCAGGTCGAAGGCGATCCGGCTGGTGCTGCCCGACGCCCCGGCGCCGTCGTCGACATGGCCGAGCCGCATCGAGAACAGCGGCACGGCCAGCACCGCGAGCAGCGCGACCCCGCAGGCCAGGAAGGCCGCCGCGTGCCGGGAGACCAGCCGGGCGTAGCGGTGCCAGCTGTCGCTCTCGCCCGCGGTCTCGGCGACCGGCCGCCGCCGTACCGTCCAGCGGTCGATGGCGCGGCCGGTGAGCGCCAGCGCGGCGGGGACCAGGGTCAGCGACGCGGTCGCGGTGACCACCACGGCGATCGTGGCGGCCAGCCCCAGCTTGCCGATGAAGCTCAACCCGCAGGCGTACAGGCTCAGCAGCGCCACCGCGACCGTCGTCGCGGCCACCAGCACGGCGTGGCCGCTGGTGGAGCTGGTGCGCGCGACCGCGTCGGCGGGGGAGCGGCCCTCGATCAGGTCCTGCCGGAAACGGGTCGTCAGGAAGAGGGCGTAGTCGATGCCGACGCCCAGCCCGATCATGGTGGCCAGCGTCGGCGCCGACGTGGCGAAGGTGACCACGCCCGCCACGATGCCGACCACCCCGATCCCCACCAGCACGCCGACCAGCGCGGACAGCAGCGGCAGCACGGCGGCCAGCACGCTGCCGAAGACCAGCAGCAGGATCAGCAGGGCCGCGCCGATGCCGACCAGTTCGCTGGCCAGGTCGTCGGCCGGGGCGGTCGTGACCTGGTCCAGGCCGCCGCCGTAGGCGACCTGGACGCCGTCGGACCTGGCGGGCGCGGTCGCCTTGTCGAGCTGGTCGACGTAGCCGTGGCCCAGCGACTTGAGCTGCTCGTCGAAGGAGACGGTGGTGTACGCGGTCGCGCCGTCCTTGCTGGTGACCGGGGAGGAGGCACCTGTGGCGTGCGGCATCGCCTTGAGGTCGGTGATCGCCGAGTCCACCGCCTGCTGATGGTCCGCCACCGTGCCGCTGCCGGTGTGGAAGACGACCAGGCCGTTGGGGGCCGCGGCCGCCGGGTCGGACGCGGTGAGCAGGGCGGCGCCGGTGTCCGACTGGCTGCCGGGCAAGCTGAGCTGATCGCTGAAGGTCGCCCCGACGAGGTGCCGGCCGCCGAGCGCGGCCACCAGCACCACCAGCCAGAGCGCGATCACCCAGGGCGAATGCCGGGCGCAGAAGCTGCCGAGCCCGGCGAGCCTGCCGGCGGGGACTCCGGGAGTGCCGGGCGGTGCCACGGGACCGGGCGGGACGGACGGCACGACGCCTCCAGAGGACGGTCGGAATCATCCCGAGTCTTCCGGAATCCGGCGGGCGGGCGGGGCCGACAGGCCGTGCGGTCCGGGGGCGCGCGGACGCGCCGGGCAGGACTCCCACCGGACGCGGTCGGCGGTCCGGTGAGAGCCCTGCTCAGTTCTGGTTGAAGAAGCCGTCGCCGCCGCGGCGGTCGTCGGCGTTGAGCACCGAGTAGTCGGCGGGGGTCAGCAGGAAGACCCGGGTCGCGACCCGCTCGATGGACCCGCGCAGGCCGAAGGTGAGGCCCGCGGCGAAGTCGACCACGCGCTTGGCGTCCGCCGACTCCATCCCGGTGAGGTTGACGATGACCGGCACGCCGTCGCGGAACAGCTCGCCGATGCCGCGTGCGTCCCGGAAGCCGTCAGGGGTGACGGTGGCGATCCGCCGGCCCTGCTCCTGCGCGGACTCGGTGGCGACCCGCACCCGCGGATCGGTCACCCAGGTCTCGGCACGCTCGGAGCCCTCGCCGTAGTCGGCGTACTCCTCGTCGTAATAACCCTCGCCACCATTGTCGTCGACGAGGCCCAACCAGGCACTCGCCCGTCGAACCGATCCCATGGACGCCTCCTCTCTCACACGCGGTCAGTACCGTCCGTCCGCAAGTCCTATCGTCGTGCATGATGTGGATGACGCGCCAAGCGGATAGCCGCCACTCAGGCGAGTTGTGACGGTACTGGCACACACGATAGTGGCGTACCGTCAGCCCGCCGGAGGTGTAGGGAAGGTGACGATCCGATGGGAACGCATTTCACGTCCGGGTGACGACCAGGGCCGTACGGCCCTGCGCAGGCCGTCTGCCCAGCCGTGCAGGTTTCCATCATGCATTCCCGGACGATGATCCGACAGGCGATAACATGACTGGCTGTCGGTTGAACGAGTTCCGGCGTGACTCGCGGGAATTACGGGGCGCGCGGGGTCACCGGGGGGAATGCATGTTCGGCATCATCAGGCCGTGCCGCCATCGAATGTCGCCGGGAATGGCCGCATCCTGGCTCGCACACCTGTGCGGATTGTGCCTCGCGCTGCGGGACGGGCACGGCCAGGTCGCGAGAATCGCCACCAATTACGACGGCCTGGTCATCTCCGTCCTCGTCGAGGCGCAGACGGCCGCGACGGCGGACCTGCGCAGGACCGCGGGACCCTGCCCGCTGCGCGGCATGCGGACCGCACCGGTCGCCACCGGGGAGGGCGCGCGGCTGGCCGCGGCCGTGTCGCTGGTGCTCGCGTCGGCGAAGATGCGCGACCACGTCGAGGACCGGGACGGCGCCTACGGGCGGCGGCCGGTGGCCGCCGCGGCCCGCGGGGTGGCCCGCCGCTGGGACCGGGCGGGCGCCAGGACCGGCGGGGACCTCGGCTTCGACACCGCGGTGCTGCTCGACGCGGTCGGCAGACAGGGCGCGATCGAGGCGGCGGCCGGCCCCGGCACCGCGCTGCTGACCGTGACCGAGCCCACCGAGACCGCGACCGCCGCGGCCTTCGCGCACACCGCCGTCCTGGCGGGCCGCCCGGCCAACAAGGCGCCGCTGGAGGAGGCGGGCCGGCTCTTCGGCCGGCTCGCCCACCTGCTGGACGCGGTCGAGGATCTCGCCGAGGACACCCGCTCCGGCGCCTGGAACCCGCTCACCGCGACCGGCACCGGCCGCACCGAGGCCCGCCGGCTCTGCGACGACGCGCTGCACGGCATACGACTGGCCCTGCGCGACACCGACTTCGCCGGCTCGGCATCGGGACGGCTGGCCCATGTGCTGCTGGTCCACGAACTGGGCCGCTCGGTGGACCGCGCCTTCGGCGCCGGCGGCTGTCCGCACGCGCCACAGCCGGGCGCCGCGGCAGAGGGCGGCGGCAACCCCTTCGGTGGGAACCCGTACGCGCCGGGCGCCCCCGGTCAGAGCCCCTACGCTCCCGGTGGCCCCGACCACGGCTTCCCCGGCGGCTTCCCGCCGCCCGAGCCGCCGCGCCCGCGCCGCGGACTGCTCGCCGGGTGCGCGGTCTTCGCAGGCCTGTGCTGCACCTGCCAGATGTGCTGCACCGAGCACGAGAACCCGTGGAGCAGGGAGCGCAAGGACCCCTGGTGCGACGACTGCGACTGCGACGGTTGCGACGGGTGCTGCGACTGCTGCAATTGCTGTGATGGGTGCGACGGGTGCGATTGCGGCTGCTGAAGCGAGCCGGAACCGGCTGGTCGAGCAGGGGCTAAGAGGGGTGTCACACCGTACGGGGGGCCCGAGGGAGGGGCGGGAAAAGGCGAAGCATGCGTGTGTGAAGGCCGGACGATCCGTCGAGGCGGGTCAGCGACCGCAACACGAGGCCGACCACACCCGACCGAAGTCGATGTGGTCGCGGGTGACGAGCCGGCAGCTGCGCATACCCACAGTGCAGCAGCCGCCCCCGCGATCCGTCAACACAGGTGAGACGTGCTGTCCACGGGCTGGACATGCTTGACAGCGGGTGTCAGCAGCGGCTTAGCCTTCGGTGAAGCCCCTGGGGGCCCAGTCGCGTTGAGGGACGCGACGGCTGTGTGAAGGCACCACCCGTGCCACTTCCGCGTGTCGACGGAGCCTTCGCATGCCTGCCCACTCGTATCCCTCCGCACCCGTCTTCAACCCCTCCTCGCCGCCCGGCCGACCCGGCCGCACCCTGCATCTGGCCGCCGCGATCGGCGGCGCCCCCGCCGGCCACGGGACGGCGTACTACCGGGACCTCGCCCGGCTCGCCGAGGGCGGCGGCCTGGACTTCGTCACGCTGGAGCTGGGGCCCGCGGACGGCGCCGGGCCGCTGGACGCGCTCGCGCTGCTCGCCGGGGTGGCGCCCGCCACCGGCAGGATCGGCGTCGTACCCGCCGTGTCCGCCGGCCGCGCCGAGTCCTTCGACGTCGCCGTGGCCGTGGCCACGCTGGACTGGGTCAGCCGCGGCCGGGCCGGCTGGCGGCTCGCGGTGCCGGGGCCGCCGGGCGGTCCGAGAAGACGCGGCCGGCAGCCGGAGCGGCCGCCCGCGGTGTGGCGGGCGGCCGGCGACACCGCGGCCGCGGTCACCGGGATGTGGCGCGGGCTGTCACCGACCGCCCCGGTCACCGTGCTCGACGCGACCGAGCCCGCCGCCCGCGAGCTCGCCGCCCGGTACGCCGACGTCGCCGTCGTCCGCATGGCCCGGCCCGAGCGCGCCGGGCTGGCCAGGGCCGAACTCCACGGCCTCGCCGCCGAGGCGGGCCGCGACCCGGATCGGCTGCTGGTGCTCGCCGAGATGTCCGTGGACCTCGGCGGCGGCGAGATCGGCGCGGAACCCGGCGCCGAGATCGCGCTGCTGGCGGACCCCGCGGGCGGCGTGCTCTTCCGCGGCGGCCCGGTCGACCTGGCCGAGCTGATCGCGGACTGGCAGCGGCAGGGCGCGGTCGACGGCTTCCACGTCCGCCCGGTCCGGCCCGCGCGCGACCTGGAGCGCTTCGTCAACGGCACGGCCGCGCTGCTCCAGCACCGCGGCCTCTTCCGCTCCTTCCACCCCGGGGCGACCCTGCGCGAACACCTCGGCCTGCACCGCCCGGCACGTCCCGCCGCCGCCGGCCGCGGGGTGCCGTCGTGACCGCCGGCCCGGCCCCCGGCGCCGTACGCCAGCTGCACTTGGCCGTCCAACTGCTGGGCGCCGGGGGAGAGGCGGGGCCGCGACCCGACTTCGACACCTGCGCCGCGCTGGCCAAGGCCGCGGAACGCGGCCTGTTCGACTTCCTGCTGCTCACCGGCGGCGCCCGGACCGGTGGCGTCCGGCCTGCCGCATCGGCCGCGTACGACACCGGGACCTCTGCCGACGGATGGGCGGGGCCGGAGCGCTGGGGTCCGGAACCGGTCACCGTGCTGCACGCGCTGGCCGCGGTCACCAGCAGGATCGGCCTGGCCGTGGCGGTCCCGGCGGGCGCCGGCGGTGAACCGTACGACCTGGCCCGCAGGATCGCCGCACTCGACCGGGTCAGCGGCGGGCGTGCGGGCGGTCCGCCCGGGCGGTATGGCGAAGCGGCGGGTCCGCAAGGGCGGCCGGTCACGCTGGACTTCGGCGGTAAGGGCGAGGTGCTGATCACCGGGCCCGGCGGGCTCGCGTCCGGCGTCCGGCGCGGCGCCCGGCGGATGCGGGTGCTGTCCCGCTTCGAGCTGGCCGCGGGCGCCGCCGCCACCGCGGCGGCGGCACGCGACCTCGCCGACCGCCTGCACGCGCAGGTGCAGAGCGCCGCGACGGACGGCTTCGTCCTGCACCCCGACCCGGCGGCCGCGGGCCGCGGCCTGGACGCGTTCGTCGACCGGGTGGTGCCGCTGCTCCAGCAGCACGGGTCGCTGCGGACGGCGTACACGGGGACCACGCTGCGGGACCACCTGGGGCTGCCCAGGTCCTAGGGAGGGCGAGGGGGCGCTGCCGGCAGGCGTGCGCTCCCTCGACCGGGCCGCGCAGGACGCCGAGCAGGTCACCTTCCTCGGCAGCGGCTGGACCTACGGGCGGAGTTCCTGGCCGCCACCGCCACCGCCGTCGACGTCCTCACCGTGGCCGCAAATAACCCGGTCCCGCCCGCGATCGCGTGGCCGCCGAGGTGGAGCGGCGCCTCCTGCACGTGCTGAACCTCGACGAGTCGGCTCCCGCCGTGCCGTAGCCGTGCCGCGAAAGCCCTCCGCCCCCACCCGGAGCGCGTCCCGACGGGACGCGGGGTGTCATCGCTCGACGAGCCATTCGACGTCGACGACCGACGCCGGCAGGGGCGCACCGTCGCGGTCGACCAGCCGCGCGGCGGCGACCTCGGCCGGCTCGGGCAGTGCGGCGAGGTTCCAGGTGCCGAAGGGCAGCAGCGGCAGGTCGAGGGCGTGATGCCACTGCCCGTCGGGAGTGTCGCGTACTTCCACCTTGGCGCCGCGCAGCCGCTCCAGCCGCGCGAGCGAATCGCCGGACCACACGCCGTTGGTCTCGTAGGGAGTCACCCAGCCGCCCTGGGACGGTGACGGGCGGAAGCGGACGTCGGTGAGCACGAGCGGATCGGCGAGGCCCACGACCGCTCCGCGGTCGGCGACCCGGGTGGCGCCGCGCCCGCCGCCGAGCGGTGAGTGGCCGATCTCGTCGACCAGGTCCAGGAACTCGTCGACGCTCCGCTGCCGCGCGCCGCCCCACAACCGGTCGGCGAGCACCTGCCGGGTCCGCACCGAGTACCACTCGAAGTACGACCCACAACGACCTCGCGACGAGCCTCGACACCGTGATCGACCAGGGCATCCGGCAGAGCTACCGGCTGGCCGACGACACCGGTCCCGAGGACGGTCCGCTGCCGGCGCGGCGGCGCCTCATCGACGCGATCCGCGAGCGGGACGCGGCGCTGGCGGAGCGCGCCATGCAGGAACTGATCAGGACGGGCCACGGCGTCGCCGTCACCCATCGCCACAGTGCCCATGCCGACCCGGCCCGAACCGGCTGATCGGTCCGGGCGCCGGCCGGTCGAGCGACGAGGGGAGCCTGCGCGGCCATGTGGACGCAGATACCGGAGGCGGACCTGCTGAGCGCCGGCCGCTTCGAGGAGCACCCCGGCTACACCGTCTACCGCGAGCGCGGCGCGCGGAACTGGATGGCCAGCCTCACCGTCTCGGGGACCGCCGAGTACGTCTCCGGCGGGCGCCTCCTCACCACCGGCCCGGGCGACCTGGTCGTCATCACCCCCGGCGCGCCCCAGCATTACCGGGCCTCCGGGGACGCCCCCTGGGGCTACTGGTGGACCCACTTCCAGCCCCGCCCCAGCTGGTTCGACTGGCTGCGCAGGCCCGAGTTCGCCGCCGGCCTCAGCGTCGCACGGCTGGGGCCAGGGGAGGGGCTGCGTCGCGCGGACGCGGCCTTCGCCCGCGTGCACCGCAACGCGATGTCCGCCACCGTCGACGCCCCGCAGGGCCGCGTGCCCGTCGACCGCGGGCCGCGGCACGGCGCCTACGCCACCGAACTCGCCCTCAACGGCATCGAGGAGCTGCTGCTGATGGCCGCCGCCGAGCACGAGTCGCGCGCCGCGGCCGGGCCGGACCCGCGGGTGCGGCAGGTGCTGGACCTGATCGCCGCGGACCCCGCGGCGCCGCTCAGCGTCGACGAGCTGGCGCGGGGGGTCGCGCTCTCCCCGTCCCGGCTCGCCCACCTCTTCCGCGCCGAGACCGGCGACTCCATCGGCAACGTGGTGCTGGCCGCCCGGCTGCGGCGGGCCGCGACCCTGCTGGAGTCCACCGGACTGCCGGTCGGCCGGATCGGCGCCGAGGTCGGTTTCGCCTCGCCCTACCACTTCAGCCGCCAGTTCCGGCAGCGCTTCGGTGTGCCGCCGACGGCCTACCGGGCCGACCACGGGCGCGGATGACCCCGTCGGTGCCGGGTTCCGGCAGCCGGGCGACGCGATCCCCGACAGCCGGTGGCGTACGGCCCGACTCCCCCTCCCCGCAGCAGTTTCCGGCAAAACCGCGACCCGTCCCTGCATGGCCGTTCCGGCCGGCCGCTGCATAGCCTTCCCCCGCGTACTACCCGCCGCTGCCGTCTCGCGGCCTCGTCGACCCCTGGGGGAGACCCAGTGCATCCGCAGACCCACTCCGTTCCGCGCCGTTCCGTCCTCGCCGCCGGGGCGGCTGCCGCCGTCACCGCCACCGTCGGCACCGCCGCGCGAGCCACGCCCGCCGCAGCCGACGCCCCGTCGACCAACGGCTACGTCGACGTCCAACTCGTCAACATCACCGACCTGCACGGCTACATCGCCCCGCCCAGCCCGAGCGAGGGCGGGACGATACCCGACCCGGCGGGCGGCCCGCCGATCGTCACCGGGGGCGCCGCATACCTCGCCACCCACCTCAAGCGGATCAGGGAGAGCCACGCCAACTCCCTGTTCTTCTCCGCCGGCGACAACTTCTCCGGATGGGCGTACTACGCCGACACCCAGAACAACGAGCCCACCATCGAGGTCCTCAACGCGATGGGCCTGCAGTTCTCCTCGCTGGGCAACCACGAGCTGGACAAGGGCATGGACTTCACCATGAACCACATGGTGCACGGCAAGGACTACCCCTTCGACGCGCCCTACTCGAGTCTCCCGTTGTCCACCGGCCGCCGCTTCAAGGGCGCCGACTGGACCTACTACAGCGGCAACGTGGTGCGCCGCGCGGACGGCAGCCGGCTGCTGCCGTCCTGGAACATCGAGTACGTGCAGGGCCCCGGCGGGCGCCGGCTCCCCATCGGGTTCATCCACATGACGGTCGAGGGCTGCGTCGAGGGTCCCGGCTTCAACTGCTCCTACCAGCCCACCCTCCTGACCACCGACCTCGTCGAGAGCGCGAACCGGTCCGCCGCCGAACTCAAGGCGCGCGGTGTCAACGCGCTGGTCGTCGTCATGCACGAGGGCGGCTACGCGGGCGGCGACTACAACTCCGGCAGCAGCCCCACCGGGCCCGCCTTCGAGCTGGCGGCCAAGGCCGACCCCGACATCGGGGTGATCGTCACCGGCCACTGGCACTGCCGCTTCAACATGATGATCAACGACCCCGACGGGGTGCCCCGCCCGGTCGTCGAGGCCGGCTACTACGGCCAGCTCGTCAGCGAGATCACCATCAAGCTGGACGCGCGGTCGGGCAGGATCGTCCGCGAGCTGACGACGTCCACCAACCACGCCGTCACCCGCGACGTCCCCCAGGACGCCGAGATCGCCGACATCGTGGGCTACTGGACCGGCCGGTCCACCGCGCAGGACGCCACCCCCATCGCCCGCCAGACAGGCGACCTCACCCGCGCCGCGAACGCCTCCGGGGAGTCCACGCTCGGCAACCTGGTCGCCGACTTCCTGGTCTGGGAGTCCACCCAGTACGCCGAGAAGGACGCCGCCCGCGCCCCCCGCCCCGCCGACCTCGCCGTCCTCCCGAGCAAACCCCCCAAGGCGCGCTCCGCTCTCGGCGGCGACCTGCCCTACGCCAAGGGCAGTGCGACCGGCGACGCCGACGGAGTGATCCTCTTCGGCGAGGCCTGGAAGGCGTACGGCTTCGACAGCCCCAACATGTCCGCGACCTACACCGGAGCGGCCATCCACGAGGCGCTTGAGCAGCAGTGGCAGACAACCCCCAACGGCAGCGTGGGCTTCTACCCGCTCGCGGTGTCCGACGAGGTCCGGTACGTCTACGACACCTCGCAACCCGTGGGCTCCCGGGTCGACCCGGCGAAGGTCACCATCAAGGGGGAGCCGCTCGACCTGAACGGCAGCTACCGGCTGGCGACCAACGCCTACACGATGCTCGCCTACGACGGCTACGACGCGCTGACCACGTACACCGACCCGGTGCGTCACACCCTCGACCACGAGGGCTTCGTCCGCTACCTGCGCGCCAAGAAGACCGTGACCCCGCCGCCCCTGGGCAGGGCCGCACCGGCTTAGTACTGCAACCACATCTGGGGTGACGATCAGCCTCGGCCGTCGTTGATGTGACTGTGTGCTGATGAGCTGACGGTCGAGCAGGTTGAGTCGTGGCCGAAGGGGATGGCCGGGCTGCGTGCCCGGTTCACCCACCGTTTTGGCAGGGTCCGAACCGGTGCGGGCCCGAACCGGCGTCATATGCCGGTGCGCCCGGCGTGCTTGGGGCCGCCGGGGCGTATGTGTTTCCAGCAAGTTGCCGGTGCTCCGGCCCTCTTGTGTGTTCTCTGTGAGGCCTGAATACTCCCATGAGTGCCCGTCAGGCTGATGTGGCGTTCGTTTATCGGTGCGCGCCTGACAGTACATCGACAAATTCCCCCTCCACCCCCGCAGGAGGAACGAGTGAAGTCCACCCGACGCATACAACTCCTCGCCGTCACCACCGGCATGCTCGCCGCGACCGCGTTCGCCCTTCCGTCCGCCCAGGCCACCCAGGGCGCCGGCACCGCGAAGGTGACGCCGGAAGCGGCGGCGTCGCTCGTCGCCCACCTCGGTGCCGACCGCACCGCGGGCACGTACGTCGACAGCGCCACCGGCACCTCCGTCGTCAACGTCACCAGCCAGGCCGCGGCCGACACTGTCCGCGCCGCGGGCGCCACCCCCCGGCTCGTCACCCACAGCGCCGCCCAGCTCGCCAAGGCCGGCGACGCCACCCGGGCCGCCGACGTCGCGGGCACCGCCTGGTCGGTCGACCCGCGCACCAACACCCTGGAGATCAGCGCCGACAGCCGGGTGACTGCCGCCCAGCTGGCCGCGCTCACCAAGTCCACCGCCTCCTACGGCGACGCCGTCCACATCACCCGGGTGTCCGGCACGTTCAGCCCGCTGCTGTCCGGCGGCGACGCCGTCCTGACCAACCAGTGGCGCTGCTCGGTCGGCTTCAACGTCCGCAGCGGCAGCACGTACTACTTCCTGACCGCGGGCCACTGCACCCAGGGCTACCCGGCCTACTACACCAGCTCGGGGGCGTCCATCGGCCCGACGGTCGGCACGAGCTTCCCCGGCAACGACTACGGCATCGTCCGCTACGACACCTCCGTCGCCCATGACGGCACCGTCGGCAGCCAGGACATCACCAGCGCCGCGAACGCCTTCGTCGGCGAGGCCGTCAAGCGCCGCGGCTCGACCACCGGCATCCACAGCGGCACCGTCCAGGCGCTCAACGCCACCGTCAACTACGGTGCCGACGGGATCGTCTCGGGCCTGATCAAGACCAACGTCTGCGCCGAGCCCGGCGACAGCGGCGGCTCCCTCTACGACGGCACCAAGGCCATCGGCCTGACCTCCGGGGGCAGCGGCAACTGCAGCTCCGGCGGCACGACGTACTTCCAGCCGGTCACCGAGGCGCTCAGCGCGTACGGCGTCAGCGTCTACTAGACGCCGGCCCCGTCCGCTCGCCCCGTTCCCGCGCCCCCGCCGTACGGTCCGTACGGCGGGGGCGTACGGCTGCCCGCGTCCTCGTGCTCCTGCCGGTGCCGCTGGTCCTTGCGGTCAGTACCTGTCCGCGGCCGCTGGCACACTGGCGGCATGCTGGAAACCTCCGCACGGCTGCTGCGCCTGCTGTCGCTCCTCCAGTCCCGCCGGGACTGGAGCGGCCCGGAGCTGGCGGAGCGGCTCGACGTCACCGCCCGCACCGTCCGGCGCGACGTCGAACGCCTGCGGGCGCTCGGCTACCCGGTGCACGCCGCCCCCGGCACCGCGGGCGGCTACCGGCTGGGCGCCGGCGCCGCGCTGCCGCCGCTGCTGCTCGACGACGAGGAGGCGGTGGCCGTCGCCCTGTGCCTGCGCACCGGCGCGGGCGGCACCGTCGAGGGCATCGAGGAGACCTCGATCCGCGCCCTGGCCAAGCTCGAACAGGTGCTGCCGTCCCGGCTGCGGCACCGCGTCCAGTCGATGCAGGCCGTCACCGTGCAGGCGCGCCGCCCGGGGCCGACGGTCGACCAGCAGGTGCTCACCGCGCTCGGCGCCGCCTGCCGGGACCGCGAGCGGCTGCGCTTCGACTACCGCGACCACGGCGGCGCCGCCAGCCGCCGCACGGTCGAGCCGTACCGGCTGGTGCACCACGGCCGCCGCTGGTATCTGCTCGCCTACGACATCGACCGCGACGACTGGCGCACCTTCCGGGTCGACCGCGTCGAGCCCAAGTCCCCCACGGGGCCGCGCTTCACCCCGCGGGCGCTGCCGGAGGACGCGGCCGCCTACGTCGCCAAGGGCGTCACCTCGCGCGCCTACCGCTACCAGGCGGTGGTCGTGCTGCACACCCCGGCCGACACGCTCGCGCAGTACAACTGGTCGGGCTTCGGCACCGTCACCGTACGCGACGACCGCAGCTGCGAACTGCGCACCGGCTTCGAGTCGCTGGACGCGCTCGCGATGTACGTCGGCATGCTCGGCGTGCCCTTCGAGGTCAGGGAGCCGCCCGAACTCGGCGACCACCTGCGGGCGGTGGCCGCCCGGCTGTCCCGGGCGGCCGACACGGCGGCCGAAGGCGCGGGGACGGTCGTCGTCAGTCCAGCGGACCGCTGACCGCCCCGAGCGCACCACTCCCGTACGCCCGGTTCGCGCGCAGGCTGATCACCAGCCGCTTGTCGGCGACCATCGCGGCACGGTATTCGTCCCAGTCCGGGTGCTCGCCGGCGATCGCCCGGTAGACGTCGATCAGCTCCTCGACGGTCGCGTCCCGCGGATCCGCCGCCACCGGGGTCACCTCGGCGTCGCCCTCGGCGACCAGATACGTGCCCATGTCGGGGGTGGCGACGTAGAAGCTGGCCCGCGGGTCCCGGCGCAGGTTGCGGGTCTTGGCCCGGTCGTCGGTCGCCGAGATCCGGATGGTCCGGGTGGCGTCGTCGAAGGTGAACGACACGTTGGACAGCTGCGGCCTGCCGTCCCTCTTGAGGGTGACGAGCACTCCGGTGCGCTGCTTGCGCAGCAGGTCGAGCAGCGAGTCGGTGGCGGGGTCCTGGCTCAAGGTCGCTCCTGGTGGTCGTTCGGTACGGGCTTGTCCGGTGTGGGGGCCGGCGGTTCCGGCTCGGCCCCGGGTTCGGGGTGATGTCCGGGACCGGTTCCGGCGTCGGGTCCGGTGTCGGGTCCGGCAGCGGTTCCTGGATCGGTTCCGGTGTCGGGTTCCGCGAGGGGGAACACCATCGCCGTCGCGCCGATTCCGACCGTGCCCGGGGCGTGCGGGGCCCGGGCGGCGTCGTGCAACTCGCCGAAGAGCGCGGCCAGCCGCTGCCTGAAGTCCGTCCAGACCTCGGGTGCGACCCACAGCTCCGCGTCCGAGGCGACCCCCTCGGCGCCGGGAAGCCGGCGGCCCGCCCGTTCCCGCAGGTTGTGGGCCATCGCCTCGGCGATCAGCCGGGCCCCGTCGTGCCGCTGGTCCGACAGCGGGGAGCCGTGCACCGCCCGGTAGCGGCGCTCCCGGCCGCCCCGGTTGGCCCGCACCTCGGCCAGCTCCACCAGGCCGGCCGCGTCGAGGCGGCGCAGGTGCTGGCTGGCGAGCGCGTGCGAGATGCCCAGCTCGCGGGACAGCTCGGCGGCGGACAGCGGGACGTTCCAGACCAGGGAGACGATACGCAGCCGCACCGGGTGGGCGAGGGCGCGCAACAGGGGATCGGTGGCGGTCATGAGCCCATTACACCCCTCCTGGCGGCCGGCCGCGGGCATTGTCCAGCAGACTCCCAAGCAATAGGTTGGGAGCCATGACGGTGCGGATGGTGCTGCGGGACCGCGGCGCGGCCACGTATCTGGGCGGGATCCTGGTCTCCGGTTTCGGGGACTCGGCGATGACGCTGGTCGCCGGTGTCTGGGTGAAGACGCTGACCGGGTCGAGCAGCCTGGCCGCCGCGGTGACCGCCTGCGTCTGGGCGCCCACCCTGGTGGGGCCGCTGCTGGGCACCGTCGCCGACCGGGTACGCCGCCGGCGGCTGCTGATCGCGGTCAACGCGGCCCTCGCCCTGCTGCTGCCCGCGCTGCTCGCGGTCCGCTCCGGGTCGGACGCCTGGCTGCTCCTGCTGGTGCTCACCACGGTCGGCGTCGGCTCGGTGCTCACGGACGCCGCCGGGGCCGGGCTGGTCGTCACCGCCGTGCCCGCGGCGCTGCGCGGCGACTTCAACGGGCTGCGGATGACCGTCAACGAGGCCATGAAGCTGCTTGCCCCGCTGGCCGGCGCGGGCCTCTTCCTGCGCTGCGGCGGCGGCGCGGTCGCCCTGCTCGACGCGGCCACCTTCGCCCTGGCCGCGCTCGCCTTCACCGTGCTGCGGATCCACGAGGAGCCGCCCGCCCCGCCGGCCGGCGGCTGGCGCGCGCAGACCGCGGAGGGCGTACGGGCGCTGCGCGGCAACCCGCTGCTGGTGCGGCTGGTGGGCGCGGGGGCCGTCGCCATGCTGCTGTCCGGGATCAGCAGCGCCGCGATCTACCAGCTGGTCGACGCCGGCCTGCACCGCCCGCCCGCCTTCGTCGGCGTGCTCTACGCGGTCCAGGGCGCGGGCTCGATCGTGGCGGGGACCGTGGCGGGCGCCGTCATGCGCCGGCTGCCGGAACGCACCTTCACCGCCGCCGGCCTGCTGCTCTTCACCACGGGCGCCGGCCTGCGCGCGATCCCCTCGCTGCCGGTCGTGCTCGCCGGCACCCTGGCGATCGGCGTCGGCCTGCCCTGGGTGATCGTCGCCGTCTTCACCGCCGTGCAGCAGCACACCGAACCCGCACTGGTCGGCCGGGTGGCCGCCGCCGCGAGCACCGTGGTCTTCGGCCCCACCGCGGTGGCCGCGGCACTCGGCGCGGCCCTGGTCGCCCTGGCCGACTACCGGCTGCAGCTCGTCGCGGTCGCCGTGGCCGGCCCGCTGGCGGCCTGGCCCCTGCTCCTGCGCCGCCCTCCCGCCACCCCGGCGCCGGAGACGCCGCCCACGGTCCCGGCCCGTCCGGCCGACGACCCGAGCCGTACGGGCTGACGCGCCGAGCCCGTATCGACTGACGGGCGGAGGCGCACCGGCTGACGACCCGAGCCGTATCGGCCGACGGGCGGCCCTACCGGCCGACGCGTACGCCCCGGCTCGTGACGAACGTCATGGCGGCCCGGGGGCCGCGGCCGTCGGTGCCAAGTCCGTTGCCAGGCCGAGGAGATGGCCGGAAACCTCTTGATCCGGCCGCCGCTTTCCGCGGCCGGATCGTTCGACACGGGCTCATTCGACTCGCTGACCTGGGATGACCGCGCTAAGCTAATCGAACGAACGTACGAGGAACGTATCGGGCGGATGGCTGAAAAGGGGTGGAGCGTGGAGGTGCGGCATGGCGGGCTTCGCTCATCTGCACGCCGCGTCCGGTTACTCCGAGCGGTACGGCGCCGCGCACCCCGAGCAACTCGCCCTCCGGGCGGCCGAGCGGGGGATGACGGCGCTGGCGCTGACCGACCGGGACACCGTCACCGGGGCGGTGCGGTTCGCCGAGGCGTGCGCGGAGGCAGGGGTGCGACCGGTCTTCGGGATCGACCTCGCCGTGGCCCCGCTCGCACCGCCGCCCCCGGTCCAGCGGCGGCGGACCCCCGTACGCGGCGGCGCCCACGTGGCGGAGCCGCCGCTGCGGTTCGTGCTGCTCGCCAGGGACAAGGAGGGCTGGGCGCGGCTGTGCCGGATCACCAGCGCCGCCCACGTCGGCACGGCGAGCCGGGCCGCTCCTGTCCAGGTGTCGTGGGACACGCTGCGCGAGCACGGCGGCCCGGGGCTGATCGCGCTACTCGGGCCGCTCTCGGAGCCGGTGGGGGCGCTGGCCGCCGGACGGGAGGACGTCGCGGAGAAGCTGCTGCGGCCGTGGCGGGAGATCTTCGGCGAGGACCTGCGCCTTGAGGCGGTCGTCCACGGCCGGCCGGGCACCGGCCCCGGCTCCCTGCGGCTGGCCGCCCGCACCCTCGCGCTCGCCGACCGGACCCGTACGACCGCGGTCCTGGCCAACGCCGTCCGCTACGCCGACCCCGACCAGCACCGGCTCGCCGACGTCCTCGACGCCGCCCGGCTGCTGCGGCCCATCGACCGGCGCCGGCTGGACGGCGGGCAGCGCTGGCTCAAGGGCGAGAAGGAGATGGCCCGCGTCGCGCAGGAGATCGCCGAATGCGCGGGGATGGGGCCGCGCCGGGCAGGGCGGCTGCTCGCCGACACCGCGGCCACCGCGGCCGCCTGCCTGCTGTCCCCCCGGGACATCGGCCTGGGCACCCGGCACTTCCCCGAGGCGGAGGTCGTCGGAGCCGGCCCGCGCGGCGTCACGGAAGCGCTGCGGGAGAAGTCGATGGCAGGCCTGGTCCGGCGTGGACTGCACCACGACCGGGCCGCGAGCGAGCGGATGGCGGAGGAGCTGGAGATCATCACCCGAATGGGTTTCGACGCCTACTTCCTCGCCGTCGGCCAGGTGGTCGCCGACATCAGGGAACTGGGCATCCGGGTCGCGGCCCGCGGCTCGGGCGCGGGGTCGATGGTCTGCCACGCGCTGGGTATCGCCACGGCCAACCCGCTCGACCACCGCCTGCTGTTCGAACGCTTCTTGAGCGTCCGGCGCGACTCGCTGCCCGACATCGACATCGACGTGGAGTCCGCGCGCAGGCTGGAGTGCTACGACGCGATCTTCCGCCGGTTCGGCCACGAGCGGGTCGCGGTCACCGCGATGCCCGAGACGTACCGGGCCCGCAGGGCGCTGCGCGACACCGGCCTCGCACTGGGGATCGCCCCCGACGAGGTGGACCGGATCGCCAAGAGCTTCCCGCACCTGCGGGCGTCCGACATCACCGGCGCTCTCGCCGAACTGCCGGAACTGCGCGGCCTCGCCGCCGAGGCGGACAGATACGGGCCGCTGTGGGAGCTGGCCGAGGGGCTGGACTCGCTGGTGCACGGCATGGCCATGCACCCCTGCGGGGTGATCATCAGCGACGCGACGCTGCTCGACCGCCTCCCGGTGCAGCCCACCCCGCAGGGCGACTACCCGATGGTGATGGCGGCGAAGGAGGAGGTCGAGGCGCTGGGCAACATCAAACTGGACGTGCTCGCGGTGCGGATGCAGTCCGCGATGGCCCACGCCGTCGCGGAGATCGAGCGGACCACCGGCGACCGTATCGACCTGGACGACCCGGGGCAGGTCCCGCTGGACGACGTCTTCGCGTTCAAGCTCATCCAGCAGAGCCAGACGATCGGCATGTTCCAGCTGGAGTCGCCCGGCCAGCAGGACCTGCTGTCCCGGCTGCAGCCGCGGGACGTGCAGGACGTCATCGCCGACATCAGCCTCTTCCGTCCCGGCCCGGTCCAGGGCGGCATGCCCGAGCGCTACATCGCCGCCCGGCACGGCGGTGACCCGCACTACGCCCACCCGGACCTGGAGCCGGTGCTCGCCGACACCTACGGGGTGACGATCTGGCACGAGCAGGTCATCGAGACGATCAGCGTCCTGACCGGCTGCGACCTGGCGATGGCCGAGATCGCCCGGCGGGCGCTGGGGGACACCGGCCGGCTGCCGAGGATCAGGGACTGGTTCCACCACGAGGCCGACGCCCGCGGCTACACCCCCGAGGTCCGCGACCGGGTCTGGGCGAGCGTCGAGGCCTTCGGCGCCTACGGTTTCTGCCGGGCGCACGCCGTCGCCTTCGCCGTGCCCGCCCTCCAGTCGGCCTGGCTGAAAGCGCACTTCCCGGCCTTCCTGCTGGCGGGACTGCTGGAGCACGATCCGGGGATGTGGCCCAAGCGGGTCATCGTCTCCGACGCCCGGCGTCGCGGGGTGCCGGTCCTGCCGGTCGACGTCAACCGCTCGAAGGCGGAGCACACCGTGGAGCGGGCCGACGGGGGCCGGTGGGGAGTGCGGCTCGCGCTGTCCGGAGTGCGCGGGATCGGCGCGGACGAGTGCGCGCGGATCGCCGCGGGGCAGCCGTACGGATCCCTGTCCGACTTCTGGCAGCGGGGACACCCCAGCCGGCCGGTCGCCGAACGCCTCGCCGAGATCGGCGCCCTGCGCGACCTGCACGACGGGCGGCTGACCCGGCGGGACCTGCTGCTCCAGATCGCCGAACTCCACCGGCAGTCCCGGGTCCGCACCGCGGGCGAGGGCCAGCTGCCGATCGAGGCGGGCGCGGTCGGCGGGGCGGAACCGAGCGGCCTGCGGGAGATGACCGGGCGGGAAGCCCTCGGCGCGGAACTGAGCACCCTGGGCATCGACGTCTCCAAGCACCTGATGGAGCACCACCACCGGCTGCTGCGGGAGATCGGCGCGACCGACGCCGCCCACCTGGCCGACCTGCGGGCCGGACAGCAGGTGCTGGTCGCCGGGGTGCGCGCCTCGACCCAGACCCCGCCGATCGCCAGCGGCAAGCGCATCATCTTCGTCACCCTGGAGGACGGCTCCGGGCTGGTGGACCTGGCCTTCTTCGAGGATTCCCATGAGGCCTGCGCCCACACGGTCTTCCACTCCGGGCTGCTGCTGGTCCGCGGGACGGTGCAGGTCCGCGGCACCCGGCGCACCGTCGTCGGCACCATGGCCTGGGACCTGGAGCGGATCGCCGCCGCCCGGCGCGACAACGGCCCCGAGGCGGCCCTCGCGCTGCTCGGCGCGGACCGCCCGCAGCCCACCCCCGCGCAGCCGCGGCGCACCCTCGCCGACGGCACGGCGGGGGCCCGGCTGCACCCTTACGCCGACCTGGAGCCCGCCGGCAGCCGCTCAGCCGACCTGCGCAAGCTCGGCCACCGCAGCCCGGGAAGCGCGGGATGACGACCCCGCGCCCGAGGCACATCGCCCACCTGCACCTGCACGGCCTACCGGACGACGACCGGTACGCGGACGTGCTCGACCTGCTGGGCGGCATCACCCCGCACGTGCAGGCCTTCCCGCCCGACGCCGTCCAGCTCGACCTGACCTCGGCCCTCCGGTACTTCGACCGCGATCCCCACGACCTGGTCGAGATGGCGAAGCTCAGGCTCATGGGCCTGTACGGCATCGAAAGCAGCGCGGGCCTGGCCGGCAACCGCATGCTCGCCGCCATGGCGGCAGCCGTGTCGCAGCCCGGACACACCACCCGGATCCCCCACGACCAGGCCGCCACGGACGCCTGGCTCCGGCCGCGGCCGGTGACCGCGCTGCCCGGTGTCGGCCGGGCGACCGCCACCGCCCTCGGCACATACGGCCTGCACACCATCGGCCACGTCGCCGACCTCCCCGCGGCGACCCTCCAACGCCTTCTCGGAGCCGGCCCGGCCCGCCTCCTGGCCGAGCGGGCCCGGGGCCGCGATCCCCGCCCGGTCACCCCGCAGGCCCCCGCGGCACGTATGACCGCCGACCTCGTCCTCGACCGCGACTGCCTCGACCCCGCGCACCATCATCGTGCCGTGCTCGGACTGGCCGAGGAACTCGGCCGCAGGCTACGGACCGAGGCCCAGGTCGCCAGCCGGCTCATGCTCACCCTCCGGTACGCCGACCAGAGCGCCACCACCCGCACCCGCGCCCTGCCCGAACCCACCGCCCACTCGCCCCTGCTGGCCGTCACCGCCCTGGGCATCCTGGCCTCCCTCGGTCTGCAGCGCGCCAGGGTCCGCGGCTACGCGCTGACCGCCGACCGCCTGCGGCCCGCCGCCGACGCCACCCACCAGCTCAGCCTCGACCCCGCCGACACCCGCGCCCGCACCGTGGAGGCCGCCGCCGACCGTGCCCGCCACCGCTTCGGACCGGACGTCGTCCATCCGGCCACACTGGCCCCGGATCTGACGGGCACGCGGCGCCGGGGGCGGTGACGCAGGCCGCCGATTTTTTACCCGCGCGTAACTATCCCTCGCTTTCTACTCGTGCGTAACTTTGTCATGAGCCCGGCAAGTCAGTGATCCGGATCACACAGGGCGAACGTGCCCCCTCATGTCCTGACCTGCGAGGAGATCCTATGAAGCTGCCCTGGCGCCGGCTCTTGGCCGCGCTTTCCCTCACTGCGACGGCGGTGCTGGTCCCCACTGCCGCCGCGTCCGCCGGCTCGGCGCCCTCCAGTGGCTGGAACGACTTCTCCTGCCACCCCTCCGCGCAACACCCCCGCCCCGTCGTCCTGGTGCACGGCACCTTCGCCAACGGCACCGACAACTGGCTGGTCCTCGCCCCCTATCTGGTCGATCGTGGCTACTGCGTCTACTCGTTCGACTACGGCATGCTGCCCGGCGAGAACCTGATCGGCGGCCTCGGACCGATCGCCGACTCCGCCCGGCAGCTCTCCGCCTTCACCGACCGGGTGCTCGCCGCGACGCACGCCCCCAAGGCCGACCTCGTCGGCCACTCCCAGGGCGGCATGATGCCGAACTACTACCTGAAATTCCTCGGCGGCGCCGCCAAGGTGAACTCCCTGGTCGCACTGGCCCCGGACAACCACGGCACCACCCTCGACGGCCTGACGAAGCTCCTTCCGTACTTCCCCGGCGCCGCGGACTTCCTCCAGGACAACACCCCCGGCCTGGCCGACCAGGTGGCCGGATCCCCCTTCATCCGCACGCTCAACGCCGGTGGCGACACCGTGCCCGGAGTGCACTACACCGTGATCTCGACCCTCTACGACGAGGTCGTCACCCCGTATACGACCCAGGCGCTGTCCGGGCCGGACGTCCACAACGTGCTGCTGCAGAACCTGTGCGCGGTCGACGTCTCCGAGCATGTCGCGATCGGCCTGACCGACCGCATCGCCTTCCACGAGGTGGCCAACTCGCTGGACCCCGCGCACGCCACTGCGACGAACTGCCTGTCGGCCGTCAGCTAGCCCACGGCGGGGATATCCGCGAACCGTCGGGCAGTATGGCTGTCAGACCCACACTCGTGGTGACCCACATGCCGGCCGGCTCCTCCGTCGGATTGGCGACAGCGAGGAGGGAGCCGGCCGGCGCGATCGCCACGTCACCCTCGCCGAGCAGCCGTGAGGCGCCGTCGATCGTCAGCTCCAGCGTGCCGGACAGAATGAGGAAGACCTCCTCGCGGCTGATCGTGTGAGGCTGCCCGCCGCTGCCGGCGGGCACCTCGCAGCGCCAGGCGCACAACTCCTTACTGCCGAGCGCGGATGCCGCATGGGACACGAAGCGCACCCCGTGCATGTCGTGGACAACGGCTTCTCTCGCAGCGACGAAAGGCATGGTGACCCCCAGAGGAACGGATCGGGCGGGCCGGACAGCGCGCCCGATAGGAAAGAGACTTACTCAAGCAATTTACTCAAGTAACTTGCTCAAGCTGCTTTCCTACATACTCAAGCAGCTTGCTCACTGTGTCAAGCTGCTCCGATGAAGAACTCCGATGCGATGAGCCTGACCGCCGCGCTCCTCAGCGCGACGGGGTCCCTCGTCCAGGACATCCACACCGGTGTGGTGGCCCACGGCTACGACGATCTGCGCCCCACGCACGGCTTCGTCTTCACCCGGCTCGCCCCCGACGGCGCGACCGTCACCGACATCGCCGCGCACCTCGGATTCACCCGGCAGGCGGCCAGCCAGATCGTCGACGAGCTGGAGCGCAAGGGATACGTGGAGCGCCGCCCGCACCCCGACGACGCGCGGGCCCGGCTGATCCTGCTCACCGACCGCGGCTGGCGCTGCGCCCGCGTGGCCGAGGCGGCCGCCGCCGAGGCGGTCAGGCCGTGGGTGGAGATGGTGGGCGAGCAGCGGCTGCTGGCGCTGCGCGACGAGCTGGTCGAACTCGCCCCGGCGGGACCGATCCGCCCCAGCTGGTGAACCGGCCGGCCGCAGCGCAGACCTGCCGGATCCGGCCGCTGTCAGTGCCGGGTGGCACGCTGATCCCATGACCACCGACACCGCGGGACGCCAGTTCTGGGACGCCGCAGCCGACCGATTCGACGACGAGCCCGACCACGGCCTGCGCGATCCGCGGGTCAGGGACGCCTGGGCGATACGGCTGCGGTCATGGCTGCCTGACCAGCCGTCTGACGTGCTCGACCTCGGCTGCGGCACCGGGAGCCTGGCGCTGCTCGCCGCCACGGACGGCCACCGGGTGACCGCGGTCGACCTGTCGGAGCAGATGGTCGCGCGGGCGCGCGCGAAGCTGGCGGACACCGGTGCCCGGGTGGTGGTCGGCGACGCGGCACGGCCGCCGGTCGGCGCCCGCCGCTTCGACGTGGTGCTGGTCCGCCACGTGCTGTGGATGCTGCCCGACCCGGCCGCCGTGCTCCGGCACTGGACGCGGCTGCTGCGGCCCGGCGGCAGGCTCGTGCTGATCGAGGGCCGCTGGGGCGCCGTCAGCCCGGTCGGCATCACCGCGGACACCCTCGCCCGCCTGACCGCGGGCCTCGGCGGGTCCACCGTGATCCACCAGCTCGGCTCCGACCCCGCGTTGTGGGGCCGGGAGGTCGCCGACGAGCGGTACGCGGCAGTGGTCAGGCCCGCCCCGCCGCGACGGCACACCGAGATCGTCGACGTCCATCTTGTTCTGCTGCGCGGCCGGGACGTCCTGCTCGCCCGCCGGGCCGGTACCGGATACGCCGACGGGCTGCTGCACGTGCCCTCGGGGCATCTGGAGGACGGTGAGGACGTCAGGGCCGGGATGATCCGGGAGGCGGGCGAGGAGATCGGCGTCGACCTGGCACCGCACGAGCTGGAGGCGGCGGTGGTGATGCAGCACCGCAGCCCCGACGGCCGCCCCAGGATCGGCTGGTTCTTCACCGGCCGGCTCGCAGCCGGCGCCGAGCCGGTCAACCGCGAGCCGGACAAGTGCTCGGGCCTGGGCTGGTATCCGCTGGACGACCTGCCGCACGACATGGTCGCCTACTGCCGCGCGGGCCTGGACGCGTACCGCGCGGGGGTGCCCTTCCTGACGCACCTGCACGAGAGCGGCGACCGGATCGCGTTCGATCCGGACGGACCGGACCGGGCCGTCCCCCTGGCCGCACCGGTTGTGCCAGGATCCCCGATATGACGTTGGAGATCACCATCGACGCGAAGTCGGCCGTCGCACCGTACGAGCAGGTGCGCGGCCAGATCGCGGAGGAGGCGCGCGCGGGGCGGCTGCCGGTCGGCTACAAACTGCCCACCGTCCGAGGCCTCGCCGAGCAGTCCGGGCTCGCGGCCAACACCGTCGCCAAGGCCTACCGGGCGCTTGAGGCGGACGGTGTGATCGAGACCCGCGGCCGCCACGGCACCTATGTGGCCGCCGCCGACGCCCGCGCCCGCGAGGTGGCCGCGGCCGCGACCGCGTACGTCGAACGGAGCCGCCGCCTCGGCCTGGACCGCGCGGCGGCCCGCGCCGCCGTGGAGGAGGCGCTGCGCGCCGCGTACGGCGACTAGGGCCTGTCCGGCGGATCATGCCGGGCCTGCGACGCCCGGCACCGCACCCCTCCCCCTGCCTTCGGCGGGAGGTGCCCCCAGCGTTGTCGAATCATCCTTGTACGACCCGGTACGAGGACGATTCTCCGCCTTGCGATGTACGGCACCGGACGCCGCAGGCTGATCCGCCAAGATCCGCCGGACAGGCCCTAGCCGTACTGCTCTGCGAGGCATGGGCCGTTGAGCGGCCCGTCCCCGCCGGGTGGACGCGCGTACCGCGGCGCGGGTCGTGTCACAGATACAGTCCGTCAGCGGCCTGGGCGGGGACCGGGAGCGCGGAGGTCGTACCGCGGCGCAGGGCGTACAGCTCGGCGAGTGTGGCGCCGTCGCGGCCGATGCCCTCCGGGGTGCCCAGCCAGTTCACGGCCTCGTCGCGGTTGAGCGGGCCGACCTCGATCCTGGCCAGGCAGCGGCCGGGGCGGACCACCGCGGGGTGCAGGCGCTCCAGGTCCTCGTTGGTGGTGATGCCCACCAGCACATTGCGGCCCTGGCCGAGCAGACCGTCGGTGAGATTCAGCAGCCGGGACAGCGCCTGGCCGGTCTGGTGCTTGGCCTGACCGCGGATCAGCTCGTCGCAGTCCTCGAGCAGCAGCAGCCGCCAGCGACCGCCGGCGGTGCCGTCGTCCTCGCCGATCGCAATGTCCATCAGATAGCCGACGTCGTTGAACAGCCGCTCGGGGTCGAGAACGCAGTCGACCTGGCACCAGTCCCGCCAGGAGCGCGCCAGCGTACGCAGCGCCGACGTCTTGCCGGTGCCGGGCGGCCCGTGCAGGAGCAGCAGCCTGCCGGTGATGTCGTCCACGCTGAGCTTCATCAGGCCGTCCATCGCCTCGGCGACCGGCGCGGTGTAATTGCCGCGCAGCTCCTCCCAGGTGGCGGCGGAGATCTGCCGGGTCGTGCGGTGCGGCCCGCGGCGCGGCGAGACGTACCAGAAGCCCATGGTGACGCTCTCCGGCTCCGGCTCCGGCTCGTCCTCCGCGTCCTCCACCGACGACTTGAGCACCTGCTCGGCGACGTCGTCGGTGACGGCCGCCACCGTGACGTCGGCGCCGCGATTCCAGCGGGAGATCAGGATCGTCCAGCCGTCGCCCTCGGCGAGGGTGGCGCTGCGGTCCTTGTCGCGGGCCTGCCGCAGGACGGTGGCGCCCGGCGGCAGCAGGGTGAGCCCGGACTTGACGGTGTCCAGCGAGGCGCCCCTGGCGAAAGGGTGCTCGCCCGAGGTGAAGCGGCCGAGGAAGAGCGCGTCCACCACATCCGACGGCGAGTCACTGTCGTCCAGCCGCAGGTGGATGGGAAGGGCGCGGTGCGGGGCGGTCGGTTCGGCGGCCCTGCCCGTTCCTGGTCCGGTGGTGGGCGGCACTTGCCTCCTCGGTTCACAGGGTGTCGCGGACATGTGTCCATGATCGGGCACCCGCGTCCTTTTGGCCCAGTCTTTTTCCGTTCGGGTACCGCGCCGCCGGACACCCGCCGGCCCGTGGTCGGCGGCGGCGGCAGAACTGGAGTACGGTTCCTGCCACCGTTCGACTGCGGAACCTGGAAGTTGTCAACGCCCTTGTGGTGGTGGTGAATCGGGCTTCCGGGTCGGACGGGGGATGCGCACGTGACGCGGCGGGGCGATAGGGTTAGCCTGCCCGGGCCGGGTGCCCTCGTCAGGGTGGGGAGAGTCATGGAACAGATAGCGATGCACGGCAGGCCGAGAGTGCCTGCCATCAGTGCGGGAACGGGTGCGTCAAGTGCGCGACTCGACCGGCATCTGGCGATACTGGCCGGGCCCGCCCTGCCGCAGCGCGAGACCGAGGAGGCGACCGTGCTGATGCGGGAGCTGACCTCGCGCAACACCGCCCACACCACGGCGAACCGCGGTGCCAGGGTCTCGCTTTTCGCCCCGCTGCGCCGGTTGCGCAGGTCGCTGTTCGGCAACCGCCGCTGAGCGGTCCTCGCTGATCGCGCTGCGCTCCCGCGGTGCTTCGGTGCGCCCTCGTCCTCACCGCCGCCCTGGCCGTGCCCGCCTCTCCCCGCCGGCCGGCCCCGCGGTTGCGGACCTCCGCGCCCCGCTGCCCCGCGCTCACACCAGCGCGAACTGACCGTCGGGTCCCTCTTCACGGTGGTCGAGCACGGACGCCGGCCTGCGCCTGGCCGCCGGTACCGGTAGCACTCCGGCGTCCCGCAGCGCCGTCCCGGTGATGGTCCGCTCCGGCCGCTCCGACAGCCTGCCGGCCAGGGCGTGGCGTGCCGCGTCCAGGTCGGCGAGCAGGGTCAGGACGCTGACCACCTCCAGCAGGTCCGAGGTGCAGGAGCGGGACCAGCGCGGTGGGCGCAGCGCTTCCAGCGAACCCGGTGCGCCCGCCGCCGTACGCCGCTCCCACCACGCTTCGAGCACCCGCACCCCGCCGGCCGTACGGTCCCAGGCGGCGGGGGACACCGGCGAGATCCGGCCTTCACCGATCCGCAGTTCGCGCTGGTCGCGGTCGTACTCCAGCTCTTCCGCGCGCGGCGCCGCGGGCAGCGGCGCCCGGACGTAGGGCCGGCTGCCGCCGGGCAGCCGCGGGGCGCCCGGGTCGCGTCCGGCGGCCGGGTCGGCGAAGCGGGCGCCGCGGGTGTGCAGCCACAGCAGCCGGCCGCCCAGCGCCAGACCGGTCCGCCAGTCGCCGGGGTCGGCGGGGAGGGGCACCTCGCTGCCGCCGGGCGCGGGCCTTGCCGCGGCGGCGACCCAGGCCAGCACGTCCCACGGGGTGACCCCGGTGCCCAGCCGTTCCGACAGCAGGCCGACGAGCCCGGGCGCCAGGTTGGGGTCGCGGCCGCCCGGCTGCCGGAACAGCGGGCGTATCCGGCCGGGCCGGCCCGCCGGTGACCGGCCGTCGGGCAGCAGCGCGCTGAAGGCCACGGCGGGCTCGCGCACCTCGGGCAGATACGCCTGCTCGACGGCGAAGATCTGCTCGTCGTCGAGCACCCGCCACAACTCGGGCCGTGCGGCGTCGATCAGCCGGTGGTCGGGAATCAGCCACAGCCGGTCGTGGGCGCCGTGCTGGATCAGCACCGGCTCGGGGCAGCGGCCGACCTCCCGGGCCAGCGCGGTGGTCGCGGTGCGGTGGCCCGGCAGTTGGGCGACCCGGCTGTGCAGCCCGCGCGCCCGGGTGGGGTGCAGCAGCGCGGCCCGCTCCGCCTCGCCCCGCTCGGCCGTGAACAGAGCCCAGCGGTCGCGCAGCGTGGCGGCGTCCGGCGCCATGGGCCAGCCGCGGCCGATCCGCAGCGGGCGCACGGACCACGGCATCACATCGTGCAGCAAAGGCGCGTCGTCGCTCACCGCATGCATGCTACTGAGGCCCCTCAGCGCGCCTCCATCGTCACGGTGAAGGAGAACCGGTCGCCCCGGTAGTGGATCCGCACCACGTCGACCGCCCGCCCCGACCCGTCGTAGGTGACCCCGGTGTAGTGCAGGATCGGGCTCAGCAGCGGCACCTGGAGCAGCCGGGCGGTCTCCGGGTCCGCCAGCCGCGCCTCGACGGTGTCGGTGATCCGGCTGATCCGGACCCCCAGCACGTCACGCAGCACCTTGGTCATCGGCCAGCGCTCCAGGTCCGCCAGATCGATCCCGGCGGCCAGGTCGGGACGGACGAAATTCTCCGCCCAGTTGGTGGGCTCGCCCGCCTCGTCGCAGCGCAGCCGCCGGTATGCCATCGCCTCCGTCAGATCGGGGAAGTGCTCGCGCACCTCCGGCGGCAGCGGCGCGCGCCCGTACTGGAGCACCGCGGTGTGCCCACCGGACTGCTGGGCCACGATCGCGTCGACCGAGCCGAGCAGCTTGACCGGTGCGCCGCGCAGCGCCGCCGGCTCGATGAAGGTGCCGCGCCTGCGGTGCCGCGTTATCAGGCCCTCCTCCTCCAGTTCCTTCAGCGCCTGGCGCATGGTGAGCACGCTGACGCCGTAGTGCCCGGCGAGGTCGTCCTCGGTGGGCAGCCGCAGCGGGTCCTCGGGGCGGCGGCCCAGTATCGAGGCGCGCAGCGACTGGGAGACCTGATACCACAGCGGCAGCTTGCGGTTCAGGGTCAGGGAGTCGGGGGCGAAGGAGGTCATGGCCGTCACAGCCGGAAGTTCCTCGCGAGCCCCTCCCACACCGTGTCGTAGCCCTGCTGGCGATGGCCCGCGGACAGGGCGGACTCGGTGGGCACGATCGGCCAGCGGGTCTCGAACATGAAAGCCAGCCCGTCGTCGACCCGTTGCGGTATCAACTCGGCGGTGCTGGCCCGGTCGAAGGTGGCCCGGTCGGGGCCGTGCGCTGACATCATGTTGTGCAGCGAGGCGCCGCCGGGCACGAAGCCCTCGGCCTTGGCGTCATAGGCGCCCTCGATCAGGCCCATGAACTCCGACATCACATTGCGGTGGAAGTACGGCGGCCGGAAGGTGTCCTCGCCGACCAGCCAGCGCGGCGCGAAGACCACGAAGTCCGCACCGGCGAGCCCCGGGGTGTCGGACGGCGAGGTCAGCACCGTGAAGATCGACGGGTCGGGGTGGTCGTAGCTGATGGACCCCAGCACGTTGAAGCGGCGCAGGTCGTACAGATACGGCACGTGGCTGCCGTGCCAGGCGACCACGTCGAGCGGCGAGTGGCTGTAGCGCGCCGACCACAGGTTGCCGCCGAACTTGTTGATGACGTCGGTCTCCTCGTCACCGTCCTCGTAGGCGGCGACCGGGGCGAGGAAGTCCCGGGCGTTCGCCAGCCCGTTGGCACCGATCGGTCCCAGCTCGGGCAGTTGGAAGGGCCGCCCGTAGTTCTCGCACACGTAGCCGCGGGCGGTGCCGTCCGGCAGGTCGACCCGGAAGCGGACGCCGCGCGGGATCAGCGCGATGTGGCCCGGCTCGGCGCGCAGCATCCCCAACTCGGTCCGCAGGAGCAGCGCGCCCTGCTGGGGCACGATCAGGAACTCCCCGTCGGCGGAGGAGAACACCCGGCCCTGCATCGAGTGGTTGGCGGCATACCAGTGGATGCCGATGCCCTCGCGGCGCAGCACGTCGCCGTTTCCCCCGACGGTGACCAGGCCCTGCACGAAGTCGGTCGGCTCGGCGGGCAGCGGCAGCGGACCCCAGCGCAGCCGGTTCGGATCGGGCTCCACGTCCTGGAAGGGACCGCTGCGCAGCGATCCGTTCGGCACCCGGTGGAAAGGGGGGTGCGCGGCGGACGGGCGGATCCGGTAGAGCCAGCTGCGCCGGTTGTGCGCGCGCGGCTCGGTGAAGGCGGTGCCGCTCAGCTGCTCGGCATACAGCCCGAACGGGGCGCGCTGCGGCGCATTGCGCCCGACCGGCAGCGCGCCGGGCACGGCCTCGCTGCTGTGCTCGTTTCCGAAGCCCGCCGAATAGTCGAGGTCCTTGCCGTCCTGGCCGATGTCCATGGTCCACTCCCCGCGTCGTCGTCCTGATTCCTATGCTGGACCATAGGAATCAGGACGGCAACCCCCGCCTCAGGCCTGTGGACAACCTCCGGCTCCAGCCGCGATCTCCCTGCTCAGGGCACGTATCGTCGCGGCGCCGATCACCGCGTGCCCGCGCGCGGAGGCGTGCACGAGGTCGGCGCTGTAGAGGTCGCGGTCGCCGACCGCGGGGTGGTCGTACATCTCGACCAGCACCGCGCCGTGCCGCCGTGCGGTCTCGCGGACGATGCCGTTGAGCAGCGCTATGCCCTCCTCCAGCGGGCCGCCGCGCAGTTCGGGAACCGCCGCGGCCACGTTCGTCAGCGCGAAGGCGACCAGTGTGGTGCCGGGGGCGGCGAGCCGGCCGAAGAGCAGATCCATCTCGCGGGCGACCGCGGCGGGGGAGAAGCCGGGCAGCAGCAGGTCGTTGCCGCCGCAGACCACCGCGACCAGGTCGGGCGCGAAGGCGGCGGCCCGATCCGCCTGCCCGGCGCGCACCTGGGCGGTGGTCAGGCCGCGCAGGCCGAGGTTGGCGTAGACCGCGTCGGGCGTGACGCGGTGCAGCGCCTCCGCGGTCCGGTCGGCCCAGGGCGCCGTGCGGTAGCCGCGTTGCGGGTCGCCCAGGCCCTCGGCGAGGCTGTCGCCCACCACGGCGAAGCGCCGCCAGGGTGCGCCGCGCAGCAGCTCCTCGGCCTCGCCGTCGTCCAGGCAGTGCGGGTCGGCGGCCTCCGCGGGGTAGGCGGCCGCCCAGCCGGCGGCGGGCCGCGGGGCGGCGCTCGATTCGCGGACCACGTCAGGACTCCTTCACCAAGGTGCGGGCCATGGCCAGGCCCACCAGGGCGGCGACCGCGGCCAGCCCGCCGCAGACGGCGAAGACGTCGCGATAGGCCTGCGGTCCGGCGATCCCGTGCGCGGCGATCACCGACGCGGTGGCCGCGACGCCCAGGGAGCCGCCCAACTGCCGTGCGGTGGTGGTCATGCCGATCCCGGAGGCGAACTGCCGCGGTGGCAGCGACCTGGCGGCCGCGGTGCTCAGCGCGGTCAGGGCGGCGCCGAAGGCCGCGCCGCCGACCAGGCCCATCGGCAGCCACAGCGTCAGAAAGCGAGTGTCCGTATCCAGGTCGAGATACGCCCACACGCTCACCGTGGCGAAGGCCGCCATGGAGAGCCCGACCACGGCGGGCAGCTGGTGCGGCTTGGCCCGCTTGCCCACCGCGACGGCGGCGATCGCGGAGGTGAGCGCGCCGGGGGTGACGGCGAAGCCGGCTTTGAGCACCGAGTAGTGCCACACGGTGGTCAGGAACAGCGGGCTGCTCAGCAGCCAGCCGAAGAGCGCCGCGCCGGTGAAGGCCGCGGCGGCCGAGGCCACCGCGAAGGTGTGGTCGCGGAAGAGGGCGGTCTCGACGGCGGGCGCGGCATGGCGCGTGGAGCGGACCAGGGCGACGGCGATCAGGGCGGCGCCGCCCGCCACGCCCGCCACCGTGGCCGCGTCGGTCCAGCCCCAGTCGCTGCCCTTGGTGAGTGCGAGCACCAACAGGGCGATGCCCGCCGTGACCGTGAGAGTGCCCAGCGGGTCGGGGAGCCGCCGCTGCGCCCCGGTGCGCTCGGGCAGGCCGCGTATCCCGGCGAGTACGAGAGCGGCGCCTACTGGCACGTTGATCAGGAAGACGGCCCGCCAGCCGAAGGCGTCGACCAGGACGCCGCCGAGCGCGGGACCGGCCGCGGTGGCCATCGAGCCCGCCGCTCCCCAGGCGCCTATTGCCGCGGGGAGACGCTGTGGCGGGGTGGTGGCGAGCAGCAGGCCGAGTGCGGCCGGGATCATGCCCGCGGCGGTCGCGCCCTGCAGGGCGCGGGAGGTGATCAGCCACGGCAGGTCAGGTGCGCACGCGCACAGGGCGGAGGCCACCGTGAAGCCAGCCAGCGAGGACAGGAAGAGCCGCTTGCGGCCGAAGGCGTCGGCGATCCGGCCGGCGGGGGTCAGCAGCGCGGCGAAGAGCACCGCGTAGCTGCTGACCACCCACGACAGGTCCGAGACCCGGTCGCCGGGGAAGCTCGCGGCCAGGTCGGGAAAGGCGACGTTGACGACGGTGGTGTCGAGGAACGCGATGAAGGTCGCCCCCGCGCTGAGCAGCAGGACGACACCGGGTCGCGGGTCCGTGCCGCCCGCGGACGGCGGTCCCGCCGCGGGCGCCGCGGAAGGGGGGGAAATCGGTGAGGACATGGCAGTCCTTGCCTCGGCGAGGGAACATACTGACGGTATGAAACTTACATACTGAGGGTATGTGAGTGTCAAGCACCGCGTCGGCTGAGGGCTGTCCCTTGATCCGCGGTTGATCGGCGCGCGGTGTCAGACGCGGTACATCACAAGGCGGAGGGTCGCCCTCCGGGTCCTATGCGGGCGGACCCGGCAACGCAGGGGGCCACCTCCCGCCGAAGGCAGGGGGAGAGGCGCCGCAGCCGTCGTCGCGCGCCCGCCGGGGATGAGGGGGACAGCCCTTAGGGTGGACAGCGGACGGACGAGAACGGGGGCAGAGCGGCGCACATACCCGAGCGCCGCAGGCCGGCAGGACAGGAGGGTGGCCGTGGCGACAGCGCGTACGGCGACAGACAGCGGCGCAGGGCGGCCGCGCGTACGCCCGACCCAGCGCGAACGCTCCGACGCGACCGTCGAAGACCTGCTGGACGCCGCACGGACGCTCTTTGCGACCGTCGGCTACGCGGCCACCTCGCTGGACGCCGTCTGCGAGCGGGCCGGCGTCACCAAGGGCGCCCTCTACCACCACTTCGCCGGCAAGAAGCAGCTCTTCAGCGCCGTCTACACCCGGGAGCAGGAGCGCCTTTCCGCGCGCATCACCACCGCCTATCTGGCCGTAGCCGCCGACCCGTGGGAAGCGGTCTTCGAGGGCTGCCGCGCCTACCTGGAGGCCGCGCTCGATCCCGAGGCGCAGCGCATCACGCTCTTCGACGCGCCCGGCGCGCTCGGCTGGGAGGCCATGCGGGACCTGGGCGTCAACTGCCGCGAGCAGACCCGCAAGGGCGTCGCGCGGGCCATCGAGCAGGGCGCCATTTCCCCACGCCCCGCCGACCCGCTGGCCTCGATGCTCTACGGCGGCCTCAGCGAGAGTGCCATGGCGATCGCCAGGACCGCCGACCCGCAGGCGGCACTGCGCGACGTGCTCACCGACCTGCGCAAGCTCTTCGACGCGCTCGCCGCGGGGAACTGACCGCGGATGGCGGGCGCCACGGGCGCACCCGGAGCCGACGGGGGGCTGCTGCGCCGTGCGCCCGTACAGCAGCGCAGCACCCAGCGGCTGGAGCGGATCCTCGACGCGTGCGCCCAACTCCTCGACGAGGCCGGCTACGACCGGCTCAGCACCAGGGCGGTCGCCGCCCGCGCCGGAGTGCCGATCGGCTCGGTCTACCGCTTCTTCGCCGACAAGCGCGCGATGGCCGACGCGCTCGCCCACCGCAACCTGGACGACTTCCTCGACCGGACCGCGGCACGGCTGGCCGAGCCGGGCACCGGTGACGGCTGGCGGGCCGCCGTCGAAGTGCTGGTCGACGAATACACCGCGATGAAGCGCACCGCGCCCGGCTTCGCCCTGCTGGACTTCGGCGTGCCCGGCGAGACCAACCACGACCTTGCCGAGCGGCTGCCCGCACTGCTCGGCGACCGGCTCACGACCGACCCCGCCGACCCGCGGCTGCGGCTCGCACTGGTGGTCGCCGTCGAGGCCGCCGACGCGGCACTGCAACTGGCCTTCCGAACCGAGCCGGCGGGCGACCCCCGGGTGGTCGCCGAGGCCAAGCGGCTGCTCCTGGGCTATCTGGCGACGGTACTCGACTGAAACGCGGCCGGCCCCGCCGCACCGGACAGCCCGGGACCGATGTCGGTACCGCCGAGTGGTGTCGTTGTCAGTACCGATCGGTAGTGTCGGAGACGAAAGCGCGCCAGTGCCGTCGCCGCCCAGGGGGAGTCACCGATGACCCGTACAGCTCTGCGTATCTGCCCCCTGTGCGAAGCCACCTGCGGCCTCGTCCTGACCATCGACCAGGACCGTGTCACGCACGCCCGCGGCGACCGCGACGACGTCTTCAGCGCCGGGTTCGTCTGCCCGAAGGGCGCCTCCTTCGGCGCGCTCGACGCCGACCCCGACCGGCTCACCAGGCCGCTGGTGCGCAGGGACGGCACGCTGGCCGAGGCGAGTTGGGCCGAGGCGTTCGAGGCCGTCGCGGCGGGCATCGGCGCGGTCAGCGGAGCGCACGGCGGCGACGCGGTCGGCGTCGTCCTGGGCAATCCCAACGTCCATACGATGGCCGGCGCGCTCTACCCCGCGCAGCTGATCGGGGCGCTGCGCACGCGCAGCGTCTTCACCGCCAGCACCCTCGACCAGATGCCCAAGCACGTCAGCTGCGGCTACCTGTTCGGCGACCCCAACGCGATTCCCGTGCCGGACCTGGACCGCACCGACCACCTGGTGCTCATCGGCGCCAACCCGCTGGTCTCCAATGGCAGTCTGGCCACCGCTGCCGACTTCCCCGGCAAACTCAAGGCGCTGCGGCGGCGCGGCGGACGGCTCGTCGTCATCGACCCCAACCGCACCAGGACCGCCGCGGCGGCCGACCGCCATGTGGCACCCAGGCCCGGCACGGACGCGGCACTGCTCTTCGCCATGGTGCAGGTCCTCTTCGCCGAAGAACTCACCGACCCGGGCCACCTGGCGCCGCACCTCAGTGGCGTGGCGGAGGTCCGCGACCTCGCCGCGGACTTCACCCCCGAGTCGGTCGCCGCATATTGCGACGTCCCCGCCGAGGACATCCGCTCTCTCGCACGGGAGCTGGCCGCCGCCGAGCGGGCCGCGGTCTACGGGCGACTGGGCAGCACCGCAGTCGAATTCGGCACCCTGGCGAGCTGGCTGGTCGACGTGCTCAATGTGCTGACGGGGAATCTGGACCGGCCCGGGGGTGCGATGTTCCCGCTCGCGGCCACCGCCAGGGCGCCCCGGCCGCCGCGCCCCGGCAAGGGCTTCACCACCGGGCGCTGGCGCAGCCGCGTGTCGGGACACCCCGAGGTCAAGGGGGAGCTGCCCACCGCGGCCCTTGCCGAGGAGATCGACACGCCGGGGGAGGGGCGCCTGCGTGCGCTGATCGTGGTGGCGTCCAATCCGGTGCTCTCCGCGCCCGACGGCCTGCGCACGGACCGCGCCCTGTCCGGGCTCGACTTCATGGTCAGCGTCGATCCGTATCTCAACGAGACGTCACGGCAGGCCCATGTCGTCCTGCCGCCGCCACCGCCGGCCCGCAGCGCGCACTACGACTTCGCCTTCAGCACCCTCGCGGTGCGCAACACCGTCCGCTACAGCCCGCCCGCCGTGCCGCTCGCCTCCGGCGCGCCCGACGAGCCGGAGATCCTGGCCCGGCTGATCCTCGCCGTCCTCGGCCAGGGCGGCCCGGAGGCCGACCCCGCGCTGGTCGACGGCCAGGCGGTGTCGCGCAGGCTCGGCGCGGAGACCGCCGACCCGCACTCCGCGGTCCACGGCAGGGACGCCGAGGAAGTGGCCGCGCTGCTCGGCGGGCGCACCGGCTACGAGCGGCGGCTCGACATGATGCTGCGGCTCGGCCCCTACGGCGACGGTTTCGGCGCCGACCCGGAAGGCCTCACCCTGGCCGGGCTCCTCGACCACCCGCACGGTATCGACCTGGGACCGCTGGGCCCGCGGCTGGGCGCGGTGCTGCGCACCGCGTCCGGCACCGTGGAGCTGGCCGCGCCGCCGGTCGCCGCCGACGTGCCGCGCCTTCGCGCCGCAGTGGCCGACGGCGGCGACCGGCGCTCGCTGGTCCTGATCGGGCGCCGCCATCTGCGGTCGAACAACAGCTGGATGCACAATGTGCCGGTCCTGACCGGCGGCAGCAACCGCTGCACCGCCCAACTGCACCCCGAGGACGCCGCCCGGCTCGGCCTGGTGGAAGGCGCGCTCGCCCGCATCAAGGGCGACGGCGGCGAGATCACCGCACCGGTGGAGATCACCGACACGCTGCGCCGCGGCGTGGTGTGCCTGCCGCACGGCTGGGGCCACGACCGCACCGGCACCCGGCTGACCGCCGCCTCCCGCGAGCCCGGGGTCAATGTCAACCAGCTGCTCGACGGCAGCCGCCTCGACCCGCTGTCCGGCACCGCGGTGCTCAACGGCTTCCCGATACAGGTGGAGGCAGCCGGCTGACCGGTGCGCCGGCACCACGGCGGTGGTCGGCGGGGGGCCGGACCGCCGAACCCGTTCCGCGGGCGTGCGGCCGGCTGCCGCGCCCGTGTCGGGCCCACGGGTGACCGAGGGCATACGACGGGCCCTGGCGACGTAAAACTATCGGCGCTAGTTTGGGCGTCGACGCAGCGGTGACTCGGAAGGCGGCAGGTGGACGGCATGGCTCAGGGCGGCGGCACGGACAGGGCGGACGCGGCAGGCGGCGCGGAGCCGGCGGAAGACGCGGACCGGGCAGGAGACGTGGACCAGGCGGGCGGCGGGGCCGGCATCCACCGCGGGCGGGAGGCGGTCTTCATCGGTGGCGCGTGGCGCCCCGCCGCCACCGACGGCACGATCGACGTCGTGAATCCGGCCACCGAGCAGGTCATCGGACGCGTGCCGGCCGGCACCGCGCAGGACGTGGACGCCGCCGTGACCGCCGCCCGCGCGGCGCTGCCCGGCTGGGCGGCCACCCCGCCCGACGAGCGTGCCGCCGTCCTCGGCGCAGCACGCGACCTGCTCGCCGCGCGCCGGGAGGAGATCGCCGCCACCGTGTCGGCCGAGCTGGGCGCGCCGATGGCCTTCGCCACCGCCGTGCACGCCGACCTGCCCACCGCCGTGATGGCCTCCTATGCCGAGCTGGCCGCGGCCCACCCCTTCGAGGAGCGGGTCGGCAATTCCCGGGTGCTCCAGGAGCCGGTCGGCGTGGTGGGCGCGATCACCCCGTGGAATTACCCGCTGCACCAGATCGTCGCCAAGGTCGCCCCCGCCCTCGCCGCCGGCTGCACGGTGGTGCTCAAGCCCGCCGAGGACACCCCGCTGGTGGCGCAGCTCTTCACCGACATCCTGGCCGCGGCGGGTCTGCCCGCCGGAGTCTTCAACCTGGTCACCGGACTCGGCCCGGTCGCGGGCCAGGCGCTCGCCGAGCACCCGGGTGTGGACCTGGTGTCCTTCACCGGCTCCACCGCGGTGGGACGGCAGATCGGCGCGACGGCGGGAGCCGCCGTCAAGCGCGTCGCCCTGGAGCTGGGCGGCAAGTCGGCGAACGTGATCCTGCCGGGCGCCGACCTGGCCCGCGCCGTCAACGTCGGACTGGCCAATGTCTTCGCCAACTCCGGCCAGACGTGCAGCGCCTGGACGCGGATACTGGTGGACGCCGCCCGTTACGACGAGGCCGTCGCCATCGCCACGGCCTCCGCCGCCAAGTACGTGCCGGGCGACAGGCTCGGCCCGGTCGTCAATGCCAAGCAGCGCGACCGGGTGCGCGGCTACATCCGGCGCGGCGTCGACGAGGGCGCCAGGATCGTGGCCGGCGGCCCCGACGCCCCCGAGGGCCTGGAGGCCGGCTACTACGTCCGGCCCACCGTCTTCGCCGACGTCGAGCCCGCTATGGCGATCGCCCAGGAGGAGATCTTCGGCCCGGTCGTCGTCATGATCCGCTACGAGGACGAGGAGGACGCGCTGCGGATCGCCAACGGCACGGTCTACGGGCTGGCAGGCGCGGTCTGGGGCGCCGACGAGGAGTCCGCTGTCGCCTTCGCGCGGCGGATGGACACCGGCCAGGTGGACATCAACGGCGGCCGGTTCAACCCGCAGGCGCCCTTCGGCGGCTACAAGCAGTCCGGGGTGGGCCGCGAGCTGGGCGCGCACGGCCTGGCGGAATACCTCCAGACGAAGTCGCTGCAGTTCTGACGCCGGGGGCGGCCCCGGGCCAGTCCGGGACCCGCCGTCCCGGCCCGCCCGTCCCGACCGTCCCGACCGGGACAGGACAGGCCACCGAGGCGCCCCGTACCGCTGACGTACCGACAAAGAGACACATCCCCGCACCGATCAGGAGACCCCGTGGTCCGCGCAGCCGTCCTGCCAGCCGTCAACGCGCCGCTGGTCGTCACCGAGATCGACCTGCCGGAACCGGGCCCCGGCCAGGTGCGGGTGCGGCTCGCCGCCGCGGGCGTCTGCCACTCCGACCTCTCGCTGTCCAACGGCACGCTGCGCCAGCCGGTCCCGGCCGTGCTCGGCCATGAGGGCGCCGGCACGGTCGTCGCCGTCGGCGACGGCGTCGACCGGGTGGCACCCGGCGACAAGGTGGTGCTCAACTGGGCCCCCGCCTGCGGCAGCTGCCACTTCTGCGGGCTCGGCGAAGTGTGGCTGTGCGCCAACTCCGGCAATGCCGCTGCCGCTCCTTACGCCACCCTCGCCGCCGACGGCAGCGCGCTGCACCCGGGCCTGGGCACCGCCGTCTTCGCCGAGGAGACCGTGGTCGCCGCCGGGGCCGTCCTCCCGTTGCCCGACGGCGTGCCGCTGACCGACGCCGCCCTGCTCGGCTGCGCGGTGCTCACCGGCTACGGAGCCGTGCACCATTCCGCGGCCGTACGCCCCGGCGAGTCGGTGGCCGTCTACGGCGTCGGCGGGGTCGGTCTCGCGGTGCTGCAGTCCGCCAGGATCGCGGGAGCGGGGCGGATCATCGCCGTCGACGTCGCCCCCGGCAAGGAGGAGCTGGCGATCGCCGCCGGCGCCACCGACTTCGTCGTCGCGGGCGAGGACACGGCCAAGCGGGTCCGCGGCCTCACCGGCGGCCACGGCGCCGACGTCGCCGTCGAGTGCGTGGGCCGGGCCGACACCATCCGCACCGCCTGGTCCTCCACGCGGCGCGGCGGCCGTACGACCGTGGTCGGCATCGGCGGCCAGGACCAGAAAGTCATCTTCTCGGCGCTGGAACTGTTCTACTTCGGCCGGACGTTGTCAGGGTGCGTGTACGGCAATTGCGACCCGACGCAGGATCTCCCCGTCCTCGCCGGGCACGTACGCGAGGGCCGCCTCGACCTGTCCGGCATGGTCACCGAGCACATCGGCCTTGACGGCATCCCAGCCGCGTTCGAGGCGATGACCGCGGGACGCGGCGGTAGGGCGCTGATCGTCTTCTGAGCGCCCGACCGCCGCCCCGTGGCCCCAAACGGTCCGGCGCACCCGGACGGCCCCTCGGGGCTCGGGCCGTCCGCGAGGCCTACGCCGTCCCGCCCACCATCGCCAGCCACGCCTGGTGCGCCCCGGCGAAGGGCCCCCGGGCCCGTGCGATGGCGTCCATCAGCCAGTCGGCCGACTCCTGGGCCGCGGTGACCACGTCGGCCGGGTAGCCGTAGCGCACCTGGTGCTCGGCGAACTCGTCCTCGTCGACCAGGATCGGCTCCCGGGTGGCCCGCCTGAGCAGTACGTCGAGGTCGAGGTCGACCATGGTGACCTCGTCCGGCGACGGCCAGTGCGGCGGGGTGGTGATGTCGCAGTAGATCTCGGTCTTTCGCGGTGCCCCGTTGAAGGTCGCGGTCCACCACGCCTCGCGCGGGAAGAGCAGCACGTGGGGCTCGGGGATCGGTATCTCGTAGCTGTGGCCCTTGCGCGTCACGCCGCCCGCGGGCAGGCCCAGCCATATCCCGTGCGCGTCCTCGCCGAGGCGGCGCATCCGCAGATTCCAGTGCAATGTGCCGTCGTATTTGCGGTAGTTGACCTGGACGAGCCGCTGCGTGGCCGCCGGGGACGAATCCGTTGTCGACATGGTGCCATCCTGTCAGTCGCCGCCGCCCGCCCGTCAGCCGTCGGCCCCCACCGGCCCGCAAGCCGTCGGCCTGACCCCCCGCTCGTCAGCCGCCTGTCCCCGCCGGCCGGTCCGCGGCGTCCGCGTCGGCATATTGGAGCGCCAGTCCGTCGAGCAGCGCCCGCAGGCCGGTCTCGAAGGCGCCCTCGTCGATCCGCTCGCGGTTCCTGGCCAGGAGGTGGGCCTGCCCCAGGTGCGGGTAGTCGGCGGGGTCGTAGGCGTCCGCGTCGCCCACGAAGCCGCCCGCGAAGGAGCCGAGCGCGGAGCCGGTGACGAAGTAGCGCATCAGGGCGCCGATATGGGTGGCCTGGGCCGGCGGCCAGCCCGCCTCCACCATGCCGCCGAAGACGGCGTCGGCCATGCGCAGGCCCGCCGGGCGCAAACCGGGGCCGGTGGCGAGGAAGGGGACGATGTTGGGGTGCTCGGTCAGGGCCGCGCGGTAGGAGCGGCCCCAGTCGAGCAGGGCCTGCCGCCAGTCCCGGTCGCCGCCGAACATCGACAGGTCGACCTGGTCGACCACCGCGTCGGCGACCGCGTCGAGTATCGCCTCCTTGGTGGCGAAGTGGTTGTAGAGCGAGGGCCCGCTGACACCCAGTTCCGCCGCCAGTCGCCGGGTGGACAGCGCCGCCAGACCCTCGCCGTCGATGAGCGCGAGCGCCGCCGTCACGATGCGGTCGCGGCTGAGCAGGGGCTTGCGGGGGCGGGCCATGCGGCACATAGTAGGGGCTGCCGACTGAAAACTAGCGATGGTAGTTTCGAGCGGGACGAGCACGAGCGGGACGAGCACGAGCGGGAACGCGGTGAGGGTGCGGTGAGGGAGCGGATATGGCAGTGAACTTCGGGCTGTCCGCGGAGCAGTCCGCCATCAAGGCCCTGGCCAGGGACTTCACCGACCGGGAGGTCGCCCCCCATGCCGCGGAGTGGGACCGCGCGGAGGCCGTGGACCGCGCGATCGTCAAGAAGCTCGGCGCGGTCGGCTTCCTCGGCTTGACCATTGCCGAGGAATACGGCGGCTCCGGCGGCGACCACCTGGCATATTGCCTCGTCACCGAGGAGCTGGGCCGGGCGGACTCGTCCGTGCGCGGCATCGTGTCCGTCTCGCTCGGCCTGGTCGCCAAGTCGATCGCGCACTGGGGCACCGAGCAGCAGAAACAGGCGTGGCTGCCGCGGCTGACCTCCGGGGAGGCGATCGGCTGCTTCGGTCTCACCGAGCCGGGCACCGGCTCCGACGCGGCGAACCTGACCACCCGCGCGGTGCGCGACGGGGACGCGTACGTCATCACCGGCGGCAAGACCTTCATCACCAACGGGACCTGGGCCGACGTCGTGCTGCTCTTCGCCCGCACCGGCAGCGCCGAGGACGGGCACCGCGGCGTCAGCGCCTTCCTGGTGCCCACCGACACGCCGGGTCTCACCCGCCGCGCCATCCACGGCAAGCTCGGCCTGCGCGGCCAGGCGACGGCCGAGATCGTGCTCGACGGCGCGAGGGTGCCCGCGGACACCCTGCTGGGGCCCGAGGGCAAGGGCTTCTCGGTGGCGATGTCGGCGCTGGCCAAGGGCCGGATGTCGGTCGCGGCCGGCTGCGTCGGCATCGCGCAGGCGTGCCTGGACGCGGCGGTCGGCTACGCCGGGCAGCGCGAGCAGTTCGGGTCGCCGATCGCCGGGCACCAGCTGGTGCAGGAGATGCTCGCCGACATCGCGGTCGACGTGGCCACCTCCCGGCTGCTGACCTGGCAGGTCGCCGACCTGATCGACCGCGGGCAGCCGTTCGCGACCGAGTCGTCGCTGGCCAAGCTGCACGCCAGCGAGGTGGCGGTGCGCTGCGCGAACAACGCGCTCCAGGTCTTCGGCGGCTACGGCTACATCGACGAGTACCCGGTCGGCAAGCTGCTGCGGGACGCCCGCGTCATGACCCTCTACGAGGGCACGAGCCAGATACACAAGCTGCTGATCGGCCGGTCGCTCACCGGCGTGTCGGCCTTCTGAGCCGTACGGCACCGACGCTAAGCGCTTGCTCACCCGGCAGGTAGGGTGTGACCCTGTCAACCGACCGGGTCAGAGGAGCGTGTGATGAGTGCGGAGGCGGCAACCGGCGAGGCGTGGGAGGACATCACCCCCGACGCCGCCAGGCGGCTGGTGGTCGCCGCGGTGCAGGCGTTCGCAGAACGCGGCTACCACGCCACCACCACCCGGGACATCGCGGGGCGGGCCGGGATGAGCCCGGCGGCGCTGTACATCCACTACAAGACCAAGGAAGAGCTGCTCTACCAGATCAGCCGGGTCGGCCATCAGCGCTCGCTGGACATGCTCCGCGAGGCGCGGGACGGCGGGGGCAGCGCCGCCGACCGGCTCGCCGCGGCCGTGCGCGCCTTCGTCCGCTGGCACGCCGAGCACCACACCACCGGGCGGGTGGTGCAGTACGAACTCGGCGCGCTCGCCCCCGACCACTACGGCGAGATCGTCGCGCTGCGGCGGCAGAGCGAGGACGCGATCCGCGCGATCGTCGCCGAGGGGGTGGCCGCCGGCGAGTTCGACGTGCCCGAGGTGCCCGGCACCACGCTGGCCGTCCTGTCGCTGTGCATCGACGTGGCCCGCTGGTTCAACCCGGCCGGCCGCCGTACGCCCGACGAGGTCGGCGCGCTCTACGCCGACCTCGTGCTGCGGATGGTCCGCGCGGAAGGCGGGCCGGTGGCCGACCGGGACCGGCCCGAGGCGGGCGACGGCGGCCTGCAGGCCGTTCAGGACCTGCCGGACCCGCCGGAAACTGCCGACCGGCGGCGGTCCGATCAGCAGTAGGTCCGACCAGCGGTACGTACGGTCAGCGGGAAGTACGGTCAGAGGTAGAAGCGGGCCACCGTCTCGGCCACGCACACCGGCTTGTCGCCGCCCTCGCGTTCGATCGTCACCCGGGTCACCAGTTGCATGCCGCCCCCGACTTCGGTCAGCTCCGCCACCACCGCGGTCGCCCGCAGCCGGGAGCCGACGGGCACGGGGGAGGGGAAGCGCACCTTGTTGACGCCGTAGTTGACGCCCATCCGCACGCCCTCGACCCGGAAGAGCCGCGGGGTCAGTGACGGGATGAGCGACAGCGTCAGGAAGCCGTGCGCGATCGTCGTACCGAACGGGCCGCCGGCCGCGCGCTCCGGGTCGACATGGATCCACTGGTGGTCACCGGTCGCCTCGGCGAAGGCGTCGATACGCTTCTGGTCGATATCCAGCCAGTCCGTCCAGCCGAGCTGCTCGCCGACGGCGGCCCGCAGCTCGTCGGGCGAAGCGAAGACGCGGGGCTGCTGGGACATGGTCGAGGCCTCCGGGGTCCATAGGTTTCCAAGCGCTTGCTCAGCATGGTTCCGGTGGCCCCGACTGTCAACGCCGCCGCACGCCCCCTGCGTCCGGCCGCACGCCCCCCGCGTCCGGCCGCACGCCCGCCGTGCCCGGCCCGTCGCCCAGGTTCGGAAGCAGCGCGTTCAGCGCGGGCCGCAGTGCCACCAGCCGGTCCAGCTGGGCCGCCTGGGCCGGGATGTCGAGGACGGCGACGCGCAGGACCAGATGCCGCGCCCCCTCGGCCACATAGCGGCCCAACTGCTCCACCACCGCCTCCGGCGTGCCCGCCGCCACCGCCTGGATCTTCTCCATCTCCTCGACCGGCAGCCCGTAGTTGGCCCGCGCGTACGTGTCCAGGGCCGCGCGTCCGCCGTCCGCCGCGCCGGTGATCAGGGTGTTCACGAACAGCGCCGGCGTGATCGGGGCCTCCCCGCGGCCCGCCTCGCCGGCGGCGGTACGGATCGCGGCCAGCCCCTGGCCGTAGGCGGCCGGGTCCGGGGGATACGGCAGCCAGCCGTCGTAGAGGCGCCCGGCGCGGGCCAGCGCGGCAGGGGTGGCGCCGCCGAGCCACACCGGCGGGCCGCCCGGGCGGAAGGTGCGGGTGCCGGGTGCGATGTCGTCGAAGTGCAGCACCTCGCCGTGGTAGGACACCGGCCCCTCACCGGTCCACAGCCGGCGCCACAGCTCCACGGTCTCGTCCAGCCGCCGGAAGCGCCGCGGCCACGGGGTGCCGACCATCGCGTAGACCGGCTGCCCGAAGCGGCCGGGGAATCCGGCGCCGACGCCCAGCACCAGCCGCCCGCCGGACAGCAGGTCGACCGAGGCGATGGTCTGCGCGGCCTGGACGGGCGTACGCAGCGCGGGCAGCAGGGCACCGGTGCCCAGCGTCACGCGGTCGGTCACGGCGGCGAGCGCGGCCAGCACGGTGAGCGCTTCGAGGCGCGGGGTGAGCAGCGAGTCGGTGGCCCACAGCGAGTCGAAGCCGGTGCGTTCGGCGCGTACCCCGAAGGAGACGGCCTCCCGGGGGTCGGTGTGCGCGCTCCATTGGGCCTTCGTGCTGGGTACGAAGACGCCCATGCGTACGGTGTCGGCTTCGGCCTCGGTCCCGGCGGCCGCGTCTTCGGGGCTTGCGGTGACTCGGAGGCTGCCAGGACCGGCAGGGCTTCCGGTGCCTCCCGTCCCTCCCGTCCCTCCGGTGCTTGCGGTGCTTGTGGTGTAGGTGCTTGTCATACGCCCGAGGGTGCGCGGCCGCGGGCATCGCCTCAATTCCCGGCAGGGAATGGCCGCTGCTCACCCCACCGGGTTAGAAAGGAGCCGTGGACGCCCCTCGGACCCTCGCCCCGGCCGCCGCCCAGCCCTTCCCGCAGGCGCTGCGCGCCAGCCGCAGCCGCCGCCGGCTGAGCCAGCTGGAGCTGGCGCTGCGCGCGGGCACCACCCAGCGGCACATCAGCTTCATCGAGAACGGCAGGTCGGCACCGGGGCGGGCGCTCGTCGCCCGGATCGCCGACTCGCTCGCCCTGCCGCTGCGGGAGCGCAACGGCCTGCTGCTGGCCGCCGGATACGCGCCGGTGCACCCGCAGCGCGACCTCGACGATCCGGCGCTGGCCCCGGCGCTCGAAGCGCTCGACCACATCCTGACCGGCCACCTGCCCTATCCGGCGATCATCGTGGACCGCTACGGGGAGCTGGTCGGTGCCAACTCCGCCTTCGGGGTGATGACCGAGGGCGCCGATCCCGCGCTGCTCGGGCCGCGGGCGAACATCCTGCGGCTGGCGCTGCACCCGGCGGGCATGGCGCCACGCATCCGCAACTTCCCGCAGTGGGCCCGCCATGTCATCGAGGCGCTGCGCGAGGAGCAGCGGCGCAATCCCGACGACCGGCTGGCGGCGCTGCACGACGAACTCGTCGGCTATGTACCGCCGCTGACGCCGTCGCCCGGCGCCGCGGCAGGACAGGGAGCGGGCCCGAGGGCGGGCGCCGAGGACGTACTCGGCTTCGCCGTGCCCATGGAGCTGGATTCGGCCGGCCGCGGACTGCTGCGGCTGATGACCACCGTCGCGGTCTTCGCCACCGCGGCGGACGTCACCATTGCCGAGCTGAAGCTGGAGGCCTTCCTGCCGGCCGACCGCGCCACGGCGGACGCGCTGCGGAAGGATGCCTGAAGGACCGGCGGGAGCGCCGGGCACATGACCGAGGAGCCGTATGAGCCTGCGCCACCACGAGATCGCCGAATCCCGGCACCGCATCCTCAATCCCATCACCGAGGACAAGCTGATGCTGCTCGGTGACATCTGCCGGTTGGAGCCCGGGCAGCGGCAGCTCGACCTGGCGTGCGGCAAGGGCGAGATGCTCACCCGGTGGGCGCAGAAGTACGGCACCGGTGGGGTCGGCGTCGACCTCAGCGAGGTCTTCCTGACCGCTGCCAGGGAGCGGGCGGCCGAACTCGGCGTCTCCGAAAGGGTGAGTTTCGAGCGCGGCGACGCAGGAGCGTACGAGGCCGAGCCCGGTGCCTTCGACGTGGTGTCCTGTGTCGGCGCCACCTGGATCGGCGGCGGCCTGGCCGGGACCGTTGACCTGCTGCGCCCCGCCATGCGGCCCGGCGGCCTGATGCTGATCGGCGAGCCGTACTGGACCGAGCCCGCCCCCGAGGGCGCGCTGGAGGCGATGGGTGCGGAGGCCGACGACTTCACCTCGCTGGTCGGCACCCTGGACCGGTTCGAGGCGGCGGGCATGGAGCTGCTGGAGATGGTGCTTGCGGACGGCGACAGCTGGGACCGCTACGCCGCCGCGCAGTGGTTCGCGATCGCGGACTGGCTGCGCGACACCCCGGCCGACCACCCCGACGCGGCCGACATGCGCGACTTCCTTGACCACGCCCGCCGCACCCACCTGGAGTGGAACCGCCGCTATCTGGGCTGGGGCGTCTTCGTGCTGCGGGAGGCGGGGTCAAGTGCCCGCACCGATACCGGCCGAGTTGTGAGGGAACCGAAAAGCTGACGCATGTTCACCTTCCGGAGCCGGTGTACCGGCGGTAACCTCCGCGCACCGGCTTCCGGAAGGAGCAGACATGCCGCTACGGACCCCACGACGGATCGGCAGGATCGGCACGCTGAGAACGGCCACCGCTGGCGCCCTCCTCGCGCTCGCGGCGACCCTGGTGGCCCCGGTGCCACTGGCAGCGCACGCCGCAGACCCGGGCGACTACTGCGCAGGGCAGTGCGCCGACATCCTGCCGCCAGGCGAGAACGGCAACGCCACCCTTGCCGACATCCTGGCGAACAAGGCACTCGGCACCAGGCCCGCGCACACCTCGGACCAGCTCGGCCCGTACGCCGATCTCGCGAACGGCTACCAGAACCTCACCGACGCCACCATCACCTCCTTCTTCAACGACTCGTCCTTCGGCGTCCCGCCGAGCCAGGTCGCCTCCGTCTCGAGCCCGCGCTCCGACGTGACGATCACCAGGGACAAGAAGACCGGCGTGCCGCACATCAAGGGCACCACCCGGCAAGGCACCGAATTCGGCGCGGGATACGCGGCGGCGCAGGACCGGCTCTGGCTCATGGACCTCTTCCGGCACGTGGGCCGCGGCGAACTGTCGTCGTTCGCCGGCGGCGCCGCCGCAAACCGCGGCCTTGAGCAGGAGTTCTGGCGGCAGGCCCCCTACACCGAGGCCGACCTCCAGTCGCAGATCGACCAGCTCGCCAACTCCGGCGGCGCCCGTGGGCAGCAGGCCCTCGCCGACGCCCAGGCGTACATCGACGGAATCAACGCGTACATCAGCGCGTCGAAAAGCGGCCGGTATTTTCCCGGCGAATACGTGCTCACCGGGCACGTCGACGCCATCACCAACGCCGGCACCATCGACCCGTTCAAACTCACCGACCTGATCGCGCTCGCCTCGGTGGTCGGCGCGCTCTTCGGCACCGGTGGCGGCGGCGAGGTGCAGTCGGCACTGTCCCTGCTGGCCGCACAGCAGCAGTACGGCGTCACCGAGGGCACCAAGGTCTGGGAGTCGTTCCGCGAACGCGACGACCCCGAAGCGACCGCCACCGTCCACGACGGCACCAGCTTCCCGTACGCGGGCAAGCCGGCCGGCGCCCAGGGCGAGGCACTGCCCGACGCCGGCTCGGTGGTCGCCGAGCCGCTGGTCTACGACGCCACCGGCGGCGCCACCCAGACCACCACCGCGAGCCCCGGGGTGCTGCCCGGCAACCTCTTCTCCACCAAGAAGGGCATGTCCAACGCCCTGGTCGTCAGCGGCGCCCACACCGCGAGCGGCCACCCCGTCGCCGTCTTCGGCCCGCAGACCGGCTACTTCGCGCCACAGTTGCTGATGCTCCAGGAGCTGCAAGGCCCCGGAATCAGCGCCCGCGGCGCCTCCTTCGCCGGCTTGGGAATGTACGTCGAACTGGGCCGCGGCCAGGACTACGCCTGGAGCGCGACCTCCGCCTCCCAGGACGTCACCGACACCTACGCCGTGGAGCTGTGCCAGGACGCCACGCACTACGTTTTCCACGGCAATTGCGTCGCCATGGAGAAGCTGGAGCGCACCAACTCCTGGAAACCGACCCTCGCCGACTCCACCGCCGCGGGCTCCTACCGCATGCAGATATGGCGTACCGCCTATGGACCGGTCGAATACCGCGCCACGGTCGGCGGCAAAGCCGTCGCCTATACCCAGCTGCGCAGCTCCTACCGCCACGAGGCCGACTCGATCCTGGGCTTCCAGGAACTCAACGACCCCGGCTTCGTCCATGACGCGGCGTCCTTCCAGCGGGCCACGCAGGACATCAACTACACCTTCAACTGGTTCTACGCCGACTCCCGGCACACCGCGTACTACAACAGCGGCACCAACCCGGTGCGGGCCGACGGCGTGGACGCGTCCTTCCCCGTGTGGGCGCAGGCCGCGTACGACTGGCGCGGCTGGGACCCGGTGACCAACACGGCCTCCTACACGCCGCCGTCGCAACACCCGCAGTCCGTCGACCAGGACTACTACGTCTCGTGGAACAACAAGCAGGCCGCCGGCTACACGTCGGCCGGCTTCGGCAACGGCGCCGTCCACCGCGCCGACCTCCTCGACGACCGCGTCAAGGCCCTGGTCCACACGGGCGGTGTCACCAGGTCCGCACTGGTCAAGGCGATGGACGACGCCGCTCTGACCGATCTGCGCGGCGAGGACGTGCTGCCCGAACTGCTCCAGGTCATCAACAGCGCGCCTGTCACCGACCCGCAGGAGGCCACCGCCGTCCAGCAGCTGACCGCGTGGAGCGGGGCAGGCGCCAAACGCCACGAGACGTCGCCGGGCTCCCACACCTACGCGAACGCTGACGCCGTCCGCGTCATGGACGCGTGGTGGCCGCTGCTCGTCCAGGGCGAATTCCAACCGGGGCTGGGCGGCGGCCTCTACACCGCCCTCACCGCCGATCTCACCGTCGACGAGTCCCCCTCCGCCGGCCACGGGCCGACCGGCTCGCACGCCGGAAGCGCCTTCCAGTACGGCTGGTGGAGCTATGTCGACAAGGACATCCGGCAGGTGCTCGGCCGGCCGGTGGGCGGGCCGCTGGCCCGCACGTACTGCGGCGGTGGGCAGGCAAGTGCCTGCCGTGACGTGCTGCTGAACACCCTCAAGCAGGCGGCCGCCGTGCCGGCGACTTCCGTCTACCCGGGTGACGACGGGTGCGGGGCCGGCGATCAGTGGTGCGCCGACTCCATCGTCCAGCGTCCGCTGGGCGGAGTCACCGACGACCGGATCAGCTGGCAGAACCGTCCGACGTACCAGCAGGTCGTGGAATTCCCGAGCCACCGCTAGCGCGAGGCTTTTGAGGGGTGGGCGCGGTGGGGGCCGCGCCTGCCCTTGCCCGTGCGGGGCGTGAGGTCCTCCGCGGTGCCGCGGTACGGCCTGAGGTGATGGCCCCTTGCGGTGCGTTGCTTTCTACCCGGTCGTCGCGGCCGGGAAGGTGGCCGCCCTCCGTAAGGGGTAGAACCCGGGGCGCGGAGAGAGCACGCGCAGTGCACGGTCAGAGCAGGGCTGCGGCTCGGAGGGTGAGGTGGGCCAGTTCGGGGTGGCAGATGTCGCTGTGGGCGCCCGAGGGCGGGCCGCCCGTGCGGACGGTGGGGGACGCGTCGACCGTGACGCAGCCCTGGGTCGGGAAGGGGACGGTGAGGGCCGCGGAGAGCGGAAGCGCGGGGGCGGCGGGGAGGTGGTGGAAGCCGTCGTGCCCGAGTGCGCCCCAGCGGTCGTCGCCCAGGAGGGACTTGTCGTCGCCGGAGAGGCGGGACGCGAGCGGGTAGAAGACGCCGAGTGCCTGGTCGTGGGAGGAGTGGCAGGCCACGACGGGGCCGCGGACGCGGGACTGCATGCCGTCGAGGGCGCCGCCGGGGGAGTAGGCGGAGTGCGAGAAGGCGCCCTGCAGGAGGGTGACCGAGGTGACGTTGCCGGCGTCGGGCGGCAGGCCGGCGAGGGCGAAGGAGACGAGCCGGGCGCCGAAGCTGTGGCCGATCAGGTGCACCCGGGTGCCGGGTGCGCGGGTGGCCAGCAGTCCGAGCAGCGGGCCGAGGCCCGCCTTGCCGACCGTGCCGGCGCGGCCCTTCATCGTGTAATACGAGGCCTGCCGCAGCAGTTCGCGTGCCCCGCACCAGATTTTCCCGGTGAGCCCGCCCAGCAGGGGCTCGCCGCCCTGTACGCCGCAGACCGCGTCGCCCAGTGCCGCGCAGACGGTGGCCGGGTCGCCGGTGAGCAGTGCGGGCGGTGTGTCCGCGCCGTCGAGGTCCTGCGCGAGCGCCGCGGCCCGCGGTGAGGCGCAGCCGGTGAGCGTACGGACCAGGGCGGCGAATTCCGCGAGCGCGGCCGGATCGGCCGGCTGCTGTGCGAGCAGCTCCTCGATCCGGTCGGCTGCCGCCTCGTGCCCGGGCAGCACCTCTTTGAGCGTGGCGATGTCCGGGTCCCGTCCGTTCGCCACGGCCTGCCGGGGACGCGGGAAGCCCGGGATGGGCTCGTCGGAGAACCGCATGGAGGGCCAGTGGACTCCGGCATAGCCGAGGCGCAGGCCGGGGGCGCCGGCCAGCAGTGCGGGGAAGGGCGCGTAGAAGCGGTCGAAGAGGGCCGACGCGGTCGACAGGTCGTTGTTCCAGCCGTGGGTGAAGACCACGAGGTCGCTGAGGTCGGCGGCGTGCGCCAGCAGGGCGTCGCGCTGGACGGGATCGGGGTCGCCGCCCGCGTCGAAGGTCAGGTCCCAGTAGGGCTGCACGCTTGCCACGGCCATGGCTCCCCCTCGCTCCGGCGGCCGGCCGGTGGCGACCGGCGGCAGCCGAAAGGCCCGTGATTGTCCGCTCTGCGAGCATCATCCCGGTGGCCGGTGGCGGCGTCCATCCCTCCGGCGGGTGAATACGTACCGGCTACGCCACCGCGCGGGCCCGGCCCTTCCGGATTGGGTGACCGACTGCTTAGTATGCCAGGGCGGGGCAGCCCGGAGTCGAGTCGAAGGAGACACGGTTGTGGTGGTGGAAGCACTGCGCGACGCTCGAGTGGTCGTCACCGGAGCGGGCGGCGGTATCGGCGCCGCCCTTGCCCGCGCCTTCGCGGCCGAGGGCGCCCGGGTGATGGTCAACGACCTCGACGCCGACGCCGCGCACAAGGTGGCGGACGGCATCGGCGCCGCGGTCGTCGCGGGTGACGCGTCCGCGGTCGTGCCCGCCGCCCGCACCGCGCTCGGCGGCCGTATCGACGTCTTCTGCGCCAATGCCGGTGTCGGTACCGGCGGCGGGGCGGACGCCGACGACGCCGCCTGGGAGCTCGCCTGGGACGTCAACGTCATGAGCCATGTGCGGGCCGCCCGCGCCCTGCTGCCCGAATGGCTGGAGCGCGGCCGGGGCCGCTTCGTGTCCACCGTGTCAGCCGCCGGGCTGCTGACGATGATCGGCGCGGCTCCGTATTCGGTGACCAAGCACGGCGCGCTGGCCTTCGCCGAGTGGCTCTCGCTCACCTACCGCCACCGCGGCATCGCCGTGCACGCAGTCTGCCCGCAGGGCGTGCGCACCGCCATGCTGGACGGCGCGGGCGCCGCGGGCGAGCTGGTGCTCGCGCCGACCGCCATCGAGCCCGAGGACGTGGCGCGCGCCGTGCTTTCCGGTATCGCCGAGGAGCGCTTCCTGATCCTCCCGCACCCCGAGGTCGCCGACTACTACGCGGCCCGCGCGGCGGAGCCGGAACGCTGGCTCGGCGGGATGAACAAACTCCAGCGCACCTACGAGGACCTGCGGGCCAAGGCGGGTGAGGACGCATGAGCGGCTACGCCGACCAGCCCTGGCTGCGGTTCTTCACCGAGGAGCAGCGCGCCGACACCGACTACCCGCCCTCCGTGCTGCACGGATTCCTGGCCGCGGCCGAGAGCCGCCCCGACCACCGGGCGCTGGCGTATTTCGACGGCGGGCTGACGTACCGCGAACTCGACACGCTCTCCGACGGCCTGGCCCGCCACCTCGCCGACCGCGGTTTCGCGCCCGGCGAGCGGCTCGCCGTCATGCTGCAGAACGTGCCGCAGTTCGTGGTCGCGCTGCTCGCGGCCTGGAAGGCGGGCGGCGCCGTCATCCCGGTGAACCCGATGTACAAGCAGCACGAGCTGGCGCACATCCTCGCCGACGCCGGCGCGGCGGCCCTGGTCTGCTCCGAGCGCGCCTGGCAGGACTACGTACGGGCCACGGCCGCGGCCTCGCCGGTCCGTATCGCGCTCACCGCCTGCGAGCTGGACCTCCAGACCCGCGACGACGCGCGGGTGCTGACAGCGGGCCGGCTGCCCGGCGGCGACGCCGAGGACCTGCTCGCCGCCGCCCGCGCCGCGCAGGGGCCGCGCCCCGACGTCCCGCTGCCGGCCGCCGGCGACACCGCCCTGGTCAGCTACACCTCGGGCACCAGCGGACACCCCAAGGGCGCGCTGAACACCCACGGCAACATCTCCTTCAACGCCCACCGCCAGATACGCGTCCAGGAACTGCCCGCCGACGCCGTGGTCTTCGCGCTGGCCCCGCTCTTCCACATCACCGGCATGGTCTGCCAGCTCTCCGCGGCGCTGGCCGCCGGCCACACCCTGGCGCTCGCCTACCGCTTCGAACCCGGTGTCGTGCTCGACGCCTTCCGCGAGCACCGTCCCGCCTACACCGTCGGGCCCGCGACCGCCTTCATGGCGCTGCTGGCCAGGCCCGACGCCACCGCCGAGGACTTCGCGTCCTTCCGGCTGATCTCGTCCGGCGGCGCCCCGCTGCCGCCCGCCGTCGTGGAGTCCTTCCGCGCCCGCTCCGGCGGCCTCTACCTGGCCAACGGCTACGGCCTCACCGAGTGCACCGCCCCCTGCGCCAGCGTCCCGCCCGGCTACGAGGCGCCCGTCGACCCGGTCTCCGGCACGCTGGCGGTCGGCGTCCCCGGGCCCGGCACGATGGTCCGCATCATCGACGACAGCGGCGCGGAGGTGCCCTTCGGCGAGCCTGGCGAGATCGCGGTCAGCGGCCCGATGGTCGTCCCCGGCTACTGGAACCAGCCCGCCGAGTCGCGGGCCGCCATCCCCGGCGGCGAGCTGCACACCGGTGACATCGGCTTCATGGACGCCGACGGCTGGCTCTACGTCGTCGACCGCAAGAAGGACATGATCAGCGCGTCCGGCTTCAAGGTCTGGCCGCGCGAGGTCGAGGACGTGCTCTACACCCATCCCGCCGTCCGCGAGGCCGCCGTCGTGGGCATCCCCGACGCCTACCGCGGCGAGAGCGTCAAGGCGTACGTCAGCCTGCGCCCGGGCAGCGCGGCCGACCCCGCCGACCTGGTCGCCTACTGCAGGGAGCGGCTGGCGGCGTACAAATACCCGCGCCAGGTGGAGGTGCTGGCGGAACTGCCCAAGACCGCCACCGGCAAGATCCTCCGCCGCGAGCTCAAAACGGCGGCCGGATAGGGTCCGTACCGGCCGGAATGCCGGTGGGCGCTACGAGAGAGGGGCAGGTCATGGCACGCAGCACGACGAGCGACGACGGCGGTACGGGGACGGCCGCGGGCACCGGCTCCGGCGGTGCTTCCGGCGGTGCTTCCGGCGGCGGCCCGAGTGCGGCGGTGCCGGAGCGGCTGCTCGCCGAGGCCACGCGCCTGTTCGCCGAACGCGGCTACGACCGCACCTCCGTCCAGGAGATCGTCGAGGCCGCGGGGGTGACCAAGGGCGCTCTTTACCACTACTTCGGCTCCAAGGACGACCTGCTGCACGAGATCTACGCCCGGGTGCTGCGGCTCCAGACCGAACGCCTGGACACCATCGCGGCCCGCCACGAGGTCGCCGTGCCCGAACGGCTCGCGGAGGCCGCGGCCGACGTCGTGGTCACCAGCATCCAGAACCTGGACGACACGAAGATCTTCTTCCGCTCCATGCACCAGCTCAGCCCGGAGAAGCAGAAGGCGGTACGGGCCGAGCGCCGCCGCTACCACGAGCGGTTCCGCTCGCTGGTCGAGGAGGGCCAGCGCGACGGCCACTTCCGCCCCGGCCTGCGGCCCGACCTGGTGGTCGACTTCTTCTTCGGCTCCGTGCACCACCTCGGCACCTGGTACCACGCGGACGGTCCGCTGTCCGCCGAGCAGGTCGCCACCGAATTCTCCGACCTGCTGCTGCACTCGGTGCGGCAGCCCTGACCCCACCGGGAGTCCCAGCGTGAAGGCATGGCGCGTCCACCACAACGGCGAGCCGCGCGAGGCGATGCGCCTCGACGAGGTCCCCACCCCGCAGCCGGGCCCCGGCGAGGTGCTGCTGCGGGTACGGGCGGCCGGCGTCAACTTCCCCGACGCGATGCTGTGCCGCGGCGAATACCAGATCCGGCCGCCGCTGCCCTTCACGCCGGGCGTGGAGATGTGCGGTGAGGTCGCCGCGCTCGGGCCCGGGGTGACCGGACCCGAGGTCGGGGCCCGCGTCATCAGCCCCGCCGCGCTGCCCGGCGGAGCCTTCGCCGAATACGCCGTCGTGCCCGCCGCGGGCGTGCTGCCCGCGCCCGAGGCGCTCGACGACGCGGAAGCCGCGGTGCTGCACATCGGCTACCAGACCGGCTGGTTCGGCCTGCACCGCAGGGCCGGCCTGCGGCCCGGCGAGACGCTGCTCGTGCACGCAGCCGCAGGCGGGGTGGGCAGCGCGGCCGTCCAGCTCGGCAAGGCCGCGGGCGCCACCGTCATCGGCGTCGTCGGCGGCCCCGACAAGGCGAAGGTGGCGCGCGAGCTGGGCGCCGACGTCGTGGTCGACCGGCACGCGGAGGACTTCGTGGCGGTCGTGAAGGAGACGACGGGCGGCCGCGGCGCCGACGTCGTCTACGACCCGGTCGGCGGGGACGCCTACACCCGCTCCACGAAGTGCATCGCCTTCGAAGGGCGGATCGTGGTCGTCGGCTTCGCGGGCGGGACGGTGCCGGCGCCCGGGCTGAACCACGCGCTGGTCAAGAACTACGCGATCCTCGGGCTGCACTGGGGGCTCTACGCGGCGCGCGAGCCCGACGCCGTGCGGCGCGCCCACGACGAGCTGACCCGGCTGGCCGCGTCCGGGGCCGTACGTCCCCTGGTCTCGGCCCGCCTTCCCCTGTCGGAGGCCGCCGAAGCCGTCACCCGCGTCTCCGCCGGCCTCACGACGGGCCGGCTGGCCCTCCTGCCCTGAGGGCGCTGGGGGCGCTGGGGCGCTGAGGGCCCTGGGGGCGTTGCCCCCGGCCTTCCCCCGGCGCCGCGCGGCCCCCGCGCCCCTGAAGGCGCTCACCCTCCGCGAAGAGGGCGAGCCGTCGGGGGCGCGGGGAGCTTTTACGGGTTCCGCATACGGCGTGCCCGGCGCTCAGGCGTAACGCGACAGTTCGCGGCGGGCGAGGGAGCGGCGGTGGACCTCGTCGGGGCCGTCGGCGAGCCGCAGGCTGCGGGCGCCGGCCCACAGGCGGGCCAAGGGGAAGTCCTGGGAGACGCCGCCCGCGCCGTGGGACTGGATCGCGCGGTCGATGATGCGCTGCACGCCCGCGGGGGTGGCGATCTTGATGGCCTGGATCTCCGTGTGGGCGCCCTGGTTGCCCACCGTGTCCATCAGCCACGCCGTCTTGAGCACCAGCAGCCGCAGCTGCTCGATCTCGACCCGCGACTCGGCGATCCACTCCTGCACCACGCCCTGCGCGGCGAGCGGCTTGCCGAAGGCGATGCGGGCGGTGGCGCGGCGGCACATCAGTTCCAGGGCGCGTTCCGCCATGCCGATGAGCCGCATGCAGTGGTGGATGCGGCCGGGGCCGAGCCGCGCCTGGGCGATGGCGAAGCCGCCGCCCTCCTCACCGATCAGGTTCCCGGCCGGTACCCGGACGTCGTGGAAGACGACCTCCGCGTGGCCGCCGTGGTCGGCGTCGTCGTAGCCGAAGACCCGCATGCCGCGGCGTACTTCCACGCCGGGGGTGTCCCGCGGGACCAGGATCTGGCTCTGCTGGCGGTGCCGGTCGGCGGCCGGGTCGGTCTTGCCCATGACGATGAAGACGGCGCAGTCGGGGTTCATCGCCCCGGAGATGTACCACTTGCGCCCGTTGACGACGTAGGAGTCGCCGTTTCGGGTGATGCGGGTCTCGATGTTGGTCGCGTCGGAGGAGGCGATGTCGGGCTCGGTCATGGCGAAGGCCGAGCGGATCTCGCCGGCGAGCAGCGGCTCAAGCCACTCCTTGCGCTGGGCGGCCGTGCCGAATTCGGCGAGCACCTCCATGTTCCCGGTGTCGGGGGCGGCGCAGTTGAGGGCGGTGGGGGCCAGGAAGGGGCTGCGGCCGGTCAGTTCGGCCAGCGGGGCGTACTGCAGGTTGGTCAGTCCGGCGCCGTGCTCGCCGGGCAGGAAGAGATTCCACAGGCCCTGCCGCCTGGCCTCGGCCTTGAGGTCGGCGACGACCGGCGGTACGGACCAGCGGGCGTCGGGGCCTGCCTGCTCGTGCTGCTCGGCGAAGACGGCCTCGGCCGGGTACACGTGCTCGTCGAGGAAGGCGGCCAGCCGGGACCGCAGCTCCTCGGTCGGTGAGTCGAAGGCGAAGTCCATGGTGCTCAGTCCTCCTGGTGCGATGCTGCCCGGTCCCGGGCGTGGTCCTGGACTTTGCGGAGCCCGCGCTCGATGAAGAGCGGGACGACGCTGCCGATCCGGTCGAATCCGGCGCCGAGGGTCTGGCCGAGGGTCCAGCGGTAGTGGATGCCTTCGAGGATCACGGCGATCTTGAAGTACGCGAAGGCCGTGTACCAGTCGACGGCCGAGACGTCGCGGCCCGAGCGCCGCGCGTACCGTTCGACGATCTCGTCGGCGCGGGGGTGGCCGGGGGCGCCGCCCGCGGTGGGGACGGGGAAGCCGGGGATGTCGTGCTGCTCGCTGTACATGACCAGCAGCCCGATGTCGGTGAGCGGGTCGCCGAGGGTGGACATCTCCCAGTCCAGGACGGCGGTGAGCCGGTCGGCGCCGTCGAAGAGCACGTTGTCGAGGCGGTAGTCGCCGTGCACGACGGTGGGCGCGGGGGAGCGCGGCAGCGACCGGCCCAGTGCGGCGTGCAGTTCGTCGATGCCGGGCAGGTCGCGGCTGCGCGAGGCGTCGAGCTGCTTGCCCCAGCGCCGCAGCTGCCGGTCGAGGAAGCCCTCGGGCCGCCCGAAGCCGGCCAGGCCCACCGCCTTGGGGTCCACCGCGTGCAGGTCGACGAGGGTGTCGAGCAGGGTCAGCGCGACGGCCCTGGTCCTGTCCGGCCCGAGCGCGGTGAGCTGGTCCTCGCCGCGGTAGGGGGTGCCCTCGACGAAGTCCATCACGTAGAAGGGAGCGCCGATGACCTCGGGGTCTTCGCAGAGCAGCACGGTGCCGGGCACCGGGACCGGCGTCGGGGCGAGGGCGCTGATCACCCGGTGCTCGCGGCCCATGTCGTGGGCGGTGGCCAGGACATGGCCGAGCGGCGGGCGGCGCACCACCCAGGTGGAGTCGCCGTCGGTGACCCGGTAGGTGAGGTTGGAGCGCCCGCCCTGGATCAGCGCGGCCTGCAGCTCACCGGCCACCAGACCGGGGCGCCGCTGGTCCAGGTGGCGGCGCAGCCGGTCGAGGTCCAGGCCCCGGGGGCTGTCGGATTCACTCATGCGCGAATCATACCGACTGGTCGGTATGTCGTCCAGTTCCCCGGCCGTGCCTGTCGCCCGCGTTGACGGGCGTGGCTCCCGCGCCTAGGCTCCGGACTTATGGGTGAACGTAATTCATATATGCAGACAGCTGATCCGGCGGGTCCCTCCGACGCGTTCACGGTCGCCGAGGTGCGGCTGACCCCCATCCTCATCGCCGACCCGCCGCTGCTCAACACCCAGGGCGTCCACCAGCCCTACACCCCCAGGCTCATCATCGAGGTCGTCACCGCCGACGGTACGTCCGGGGTGGGCGAGACGTACGGCGACACCCGTTATCTGGACCTCGCCGCACCACTGGCCGAGGCGCTGCCCGGCCACCGGGTCACCGATCTGAACGGGCTGTTCACACTGGCCGAACGGGTCTGTGGCGACCCCGCCGAGGTCTCCGACTCCGTCGACGTCGGCGGTCTTCGCGGCGTGCAGACAGCCGACAAGCTGCGGCTCTCGGTGATCTCCGGCTTCGAGGTGGCCTGCCTGGACGCCCTCGGCAAGAAGCTGGGCCTGCCCGTGCACGCGCTGCTCGGCGGCAAGGTCCGCGACGCCGTCGACTACAGCGCCTACCTCTTCTACCGGCTCGCCGAGCACCCCCAGGGCCAGGGCGAGCGGGACGACTGGGGCGCGGCCCTCGACCCGGCGGGCGTGGTCGCCCAGGCCCGGCGCTTCGCCGACGACCACGGCTTCGGCTCGTTCAAGCTCAAGGGCGGCGTCTTCCCGCCCGAGCAGGAGATCGCCGCCGTCCGCGCGCTGGCCGAGGCCTTCCCCGGCAAGCCGCTGCGGCTCGACCCGAACGGCGCCTGGTCGGTGGAGACCTCGCTGCGGGTGGCCGAGGAGCTGGGCGAAATCCTGGAGTACCTGGAGGACCCGGCGAGCGGCACCGACCGGATGGCTCGCGTCTCGGAGCGTACGGACGTCCCGCTGGCCACCAACATGTGTGTCACGACCTTCCAGGAGATCAAGGAGGCCTTCGCGCGCGACGCCGTCCAGGTGGTGCTGTCCGACCACCATTACTGGGGCGGCCTGCGCAACACCCAGCAGCTCGCCGCGATCTGCCGGACCTTCGGCGTGGGCCTCTCCATGCACTCCAACACCCATCTGGGCATCAGCCTGGCCGCGATGACCCATGTCGCGGCCACCGTGCCCAACCTGGACTACGCCTGCGACTCGCACTACCCGTGGCAGACCGACGACGTCATCACCGAGCGCCACGTCTTCACCGGCGGCGCCCTGACCGTGTCGGACCTGCCCGGACTCGGCGTGGAGCTGGACCGGGACGCCCTCAAGGCGCTGCACCAGCGCTGGCTGGACGACGACGGCACGATGCGCGACCGCGACGACGCCGCCGCGATGCGCAAGGCCGACCCCGACTGGCGGACGCCGACCGTACCGCGCTGGTGACGGCGCGGGGATGACCGTACGGCCCGCGGCGCGGGGATGACCGTACGGCCCGCGGCGCGGGGATGACCGTACGGCCGGTGGTGCGAGGTTGACCGTACGGCCGGCGGTGCGGGTGAGGGGCGGCGGGCCACAACAGCCCGCCGCCCCTCACCCGTCACGCCTTCAGGCGTCGCCTCGGCGCGTCACAGCACCAGCGACAGCAGCATCACGAAGCCGAGCGCGACCACCGAGATGACGGTCTCCATGACCGACCACGTCTTGAGCGTCTGCGGGACGTCCATCCCGAAGTACTCCTTCACCAGCCAGAAGCCGGCGTCGTTGACGTGGGAGAAGAACAGCGAACCGGCGCCCACCGACAGCACGAGCAGCGCGGTGTGGGTGGAGGACATGCCCTCGGCGAGCGGCGCCGCCAGGCCCGCGGCCGAGATGATCGCCACCGTCGCGGAACCGGTCGCGACCCTGATCAGCACCGCGATCAGCCAGGCCAGCAGCAGCGCGGAGATGTGCCAGTCCTTGGACCAGTCGAGGATCATCTGCCCGACGCCGCAGTCGATCAGCGTCTGCTTGAAGCCGCCGCCCGCGCCGACGATCAGCAGGATGCCCGCGATGGGCCCGAGCGAGGCGTCCACCGTCGAGGAGATGCGGTCCTTGGTGAAGCCCGCGGCACGTCCGAGGGTGAACATCGCCACCATCACCGCGGCCAGCAGCGCGATCAGCGGGGTGCCGATGACGTCGAAGATCCGGTACGTCAGGCTGCTCTGGTCGTCGATGATCACATCGGCCAGCGCCTTGGCGAGCATCAGCACCACCGGGAGCAGCATGGTGCTCACCGTGGCGGCGAAGCTCGGCCGGTGCTCCAGGTCGTCCGAGGCGCGGGCCGGCGTCATGCGCTCCGGCGGCTGCACGTCCACCCAGCCGGCCGCGACCCGGCCGAAGAGCGGCCCCGCGATGGCCAGGGTGGGCAGTGCCACCAGTACGCCGAGCGCGAGGGTGATGCCCATGTCGGCGTGGATCGCGCCGATCGCGGCCAGCGGCCCGGGGTGCGGCGGCACGAGACCGTGCATCACCGACAGGCCGGCCAGCGCCGGGATGCCGAGCCGGATCAGCGACTGGCCGCTGCGCCGGGCGACCAGCAGCACCACCGGGATCAGGATGACGATGCCGATCTCGAAGAACAGCGGCAGCCCGACCAGGCCGGCGATCAGGGCCATCGCCCACGGCAGCCGCTTCTCGCTGGTCTTGGCCAGGATGGTGTCGACGATCTGGTCGGCGCCGCCGGAGTCGGCGAGCAGTTTGCCGAGGATCGCGCCGAGCGCGATCAGCGTGCCGACGCCGGCCACCGTCGTGCCGAGGCCGGTGGAGTAGCTGGTGATGGTCTTGGCCAGCGGGGCGCCCGCCACGGTGCCGAGCACGCCGGAGCCGATGGTCAGGGCGAGGAAGGCGTGCACCTTCCAGCGGGTGATGAGCAGGACGATGACGGCGATGCCGGCGAGCGCGGCGAGTGCGAGCCGGGTGTTGCCGGCATCGGCTATCGGCGGCGGTGTGGCGGCGGCCAGCAGCTCGACGCTGAGTGCGGACACGGGTGCTCCAAAATCGGAAGGGTCGGGGGTCTGGTCAGGTGGCGCGCGGGGCTCAGCAGGGGAGTGCGGCCAGCGCGCGTTCGGTGATCTGCTGCGGTCCGCCGTCGATCGCAATGACCGCGCCGGCCTCGTCGGGGTCCAGCGGTTCGAGGGCTTCGAGCTGGGATTCGAGCAGTCCGGGCGGCATGAAGTGCTGCATCCGGGCGGCCAGCCGGGCGGCGATCAGCTCGGCGGGGCCGTCGAGGTGGAGGAAGAAGACCGTGGGCGCGTCGGCCCGCAGCCGGTCGCGGTAGCGGCGGCGCAGCGCGGAGCAGCTGACGACGCCGCCCCGGTCGCCGCGCTCGGCGATCCAGGCCCCTATGGCGGCCAGCCAGGGTGCCCGGTCCGCGTCGTCCAGCGGGTGGCCCGCCGACATCTTGGCGATGTTGGCCGGCGGGTGGAAGTCGTCGGCCTCCGCGTAGGGCACTCCGAGGCGGTCGGCCAGCAGGCCGCCGACCGTCGACTTGCCGGAGCCCGACACTCCCATGACCACGATCACCGGTCGCGGTGCCGGTCCAGCCGTCATCGTGTGTGCCTCCACATCGGGGGTATGTGCCGCGCGCCGCCTCCTGCGGTGCGTGTGGCGACAACTGAACACCTTAGGTACTACTTATTCAAGTCTGTGTGACACAAACGTCATATGACTGTGGTGCCGCATAGGCTGTGGTCATGCCACAGCAGGAATCCCGGCGGAACGGGCAGGGCGAAGGCGGCGGCCTGCACTCGCAGGTCCTGGCCGAACTCGGCCCGGCCATCGCCTCCGGCGGATATCCGCCCGGCACGGTGCTGCGCATCGACGAGCTGGAGGCCCGCTACGGGGTCTCCCGGACGGTGGTCCGCGAAGCGGTCAGGGTGCTCGAAGCGATGCAGCTGGTCGAGAGCCGGCGCCGGGTGGGCATCACCGTGCGCCGTACCGAGGAGTGGAACGTCTTCGACCCGGCCGTCATCCGCTGGCGGCTCGCGGGCGCCGACCGCTCACGCCAGCTGCGGTCGCTGACCATGCTGCGCACCGCCGTGGAGCCGGTCGCCGCGGGGCTGGCCGCGGCCGCCGCCACCCCCGGGCAGTGCCGCGAACTGACCGTGCTGGCCGCCGAGATGGCCGCCGCGGCGCGCGCCGTCGACCTGGACGCCTATCTCGTCCACGACATCGCCTTCCACCGGGTGGTGCTCGCGGCGTCGGGCAACGAGATGTTCGCCCGGCTCGGCGACGTCGTCGCCGAGGTGCTGACCGGCCGCACCGAGCACCACGTGATGTTCACCGCCCCCGACCCGGCGGCCGTCACCCTGCACGTCAAGGTGGCCGAGGCGGTACGCGCCAGGGACGCGCGGGCCGCCGAGGAGCTGATGCGGGAGGTCTGCGTGGGCGCCCTGCGCGAGCTGGACATCCTGGCGCCCTGACCCGCGCCCGTCCCGCCGGGCAGCCGGGGTCTGCTGCGTATGCCGCCGGGGGGCCGGGCTCCGGTGCGCTCCGGTGCGTTCGCCGCCGGGGGGCCGGCTCCTGGTGTGACTGCCGCCGGGCGGCCGGTGGACGTCCTGGCGCGCTACCGCCGGGCGGGTGCCGTCACCACACCACCGCGGCGCCGAAGACCGCGAGCGCCACCATGCACGCGGCGACCCCGAGCGCGGAGGAGGCCGGCAGCAGCGCCGGACGCGGTCTGCCCAGCTGCAGCATCCTGTGGTGCGCGAGCCACAGGAAAGCCAGGAAGACCAGCGCGGCCAGGCTCACCGCGAGCGTCGCGGACGCGCCCCCGCCGTTCAGCACCTGCCGCCCGGCCAGCACCGCCGTCACCGCGCAGGACAGGGTCGTACGCCGCCACGCCAGGCGGGTGCGCTCCGGTTGCAGCCCGGGGTCCCGGTCGGTCTCGACCGGCCGCCGGCCGGCCGTCACCCGGCCCAGCCGAAGAGCACCAGCGCGACCATCGCCACCGCGATCACCGCCACCAGCGCCGCGAGCACCGCGGGGAAGCGGGACACCGGCAGGTTCGCGCCGCGCCGCATGGCCCGCTCGCACCGCACCCAGTGGTTGACCGCCCGCAATGTGCAGGCGACCCCGCCGGCCAGCAGGGCGAGCGACAGCGCCACCCGCGCCCAGTGCGTCAGATGGTCGGTGAGGAACTGGTCCACGGCGAAGCCGCCGCCGATCAGGGCGAGCGCGGTGCGGATCCAGGCCAGGAACGTACGCTCGTTGGCGAGCGAGAACCGGTAGTCCGGTGTCTCGCCCTCCTCCTGGACCCGGTCCGGCGCGAACCACAGCCGTACCGCGTCCCGGCCCGCGCCCAGCTGGTCGAATACGCTCACCTGCCCACACTAAGCGGTGCCGTACCCGCTCACCTGAGGCGCCCCGTGTGGGCGCCCCTGCTGCGCCGGGAGCGGGGTGGCCGCTGCCGCCCTCGTGGAGCGGGGAACCGTCGGGCCCCTCGCGCAGCCTCAGGCCCCGGCGCGCAGCCGCCGGTAGGCCTCAAGGCCGTCCGGCACCCACGGCCACTGCTCCAGGCGCTCCGCCAGCTCCTCCTCGGTGAGGAAACCGTGCCAGGCGACCTCCGAAGGCTGCGGGGACACCGGCAGGTCGCAGCGCACCTGGTAGACGGCCGACCACCAGGTGTGCGCACCCTCCTCGTAGAGGAAGCGGAACAGCGGTTCGGGCTGCGGCAGCCCGCTGACCCCCAGCTCCTCCTCCGCCTCGCGCAGCGCGGCCTCGTCGTAGGACTCGCCGGCGCCGAGCACACCGCCGACGAAGAGGTCGTAGAGGGAGGGGAAGACCAGCTTGTGGGCGGTGCGCCGGTGCACGAAGATCCGGCCCTCGCCGTCCCGCACCAGGACGAACGCCGCCCGGTGCCGCAGCCCGCGCGCGTACGCCTCGGCCCGCCGCACCTGCCCGACGACGCGGTCCTGCTCGTCGACGACGTCGATGATCTCATCGGCGGACAACCCGGCCGCCGTATCGCCCTCGCTCATGACCCGATTCAACCATCCCGCGCCGGCCGCGGGCCCCGCGCTCTTGCGGACCGCGAACCGCGGCAAGGATGATCGTCCGAGTCGGTGGCCTGGGACCGGAGTGGCGGGAGAGACGGTTGACCGTACGGCGGGAGCCCCTGCGGATCGCGAACTGCTCCGGTTACTACGGTGATCGGCTCTCGGCCGCCCTGGAGATGGTCGAAGGCGGGCCGATCGACGTGCTCACCGGCGACTACCTCGCCGAACTGACCATGCTGCTGCTGTGGAAGGCCAGGCAGCGCGATCCCGCAACCGGCTACGCGCTGTCCTTCCTCGCCCAGATGCGCGACGTGCTCGGCACCTGCCTGGAGCGCGGCATCAAGGTGGTGGTCAACGCCGGCGGCCTCAACCCCGCGGGCCTGGCCGCCAAGCTCCGCGAACTGGCCGCGCTCGGCGGCCTGCACCCGCACGTCGCCCACGTGGAGGGCGACGACCTGCTCGAGCGGCTGCCCGAACTCCAGGCCCGCGGCCACGACTTCGCCCACCTGGCCACCGGCCGCCCGCTGGCCGGCTCCGGAGTCCAGGCGCTCACCGCCAACGCCTACCTCGGCGGCTGGGGCATCACCGAGGCCCTGCGCTCCGGCGCCGACGTCGTCATCTGCGGCCGGGTCACCGACGCCTCACTGGTGGTCGGCCCTGCCGCCTGGGCCCACGGATGGGCCGTCGACGACTGGGACGAGCTGGCCGGCGCGGTCACCGCCGGGCACATCATCGAATGCGGCACCCAGGCCACCGGCGGCAACTACTCCTTCTTCACCGAGATCCCCGACCCCGTCCACCCCGGCTTCCCCATCGCCGAGGTCGCCGCCGACGGCTCCAGCGTCATCACCAAGCACCCCGGCACCGGCGGCGCCGTCACCGTCGGCACCGTCACCGCCCAGCTGCTCTACGAGATCGGCCGGCCGCGCTACCTCAACGCCGACGTCGTCGCCCGCTTCGACACCGTACGGCTCGACCAGCAGGGGCCCGACCGGGTCGCGGTCGGCCGGGTCATCGGCGAACCCGCGCCCGCCACCCTCAAGGTGTGCCTCAACCACCGCGGCGGCTACCGCAACGCGGCCACCTTCGTCCTGACCGGCCTCGACCTCGATGCCAAGGCCGACTTCGCCGAGGCCACCCTGCGCGACGCCACCGGCGGACCCGCCGCCTTCGCCGACTACCACCTGCGGCGCGAGCACGGCGGGGCCTGCGACCGGCTGACCGTCACCGTCAAGGACCCCGACCCCGAGGTGGCGGGCCGCGGCTTCTTCACCGCCGTCGCCGGCACCGCGCTGGCCGGCTACCCCGGCCTCTACCTGGAGCACGCCGGCCCGCGGGCCACCGAATACGGTGTCTTCTGGCCCGCGTCGGTCCCCGCCGACGAGGTCACCGCGGTCACCGTCCTGGCCGACGGCACCCGGCTGCCGGTGCCGCGCCCGCCCACCGCCGACCCCGCGTCACCCTTCGCGCACGCCCCGTACGGCGAGGACGCCGTCCCGCCGGAGCCGCAGCTCACCGCCGTCTTCGACAGCCCGCCGCCGCGCCCGGGGCGCCCCGACCCGTACGACCCGGGGACCGCCCGGACGGTACGGCTGCCGCTGGGCACCCTGCTCGGCGCCCGCTCCGGCGACAAGGGCGGCGACGCCAACGTCGGCCTGTGGGCCCGCGACGACCGGACCTACCTGTGGCTGCGCGACTACCTCGACGTACCGCGGCTGCGCGCACTGCTGCCGGAGAGTGCCAAGCTGCCCGTGAGCCGCTACGAGCTGCCCAACCTGCGGGCCGTCAACTTCGTGGTCCACGGGCTGCTCGGCGACGGCGTCGCCGCGTCCACCAGCGCCGACCCGCAGGCCAAGGCGCTCGGCGAGCGGCTGCGCGGCTGCCTCGCCGACATCCCGGACGACCTGGTGGACCTGCCGCGCATCCCGTACGTCCCGCTGCCCGACGAGTGACCCCCCGGGAGCCGCTGCCGCACCGCGGCCCCACCGCGGGGCATGATGCGGAGCATGAGCAATCTCGATGTGAAGCCGGCGGCCACCGTCTGCGGCGGCCGCCAGGACGTGTCCGCCGCCCCGGTCCGTGAACTGCTCACCGCCCGCAACGTCCAGCTCGGCGAGACCACCCAGGTGCGGCGGCTGCTCCCCAACCTCGGCCGCCGGATGGTCGGCGCCTGGTGTTTCGTCGACCACTACGGCCCCGACGACATCGCCGACGAGCCCGGCATGCAGGTCCCGCCGCACCCGCACATCGGCCTGCAGACGGTGAGCTGGCTGCACGAGGGCGAGGTGCTGCACCGCGACAGTCTCGGCAGCAAGCAGACCGTACGCCCCCGCGAGCTGGGCCTCATGACGTCGGGCCGGGGCATCTCGCACTCCGAGGAGTCGCCCCGCGACCACGCCCGCTACCTGCACGGCGCCCAGCTGTGGGTCGCCCTCCCCGACTCCCACCGCCACGTCCCGCCGGCCTTCGAGCACCACGCGGAGCTGCCCACCGTCACCGGCGGCGGCGGACTCCACGCCCGGGTGATCCTCGGCGAACTCGACGGCGCGGTCTCCCCGGGCACCGCCTACACCCCCATCACCGGCGCCGACCTCACCCTCGCCGAGGGCACCAACGCCGCTCTCCCGCTGCAACCCGACTTCGAATACGCGGTCATGTCCATGTCCGGCGAGGCCGAGGCCGACGGGGTCCGCCTCTCCCCGGGTTCGATGCTCTACCTCGGCTCGGGACGCACCGACCTCCCGCTGCGCGCCGACGTCGGGAGCTCCCTGATGCTCCTGGGCGGCGAGCCCTTCGCCGAACGCATCGTCATGTGGTGGAATTTCGTCGGCCGGTCAGGCGAGGACATCGTAGAAGCCCGCGACGCCTGGGCCAACGGCCCCCACTTCGGCGACGTCCACGGCTACGCGGGCCCCCGCCTGGAGGCCCCCGACCTCCCCCCGACCCCGCTGAAGCCCCGGGGGCGGGAGCGCTGACCTGGCCTTTCCGACGGTCGACCGAGTTGTCGGTCGCGTCCACCGACGCGCCGGGCCTGGCCCTCGATGAGATCTTGACGGCCGGCCTTCGCCTACTGGGGGGAGTCGGCGGAGCGGCGGCCCCTTGTGCAGGGCCGGCGCGGCGACGACGGCGAGCACGGCGGCAGCGGCCGGAGCGCCCCTCGCGGGGTGCTCCGGCCGCTCGCCCGATCAGCGTCGGCGGCCGGTCACTTGGCCGTGGTGCAGGTACCGCCGTTCATGGTGAACGTCTTCGGATCGCTCACCTGGCCGCTCGACGTGCCGTTGAAACCGAAGTTGACCGATGCGCCGGGGGAGAGGGAGCCGTTCCAACTGGCGGGCTTGGCGCTGACGTTCTGCCCGCTCTGGGTGATGTCGGCCTGCCAGCGGTCGGTGATCTTCTGGTTGTCCGCGAAGGACCATGCCAGCTGCCAGGGGGAGATCGCCGTGCTGCCGGTGTTCTTCAGGGTCACCATGGTGGTGAAGCCGCCGCCCCACCGGTAAGCGGTGTAAGTGACCTGGCAGGGGGCCTTGCGGCTGCTGAGGCCGTCCACGTAGGAGGCGACCCAGGCCAGCGGTGCGTTCCAGTTGATGGCGCTCTCGTTGGTGGAGTAGGACTCGATGTCGTCGATGTAGCACATCGCCGGCGCGCAACCGGTGAGCTTGCTCTGCGCCTTCGGATCCTCCAACTGGTTGTCCGGGCCGCCGGCCAGCGTCCCCGCGGGTGGGTTGGGCAGGTCGGCGTTGAGCTGGTGCGCCCAGATGCGGCTGTGCTGGTTGTGCGAGTTCCGCTCGCCGAAGCCAGTGACGTAGGACTGGTTCAGCGGGTTGCGGCCCAGGATGTAGTCCAGCGCGTGCACCACCGCGTCGCGGTATGTGGTGTCGCCGGTCAGGTCGCCCGCCACACCGAGCACCACGGCGTTGTTGAGCACCTGGCTGTTGGACCCCCACACGTAGTGGTTGCCGGCCGGCGCGTAGGGGAGGCCGTAGAGCGCGTCCTGGGAATCCCGGGCGTAGCCGTCGGCGGCGTCCGTCACCATGGCGCGTACGGTGGCCAGTTGGTCGCTGGTCAGCTTGTTGGGCACGGTCGCCAGGTCCAGGGCGCCGAGTGCCGCGGTGGAGCCCCAGGAGAAGCCGTCGGGCGGGAAGACCGCGTCGCTGTGGCCGTGCAGCGGAGAGGTGAGCACCTCCTGGCGGTAGGCGTCGTCGCCGGTGGTGATGAACAGCTCCGACGCCGCCCAGTAGAACTCGTCGGTGACGTTGCTGTCGCTGTAGGCGCCGCCGCCGGTGGAGTCGTTGGGATCGGCGTAGACGGCCGGGTGGGCCTTGGCCGCGGCCCACGCCTTCCTGGACGCGGTCAGGCAGCGGTCGGCGAAGGCCGCGTCGTAGGGCCTGAACAGCCGGGCGCACTGGGCGCCTGCCGCCGCCAGGTTGAGCGTGGCCGCGGTGGACGGCGAGTGCAGCAGGCGCGGCTGGGAGTCCGTGTCCGGCGCCTGCGGCAGGCCGGTCCACGCCTGGTCGTGCAGCTTGTGGTGCGCCATGCCGGCCAGCGGCTGACCGTCGGGAACCTGCATCTCCATCAGAAAGTCGAGTTCCCAGCGGGCCTCGTCGAGGATGTCGGGGACGCCGTTGCCCTTCTCGGGCACCTTCAGTTTGCCGTCACCGAGCGGCGTGCCGTCGACGCCGCCGGCGGTCAGCGTGCGCTCGTAGGTGTTCATCAGCTCGGCGACCGAGATGCCGCCGTTGACCACGTATTTGCCCTGGTCGCCGGCGTCGTACCAGCCGCCCGCGGCGTCCAGGGTGTAGTCGCACACGCCCGGCTGGCAGGGCACGTGGTTGTCACCGGTGTTGGGGGCGACGTCGAGGTGTCCGGCGGGGCGGGCGTACGCGGCGCCGGCTATCGAGCCGTCGATGGCGATGCCGCTGCGCTGGTCGTAGTAGTAGGCGAGCGAGTCGGTCCGCAGCGAGGAGTAGACGTCCTTGGCGATGGTGAACGGCTCGCTGGTCTGGTCGCCTATCGAGACGGTGTAGCCGTCGCCCGCGGTGGTGTAGCTGCTGAAGTCGAAGGTCTGGACGTTCTGCTCGGAGGTCGGGTCGGTGCCGCCCGGCACGGTGGCACCGGTGGCGACTGCGGTCCCGGCCGCGTTCTTCAGCGTCCAGGTCTGCGGATCGGTGGCGCCGGTGACGAAGGTGCCGTCCTTCGGCCCGTCGGGCAGGTAGCCGACCTGGTTGACCCGGACCGGGGAACCGGTGTCGGGTGTGTAGACGGGCGGCGTCGCGCCGCCGCGCAGCGAGATGTCGTCCAGGCACAGGGTGAACGCCTTGGAGCTGCCGCCGACTTGGAAGGCGAGCTGGGCGGCGTCGTTGTCCGCCTTGGCCGTGAAGGTGTGGGTGATCGGCACGGCGGTGGCGTCGAGTTGGTCGTGCTCCGACAGCTCGGTGGTGTACGGGTCGACGGCCATCTGCACGTTGGTGGTGATGGTGACCGGCACCGAGGCGGTCGCGGTGTAGCTGAGCGTGTAGCTCTCGCCGGCGATGAGGGGCAGGTCACTCTGCCCGACGATGGCGTCCCACGGGTTGGCGGTGTCTCCGGGGATGTCGGCGCAGAGCCGCCCGTCGACCACGGAGGCCGGATTGTTCGCCGTCCACCACCAGGGGGCGGTGCTGCCGTTGGCGAAGTCGCCGTTGACGATCTGCTCCGGCGGGTCGTCGGCGGTCGCGGCGGCCCTGGCCGGTGCGACCAGCGCGGCGCCGAAGAGGCCGGCGACGGCCATCGTGCCCAGAAGGCGGGTGCGGACCCGCCGGGCATGTCCGGGGGGCCTCGGGTGGTAGGAGTGGAGTGAGTGGGGGATCACGGATGTTCCTTCCGGCAATGGAAGCGACACGTGGGAGCGCTCCCACGAATGGTCGGGGGCGCCGGGGGCGCCGTCAAGATGCGGGACCGGGTTCGCGGCGGCGCCCCTGCCCGGCGGCGCCCCCGCGTGCGGGCGCCGACCGGCGGTCTTCGCGGCCTCTGCGACTGCCCCCGCACCCCCGCCCGGTGGGCCGCGCACGTCCGCACGGAGTCCGAGCGCCTGACCGCCGACGCCCCGCAGCCGTCGAGCAGGGGGCTGCGGGGCGTCGGCGCACGGACGGGGGTGGAACGGGGCCGGCGCGGTCAGTACGTCATCACCGAGTTGGCCGGGGTGAAGCCGTGCCAGCCGGCGAACGAACCGCCGGGGCTGGTCTCGTAGTTGCGGGCCACCGCACCGTTGGTCTGGGCGATGAGGACGTCGAGGCGCCCGGCGGGAGATCGCGCCGTTGGACTGCGCGACGAAGGTGTCGAGCCGTCCGTCGGCGTTGTGCCACCGCGGGTGTGCCCGATCCGTCGGCGAAGGCGTCGGCGACCGGCCTGGCGGCGGGTCAGGAGCGGCGGAGGCGGCGGGTGAGGACGAGGATGCCGCCCAGGAGGACGGACGCCGAGGCCGCCAGGATCAGTGGCCTGACGCCGTCGCCCGCGCCGGTGTCCGCCAGTTCGCTACCGTCGGGCGAGGTTCCCGACGTACCCGAGGTAGCGGCCGTACCGGCGGTCGCGGATGCCGAACTCGTCGCACTCGCTGTCGGCTTCGGGGTGCTCGTCGCGTCGGCGGGCAGGATGCGTATCGTCCGCAGGGGCGTGTTGTCCTCTGGGGTGGGGTCGTCGCTGGACGGGAATTGGGGGTAGCCGGCCTGGATGTGGAAGGTCTTGCCCGCGGACTGGGGGCCGAAGCCCCAGACGAAGGGGATCTCGGCGGACTGGCCCGGCTCCAGCGGACCTGTCGAGCATTCGAACTCCCACGGGTCGGCGCCGCACTCCGGCTGGAGGTTGGCGCTCTCGCCCACACCGTCGACGTTGTCGTAGGTGACGACGAAGCTCAGGGAGGCGACGCCCGGGCCGTGGTTGGTGACCACCAGGGGCGTGGAGACGTTGTCCGTGCCCGCGTGGACGGTGGTCGGGCCCTCCCAGCGCAGACTCAGGTCGGGTCCGGACTTGACCAGGAGCGTCCGCGTGACGGTGTCGTTCGCTGGGTTCGGGTCGTCGACGTCCGGCGCGTGCACCGTCGCGGAGTACGTCAGGGTGGTGCCGTCCGGCACGCTCTTGTCCACCTTGAGCCGGAACTGGCCGCCGCCGATGTAGTCCGACGACATCGGGCAGTGCACGGTGTGCCGGTCGGCCGACGGGGTGCAGTCGTCGGGGTAGTCCATCGCCTTCTCGAAGGTGACGCCGTCGGGCAGGTCGACGGTCAGCTCGCCCTTGCCGTCGTAGGTGCCGACGTCCTTCCGGTCCACCGGGGTCACGCTGGCGTCGATGTCGAAGGTGTTGCCGGGAGCCACCTGCCCGGTCTCGCCCAGGAACACCGTCAGGTCGACGCCCGTCCCCTGCGCGGTGGCCCGCCCCGCGGCCCCCACCAGTGTCAGCCCCACCACTGCGGCCACCGCAACCCAGGCCGCCGCTTTCGCCCGCCACCCCGGCGCTTCGCCGCTCCCCGGCCCTACGCGCGTCCTCATGATCCCGCCCCGCCCCTCCGCACCAGATGGACGACACCGCGGAGACATCCCGGTGTCCTGCCGGCAAAGACCGCCCGCGGGCCCTAAGGGTTGTAACGCCGCCTGGATCGCGAGGCGTTGATCGGGAGCCGTGTTGCGAGCGTTATCAGGCGTGACTCCGTGGACATGTGAGGACGCGCGCTGCTGGACGCGGCCACCGAAGCTCAAGCGGGGGGCTGCGTGGATACCTCCCGCGGTGTACGGCGAGGGAAGAGTGACCCCCCTATATTTGACTGACCGATCACTCTCCTACAAGTTGTCCTCATGCCCAGACCGAGGAGCGACGACAAGCGCGCGGCGATCATGGCCGCCGCCACGCGGATCATCGCTGCTCAGGGGCTGGGGGCGGCGACGGCGGCGATCGCGAAGGAGGCCGGCGTCTCGAACGGGTCACTGTTCACCTACTTCGACACCAAAGCGGATCTGCTGAACCAGCTTTACCTGGAGCTGAAGGGCGAGATGGGGGCGGCAGCACTCGGCGGCCTGCCCGCAGCTGATGCGAAGATCCAGATGCTGCACATGTGGTCACGATGGATGGACTGGGCAACGGCCAATCCCCTGAAGCGCCGCACTCTGGCCCAGCTCCAGGTCTCCGACGAGATCACGGCGTCCACCCATGAGTCCGCAAACCGGACCATGACGGGCATCGGAGAGATCCTGGAGCGCAGCCGGGCGAACGGCCCGATGCGCGATGCCCCGGCGGCTTTGGTGTTCACGCTTGCCAATGCCCTGGCCGAGGCCACCATCGACTACATCATCGGCGACCCGGACCGCGCCGACGAGCACAAGCAGTCCGGTTTCGACGCATTCTGGCGCGTGATCGGCTGACCCGGGTCCACTTCCTCGCACTTATGCACAGCAGGTAATGACTGACTAGTCAGACAGCTGAGGAGCGCCATGCCCGACAAGGTCTACGTCATCACCGGCCCGACCTCCGGCTTCGGCCGCCGCACCGCCCTCGAACTGGCCGAGCATGGCACCGTCGTGCTGGTCGGGCGCAACGCCGCCAAGCTCGACGACGTGCGCAGCAGCATCGAAGGCAGAGGCGGAAAGGCTGTGTCCGTCCTCTGCGACCTCTCGGACCTGACGAGCGTGCGACGCGCCGTCGCTCAGATCACCGAGCTCGGCCTTCCGATCACTGGGGTGCTCAACAACGCCGGGATCTTCCCCAACCGTCCCGGCACGAACGCCCTCGGCTAGCGCAAGGCCGCCACGATGTCCGGTTTCCGCGGCGCCCGGTACATCTCCGCCGAGGCGAGCACCCGTGGCGATTGGAAGCCCGGCGGCTCGAAACTGCCCGGTGGAGACGCCTACGCCACGTCCAAGCAGTGCAACCTGGCGACGGTGCTCGCTTTCGCCCGCGAAACACCCCGACTGCGGTTCAACGCCATCGAGCCCGGCTTCGCTCCCGGCACGGATCTCGGCCGTGACGCCGGCCTGTTCCTGCGTCTGCTGTCGAAGTACGTGCTCTCGCCACTGGCCCCGCTCATCAAGTACCGGACCAACCCGGGCACCGCTGCTCGCATGATCACCCGGATACTCACCGACGAATCGGACACCACCGGCGTCTACTACGACGAGAAAGGACGACCCATGCGAGGTTCCGCACAGGTGCACGACCCGGCGTTCAACGCGCGGGTAGTCGCCGAGACCCGCGCACTACTGGGGACAGTGCACGTCTGAGGAAGGACTTCGGGTTGCCCCCGGGCAACCGGACTCGGGCCACCGCTCGGATGGCGTCGAAACCGACCTCACCGCCTGGGGCCCCCGACCTGGCCGAACAGGGCGCAGCCACATGTTTGTCCGGCCTCGGCGAGAACCCCGCGGCGGCGTCAGGCCTGCTGCCCTCGGGCGTCGAAATCGGCTGCGGTGCTGCCGCCGGGGAAGCGGGTGCGGAAGTCCAGGACGCCGACCCAGGTCGGGCGTACGGCGATGCGCGCCATACGCACCCCGGGGTGGTCGACGGACGCGACCTGGGCGTCGCCCGCCTCGTCGCTTCCGGCGTAGCGGCGGAGCGCCGACCGGTAGTCGGGCGCGATGCCCTCGACGTCGGTGACCTCGGCCCGGCCGCGGACCAGCAGCGCCTGCGGCGGGGTGGCTGCCGCGTCGACGGTGATCGCCACGTCGGGCCGGGCGCGCAACGCCGCGATCTTCCGGGCCGGGTGGAAGGTGGACAACACCACCTCCTCGCCGGTCCAGTGGAAGAGCATCGGGAAGACCCGGGGCGTGCCGTCGGCGGCGACGTAGGCCACCCGCGCCAGTTCCTTCGACGCCAGCAGGTGCTGGGCGACATCGCTGTGCAGCAGCCGGATGTCCCCCTGCGGCAGCGCGGCGATCTCCTCGCGGGTCAGCGGGTGCTCCATGGCAGGCTCCTTGCCTCCTCGACCGCGTGGTTCGCGGCCTTCCTGCCTGGGCGTCGAACGGGCAGGCCGCCGATCGACATGTCGGCGTCGGCGTCGGCGTCGGCGTAGGCGTTGGGCAACGAGCAGGCGGCCTGCCCGGAGCAGTTGCTCCGGGCAGGCCGCCGTGTTCGGATGCGGGATCAGGCGGCGGCGAAGGCCGCCTGCGCGGGGACGTTCGCCGGGCCGGAGACCGTCCACGGGGACCCCGGCGTGGGGCCGTGCACATGGCCGGGGCGTCCGTTGCCGCAGAAGAAGTCGTAGTCGCCGTCGCTCGCGGCGCTGACCGCCGAGGACGATCCGGGCGCGGCGAAGGCCGCGTCGGTGAGCGCGGTGGTGCGCTGCCAGGCTCCCGCCGTGGTCAGCGTCACGGCCGTGAGCGCGCCGTCGCTTGCCACGTAGCCGATCGCCACCGAGGAGGTGCCGGCGGCGGCGGACAGTTGGGCGCCGTCCGGGACGTTCGCCGGGCCGGTGAGGTTCGGCCGCGGTGCCTCGCTGAGACCGTGGCCCTCAACCGGATGGGCCACGTAGACCCGGCCGTCGCGTCCGGCGAAGAAGAGCGTCAGCACGCCGCGTGCTGTTCCGGCGCCCTCGGTGGAGACGACGGCGACGCCGCCGCCCGGTGCGGCCGTTCCCGACTCGGTGAGCTGCTGGTCGGTGGGCACGCCGGCCCTGTCCCGCCACCGCGCCCACACCGCGCCGGTGTTGTCCACGAAGAAGATTCCGCTGCCGCCGTCCGCAAGCCCGGCGGAGCCCAGGCTGCCGCCGGCGTGCTTCGGGGACTCGGGCACCAGCACCACCGATACGGGGGGCGAGCAGGGGTTGGCGATCTCCATCCCGTACCTCGAACCGAAGTGCGCGAGGGGGAAGTCGGAGGTCACGAGCATCCGTCCGTCCGACATCGTCGCGGTGATCGGCGCCCCGCCCGGCGCGAAGCCGGGGGCGGTGAGAGCCACCGGTTCCCGTAGCGACGCGCAAGCCTCCCGTACCGACCCGTCGAGGCCGACGAAGAACGCGTTCGTGGTGCCGTCCGGCAGCCGGGCGGCCGCCACTCCCGCCCCCGGCGGTGCGAGCCCCGCCGGGCCCGTCCTGGCGGCGGCGCTCCACGTGCCGTCCGCCGCGTGGCCGTAGCTCCACAGGCCCCCGTCGTCACCGATGTAGTACGCGCTCGCCTGGGCCGGCACCGTGGCGGCCTGCGCCACCGGTGCGGCCAGGCCGACGGCGGCCGATGCGAAGGCCGCCGCCACTACCCCTCCCGTTCTCAGTGCGCGCCGCCCGGCTCTGCGCCACCCCGTAACGAACTCCCCGATCCCCACCCTGATCCTCCACACTTCCCAGAACCTGCACTTGGGGGCATCCTGACAACACGCTCTGGACGGCGTCTGGATGCCGGGCGCCGGGCGGCGCGCGGTGGCCGGCGGGGGCGGCACGTGCACCGGTGGCAGTCGGCGGGGGGCGCCGCTGCGGGGCGACACGGGGGGTTGCGGTGACGCAAGGGGACGCCGGCGGCGCGCAAAGCGAACTGTCGGTACGGCTGTTGGGGCCGCTGCGGGCCTTCGTGGGCGAGCGGGAGCTGGCGCTGGGGCCGCCGTTGCAACGCGCGATCTTCGCCGTGCTGGCGGTCCGCCGCAACCAGGTCGTCTACAGCTCGGAGCTGATCGACGCGGTGTGGGGCGAGGAACTGCCCGGGCGGCCGGACGGCGGGGTGCACACGTACGTGGCCGGGCTGCGGCGGGCGCTGGAGCCGGTACGTGCGCCGCGTTCCCCCGGCCGCTACGTGGAGTCGCACCCGTCCGGCTACCGGCTGCGCCTGCTGGGGGAGGCCACCGACCTGGCCAGCTTCGAACGGCTGCGGGACCAGGGCCGCGTGCGCGTAAGGCCGGGCACACGGCGGCGGCGGAGCGGCTGCTCACCGAGGCGCTCGACCTGTTCGACGGGACCGTGCTCGGTGGTGTCCCGGGGCCGTTCGCCGAGTCGCAACGCTCCTGGCTCGACGAGCAGCGGCTGTCGCTCGCCGAGGACCGGATCGACATCCTGCTGGCCCGGAACCGGTGCGACGACGCGATCGGCGGCGCACGGCTGCTGACCGGCGCGCAACCGCTACGCGAACGCCCCTGGGCGCAACTGATGCTGGCGCTGTACCGCGACGGGCGGCAGTCCGAGGCGCTGGCGGCGTACGGGCAGGCACGCGCCGCCTCCACAGAAGTCCTGGGACTCGACCCGGGTCCGCTGCTGGCCGGGTTACGGCAGCGCATCGTGGTGGCGGATCCGGGGCTGCTGGCGGACACGGCGGATGCCCCGCAGCCGGCGGAGCCCTACGGCGGGTGGGAGGAGGCCGAGGCGGGGCGCCGGCGGGTCAATCTGCCCCGCGACTGCTACCACTTCGTGGGACGGGCCCACGAGGTGGACCGGATCGTGGCCGCCGCCGGATACGGGGTGTGCGCGATCGACGGGATGGCGGGGGTGGGCAAGTCCGCGCTGGCCGTGCACGTGGCCGGGCTGCTGGAGCAGCGGTATCCCGATGTGCGGCTGCACATCGATCTGCACGGGCACACCCCGGGGCAGCGGCCGGTGGCCGCCGCGGCGGCCCTGGAGAAACTGCTGCTCGCGGTGGGCGTGCCGGGCGACCGGATCCCGGCCGCGACCGACGACCGGGCAGCCGCCTGGCGGGCCCATCTGGACGGGCGCCGCGCCCTGCTGGTGCTGGACAACGCCGTCGACGCGGGCCAGGTACGCCCGTTGCTGCCGGGCTCCGCCTCCTCGCTGGTGCTCATCACCTCGCGCCGCCGGCTGTCGGGGCTGGACGCGGGCGAGTCGCTGAGCCTGGGTGTGCTGCCGTACTCCGACGCGCTGGGGCTCTTCGCCGCGGTGGCGGGGGAGTCCAGGGCCGCGCGAGAACCGGCCGCGGCCGGCGAGGTCGTACGGGCCTGCGGCCTGCTGCCGCTGGCCGTGCAGATCGCCGCGGCCCGCCTCAGGCACCGCCCGGCGTGGAGCGTGGCGCACTTACGGGACCGGCTGGCCGACGAGGACCGCAGGCTGGACGAGTTGACCGCGCAGGAACGCAGTGTCGCGGTGGCCTTCTCCCTCTCGTACCACTCGCTGGACGCCGAACGGCAGTGGATGTTCCGGCTGTTGGGCTTCTTCCCGGGCGCGGAGATCGGACTCTCCGCCGCGGCGGCGCTGTACGGGGAGGTAGCGGCCGCGCCGGGGCCCGTATCGGCGGCGCCCGGCGGATCGGCGCCGGACGCGGCCGCGTCCGGGCTCGTACCGGCGGCGCCCGACCACGCGCTTCCCGGCCGCCCGGCCCTCGGCGCACCGGCTTCCACGGCGACGGACCCCGGCCGCCCGGGGCCCCGCGCCGCCGCGATCAGGGCCGCGCCCACCGGCCCGGCCGACCTCGCACACGCCGACCGCCTGCTGCAGGACCTCGTGGACTGCCAGTTGCTGGACGAGCCACGGCCCGGGCGCTACCGGCTGCACGATCTGCTGAGCGTGTACGCGGCGCGTGAGTGCGAGCGGACCGACGGCGAGCCAGAACGCCGGTCGGCGCTCGGGCGGTTGCTGGACTTCTACCTGGCCACGGTGGACGGCGCGGAGGAACTCCTGCGCCCGTAGCGGCTGGACGGGCGGACGCGGCCGGTCCGGCGGCCGGTGAGCGGTTCGCGGACCGGACGGCGGCGCTGGCCTGGCTGGACGGTGAACGCGGCACGTTCGCACCGCTGATCCGCGCCGCCGCGCAAGGCGATCACCACCGGCACGCCTGGCAACTCGCCCGCTGCCTGTGGGGCTTCTTCGAGTCCCGCGGCCACTGGGCGGATTGGATCGCCTGCCACGAACTGGCCCTGCCCAGCGCCCGCCTGCTCGGTGACCGGCTCGCGCAGGCCCGGCTGCTGGTCGGCCTCGGCGTCGCCGAACACGACATGCGGCGGTACGAGACGGCGGTCGGCCACTACCGGTCCGCGCTCGCCCTGATGCGTGAGACCGGCTTCCGCAGCGGCGAGGCCGGCGTGCTGACCAATCTGGGCAACACCTTCCGCCGGATGGGCCGTTTGCCGGAGTCCATCGACTGCCAGGAGCGGTCGCTGGAGACCTGCCGGGCGATCGGCGACCGGGCGGGGGAGGGCATCGCGCTGGCCAATCTCGGCGAGCTGTACCGCGACGCCGGGCTGCTCGCCGACAGCGTCACCGCGCAGGAACAGGCACTGGCGATGTTCCACCAGTGGGGCGAGCGGCGCCTGGAGGGCAGCGTGCTGGACGGCCTGGCCCGCACCTACCTGGCGCTGGGCGACAGCGAGCAGGCACTCGCGTACGGCAGCCAGGCGCTGGTGTGCCGCCGCGGGTCGGGCGACCGGTCGGGCGAGGCGGAGACGCTGGACTGCCTCGGCGACATCCAACTGCGCGGCGGACGCCCGGAGTCGGCCGGCGCCTACTGGCGTCAGGCACTGGTCATCGCGGAGGAGCTGGGTGCTCCGGCGGCGGAGGAGATACGCGCGCGGCTCGCGTCGCTGTGAGGGCGGACGCGTGCGGGGCACGACCGGGGCGCGCAGCCTCAGCGGAGGCGTGCAGAGACCCTCCAGAGCACGTCCAGAAAGGCGACGCACGCTGAGGGCAGCCAACGAACACAAGGGAGCCCACCATGGAACAGCCCACCTCAACACCCCGTCGCCTTTCCCGGATCCGCCGCTCGCCCGTCCTGCGCACCGCCGCCCTGGCCGGTGCTCTGGCCGCGCTCGTCGCCACGGCCGGCGTCACCACGGCGGCTTCCGCGGCCCCGGCTGGCGGCGCCACCAAGCACGCCCCGAAGGCGGCCCAGCCGCTGCACGCGATCGCGCCGACATTGCTGGGCGGGCCGGTGAGTGTGCCGCCGGGCGGCCACGGGAGCGCGTTCGTGGTCTGCCCTGGTGTGCTGCCGTCAGGTGGCGGCGGCAAGACCAGCGGGTACGACATGTTCTTCACCGACTCGTACGCCGATGGGCTCATCTGGTACGTGCGAGCGACGAACACCGGTACGACGACGCAGACCCTCACGGCCTTCGCGGTCTGCTAGAGGACCGCGGTCTGCTGGAGGACGTCGTCCAGCCGACAGCTGCGGTCCTCGCGATGCCCGGGGCGTGAACGACGGGCCGGCCGCCGCGGATGCTCATCCCGCGGAGGGCGGCCCGGCCCTTCTTCGCATGCCGTCGAGCGGCAGGCGTCACAACAGCTCGGGTGCACTCTCCCGGACGGGATCGGCGGATGCCGGCTGATCAGGACCGCCGGCCGGGGCGGCGGCACGCAGCGCCGCTTCGACCCGGCGGTTGCCGGTCATGGATGCCGTGACGGCCGTCATCGCCAGGAGGAGGACGGCGGCGGCGTAGAGCGGGGTGCGGATGTCGTAGGTGGTGGCCAGCCAGCCGCCGAGGAAGGCCCCGACGGGGGCGGCGCACATGGCCAGCATGCGGGAGGTGGAGGCGACCCGGCCCATGAGGTGGGGCGGCACGATCGCCTGCCGCAGGGACGGCCCGATCACCATCGTGGCGCCCATACCGGCCCCGCAGACGGCGAGCGCCAGCCCGGCCGCGTAAGGGTTCGGGGAAGCGGCGAGGCCCAGGATGGCAAGCCCCTCGACGGCAGCTGTGCAGGTCAGCGCGGTGCCGGTGCCGAGCCGTCGGCCGAGGGAGGAGGCGACGCCTGCGCCGAGCAGACCGCCGGTGGCCTCCGCCGTGAGGAGCAGGCCGAAGCCGTAGGTGTCGATGCCGAGGCGTTCGCGCGCGAAGAGGGCGAGCACGGTCTCCACGGCGAGGAAGGCGACGTTCCCGACCGCCGGGCGCAGCGCGAGCCCGAGCAGCAACCGGTCCCGGAAGACGTACGAGGCCCCGGCCCGCGCCTGCTGAAGCAGCGACTCGCGGGCCTCCGGCACGGGCCGGGGCATGGCGGGCAGCGACCGTACGAGCATTGCGGAGAGCGCGAACGAGACCGCGTCGGCGAGCAGCGGGACCGCCCGCCCGAGGGCGAGCAGGGCACTGCCCGCAGGCGGACCGGCGAAGCCGGACGCGGCGGTCTGGGCGCCGCGCAGGCGGGAGTTGGCGCGTTCCAGGAGCGCGGGGTCGCGGCCGAGCAGGTCCGGCAGGTAGGCCGTGGCGGCCGTGTCGAAGAAGAGCCCGCCGAGGCCGAGGACGAAGGCGACGGCGGCGAGCAGCGGAATGCTCAGCACGTCGAGCGCGGCCGCCGCCGCCGGTATCGCGAGCAGCACCGCACGCGCCGCGTCCATGACCCACATCGTGCGCCGGCGGTCCCAGCGGTCCACCAGCGCACCGCCGAGCACCCCGAAGAGCAGCCACGGCAGAGTTCCGGCGGCCGTGACGACGGCGAGCGCCATCGGGTCGCGCGTCAACGTCAAGGCGATCAGCGGCAGCGCGGCATGCGACACCCCGTCACCGAGCGAGGACACCGTCTGCGCCGTCCACAGCCGTCCGAACCCGGTCGGCAACTTCTGCATCCCTGTGGTCACTTGGAGCCCTCCTCGGCCTGCTCGCGCGGTGCGGGGTGGAAGAGTGCGAAGACGAGTGACGCGTCCGGCAGCGACGGGTCGGACAGCTCCCGGTACTCATCCGCCAGCGCCTGCAGCCGCGCTCCCAGCTGCGCGAACTGCTCCTCGGTGAGCCGCAGATGCGCCATCCGCACGTGCCGCTCGTCCACCCGCGACGCCTCCAGGTCCGCCACCGCATGGCGCATCAGCACATCCGGGCCGCCCTCGCCCGGATCCGGCAGCGCGATCGCCCGCGCGGCCATCGCGTAATACCGCTCGGTGACACCCCGGACCTTCCGCGTCCGTACCACCTTCACCAGGCCGGCCCGCTCCAACAGCCGTACGTGGTAGCTGGAGCTGCCCTTCGCAAGGCCCACCCGCTCGGCGATCTGCGTGATCGTCGCGGGCTCGAAGCGGAGCACGGCCATGATCCGGTGGCGCGTGAGGTTGGAGACGGCGCGCAGCTGCTCGTCAGTGGTGACGTGAAACGTCTCGGGAAGATCGTCGGTAGGCATGCGAGCAATGGTCAACGATTCTTGACCATTGCGCAAGGGGTGCCCGCAGGAACCTCCGGGACCGGACCTGGGCGCAGGTCGCCGCCCGCACAGGGGCTCTGGCAGGGCGCGCCGCGCCCGCGGGGCGCGGCCCACGCGGGTCACCGGGCTCGTGGCCGGAAGGAGCGGCCGCGGTACCCGAGCCCACGCCCCGGCGTCACACAAGCGGATTTCCGCCGTGGCGCTCGGGAATACACAGTCCCTCTATCGGCTGAAACGGCGGCGTGCCTGCGGCGGGAACGGGCGTGGCGCCGAGAGCCTGCTCGCATGCTGACAATCTTTGTGCCGAGGCGGAGCGGAACGTGACGAACAGCTCCACCGAAAGCCGCGCCGACCTCGAAGACACCTATGCGGACGAAGTACCGGCCAAGCGCAAGCGGCCGGGCAGTCTGATCGTCTATTGGGCGGGAAGCACCGATCATAAGACGATCGGCACGATGTACCTGACGACATCGTTCGCCTTCTTCCTCGTCGCCGGCGTCATGGCACTGCTCATGCGCGCCGAACTCGCGCGCCCCGGAACCCAGTTCCTGTCGAACGAGCAGTACAACCAGGCCTTCACGATGCACGGCACCGCGATGCTGCTGATGTTCGCGACACCGCTGTTCGCCGGTTTCACCAACTGGATCATGCCGCTGCAGATCGGCGCGCCCGACGTCGCCTTTCCGCGGCTGAACATGTTCGCCTACTGGCTCTACCTGTTCGGCTCGCTGATCGCGATCGGCGGCTTCGTCACCCCGCAGGGCGCCGCCGACTTCGGCTGGTTCGCCTACTCGCCCCTGTCCAGCGCGGTCAACTCGCCCGGTGTCGGCGGGGACATGTGGGTGATGGGTCTGGCGCTGTCCGGCTTCGGCACCATTCTCGGTGCCGTCAATTTCACCACCACGATCATCTGCATGCGCGCACCCGGCATGACGATGTTCCGCATGCCGATTTTCGTGTGGAACGTCCTTCTGACATCCGTCCTGGTGCTGCTCGCCTTCCCCGTGCTGGCGGGGGCGCTGCTGGCGCTGGAAGCCGACCGCAAATTCGGCGCGCACGTCTTCGACGCCGCGAACGGCGGACCACTGCTGTGGCAGCACCTCTTCTGGTTCTTCGGCCACCCGGAGGTGTACATCATCGCCCTGCCGTTCTTCGGCATCGTCACCGAGATCATCCCGGTCTTCAGCCGCAAGCCGGTCTTCGGCTACATCGGCCTGGTCGCGGCGACCATCTCCATCGCGGGCCTTTCCGTGACGGTGTGGGCGCACCACATGTACGTGACCGGCGGTGTGCTGCTGCCGTTCTTCTCCTTCATGACCTTCCTGATCGCGGTGCCGACAGGCGTGAAGTTCTTCAACTGGATCGGCACCATGTGGAACGGGTCGCTGAGTTTCGAGACCCCGATGCTCTGGGCGGTCGGATTCCTGATCACCTTCGCCTTCGGCGGTCTGACCGGTGTGATCCTGGCGGCGCCGCCGCTGGACTTCCACGTGTCCGACTCGTATTTCGTCGTGGCGCACTTCCACTACGTGGTCTTCGGCACCGTCGTCTTCGCGATGTTCGCCGGATTCCACTTCTGGTGGCCGAAGATGACCGGCAAGATGCTCGACGAACGGCTCGGGAAGATCACCTTCTGGACCCTCTTCATCGGCTTCCACGGCACCTTCCTCGTCCAGCACTGGCTGGGCGCCGAGGGCATGCCGCGCCGGTACGCCGACTACCTGGCCGCGGACGGCTTCACGACGCTGAACACCGTCTCGACCATCAGTTCGTTCCTGCTCGGCCTGTCGATTCTTCCGTTCCTCTACAACGTGTGGAAGACCGCGAAGTACGGCAAGAAGGTCGAGGTGGACGACCCGTGGGGCTTCGGCCGCTCGCTGGAGTGGGCGACCTCCTGCCCGCCGCCGCGGCACAACTTCACCTCGCTGCCGCGTATCCGCTCCGAATCCCCGGCGTTCGACCTGCACCACCCGGATATCTCCACCCTCGATGAGGCGACGAACCGGTACGACAGGTCGGTCACCATCACTCCGGGCGACAGGAAGCCCTAGGTGCACGGGCGAGTCGAGGACCGGCGATGAAGGAACACGACGACTGCGAGCGCGGGCTGGAGCAGATGGCCGGCTATCTCCTGTGGAACGCAGAGATCGAGGAGGCCCGCCGGCGGGCGGCCGCCTTCACCTCGCGCTTGTCATGGCTGACGACCGCGCAGCGGGAGAACGTCGAGAGCGTCTACGTGGCGGATCGGGTGGAGGCGTCGCGCGCCATGCTCATCCGCAACCGGGACCGGGCCGTCGAACTGCGCGGCGAGTACCGCCAGCGGTACGAGGAACTGAGGAAGCGGTGTGTGGCAGTGGCCTTCGGCGGCGTCGCCGTCGCCGCCGGCCTGGCCGCGGCCGTCGTCCTCTTCTGCCGCTGACCGTGGAGCCCGAGGCCCGGGCTCCACGGCGCCGCCGCGGTCCGCTGTCACCTCGCCGGTCTCCTCGGCCGCCCCCCGGCGGCGCTTTCCCACAGCACTCCGGACGGGGGGCGCGAGGGCGGGGCGGACGGGCCTGAAATGGGAGCGCTCCCACAAAGTCCGAAATCGATGCCGCACAGGGATTACGCAGCTCCGCCGTGCTGGCTAGGCTCAAGCCCGGTTGTGCGGGAGCGCTCCCACGGCGCCACCGCATCCGGCCCTCGCCCCGAGGGCACTCTCCCCCACGAGAGCACGGAGGACGACTGTGACACCCCCCATAGGCATCCCGCGCCCCGCCCAGGCGGCCGAGGCCCCCGCGCGCGGGTCGCGGCTGCGCAAGGCCGTGGCGCTCGGTCTGGCCACAGGGCTCGCCGCCGCCGGTATCGCACTGAGCACCGAGATGACCGCGGGCGCCGCGCCGCAGGGCAGCCTCCCCACCGGCACCCAGCTCTACAAGGACCCCAACTCCCAGGTCGCCCGCTGGGTCGCCGCCAATCCCGGCGACTCCCGCCAGCCGGTCATCTCGCGGCGGATCGCCTCCCAGTCGCAGGCGATCTGGTTCGCCAACTACAACCCCTCCACCGTCACCAACGACGTCAGGGCGGTCACCACCCCTGCGGCAGCGGCCGGACAGGTGCCGGTTCTTGCCGTGTACGAGATCCCCAACCGCGACTGCGGGGGCGCCTCCGCCGGTGGCGCGCCGGACCTGTCGTCATACGACGCCTGGGTGCGCAACTTCGCCGCCGGGCTGGGCAGCGGGAAGTCGATCATCATCCTGGAGCCGGACTCCATCTCCCTGACGACCTGCCTGTCCGCGCAGCAGCAGGCCGACCGCTTTGCCTCGCTCTCCCGCGCGGCCGCCGCCATCCACGCCGCCTCGCCCAGCGCCAAGGTCTACCTGGACGGCGGCCACTCGGCTTGGAACAGCCCCTCGGAGCAGGCCAACCGGCTGCGCAGCGCCGGCATCCTGACCAACGCCGACGGTCTGTTCACCAACGTCTCCAACTTCAACACCACCTCGAACGAGGTCAACTTCGCCAAGAACGTGCTGGCCGCGCTGGGCAATCCGGGCAACCTGCACGCCGTGGTGGACACCAGCCGCAACGGCAACGGCCCGGCCTCCGGCGGGGCGTGGTGCGACCCGTCCGGCCGGGCGATCGGCGCCTACCCCACGACCAACACCGGTGACCCGGCGATCGACGCCTTCCTCTGGGTGAAGCCGCCGGGTGAGGCGGACGGCTGCGCCGGCGCCGCGGGCACCTTCCTGCCGGACGTGGCCTACGCACTGGCCTCCGCCGGAGCGTCGGACCCGACCCCGCCGACGACCCCGCCGACCACGCCGCCCACCACGCCGCCCACCACGCCGACGACCACGCCGCCCACGACCCCGCCCACCACGCCGCCGACGACTCCGCCGACCACCACCCCGCCCGCGGGCGCGGCCTGCTCGGTGACCTACAAGGTCGCCAGCTCCTGGGCGGGCGGCTTCACCGTGGACGTGACCGTGCGCAACACCGGCAGCAGCGCCGTCAACGGCTGGTCGCTCAAGTGGACCTTCCCCGCCGACCAGAAGATCACCAACGCGTGGAACGCCAAGACCACCCAGTCCGGCGCGGCTGTGACGGCCACCGACCTGGGCTACAACGGGACCGTCCCGGCGGGCGGCTCCACCGGCTTCGGGTTCCAGGGAACGGGCACCGGCACCGCCTCGCCCACCGCCTTCACCCTCAACGGTGCCGCCTGCACCATCTCCTGACGCCTACCCGCTTCCCTCGCGGCGGCCGGCCCGGAAGCATCCGGGCCGGCCGCCGCGGCCTCAGGCCGGCCGCACGCGCGCCGGGTGCCGGCGGCGGCCGGTGGATCACTGGCGCTTGCCGACGTCCTCGTAGGCCGCCACGGCGTCGGCGACGCTGCCGTGGACCGCGAAGACGACATCGATGCCGGTGAGAGTCAGCAGGCGGCCGATCTGGGCCGGCGGGGCGGCCAGCGCGAGCCAGCCCCCCGCTTCCAGCACGCGCCGCCGCAGGCGCAGCAGGGCGTTGAAGCCGGTGGAGTCGCAGAAGGTGACGCCCGACAGATCCAGGATCAGGTCGGGATGGCCGCCGAGCAGGGCCGTGGCGCCCACGTACGCCTCCGCGGCAGTCGTGAGGTCCAATTCCCCCTTCAGCGCCGCCACCGTGAGGCGTCCACGCTGCTCCACCACACTCACTTTCAGGTCTTCCCCCACGTCTCGCGCTCCCTTCGCGTCGACCACGAACTCTGCGTGCTGCCGGCGTGCTGGCCGGCGGCACCGACCAGAGCGTTCCGCGCGGAGCGGGACAGGCATGGCCGTATACGATCACCTACCCCGAACCGTCGGGCGCAGCCCCGCCAGTCACCGCACGGCCGGCGTCCGCGCGGTCCGGCGGGGACGCCCGCAGCCGGGCGCCGCGCGGCGGAGGTTCGAACATCCGCCCAAGCGGCGGGCCGGGGAGGCCCGGACGTTTCACCTGCACGGTCGGGGGCAAACGGGCCATGGATTTTCGGGGAGGATTCCATGGATATGTTCGATGACGAGGCGGGCAGCCCCCCGACGGAGCAGTTGCCCATCGTCGACTACAACCACCTTTCCGGGCGGACCGCCGAGAGTCACTTCCCGAGTCTCGGCCCGGACGAACTGGCGGATCTACTCCGCTACGAGCGGGCGCACCGCAACCGGCTGCCGATCATCCGCTCCCTGACCGCTCGCCTGCGGCGGCTGCGCCACGAGCAGGACGAGGAGACGTCCCGCACCGGCGGCTACGGACCGCCGCTCGTGGTCAGCCGGCCGGACGACGCCGACTGATGTGCGGCGCTCCTGCTGCCGTGTCCCGGTTACCGGTAGGGCGGTCGAGCAGAGCGCGAAAAGGGGTGCCCCCCTCTGATCGGGGCACCCCTGATGCGGTTTATCGGTGCTACCAGCGATACCAGCGGCCCCGGCCGCCGCTGGAGTGGGTGCCGCGCATGACGAATCCCAGCAACCACAGGACAAGCACGACGACGGCGATCCACCACAGAAGGTGGAGTGCGAATCCCGCACCGAAAAGGAGCAGTGCGAGCAGAAGAACAACGAGCAACGGTCCCATGATTATCAACCTCCGAGGGGCCGTATGCCCCTGGCTCGGGGACTCATGCGAAAAGGCGTACGCCTGGTTTCGCCTCGGTATCCCGGCGGCGCCACGGGGCTCGCGTCACAGTTGCCTGAGGTGCTCGGCTGCGACCGTCGGGAACAGGACGAGCGCGCCGGTGATCTCCAGCAGATGGCGGACGCTGGTGCTCGGCGCGCGCAGCTGGACGCTTCCGCCCCTTTCCAGGGCGCTGAGGCGGGTCTGCAGGAGCACGGTGAGGAAGGTCGAGTCGGCGAAGCTCACACCGGCCAGGTCGAAGACCACGTGCGGGTGGTGGGCCAGCGCGCGGTCCACCGCTTCCTGGATGTGCCCGATGCCGTCCAGGTCGGCCTCACCGCGCACGGTGATCACACTCGGTGAGCCCAGAGCGCACTCCACCGACAGCTGTGGGCCGCTCGGCGGGGCGGCGGAAGAGGAAGTGTTCATGATCGCTCCGGAATCGAACTGTCGTCGGTTAAGCCTGACACAGAGGCGATGCCCGGCGGGGGTATCGGCGGTAAAGATCACATCGCCCCGGGCGGGTGGACGGCGCCGCACGGCCTGTCCGGCCGGATGGACCGCCCGTGATGTGTACGGCTGGAGATGCCGGGTAGACGGCGACAGACATACCCGACGGCGTGAGGCGACCACATGGCGATGACCACGCACGACTCAGGAACCACCACTGCACTGGCGCAGACCGGCAGGCGAGTTCCGACCGTGGGTGAGTTGCCCTTTGTGCAGGACCCCCGCAAGGTCGCCCCGCGGGACGCCAAGTCGCTGTCGAAGCTGTTCTTCGACCGGCTGCAGACCGTGGAAGAGGGCACCCGCGAGTACAGCTACGCCCGGAACACGCTGATCGAGATGAACATGTCCCTGGTGCACTTCTCCGCGCGGCGGTTCCGCAGCCGCGGTCCGGAGGAGTGGGAGGACATCCTGCAGGTCGGCACGATCGGGCTGATCAAGGCGATCGACCGGTTCGACCTGTCGCGCGAGGTGGAGTTCACCACCTTCGCGGTGCCGTACATCGTGGGGGAGATGAAGCGGTTCTTCCGCGACACCTCCTGGGCGGTGCATGTGCCGCGCCGCCTGCAGGAGTTGCGGGTGGAGCTGGCCAAGGCCCGCGACCACCTGACGGCCGTGCTGGACGCGCCGCCGAGCGTGGCGGAACTGGCCGCGTACCTGGAGATCACC
>NZ_FRBI01000015.1:0-4818 GCF_900142575.1 Actinacidiphila paucisporea
GCGAAGACCGGCGACTCGGCCAGCAGCGCCCTCCCCATCCCCGCCCACTGCGCCCCCTGCCCCGGGAAGACGAAGACCCGGCGGCCTTCCACGTCGGCGACTCCGGTGACAGTGGCCGGGCCGGACAGGGAGCTGAGTCCGGCCGACACCGCCGCACGGTCGCCGGCGACGACCACCGCCCTATGGTCGAGCGCTGCCCGTGAGGTGGCCAGCGCAAGGCCGATCCCGGCAAGGCCGAGGTCGGGACGCGCCTCGGCGAAGGACGCCACCCGCGAGGCCTGCGCCCGCAGCGCGTCGGGTGTCCGGCCGGAGACGGCCCAGGGCACGTACGGCGGAACGGGGTCGGCAGCAGGTGATGCGCCGGTGCTGGGTGCCTGTTCGAGGATGACGTGGGCGTTGGTCCCGCTGACGCCGAATGACGAGACGGCCGCCCTGCGCGGCCGGTCGACCTCCGGCCAATCGCGAGCCTCGGTCAGCAGTTCGACGGCGCCCGCCGACCAGTCGACCTTCGAGGTCGGCGCGTCCACGTGCAGCGTGCGCGGCAGCACGCCGTTCCGCATCGCCTCGACCATCTTGATCACACCCGCGACACCTGCCGCCGCCTGCGTGTGGCCGATGTTCGACTTCAACGAGCCCAGCCACAGCGGCTCTTCCGCCGTCCTGTCGCTGCCGTAGGTCGCCAGCAGCGCCTGGGCCTCGATCGGGTCGCCCAGCGTCGTGCCCGTGCCGTGCGCCTCGACCGCGTCGATGTCGGCAGGGGCGAGGCGGGCGTTGGCGAGTGCCTGCCTGATCACCCGTTCCTGGGACGGCCCGTTGGGCGCGGTGAGCCCGTTGGAGGCGCCGTCCTGGTTGACCGCGGAACCGCGCACGACGGCGAGTACCTGGTGCCCCAGCCGCTGCGCGTCGGAGAGCCGTTCCAGTACCAGAATTCCCACACCCTCGGCGAGCCCGGTGCCGTCGGCGGCGTCGGCGAACGCCTTGCAGCGCCCGTCGCGGGCGAGTCCGCGCTGCCGGGAGAAGTCGACGAAGACCTCGGGCGTGGCCATGACGGCCACGCCGCCGGCCAGGGCGAGACTGCTCTCGCCGTCGCGCAGCGACTGGGCGGCGAGGTGCAGCGCGACCAGTGACGACGAGCACGCGGTGTCCACCGTGACCGAGGGTCCTTCAAGGCCGAGCGTGTACGACACCCGGCCGGACGCCACGGAACCCGAGTTCCCGATGCCGAAGTAGCCCTCAAGGCCGGGCGGCAGGTCGAGGACGTGGTGGGCGTAGTCGTGGTACATCAGCCCGGCGTAGACACCGGTGCTGCTGCCTCGCAGCGCGGTCGGGTCGAGCCCGGCAGACTCCAGCGCCTCCCAGGAGACTTCGAGGAGCAGCCGCTGCTGCGGGTCCATCGCCAGTGCCTCGCGCGGCGAGATCCCGAACAGCCCGGCGTCGAAACCGCCCGGCTCGGCGAGAAAGCCGCCCTGGTCCGTATAGGTGCGGCCGGTGGCGTCCGCGTCGGGGTCGTAGAGCGCGTCGCGGTCCCAGCCGCGGTCGGGCGGGAAGGCGGACATCGCGTCAGTGCCGTCGCTCACCAGCCGCCACAGTTCCGCGGGGGAGGTCACCCCACCGGGCAGCCGGCAGGCCATGCCGACGATCGCGATCGGCTCGGCGCGCCGTGACTCGGCGTCCCTGAGCCGCTTGCGGGTCCGCTGCAGGTCGGCGGTAGCGCGCTTGAGATAGTCGCGGAGTTTGTCGTCGTTCGGCATGGGGTGTCTTCCTTGGGTCGTCGTCGCCGGGATGCCCGTCGGTCGTGCGGGGGCCCGTCAGGACAGGCCGAGTTCGTTGTCGAGGAGCTGGAAGATCTCGTCGTCCGACGCGGTGTCGAGGTCGACGTCGGCGTCCTCAGGCACGGTCGCCGCCGTCCACCGGTCGGCCAGCGCCGCCAGCCGCGCCGCGATCCGCGCGGCGGCCGGCCCGCGGCCCGCCCCGGTGCTCGCCGCGGCCGCCAACGACGCTTCGAGGCGGTCGAGTTCCGGCAGGTCGGCGAGCAGTTCGCGGGACGGCTCCGTCGCGCTGTCCGCCGCCGATAGGCCGAGCCGGTCCCGCAGGTGGGTCGCGAGTGCGGTGGGAGTCGGGTGGTCGAAGACGAGGGTCGCGGTCAGCCGGATGCCGGTCGCCTCGGCGAGGCGGTTGCGCATCCTCACGGCGGTCAGCGAGTCGAAGCCGACGTCCTTGAACGTCTGCGTCGCCCGCACCGTCTCGTCCACGCTCTGCCCGAGAACGTAGGCCGCGCTGCTCCTTACCAGGTCCACCAGCAACCGCAGTTGGCCCGCCGCGTCGAGGGCGGCGAGCCGCCGGGGGAGCGAGTCCCGTCCGTCCGCGGCAGTCGGATCCGCCGGGGCGAGGCCGGCCGTGGCGGTCGTCCGCGGTGCCGCCCGGACCAGCCCGCGCAGCAGCGGGTTGAGGTCACCGCCCGCGGCCTGCAGACGCAGCGCCGCGTAGTCGAGACGGGTCGCCAGGAGGGTGGGTTCCCCGGTCGCCAGCGCCGCATCGAAGAGCGCCAGCGCCTCGGGCGTGGTCAACCCGCGCTGCGCGCCGCTGCCTTCGAGCCGTGCGAGGCCTGCCTCGCCGAGCCGGCCGGTCAGCCCGCTCGCCTGCGACCACAGCCCCCACGCGACCGACACGGCGGGCAGCCCCTGGGAGTGGCGGAGTCGGGCCAGCCCGTCGAGAAAGCCGTTGGCCGCCGCGTAGTTGGCCTGGCCCGCGCTGCCGAGCGTCCCGGCACCTGAGGAGAACAACACGAACGCCGCCAGATCCACTTCCCGCGTCAGCTCGTGCAGATGCCACGCTCCGTCGGCCTTGGCCCGCAACACCGCGTCGAGCCGTTCCGGAGTCTGCGCCGTGAACACCCCGTCGTCCAAGGTGCCCGCCGCGTGCACCACCGCAGTGAGCGGGCGCCCCGGTGGGATGGCACCGATAACGGCTGCCAGCGCCTCGCGGTCGGCCGCGTCCGCCGCCACGACCTCGGCGCCGGCACCTTCCGCGTCGAGCGCTGCCACCAGGTCGGCGGCCCCGTCGGCGTCGAGGCCGCGCCTGCTGAGCAGCAGCAGATGCCGTATGCCGAACTCGGCGACCAGATGCCGGGCGACCAGGCCGCCGAGCGTGCCCGTCCCGCCGGTGATCAACACGGTGCCGTCCGGGTCGAGTACCTGCTTTTCCTCGGGCGCGGCCGTCGTCGTACCGGACGCGTCCGGTACGTGGGCGCGGACCAGGCGGGGGACGGTGACCCGGCCGTCCCGGACGTACGACTGCGGCTCGGCCGCGGCGATCAGCGACGGCAGCAGCGCGGAGGCCGCCGCAGGCGAGTCGGTGGCCACGAGATGGATGCGCGCCGGGTGTTCGAGCTGGGCCGAGCGGACCAGGCTGTGGACCGCCTCCGTCGCGGGGTCGTCCGCGGGGTCCGCGGTGAGCACCGCGAGCGGGCCGTCGCCCGTGGTGAGGTGCTGCTGGAGATACGCGAGTGCGCGGCCGGTGAGATCGCGGGCAGCGGCGGGCGCCGCGAGACCCGTGGCGACGGTCAGGTCCAGGACCGGTGTCACCGGGGCCTCGCCGGACACTGGGACCGGCGGCGCGGACAACGGGATTCGCTCGACGCGGAAGAGCGCGTCGGAGACCGGTGCCGACGAAGCGAGCGGGCGCAGCACCAGAGCGCCGATCTCGGCCACGGGACGGCCCGCCGGGTCCGTGAGCGCGAAGGAGACGCTGCCGGTGCCCGTGGGCCGGGCGTGGACGCGCAGCGCTGTCGCGCCCGTGGCGTGCAGTGCGACACCGCTCCAGGCGAAGGGCAGCAGGACATGGCCCGCCTCCGCGGCCGGGGCCGCGCCGAGGTTCGCGGCCTGCAGTGCCGCGTCCAGCAGGGCCGGGTGCAGTCCGAAGCCCGCCGCCGCCGCGTGCAGTTCGCTCTGCAGCGCGACCTCGGCCCACACCTCGGAACCGCGCCGCCATGCGCTGCCGAGCCCGCGGAAGGCGGGACCGTAGGCGTAACCGGCGTCGGCCAGCCGCTCGTAGAAGCCGTCGGTCGCGATCGGCTCCGCGCCGGGCGGCGGCCACGGCTCACCGTCGGACTCCGGTGCCTTCAGCGGCCCTTGGACGAGGTGTCCCTCGACGTGCCGGGTCCACTCCGCCGCACCGTCCGCCCGGGAGTGGACGTGCAACGGCCGCCGCCCGTCCGCGCCGGGAGCGCCGGCCGAGACCCGCAGCTGCACGCCGTCCCGGCCGGACAGCGTCAGAGGCGCCTCGATCACCAGCTCGTCCAGGGTGCCCGCGCCGACCTCCCGGCCCGCCCGCAGGGCGAGTTCGAGGAAGACGGCACCCGGCAGCAGGACGCTTCCGGAGACCGCGTGGTCGGCCAGCCATGGGTGCCTCGCCGTCGACAGCCGGCTGGTGAAGACTGCCCCGCCGTCCGGAAGGTCGACCACCGCGCCCAGCAGCGGGTGCTCGGCGGCCGCGAACCCGAGCGCGGCGGGGTCGTTCGGCGCTGTGACCGGTTCGAGCCAGTAGCGCTTGTGTTGGAAGGCGTAGGTGGGGAGGTCGGCGGGGCGTACGGGGCCGGCGTGGGAGTAGGTGGGGGTCCAGTCGACGGTGATGCCGCGTACGTGGAGTTCGGCGGCGGAGAGGAGGAGTCGGTCGAGGCCGCCGTCGTCGCGTCGGAGGGTGCCGGTGGCCACGGTGGGGTCTTGGGTGTGGTTGTCGAGGGTTTCGGTGATGCTCGGTAGGAGGACGGGGTGCGGGCTGACCTCGACGAAGGCCCGGTAGCCGTCAGCGGCGAGCGCG
>NZ_FRBI01000015.1:4828-191158 GCF_900142575.1 Actinacidiphila paucisporea
GACCAGTCGACCTTCGAGGTCGGCGCGTCCACGTGCAGCGTGCGCGGCAGCACGCCGTTCCGCATCGCCTCGACCATCTTGATCACACCCGCGACGCCCGCCGCCGCCTGGGCGTGGCCGATGTTCGACTTCAACGAGCCCAGCCACAGCGGCTGTTCGACCGGCCGCCCGGCACCGTAGGTCGCCAGCAGCGCCTGGGCCTCGATCGGGTCGCCCAGCGTCGTGCCCGTGCCGTGCGCCTCGACCGCGTCCACATCGGGCGCCGACAACCGCGCGTTGGCGAGTGCCTGCCTGATCACCCGTTCCTGGGAAGGCCCGTTGGGCGCGGTGAGGCCGTTCGAGGCACCGTCCTGGTTCACCGCGGAGCCGCGCACGACGGCGAGTACCTGGTGCCCCAGCCGCTGCGCGTCGGAGAGCCGTTCCAGTACCAGTACCCCCACGCCCTCCGACCAGGCGGTGCCGTCGGCGGCGTCCGCGAACGCCTTGCAACGCCCGTCCTCCGCCAGTGCGCGCTGCCGCGAGAACTCCACGAACGACGTCGGCCTGGCCATGACGGCCACGCCCCCCGCCAGCGCGAGCGTGCACTCGCCGTCGCGCAGCGACTGGGCGGCGAGGTGCAGCGCGACCAGCGACGACGAGCACGCGGTGTCCACCGTGACCGAGGGCCCCTCAAGGCCGAGGGTGTACGAGACCCGACCCGACGCCACGGAACCCGAGTTGCCGGTGCCGAGATAGCCCTCAAGGCCCTCCGGGACGTCACCCAGACCGGTCGCGTAGTCGTGATACATCAGGCCGGAGAAGACTCCGACCGGTGCCGCCCGCAGCGCGGTCGGGTCGAGCCCGGCCGACTCCAGCGCCTCCCAGGAGACTTCCAGCAGCAGCCGCTGCTGCGGGTCCATCGCCAGTGCCTCGCGCGGCGAGATCCCGAACAGGTCGGCGTCGAAGTCGCCCGCGGCGGACAGGAATCCGCCGTGCCGGGTGTACGAGGTGCCGGGCACGTCGGGGTCGGGGTCGTAGAGCGCGTCCAGGTCCCAGCCTCGGTCTGCGGGGAATTCGCCGATGCCGTCGAGGCCTTCCGCGACCAGCTGCCACAGGTCGGCGGGCGAGTTCACGCCGCCCGGCAGCCGGCAGGCCATGCCGACGATCGCGACCGGCTCGTCCGAGTGGGCCCGAGCGGCGCCCGCGGCGGCCGGGGCGGCCGGGGCGGCCGGCGGCCGCCCGTACAGTACGTCGAGCAGATGCCGGGCCACGGCGGCGGGGGTGGGACGGTCGAAGGCGAGAGTGGCCGGCAGCCGCAGTCCGGTCGCGGCGGCGAGCCGGTCGCGCAGGCCGACCGCGGCGAGCGAGGTGTAGCCGAGGTCCTTGAACGGCCGCTCGGCCGGTACGGTCGCGTGGCCCGGGACCACCGCGGCGGCCTCTGTGCGGGTCAGATCCAGCAGGACGCGCAGGCGCTGGTCGTCGGCGAGGCCGTCCAGGCGGCGGCGCAGGGCCGTCGCGGCGGCGTTGTCAGGGAGCGGAGCGGGAGCCGTCGCCCGGGTGTCGATCAGGCCGCGCAGCGACGCGGGCACCGCCGCCGGGTCGAGCGCGTCCAGGCCGTCGGTGTCCAGCCTGAGCAGCAGCAGCGAGGTGTCGTCGGCGAGTTGGGCCGCGTCGAAGAGCGCCACGAGGTCGTGAGCGGTCAACCGCCCGAGCCAGTCGGGCACCGGCCGTCCGTCGCCGGCCGCGGGCCCGGTGTGCAGGACGAGGGCGGGCAGCCCGGCCCCGGCTCGCTGGTGGAGCAGCGCGTCGACGAAGGCGGCGGCCGCCTCCTCGGCCCGCCCCGCGGGACCGGGCAGCCCGCCCGCCGGGACGGCGGCGACGAAGCCGGTCACCTGCCGACGGGACACCGCGTCAAGGAGGTTGACCGCCCCGGCGGCGGTGCGCGCGAGCCCGGGGAAGACGGCGCCGGCGGTGTGGACGACGGCGTCGACACGTACCGCATCGGCGAGCAGGGACGCGGTCCGGTCCCGGTCGGCGAGGTCGCAGGCCACCAGCTCGACCGCGGCGCCGCGCGCCACGAGGTCCGCTGCCAGGTCGGCGGCCGCCTGGTCCTCCGCACCACCCTCGCTGACCAGCAGCAGCCGTCGTACGCCGTAGGTGGCGACCAGGTGGCGTGCGACGACGGCCGCCGTGGGTCCGTCGGCGCCCGTGACCAGCACATGCCCGCTCGGGGTGGAAAGGGTGGACGGCTCTCCGGGGGCGGCCGGGGGCGCGGCCACCTGCGAGATCCGGGGCCGCAGTGCGACTCCGTGGCGCACGGCGAGTTGCGGCTCACCTGTGGCGACCGCGGCGGCCAGCGCGACCGGCAGGTCGGCGTCCTGGGCGAGGTCCAGGAGGACCAGCCGGCCGGGACGGCTGGTCTGGGCGGCCCTGGCCAGGCCCCACAGCGCGGCCTGTACGGGACCGGGCACGGGATCGTCCGCGCCGGTGGAGACCGCGCCCCTGGTCAGCACGACCAGGGGGGTGCCGGCGAACCGCTCGTCGTCCAGCCACCCGTCGAACTGCGCCGCGAGATCCCGCACGGCGGCCTCGACCGCAGCGCCGGGGTCGACGGAGCCGCCGCCTTCGTCCGGATTCGGAGGTGAGCCGGCACGACCTGTCCAGGCGTCGCCCGGCGCCCCGGCGCCATGCTGCACGCGATCGTCCGAGTCACGGTCGGCCGCCGAAGCCGCACCTGTACCCGCACCCGCGCCTGCATCCGCGCCGATGTCCGTACCGATGTCCGTACCGAAGGAGGCGACGTTCACGACGGCGGCGTCGGGAACGGTGCCCGCGGCAGCCCGCAGTTCGGTCAGGTCGACGTAGGCGGTCGCGGGGTCGAGCGCGGCCGCGACGGCCGCGGCGTCGGTGCCCGCGACCGCCCACCGCGGGCTGGAGACGCGCGGCTCCGCGGTCGGCACGGAGGACAGCGGCAGCCAGTCGGTGCGGTACAGGTGCTCGACGTGGGCGCCCCCGGTGGCCCGCAGCCGTGCCGGGCCGTCCAGCAGCAGATGGCGGGTGATCTTGCCGGAGGCGGTCCGCGGGATGCGGTCGGTCTCGTACAGCTCCTCGGGAACCTTGAAGTACGACAGCCGTTCGCGGCAGGCGGCGAGCAGGGCCACCGGGTCGAGGCCTTCCGCGGTGGGGACGAGGAAGGCGACAGGCACTTCGCCGAGCACGTCGTGCGGCTTACCGGCGACGGCCACGTCCGCGACGCCCGGCACCGACCGCAGCACTTCCTCGACCTCACCGGGGTGGATGTTCTCGCCGCCGCGGATGATGAGTTCCTTGATGCGCCCGGAGATGGTGAAGTAACCGTCGGCGTCGCGGCGCGCGAGGTCGCCGGTGCGGTACCAGCCGTCGCGCAGGGCTTCCGCGGTGGCCTGCGGCTGGTTGTGGTAGCCGAGCATGACGCTCGGGCCGCGGACCCACACCTCGCCCTCCGCGCCGTCCGGGACGTCGACCCCCGTCTCCGGGTCGACGATCCGCACCCCGAGGCCGGGCACCGGCAGCCCGCAGGAGCCCTCGACCCGGGCGCCGGTGGGCCAGTTGACGGTGATCGAGCCGCAGGTCTCGGTGGAGCCGTAGGCGTCGATGAGCGGTGCGCCGAAGGCGTCCTCGAACGAGCGGCGCAGTGCCGCCGTCGTCACCGCACCGCCGACCAGGCACATCCGCAGGTCGGGTGCGCGGAATCCGTCCTCCCGGGCGGCGCGCACCAGTTGGTGGTACATGGTGGGGACGCCCGCGAGGAAGGTCGCGGACTCCTCGCGAAGCGCGTCGAGGACGTCCCCGGCGGCGAACCCGTCGAGGAGCCGGGCGGTGGCGCCCACCGCGGTCACGCCGAGCACGCAGGCGATGTGCGACAGGCTGTGGAAGAGCGGGAGCGGCCACACCACCCGGTCGTCGGGACCGAGGCCGGGGATCGGGACGTAGCAGGCGGCAACCGACCACAGGCAGTTGCGCTGCGTGGACAGCACGCCCTTCGGGCGTCCGGTGGTGCCCGAGGTGTAGAGCATCCACGCGGGGTCGTCGAGGCCGAGGTCGTCACGCGCGGTGGTGGGAGGTTCGCTGCCGGCCAGCGTCTCGAAGGACAGCGCGCCCGCCGGCACGGGCAGGTCGCCGGTCACCACGACCCGCATGTCGGCGCGTTCGCGCAGCAGGTCGGCGAACTGCTCGGCGTGCGCCGGGTCGGTGATGACCGCGCGGGCACCGCTGTCTTCCAGCAGGTAGCCCAACTCAGCGGCGGTGAGGCGCGGGTTGAGCGGCACGGCGATAGCACCGGCCCGCAGGATGGCGAAGTAGCTCTCGACGGTCTCGACGCTGTTGCCGAGCAGGATCGCCGCACGGTCGCCGGGCTGCAGTCGATGGGCCGCGAGATGGCCCGCGATCCGCCCGGTGCGGAGCTGGAGTTCGCCGTAGGTGACGGTACGGGCCGCGTCCCGGAAGGCGGCTTTGCCGGCGCTGCGGGCGGCGTGCCCGGCCAGCAGTTCGGGTACCGGCCGGATCAGCTCGGTGCGCAGCATGCCGTCACTTCCTTACGTCCCTGGTTCCCTGGGTCCCTGCGTGGGTGGTCACATGTCGCTCGCCGTACGGACACGGGTCGTACCGATGCGTGCCGTACCGGACCGTGCGGCACGGACGGGAGCGGTACGACGCCGCGCGTCATGCGCGGACGCCTGTCGCGCGGTCGCGGTGGAACGCCGCGCCCTTGCGGCCGGCCGTGTCCGCATCGACGGCCCGGCGGTACGGAATTTCCGGCACCGGCGAGTTGTGTCGTATGCGGTGGACCGGGAAATCGCCGGCGGAATTCCCCGCCGCTCCCAGTGTTGTCGCCCGCCCGCGGACGGCCGCCCCTAACCGTCCCCCTATGAAGGCCCTGTCCCCGCCCGGCGCAATACGCAATGCGCCCCGGTACTGGGGCGAGTACCGGGGCGCGTGCGGGAGAGGCGGGCGGGGGAGCCGGGACAGCGGCGGTGCGGGCCGCAGTCAGCGGGCGGTGGCCCGGACAGCGGTCGGGCACAGCGTGAGCAGGTCCGCGGGGCGGCGCAGGACCGCGTCGGGCGCCGCGGCCAGCAGCGCGCTCTCGTCGGCCTCGCCCCACAGCGCGGCGACCGCGGTGACGCCGGCGCCACGAGCGCTGGTCAGATCGGTCACCGCGTCGCCGACCATCATCGCCTTTTCCGGCCCCACCTTGAGCAGTTCGAGAGCACGCAGTACGATATCGGGTGCCGGTTTGGCCCGCGCGACCTCGTCGGAGCCGATGACATGGGCGAAGTACGGCAGCAGGCCGAGCCCGTCGAGCAGGGACCTGGCGCGGGGCCCGCTCTTGCCGGTCGCGACGGCCAACCGCAGTCCTCGCTCCCGTAGTTCGGATAGCAGCTCGGGCACGCCGGCGAAGACGGTGACCTGGTGGGCGAGCCGGTAGCTCTCCCGTACGAACGGTTCCTCCAACTCAAGGGGGAGCCCCATGATGCGCATGATGTCGGGGAAGTAGCGGCCCAGATGCCGGCTGTACTCCTCGAACGGTGCCCGCCCGTCGCCGACCACTTCGGAGTACGCGGTCAGGAACGCCTGTCGCATCACCCCGAAGCTGTCGACGATCACCCCGTCGAGGTCGAACACCACGACCTCGGGCGTGGGCTCCGGCCTGGTGAACGCCGAACCGGGCGGATGTTCTCGGTGCACCGTGCGGGGTATGGACGCCGCGCCGGGCGCGGTGGGTGGCGTGCGGAAGGCGGGTGCGGACACGGGGTCTCCATGTGGGTGTGGTGGGGCTCCCGGGCGGATGGCCGGGTGGGGCGACGGAATGGTCGGCCGGGTGGGGCGACGGAATGGTCGGCCGGGTGGGGCGGAAGGACTGGTCGGCCGGGTGGGGCGGAAGGACTGGTCGGCCGGGGCGGGGCGGAAGGACTGGTCGGCCGGGGCGGGGCGGAAGGACTGGTCGGCCGGGGCGGCCTTGCCGGTGGTGATCAACCGGCCGACTGCGCCGGTCCGGGCCGGCTACGGAGCCGGCGTGCGAGCCGGGACGTGGCTCCGCCGCCGGACCGCGGCTTCGGCGGACGCGGCGGCCGTCGGTGCGGCCTCGGGCTGCGCGGATTCGGGAACGGCGGTCTCGGGCAGTGCGGTCTCGGGAAGCGCGGTCGCGGATCTCCCGGCGCCCTGAGCCACCGCGGCCGAGTCGTAGAGTCGCTCGATCACGGCGATCGTGCGGCGGGCGTGGGCGACGGCGGCGCCCCGCTCGTCGGGGTCGGCGAGCAGCGCGGGCAGGACGTCGAGTTGGCGGGTGTACTCGGCGCCGATCTCCTCCGCAGGCACCGGCACCGCCGTGGTCACGCCGTCGCGGGTGTGGTTCAGCAGCGAGGTCGGCCTGCGGTTCGGGCTGAAGCCGAAGGTGCAGGTGAGGGTCGCGCTGCCGGCGGCGCCCTCGACTCTGATGCGGGTGGTGTCGAGCGCTTCGTGCGAGGCCCAACTCGCGCGCAGCGCCACCGAGACCCCGCGGTCGGTGACCAGGAAACCGCGTGCGGTGTCCTCCACGTCACCGCCCGGGCGCTGCCCGCCAGTGCCGCGCCATGCGGCCGCCCCGGCACCGCTGTTGACGAAGTCCGCGGAGACCGTGCCGAGGGCCTGTCCGAAGGCGGGTAGCGTGCCCAGCAACGGCCCCACCGTGTCGAGCAGGTGCCAGCCGAGGTCCACCAGGGCGCCGCCGCCCGACAGCCGGCGGCTGGTGAACCAGCCGCCCGCGTCGGGGACTCCGCTGGCCCGGACCCAGGCGAGGTCGATGTGCCGGATCGGTCCCAACTCGGCGGTGAGCGTCCGCAGCGCCTGGACGTCGGCGCGGTAGCGGGCCGCGCTGCCCGCCAACAGCACTGCGCCGCCGTCCCGTTCGGCGGCGGCCAACTGGTCGGCCTCGGCGACGGTCAGGCACACCGGCTTCTCCAGGAAGACCGGGATCCCGCGGCGGAGCAGCCCGGCGGCGACCGGGGCGTGCAGGTGGTTGGGCACCGCCACCACGGCCAGGTCGACCTGCGCGGGGTCGAGGTCGTCGGCGTCGGCGAGCACCATGGGCCGGGGACCGGGCGCGCTCCCGGAACCGGAACCAGCGGCCGCGCGGATGGCCGGGTCGGGCTCGACCAGGGCAGCGAGGGCGTAACCGGGATGGGCGTCGAGCCGGGGCCGCCAGATGGAGCGCCCCGCCCAACCGAGCCCCACCAGCGCCACCCGCACCGGCCCCTGCGGCACCCCGGGACCCTCCCCAGGGCCTTCCCCGGGACCGGAAGCCGTCCCCCGGGGCTGCGTGCCGCCGGTGCTCACAGGGCGGCCAGGGCGTCGGTGAGGATCTGCGCGATGTCGTGGATCTGCTGTTCTCCGGCCAGCAGGGTGCGGTGGTGCAGCCATATCCCGTCCGCGGTCAGCGCCTCGGTGACGGGGTTGCGGCGGGCGAGGTCGCCGACGGTGGTGTCGGGCGCGCCGGTCTCCCAGAACCCGTCGGAGCGGTAGATCGCCCGGAAGGCGACGAAGGCCGGGAGTCCCCGCGCGATCAGGTCGTCGACCAGCGCGTCCCTGCGCTGCTCGCCGAGGCCGGGCACCTGGAACATCGCCATGTAGTGCGGCATCCGGTCGACCCGTTCGTCGCGGCCCTGCGGCACGACGCCCGGGATCTCGGCGAGCAGTCGCCGCAGCACCGCCGAGCGCTGCTCGCGGACGGCGATCTGCTCGTCCAGGCGGCCGAGTTGGGCGCGCAGCACGCTCGCGGAGAATTCGTTGAGCCGGAAGTTGGAACCGGACGTCTGGTGGAAGTATTTGCGGTCGGTCGGCGGCCGGCCGCAACTGTGCCGCAGAAACGCCTCCTCGTACGAGGCGTTGTCGGGGAAGGTGACGGCGCCGCCTTCGCCGGCGGTCATCAACTTGCCGTTCTGGAAGCTGAATGCGGCGATCGAGCCGAGCGCGCCCGCCCGCCGGCCGCGCCACTGGGCGCCGTGCGCGTGCGCGGCGTCCTGGATCACCGGCACCCCGGTGTCCGCGGAGAGCTTGTCGAGCGCGTCCATGTCCGCGAAGTGGCCCGCCATGTGCACCGGCATGATCGCCCGGGTGCGCGGGGTGACCGCCTCGGCCGCCGCGGCCACGTCCAGGCAGTACGTCTCCGGGTCCACATCCACCGGTACCGCGACGGCGCCGAGCCGCTGGGCCGCCTGCGAGGACGAGATGAAGGTGAAGGCGGGCACGATGACCTCGGTGCCGTGGCTGACGCCGAGTACCTGCAGGGCCAGTTCGAGTGCGTGGGTGCCGTTGGTGACCGCCAGCGCGCGTTCCGCACCGTGGTAGTCGGCGAACTCGCGCTCGAAGGAGTCGACTTCGCTGCCGCCGATACGCCACCACTGGCCCTGTTCCAGCGCGCGTATCAGCCCTTCCCGCTCCGCCGCGTCGTACTGCGGCCACGCGGGGAAGTCGGGGGCCGGATGCCGGTCGGCGCTCATGATTCCCGCCGCCTTTCTTATTCGGGGATGGTGCGAGGATTCGGTGATAAGCACGCTAACCCACGGAATAAAGATCGTCACCTCCCCTATCCACCCCCCTATATTTCCCTTGTCCCATACGGCTGTCCGTAATTGCGTCGGCCGTGCGGTCCTGAACTGTTATAACCGGTCCATGAGCGAACTGCTTTTGTTGAACGGACCGAATCTGGGGATACTGGGCCGGCGGGAACCGGAGATCTACGGCACCGACACGCTCGACGACATCGTCGCGGCGGTCGGCGCGGAGGTCGCCGAGCGCGGCTGGAAGGTGGTGTCGGTCCAGCGCGAGTCCGAGGGCCAACTCATCGAGGCGGTGCACGACGCGTACGAGGGGGTCGGCGCGATAGTGAACCCCGGCGCGCTGATGATCGCCGGATGGGGACTGCGGGACGCGCTTGCCGCCTATCCGCGGCCGTGGATCGAGGTGCATCTGTCGAACGTGTGGGCGCGTGAGACCTTCCGGCACGAGTCCGTGCTCGCGCCGATCGCGAGCGGTGTGATCGTGGGCCTAGGGTCGCTCGGCTACCGGCTGGCCGCACAGGCGCTGCTGGCGAAGGTGCCGCGGCCCTGATGGCCGCGCCGACCGGCACCGCAGGTGCGATCGGTGCGGCGGGCGCCGCCGCCGCGGCCCGCGTGCTCGGCGTCGACCTGGGCGGCACGAAGGTGGCGCTGCGGGCGGAGGGAGCCGGCGGCCGCGCCGAGGAGGTGGTGCTGCGCTGGCCCGGTTCCGGCGGCGTGGCGGCGGACTGGGCCGCGCTGACGTCGAATGTCCGCTCCCTGGAGGGGCGTTGGGGTGGCGGCTTCGACGCGGTCGGCGTCGCGGTGCCTGCGACACTCGATCCGGCGGGCACGGTGTGGGCGTGGCCCGGCCGGCCGGCCTGGACCGGCTTCGGGCTCGGCGCCGCCCTGCGCGAGCTCTTCCCCGGCGCGGCGGTGCGGCAGGCGGACGACGGCGATCTGGCCGCGTTGGCGGAGGCGGTGCACGCGGGGTACGCGGATGTGGCCTATCTCGGCGTCGGTACGGGCGTCGGCGGCGGCCTCGTACGGGCCGGCCGCCTCTTCCCCGGACCGGAGCGCGGGTCCTGCGAGGTGGGGCACATGCTGGTCGACCGCGGCGGTCCGCCCTGCGACTGCGGGCGGCGCGGCTGCCTCCAGGCCACCGCGTCCGGCCCGGCGACGCTGGGCAGGGCCGCCGAACTACGGAGGTCTGCAACGGATTTCGCCGAGCTGCGGGACGCGCTGGCGGCCGGCGCGGACTGGGCGGTGCGCGCGGTGGACGACACCTGTGCGGCACTGGCCGCCGGAGTCGTCACCCTGGCCGAGATCGCGCACCCCGATGTCGCCCTCATCGGGGGCGGATTCGCGGCAGGCATCCCCTCCTTCACCGCACGCGTCGACACGCACGTCCGCCGCCTCGCCCGCGCCGGCTTCGTGCCACCCCCGGTCGTCCCGGCCACGCTGGGCGCCCTGTCCTCGCTGTACGGCGCGGTGGCGCTGGCCCGCGAAGCCCTCCCCGCCGCACCCGCGGGCCGCGAAGCCGGACCCACCGGCCGCGAAGCCCTACCCGCCGGATCCGCCGACCGACAAGTCCCACCCGCCAGCCCCGCTCCCCTCACGGAAGCGCCACCCGCCGGGCCTGCCCGCCGCGTACGCGCCGCTTCCGTGCCGCACCGCACCCACGCGCCGTCCGACCTCTCGGAAAGGGACGTCCTTTGACCCTCACCAGTCCACCCCCCGCGGCACCCGGCGCCACCCTGCGGAAGATCGACGTCGCCCTCGGCGACCGCGGCTACCCGGTACTGATCGGGCCGGGCGCACGGCACCAACTGGCTCGGGTCGTACGGCGGATCGGGGCACGGCAGGTCGCCGTCGTGTCGGCCAGGCCACGCGAGTGGGTGCCCGATCCCGGGGTGCCGGCACTGCATGTGACGGCGAGGGACGGCGAAGTGGACAAGTCCCTCGGCTGGGTCGAGGAGATGTGCCGCCGCTTCGCGGACTTCGGGCTGACCCGGGCCGACGCGGTGGTGTCATGCGGCGGCGGCACGACCACCGACGCGGTGGGCCTGGCGGCAGCCCTCTACCACCGCGGGGTGCCCGTGGTGCATCTCCCCACCTCGCTGCTCGCCCAGGTCGACGCCGGGGTCGGCGGCAAGACCGCGGTGAATCTGCCACAGGGCAAGAACCTGGTCGGCGCCTACTGGCAACCCGCCGCCGTTCTGTGCGACACCGACTACCTCGCGACGCTGCCTCCCCGCGAAGTGGTCAACGGCTACGGCGAGATCGCCCGCTGCCACTTCATCGGCGCGGGCGACCTGCGCGGGAGGCCGCTCGCCGACCAGATCGCGGCCAGCGTCGCGCTCAAGGCCTCGGTAGTCGCCGCCGACGAACGCGACAGCGGGCCCCGGCACATCCTGAACTACGGCCACACCCTGGGCCACGCGCTGGAGCGCGCCACCGGCTTCCGGCTGCGGCACGGCGAGGCGGTCGGCATCGGTACGGTCTTCGCCGGCCGGCTGGCGGGCGCACTGGGGCGGATCGGGGAGGCCCGGGTCGCCGAGCACACCGAGGTCGTCGCGCACTACGGCCTGCCGGTCGGGCTGCCCTCCGGTCTCGCCGTCCAGGAACTGGTCACCTTGATGCGGCGCGACAAGAAGGCGACGACCGGCCTCGCCTTCGTCCTGGACGGGCCGCGCGGCCCCGAGGTCGTACCGGACATCCCCGAGCCGGTGGTCACGGCGGCCCTGGACGCGATGCCGCGCGGGGCGGCCTGAGATGCCGGTCTCCGGCCGCACCCGGCTGTTCGCGGTGCTGGGCGATCCCGTCACGCAGGTCAAGGCGCCCGCCCTGCTCAACGCGGAATTCGCCCTGCTGGGCGCCGACGCCGTACTCGTCCCCGTCCACGCGCCCGCCGCCCGCCTCGCGGAGGTCGTCGGCGGCCTCAAGGCGGCCGGGAACGTGGACGGCCTGCTGGTGACGGTTCCGCACAAGCTCGCGGTGTGCGCGTATGCCGACGAGCTGAGCGAGGCCGCCGCGCTGGCCGGCAGCGCCAACGCGCTGCGCAGGGAGCCCGACGGACGCTGGTTCGCCGACAACTTCGACGGAGCCGGCTTCGTCCGCGGCCTGGCCGGCAGCGGCCACCGCGTACGCGGCCTGCGGGTGTTCCTGGCGGGTGCGGGCGGCGCAGGCCTCGCGGTGGCCGCCGCCCTGCTGTCCGGGGGCGCGGAGCACGTCGTCGTACGCGACCCGGACCGGGCGCGGGTCGCTGCGCTGGTCGACCGGCTGGGCGCCCGGTGGCCGGGGCGGGTGACGGCCGCGCCCGCCGCACGCGCGGATACGTCCGTCGACCCGGTGGTGGCCCGCGGTACGGACCTGGCGGTGAACGCCACCCCGCTGGGCCTGCGCGCCGGCGACCCGCTGCCGTTCGCCCCCCGCGACCTGGCGCCCGGCACCCTCGTCGCCGATCTGGTCATGGAGCCGCATGAGACACCGCTGCTGCGGGCCGCCGCGGCATGTGGCCTGGGAATTCACCACGGTATCCACATGCTGAGATGTCAGATCGAACTTTACTCCCACTTTTTCCGCCTGACGGCAACTCCGGGAATATGAAGAGCACATGAAACAATGAGGTAATAGCGCCGTCGTCTCCTATGCTGACCTGCTGAGTCATATTTCATGTGCCGACCGGGGGCGAGCATGCGATTCACGGTGTTGGGTCCGTTGGAGGCCATACGGGACGGCAGACCTGTGCTGCTAGGAGGAGCCAATCAGCGGGCTGTCCTCGCTTTTCTGCTGCTGCGCCCCAACCGGGTGGTCGCCACCAGCGAGCTGATCAAGGCGCTGTGGGGCGAAGGGGCGCCGCCCACCGCGCGCAAGATGGTGCAGAACGCCGTCGCCGGTCTGCGTCGCGCCCTCGGCCCCGAGGCCGCGCTGTCGACCGTTCCCCCGGGGTACGTCCTGCGGATCGACCCGGACGCGATCGACCTGACCCGCTTCGACGAACTGGTCCGCAGCGGCCGCGACGCGCTGCGGGCGCAGGACTGGGAGTCGGCCGCGGTGCTGCTGCGCGAGGCGCTGGCGCTGTGGCGCGGCCCGGTGCTGGCCGACGTGGCGGAGACCGGCGTCGGCTGGCACGAGCTGGCGATGGTCAAGGAGACCCGGCTGGCCGCCTTCGAGGACTGCGTCGAGGCGGAGTTGACCCTCGGCCGGCATCGCGAGGTGGTGGGCGAGCTGGCGGCGATGAGCGAGCAGGAGCCGGCCAGGGAACGCACCTGCGGCCTGCTGATGCTCGCGCTGTACCGGTGCGGCCGGCAGCCGGAGGCCCTGGCCGCCTACCAGCGGCTGCGGGACCGGTTGGTAGGCGACTTCGGCCTCGACCCCGGCGCCGAACTCCAGGACCTGGAGCGGGCGATACTCAAGCAGCACCCGATGCTGGCGCTCCCGCCGCTCCGGGCGCGGGAGGCGGGCAGGACCGAGCCCGTACGCACGTCCGCGGGCAGCCGTACGGACCGGGCCGCGCCGCCCGCGGGACCGGTCGCGGCCGGAGCTCCCTCGCCCGCGGCTCCCGGCCCCGGATCCCCACCCGCCCCCGCCCCCGCCTCCGCGCCGGCGCTCGCACTCGCCGAGCGCAAGCAGGTCAGCGTGCTGCTGGTCAGGGCGAGTCTGGGCAGCGGCGCCGCCGACGACCCCGAGCAGGTCGACGAGGCGCTGCGCGACCTGCACCGCATCACCGCGGAGGAGGCCGCCCGCTACGGCGGTTTGGTGCGCGACCCGCTCGGCCCGGTCCTGCCCGTCCTCTTCGGACTGCCGCGCACGCACGAGGACGACCCGGCCCGCGCCGTCCGCACCGCGCTGGCGATCCGGGACCGGATCGGGGCGTCCCGCGGCTGCGTCACGGTGAAGTCCGCGGTCGCCACCGGCGAGATCCTCGCCCGCTACCGCAGCGAGGACGACCGGCAGCCGGCCGAGGTGACAGGCGCCGTTCTCGACCGCTGCGAGCGGTTGCTGCAGCTCACCGGTTCCGGCGGTGTGCGGATCTGCGACCGCACCTTCGCGTCGAGCACCGACCGCTACGCGCCGGACGGCGACGCCGGCGCTCCCACCGGCCACAACGGCCTGGCTGTCATCGCCGTCGAGGCCGCCCCCGAAGCACCAAGGCCCGACGTCCCGTTGATCGGCCGGGACCGCGAACTGGACGTGCTGACCGGACTGCTGGGCGATGTCATGCGCAGGGACCGGCCCCACCTCGCGACCGTGCTGGGGGAGTCGGGGATCGGGAAGAGCCGGCTGGTCGCGGAATTCTGCCGCCGGGCCGGCACCGTGCCGGGGGCTTCCGTACGCCGCCTGTCGGCCCGCGTCCCCGCGGTCGGCCCGCGGCGGGCGCTGAAACCACTGGCCGCGATCGTACGGTCGTACGCCGGCATCGCACCCGGCGACAGGGGTACCGGGGCCGAACACCGGCTGGCCGCCGCTGTGCACGACCTGCTGGGCACCGGCCGCGAGGCCGACCGGGTCCTGGCCGGGCTGCACGAGTGCCTGGGCCTCGGGGGCACCGGCGACCGCACGGAGAAGGGCGGTACCCACTTCACCGGGGTCTTCGCCGCCTGGCGGCGGCTGGTCGAGGAGATCGCCGCCCGGCAACCGCTGGTGCTGGTGCTCGAAGACCTGCACCACGCCGACGACACCTTCCTCGACCAAGTGGAGGACCTCACAGAACGGGCGCTGCGCGTACCGCTGTTCATCGTCACCACGGCCCGCCCCGAACTGCGCCAGCGCCGCCCCCGCTGGTGCTGCGGCAAGCGCGACGCGACCGCCGTCGTCCTCGACCCGCTGTCCGACGGGGCCACCACGGCCCTGCTCGACCGGCTGCTGACCCGGCCGCCCGGCATCCCGGTCGACCCCCAACTGCTGTCGCTCATCGGCGGGATACCGCGGTACGCCGAGGAGTACGCGCCCGCCCTGACGAGCCTGCGAGCCGGCTCCGTACCCGAACCGCCCGCCGTCGTACGCACCATCGTCGCGGCCCGGCTCGACACCCTTCCCGTCGCCGAGAAGGCGGTGCTGCGGGACGCGGCTGTCTTCGGCGGCACGGTGTGGACCGCCGGAGTCGCGGCGGTCGGCGGGCGTGCGCACCGGGATGTCGACGCGGCCCTGCGGCTACTGGAACGCAAGGACTTCCTGCGCCGCGTCGGCCGCAACCCCCGGCAGGACGACACCGAGTACGTCGTACGCCACCGCCTGGTCCGCGACGTCTGCTACGCCCAACTCACCCGGCAGGACCGGCTGCTCAAGCACCGTCGGGCGATCGGCTGGATCGGCGCGCTCCCCGCGCAGCACGGCGACCTGCTGGTCCACCACTACCGCCAGCTGGTCGCGCTGTCGGCGGCCGACGAGCAGGCGGTCGACCCGGTGGCCGTCGAGGCGTGCCGAGCCCTGGTCGAGGCGGGCCGCAGAGCCGCGGCGGCGGGCGGCCACGACAGCGCGGCGCGCTGCTACCGTGCGGCGTCCGAGCTGTGCCCGGGCGCCGCGCCCGGTCGCCGCCAGCTCAGCCCGGTGTACCGCCAGAGCCCCCGAGCCTCCGCGACGGCGGCCGTGTTGGACGGCGTCTGCGGCTGACCCCCGACTCCGCCAGGAGGCCGCCCGCGAGCAGCGCGGCCACCCGCCCGACGCCGGCCGGGTTCACAGTGCCGGCAGCGCCTCCCCGACGCGCGGCTCGCGGCGCTCGATCAACCAGAACAGGTGGCCCCGTAGATAGTCCTCAAGTCCGCTCTCCAGGTATCCGGTGTAGCAGTCGAGACCATGTGGCTCGTTAGCGCTGCCACTTCGCGCGGGTTGGCCGGCTGCCGGTGGACGAACTCGTAGCCACAATCGCTGGAGAGCACATGCTCAGGCAGGTAGTACGGGCCATTGCGTCCGTCATCGGTCTCGCCGGTGTAGAACGGCCCGGGCACGTTGAGCCAACTGCGCTCCTCCCAGCGGCCGATGCCCATCGTGGTGGTGTATCGCCGAGCGGTGGGCACCGGGTCCCAGTACGCCCTTTCCTGCCACGGCCCCTCTACCGGGTAATACGTCAACTGCCGCCGGAGGCTTGCCGCGTATCGCTGCAGAGACTCGGACAGTTGCTCCGCCATGGCCACCCTCGGGAGGCACCGCCCTGCGTCACCATCAAACCGCCGCACGCACCTGGTCCAGTTCGCTGCCGATCGCTTCCCGCAACACGTCATGCTGCGGGCCGAGCCTGAACTGCTTGTTGCTCCACCGGTCACGCGGATAAAGCCATACCGGAGCACCCACCACATCGGCGGGCTCCCACTCGAACCGCGGCCACACATGCGCGTGCAGGAACGGGTCCGTGTTCCCGAGGATCTCCAGGTTGATCCGCCGGAAAGCCGGGTCCAGCCGCCGGCAGGCCCGCTCGACCGCCTCGCCGAGCTGATCCATGTCGGACAGGAACGACAGGCGCTTTGCCTTCGGCAGGTCCGACAGCCGCTGCACATCCGGTTCGTCCACGAGAAGAACCGAGTATCCCGGCAGGAACTGGACATCCCCGATCGCCGCGAATCCCGACGTCAACCGCCGCAACACGGTCGGGTTCTCACCTCTCAGCGCAGTCCCGATCCGATCCGTCCGCCAGTCACCAGGCATGGCCAAATCCTACCTGCGGGTGATCGCGGACCGCTGTTCCCTCCCCCTCCTCCTCATGCGGCTTTCAGTCGCTGTTGTCGTTCCGGCTGTGTGGGGTGTGTCTCGAACTGAGGTTTCCGGCCGGGTGATCGTGGAGGCGTCGCGGCATAGAGGTGGGGCCTTGAGGTCAGGAGGCCCCGGTGTTGGAGCGTTCCGTGTGGATGGCCGGGCAGTCCAGTTCGGCGGTGGCGGTCCGTTTATGCCCGGCGACACGCTTCTCCCTGGCCACGCGGCACGCTCGTCGGGGCGCGCGGGGGGTGGTCACCACGTGTCCTCGCTGAGGAGGGGGCCGAGCGGGCCGAGGGTGAGCTGGAGGTCCTCGCGGCGCAGGCCGTGGGCGGCGCACAGGTCGTTCATCCGCTGGTCGAGGAGCATCAGGGCGGTGCCGACCCGCTCCTCCTGCGCGTCGGTGAGATCCCCCTGGTCGAGTCGGCGGACAGCCTGCCGCTCCATCAGCTGGCGCAACAGCTCCACCAGGGTGAGGACCAGGGATGCCAGGTCCTGGGCGGCCCGTTGGGGATCGAGATCGACGCGGGCCTCGGTGGTCACAGCGGTCCTCCGTCGCTCCACGGCGCGGGCACGCGCTCGCTGACCGAGGCCAGCAGGGCGCGCAGCGACAGCCGGACGAGCGGCACGTCGGCGATCGCAATGACGAGGTCGCCCTCGATGACGACGCCGGTCGCCAGCACCCGGTCGAGCAGGTCGACCAGGGGCACTCCGAGGGGGGCGCCGGCGTCGGGTCCGATCCAGGGGACGACACCGGTGTCGGCGGTCATCCGATGCCCCCGTCGGCGACCGAACCGGCGTCCGCGACCTCGGCGAAGGAGTACGGCACCCAGGGCCCCGACACCTCCGCGTGGGCGTCGACCCCCGCGAACGCGCCGGTCATCGCGCGCACGGCGGCCACCAGCCGGTCGGCCCGGGCGTCGTCGACGAGGTAGGCGGCGTTCAGCACCTGGACGCGGCCTCGGCCGGTGATCTCCGTGCCGTGCGGGCGCCGCCGCACCGAGGCGACGGCGAATCCCGCGGCGGCCTCGTGCACCTGGCGGGCGGCGTCGAGCGCGGCATCCTGCCGGGCCCGGCGGTCCTTCTCCCGACCGCGTACCCGGGACAGGTAGGCCCGGCCGCTGGTGGAGGCCGCCGGCCCCGGAGCGGCCGGTCCCTCGGTGCCGTTGCCGCCCCGGTGCCGCACATGCACTTTGACCGCCCACTCGGTGCGGCCGGTGAGGCGGTCGAGCGCGGCCAGGAAACGCGGCTGCTGCTCGTCAAGTGTCGCCCGCGCCCGTTCCGCGTCGGTGAAGAGCGTGGCCAGGGCCAGCGGGACGACCGGGCCGTCCGCCGCGGCGGCGGTGACCACCGCGTGGTGCGCCCGGGCACAGTCTTCCAGCTGCTCGGGGTCCGACAGACGTGCCCGCAGCGCCTCTTGGCTGAAGAGCTCCGCGGGCACGTCCTGGGCCACCGCCCACAGGCCGCCCGGCAGGGGCAGCAGGCCGACGTGCCCACCGGCCGCATGACCGCGGACGCCCGTCAGGCCGCCCGACGGGCCGCCACGGCGTACGGCGAACACGCAGGTCGCCATGGCGCCGGGCGCGGCGACCGGTGCCTCGTCCGTGGCCGTCACGGGCGCTCCTCGACGCGGCGGCGGGACGGTCGCGCGGCGCCCTGCTCCAACTCCGCGACCCGGTCCTTCAGTTCCCGGTTCTCCAGAGCCAGGGCGCGCTCGGCGGCCCGTGAGGAGAGCGCCGGGTCGGTCTCCCACCAGTCGATGCCGGCTTTCTTGGCGGTCTCGACGGAGGAGATGAACAACCGCAGCCTGATGGTGAGCAGTTCGATGTCCAGCAGGTCGATCTTGATGTCGCCCGCGATCACGATGCCCTTGTCGAGAACGCGCTCCAGGATCTCGGCGAGGTTCGCCGTCGAGGGAACCAGGGAGTAGTCGACCGGCGGGACGAGGTCCATCTGCGTCATCTGCGGGTCCTCCTACGGCGCGCGCCCCGCCGGCCGTCCTCGTCCTCTTCCTCGGCCTGCGGCTCCTCCTCCGGCTCCTCTTCCGGTCCGCCTTCCTCGTCGTCCCACTCCTCGTCCTCGTCGTCCTCCTCCTCGTCCTCGTCCTCGTAGTCCTCGGCCTCGCCGTCCGCGCCCTCCTCCTCGGGCTCCGCCTCTTCGTCCTCCGCCGCCTCTTCGCCGTCCTCGGCACCCTCTTCGGCGTTCTCCTCGTCTTCGAGGGCCTCCTCGTGGGACCGTACGACCTCGGCGTCGCGGATCTCGCCGCGCCATCCCTCGATCTCTTCCGCGTCGGCGTTCAGCGTGATGTGGCGGCCGAAGTGCTTGAGGTCCAGCCGCAGCCGCCTGCCCTGGGCACGCCAGAGGTTGCCGGTCTTCTCGAAGAAGCCCGCCGGGTAGTACTCGACGTTCACCAGGATGCGGGTGAGCCGAGGCGCGAGTTCGTGGAAGGTGACCGCGCCGTGAGTGGTGCCCTTGGGACCTTCGGACGTCCATACGATCCGCTCGTCGGGGATCATCTCCTGGATGGTCGCTTTCCAGTTGCGGCTGGACGGGCCGACCTTCGCGGTCCAGTCGGACATGGTCTCGTCCGACTTGTTCACGCTGCGGACGCCCTTGGTGAAGTCGCTGAAGTCCTCGAACTGCGACCACTGGTCGTAGGCGGTCCTGATGGGCACGCCGACGTCGAGGCTCTCCACGATGTTGGTCGCCTTGATGTTGCCGCCGCCACCCCCGCCACCCCCGCCGCCGCCGTCTTCGTCACCGCCACCACCGCCGGGGAGGACGCCCTTGACCTTTCCGACCACCTGGTCCTTGACGTCCTTGGCCTTCTGCGTGAACAGCGCCTTGGCTGGGGACTCGCCCTGGAGAATGCGGCCGCCGGCGCCGAGGAGGCCGCCCTGGCCTTCGGCCACGTCGGTCAGGCGATCGGTGAGACCGTCGACCTTGTCACTTGCCTTGCTGACCAGCTGCTGGGTCAGAGAACTCAGCAACTGGCCGAATTCGTCGCGGAGTTCGTCCAGTCCGGTGGGGGCGTCGTCGGCTTGCTCGTTTTGCTTGGCCATGTCCGTCTACCTTCCACGCCGGTTCGCACGGGACTGCGACCTGCCGGACGCGGTCTTCTTGGCGGCGGTCTTCTTCGCCGGCGCGGTCTTCTTCGCCGTGGCCTTCTTGGCCGGTGCCGCCTTGGAGGGGGCCCTCTTGGACGGGGCGCTCTTCTTCGCGGGCGCGGTCTTCTTGGCGGCGGGCGACTTCTTGGCCGCCGCCTTCGCGGGGGTCCCCTTCCTGGCCGGGGCCGCCTTCTTCGCGGGGCCGCCCGACGCGGCGGGCGGGGCCTTCTTCGCGGCCGTCTTGCGCGGTTCCGGCCGCCGGCGCGGCGGCGGCTTCTGCTCCGGCTCGGGCTCCGGCTCCGGCCGCCTGGAGGGTGCGGGCTTCTCGGCCGCCCGGTCCCGCCGGACCCGGCGCCGCGCCCTGGGGGCAGGAGGCTCCTCCTCCGCCTCGTCCTCGTCTTCCTCGGGTCCGTCGCCGTCTTCCTCGTCCTGCTCGTCGGCCTCGTCCTCCGGTTCGCCCTCGTCCTCCTCCTCGTCCGGCTCTTCGGCGTCCTCGTCCGCTTCCCCGTACTCCTCGTCCTCGTCGTACTCCTCGTACTCGTCTTCCGGCTCTTCCGGCTCCTCCTCGGCGGGGCGGCCACGGTCGCGCAGCACGCCCGCCAGCGAGGAGAACCCGCGGTCGCTGGAAGCCGACGCGGCGGAGCGCACGGCGGACAGCAGTTCGCCGGTGACCTGGTCGCGCAGATCGGCCAGCTGCGGGTTCTCCCTGAGCTGCTTGAGTCCCTCGGTCGCGAGCGCCGCTGGTGACAGGCCGAATCTGCGGCCGGCGACGTAGCTGGCGATGGCGAAGGCCACCTTGGCGTTGCGGGTACGGCCCAGCAGGTAGCCTCCGGCAACGGCAGCGGTGACCGCCGCTTTGTTCGAGCTGATCATCAGTGAGTACCTCTCAGGTGGTAAGCGGTCCGTGTGCCTGGCGTGGGGGCTTCCAGGAGGTCCAGGAGCCGGTCCTCCTCGCGCTCGAAGGTCGCGCCGTCGATCTCTCCATCGTCATACGCGCGGTTCAGGGCCGCGAGTCGGGCGCGGATGACGGCGGGGTCGTGCAGTTCACGGTCGGCGACCTCGTAGAGCGTCTCCGCCAGCCAGTTCACGCCCCGCACCGGAGCGAGCGGCAGCAGCAGAAGGCCGGTGAAAAGGCCCATGTCAGACACCAGCCGCCGCGCGCAGGGCGGAGAAGCTGTAGCAGGGCAGCGGGCCTGTCAGCCGCAGCTCCACCTGCCCGGCGAGGCGCGCGGCCAGGCCCTCGACCGCCGTGCGGAAGCCGGCCGCCCGCTCCGCGGCGACCAGGAACGAGATGTTGCGCACGCACCCCTCGACCTCGGGGCCGGGCTGGGTGGCCTCGGCGAGTCCGGCGAGCGCCGTGATCGCCTGTTCGGCGCCGGCCGCGGCCCGACGGCGCAGCCCCGCCATGACCGCCTCCCCGAGCCGGATGCTCGCGTCGTAGCCCGGCCGCCTGCGGACCTCCTGCCGAAGCTGCCGCAGCGCCGGGTCCTCCCGCAGCAGGTCGGCGAGGCCGCTCTCGACGGTGATCGCCTTGAGGTTCATCTCCACCCGGCCGGCCACCTGGTCCAGGGCGGCCGGCCAGGAGTCGCTTCCCGCCCGCAGCCGGTCGCGCACCGCGTCCTCGTCGGCCGCCACCACGGCGAACCGGGAGGGCAGCATCGGCCCGCAGGCGGCGACGGCCAGCAGGACGTCCTGGTGAGCCTGCAGGTCACGGCGGCGGGCGCGCAGCCGCTCGGGGGCGGCGCTCACCACCGCGGCGAGGGGACCGGCGACCAGCGTGCGGACCCGGGCGGGCGGATCACCGAGGCCGCGCAGGCCCGCCGGCAGGGTGACCGCTGCCCGGGTGATGCCGTAGACGTACACGCTCAACGGGGTCAATCCTCCTCGTCGCGGTGCCGGGACCGTGGACGGCTGCCAGCGCTGCGGGCCACGGGGCGCCGGCGCGGCCGCTCGGCGACCTCGTCCTCCGCCTCCGGCTCGTCCTCGTCGTCCCCCGCGCCGAGCGCGGTCTTGACCTTCTCCCCCACCGAACGCGCGGCCTTCTTCGCACCCGCGCGGCCCACGGCGCCGGACGCGCCGCCGAAGAGTTCCGGCACCGTCCTGGACCGGGAGTCGTGGTCCAGGTCGAGCCGGTTGCAGGCCTCGGCGAACCGCAGGTAGGTGTCGACGCTGGCCACGACGATGCGAGCGTCGATCTTCAGGATCTCGATTCCGACCAGCGACACCCGGATGAAGACGTCGATGACGATGCCCCGGTCGAGAATGAGGTCCAGTACGTCGTAGAGAGTGCCCGCGCGGGGAGCACAGACCACTTCATCGCTGCTTATGACAGTCACGGCGACACCGTTCCTTGAGGGGATGCGGGGGGGATCAGCAGGTGCGTGGCGGGGCCGCCGGCCGGGAGGATCGCCGGACCGGCGGTGTGCGGCCGCGGTCAGATGTCGGCCGAACCGCGCACGTAGCGGCGGGTGCGGCGATACCGCCGCATGGAACCGTCCTCGGCGAGTTCCACCTCGTAGGTGGCCAGCAGGCTGGTGGTGTCCGGGATCCGGCTCACCTCGACGACGTCGACGCCCACGAGCCAGCCGCCGTCGTCAGTGGGCGAGACCTCCGAACAGCCCTCGACCGGGCGGTCGATCAGCTTGGCGAGATCGCTCGCGGCACGTTCGGCCGCCTCACCCGCGCCGGATGGCTCGGATGCGCGAGGGGGGCGGCGGCGCGCCGCCGACCGGTCCTGTCGAGTTGAATGCTCAGCCATGTGCCCAGCTTCCGGGGCGGCGTCGGCATCGCGCACGTGCTGGTGAACCATTCGGGGCCGGGCGGCGTGTGTGCCCCGCCGGGCCGCACCAACTCGCTCCGGCGGGACCTGCCCGAGGAGCTCGGACCGTTCCTGACTGCTCACGAACGGTTGATCAGGTGGGGCGTCGACGGGACGCGACCGCCGTCCTGGCAGCGGCGGACGCCGACGACGGCATCGACTGGACGGTATCGGTGGACTCCACCGTCGTCCGCGCTCACCAGCACACCGCAGGCGCCCGCAAAGAGGGGCGGCAACGGTGAGGACGCCTACCGCCGGGGCTGGCTCCGCCTCGACCGCGCGCTGACGCCGGCGGAGCACGCGGGCCTCGTTGACGCCGCTGCGACCTGGTCGCGGAGCAACCGCTCACAGCACGAGATCGTTGCCGAGTTCGGCCCGCCGTCTGTCACCTTCGGCTCCACGGACCCGGTCCGTCCCAAGACCCTCAGCTATGCCACGGATGACCGCACGGCCCCCGTCGTCGCGTTTCACCTCGGTTCCGCGCGGACCGAGACGTACGCAGGTTCGGGTGAGCAGGGCAGTGCGGCCCTCTTGGCAGTCCGCATTCACGATGGCTTCTTCGGTGGATGGGAACTCACGCCGTTCGGAGAAGACAGGTTCGCCGGCAGGTCGCCGGTTGGGACCGCAGACTCCCCGACGTCATAGGGGCGCAATGATCAAGCCGTTCTGCCGCCCCCACAACGCCGAGCGCCTATTCAGTCCGACAACCGACGGCATCTTGGCCTCCCCGGCGAATGACAACCCGACAGGCCACTACTCCCACGCGATCACCGACCCTATGCCTGACCAGCGAAAACACCGCCCTCAAGTTCGGAACGACAACAGCTACTCACAGGCCGCGCAAGCGAGGCGAGGAGTATGCGGGCTCACCGGGCAGGGCCCGCCGACCATGTAATCGCCGGGCGCCGATGACCGTGAGGACGCGCAGCACCGTTCACGGCGGGTAAGCGGCTCGGCGACGGTCGAGGAGGGGGACGCACGACACCCGGTGCGCCGTCCAGGCCGGCAGGGCTACGCAGGTTCTGTGGTGAACCGCCGCCAGACGGGTGCCGCGAAGAGGTCGGCAGTGGGGTTGTCATCGGGCTCCACACCGAGGAAGCGCCAGAAGTCGAAGACGGCAAAGGCATCCAGGCGCCCCGACCTGTCGCCTTCGCGGACCGGGCGGTTCCTCGGGTCGTCGTCAGACCCGTAGAAGTCCTCGAACGAGTCGTCATCGAGGCGGACACTGGTGAGGTATCCCCGGGCATGTGTCAGGTCCAGCCCGAGGTCCGGGAACTGGGCCACGAGCAGGTCCGGGCGTCCTGTGCGGGGGACGTCGGGGAAGAACCCCTGGTCGGATTCGACCCACTGGACGAAGTGGTCCACTTCGGTGCCGTGGTGGAAGAGCTCATACCCCCACAGGTCGCCGTCGTAGACGAAGGTCAGCAGTCCGGGGCAGTCGTAGGTCCGTGAGACGTGGAGCTGGGCGCGTCGGCGCAGATCCCACTCCCAGCCGCGCGTCCACTCGAGCACGGTCCAGTCATTGTGCCGCTGGTGGAGCGTGTAGCAGTCCTCCACAGTGGAGTCGGCGTCGGCGAGTCGGTGCTGCCGGTTCTGCCAGAACTCGTCCAGCGCCTCGTACACCTGCTGGTGATCGACGTCGTAGAACAGGTTGCACCGCAGGAAACCGCCCATGCACATCACTCCATGCGGGAAACATGTCAAGGGGAACGGGACGCATTGCAGTGTGCCAGGCGTCGCATGAGGTCAGGATGGATCTGACGGAGGCACTTGGCGAGCTCCCGATGCCCTCCAGGGGCCTACTCGTCGTCAGGGGCCCACTCCGCTCGGTATCCCGGGCGATCGGAGTAGCTGGTCAGTGCGAGCACTCGCACCGCCCAGTCGCTGCGGAGGGCGTCGTGGTCCCCGGGATCGGCGTGCTCCGGGTCGCGCCAAGCGGTGAGAAGGTCGCGCTTCGTGGTGATTGCGCGTGCCGGGGCGTAGAGCGCGGCGAGCGGGTTGTCGGGGGTCAGCCCTTCGGGCAGCCAGGACTCGGGGGGCTGGTCCGCGGTTGCCGCCTCGTCGGCGTCGATCTGCTCGTGCAGCCAGGTGATCAGTTCAGCGGTCATACCCGGCATGATTCCCTGTGCCACTGACAGCGGGCGTCGTCTCACCCGGAAGGTGAGATCTCGTGCGAGGTGCGCCACGACGGGAAATACCAGCAGCGTCGGCCCGACAAGAGCGTGACGACGCAGTGGTTGCTCCCGAAGGTCAGCACTCGCAGTGCCAAAACCGAGCCGCTGCTGCCCGCTGAATTCGGCGATGACTCGCCCCTCGACGCACCCAAATCGTTGGCGTTCTGGGGACGAGGCGGCGGCGTGGCAGGTGACCATCCCCGAGCAGGAGTTCGAGACAGGACTCAATCTGGACGGGCTGACACAGATCCAGGTGTGGATCGGATACCAGTTCCTCCACGGTTGAGCCGACTGGCAGCCTCAGGCGGCGGGGCGCAGGAAGGTGAACCGGGCGTCGCGCCACAGGGCGCGGAGGTCGGAGGCGTCGTCGTCGGACAGGACGTCACCGGGTACGGCCCAGGACTGGACCGGCGTGGCATCGGCGGTGACCGCCGGCCAGCCCGGGTCGCCGGTGGCCGCGAAGTCGGCCCAGGAGCGGAGCATCCGGCCGGACAGGGCGCGGTCGTGGTCGTCGGGAACCCCGCCGATGAGGAAATGGGCGCCGATGGCGTCCAGGTTGCCGAAGGCGAAGGGGACGTCCGCGGCGTGCCAGGGCCTGGCCTCGCCGCGCCTGCGAGCGAAACGGGCCAGATACGCCCGGCCCCCGGCGGCCGCGTGGTACTCGGCGAGGCGGGTGGTGTACTCGCCGAACTTCGCGTCGCCGAAGACGGCCAGGTAGCGGTCGAGTACCGGGGTGCCGGGCATCAACGCCTGGTAGCCGTCGACCAGGGCCGACGGCAGGCCGAGGGCGTCGGCAAGGCCCGCCAGCCCCTCCTCGGTGGTGACCTCCCGCACGGCTCCCACCGCGTGGAGGAACCAGTACTCCTCCAGCGTGTGGCACACCAGCAGGTCCACCTCCCGCGCCGTGCCGGAGGCGATCATGCGGAGAGGATCGGCAGTCAGCACCTCGCCGTCGGCGACGGGCTGGAAGATCACCGGGTCGAAGGCGTGGGCCGCGGCCACCGGCTGGTCCCGGGAGCGGGCGGCCACCTGGTCGGACGCGGCCACCAGCGCCTGGGGTGTCAGGGACAGCAGCCCGTCCGCCGTCGGGGCGACACCCGCCGACGCCGCGATCCGCCTGGTGACCGCCGCAGCGAGCGCGACGGTGGAGAAGGCGTGGGGCACGCTGTGGGCGATGGCACGCCGGAACAGCCCCCTGCTCTTCTCCATGGCCATCAGGCAGGCCACCGAGCCTCCTCCGGCGGAATGCCCGGCGACGGTGACGTTCCCCGGGTCGCCGCCGAAGGCCTCGATGTTCTCCCGGACCCAGCGCAGAGCGGCGATCTGATCCAGCAGGCCGCGGTTGTCGGGGAAACCCGGAACATGCCCGAACCCCTCGAAGCCCACCCGGTAGTTGCAGCTGACCACGATCAATCCGGCACGGGCCAGGGCTGTCCCGTCGAAGTCGGGCTGGGCGGACGAGCCGAAGGTATAGGCGCCGCCGTGTATCCAGAAGAACACCGGCAGTGCGCCACCGTCCGCGCGTTCAGGCACCCACACGTTGACACTCAGGACGTCTTCGTCCCCGGGACGCCACACGGGCGCTCCCGGCAGCTCTGCCGACTGCGGGGAAATAGGGCCGAAAGCCGAGCAGTCCCTGACCCCGCCCCAGACCGGCCCCGGTTGCGGTCCCCGGAACCGGCGAGCGCCGAAAGGTGCGGCGGCGTACGGGATGCCGAGGACGGTGGTGACACCGTCGGATCGTACGCCCCGGACATGACCGCTCGTCGTCTCGAAGGCCCTTCCGGCACCGCGTGGCTGCTCACTCATCGTGCGCCAGTCTCGCTCAGGACGGGCGCCGATGCGACCGGGTTCGGACTCGGCCGACGGCAGCGCGGCCGTTCAACCGTTCACCGGGACCGCACACGTTCGGCAGCGACACCCCAACAGACAACACCGGCCGCCCTGCCGGTCGGCCGGTCGGCTTTTCGGCCCCGCTGCCGCGGGCGGCTGCCCGGCCGCTCTACGGGGCCGTACTGGCCGGGACGACCGCTCGGGGCGGTCGGTGGTCAGGCCGGCGGGTGGCCCATCGTCCGGCTGAAGGTGTCGGGGTCGGCGTCGTAGCCGACCAGCAGGCTGCGGAACTCCCATGCGCCCGACGCGGCGCGGGTGAACTCCGCCACCGTCGCCCCCGTGGCGGGGCCGACCGAGGCGAAGTCGCCCTCGGCCAGCACGGTGTAGCCGGTCACGAGTTGGTAGGCCGGATTTGCCACCGTCCGGAACTCCAGTCGGCCGAAGCTCTGTTGGATCGCCACGCCCACCACGACCCGGCCGTATTCGGAGCTGAGCCGGCTCAGGTCGAGGGTCAGCACCTCGTCGAAGCCCAGGCCTTTGCCGTCGGTGCTGTCGCGGTTGAGCCATATCGTGCCGTCGGGCGAGAACCGGCTGCCGAAGGCGACCAGGTACGCCGGGTCGCCGTGCTCCGCCCCGACGCGGTACGTCGCAGCGATCAGGTCCAGATCGCTCGGCGGAGTCCCCAGTGGACTCGGGTCCCACTTCAGCCGTGCCTCGGCCCGTTCGATGCCCTTGCTGAGGCCGCTCATCGGACGCCTCCCCCTGGGGCGGCCGTGTATGGGCCGCCACCTCATATTCTCGTGTAACGCTTGCGCGCCCTCGCTGTCCACACCTTCCCGCCCCGGGCTGCTTCGAGCGGCGTCTTCCGGCCATCCCGGCCCACGGGCGGTTGCGGAGCTGTCGGTGCGCCTCCAGGGTCGCCCCGTCGACGGCCGTATCGTGCGGGTGGCAGCGCACCTGCCGATCCGCAGGACGCCCGCGGCCGAGGCGGCAGCGACAAGCGTAAGGCCATGCAGGAGGGAATCGCCCGAGCCGCGGAACGGCACGGCATCGCCGCCGAGAACGAGGCACGCAGCTCCGACGGCGAGATCCGCTGCGATGCGCCGGCCACCGGAGCCGGAGGGTTTTCAGCGGGCGATCACGGCCGTTCCGGTGCGGCCGCCGTCGACGTCGACGACGGCGCCGTGGACGAAAGCGGCCTCGTCGCCGGCGAGCCACAGGGCGGCGTAGGCGACGGCGTCGGGGGTCCCGACGGCGCCGGCGGGGGTGCCGTGCATCATCACCTCGCCGGGGTGGGGCTCCTCGCCCGGAGCGGCGGGAGGCACGATCACGCCGGGGGATACGGCGTTGACCCGCACCCCGCTGGGGCCGAACTCGGCTGCCCAGGCCCGGGTGAGGGTCTCCACAGCGCCCTTGGTCGAGCTGTAGAGGGCGCCGACGGGGATGCCCAGGCGGGCGATCCAGGAGCCGAGGTTGACGATGGCGCCGCCGCCCGCCGCGGCCATGGCGGGGGCGATCGCGGCCGTCAGGAAGAACGGGGCCTTGACGTTCACCGCGTACACCCGGTCGAAGGTCTCCTCGTCTGTGGTGCCGGTAGTGGCGGGCGGGTAGATGCCGGCGTTGTTCACCAGGATGTCGAGGCGGCCGCCGAGCGTTCGGCGTGCCTCATCCGCCAGTGCGCGGGAGGCTGCGGCGCTGCCGTCGAGGTCGGCGCGGACGAAGTCGGCGCGACCGCCGGCGGCGCGGATCCCCTCGACGACCCGTACCCCTCGCTCCTGGCTGCGGCCCGAGACGATGACGTGGGCGCCCTCGGCGGCGAACACCTCGGCGATCGCCTGGCCGATGTTGCTCGTCGAGCCGGTGACGAGTGCGGTCTTGCCCTGCAGTCGTGCGGTCATGGCCTGAACCCCTGACGTGCGTACTGGTCAGCGGCTCCGGTCGGAGCCGTCGAACCGAGGGTGCTCCGGGAAAAATGGACCAGCAAGTCCAGAAACGGCGTGGCCGTCCTATGCTGGATCCAGGTCCGACCAGGAGGCACCTCGATGGCGCAGACGCTGACCGCGAAGGGGCGGGCCACCAAGGCCCGTATCGTCGAGGGGGCGGCCGAGGAACTGCGGGAGCGCGGGGTCGCCGCCACCACGCTGGACGACATCCGCTCGCGCACCGGCACCAGCAAGAGCCAGCTCTTCCACTACTTCCCCGGTGGCAGGGACGACCTGCTGCTCGCGGTGGCGCAGTTCGAAGCGGACCGGGTGCTGCACGACCAGCAGCCGCACCTGGGCGAACTGGACAGCTGGCAGTCCTGGCAGCAGTGGCGGGACGCGCTGGTCGATCGTTACGAGTCGCAGGGCGACCAGTGCCCGCTCGGCTCGCTGTTCCTGCAGGTGGGACGGGACCGCCCCGGTGCGCGGGCGATCGTACTCGAGCTGATGCGCCAATGGCAGGAGCACCTGGCCCGCGGTATCCGCGCCCTGCAGGACGGCGGTCTGGTCTCCCCGGAACTGGACCCGCGGAAGGAGGCGGCAGCGCTGCTGGCCGGGATCCAGGGAGGCGTGCTGATCATGATGTCCACCGGCAACTCGGCCCACCTGCGAGCAGCCGTCGACACCGCCACCGCCCACCTGCGCGCCTCCGCGGCCGACGCTCAACCGCGGGGACGGACAGACCACCGCCTTGCGGTTCCATAAGCTCAGCCAGCCGGGGCACGGTGCCGCCGGACGGGGCTCCGATGTCCGCCACCCGACCAGCCGCGCCTCCAGTGTCGGGCGCCGCCACCCGACCAGCCGCGCCTCCAGTGTCGGGCGGCGAACACCGGCCGGGTGAGAGCTTCTTCACAGTGCTCGGCACCTTGGCGGCAAGCGTGGTCAGGAAGCGTCGGTGCGAGGGAAGACGTACTCGTCGAGCACGATGCCGAGGGCCACGGCGGCCGGGATGGCCACCAGGCCGCCGATGATGCCAAGCAGCGAGCCGCCGGCCAGGACCGCGACGACCGTCACCACCGGATGCACGTCCACCGCGAACTTCATGGCCCGCGGCATGATCAGGTAGTCCTCGGCGACCCGGAACCCGATGTAGAAGGCCGCGGTGGCGAGGGCCACCGGGAGCGAGACGGTCAGTGCGACCAGGCTGACCACGATGCCGCCGACCGTCGAGCCCACCACGGGCACCATGTCCATCAGCGCCACGAAGACGCCCAGGGCGGCGGCGTAGGGCACGCCGATGACCTCGCACCACACGAAGGTGGCGACGCCCGCGATCGCGGAGGTCGCGATGTTGCCGAGCATGTACCGGCCGACGCGGCTGAGGATCTCCTCGGTGACGGTCTCCACCCGGGTGCGCCGGGTGCCGGGGACGAAGCGGTAGCAGAACTGCTTGATCGTGGGCAGCGCCGCCATCACGTAGAGGGTGACGGTGATCACGATGACGGTGGACGTGATGAGGCTGATCACCAGCTGGCCGGCCCCCAGCACCCCGCCGGCCACCTGGGACGCACCCCCGGCGCTCAACCGCGACTGCGCCTTCTCGATGATGTGGTAACGGTCCTCGAGCCGCCCCAGGGTGGAGTGGTGGTCGTGCAACTGCTCGCGCCAGCGGGGTATCCCGTCGCTCAGCGCGTTCACCGCGTCGGTCACCGGCGGGATGACCAGCGCCAGGAATCCGGCCAGCACACCGGCGAACCCGGCGAGCACCGCCGCCACCGACCAGCTGCGGCGCAGGCCGAGCCGCCCCAGCAAGGCGACCACCGGCTCCAGGCTGACCGCGATGAAGACGGCCAGCAGCAGGAGGGTCAGCAGCTCGCTGAGCTTGAGCACGGTCTGCACCAGGAGCCATGCCAGGCTCCCGCCGAGGGCCAGCCCGAAGCCGATCTGGAACCAGGAACGCCGCGCGGCGCTCACCCCGCCGAGCCTGCGCCGCCACCCCTCGGCAGCCGGACTTGCGCCCTGTACGGCGCCCGCGGGTGGCCGCGGGTCGGCCGCGTCGACCGCACCCTCGGAAGTGTCGGTCTTCCGCCGGGCAGCCTCGGAGTCCGCGCCGTCGGGACCGGCCGCTTCGGGGCCGATCGCTTCTCCGTCGGCCGCTTCGGCATCCGGGGTCCGGGGACGGGCCGCTTCGGTGCCGCCCTGCTCCCTCGGAGCCTCGGTGCCGTCCTGCCGGTGCGGGTCGGAGACGGCGGACCCGAGCCGCGATGACGCCTGGGCGGGCATGTCTGGCACTGCGCCATCCCCCTTCGTGACGACGGTCCTGGAGTCGGTTCCGCGATGCCGCAGCCCGGACCCTTCGACCGACAGCACAACCTGGCGTCCGCCTGCCCCCGTGCGGACGGAAGATTCGCGTCGGCCCCGCCGGTTCACCCGTACGGCCCGCTTGCCGATGTGTCGCGGCCCGAACCGGGCACCGATGTGGTGTGCGGCCGCCGCGGGAACGCCGGCGGCTCGCCCTCGCCCACACCGTCACGAAGAAGGGGACCAGCCGATGACCGCATGGACCGAGGACGAACTGGCCCGGATCGGGACCGCGGACGAACTGCAGATCTCGCCCGCCCGGAGCGGCGGCAAGCCCGGCCGGGCGACGACGATCTGGGTGGTGCCCGACGGGGACGACCTCTACGTCCGCGCCTACCGCGGCCGGGGCGGCCAGTGGTTCCAGGCCGCCACGGCCGCCCACGAGGGGCGGATCAGCGCCGGCGGCGTGACCAAGGACGTCACGCTCGCCGAAGTCGACGAGCCGGCCCTCGGCGACCGGCTGGACGCGGCCTACCGCGCCAAGTACGGCCATTACGGCCCCGACTACGTCGACCCCATGGTCGCGGAGACCGCCCGCGCCGCCACCCTCAGGCTGCTTCCCCGCTAGGGGCGCCGTTCGCGTCAGGCGGCCGGAAAGGAGCTACGCCCCGGCGCCGCTTGCGGTTCCCGGATCTTCCCAAGGTCACAGCGGTGCCGAGCGCCGGCCGGCGGGGGCCGGGTACCGACCGTCGGCGGCGACGGGGGCGGCAACGCTGTCATCATCGAGGCTTCAGGCGGCGCACCCCCGAGCCGGCACCGCTCAGCGGCCGCCCAGAAGGAAGAGCAGATGAGCTTGCGTTTCGAGGAACTCGACTGGGCCACCACCCCGATGGGCGACATCAGCCTGCGCAGGCGGCGCGACCCCGCCTCGGGCGACGACGTCCACGAGGTGAAGCTCGGGGACGAGTTCCTCATGTCCAGCCTCTTCACCGCGGGCGAGACCGCACTCACGGAACTCGCCCTGGCCGCGCTGCCGAACGAGGAGCTGGACGTCGCCGTCGGGGGCCTCGGCCTGGGCTATACGGCCGTGGCGGCACTCGACGACCCGCGGGTGGCGTCACTGGTCGTCGTCGACGCGATCAGCAAGGTCATCGAGTGGCACCAGAAGCACCTCGTACCGCTGGGCGCGCGGCTGACCGCCGACGAGCGGTGCCGCCTGGTCCACGGCGACTTCTTCGCCCTGGCAGCCGGAACCGACGGCTTCGACCCGGCCGAGCCCGGGCGCCGATTCCACGCCGTCCTGCTGGATGTCGACCACTCACCCGAGCATGTCCTCCATCCGCGGCACGCCGCGCTCTACCAGCCCGACGGGCTGCGCGCTCTGGCGGCACACCTCCACCCCGGCGGTGTCTTCGCCCTGTGGTCCAACGACCCGCCCAGCGACGCCTTCACCTCCCTGCTAGGCACCACCTTCGCCCGCGCCGAAGCCCACACCGTCGCCTTCGCCAACCCCTTGCAGGACCGCACCGCCGCCAACACCGTCTACGTGGCGGTCAAGGCCGCGGGCGACCGGTAGCAACACCGGTTTCCTTGCCGGCGTCGATCACATCGGGGCGCATCGGGGCCGGGTCTGGGCGCGTGCGAAAGCCGCGGAGCGGCACGCCCGCAGGTCAGCGTCGCGCACATGCCCCGCGGCAACTTGCCGCTGTTCATAAGTGTTTGCGACGACAGGGGTGGGACAGGAGGGGCTGAAGTGCTCCATGAAACGAAAGGAGACGGCCATGAGAACACGTAGGCATGCAGCCGCCCTCGGCTTATGCGGGGCAGTCTGTGCGGCAATGACGCTCTTCGGCTCCGGGACGGCTTCCGCCGGCGTGGGCAGCTACCCGCATGACAACCAGGACCCGTCCGCATCGGGCTGTAACAACGACGCCATCACCGCCAGCTCCGCGAACGTCGGCGGCGGCGCGACCATCCTGCTGCGCTACAGCCCCAGTTGCCGCACGGTGTGGGCGCACATCCAGGGTGCCGCGCCGAGGACCCAGGACAACGCGGGCGGCTCGGCTCTCATCTACCGGGAGAGCGACGGCGCAGGTATCCGCACCTACTGCGGTGCCGCCACCAGCTGCTACACCCCGATGCTCTACGACGCGGGCATGACGTCCCACGCCACGGGCACCAACGACACCGGCTTCACCATCTACAGCGGCACCACCGGCTCTTACTGACCGGTGACGCGGGACCGCGTGACCGCCCGTGCCCGACCTGGAGCCCGCCGGCCGTAGCCGGCGGGCTCCGGCCTGTGCGGGGCCGGCTCCCCGCCGGGTGCCACCGGCCCCACCGCCACCGCCCGTCAGCAGCGCGCACCTGAGCGGTCACAGGTCGTGGGATATCCGTGACCTGCTGTCCCTCAGCGGCGTCCCGGACGCCGGCACACGGAACAAGGAGCCCGAAGATCATCGAGCCCACCGACGCGATCGTGAAGCTGACCGCGACCTGCGTCTGCGGGTCGGACCTGTGGCCCTACCGCGGCGTCGAGCCTGTCGACCACCAGGTCATGGGCACGAGTGCGTGGGCGTGGTCGAGGAGGTCGGCTCCGAGGTCAGGACGATCAAGCCCGGGGACTTCGTGATCGGCTCGTTCGTCATCTCCGACAACACCTGCGAGATCTGTCGGGCCGGCTTCCAGTCCAAGTGCGTGCACGCCCAGTTCGTCGCGCAGACCGTCGGCACCCAGGCCGAGAAGGCCCGCATCCCGTACGCGGACGGCACCCTGGTGGCCACCCCGGGACACCCCGGTCCCGAGCTGATCCCGGACATGCTGGCCGCCTCCGACGTGCTCGGCACCGGCTGGTACGCCGCAGTCGCCGCCCAGGCAGGGCCCGGCAGGACCGTGGCGGTCGTCGGCGACGGCGCCGTGGGCCTGATGGCCGTTCTCGCCGCCAAGCAGCTGGGCGCGGAACGCGTCATCGCCATGTCCCGCCACCCCGAGCGGCAGAAGCTGGCCCGCCACTACGGCGCCACCGACATCAAGGTCCTCCTCACCCTCTGACGCGCCTCCACCCGCCCTGGCCCGCCCCGCCCCGCCGCAGCGGGCTCTTCGCCCCGGCAGGGGAGGAGCCGGGGCCGTCCATCCGCCTCCACACGGGGAAGACCACCGGGCTGAGCGTGGCCAGGAGGTACACACCGCCAACCGCCAGCATCGTGCCGAACAGACCGGCCGAATCGACGAAGAGGCCGGCGGCGAGCCCGCCCAGCGGAGTGATCAGCAGGACCGAGGCGGTTGTCGCGCTCAGCACGCGGCTGCGCAACTCCTCGGGCACGGTCTCGTACATCATTGTGGCCACAATGGGGTTGAGAGCGCCGAAGGCGAGGCCTTCGACCGCCATCGTCACGGCCAGCGGCGCCACGGTGTCGGTGAAGGCGCGTGCGTGAACCGGGAGGAGCACGGCGCTCCAGCTCTGGTCAAGGCCCTTCGTGACGAGGGTCGTGAGGCAGATGCCGAGGAGGAGCGGTGTGGCGAGCACATAGCGGTAGCCCTCACCCAACGCGCGTCGGTACGTGCGCGGCTTCGCCGGTCCGGATCGCTTCCTCGGCTGGGCTTCGGCCAGTCCGCGCAGGCGGAACGCGAGGAGTGAAGCCGACACGGCGAACGTCGCGGCGTCCAGGAACAGGACATTCTGTGCGCCCAGGAGGGCGATGAGCACACCGCCGACCGCCGAACCGATCATCCCCGCGCAGTGAGAGGCACCGTCGTACCACGCTGCGGCACGGGCCAGCGGCATCCCGGCGGAGTCGGCGAGCGTGGGCAGAAGTACGCCGCGGGCGGTCTCGCCCGGGGCGTGGAACAGCCCGGTGACGGGGTGCGGGGCATCGAGACGCGGCGCATCCTGGCACGGGAATGGCCCTCGGCGCATGTCACATACGCTTCGCCCCAACTCAGGCTGGTACGTTGCGCATATGTGCGAGGTCACCTACTCCACCGTGGGCATGACGGCGAAGGGCAATTCGGCACCGCCCGGTTTTCGCGCTCTGCGGGTACGCACGTCCCTGGGCATCGGCACGTACGACCGAGCAGCCGAGGCACTCTTCGGGTGGCGGATGCATCGCGCCACGCCCCTTCTGCGTCTTTCCGCCACTGCTCAGGAAGCTGCCCCCGGTGTAAGGGTTTTGCTGCGGCTGGGCCCTCTCCGTGCGCCGTGCCAGGTGGTGTGGACCGTCGAGGAGAAGAATCGGGTGGGGTTCGCCTACGGGACTCTTCAAGGGCATCCGGAATGCGGTGAAGAGGCGTTCATCCTGGAGCGCAATCCCGATGACTCGGTCGATTTCACGGTATTCGCCGTCAGCCGGCCTTCGGCCTGGTATTTGAAGGCAGCGGGGCCGTGCGGGCATTGGGCGCAAAGGGCTGTCGCCCGGCAATACGGCAGAGCTTTGCGGCGCCTGGCCCGACCTCTTCCCGGTGATCGCGGCTGAGAGCCGTGGTCACCTCGCGGTGCGCGGGTGGCCCCGGCGGGATCACGCGGGCCGCGCGGCCCGCCGGGGAACGGTCATACCCGGTCCTCCTCCCCGCGGCTCGTGGTCGCGGGCTCGGTCCGGTATGCCGCGGCCTGCAAGGTGAACATGGCCGCGTATTCGCCGCCGGCGGTCATGAGTGCGGTGTGGGTGCCGTCCTCGATGATCCGGCCGTCGCGGAAGACGTAGATGTGGTCGCACTCGATGACGCTGGCCAGGCGGTGGGAGATCAGCACGGTGATGCGGTCCTTGCGGCGGCGCCCGCGCAGGACGGCGGTGTAGACGGCGTGTTCGGCCCGCGGGTCCATGCTGGCCGTCGGCTCGTCCAGCAGCAGCAGCGCGGCGTCCTTGTACAGGCCGCGGGCGACGGCGAACTTCGCCCAGTTGCCGCCGGACAGCTGCTGGCCGTCCTTGAAACGGCGGGACAGGGGGGTGGCCCACTGCCGCGGCAGGTCCGCGATGACCGTGTCCGCGCCCGCGTCCACGGCGGCCTGGTGGGCGCGCTGCGGATCGGCCTCGGTGATGGTGCCCGCGGAGATGGTGATGTTGGCCAGCGCCGAGAGCGGCCACTCCACGGGGTCCTGGAGGACCATGGCGACCTGGGCCTGGACGCTCTCGGCGTCGACCTCCATCACGTCGGTGTCGTCCCAGCGGATCGCGCCGGAGGCCGGTTCGTACAGGCCGGCCAGCAGCTTGGACAGGGTCGACTTGCCCGAGCCGTTGGCGCCCACGAAGGCGACGGTGGAGCCGGCGTGCAGACGCAGTGACACCCCGTTGAGGGCGGGCCTGGCCGCGTCGGGATAGCTGAAGGTGACGTTGTCGACGGTGACGGTCCCCACCCGGGGGGCCAGGCTGCGGCCGGTGCTGCGGGGCATCAGGGTGCGGCACTTGTCGAGGAAGGCCATCAAGTCGGTCACCCACAGGGCGTGTTCGTACACGACGTGGGTGGCCAGCACGATCCGCGTCAGGGTGGACTGGGCCGCCCGGACGGCCAGCACCGCGCCGCCCCCCGACGCCAGCGGCAGCCAGCCCGCGATCGTCATCCACGCCAGCGCGGCATAGGTCAGCCCGGTGGCGGCGCCGCCGATCGCGCGGCCCACCAGGGCGGTTCGGGCCTCGGCGCGGCCCAGGCGGGTGTCCTCCTCCTCGATCGCCACGGCGATCCGCTCGTGCTCGGCGAGCAGCGCCGGCTGCGCGGTCGAGGAGCGCAGCTCCGGGGCGGAGGTCTGGTCCAGCAGCAGCCAGGTGATCAGCCGCATGCGGCGCTGGAGGGTGCTGTACCGCACCTGGGACAGGAACCGCAGCCGCGCGGACCGCACGGACGCCAGACCCTGCGGGATCACCGAGGCGATCAGCAGCGGCAGCAGCAGCGGGTGCAGGAAGGTGAGCACGGAGGCGGCGCCGGCCAGCGACAGCAGGGCGGAGGCGAGTTCGAGGATCTGGGTGATCGACTCGCGTGCGTAGAACAGGCCCCGGTCGTTGGCGCGGTAGGAGTCGTCGGACCAGTCGGCGTCGTCGACGGCCTCCAGCCGCACGTGCGCGGTCAGATGGAGGAACTCCGTCTCCACGATGCGGCGGACCTTGGGCGTCAGCCGCGCCTGGTAGAAGGTGACGCCGGTGTCGAGTACCGCGCGCGCCATGAGCAGGCCGGCCACCAGGAGCAGCGAGGGGACGGCCGTACGGATGCGGTGCGGGGTGGCGCCCTGGGCGAACAGGGCCTGCAGGACGCCGATCGACGCCAGCAGGCCGAAGGCCGCCATCGCCGCGGACCCGAGCTGCATCACGATCACCGCGGCGGTCGCACGGGCGTCGGCACCCCATGCCATGACCAGGACCCGCCGGACGATCGCGGGCAGCCGGCCGAAGATCGTCCGCAGGCTGGCGCGCGCGGCGGCGCCGTCCCACGTCGCCCAGTACGCGTCCTTCAGCTCCTCTCCCAGCTGCGCGCCCTCCGGCGAGGCGGGCGCGGCGGCGGGAGGTAACGGAAGCTCACCGGTCCGCGGGCGCGGCACCTCGGCGGCGTCCTCGGCCGCGCCCGGCAGCACGGGCCCGGTCACGAACGCCGCCCGGGCGCGGCCGACATGGACCGGGGCCGAGCCCAGTTCCTGGGCGGGATCGTCGGGAGCCGCCGATCCGCGCCGGGCGCATAGGCAGCCGCCGATCGCCGTAACGGAGGTGGAGTGGAAGGGTGTTGCGGGTTCGTGGCGGCCGAGGTCAAGTGGGTCCTCCTGTACGGTCTTCCGGCCGGGCGCGAAGCCCTCGTCAACGCGCGGGCCGGCAGGGCGGCGTGGCACCCCGACCCGGCGCCGGGGGTGACCATCGGGCGAGCGGGCGTGGCGGAGCCGAGACTCGGGGCCCCGGCCGACCAGGAAGGGCTTCGGCGTCAGGCCCCGCCTGGAACAGCCGAACGCCGGGCTTTCGGTACGGCCGGGGGAGAGGGACCCGACGTCCGGAGTGAGCCGTCAGGTCAGGCGGCGTGCGAATTGCGCTGGTGTCGCATGGTATTGCTTTTTGAAAGCGCGGATGAAGTGGCTGCCGTCGGTGAAATGCCAGCGCGCGGCGGCCTCGGAGACGCTGAGCCGTGATCCGGCGGCGGTGAGCGCCTCGGCCGCTTCCTCCAGGCGCCGGCTGCGGATGTAGGCGCTGAAGGACTCGTCCAGACCCGCGAAGGCCCGCTGCAAGGTGCGTACGGACACGTGCAGGTGCGCGGCTACGGCGGTGCCGGCCGAGACGTACGTGTCACCGCCCTGGTCGTGCGGGTCCTGCAGGGCCACCGTGCCGCGCAGCCCGACGTACAACCTGATCTGGTCGTGCTCGTACGTGCCGACCGCCCGGGTGCTCACCGGGGAGGACGCCCAGAGTTCGTTGACGGCCGTGTCTTCCAGGGCCACCGAGCGCATCGTCCCCTGGAAGCCGTCGACCGTGGAAGCGCTGAATTCCGGCAGGGGGTACTGGTCTCCCATGCGGTCGTTCCAGGTGTCGATGAACGGCTCCCACGTGCCGCGACCTGTGCCGGTGGAGTCGGCGTCGACGGTGAACGTACCCACCTTGCCGGCCGGGCATGAGGAAACGCGGCCTGCTCGTCATGTGTCCTCCACCCCGGTGAGGATGTCGCCGGAATCCCCTCCTGTGTCGCGAACGTACACCCCTTCCGCGTACGGCTTTCCTACGCTTGGCGAGCGCTCCACCACCGACGACGATCTGCCGGCCGTGCCCGGTGCCGCAGACACCGTGCCCTGCTTCGCATGCGAAGCACGGCGACCGCGAACCCTCGGCATCGACCTGTTCGTCCGCCCTGTGAACCAGACGACCCCGTGAAGGAGACGACCACGATGATCCCCGACGACGACCCGTCGCGCTCGCTGACCGTCGCGAACCCCGACGACCCCGGCACGACGTACATCTCACTGGTGGGCGACACCTATGCCATGCTGGTCACCGGCGAGCAGACCGGCGGCCGGTACTGCCTGATCGACATGCACGTGCCCGACGGCGGCGGCCCGCCGCCGCACCGGCACGACTTCGAGGAGATGTTCACGATCCTCGAAGGGGAGATCGAGTTCACCTTCCGCGGCGAGAAGCACACCGTACGGGCCGGGTCCACAGTCAACATCCCGGCCAACGCGCCGCACAACTTCCGCAACGCGTCGGGCGCGCCGGCCCGCATGCTGTGCATGTGCACCCCCGCCGGGCAGGACGAGTACTTCATGCGCATCGGTGACGTTGTCGCCGGCAAGGACGCGGCGCCCCCTCAGCTGTCGGCGGACGAAGTCGCGCAGCGCCGCCACCGCGCCGCCGAGCTGGCCCCGACCTACCGGAGCGAGTTCCTGTAGCCCGGCCGGTGCAGTTGACCCCTTGCGTCCCGCCGGGACCGGCCCGGCGGGACGCGGGAGTACCTGTCCCGGCAGCGGGTTCCCCGAAGCGTCCGCACGGGCCCACTCGGATACGTCGTCGGGGGCTCGCTAGGGTCAGGGGCATGACGATGGTGGTGCACCGAGGGCCGACCCTTGGTTGAGCTGCGGGACTTCACGCTCGCTGACGGCCGACTGCTCGCGGCCTGGGTCGAGGGACCGGTCGAGCTGTGGGCGTGGTCCGGCCAAAGCTTCAGCTGGCCGTTGGACGAGCAGCAGCTTGCCGAGTACGCGGCCGAGTCCGCGACGCCGCTGCGCCGGAGCTGGACGGCGTGGGATCCGGCCGGTGGGCAGGCCGTGGGCCATGCCTCGGTACGGGTCGACGCGGCGGAGGCCAGCGGTCGGCTCGGACGGGTCCTTGTGGCGCCCGAGGCCCGGGGCAAGGGGGTCGGCGCCGCGATGTCGGCGAGGGTGCTGGGCCACGCGTTCGGGGAGCTGGGCCTGGAGCGGGTCGAGTTGGGGGTCTGGGACGACAACTCCCGCGCGATTCGCCTGTACGAGGGGCTGGGCTTCGTGTGCGACCACGTGCTGCGCGACGTCGTGCGGTTCGCCGGCAAGTCCTGGTCGGCGATGCAGATGAGCCTGACGAGAGCGGCTTGGAGTGCCGGAACCGGCTCCGGGCGGTAGGCGGCTCGGCTCCGCCGGGCCGCCCGGCGCAGGGGTCAGGGGCGGAAGCCGCCGAGCCGGCCTTCCAGTTGGACCAGCAGAGCGCTCAGCAGGGCGGTGAGGTCGGCTTGTTCGCCGGTGTCGAGGCCGGAGAGGACCGAGGCCTCGTAGGCGAGCTGGCCGGGCAGGATGCCGTCGACGAGGTCACGCCCCTGCTCCGTGAGGTGGATGTGGATCACCCGGCGGTCCCGGCTGTCGCCGCGCCGCTCCACGAGGCCGCGTTCGGTGAGCTGCTTGAGCCGCTTGGTGACCGCCGCGCCCGAGGAGAACGTCTCCCGGGCCAGGTCGCCCGGGGTCAGCGCCCGGCCGGTCCTGCGCAGCGCGCCCAGGAGGTCGAACTCGGCGCGGCTGAGCCCGGCCGACCGCAGCGGCGCGTCCTCCGCCTGCTGGAGGAGCGCGGCACACCGGTTGAGCCGCCCGATGAGCTCCATCGGCGCGGTCGCGAGGCCGGGGTGCACGGCGTGCCACTGCCGGACCACCGTCATGACCCTGTCGTCGCCGACCGTGCGGCCGCCCTCCCCGGACCCGGTCGCCGGGCGGGCGGCCCGCGGCGCGTCGTGCCCGTGCGCCGTCACCCGCACGCCTCCTTCGTCGCGGAGTACCGTCCGCCGGTGGCGTCCGCCGCCCGGCGGGCCGACGCCGCCGCACGTTGGCGTACCGCCACCGCGAGCGTCATGTGCCCGGATCGCTCCGCGTCGAGCAGCCGTTCCTCGGGGAGCGCCGGCTGCCACCACTCGCCGGCGGTCGTGTCGGCGGTCACCCGCAGGTCGACCAGTGCGGTGACCAGCGTGCGGCGCGCGCGCTCCCGTGCCGCGGGATCGGTCCCGTCGTCGGCCAGCGCCCTTTCGCAGCGGACCCGGGCGGTCTCGGCCGCGTCCAGGGCGCGCTCCAGATGGCGTCCGGCCCGGCGGTTGGTGACGGCCACAGCGGTCGCGAACCCGACGGCGGCGCCGAGGACGGTGTCCACGATCCGGTCGGAGATGAGCTGGCCGGCGGGCTGCCGGTGGGCGAACTGGGTGATCAGCAGGGCCATCGGGGTGACGCAGAGGTTGCCGATCCAGTAGTTGCGGGTGATCAGCGCCTCCGCGCCGAAGCCGAACGCGGCCGTGCAGAGCACCAGGGGGAGCGCCCCCACCCGGGTCAGGGGCGTCACCGCGGCGAGCACGAGGACGCCGCCGAGGGTGCCGAGGGACCGCTGGAGGGCGCGGTTCCAGGTGAGGGTCACGTTGGCCTGGAAGAGGGAGGCCGCGGCGATCACCGCCCAGTAAGGGCGGCCGACCCCGGCCGCGTACGAGGCGTACCCCGCGAGGGCGCAGCCCAGGAAGGTCCGCAGCACCAGGGGATGGGCGGCGGAGCCGGGAGCCAGCCGGTGCCACCAGTGGGGCCGCGGGGCGGCGCGCTCGGCCTCGATGCCGGCCAGCTCGTTCTCGATGAAGGTCGGATCGGCGCTCGGCAGGCCGGCGGGCCGCGACAGCGGGCGGCGGCCGGGCAGGGCGGCGGCCCAGACGCGCAGCAGGTCGGCGTCGGCGGCGGCGGGCGCGGCCAGCGCCACCTCGGCCCGGACCACCAGCAGCTCCAGCTGCCGATCCCGGCGTTCGGGGCGGTCGGCCCCCGCGGCGAGCAGCGACTGCCAGGCCGCGTGCACGGCGCCGGTGGCGGCGGACCGCAGCCGCTCGTGCCCCGGTCCGGCGCCGCGGGTGTCGGCGTACGCGGCGGCGGCGCGCAGCGCGCGGCCGGTGGCCCGTCGCTCGGGGCCCTGCGGATACAGCAGGATCGGGGCCATGCCGACCAGCCAGGCGAACGCGCCGGTGGCGAGCACCAGAGCGAGGTGGCCGGGGATCTGCGCGGCGGACCCGGACCCCGGCAGGAAGAGCGTGGCGGAGGTGATGAAGGTCATGATCAGCGGTCCGGGCGGCCCGATCGCGGTGGCGTCGCACACGGCCTTCTGCGCGGCGGCCAACGCGGCGGCCACGGCGATCAGCACCGGCACCGAGGAGGTCAGCGCGGCGGCCCCCAGCGCCGAAGCGACCCCCGCCGTCATGCCGGCGACCACCCAGGCCAGTGCCCGGGCGCGGGCGATGTAGGGGAGGTTGTGCGCGAACAGGGCGCACAGCGAACCGGCCATGGTGAAGGCGGCCAGGTCCAGCCGCCCGAGCGCCAGCAGGATCAGGTTCGGCACCAGCTGGGCGATGAGCACGCTGGTGGCGGGCTTGAACCAGATGTCCGACGGCTGGACGGGCCGCAGCGCGCGGCGGAGCGGCAGCGGCCGGACCCGGGGGGTCGCGGGTGCGGCGGTCGGAAGGCGGGGAGGGGCGGTGCGCATACCAAGAGTTTAACAGGTGTTTTACTCGTGAAACATTCGCCACCGCAGCCCTGATATCACTACTTGACTTTGCCAGGTAGTGGAGACAGTCTAGTTGTGTGACATCGAGCCATGATCCCCAGCTGCTGAAGGGCGTGTTGTCCGTGGTGCTGCTGCACCTGCTGGCCGAACAGGAGTCCTACGGGTACGAGGTGGTGCAGCGGCTTCAGGCGGCCGGCTTCTCCGACGTGCTGGAGGGAACCGTGTATCCGGCGCTGTCCCGGCTGCAGCGCGAGGGCAGGCTGGCCACCCGTCTCGTCGCCTCCCCGAGCGGCCCGGCACGTAAGTACTACCGGCTCACCGCGGCCGGCCACGACGCCCTGGAGGCCGGGACCGCCACATGGGCCCGGCACGTGGCCGCCGTCGACTCCGTCCTGACACGCCCACTGCCCACCGCACCCCGGAAGGGACACTGACACCATGCCGCACGCCCTCTCGCTGCTCGGCCGACTGCGTATCGAACGCCTCGTGTGGGCCTTGGACCAGCAGCTGTACGACCTGCCGCGCGCCTCCCGGGTGGCCACCCGCCGCGAGGTGCGGGCGAATCTGGTGGCCGCCGCCGAGGACGTCGGAGTCGGCGAGGCGCTGCGTCGCCTCGGCGGCGGCCGCCGGCTGGCGGAGAACTACCTGGCCGCCGAGTTCGGCGAAGGCCCCCGGCACTCCTGGATCGCCGCGGCGGCCTTCCTCACCGCGGTTCCCCTGCTGCTCAACTACGTTCTGGGGGAGGCGGCCTCGGCATTCCGGCAGGGCATCACGGCGCATGACGCGACCGCGACCGGCACCTTCACCTGGAGCGGCGTCAGCTTCCTGCAGAGCGGGCTGACTTTCACCTTCGACCAGGGCCGCAGCGCCCAGGTCGGTGGTGCCTGGACCCCGTGGACCTACCTGCTGCTGTTCGCGGGGAGCATCGCCTGCGGCCGGCTCTGGCGGCTGCTGCCCGCCTGGAAGGCACGGCACCGGCACCCGGCCGTCACCAGCTGATCCGCGGGGCCGGTCGGGGCCTGGCAGAAGCCAGTTGCCGCGAGCGGGCCGGCGGGCACGGCGCATGAGTCCGGCGAAGGCGGGGCGGGTCGAGCGACGCAACGGGACGCGTGCGCAGGGCCGTTCGCGCAAGACGGGACACCCCCGGGGGCGGCCCGCCCACCCCGGCCTCGTTGACCCGCGCCGAACCGCGCGACTAGCCTCGTAACCGGTGGCGCAGGCCGGCGTGTCGAGCCGAGGCGACCGGCCGGGGACAAGGGGGTAACGCGGTGGTGGCGCGTATCGAGGTCGAGGTGGCCGGGGCGTCGGGCCTCGACGACTCCGCTGACCTGCTCGCCGAACTCGTCCGGGAGACCGGGCTCGACTGGCACGAGGAGCGCGTCCCCGAGGGACGGCACCTGTCCGGCGGCGCCGCCGAGTTCCTGCTCGCCGCCGCCCTGAGCGGTGCGGCGGGAAAGGCCGGGGAGTTCGCCTACGAGAAGGGCGCCGACCTGGTCCGCGCGGTGGTGGCGCGCTGGTCCGCGCGGTATCTGGACCCGCCCGAGGTCCGCGTCGACGTGGCGGAGGCCCCCGGCGCCCAGGGCGCGGAGCACGGCCCGCAGGGCACCCCGGCAGCGGGCGACGCCGCCGGCGTGCCGGCACCCGCGCCGTCCCCGACGGCCGCCGCCGACCACCCGCGCGGGGGCTGAGATGGCGTCACGCGCGCTCGTCATCGGGCCCGCCGACTACGCGCCGGACTCCGGGATCGCCAGCCACCCTGAGATCGGGCAGAGCGCGCGCATGTACGGGCAGGTGCTCGAAAGCGATCCGCGGTGGGGCACCGACGCGGTCGAGGTGCTGCCCGCCGAGCAGCTCGGATCGGTCAACGACGTCATGGGAGCGGTCCAGCGGACCGCCGACCAGGCCGAACCGGGGGACACCCTGCTCGTCGTGTACGTCGGCCACGGCGCCTGCTGGAGCGACATGCCCGACGACCAGGTGCACCTGGCGGTCGGATCGTCACGCCTGCTGCAGCCCCACACATGGCTGTCCAGCTGGTACGTCTACCGCGCCATCCGCCGCAGCCGGGCCTCGCTCAAGGTGCTGATAGCCGACTGCTGCTACTCCAACCTGCTGCCGCAGCTGAGCGGCGAGGGGACGAAACGCGGGCCGCTCGGCGTCGGGGCCGAGGGCACGTGCGTGCTGACCGCGACGAAGAACAACCCCAGGGCGGATGCGAAGGGCTGCCCCCGCCTGCCGGACGGGCTCGACACGTGCACGCCTTTCAGCGGCCATCTGCTCGACGTCCTGACGCGGGGCACGCGCCACCACGACGACGAACTCACCCTCGGCCTGCTGCGGGACGCCGTCCAGGCCCGGATGCACGGCTGTGACACGCCGCACGACCTGCCCAACATGATCCTCAACGGCGGACGCGAGGGAATGCCGCTGTTCACCAACCGGATGGCCCGGCCGGACCGCGAGCGCACACCCTCGGCGCCCGCCTCGGCGGAGGAGTGGGTCGAGACGATGATGCGGGAGAGCCCCTACCCGCTCGACCGGCTGCTCGACGACCCGGCGAACGCCGGACGGGTCGTCACCCTGCTGGCCCAGCAGGCCAACGACGCCGGGCGGCGGTTGGCGCTGCGCGTCAACGAGCGGGCCAACCGGTACTTCGAGCGCCCCGAGCTCTTCGCCCAGTATTGGGCGGAGGCCGGACAGGCCCTGCTCGCGTGACCGACGCCGGACTGGACGACTGGGTCGTCACCAACCCCATCCCCGACGTCGTCCGGCGCGTGCGGGTGATACGCGAGGGCGTACGCCACGACGGACGCGTCCTGCTCGCCCCGCAGCCGGCCGCGGTGATGCGGATCCTGCACGTCTTCGCGCTGCGCCGGTCGATAGACGACCTGCTGAGCATGGACCCCGCGGCCGCTGACCCGGCCGGCTTCGACTCCCTCGACGCGACGATCGTGCTGGCGCTCGCCGCCCTGACCCGACCTGTCGGGCAGGCGGCGCAGCTCGCGATCCGGCAGTGGACCAAGGAGTCCGAGCAGAGCGGGGAGCGCCGGCTGACCCGCGACCTGGTCCACGACGTCACCGCCCAGCGCATCGTGCCCGAGGTCGCGGAATTCGTCAGCGCGTGCCGCGGCCACGCCGAGCTGGTGGCCCAGACACTCGGCGCGTTCGTCTCGCCGGCGTCCGGCCGCACCACCCTCGACAAGGCCGCCCTCTTCATCGAGTTACGCGAACGCCAGTGCCACCAGGACGCCGACGCGCTGCTGGGGCTGGCCATCCGCGAGGCCGCCGCGCAGGCGCGGGCCGGCGCCCCGTCCGCCGTCCCCGAGGACCACGTGGGCATCGTGGGCGCGCTGTGCCACCTCAGCCCCTCTGAGCCGATCGTCGAGGAGTGGATCGCGCGGCGGATGGAGGCGGTGCACGAGCAGGCCGCCACCACGAGGATCGCCGCCGATCTGCTGGTCGGCGAGCCCGAGGGCGCCCTCAGGCTCGCCGACCACATCGGGCGCACCTGGCGGCCGCGCCGCCTCGTGGGGCTGTGCGAGCGCCTGGTGGGGCGTTCTGAGGAGCGCTGCGCGGTGGTACGCGGTTACGCCGCCGCCCGCCCGGACGCCGAGTCGCTCGCCGAGGTCATCACGCACTGGTACAAGTCGGCCACGCTGTCCGGCACGTTCAGGGAGCTGCTCGCCGACGTGGTCGCCCGCGGCGCGGACCGCGGGCAGGGCCCGCGCACCACCGGCTTCCTGGAGGACCTGCACCAGACGCTGCACAACGACGCGGCGCCCGAGCGCTGCCGCGGCGAGCTGCGCGTCGCCGTCGCGGCCCACGTGTGGGGCAGGACCGGGACGGAGACCGCGCGGCTGCTCGGCCTCGTCGGACGCCGGGAGGTGCGGCGCGCGGCGCACTCGGTCAACCAGCGGCTCACCGCGCGGCTCATGGCGGGCGAGATCACCGCGGAGGCCTTCGTCGCCTACCTGGAGGCCCTGCAGGAGCAGCGCAACGCCTCCACGCTGACCTTCCTCGCCCTGCGCGAGCTGTCGGACCCGGCGGCCTCCGACCACGCGCTGGAGGGCACCGCCTCGGTGATCGGCCGCATCGCGGCGCAGCTGTACGCGCAGGGCATGGCCGACGTCGGGTTCGACCTGCTGGAGCGCTGCCTGGAGAACGACCAGTGGCTCAGGGCGGAGGACGTGGCGGGCATCGTCGCGCACGTGCGGCTCAGCGCCATGCCCGGCGACGAGCGCTGGGACGCGCTGCTCAGCGCCACCGTCGGCCGCTGGGCCGAGGTGAGCCGCAGGGACGACGTCGTGGCCGAGTTGCGCCGCCGGCGGTACGGGGAGGACGCCGAGGCGGTCATCCACTTCGTACAGTGACGGCCGGCTGGTGCGGGGGAGGGGAGGCGACGGCCCCGTCCGGCGGGGCCGGCGTCGGGAGGGTCGGGGCGTGGTCGTCCATGTAGCGCACCGACAGCGTCACCATCTGGCGGAAGACGACGACGGCGAGCACCGCCAGCGGCACCGCGCTGACCAGCTTGACAAGGGGGTGCGCCGGCCACAGGAACCGGTTGGCGCTGGACGCGACGGTGGCGAAGGCGAAGTAGCCGTAGAGCAGCGCGGCCGAGCGGGCGGCCGGGCTCGTGCGGAGATGCCGCAGCTGGACCGCGTGGGCCTTGGCGTCGTACCAGCGTGAGGCGGGGGCGGCCAGCGGCAGGGCGAACAGCAGCAGGCAGCCCGCGGTCAGCGCCGCCATGCCCGGCCACAGCACGTCCCAGCCGGCCAGGTAGAAGATGACGGCGCTCGACACGAACGCGGTCGTGGCCAGCACCCGCGACCGGCGCCGGGGGAAGAGCCGGGGGTCGCGGCGCTGCAGGGACGCGAGCACCACGCTCGGCGTCGCGTAGACCACCAGGGCAAGCACCGTGTCGATGTCGCCGAGGACCGACCACTTCCCGCCGAAGCACAGCAGGGCGACGCCGCTGATCACGAAGTCCACGATGAGGATGAGCCAGTAGACGTCGAGCCGGTCCTCGCCGAAGAGCCGGCGCAGCCGTCCGTGGCCGAGGGTGATCGTCGAGAAGCTGGTCTTCTGCAGGCCCCGGTGCGTCAGGTGGGCGCGGCTGAAGGCGGCGATCTCACGGGTGAGCACGTAGGTGTAGACCATGCCGGCGCCGGCCGGCGACAAGATGGTGTCGACGTGGATCAGCCAGACCAGCGGCGCCGCCGCCCAGTGCGGCGCGACCGCCGAGACGAACTGGGTGTAGGGGGAGCTGCCCGCGTCGACCGCCCCGCCGGACCGGTGGCGGATGTAGATCACCACGAACTGGAGCGCCACGTAGAGGAACACCGACCCCACGACCGTGCCGTAGACGGCCCGCCGCAGCCGCGCCGCCTCGCCGATGCCGCGCCGCCGGACGCCGCCGGCGAAGTCCAGCGGCCCCTGGTAGCCGAGGTAGGCGTAGATCACCCCGCTGCTGGTGACGGTGCTGATCACGGAGCCCAGGTCGTAGTGGTGGGGGTGGTGGACGCCGGGGGAGGGGTGCGCGGGGCCGAAGTGCGGCGGATGCCCGGGCGGGTGGAGCTCCGCGTAGACGAGCAGGGCGACGATCAGCAGCGGCACGACGATCTTGAAGGCCGTCAACGCGTTGTTGATCACCAGGAACAGCCGCGGCCCGAGCAGATTGACCGCGGCGAGCAGCATCACGAAGAGCAGCGACAGGGCGATGCCGCGCGCGGCCAGCCCGTCGCCGTCGGACTTGACCAGGCCGCCGGAGTGCTGCCACGTGGCCAGGCCGCGGGTCATCGCGGCGGCCTCGCTCGCCGGGTTGACCGCGTAGAAGACCCACACCCCCGCCGCGACCACCGTCGCCACCAGGGGGCCGCTGCTCTGCAGGGGAAGGAAGACCAGGCCGCCGGTCTTGGGCGCCGTGGTGCTCACCTGGACCATCACCGCCGCGATGACCACCAGCAGCGCGCCGCCGATGAGCCAGGAGAAGACGGCCCAGGACCCCGCGCCCGCGTCCGCCTCCACCGCGCCCAGCAGCCACCCGGAGCCCACCACCCCGCCTGCCCCCAGGAAGAGCAGGTCGTAGAACGACAGCAGCCGGCGCTCGGCCCGCTCCTCCGCCTTCGACGACGCCGTCCCGGCGCTCCGCTGCCCAGGTAAGTCGCTCATCCGCTCCCCTCGCGGCCCCTCGATCCCGCACGCCTACCGTGGGTGACGCCCAGGATACGGCGCACCCGCGACAACGGAGGCGACTTCGCCCACCCCGCGCGACGCCACCTCGACGCCGCGGCCCTCGGCGCCCCCGACGCCGTCGGGCCCCGCTCCGGCGACGTCACCACGGGCCGACCGCGACCGACGAGGGCCGGGTCGCGACACGTGACCCGGACCCGCGGGCGGCTGCGACCTCGCGCGGCCGGGGTGTAGGCCACTCCGGCGCCGATACGGGCGGTGGCGGTACGCGGGCCCGGCGGGCGGGTACGCACGTCCTTCCCGGTGGATGCCCATGTCCGGGCGACGAAGGAGCGACGTTCCGTGGATGTCGAGATCAGCCTCCAGGTCAACGGGGAGCCGCGGCGCCTGACCGTGGACACCCGGACCACCCTGCTGGACGCGCTGCGGGAACGGCTCGGGGTGACCGGCCCGAAGAAGGGCTGCGACCACGGTCAGTGCGGGGCCTGCACGGTCCTGCTCGACGGGCGGCGGGTGAACAGCTGCCTGGCGCTGGCCGTCGCGCACGACGGCAGCGGGATCACGACCGTCGAGGGCCTGGCCGACGGGCAGGAGCTGCACCCGATGCAGAAGTCGTTCGTCCGCCACGACGCCTTCCAGTGCGGATACTGCACGCCGGGGCAGATCTGCTCCGCGGTCGGCATGCTCGCCGAGGCGCGGGCCGGCTGGCCCAGCGCCGTGACCGCGGACCTGGCGTATTCGACCGGACCGGTCGAGCTGTCGGAGGCGGAGATCAGGGAGCGGATGAGCGGCAACCTGTGCCGCTGCGGCGCCTACCGTGCGATCGTCCCCGCCATCCAGGAGGCAGCGCGTTGAAACCGTTCGACTACCGGCGTGCCGACGACGTGGCGGCAGCGGTCGCCCTGCTGTCCCGGGACCGCGAAGCGGTCTTCCTCGGCGGGGGCACCAACCTCGTCGACCACCTGCGGCTCGGCGTCGCCACGCCCGGCCTCCTCGTCGACATCACCCGGCTGCCGCTCGACCGGATCGAGGAGCTGCCGGACGGCGGGGTACGCGTCGGCGGCACCGTACGCAACAGCGACCTGGCCGCCGACCCGCTGATCAGGGAACGCTACCCGGTCCTGTCCCAGGCGCTGCTGTCCGGCGCGTCCGGCCAGCTGCGCAACCTCGCCACCACCGGCGGGAACCTGCTGCAGCGCACCCGCTGCGTGTACTTCCAGGACGTCACCACCGCCTGCAACAAGCGCGTTCCCGGCAGCGGCTGCTCCGCACTGGAGGGCTACCAGCGCTACCACGCGATCCTCGGCGCCTCGCCCGACTGCATCGCGACACACCCCTCGGACATGGCCGTTGCCATGGCCGTACTCGACGCCGTCGTCCAGGTGACCGGCCCGGACGGTGAACGCGCCGTGCCGCTCGGCGACTTCCACCGGCTGCCCGGCGACGAGCCGCAGCACGACACCGTGCTCCGGCACGGCGAACTGGTCACCGCCATGGACCTGCCGGCACTGCCGGACGGCATGACGTCGCTCTACCGCAAGGTGCGCGACCGGGCCTCCTACGCCTTCGCGCTGGTGTCGGTCGCCGCCGCCCTCGACGTACGCGACGGCGTGGTCGCCGACGTCCGGATCGCCCTCGGCGGGGTCGCGCACAAGCCCTGGCGGGCGGCCCGTGCCGAACGGGAACTGCGCGGCGCCCCCGCGACCGACGACAGCTTCCGCCGCGCCGCGGAAGCGGAACTGTCCGCGGCGCAGCCCGTCGCGGGCAACGCCTTCAAGGTGCCGCTGGCCCGCAACACGCTGGTGGCGACGCTGCGCGAGCTGACCGGAAGGACCCCGCGATGACCACCACGGACAGGCGCTTCCCGCCCCGCGCCGTCGGCACCCCGCTCGACCGCCTCGACGGGCACGCGAAAGTCACCGGGACCGCGCGCTACGCCTACGAGCAGCCGGTCGACGCGCCGGCGTACCTCCACGCGGTGCAGGCCACCGTCGCCCGCGGCCGGATCACCGCGATCGACACCGAGGCCGCCGAGGCGGTGCCCGGAGTGCTCGCCGTGCTCACCCACCACAACGCCCCGCGGTTGGCCGACACCGGGGACGCGGAACTGGCGGTCCTGCAGTCCGACGCCGTCGCCTTCCGCGGCCAGATCATCGGCGGCGTGGTCGCCACCACGTCGGAGACCGCCCGGTACGCCGCGAGCCTGGTGCGTACCACCTACGACGAGCAGCCCCACGACACCGGCCTGCGGGCCGACCGCGACGACCTGTACGCCCCGGAGAAGGTCAACGGCGGATACGCGACCGACACGGCGCAGGGGGACGTGGAGGCGGCTCTGGCCGCGGCGGCCGTGACGGTGGACCGGACCTACAGCACCGCGATGTACCACAACAATCCGATGGAACCGCTCACCACCGTCGCGTGCTGGGCCGACGGCGAGCTGACCCTCCACGACTCCACGCAGGGCGTGCACATGGTCCGTTCGCAGGTGGCCCCGCTGTTCCGCCTCGAAACCGAGCAGGTGCACGTCGTGTCCCCGCACGTCGGCGGCGGCTTCGGATCGAAGGGCACCCCGCACGCGCCGGTCGTGCTCGCGGCGATGGCCGCCCACCTCGTCCCGGGCCGGCCGGTCAAGTTCGCGCTCACCCGGCAGCAGATGTTCTCCCTGGCCGGCTATCGCACACCCACCGTCCAGCGCGTCCGCCTCGGCGCCGACCGCGACGGCCGGCTCGCCGCCCTCAGCGTGGACGCGATCTCGCAGACCTCGCGGATCAAGGAGTTCGCCGAGCAGACAGCGGTCCCGTCCCGGACGATGTACGCCGCCCCCCACCGCCGGACGACCCACCGGGTGGCGCGGCTCGACGTGCCGGTGCCGTCCTGGATGCGGGCGCCGGGGGAGTGCCCGGGGATGTTCGGCGCCGAGGTGGCGATGGACGAACTGGCCGACGCCTGCGGTGTCGACCCGGTCGAACTGCGCGTCCGCAACGAGCCGGAGACCGATCCCGAGTCCGGCCTGCCCTTCTCCAGCCGCAATCTCGTGGCGTGCCTGCGCGAGGGCGCGCGCCGGATCGGCTGGGAGCGGCGCGATCCGACGCCGCGTGCCCGGTACGAGGAGGGACGGCTGGTGGGACTGGGAGTCGCGGCCTCCGTCTATCCGGTCCTGTGGATGCCCGGGTCGTCCGCGACCGTCCGGGCCGGCGCCGACGGCCGCTACACGGTCTCCATCGGCGCCGCCGACCTGGGCACCGGCACCTGGACCGCGCTGACCCAGATCGCCGCCGACGCCCTGGACGTACCGGTCGAGCGGGTCGAACTGAGGATCGGGGACACCGTGTTCCCGCCGGCGTCGGTCGCGGGCGGGTCGTCGGGCATCACCGCCTGGGGCTCGGCCGTCGTCCACGCCGCCCGGCGGATGCGCGAGAGCTTCGGCGAGTCGCCGCACGAGGGCGCCGAGGCCACCGGCGAGACCGGCGACAACCCGGCCACCGAGCGGTTCGCCATGTACGCCTTCGGCGCCCAGTTCGCCGAGATCCGGGTGCACCCCGAGACCGGTGAGGTGCGCGTACCGCGACTGGTCGGGGTCTTCGCGGCCGGCCGCATCGTCAACCCGAAGACGGCCAGGTCGCAGTTGATCGGCGGCATGACGATGGGCCTGTCGATGGCGCTGCACGAACAGAGCTACTTCGACGACCACGTGGGCCAGGTCGCCAACCACGACTTCGCCGAATACCACATCGCGACCAACGCCGACGTCGACCGCATCGAGGCGTCATGGCTCGACGAGGACGACCCCCACGTCAATCCGATGGGCACCAAGGGCATCGGCGAGATCGGAATCGTCGGCACCGCTGCCGCGGTCGCGAACGCCGCGTACAACGCCACCGGCGTCCGTGTCCGCGACCTGCCCATCACCCTGGACAAATTCCTGGACTCCTGAATTCCCGCACACCGGCCGGGCACCGCGGTGCGGTGGCATACGGCGCAGGTCGGCATCGGCCATCCGTCGGATGTCGGACCCCCGGCGGCAGGGTGGTGACAGCGCGTCAGCGGACACCGTCCGGAGCGACGGGATCAGCGGCCTGCGGTCGGGCAGGGCCGCCGTGCGGCTCAGCGGAGGGTGCCGACGAGGCCCGCGTGGAAGGGAGTGAGCTCGTCTACGCGTCCGGCGAGGACCTTCTGAAGCCACTCGGGATCCCCGAGCAGGGCCCGGCCGACCGCCACGAGGTCGAACTCGTCGCGCTCCATCCGGTCGAGCAGCTCGCCGATGTCGGTGACCTCGGCCTGCATGCCCTGGAACACCTGCATGAACTCGTTACTGAGGCCCACCGAGCCGACGCTGATGGCGGGTTTACCGGAGAGCTTCTTCGCCCAACCCGCCAGGTTGAGGTCGGAACCCTCGAACTCGGGGCGGTGGAAGCGCCGGGTGGAGCAGTGGAAGGCGTCGGCGCCCGCGTCGGCCAGCAGGCCGAGCATGGTCTGCAGTTCCTGCGGTGTCTCGGCGACCCGCGCCCGGTAGTCGTTGATCTTCCACTGGGAGAACCGGAAGGAGATCGGGAAGCCGGCGGAGACGCTCTCCCGGCAGGCGGCCACGATCTGGGCGGCGAAGCGGGTGCGGCCGCCGATATCGCCGCCGTAGGCGTCGGTGCGCCGGTTGGTACGGGCCCACAGGAACTGGTCGATCAGGTAGCCGTGGCCACCGTGGATCTCGACCCCGTCAAAGCCCAGTGCCTCGGCCGACGCGGCGGCCGTGGCGTAAGCGGCGACCACGTCGTCGATGTCCGACCGGGTCATCTCCCGGCCCGACTCCGTGCCGTCCAGGGCGATGCCGGAGGGGCCGATCCGCGGGGCGTCGGGGACCGGTGGATTGCCGGCGGTGCGGTCCATGCCCACGTGCCACAGCTGCGGCAGGATGCGGCCGCCCGCCCGGTGCACGGCCTCGGCCACGGCCGACCAGCCGGCGAGCGCCTCGTCGCCGTGGAAGTGCGGGACCCGGGCGCTGTTGCCCGCCGAGTCGTGGCCGACGTAGGTGCCCTCGGTGATGATCAAGCCGACACCGGCGGCCGCCCGCCGGGCGTAGTACCGTGCCACGTCGTGGCCCGGCACGCCGCCGGGGGAGAACTCGCGCGTCATCGGAGCCATCACGACACGGTTGGGCAGCGTGAGGCCTCCCAGGGAGAACGGACGGACCAGGACGTCCCTGACACGTTCGACGGAATTCATTGGCATCGGTGTTCGCCTTCGGTGAAGGCCGACCGGACGGCGAGGGGCTTCGGGCCGTGCGGTCGGTGTCTCGGGTGGGTGTGGTGAGGATCGGGGGTGGCCCCGGGGCCACGGTCAGTCCCCCGAGGGGGGCGGGGCCGAGCCCTTCGCGGCGCCGGTGAGGGCGCCGGTGCCGGCCCCGGAAGCCGGTGTCACGGCGGCCGCCGCGGCCGTGGCCGGCGCTGCGCGGACGAACCACGCCGTGCCGAACGCGATCGCGGACAGGACGGCCGCGCCGACCAGCACGCCGTGCAGAGCGCTGCTGACGGCGTCCGCGACGACGTCGCGCGTAGCGAGCGGCATGTCCTTCAGCAGAGCCGGGGTCAGTCCGCCCCCCGCGGTCAGCCGTTCCTCCGTGCCGGAGCCGAGCCGCTCGGCCAGCACACCGCTCATGCGGCTGCCCTGTACGGCCCCGAGCACGGCGACCCCGAGGGAGCCGCCGATGGTCCGCACCAGGGTGACCGTGCCCGTGGCCGCACCCATGTCGCGCGGAGCCGCGTGGTGCATCGTGGTCAGCAGGGTGCTCTGCAGCAGGACCCCGATTCCCACCCCGATGACCAGGGTGAGTGCGGACGCCGCGACGAGCGGGGTGTCCGTGCCGAGCAGGAGCAGCAGCAGCGCCCCGGCCAAGGTGACGGCGCCGCCGGTGAGCGGCACGACGCGGCCCGGACCGCCGCCGTCCATCAGCCGCCCGGTGGCCAGCTGGGCCGCGAACATGCCGAGCATCAGCGGCAGGATGAGCAGTCCGCTGGCCGTGGCCGAGGAGCCCTGGACGAACTGCATGTACTGCGGGAGGTAGTTGAGGACGGGGTAGAGGACGGCGCCGACCAGGAAACTGAGGACCTGGGCAAGGGTGAAGTCCCGGTCGGCGAAGAGCCGTGGCGGCGTGATCGGTTCGGCCGTGCGCAGTTCCACCCGGACGAACCAGGCCAGGCTCAGCACGACGACCACGGCGAGCCCAGCGGTCTGCCAGGATGCCCAGGCGTACGTGGTGCCTGCCCAGCCGGACAGCAGCGTGAGGGTCAGGATGCCGGTGGTGAGCAGGGCCGTGCCGAGGTAGTCGATCCGCCCCGTGACGCGGCCGGCGGGCAGCCGTACGCCCTTGGCGACCGCCAGCAGCGCGACGAGGCCGACGGGCACGTTGACGTAGAACGCCCAGCGCCAGCTCATGTGGTCGGTGATGAACCCGCCGAGCAGGGGCCCGCCGACGAACGCGACCGGCATCATGACGCCCACCATCGACTGGATGCGGCCGCGCTCCTGGGCGGGCACCATCACGCCGATGACCGAGAGCGCGCCGACCGTCAGGCCACCCGCGCCGAGACCCTGGAGGCCACGGAAGACGATGAGCTGTCCCATGCTCTGCGCCAGGCCGCACAACACCGTCCCCGCCAGGAAGAGCACCACGGAGTTCATGCAGGCGCCCTTGCGGCCGTAGAGGTCCCCCAGCTTGCCCCAGAGGGGAGTGGACGCGGCCATGGTGAGCAGATAGGCCGTCACCGACCACGAGAAGTGGTCGAGGCCGCCGAGGTCGCCCACGATCGTGGGGAGTGCGGTGCTGACGATCTGTCCGTCGAGCGTCGCCAGGAAGATGCTGAGCATCAGCCCGAAGACACCGAGCCGGGGCAGACCGGGTCGGTCGGGTGCGGGAGGGTCGATCGGGCGGTCGTTCATCGCTGCCCCCAGGGCACGAGTGGCGGGATGTCAGACGCCATAGGGGCGGACGCGCCTGGCCTCGCGCAGGGCCTGCCCCCACCAGGTGAGCTGGTCGAGCATGGCCTTGGCCGCGACGTCGCATGCGGAGTCGTACGGCTTGCCGTCGGCGCCGAACGCCTCGCCGTAGTTGTGGAAGCTGACGGTGTTGCGGATCGTGACCGCGTGGAGCTCCGCGAGCACGACACGGAGCTGTTCGACGGCGCGCAGGCCGCCCGCAAGGCCGCCGTAGGAGACGAAGCCGACCGGCTTGGCGTGCCACTGCTCGTTGTGCCAGTCGACGGCGTTCTTCAGTGGCGCGGGGAAGCTGTGGTTGTACTCGGGCGTGACGATCACGAAGGCGTCGGCCCGGGCCAGCCGCGGTGAGACCGCACCCAACTGGGCCACGACCTCGTCGGAGGGGGCCTGACCGAACGCCGGGAAGACGGTCGGCAGAGGGGTCTCGACGAGGTCGACCAGGTCGACCGCCATGTCCTCGCGCCGTGTGATGTGTCCGGCGATCCAGTCGGCGACGACCGGACCGAACCGTCCGTCCCTGGTGCTGCCGATGATCACCGCGGCCCGCAGGACGTCTTCAGTCACGTCGGCCATGGAAGGCTCCTCGCTGGTGTGTACATTGCATCGCTTTCGTACAACGTACACATCCAAGTGTACGCCGTCTACTCCTGATATGCTGTACGCAGCACGTTCGTCGGAAGGAAGCGAAGCCATGGCCGCCAGGGAGAGACAAGGCGCGAGTAAGGGCAAGGATCACGTGCCGCTGTGGGAGCGCCTCGACCGACCGGAGCCCGCTGCCCGTCCCACCCTCACTGCCCTGCGGATCGCCGAGGCCGCCGTCGGCGTCGCCGACGCCGAGGGGCTCGACGCCGTCACCATGCGCCGCCTGGCCACCGAACTAGGCGTCGCTCCCATGGCCGCGTACCGCTACGTCACCGGCAAGGACGAGCTCCTCGAGCTGATGGTCGACTTCGTGTACGCGGAGCTGGACCTGCCCGACGGCAAGGAGGGCTGGCGCGCGGCCATGCGGTCCGTCGCCCTGCGGATGAGGGAGGTCCTGCTGCGGCACTCGTGGGTGACGCGGGCGACGTGGTGCGTGCTGACCCCGAACCAGCTGGCGCTGACCGAGGCCGTCCTGGCCGCACTCGACGGCCTGGGGCTCGACGTGGACACCGCCATGGCGGTCTACAGCACCCTCACTTCCTACGTGCACGGCGCGGTCGGATCGGAGGTCGGGCTGACGCAGTTGCTGCATGTCCGCGGCTGGTCCACCCGGGAGGAGGCCCGCTCGGGACTGGCCTCGCAGATGGCCTGGCTCATGAACACCGGCCGTTTCCCGACGTACGCGCGCTACATCAGCGAGGCCGAGCGCAAGGACGATCCACAGTGGCAGTTCGAAACCGGCCTGGACGCCGTCCTCGACGGCATCGCGGCGCGTCTGGCGATCTGAGGGCATCGCGCTCCGCCGCCACGTCGACGGCGTCGTTGCCCGATTCGAGCAGCGCCCGCGCGGCCTCCAGCCGTACCGTCTCCAGGTACCGGCCGGGCGACATCCCGGTCCCCGAGTCGAAGAGGTGTACGGGCCGCCTGGCAACGGCCGGCGCGGACAGGGGCGTGCGTGCCGGAGAGCACTCGCCGCGATCGGGGGCTGCCGGATCGGTCGCGACGGCGGCCGGCTCGGAGGCCTGGACAACTCCCCGCGCCGGCCGGGCGGGAATGCGCGGCCTCGGCGTCGGCGCCGGTCACGTCGAAACGGCCTCCGGCCCCCGTGGCAGAGCCAGGGTGCGGATGCCCAGCACGGGGGAGAAGACCAGCCACAGCACTGACAGCGTGCCGCCGGCGGCGGCCAGCAGGAGGGTCGGGCGCAGTCCCACCGTGGTGGCGAGTACGCCGCCGACGGTGGCGCCGATCGGGCGCACGCCGTAGTTGACGGTGCTGTACGCGCCGGAGACCCGGCTGCGGATTCCGTCGTGGATGACCGATGTCTGGAGCGAGTTGAGGTTGATGTCGAAGAACATCACCCCGATGCCGGCCAGGAACTCCGCCAGGGCCAGTGCTCCGCCGCGTACCCACAGCGGCCCGCCGGCCAGGGCCGCGACGGCGGTGGACGCCGGGAACAGCACCGCGCCCACCGCGATGCTGGGGCCCACGCCCCACCGGCGTGACATGCGAGGGGCGATCACCGCGCCCAGCAGCGCCCCGCTCGCCCCCACGCCGAGCGCCAGGCCGATACCGCCGGCCGTCAGGCGCAGGACGCGGGTGGCGAACAGGACCAGCAGACCGGTGCCGGAGATGAACGTGAAGAAGTTGACGGTGGCGGCGCAACCGAGGGTGGCCCGCAGAACCGGGTGGCGGACCACGAAGGCCATGCCCTCACGCGCCCGGCGCAGCACCGAGGGCTGCGCCTCTGAGGGCGGTGGCTCGTCGGTGCGGATGCGCCCGATCAGGAAGGCCGAGGCGAGGAATGACGCCGCGTCGGCGGCGACGGCCACCGAAGCGCCCAGCGCCTGCACCAGCGCCCCGCCGATCGCCGGCCCCGCCACGAAGGAGGCCGAACGGCTCGTGCTGAGCTTGCTGTTGGCGTCCACGTACGACGTCCGCGGCACCAGGTGGGCGAAGAAGGCCGAGTAGGAGGTGTTGAACAGCACCGCGGCGGTTCCGGTGAGCAACGCGACGGCGTAGAGCTGGCCCAGCGTCACCGCTCCGGCCAGGTAGGTCGCCGGCAGGCTGAGCAGCACCAGGCCGCGGGCCAGGTCGGCGGCGACCATCAGCCGGCGCTTGCGGGGGCGCTGATCGACCCAGGCCCCGAGCACGATGGCCGTCAGGTTCGGCGTCCAGCTCAGCGCCGTCAGCCAGGCCACCTCGTTGGCGGAGGCGTGCAGCGCCGTCACGGCGATCAGCGGCAGCGCCAGTTCGGTGACCCGGTCGCCGAACTGGGAGACGGTCTGCGCCGACCAGAAGCGTATGAACTGCCGGTCCCTCCAGAGCGGCAGGGGTGTCCCGGGGGGTGTCGCGCCGCTCACCCGGCGCCTCCCGCGGGCGGCCCGGCCTGCTCCGGCAGGACGTAGCGCATCAGCCGGACGGGGCGGCCGTCCGGTGGCCGGTCGGCCGCCTCCCGGTTCACGTAGGGCGCCAGGAGGCGCTCGATCTCCGCCTCCACGGCGGCGAGTTCGGCCGGGCTGAGCACCACCCGGGTGTTGGACAGGCCGGCCAGCCGGCGCCAGACCGGATCGAGTCCGGGCTCGACGTCGGCCACCCAGCGGGCCGGTGTCTCCCCTGCCTGCAGGAACATCTGCCGGGACAGCAGCCGAGCGGCCGACCTGCCCTCGACGTCGCTCGGGTCCTCCGGCACCTCGAAGCGGAAACCGCGCGCCACCGCCTCCCAGCGCCGGTACCGGCGGTCGGTGCCGGGCTCGCTGTCACGTACCAGTCCGAATCCGGCCAGGTGGCGCAGGTGCCAGCTGATGCCGGACGGCGAGGCGTCGATCTCCCGGGCCAGTTCGGTGGCGCTCGCCGGACCGTCGCGGCGCAACAGGTCGAGGATCGCCAGCCGCACCGGATGGGACAGGGCGCGCATCGCCCGGGGATCGCTGATCGTGAGGTCGCCCAGCAGATTGTCGGCATCCATGACGTGAAAGTGTTCTTTCATGATGCGCGGAAGTCAATACCGCTGCCCCGCCGCCCGGTTGACCCGGCACCGCGCGCGGAGGCCGCTGCCCCGCGACCGCGCCGGCGGCGGTCGGCCGCGCGCGGACGCCCCGCGACAGGGTCCGCGGAACGCGCGACTCCGCGTGACGTCCGGTGGTGGCGCGGTGCGGCTGACACAGCGGTCGCCGGTGTGGTTCCATGGCGCCATGACCCCGCTCGTGATGCGCCGCCACGTGGACTACGTGCGTGTCACCAGCACGGGGTGTCCCGCCGGACGCTGACGCCGCGTCTCCGGCGTTCTGCCGCCGTTCCCGGCCGCTGATCATGTTCTGCCCCGCGCAATCGGCGCCTTCCGCCCTCCTGCCTTCCCAGTGGCGGCGGTCCGCCTCGCGCGTCCCGACGCGGCCCTGCGCGCCATCGCGCTGAGCCACCACCGGGACACCACCGGGACACCGCCGGGGATATCCCTCTCGCCTCTCCGGTCCCCGATCGCCCCATCCGCACCTGCTTCAGGAGAGCCATGACACAGCCCATCGACTCCGTCACCGCCGGGCACACCCCCGACGAGGTTCCCGCGGACACCACGTCCGCCTGGTCGTTCGAGACCCGGCAGGTGCACGCCGGCGCCGACCCCGATCCGACCACGGGGGCGCGGGCGGTGCCGATCTACCAGACGACGTCGTTCGTCTTCCGGGACACCAAGCACGCCGCCGACCTCTTCTCGCTGGCCGAGCCGGGCAACATCTACACCCGCATCCACAACCCGACGCAGGATGTCCTCGAACAGCGGATCGCCGCCCTGGAGGGCGGGGTCGCCGCCGTCGCGGTGGCGTCGGGCCAGGCGGCGGAGACGCTGGCGATCCTGACGCTCGCGAGCGCCGGCGACCACATCGTCTCCAGCGCGTCGCTGTACGGCGGCACGTACAACCTCTTCCGCCACACGCTGCCGAAGTTCGGCATCCAGGTCTCCTTCGTCGAGGACCCGGACGACCAGGACGCCTGGCGGGCGGCGATCAGGCCCGAGACGAAGGCGCTGTTCGCCGAGACGCTGGGCAATCCGCGCGGCAACGTCCTGGACGTGCGGGCGGTGGCGGACGTCGCGCACGAGGCGGGCGTGCCGCTGATCGTGGACAACACGGTGCCCACACCGTTCCTGCTGCGGCCGATCGAGCACGGCGCCGACGTGGTGGTCCACTCGGCGACGAAATTCCTCGGCGGCCACGGGACGACGATCGGGGGTGTCGTGGTGGACGGCGGCACCTTCGACTTCGGTGCGCACGCCGAGCGCTTCCCGGACTTCACCGAGCCGGACCCGAGCTACCACGGCCTGCAGTACTGGCCGGCCCTGGGACCCGGTGCGTTCGCCATCAAGCTGCGCGTGCAGCTGCTGCGCGACCTCGGCCCGGCGCTGTCGCCGCACTCCGCCTTCCTGCTGCTGCAGGGCGTCGAGACGCTGTCGCTGCGGCTGGAGCGGCACTCGGCGAACGCCCAGGCGCTCGCGGAGTGGCTCCAGGAACGCGACGAGGTGGCGGCCGTGCACTACGCGGGCCTGCCGTCCAGCCGCTGGTACGAAGCCGCGCAGCGCTACCTGCCGCGCGGCGCGGGGGCGGTGCTGGCCTTCGAACTGCGGGACGGAGCCGAGGCGGGACGCCGCTTCGTCGACGGCGTGCAGCTGTTCAGCCACCTGGCGAACATCGGTGACGTGCGCAGCCTGATCATCCACCCGGCGTCCACGACGCACAGCCAGCTGGACGAGGAGCAGCTCGCGGCCACCGGAACGTCACCGGGCCTGGTGCGGCTGTCGGTCGGCATCGAGAACGTCGCCGACCTCATCGCGGACCTGGAGGCGGGCTTCCGCGCGGCGAAGGGCGCGTCCTGAACCAGACCGGCCTCAGGCCGCCCGCCGGCGTCCCCCTGCTGCCCGCCTCAGGGGCGTGGCAGCCGGGGGACCCGCCGGGGCGCCGCCGCCTGCATGACCTGGCCGGCCCGCTGCCGCTGGAAGCGGGCGGCGAGCTGCCAGGGGTGCGACTGGCGTACGAGACCTGGGGCCGGCGGGCGCCGGACGGCTCCAACGCGGTGCTGGTGGCGCACGCGCTGACCGGCGACAGCCACGTGGCGGGGCCGAAGGAGCCCGGGCATCCGACCGCGGGCTGGTGGGACGGCCTGGTCGGACCGGGGCGCGCGCTGGACACCGACCGCTTCTTCGTGGTCGCACCGAACGTGCTGGGGGGCTGCCAGGGGACCACCGGGCCGTCGTCGTACGCACCCGGCGGCCGCCGGTGGGGCGGCGCCTTCCCGTTCCTGACGCAGCGCGACCAGGTCGCCGCCGAGGCGTCGCTGGCCGACGCGCTCGGGATCGGCCGCTGGGCGGCCGTCGTGGGCGGGTCCATGGGCGGGATGCGCGCCCTGGAATGGGCGGTGAGCCGCCCCGAGCGGGTCGGCGCGCTGCTGCTGCTGGCCTCGCCCGCCGCGGCCAGCGCGGAGCAGATCGCCTGGTCGGCCGTGCAGTTGCACGCCATCAGGTCCGACCCGAACTGGCGCGGCGGGGACTACCACGACGCGGGACCCGGCGGCGGCCCCGCGGCCGGGCTGGGCCTGGCCCGCCGCCTGGCCCATGTGACCTACCGCAGCGAGGCGGAGCTGGCCGCACGCTTCGGGCGCGCCGCGCAGGGCGCGGAGAACCCGTGGCAGGGCGGCCGCTACGCCGTCGAGTCCTACCTCGACCACCATGCCGAGACCCTGGTGCGGAGGTTCGACGCGGCCAGCTATGTCGTCCTGACCGAGGCGATGAACTCGCACGACGTGGGGCGCGGGCGGGGCGGGACCGCCGCGGCACTGCGCCGGGTCACCGCGCCGACCCTGGTCGCGGGAGTGGACTCCGACCGGCTCTATCCGCTGCACCAGCAGGCCGAGTTGGCCGCCGGCATCCCCGGCGCGGACCGCCCGCGCGTGGTCGAGTCGCCGTACGGCCACGACGGGTTCCTGATCGAGGTGGAGCAAGTGGCGGCGCTGGTGCGGGAGTTGCTGGCGGGCTGACCCGCCGCCGGGTCCCGCCGCCTACCGCGGCGGCGGGCGGGTCTCCCGGGGTCAGGGGGCGGCGGCTCCGGCCAGGGGCGGTCCTCCCTCACGTCAGGGGCGGTGGCCCGCCCCCGCGCCTTCCGCGGGCTGCCCGGACTCCGCCGCGGCGAGCCGGCGCAGGGCGAGTTCGGCGAGGAGGGCGGCGCCGTCCGGCAGTACCGCGTCGTCGAACACCGCGTCCGGGGCGTGGTTGCCGGGGGCGGTGGCCGGGTCGCGGTCCGGCGGGCAGGCGCCGAGGCTCGTCATGACCCCGGGCACGTCGGCGAGCACCCGGCCGATGTCGTCGGAGACCAGGGCCGGGCGGGTGCCGCGGACGAACCGCCCGGGACCGAACAGGTCGGTGACCGCCGCGCGCACCAGGTCCGCCTCGGCGGCGTCGTTCACCGTGGCCGGATAGCCGGGGACGTACTCGACCCGGGCCTCCAGGCCGTGGGCGGCGGCGATGCCGTGGGCCGTGCTCTGCGCGGCAGCGGCGAGCCGGGCCAGCGTGGTGTCGGACAGCGCCCGCAGCGTCGCCTCCAGACGGGCCCGGTCGGGGATGATGGCGGGCCTGCTTCCCGCGTGCACCGTGCCGACGGTGAGCACCACCGGGTCGAACGGGTCGAACCTGCGGGCCGGCAGGGCGCTGAGCGCGGTGACGAGTTCGGCGAGGGCCGGGACCGGGTCGCGGGTGCGGTGCGGCCAGGCGCCGTGGCCGCCGGCCCCGTGCAGGGTCACCGCGAGAGTGCCGCTCGCGGCCAGCGCCGGCCCCGCGGTGTTGCCGAACTGCCCGGCCGGCGCCGCGGCGCTGGAGTGCAGGGCGTACGCCGCCACCGGACGGCTTCCCGTGGTCTCCAACAGGCCCTCGGCCAGCATCAGCCGCGCCCCGTCGTGGCCCTCCTCGCCGGGCTGGAACATCAGCAGCACATCGCCCGCGAACCGGTCGCGCCGGGCCGCGAGCAGGTGCGCGGCCCCGACCAGCATCGCGGCGTGCTGGTCGTGGCCGCACGCGTGCCGCGGGCCGTCGGGGAACTCCAGGGCGTCCAGGTCGGCACGCAGCAGCACGGTCGGTCCTGGCCGCGCACCCGGCACGACGCCGACGACCGACGTCAGCGCCGTGCCGGTGCGCAGGTCCAGGCCGAGGCCGTCCAGCCGGCCGAGGACGGCCTGCTGGGTGCGGGGCAGCCGCAGGCCGGTCTCCGGGTGCTCGTGGAGGGTCTGCCGCAGCTCGTGCAGCCCGAGGAGGCGGGCCTCCGCGAGGAGGGCGTTCACCGCGCGGTGCCGCGCAGGGCGGGCAGCACCGTCTCGGCGATCCGGTAGGACTCCTCGAGCAGCGGGTTGCCGGACAGGATGAAGGTGTCCACGCCGAGGTCCTGGAATTCCCCGAGCCGCTCCACGACCTGCGCGGTGCTCCCCACGACGGCGGTGCCGGGACCGGGGCGGAACAGGCTCATGCCCGGCCACAGGTTGGGGTGCTTGACCAGCTCCCGCGCGTGCTCGGGCACCCGGCCGCCGTGCTGGCGGAACTGCCGCGCCCAGCCCTCGCCGTCCTTGCCCTCGGGGTCGCCCAGCATCCGGGTGTACGTCGCCTGGCTGGTGACGTCGAGCAGTCGGTCCGCCGCGGCCCACGCCTCCTGCTCGGTGTCCCGGACGATGAGGTGCAGCCGCAGGCCCAGGCGCAGTTCGCGGCCGTAGTGGGCGGCGCGCTCGCGTACCCGCTCCAGCTTCTCCTTCAGCAGGTGCGGCGGTTCACCCCAGGTGAGGTAGACGTCGACGTGCTCCGCCGCCATCTCGATGCCGGGTGCCGACGACCCGCCGAACCACAGCGGGGTGTGCACGCCGCCCTGGATCGGGGTGAGTTCGCGCAGGCCGGCGCCTGCCTGGGTGAGCTCGTAGAACCTGCCCTTGTGGTCGAATACCTCGCCCGCGGTCAGCCGCTTGACGATGCTCCAGTACTCGGCGCTCAGTTCGTAGCGCTCGTCGTGTTCGAGCTGCAGCCCGGCCTGCCGCAGCGCCTCGGTCGAGCCGTTGACGACGTTGAAGCGCAGCCGGTCGGGGCCGAAGAGGTGGGCGAAGCTCAGCGCCATCTTGGCCAGCACGGTCGGCGAGATCAGACCGGGGTGCACCGCGAGCAGCGGCTTGAAGCTGGGCCGGGTCACCGCGGCGACCGCCGATGCCAGCGGCCACACGTCGTACAGGTCGGTGGCGAACAGCGCTCCGTCGTAGCCGAGCCGGTCCACCGCCACGCCGAGCTGCTGGAGATAGGCCAGGTCGACGCCGCGGCGCCCTTCGGGCTCCCACGGGTAGGCGCCCTCGCGCGGGATGATGTACCAGAGGATCTCGGGGCTGGGCATGGTCACTTCTCCGGGGACTCGGCGGCCGCGAGGGCCTGGGCGGCGACGGTGTCGAGGCCCGGGTGGCGGGCGTCGGCGACCGTGATGGGCCGGGGCAGGAAACCGGCGGCGGCGAGGATGTCGGCGGCCTCCTGCTGCTCGGCGACGAAGGCGTCGGAGACCGGCTCCAGGCGCCACGGCAGGGCGGCCAGGGCCTCGCGCCAGTCCGCCGCGCTGCCGCCCTGGTCGGCCGCGGCGATGTCGGCGGCCTCGTCCAGGTGGCCCGCGGCCCAGGTGTCGGCGGCCTGCAGCGCGCGGGTGATCAGGCCCACCAGTTCGGGGCGGGAGTCGGCGACGTCGCGGCGGGTGAAGAAGACCGAGCGGTCGGCGATCAGGTCGCCGGCCTCGGCCAGGGTGCGGACCCGCCCCTCGCGGCGGGCGGCGGCCAATTCCGCGCCCTGCCCCACCCAGGCGTTGATCCGGCCGTCGAGCAGTGCCTGGTAGGAGTCGGCCGCGGAGCGCTCCGGAGTGATGTCGGCGCCGTAGGAAAGTCCCTGCTGGGCGAGTGCCTTGGCGACGAAGTGGGTCTGCCAGGAGCCGATCGCCAGGTGGACGGTGCCGCCCTTCAGATCGGTCACGGAGGCGATGTCGCTGTCCGCGCGGACCAGCAGGGCGCCGTGGCCGGGCCGGGGCGCGGAGACGGCCGCGTAGACCAGGTCGTAGCCGTGCGCCTGTGCGGAAAGGGGCGGGGTGGAGCCGGTGCCGCCGAAGTCGATGGTGCCGTCGGCGAGGGCCGCGGCGGTGTCCAGGCCGCCGATCCGGTGCCAGACGACGGTCTCGCCCTGGGCGCCGAGGAGTTCTTCCAGCAGCCCGAGCCGGGACAGGTGGTAGAGAGACGGGTTGGCCTGGTGGACGCCGATGTTGACGGTCATGCGGGGGACTCCTTGGCGGTGGCGGGTGCGGTGTCGCGGGTGGGCTGCGGTACGGGCTCCGCGCGGTGGACGCCGAGTTCGGTGAGCAGCCGGGTGCGCAGGGCGGCGAACCGGGGGTCCGCGCTGTCCCGCGGGTGGTCGATCGCGATCCGCTCGTCGGTGGCGAGCCGGCCGTCGCGCAGGACGGCGACGCGGTCGGCGAGCCGGATCGCCTCGTCCACGTCGTGCGTGACCAGCAGGACCGCCGGCCGGTGGCGGCGGCACAGCTCGCCGACCAGGTCGTGCATCCGCAGCCGGGTGAGGGCGTCGAGCGCGGCGAACGGCTCGTCGAGCAGCAGCAGTTCCGGCTCGCGAATCAACGCCCGTGCCAGCGCGACGCGTTGGGCCTCGCCGCCGGACAGGGTGCCGGGCCAGGCGTCGGCGTGCCCTTCGAGGCCGACCTCGGCGAGCGCGCGCCGCCCGGTCTCCCGGGTGTGCGGGCCGCGCGGCAGGGCCACCGTGACGTTGCCGAGCACCTTCTTGGAGGGGACCAGGCGCGGCTCCTGGAAGACGACGGTCCGCGTCTCGGGGACGAGCACCGTGCCGGCGTCGTGCCGGTCCAGGGCGCCGAGGATACGCAGCAGGGTGGTCTTCCCCGTGCCGCTCGCGCCCAGCAGGGCCACGAATTCGCCCTGTGCGATGTCGAGGTCGAGCCCGTCCAGCACGTCGCGGGCGCCGAAGGTGCGGCGCAGGCCCCGGATGCGCACGGCGGCCAGGCTGCCGCCGGGCAGGTCCCCGGCGGCTGCCTGCCGCGCCCGGCCGGTGCCGGCCAGTGTCCCGCTCATCGCACGGCCCCCCGGATGCGCCACGGCATCAACAGCCGTTCCAGGACCCGGGCGACGCCGTCGGCGAACAGCCCGATGAAGGCGTAGATGAGGATGCAGACGGTGAGGATGTCGGTGCGCGAATACTCCTGGGCGGTGGACATCAGGTAGCCGATGCCCGCCGTCGAGTTGATCTCCTCCGCGGCGATCAGGGCGATGACGCTGAGCGTCATCGACAGCCGCAGCCCCGACAGCAGCGCGGGCAGCGCGCCGGGGAGCACCACCTCGCGGACCAGGGCGAGCCGGCCCATACCGAAGCTGCGCATGGCCTCGACCAGCTTGCGGTCGGTGTTGCGCACGCCGCCGGCGGCCGAGACGTACATCGGGAAGCTGGTCGCCACCGCGATGAGCACCACCCGGGCGGTCTCGCCGATCCCGAACCAGACCATGAAGAGCGGCACCAGGGACAGGAAGGGGATGGTGCGCAGCAACTGCAGCGAGGAGTCGAGCAGTTCCTCACCGAGCCGGGAGAAGCCGGTGATCACACCGAGCACCAGCCCGGTCGTCACGCCGAAGGCCAGGCCGAGCCCGGCCCGGGTGAGCGAGACCGACAGCGCGTCGCCCAGCTGTCCGCTGGTCCACAGCTCCCGGAAAGCGGACAGCACCTGGCGGGGCGAGGCGAGCAGCGAGGAGCCGAGAGTGCCGGACGCGGACGCCCAGATCCAGGCCAGCAGCAGGACGAGCGGGCCGAGCAGCCGCAGCCCCAGGCCCACCGCGCGCGGGCGCGGCCTGTCGACCTTGGGCCGCGGGGTGACCAGCCCCGGCGCCTCGGGATCGGCCGATGTCCCGATGGGTCCGATCGAAGCGGGGGCGCTCATTCGGTACCCGCCGCGGCCGCGTTGATGTCGATCACATGCGGTTTGACGTCGAGGACGCCCTTGGTGATCTTCTGGTCGGCGAAGAACTGCGCCACGGTGGCGAAGTGCGCGAGCTGGGTGTCGCCGATGGGCTGCGCGGTGCCGAGCGCCTTGTTGATGGGCAGTGCGATGGCCTGCTGCGTGGCGCTGATCGCCTGCGGGCCGGAGGTCGTCTTGACGTTCAGGTACGCCTCCGGATTCTGCTGCTGCTTGATCCCGGCGTCGTGCAGGTAGGTGTAGAGCGCCTTGACGACGTCGGGGTGCTTGCCGGCGAAGTCGTTGCGGACCGCCCAGACCGCGTAGTTGTCCGAGCCGACCTGCCCGCCGGTCGTCAGGAAACGCGCGCCGGAGTTGGCGACGGCGGGGATGGAGTAGGTGGCCCAGGTGGACCAGGCGTCGACCTGCCCGGAGTTGAACACCGGGCCGATCTGGTTGGGCTGGAGGTAGACGCGCTTGACCTGGTCCACCGGGACGTGCTGCTGCTGGAGGGCCTTGAGCAGCAGGTACTCGCTGGTGCCGCCGTGCCACACGGCGACCTTCTTGCCGACGAGGTCGCTGATGGTGTTGATCCCGGAGTCCTTCTTCACCAGGATGCCCTCGCCGAGCCGGTCGGGGTCGACGGCGGCGAAGAGCTTGAAGCCGGGCGTCTGGGCGAGTGCGGCGATCGCGGAGGTGATCGAGCCCTCGGCGAAGTCCAGCGCGTTGGCGTCGAGTTCCTGCGCGGCGGGAGCGAACGCGCCTGCGGTGCCTGTCCACGCCACCTTGGCGTGCACCTTGGCCAGTGCCTTGTCGAGCGAGCCGTCCTTGCGCCCCAGTGCGAGGACACCGGAGTTGCCGCCGTCGGGGATGCGGACGGTGATGGTGGGGGCGCTGCCTCCCGCGGTGTCCGCACGGGCGGACCCACCGGAGGACGAGGAGCAGGCTGCCAGGCTCAGGGCGGCGAGCAGCGAGGTGGTGGCGAGGGTGATGTGACGGACGTTCACGGAGTTCTCCAGGAGATGGCCGGCCGGGATGGGCGCGGAATTCAGGGGGTGGTGGCGGGGGCGCCCGCGGGGCGGGGCGATACGGCTTCGGCGGCTGCCGGGGCGGTGGCGGCCTCCTTGGCTCGGGCGGCGCGCAGTTCGTGGGCCAGGCGCAGCGGCTCGTGGTCCGCCCAGCCGGCGACGTCCACGGGGGCGGGCAGGAAGCCCTGAGCGAAGAGGAACCGCTCCTGCTCGGCGAGCAGGTCCAGTCGCGCCTGGCCGAGGTGGAGCCGCAGGCTGCCCGCGGTGCCGTCGCGGTAGGCACCGGCTACTCCCTCCGGGCCCGCCCCGGTCTCGGCGCCCAGGATGCGGGCCACGTCGCCGGGGTGGTCCGCGGCCCAGTCGGCGGCTTCGAGCAGAACGGCGAGGAAGCGCACCACCAGGTCGGGATGCTCGTCCAGCAGCCGCTGGTGGACGGTGATCGGGCGCGGGGTGCCGTTGTTGATCCGGGACCTGCGGTCCGGCACGGAGTCCAGGTCGACGGCGACCTTCGCCCCGTAGCGCCGGGCGGTCTCGACGGCGACCGCGCCCTTGACGTAGACCGCGTCGACCCGCCCGTCCCGCAGCGCCGCCAGCTCGCCCTCCCACTGGCCCTGCCGTACACCGGGGATCTCGACGAGTTCGGCGTCGTCCAAGGTGAGTCCGGCAAGTCGCAGGGCGCCGGCGTGCCCGTGCAGGGCCATGGCCCGCCAGAAGTCGATGGCGATGTCGTGGCGTGGGACTGCCAGCCGCCTGCCGCGCAGCTGTTCCGGCGTCCGCAGGTCGCTGTCCTGGCGCACCAGGATCGACTGGCGCTCCTCGATCCACGTCAGCGCGATCAGCCGGGTGGCCTCACCGCGGGAACGTGCCCACAGCGCCGGGACGTTGCCGCCCTCACGGAACAGCGCGGTCAGTTCGTGCGTGAAGTGGCTCCGCGGCAGCCCGTCGGAGTCCGCCTGCCCGGCGGCGTCCCGCAGCGAGCGCACGGCGATCCCGTCGGGGGCGAACTCCGCGGCGAGGCTGCCGCGGTCGGCCGCGATGCCGGTGGCGGTCGGGACGGGGCAGCGGGTGAACCAGATCTCGTCCGGAACGGACATGGGTGCTCCAAGCGGCATGTGTCGGGAGGGTGGGGCGCGGGCGTACGCGGCGTGCGGCGCGTCGCGGGGCACCACAAGGCGAGAAGTCCTACGAGAGCGGGGTACGGCGGGCGTCAGCGACAGCAGGTGCCGCGGGACCGGCCGAGGTCCAGGTACAGCCGCGCGGACAGCAGCGAGCGGAAGGGGCTGAGCAGGCCGGGCGTGGTCATCACGGGTGCTCCCCTTCCGTTGCGGTGTGCGGCATGCGGTCTGCAACGGAGGCTGGCACACACATTCGGTCCAAAGCAACGTTTCCCATCATGTGGGATGACCTCCGTCGGGCAGAGTTCACGCCGGGAGACATGGCGCAATGTTCTGGCAACAGTTGCCAGATCGTGGCAGCCTCCGCATGCTTGGGCCATGACGACGGACGCGCGCGCCAACGGTGCCGGGGCGCCCCCGGGAGCGCAGGCGGTCACCCGCGCGCTCCGGCTGCTGCACTGTTTCCGTGACAACCCGGGCGAGCTGACCGCGTCCCAACTCGCCCGCCGCATGGAGCTTTCGGTGTCCACGGCGCACCGACTGGCCCGTACGCTGGTCGCGGCGGGCTTCCTGGAACAGGACGAGCACAGTGCCCGCTACCGGCTCGGCCCGTCCGTCGCCGAACTCGGCCAACTCTCCCTGCATCAACGCGGGATGCACCGCGCGGTCCCCGAACTCGACGCGCTGGCACGGTCCACGGGCACCACGGCCGATCTGGCCATCCGCGGCGGGTCCCATGCCGTGATCCTGGTCGGGGGATCGGTGAACGCGGCGTCCGGGCTCGGTCTGCGCCGCCCGCTGCACTCCACGGCGCTCGGCAAGGTGCTGCTGGCGTGGGCGCGTCCGGGCGAGCAGGAGATCGACGATCTGCCGCCGCTGCGGGCGCACACCGACCGCACCATCACCGGACTGGCCGAGTTGCGGGCCGAGCTGGACCGGGTGCGGGAGGCGGGTTACGCGCTCAACGACGGCGAGTCGGCCTACGGGGTGCGGACCGCCGCGGTGCCGGTGCTCGACGCGGCGGGCCACGCGCACGCGGCCCTCGCGGTGCGCTCCACTCCCGACGTCATCACCGACGACCGGCTCGCGTGGTTCGTGTCCCGCGCCCACGCCTGCGCCCGCGCCCTGGAAGTCCTGCTGCTCCCCCCGTCGCAGCGCCACCACGCCACCGGAGTGGTCGGATAGCCGCACCGGCGCCCGAACGCCCTCGCGTTGCGGGCGCGGACCGGCAACCGGGCTTCGCCGGCCACGAAACCCGGCCACGACCGACCGGCTCGGTGCCGCGAGCCTCAGGTGCCGACTGTCACGGCGATCCGCCACATCGTGCTCGCACCCGCCTGCACCTTCCACGAGAGGTCCCGGCTGCCGGAGGGCGGCACCACTCCGGTGAACGCGAGGGTCGCCTGGCCCGCGGTGGCGCTGCAGTCGCTGCCCACCACGATCGCGGCGTGATCCGTCACCCGTACGCCGTCCGCGCCGCCCGCGCACAGCCAGTGCAGGGTCACCTCGTCCGTCCTGCTCACCAGTCCGCTCAGGTCGAGCGGTTGCGGACCCCTGCCCGTGCGCCGCAGCACGACCTTCGTGCCCGGCGGGAGCCGGTCGGGCAGGGGGTCTGCCAGGCCGGCTCCCGCAGCCGAGGTCGAGGCCGCGGGGGTGGGAGCGGCCGGCGGGGTGGGGTGCCCGGCGCTGTCAGCCGGCGTGCCGGAGCCCCCGCAGCCGGTGAGCGCGGCGAGCACGAGCGCCGGCAGGAGCATCCGGGAACGCATTCCCAAGGCCACGTCGATACTCCGTTACGAGTGGGCGATGTACGGGGAAAGCTTCGGCAGGTTGATGGTCCCCTTACCGAGGGTCTTGGAACTGCAATTCGGCTGGGTCTGCGTGGTGATCCAGTTCATGTGCGAACCCATCGAGCCGAGAGCCAGCCACCCGCTGGTCTTGTTCGACGGCACCTTCCAGGTGCCACCGAGCGTCACGGTCGTGGTTTTGCCCCAGGAGTAGCTGCCGCCGTACGTCTCCTTCGCCGAGGCCACGATGAGGCCGACCTCGACCGTTCCGCTGGCAGTGACGGTGCCGGTCCACGACGTGCCCTTCGCGGCGGTGATCGACAGGGTCACGCCGGTGGCGCCGTAGACCTTCTTTCCCGGGTCGGGAACGAACGTGTTCTTCGCGCCACTGACGTACGTCCCCTTGTCCATGGGGCAGGACATGGGATGCACCGTTCCACTCGCGTGCGAGTCGGCGGCGATGGCGCCGGGGGCGGCGCCCATGGTCAGGACGGCGACCGCGGATGCGACGGCGGAGGCGGTTATGGCTGAGCGACGGTTCATTCGGACTCCTCGAATAAGGTGCGCCGGATCTTGCCGTTCGACGGCAGAATTAACACGAACCAACGTGTTCGTCTTTTCACTGGAACGCCTGGCGTTTCCATCGGTCCGGCTGCGTCCGACCCTGTCAGATACCTGAGAGGAATACAATGGAATCCGTACTGATGGAAGAACCTCAGAGGTTCTCTTGAGGAATTCGAAACGCTTGGGAGGAAAAGCCGCTCGTCCGCCGGGCCCAGCACGCGGTGCGGTTCGGTCGACCGGATGGCTCGCGGCCCCGGGTCGGCGGGTCGCACACCCTGGTGGAAAAAACGTTAGTGGCATTAACATTTGTCGGGAGACGTTCGGCCGGCCAGCGACCTGGGAGTGTCCCGTGACCACCTCCGCCTCACCCTCCAGCACCGCCCCGTCGCTCAACCCGCAGATCCTCGGCCAGGCCGAGAACGCCCACGCGCCGATCCTGCGGCGGCTCCTGGCCGTCACCGGCCTCGGCATGACCCAGTGGGTCGCGCTGAAGTTCACCGCGGCCCTGGGCGGTTCCGCCGACCGTGACCGGCTGGCCGGAATGATCGCCGACGCGCTCAGGACGGACCTGGCGGCTGCCGGCGCGGCGCTGCGTGAACTCACCGACGCCGGCCTGCTGGCGGAGTCCGGCGACGACGTCACGCGTCTGGGGTTCACCGACGCGGGCCGGGCGGAGCACGACCGGATCGCGTCCGGCATCAAGGAGGCGATCGGCTACGCCTACGCGGGCATCCCGGCCGAGGACCTGCTGACCGCCGGCCGCGTGCTGACGCTCATCACCGAGCGCCTGAACGCGCGGCACGCGTGAACGGGCGGAGGCCTACGCCGCCGGGGGAGCGGCGGGCGGGGTGAAGCCGGTGCCACCGCGCGTCTCCGCGCCCCTCGCACCCTTGGCGGACCCCGTCCCCGCCAGTAACGTCAGTCGCCATGTACACATCATCCTCAGGAGACTCCCCGCCCTCGCGCCCGGTGCGCGCCCCACGGCTCGTCCTCCTCGCCGCCGCGCTCGGGTCCCTGCTGCTCGGCGGGGCGCTGCCCGCCGCCGCCTCCGAGTCGCGCGCACCGGCTCCCTCGTCGGCCGGTTGGACGGTGGACCTCGGTCCCGCCGGGGCCGACGAGGTGAACCTCGTCCACACCGCCGGGGCCCTGCGCGTGGCGTCCCCGGCCTTCCACACCGCCGCCGCGGGCGGCGCCACCGCCGGCTTCGCCTCGCAGACGGAGCCGGCCCACACCCTGTCCGCGCCGGTCAACCGTGTCACCGCGGACCTGCGGGCGGACCTGCCGGCCGGTGCGAGCGCCGTCGTCGACGTACGGGGGAGGGCCGCCGACGGCAGCTGGACGGAGTGGCGGGAGGCCACCGCCCGCGTCCCGGCCGACCTGCCGGTCGAGGTCACCGTCGTGCAGAGCCGGATCACCCTGCAGGACGCCACCGCGGGCGCGCGTATCCGTGGCCTGCGCCTGCACGCGGATCGGACCGCCGCCGCGCCGGCCGTGGCGCGGCCCGCGGCCGTCGGCGCCCGGGTGTACGCGACCCGCGAGGGCCTGGTGGGCGGCACCACCGCGAACGGCCATGTGATCGCCCCCAGCGACCACTTCGTCGCGCTGCCCTCTCGCCGGGGGCTGTCGCCCAACGGCAGCGGGCAGTACTCGGTACAGGTCTGCGGCCCGGTGCGGTGCGAGACCGCGCCTGTCTGGGACGTCGGCCCGTGGAACACCCAGGACGACTACTGGAACCCGTCGTCGGTCCGGCAGAGCTTCGGCGACCTCGCCCAGGGGCTCCCCGAGGCGCAGGCCGCCTACCAGAGCGGCTACAACGGCGGCCACGACGGCTTCGGCCGGACCGTCTCCAACCCCGCGGGCATCGACCTCGCCGACGGCACCTTCTACAACGTCGGCCTGAACAACAACGGCTGGGTGACCGTCACCTACCTATGGACCACCGGCGGCAGCTCCGGGAGCCCCTTCACCACCTGGGGCACCGGCGTACGCATCCACTCCCAGGCGAACACCGGCTCCACCACCGTGGCCACCCTGGCCGGCCCCACCAACGTCACGGTCAGCTGCCAGGTGCACGGGCAGCTCGTCAATGCCGAGGGGTACAGCAACGACGGGTGGGCCTACCTGCCCGGCTACGGCGGGTACATCTCGAACATCTACATCGACGTGCCGCAGGCCTGGCTGCCGGGCGTCCCGACCTGCTCGTAGGGCCTCCCGCCCGGCGCCCGCGCCCTCCCGGACAGGGGCGGGGAGCCGCAGGTCGCGGGGACCCGCGCACCACGAGTCCGCCACCGCGGCCCTGGGCGACGCGCCCGGGGCCGCCGGGCGCGGGAGCCATCCGATGCCGGGGGCGTCTTGCCACGGGGCGTGCGGGGGCCGACACTTCTGGGACAGCACCTGCCCGCAGGGCGGAGGCGCGGCTCGGCGTACGGCGTCGGGCCGTCGTGTCCCGCGCGGCCACGGGCAGGACAGGTGCTCCGCCGCCCTGTTCGGCGGCGTCCGCGCACTCGACACCCACCGCAACGGCGCGGCGACAGCCCCCGGGTGGCCACCTCTCGGGGAGCGAGTGCGGTCCACGACCTCTCTTGCAGCCCCGATACGCGGGCAGAAGACGCACACCGCAGTGCGGTCCGGCGGCGATCCCGGGTTCCCGGGCGTTCCCGCCGCGTCTGCTCAACCCGTGCGCGGGCTCACGTGAAATGGAGACGGCATGGCCGAACTGGTCGGAGTCGAGGAAGAATTCCACGTCGTGGACCTGGAGTCGGGAGCGCTGGTCCCGCGGGCCCGTGAGGTCCTCGACCGGTTGCCCGAGCGGGGTTTCACCACCGAGCTGCAGCAGTCGATCGTCGAGGCCAACAGCAGGCCGCACCGGTCGCTCGCGGACCTGCTCAAGGACGTCAAGGCCTCCCGCCGCGCGCTGCGCGCCGCCGCGGAGCCGCTGGGCCTGGGCACCGTGGCCGCCGGGACCGCGCCGCTCGCCCGGCTGGGCACCATCGAGGCCACCGCCGACCCGCGTTACCGGCGCATGGCGGAGAACTACCGGGTCGTCGCCGAGGAACAGCTCATCTGCGGGCTCCAGGTCCACGTGGACGTACCGGACCGGGACACCGGGATCATGGCGATGGGCCTGCTCGCACCCTGGCTGCCGACCCTGCTGGCGCTGTCCGCCAGCTCTCCGTTCTGGCTCGGCTCCGACACCGGTTACGCCAGCTGGCGCACCCTGCTGTGGCAACGCTGGCCCACCACCGGCCCCGCCGGGCACTTCCGCTCCGCCGAGCACTACGACCGGGCCATCGCGGATCTGGTCAGGTCGGGTGTGATCAGCGACGCGGGCATGGTCTACTACGACGTCCGGCCCTCGGCGCACCTGCAGACCCTCGAACTGCGCATCTGCGACGCCGTTCCCCGGGCGGAGACCGCGGTGATGATCGCGGGACTGTACCGGGCACTGGTGGTGGAGGCGTGCGAGGCCGTCGCGGCGGGCCGCCGCGGCGACGGCGAGCGCACGACGTGGCTGCGGGCGGCGACCTGGCGGGCCGCCAGGTCGGGTCTCGAAGGCGACCTGGTGCATCCCGCCGACGGCCTGCCCCGCCCGGCGCCGCGCGTGGTGCGGGCCCTGGTGACCCGGCTGCGCCCGGTGCTCGAACGCCTCGGGGACTGGTCGGACGTGGTCGAACTGACCGAGGAGACCCTCGGCCTGGGCAGCGCCGCCCACCACATCAGGCGGGTGGCCGACGCCGACGGCCTGCCGGCGGCGGTCGGCATGCTCGTGGCGCGCACCGCGGGCGAGCGCGACCTCGACCACCCGCCGCACCACGGCGGCCTGCTGCTCGGCTACCGCGCCGACCACGACGAGATGGTCGACGTCACCGGCGAGGTACGGCCGCTGTACCGGCCGGTGCTGGCCGAGTTGGACCGCGCCGGCGTCCCCGGCCTGCAACGCGCGGCCCGTGACCTGCGCAAGCGCCAGGAGGCACTCGGCGTGCGCTTCCGCGCCGACCACGACGACACGCACCGCGTCTTCCCCTACGACACCGTCCCCCGGCTGATCGAGGCCGACGACTGGAAGACGCTGCGCGCCGGGCTCGGCCAGCGGGTCCGCGCCCTGGAGGCCTTCCTGCACGACGCCTACGGCGAGCAGGACGTCCTGCGCGACGAGGTGGTCGCGCCGCGCTTCCTGCCCGAACGGCAGGTGGAGGGCGCGGCCGGCGTTCCCGGGCGGCCCGGCACCGTCCGCATCAGCGTCGCGGGCATCGACCTGGTGCGGGACGCGGTCCACGGCTGGATGGTGCTTGAGGACAACCTCCGGGTGCCGTCCGGTATCGCCTACGCGCACGCGGCGCGGCGGCTGGGGCCCGTCGTCCCCGGGCCGCACGTGCTGGGCGTCGACGACGTCCCCGCCACCCTCGCCCGCGTGCTGCGCTCGGCGGCGCCGGTGGCCGAGCCGCGGCTGATGCTGCTCAGCGACGGCCCCGAGAACTCGGCCTGGTACGAACACCGCACCCTGGCCGAGGAGATGGGCTGCGCGCTGCACACCACCGACGACCTCGTGGTCCGCGAGGGCCGGGTGCATGCCGTGCGCGGCAGCCGTACCGGACCCGACGGGGCCGGCTTCGACGACCGGCCCTTCGACGTCGTCTACCGGCGGATCGACGAGGACGACCTGGCCAAGGCAGACGGGGCGGACGGCACACCGCTGTGGCCGGCCCTGCTCGCGGTGGCGCGGGCCGGGCGGGTCACCTTCGCCAACGCCGTGGGCAACGGCATCGCCGACGACAAGGCGCTGTACGCCATGGTGCCGCGGCTGATCCGCTACTACCTCGCCGAGGAGCCGCTGCTCCGCCAGGTGCCGACGCTGCTGCCGGGCGAGCCCGGTGTCCTGGACGAGGTCCTGGACCGGCTGCCCGACCTGGTCGTCAAACCGGTGGGCGGCCAGGGCGGCGCCGGGGTCGTCATAGGACCGCACGCCTCACCCGAGGAACTCGCCCGGCTGCGCGCGGAGTTGCTGGTCTCCCCGCACGCGTGGGTGGCGCAGGACGTGGTGCAGCTGACCAGCCACCCCACCTTCGACGGGGAGCGCCTCGAACCGCGGGTCGTGGACCTGCGGGTGTTCGTCTGCGCTGAGCGGGAAGGAGACGGCTCCGGCGCCGTGGGGCTGACCACCACGGTGCTCCCGTCGGCGATGACCCGGGTCGCGGCAGGCGGCTCGCTGGTCGTCAACTCCTCGCGGGGCGGCGGCGCCAAGGACACATGGATACTGCGCGGCGCGTCATGAGCCGCCCGGACCGGAGGTGCGTATGTGCGGGCTGAGCGGCGAGATCAGATTCGACGGCACCTTCCCCGACCTCGCGGCCGTCGAGCGGATGACCGACCGCCTGGCGGCGCGCGGCCCCGACGGGCGGGGCCTGTGGTCGCGCGGCGCCGTGGCGCTCGGCCACCGCCGGCTGAAGATCATCGACCTGTCGGAACGCGGTGACCAGCCGATGACCGACCCGGACGGCGGGCTGACCGTCGTCTTCAACGGCTGCCTGTACAACCACCGCGAGCTGCGCGCCGAACTGGAGAAGGCGGGGCACCGCTTCCACTCCACCTCTGACACCGAGGTGCTGCTGCAGGCCTACCGCCGGTGGGGCACGCAGTGCGTCGACCACTTCGCCGGGATGTTCGCCTTCGCCGTCGCGGAGCACCACTCGGGCCGCGTGGTCCTCGGCCGCGACCGGCTCGGCATCAAACCGCTCTACACCGCCGCCCGTCCTGGCCGGTTGCGCTTCGCCTCGTCCCTGCCCGCACTGCTCGCGGCCGGAGACGTCGACACCGCGCTCGACCCGGTCGCGCTCCACCACTACCTCAGCTTCCACTCCGTGGTGCCCGCCCCGCGCACCATCCTGGCGGGCGTACGGAAGCTGCCGCCCGCCACCGTCCGGGTGATCGAGCCCGACGGCACCGAGATGGACCACCTGTACTGGGACCCGCCGCACGCCCGGCTGCCCCAGCACGCGGGCATGGACGCCCAGGACTGGCGGGACGCCGTACTGGACGCGCTGCGCACCGCGGTGCGCCGCCGTACCGTCGCCGACGTGCCGGTCGGGGTGCTGCTCTCCGGTGGCCTCGACTCCAGCCTGGTGGTGGCGCTGCTGGCCGAGGCCGGCGCGAGCGGCCTGTCGACCTTCAGCATCGGCTTCGACAGCGAGGGCGGCGAGTCGGGCGACGAGTTCACCTGGTCCGACCTCGTCGCCAAGCGCTACTCCACCGACCACCACCGCATCTCCATACCGTCGCGGGAGCTGCCCGAGGCGCTGGACGACGCGGTTCTCGCGATGAGCGAGCCCATGGTCAGCCATGACGTGGTCGCCTTCCACCTGCTCGGCCGGGAGGTCTCCCGCCATGTGAAGGTCGTGCAGAGCGGCCAGGGCGCCGACGAGATCTTCGCCGGCTACGACTGGTACCCGCCGATGGCCGGGATCGCGCGGGACGAGGCCGCCGCCGCGTACGGCAGGGTGTTCGTGGACCGCCCGCACCACGAGCTGGCCCGGATGGTGGACGCCGCGGTGCCGCTGCCGGGCGACGCCTCGGGCGACTTCGTACGCGACCACCTCGCCCGCCCCGGAGCCGACGCGGCGCTGGACGCGGTGCTGCGGCTGGACAGCCAGGTCATGCTGGTGGACGACCCGGTCAAGCGGGTGGACAACATGACGATGGACTGGGGCCTGGAGGCCCGGGTGCCCTTCCTCGACCACGAACTCGTCGAACTGGCCGCGGCCTGCCCGCCCGAGCTGAAACTCGCCGAGGGCGGCAAGGGCGTCCTGAAGGCCGCGGGCCGGACCCTGCTGCCGGTCGAGATCACCGACCGGCCCAAGGGCTACTTCCCCGTACCGGCCATCCGGCACATGGCAGGGCCCGTACTGCGACGGGTACGCGACGCGCTCGGCGCGCCCGAGGCGCGGGCCCGCGGGATCTTCCGGGACGACTACCTCCGCGAGCTGCTGAGCGCGCCCGAGCAGCACCGCACCACGCTGGGCGCGAACGCGCTGTGGCAGGCGGCGCTGCTGGAGATCTGGCTGCAGGCCCAGGGAGTCACCTGAGCGGTACGGGACGCCGGGCGGCGGTGGCGTCGCGTGGTGCGCCGGGCGACACGGCGTACCACCAGCGGCGTACCGCCCGGTGGCGTACCGACCGACGGAGCGCACCGACCAACGGAGTGGAATGAGCACGACCGCGCACACCGGCTCCGCGCCGGCGGACACCTCCCCCACCTCCCCGCACGGCGGGGCCGCCGTCCCGCCGCACCGCTGCGGGCCGGCGTCGGCCGATCCCACCGGCGCACTGGCCGCCTTCGTGTGCGACCGGGGCGGCACACCGCAGCTGTGGCTGGCCGCGCACGGCGACGCGGAGCCCCGGCTGCTCGACGAGCGCGCCGATCCGGTGACCGACGTGAGCTGGTCGCCCGACGGCCGGTGGATCGCCTACACCTCGGCGCCCGGCGGCGGCGAGCACACCGTGGTGCGCTGCGTACGCCCGGACGGCTCCGGCCACCGCGTCCTGGCCGGCGCCGGGTCGCCCGCCGCGGCCTCCTTCGGCTGCTGGACGCCGGACGGCACGGCCCTCGCGGTCACCGAGGCCGTGGCCGCGGACGGCGACGCGCCCGCTCCCGGGCCCGCGGACGCGCACACCGCCGCGGCCCGGAGCGCGACCGCGGAGATGGGCCTGCTGATCGCCTCGCTGGTCGACCCGGACGGCCGGGCCGCCCCCCGCCGGGTGGCCGCCGAGACCGGCTCCGCCACTCTCCGGGTGTGCGACGTCTCCCGCGACGGCCGGTGGATCCTGCTGCGGCGCGGGCCGCGCGGCCACCGCGAGGCGGTCGTGCTGGACACCGTCTCGGGCCGGGAGACCTGCCTGCTGCCCGCCGCCGACGGCGACCCGCGCGTGGGCCGCTTCTCTCCCGACGCGAGGACCCTGTGGCTGCGCAGTGACGAGGACCGCGAGTACGCCGCGCTGCTCGCCGTCGAACTGACCGCCGACGGCGCCCCGGGCCGGACCGTGGAGGCCGCCGCCCGGCCCGACGCCGACCTGGAGCTGTTCAGTGCCGACCGGGCGGTCGAGCGGGCCGCGCTGGTGTGGAACCGCGATGGCCGCAGCCTCCTGGAGACCGCCGTGCCGGGAGCGGACGGCACTCTGGGAGCGGTGCGCGAGGTCCGGCTGCCGCACGAGGTCGTCACCCGCGCCGAGCCCGCCACGACCGGCGGACTGCTGCTGTCCCTGTCCTCGTCGGTCCGGCCGCCCGGCGTGTGGGTCGCCGCGCCGGACGGCGACCCGGTGCGCACCGCGTGGACCTGGCACCGCTCGCGGCCGGCGCCCGCCTCGTCGGCCCCGCGACCGCCGCTGCTGCTGGAGTTGACCGCGCGGGACGGCCTGCCGCTGTCCGGCTGGTTCCACCGGGCACCCGGCGTCCCGGACGCGGGCCCGTGCGTGGTGCATCTGCACGGCGGCCCGGAGAGCCAGGAGCGGCCGGTACTCGACCCGCTGTACCAGGCGCTCCTCGCCCGCGGCCTGCACGTCTTCGCCCCCGACGTACGCGGCTCCTCGGGCCACGGGCGCGCCTTCCTCGCCGCCGACCTGGGGGCGGGCCGCTTCGCGGCGATCGACGACGTGGCCGACTGCGCCGCCCACCTGGTCGCCGCCGGGCTCGCCGATCCGGACCGGCTGGCCGTGATGGGCCGCTCCTACGGCGGCTACCTGGTGATGTCGGTCCTGGTGCGGCACCCCGACCTCTTCCGGGCCGGTGTCGCGGTGAGCGGCATCTCGGACTTCGCCACCTTCTTCTCCGACACCGAGCCGTGGAACGCCGAGTCGGCCGCCGTGAAGTACGGCCACCCCGTGCACGACCACGCCCTGCTCGCGCTGCTCTCGCCGATGACGCACATCGGAGCCCTGCGCGCGCCGCTGCTCGCGGTGCACGGAGCACTCGACACCAACGTGCCGCCCGGCGAGTCCGAGCGGTTCGTCCGGGCGGCCCGCAGGCTCGGCGCCACCGCGGAGCTGCTGGTCTTCCCCGACGAGGGCCACGACCTGGCCCGCCGCGCCAACCGCGAACGCCTGTACGCCGCCGCGGGGCAGTGGCTGACCCGCTGGACCACCTGACCGCACCGCCCGCCTCGGCCGGCTTCCCGACCGTTTCCGGCTGTTTCCGGCCGGGCTCGACCTGGACCCCGGTCGAGCCCGGCCGGTCCGCGCGATCGCCGTGAGCGGAATCGAGATGATTTACCTGCACGTTAAAGTAATTCATGGTTCGATCCGGTTGACCGCCAGCGCACGCACGCCAGGAGGCAGCTCGTGACCGAGTCCGATTCCCCCGCAGAGGCCGCCGAAGCCGCAGAAGCGCAGCTCGCATCGCTCGTGGACGAGGCGACCGCCTTGGCCGGCGAGCTGGCGGAGGCCGACGCGCGGCGGTTGCGCGCCAGCGTCGTACGGCCCCTGTCGGCCCTCCTGCGACGGCCGGCCGGGCACGCCCCGACCTCACCCGGCCCCGCGTCCGCTGGACCGGGGACATCCGGGGAGCGGCTGTGGGCGCTGGCTCAGGAGGCGACCCGGCTGCGGGCACGCCCGCAGGCACCCGCCGAGCTGATCGAGGCCACCGCCGCTCTGCAGGACCTGGTCTGCGGGCGCGGCGACGATCACGACACGGCCGCCCGGCACGCGGAACTGCGGCGGCTCCAGGCCGCGTTGCCCGCCGCGATCATGCCCGCGCCCGACGGTCCCTATCTGGTCACCGACGCCCGGTACGTCACCGATCATCTCGGCGAGCCGGTCGCCACCACCCCGACCACGGCCCTGTGCCGGTGCGGCGCCTCCGCGCTCAAGCCGCTGTGCGACGGCACCCACGCCACCACCGGGTTCACCTCCGGCAAGGACCCCAAGCGCGTGCCGGATCACCGGGAGACCCATGTCGGCCAGCAGGTCGACGTCCTGGACAACCGCGGGATCTGCCAGCACTCCGGATACTGCACCGACCGGCTCGCGAGCGTCTTCCACCAGCGCGGGGAGCCCTTCGTGACCCCCAGCGGCGGCCGGATGGACGAGATCGTGCGCGCGGTGCGCGACTGCCCGTCAGGGGCGCTGTCCTTCGCGATCGACCAGGTGGAGGCCCGGGATGCGGTCGACCGCCACGGCACGCGCGAACCGGCGATCGAAGTCTCCAAGGACGGCCCCTACCGCGTCACCGGCGCTATCCCCCTCGTCCAGGAGGACGGCACGGCGGTACCGCGCGACCAGGGCGCCTCCCTGGAGCACTACGCCCTGTGCCGGTGCGGGCAGTCGCGGAACAAGCCGTTCTGCAGCGGCATGCACTGGTACGTCGGATTCCGCGACCCGGTGCCCGAGGCCGACCACCGGCCCAGCATCTTCGAATGGGCCGGCGGGCTGCCCGCCCTGGAGCGGATGACCCGCTTGTTCTACGAGAAGCACGTCCCGCAGGACCCGCTGCTGGCGCCGCTGTTCGCCTCCATGTCGCCCGACCACCCGCAGCGGGTGGCGAAATGGCTGGGCGAGGTCTTCTGCGGACCGAGCCGCTACAGCGACGAGTACGGCGGCTACACCCGGATGATCTCCCAGCACATGGGGAAGGGCCTGACCGAGGAGCAGCGTGCCCGCTGGGTGAAACTGCTGACGCTCTCCGCGCAGGAGGCGGGACTGCCCAACGACGCGGAGTTCCGCTCCGCGTTCGGGGCCTACATCGAGTGGGGCTCCCGCCTGGCGGTGGAGAACTCCCAGGCCGGTGCCACACCTCCGCCGCACATGCCCGTGCCCCATTGGGACTGGCACACCGCGGCCGGAGCTCCGGGCTCCCGCGTTCCGGCAATCGCCGCGCCCGCGGCGGAACCGGAAGCGCCGCCGGTGCTGCCGTCCGCCGACGAGCCGGTACGGTTCGCGGACCACGTCAAGCCCCTGTTCCGTGCCATGGACCGGCAGTCGATGACCTTCGTGTTCGACCTGTGGGCCCATGACGACGTCAGCCGGCACGCCGACGCCATCCTGCGCCGCCTCCGCGCCGGGACCATGCCCTGCGACGGGCCGTGGCCGACCGAGCGGATCGACGCCTTCGCCCGCTGGATCGACGAGGGGAAACAACCGTGATGCCGGGAGTCGGTCCTCCGCGAGCACGCGGGTGAGGACGTACTCGGCGCGCACTATCAGGAGATCGTCCGGTGGATCGGGGACGACGACCCGAGCACCCGACGGCTCATGGAGTCCATCCTGGCGGAGGAGGAAGAGCACGCCGACGACCTCCTCGACCTGCTCGGCGGCTGACCGGGGCTCACGCGGGGGCGGCCTGGCGTGCCGCGCGCGGGTGCAGTTCGTACACGGCGAAGGCGCGTCTGATGACCGGCTGGGCGACGTTGCGTACGAGCACGCCGCCCCCGGTCATCCCGCGCTCGGTGCCGGCGTGCGCGTGGCCGTGCACCGCCAGGTCGGCCCCGGCGTCGTCGACGGCCTCGGCGAGCAGGTAGCTCCCCAGGAACGGGTAGATCTCCGGGGGCTCGCCCGCGAGGGTGTCGGCGACCGGCGAGAAGTGGGTGAGCGCCACGCGCACGTCGCAGTCCGCCACTTCGGTCAGGGCGTCGCGCAGCCCGTCGGCCAGGCGCCGCGAGTAGCGGATGAAGGACTTCATCTCCGCCTCACCGAAGTCACTGCCGCAGCGTCCGGCGAAGCCTCCGCCGAAGCCCTTGCTGCCCGCGATCCCGAGCCGGTACGGGCCGGCCTGCACGACGGTGGAGGTGCCCTCCAGCACGGCCGCACCGCTCGCGCGGAGGATCGCGGCGATCTCGTCGGGGCGGTCGCCGTGGTGGTCGTGGTTGCCCAGCACGGCCACCACCGGCACCGGCAGTCCCGCGATCTCGTCGGCGACCACCCGCGCCTCGTCGGCGGTGCCGTGCCGGGTCAGGTCGCCGGCCAGCAGCAGGACGTCGGCGCAGCCGGAGAGTGTCTCGTAGGCGGGGCGCAGCAGACCGCGGCTCTCCTCGCCCATGTGGATGTCGCCGACGGCGGCGATCCGCACGGCGGTTCCCGCCCCCGTGTCCGCCGCGGCGCCGGCGGCGCTTTCGGGCGCGGTCACGAGAGGACCTCCGGGTGGTCGGGAGCGAGCGCCTCGACCAACGCGATGTCGGTACGCACCGGCAGCCCGTCCAGCTCGGCGGCGATCACCTCGAGCAGCTCGTCGCGGCACGCGGTGCTGGGCACCGTGCCGTGCACCAGGACCAGCCCGCTGCGCGCCTCGACCCTGATGCCCAGTTCGGCGGTGCCGTCCTCGGCGAGCCGGCGTTGCAGGCCGGCGATCCGGTATTCCAGGAGTGATGTGTTCACGGGGACGCCTCCTCGGCATCGGAAGAAGAACCGTCGGCGGGCGCGATGACGTCCAGCCGCTCCAGCAGGAAGAGGAAGGCCTCGGACATGGGCTTGCCCTTCCCGCGACCGCGGATCTCCGCCCAGTCGATCCGTTCGCGCAGCGTGCGGGCGATGGGCAGGACGGCGCCGAAGTCGCAGTGGTGGTCGGAAAAGGCGTCGAGCAGGCCCGAGACCAGGTCGGTGGGGTGCAGGACCGGCATCCGTACGGAGTCCACCGGGCGCACCTCGGCGCGCGCGAGCAGTCCCGGGGTCACCGGCCGGTCGGCCAGCTCCATGATCAGGTCGACGTTCTGGCCCCGGCAGTCCGCCTTGAGCAGCCAGTCCTCGGGCGGCGTCCAGACCCGGATGCCGGCCGCCGCCAGCACCTGGCAGACGTCGTCGACGTCCTCGTGCAGGATGCAGAAGTCCACGTCGTGCAGCGAACGCCGGGGCACGCCGTGCGCGTACGCGGCCACACCGCCGGCCAGCGCGAACCGGCAGTCGCCGGCCTTGAGCAGCGCGGCCACCTGCTTGGCCGCCTCCAGGATCTCCTGCGAGCAGTCCGCCCCCGGGACCTCCTGCGGCGCGGGGGCCGGGCGGGCGGGCTCCGCGGCGTGCGGACCGGGCTGCCCCCTGTCCCGCACCAAGCCGTTCGCGCCCGTATCGGGGTCAGGTGCCACTGCGCCGCCCTCCTTCTGCCGCTGCCGGGCCGGACCGCCCGCGCCAGCCGCCTACCCGGCCGTCCCGGCACCACGCTGCGCGGCCCGCACGGGACGGCGGCCGCGGCGGCCGTCCCGGCCCGCACGGCACGGTCGCGCGGACGCCGCCCTCACAGCAGACCCGGCTGGACCGCGGCCGCGGCGGCGCGGATCAGTAAACTCGCCAGGGCCGTTCTGCTGCTGACGCCGAGCTTGGCGAAGACCCGGGACAGGTGCATCTCGACGGTCTTCTCGGCCAGGAAGAGCCGCTGGGCGATCTGGCGGTTGGTCAGCCCCTCGCTGACCAGGGAGGCCACCTGCTTCTCCCGCTGGGTCAGCGACGGCCGGCCCGCCTCCGCGGCGCCCGCGGGAGCGGCGGCGGGGCGGCAGTCCAGGTCCCTGCGGGCCGCGAGCGCGCGGCGGGCCATCGGCCGGGCGCCGTAGGCCGCGCACGCGGTCTGCACCTCCCGCAGGCACACCTCGGCCTCGTCGGTCCTGCCGCAGGCCGCGAGCAGGGTGCCGACGAGCATCCGGGCGCGGAGGGCGTCCATCACCGAGCCGGCGGACTCCAGCGCCTCCACGGCGGACGTTGCCGTTTCCAGCGCGCCGGCCGGTGCTCGGGCGGCCAGCGCCTGCGCCCGGCCGAGGAGCGCGAGGCCGGTGCGGCCGGGCAGGCCGAGCCGGCCGGCGGCGCGCGCGCCCAGGTCGGCCGCGCGGCGGGCCTCCGGCGCGCGGCCCGCGGCCAGTTCCGCCCGCACCACCAGTTCGCACCAGCTCACCCGGGACCACGGGTCGAAGGCCTCGAAGCCGGGGCCGCCGCCGGTGCGTGCGAGGGTCAGGCAGCCCTCGGCGTCGCCCGACTCCAGCCGGTGCTCGGCCTGCATGTAGCGCGACAGCGAGTCGAAGAGCCCCTCGGCCGGACCGGACCGCGGCTCGACCGGGCGCAGACCGGCGCCCGGCGGGGCCGTGGGGTCGCCGGTCCACAGGCCGGCCCACCGGTTCAGTACGCGCGCGGCGGCCCGCTCCTCGCCGCCGCCGGACGCCTGGGCGAGGTCGACGCCCTCCTCGGCGCAGCTCCTGGCCTCGTGCAGCCGGCCCAGCGAGTGCAGCAGCAGGGTGCGGGCGACGAAGACGTTCGGCAGCAGCGCGGCCTGCCCGCCGTACCGGGCGAAGGCCAGCGCGCGGTCGACGTGGCGCAGCGCCTCTGCGGGGCGCTCCAGCAGCAGTTCGCTCCAGCCGACCCAGGCCCCGGCGTCCTGGCGGCGGGTGAATTCCTCGTCCAGCATGCGGTCCAGCAGCTCCGCCGCCCGGTCCGCCTCGCGCGCCGCGGCCTTGCGGTCCGCGGCGAGGCAGGCGGCTGACGCGGCGATGCCGAGGGCCGTGGCCTGGAGGGGGGCCGCCGACGGGTGGCTGCGAACCGTCGCCAGAGCCCGGTAGGCCCACTCGCGGCTGGTCGTGCTCTCGCCCGCCGCGAACTCGCCCTGTGCCCTCTCCAGTTCGAGCGTGGCGCGCTCCACCCCGGGCGCGCCCCTGAGCGCCGCGATCTCGCGGTCGAGCAGCTCTCCTGCCTCCACCGGCCGGCCGAGCTGGCGGTCCAGCCGCGCGCACAGGGCGGCGGCCTCGGCTCGCGGGGCCGACGGCTCGCCGGGGAAGCCGGCCAGTGCCTCGTGCAGCACCTTCCGGCTGGCCTGGAGGTGGCCCGAGGCACCCAGCGCCGTGCCCAGCAGGACCATCAACTCCAGTCGGCGCGCGGTGTGCTCGCCTGCGGCCGGGATGAGGCGGAGGGCGGTGCGCAGCCACTGGGCCGCGGTGGCCGGCGCCTGGACGCGTACCGCGTGCGCGGCCTCGGCCAGCACCTCGGCGGCGTCGAGGTCGCCGACCGCGGCGGTGCACTGGACGTGGTAGGCGCGGGCGGCGGCCGGCAGGCCGGCGCGGCGCAAGGCCACCGCGGCGCGGGCGTGGGCGCCCAGCCGCCAGCCGGGGCTGGTGCTGTCGTAGACGACGCGGCGCACCAGGGCGTGCCGGAAGGAGAAGTCGAGCGGGCCCGCGGTGGGCCTGATGATGTCCTGGGCGGCCAGCTCGTCGATCGCCCCGAGGGCGACGGCCTCGTCGAGGGAGGCGATCTCGGCGGCGAGCGGCACGTCGAAGGACTCCCCGGCCACCGCGGCGGCCCTGGCCAGCAGGGCGCCGTGCGGGCTGAGCGCGTCGAGTTCCGCCAGCAGCGCGGCCTCCACCGCGGGCGGCAGCTCCCCGGCGTCGCCGGGCGTGAGGGACGGGTCGGCCGGCAGGCCCTGCGGCATGCACGCGTGCAGCGCCTTGAGGTAGAGCGGGTTGCCCCTGCTCTCCTGGTACAGCGCGCGGTGCCAGGGCGTGCTGGTGCGCTCGCCGAGCAGCGCGGCCATGTCCCGGTCGCTGAGCGGCCCGAGCTGGAGGCGCTCGTGGTCCCACGCGGTGCCGGCGAGCGCCGCGCGAAGCCGGACCGGGGTCTGCCGGTGGCGGTGGGCCAGGACCAGCAGGACGGGGGTGTCGATGGGCCGGCGCAGCAGTTGGGCGATGAGTTCCACGGACTCCTCGTCCGCCCGGTGCATGTCGTCGAGCGCCAGGACCAGCGCGGGGACGGCCAGCGCGTGCAGCGACTGGCGCACCGCCCGGTAGAAGCCGTGCAGTCCCAGCGGCAGCGGCGCCGGGTGGGTGCCCGCGGCCGGGGCGGCGGCCGGCACCAGGGGAGCGAGCGAGGGGAAGACCGAGCCGAGCGAGCGGAGCGTGTCATGGGTGGGCCGCGCGGCGCCGCCGGCCGCGAGGTCGGCGAGGCGGTCGTCGAGGGCGTCCACGAACGGGCCGAAGGGGATGCGGCGTTCGGGTTCCGGGGCGCGGCCGGTCAGCGCCGGGAGGCCGTGTGCGGCGGCTGCCTGCTCCAGCTCACCGAGTAATCGCGTCTTGCCGATGCCCGGTTCGCCGATGATCTCCAGGACCCGGCCGCGGCTGTCCTTCAGCCCGGCCAGCAGGAGTTCCAGCGTCCGTAACTCGCTGCGCCGTCCCACGAAGGGCTCGCCGGCGCCTGCGCGAGCGCCCGGCGTGTTCGTCGCGCAATCCCCTGGATGCCTGGTCAGCGGCTTCACAGTCAAGACCTTTCGAGTGCTTCTCATGGTCGCCCGCGGGACCGCGTCGAACCGAGCGTTTGCGCTGTTATTGGTCTGCACCTATGACGTAGGGGGATCGTTACACGAATCCGGCTCTTTGTCCCCGTAGTGGCGTGGCCGGCCGGTGTCAGCGTCCGCCCGCCGCTTCCCGCGCGGGCGCTCCGGGCCGCTCGGCGGCGGCCAAGGCGTCCTTGACCCGCTGCTCCCAGGCGGGTTTGGCGTAGACGGTGCCGCCGATGAACACCACGTCCAGCTGCGAGGACGAGAAGGTGGCGTACGCCTCGGCGCCGTCGCGCGCGGTGGGCTGGCCCTTGACGTTGAGGGAGGTGTTCATCAGTACGGGCACGCCGGTCAGCCGTTCGAAGCCGTCCAGGATCCGCCACAGTCCCGGCACCTCGTCGGCGTGCACGCTCTGCACGCGGGCACTGCCGTCGTCGTGGACCACGGCCGGGATCAGGTCCCTGCACTCGGGGCGTACGGGGACGGTGACCGTCATGTGGCGCAGCTGCGCGGCGGCGGGGACGTCGAACCACGCGTGCAGCGACTCGGACTTGACCGCCGGCGCCAGCGGGCGGAAACCTTCGCGGAATTTCACCGCCGCGTTGACCCGGTCGCGGGTCCCGCGCTCGCGCGGGTCGGCCAGGATGCTGCGGTTGCCCAGCGCCCGCGGTCCGAACTCCAGCCGCCCCTGGGCCCAGCCGAGGACGCAGCCCTCGGCGAGCAGCGCGGCGGCGGCCCCCTCGGCGACCACGGGCGCGGCCGGCGCGTGCCAGTACGGCGTCGCGGACGGCGGCGGGGTCTCGTCGACGTCCGGGCCGAGGAAGGTCATCGGCGGGCAGCGGACCGCCGCGGGGTCCGCGGCGAAGGCCAGGGCCGCGCCGACGGCGGTGCCCTCGTCGCCGGCGGCCGGCTGCACGTACACCTCCTCGACCAGCCCCGACGCGCACAGCCGGCCGACCGCCACGCAGTTGAGCGCGACGCCGCCGGCCAGCGCCACGCGCGCCACCCCGGTCTGCCGCACCCAGTGGCCGACGACGTGCAGGAAAGCCTCCTCGACGCGCTCCTGGACCGCCGCGGCGAAGTCCGTCTGCAGCGGGGTCGGCGGCCGGCCGGGCTCCTGCGCCGGGCAGCCGTAGTCCACCAGCCGCTGCCGCGAACCGGAGAAGGTCTCGCGGGCGCGGGGGTCGTGGTTCATGCCCAGCAGCGGGACCGAGAAGCGCCCGTCGGCCTCCAGGACGACGGCGTCGCGCAGCGCGGGGCGGAAGCGGGCGGGGTCGCCGGACGCGGCCAGGGCCATCACCTTGTACTCGTCGCTATTGGGCCAGAAGCCCAGGTGCAAGGTGGTGAGCCCGTAGAGCAGGCCGAGGCTGCTGCGGAAGTCCAGCGCGGCCAGCCGCCGCAGTTCGCCGTCCTTCCAGTGGTGGACGGTGACGGCGTGCAGCTCGCCCATCCCGTCCAGCACGACCACCAGCGCCTCGCCGAAGCCGGACGGGACGGCGGCGCTGAGCGCGTGCGCCCGGTGGTGGTTGACCGGCCGGACCTCCAACCGCCCGGCGGCGGCCGGGTGGTTCGCGTGCAGCAGCCGGGTCTGGTTGGCGGGGTCGTACACCGAGGAGTAGCGCAGCCGGGAGTAGGCGTCCGCCTGGGAGAAGGCCGCCATGCGCCCGTAGTCGAAGTTGTGGGCGACGACCTGCACGTCGGCCATGTCCAGTCCGGCGGAGCGCAGGCAGTAGTCGATGGCGTCGCGCGGGAAGCGGTGGTCGAACTTGGATCCGGAGAACCGTTCCTGCTGTACGGCGGCGACGAGGTTCCCGTCGACCAGCAGCGCGGCGGCGGAGTCCAGGCCCTGGAAGAGCCGACTCTCCGGCGTGCTCAGGCCGGGGAATTCGCGCGTCTTGCATTCCTGCGACCCGTCGAGGCCGCTGTAGCCCAGGACGACTCGGGGCGTGCCGGTGGCGGTCATGAGGACTCCTGCGAGGTGGCGGTGACGGCGGGCATGGCGGGCGTGGTGGGCGTGGCGGGCGCGGCCGCTGAGGGGGTGCCGGCGCGGGACGGGGACGGTGACCGGGACGGGGACGGTGACCGGCGCGGCCAGTACGCGCCGAAGGGAACGGCGGACCCGGGCGGGCCCTCCGGCAGGGCGGCGCCGATCGCGGCGGCCAGCAGCGGGGCGACCCCCGCAGCCGGGCGCGGATCGCCCCCCGCGTCACCCCGCCAGCCGGCGGCCACCGCCGCGACGAGGTCCTCCTTGTGGCTGAGGGAGACGGCGAAGGCGTCGAGGCCCAGGTCCGCCGCCGCGCGCGCCGCGCTCCCGCTGAGCGTCACGGCGGGCGCCCCCTCCGGGCGGCGCAGCACCGCGATGTCCCGGGGGACGACACCCTGGAACAGGCCGCGCCCGAGCACCTTGAGCAGCGCCTCCTTCGCGGCGAACCGGCCGGCCAGGTACTCGCGCCGCCGCCCGGGGCCGAGCGCCGAGGCCTCCGCCAGCTCGCCGGGCGCGTAGAGATGGGCGGTGAACCAGCCCCGGCCCATGACGCGGTCCAGCTCGCCGGTCCGCAGCAGGTCCACGCCGAGCCGCAGCCCCGGCGCGTGGGCCGGTACGCCGGACAGGGCCGGGGCGCTCATCGCGCGCCCCTTGCGCCGGCGCCCGCGGAGACGCCGGCCGTCGGCACGTACGGCTGCCCCGTCCCGGCCGGGGCCTGGCCGCCTCCCAGCAGGCCGCCCTTGACCAGGCCGTGGAAGACCGACAGGCGGTGCACCGCGCCGGTGCCCTCCATGTACTCGAAGGCGCGCACGTCCCGGTACGCCTTCTCCAGCCACGGGTGCTCGATCAGCGAGGCCGGGCCCAGCAGTTCGGCGGCCAGCAGCGTCGTCTCCTCCGCGAGGGCGGCCGCCCTGGACTTCACGGCGCCGATCCTCGGCACATCCACCACGCCGCGGTCGATCTCGCCCGCGACGGTGTGCACGAGCCGGCGCAGCGCCGCCGCGCGGTCGAGCACCCCGTCCAGGCGCGAGCGGGCCGCGGCGGGCATGGCGGGCCGCTGCGCCGCGGTGTAGTCGCACACCGCCTGGGTCACGCCGAGCGCCATGCCGGCGATGCCCGGCCGCCCGCGGTAGAGGACGTGCAGCGCGCCGTACAGGCCGCGCCGGCTCGGCGGGCGGTGCCGGCCGAGCACCTGCTCGGGCCGCACCCGCAGGCCCGTGAGCCGGATGTGGCTGATCCGCGCGCCGCGCAGGCCGACCATGGGCAGCAGTTCGGCCTTGAAGCCCGGCTGCGCGGTGTCGAGAAGGACCGCCTCGATGCCCCAGGGGCCCGGCGCGCGGCGGCAGAAGACCACGCCCGTCTGCGCTCTCGCGGCGGTGCCGACGTACCGCTTCTCGCCGTCGAGCACCAGCTCGCCGTCGCCGTCGCCCGGGGCCAGCGACGTCTCCAGCTCCATGGCGGCCGAGCCCTTGCGCGGCTCGGTGAGCCCGAAGAAGGTCCAGGTCGGGGCGGACGTGACGCGCTCGTAGTACGCGGCGCGCTGGGTGTCGTCCGCGAGGGCCTCCACGGCGAGCCCGGACAGCGAAGGCCCCGGGCAGGCCAGCAGCACGCCGGCGTCCCCGTAGGCCAGGCGCTCGGCGGTGACGGCCCAGCCGAGCGAGGAGGCACTGGCCTGTACCGGCTCGGCCGGGTGGGCGACGGTGTCGCGGTACTCGGGCGGCAGCGAGCCCTGCGCCTGGAAGCCGACGGCGGGCAGGTGCAGCAGCCCGGCGATGGCGTCGGGGTCGCGGTCGACCGCGGCCCCCGCCTCCCGCATCCCCTCGGACAGCTCGCGGCAGTGGCGGTCCAGGGCGCGCAGCGGCGGGTCGAGGTCGGTTCCGGCCAGCGGCGCCGCAGGGGGCGCGTAGGCCGTCGGGTACGTCACCGCGGGCGGCGCGGCGAGGCCGCCGGTGTCAGACATGTCATCCCTCCGAACCGGGGTGGGCGTAGACGTTCACGGCGATCTCGGCCGCGTGCAGCTCACCGCCGGGACCGTCGGCGAGGAAGCCGCTGGCCCCCAGCAGCCGAAGGAGCGTGCGTCCCGCCGCGACCAGCCGCAGGTGCGCGCGTCCGAGGGCGTCCCGGCCGGCCGGCGGGCCGCCCGCCCGCTCTTCCAGCAGGACCAGGGCCGCGTCGGCCAGGCCGGCCTGAACAAGCTGGCGCGACAGCAGGTCCGCGCCGCCCGACGTCCTGGCGCCCAGGTGGTCCAGGGCGTGCCGCACGGTGTGTTCGACCAGGTCGCAGTGCAGTGCGAGGAGGCCGGCGCCGAAGGCCTCGCGGGCCGGCGCGGGCACCGCCAGCTCCTCGGGTGTCGCGGGCCGGCAGGCGAGCCCGAAGCGGCCGGGCGACGACCCGTCGCGGTCCGCCGCGGCCAGCAGCACCAGCCCGTCCGGCGAGGGCACCCGGCGGCCCGGCGGACCGCCGGCGTCCTCCCGCAGGACGTCCGCGTGCAGCGCGTCGAGCCGCCGCGGGAAGCCGAAGGGTGTGGCAGGCCCGCTCGGGGCGGGGCCTCCCGGCGGACCGGGTCGCGCGGATACGGCGGTGGGGCTCATCGGTGTGCGCTCCTCGCTGGCAGTCGGGCGGCGTTCGGGGCGGCGCCCCGGTGGTGCAGGGCCAGGACGCTGCTGCGGCCGGTCCTAGGGTCGGTGTCGCACAGCACGAGGGCCTGGTGACGCGCGGCCCAGTCCCGGTGGTGCCGGGCCAGGTCGAGCCAGACGCCGGTGCAGTACGAGCCGGGGCCGGCCCGGTGGCAGGGCAGTCCGGCGGCCGCCAGCTCCGCCGCGTCCGCCCCCGGGCCGGCCACCACCAGCACGTCCTGCTCCGGCACGCCGTCCGCCGCCAGGGCGAGGGCGCTGGCGAGCCGGCCCTCCGGCACGGCGGCAGGCGGCGAGACCGGCTCGTAGCCGCCGTCCTGGCCGAAGAACAGCAGCGCCCCGGAGTCCGCCAACCGCCCCTGTGCCAGCAGCGGTTCGGCGTAGGGCAGCGTCGTCTGCTCCAGCACGAGCAGCGCGAGCCGCGCGCAGCGGCCGGACCGGGCGTAGGCCCGTGCCAGCCGCAGCGCGGTGTACGGCGCGCGCAGCCCCTGCTCGGAGACCGCGAAGCTGCGCGCCCCGCCGCCCAGCAGCCGGTTGACGTCCGCGCTGACAGTGGTGAGGGGGTGGTAGTCCGGCAGCGCGTAGGCCAGCACCAGCAGGTCGGGTCCCTGCGGCCACGGCAGCCCCGACCGGCGTGCCGCGCCGACCAGGCGGTGTGCGAGGTCGGTGAAGGACACGCCGGTCCCGGTGCGGACCAGGTCCTCGCGCAGCGGCAGCCCGTGGGGGGCGATCAGGTCCTGGTGGTAGTCCAGCAGTTCCTGGTCGTATCCGTACGGGTTGCGGTGGTCGGCCACCAGCCAGACGGCCGACTCCAGCGCGAGCGCGGCGGGGAGCGCGGGCACGGTCAGCTTGCCCCGTCAAGGCTGCGCTCGACGAAGTCCGCGAGCGAGCCGACGGTGCGGAAGTCGTCCATGTCGAGGTTCTCCGGGTCGATCTCCAGGCCGACGGTGTCCTCGAGCACCATCAGCAGTTCCAGCACGGAGGTGGAGTCCAGGTGCAGGTCGTCGAAGAGCCTGAGGTCCTCGCGCAGCCCGGTCACCTCGTGCTTGAGCACTTCGGTGAGGCACTTCTCGATGACGACGATGGTCTCGGAACGTTCCACGGGTGCACTCCTTGTGCGGCGAGACGGAGGTTGCGGAGGTCGGTGCGGTGGGATTCGCGGTGGTCGTAAGGGCGGGCCCGCGTCAGACGTCGACGAGGATCTGCCGGTCGAGCAGGTCCTCGACGGTGTCGCGACGGCGCACCAGGTGCGCGTGGCCGTCCAGGACGAGCACCTCGGCCGGGTGGCCGTGGCTGAGGAAGAGCACCGGGGACGCGCTCGGCCCGTAGGCGCCCGAGCGCTCCACGCCCAGCAGGTCGCCGGGCTCCACGTCCGGCAGTTCCACCTGCTTGCCGATGACGTCGTTGGGTGTGCACAGCGGCCCCGTGAGGGTGTACGGGCGGCGGCCGGGCTCCTGGGGGCGGGTCAGCGAGCGGATCGGGAAGTTGCGCTTGACGAAGCTGCCGATGCCCACGGCGGCCATGTGGTGGTTGGTGCCGCCGTCGGCGACGACGAACCACTCGCCGCGCGACTGCTTCACGTAGCGGGCGCGAACGACGTACAGGCCGCACCAGCCGGCGAGGTAGCGGCCCAGCTCGGTGATCACGCGGCAGCCGGGGTGCTCGTCGAGGAACGCGGCGACCTCGGTGTTGACCCCGTGGGCGGCCGCCGCGACGTCGAGGTCCTTCTCGTTGTCGAAGTAGGCCACTCCGAGACCGCCTCCGATGTCCACGGTGTGCAGGGGGAAGCCCAGCTCGGCGGAGAGCCGCCCGGCCAGTGCGAGGATGCCGCGCGTGTTGGCGGCGACGGCTTCGGCGTCCAGGATGCGGGTGCCCATGTAGGCGTGGACGCCCTCGACCCGGACCCGCGACAGCGAGCGCAGCAGCGGCCCCGCGCCGTCCAGGATCTCCTCGTCGATGCCGAACTGCCGGGGCTTGCCGCCCATCGACAGCCGCGAGCCCTTGTTGCTGAAGAGCGGGTTGACGCGCAGCAGCACCCGCACCCCCTCGGGCGGGGCCAGCGCGTCCAGGGCGGTCAGCTCTTCGAGCGACTCGCACACCACCGCGTGCACACCGGCGTCCAGGCAGGCCCGCAGCTCCTCGGCGGACTTGCCGGGACCGAGGAAGATGACGTCCTGCGGCGCGGCGCCGGCCCGCAGGGCGGTCACGAGTTCCGCGAGCGAGGAGACCTCGATGCCGGCGCCCTCGGCGCGCAGCACCGCGCACACGCTCACGTTGGGGTTGGCCTTGGCCGAGTAGAAGACGTCGATCCGCGGGTCGAGCAGGCCCCGCAGCTCCCGGTAGGTGCCGCGCAGCCGGTCGCCGTCGTAGAGGTACATCGGGGTGCCGAACTGCTCGGCCAGCGCGCTGACCGGTATGCCCTGGACGGTGTGCTCGGACGGGTGCTGCTCGGTCACGACGGTTCTCCTCGGGAGGCGATACGGGAAAGGGCGTCCTCGGCCGCGGCGTCCGCGGCTGCCAGCAGGTCCCGGTCCGGGGCGAAGAGCACCGCGTACAGCCGCCCGGTGAACGGCGCCCCGGCGCTGTCGCCGGCGAGCGCGTTGAGCGTCCCGAAGCAGGTGATGACCAGCCGCGCGCCGCCGAACGCCGGGTCGCCGCCCGGGTCGGCCAGCGGGCCGAGCGCGTCGAGCACCCGGTCCAGGGGGCAGGGGGCGTCCAGGGTGAGGGCGTAGTGCCGGGCGAGCGCGACATGGCCCGGGTGCAGGGCCCGTTCCGTGACGCCACCCTGATAGGTCGACATGTTGAGCCGGGCGTTGATCTCCAGCATCGGGTAGAGGACGCCGTCGGCGCCGAGCACGGCGTCCACCCCCGCGATGCCGGCGAAGCCGTCGGCGTACAGCGCCTTGCCGATGGCCGCCGCCGCCTCGCGCAGCTCCGCCACCTGGCCCTCGCCCAGCTGCGAGGGCATCAGGTGGCCGCGGTGCACCCCGTTCTCGGTGAGCGCCTCCTTGACGAAGTCGAACTCCACCCGGCCGTCGCGGTCGATGGTGAGCTGGTAGTTGAGGTCGCAGCGCTTGGGCAGCCACTCCTCGACGACCACCTCCAAGCGGTGGCCGCCGGTGCGCTCCGCCCGCCGGCCGACCATGCGCAGCAGCCGCTCGGCCTTCTCCTGGCTCTCCAGGACGACCAGTCCCTTGCCGGAGACGCCGTAGGCGTCCTTCACCACCACCGGCCGGCCCCCGGCCATGGCCGGGTAGCGGCTGCGCAGGGCGTCGGCGAGCTGGCCGACCTGCTCGCAAGTGTCGCCGGGCACCTCCCGCAGCCCCGCCTCGGCGGCGAGCCTGCGGCCGTAGATCTTGCTGTTCACCCGCTCGAAGGTGGCCGAGTCGGGAACCGCCAGCCGCAATCCTGTGACCTCGGCGACCCGCTGCTCCAGCGGCGAGGTCCCCATCGGCATCAACCAGGCGCCCTCGGCGGCCAGCCGGGTCAACTCGGCCAGCGCATGAGGGGAGTCCAGCACGGCCTGCGCGGTCGACGCGCTGCCCGCGGCCCGCTCCGGCACCAGGACCTCCGGCAGCGCCGCGCCCGCGGTCCGGGCGTGCGCCCGGAAGTCCTCGTCCAGCGGCGCGGACAGCAGCAGGACGTCGCGCGGTCCCGCGAGGGTCGCGCCCAGCTCCTCCATCCGCCGCACCAGCGCCGCGGACACCGGGAATTTGGGCGCGGGCAGGCCCGTGTGGCCGACCGCCCACTGCTCCTCGGCCTCGAAATTGCACAGGAACACCAGCCGCGCGTCGGCGTCCCCGGTGCACGCGGCCTTGAGCCGGCGCAGATAGCGGCCGTCTTCGCGGGCCGCGCTTGATGAGCCTTCCACGTGGTCTCCTAACCTCCGAGGTGCTCGATCACCATGGCCGCGTACGTCGCGCCCAGGCCGACGGCGGCGAACAGGTAGTGACCGCCCTCGACCAGGCCCTGCCGCTCGCGCAGCGCCACGAGATTGAGGAACGGGTCGCTGCAGAAGCAGTGGCCGTAGCGGGCCACGCCGTCCAGGTGGATCCGCTCAGGGCCGATGCCCAGCTCCTTGGCCACCCGCAGCCAGGAGGAGCGGTTGACGTTGTGCGGCACGATCGTGACGACGTCGGACAGCCGCAGGTCCGCCTGGTCGAGGGCCTCGTGGACCACCGCGGCGAGACCGGCGGCGTAGCTGTCGCCGAAGTCCTGGGCGGCCTGCGTCGTCATCCGGATGCCCTCGCGGAACCGGCCGTCGGTACGCACCGCGTAGCCGCGTACGGTGCTGCCTCGCGGGGTGAGGCCCACCAGGCAGGCGGCCGACGCCTCGCCCATGATCGTGGTGTTGGCGATGAGCCGGGCGAGCTTGGAGAAGGGCTTCTCCCCGGTGACGACCAGCGCCTTGGCCCGCGGGTCGCCGTCGGCCCGCAGCAGCTCGCCCGCCGCGTCCACCGCGGCCAGGCTGCTCGCGCAGTTCTGCTGGGTGAGCGCGAAGCACTCGGCATCGGCCAGGCCCAGCAGGCGGCCGAGGTCGGCGGCCGCGTCGACGTGCGCGGGGGTGACCTCCTGGATGGTGTGCGCGTAGAGCAGGTAGCGCACCACCGACGGGTCCGGCAGCGCGGCCAGCACCCGGCGCGCCGGCTCCAGCACCAGGTCGTACAGGCCCAGGCCGGGATCCTCGTGCAGGACGTCGAGCCCGTGGACGCGGTGCATCAGCCGCGCCTGATGGCGGCTCAGCCCCAGGTCCACCGCGACCTGCTGGACGTCGACGGACCTGGCGGGCAGGTACGCCTCGACGCGCTCCAGCACGGTGGGTCGCATGGTCATGGGCTCCTGCCTCGGCGGGCTGCGGTTCGGCACTGCGGGCGCCGGACACGATGGGGGGAGGGGACGCGGTGCGGGGCGGAGCAGGGCGGAGCTGCGGGGCGAGACGAGGCTAGGCACCTGCGGCGGGCCGGAGCATGCGGGAAATCCCTGGGTTTCCCGGCACCGCCGGGCGGCCGCTGAAACCAGGGATTTCCCGGCTGGGCGGCCTCCGGGCCGCTCGGTACGGTCGATCACGCCCCGAGCCCGTCCGCCGGGGCCGGCAACCCGCCGCCCTGCCGGACCGCAAGGAGCCGACGTGGACCGCACCGCCGTGGAACGCACCGCCAGGGAAGGGGACGCAGCGGACCGGGGCGCCGCAACGCCGGCCGCCGCGGAAGGCACCGGAGCGGATCGGGACACGCGCGCCGCAACGCCGACCGCCGCGGAAGGCACCGCAGTGGATCGGGACGCAGCCCCGCCGGCCGCCGCCGGAGGCACCGGAGCGGATGCGGACGCGGGGGATCACGGCGCCGCCTCACCGGCCGACGCCGTGGACACGCGGACGGTGGCCTTCGGCGGCGGGCGCTCGCGCAGCGGTCCGCTCACCTTCGGCCAGAGCAACGTCCTGCGCTGGATACGCAAGCCCGCCGACCGGGGGTCGGCCACCGTCCCGGCCTTCTTCGACATCCCCGCGGGCACCTCGCTCACGGCTGTCACCGAGGCGCTGGCGACCCTGATCACCCGGCACGAGTCGCTGCGCACCACCTACGTCGACCCTCCCGGCGGGGAGCCGTCGCAGACCGTCGCGGCCGCCGGCACGCTTGAGGTCTCCGTCCACGAGTTCGGCTCCTCGGGCCGCGACCCGCGCTCGGTGCTGGAACGCCTGCTGGCCGGCGGCGACGGCGACCTGGTGCGCGAGCTGCCGGTGCGGGCCGCGGTGGCCACCCGCGCGGGGGAGCCCTTCCTGCTGGTCCTGGTGATCTCGCACATGGCCGTGGACGTCGGCTCGGTGGGCCTGCTCGGCGAGCAGTTCGCCGCGCTGCTCGCCGACCCGGCGTCCGTGCCCCCCGGCCCCGAGCCGCTCCAGCCGCTTGACCTGGCCGCCGCGGAGCGCACACCGGCCGGGCGCCGGCGGGCCCGGGCGGCGCTGCGGTACTGGGAGGCGACCCTCGCCGCCGCTCCCCAGGCGATGTTCGCCGTCCCCACCGACCCCTCGCCGCCCGGCCGCCGGCGCCGCACCACCTTCCGCTCCCGCGCGGCGGCGCTGGCGATCAGCCATGTCGTGGCGCGGACCGGTATCGGCCCCTCCACGGTGGTGCTCGCGGCCTTCGCGGTGTGCACCGCGCTGCGCACCGGCAACGACAAATGCGTGGTCACCTCGGTCGCCGGCAACCGCATCCGCGGCGCGACCCGCGGCTACGTCGGGAACCTGGCGCAGGACGCGCTGCTGTCGGTCGACGTCAGGGCCGAGAACTTCGACACGGTGGTCAAGCGGGCCGGCACGGCGGCCTTCAACGCCTACCGCTACAGCCAGTTCGACGCCGACGAGCTGTGGCGGGTGATCGACGGCGTGGGCAGGGCGCGCGGTACGGCCTTCCACCGGGACGTGGTCTACAACGACTTCTCGACGCTCGACACCGCGGCCGCCGCCGTCTCCGCCCCGCCGCCCGGCTCCCTGGTGGAGATGCACGCGGCCCTCGCCGAGACCCGCCTGACCTCCCTTCCCGACGAGTCCTACCCGGTGGCCGCCTACCTGAGCGTCCGCCAGGTCGCGGGGGAGCTGGTCCTCGCGCTGTGGGCGGACCCCGCTGTCCTGCCGCGCCGCGACGTGGACAGCCTGCTCAGGGGGGTGGAGCGGCTGCTCGTCGCGGCGGCCGCGGAAGACCTGAAGCTGGCGGACGCGCCCGCGGCCACCGGCCTGAGCGCCCCGCGACGCGGCCCGCAGTGGGTGCGAATCGACGGCTGCTGGGTGGAGCGCGGCGCGACGGCCGAGGTTTTGGCCGCGGCCGCCGCGGCGGCGGGTGCCGGACCGGTGGCGGTCATCGCCTCGCCCGCGGCGGAGCCCGGCGACACGGCGCAGGGCGGAACGGACCGGCTGCTGACCGGCTACGCCGCGTGGACCGGCGGACCGCAGGCCGCCCCCGCGCCCGAGGACCTGCACGAGGCCTTCCTCGCGGAACTCACCGGACGCTACGCGGCCATGGCCCCGGGATCGTACGTGGTCTGCGCCGGCCGGCCGGACGAGCCGGACGACGAGGCGTCCTGGCGGACGCTGCCGGTGCTGGCGCGCGGCACCGGCAGGGCCTCGGCGGAGCCTGGGGAGCCGGCGCGCTGAGCCCACCGGCGACACCCCGCCGGCCGTACGGACCCGCGTGTACGGCCGTGTGTACGGACCCGCGTGTACGGACCCTTCGAACGCCCCAGGACCGAGGAGTGGACGTGGCGATCATCATGGCGGAGGGCCTCGCGCGGACCTTCCGCACCCGGGGCCGCACGGTCGAGGCGGTCAGCGGGGTGGACCTGGAGGTCGGCGCCGGCGAGATCGTCGGCTTCCTGGGCACCAACGGCGCGGGCAAGACGACCACCCTGCGGATGCTGGCGACGCTGCTGCGGCCCACGTCGGGCCGGGCGACCGTGGCCGGCGCCGACCTGCGCCGGGACCCCGCGGGGGTGCGCCGGCGGATCGGCTACGTCGGGCAGGGCGGCGGCGCCCATCCCGACGCGCTGGTCGGCGAGGAACTGCTGCTCCAGGGCGAGTTGTACCGGATGACCCGGGCAGCCGCACGGGAGCGGGCCGCGGCCGTGGCCGGGCGGCTCGGCCTGGCCGACCTGCTCGACCGGCAGGTGCAGACGCTCTCCGGTGGCCAGCGCCGCCGGCTGGACATCGGGCTGGGGCTGGTGCACTCCCCGCCGCTGGTCTTCCTCGACGAGCCGTCGACCGGCCTCGACCCGCACAGCCGCCGTGAACTGTGGGACCACACGCGGCGGTTGCGCGACGAGTGGGGCACCACCGTCTTCCTGACGACCCACTACCTGGAGGAGGCGGACGCCTTGTGCGACCGCGTGCTGGTGATGGACCGGGGCCGCATCGTGATCGAGGGCACCCCGGAGGAACTCAAGCGCAAGGTGGCAGGTGACGTGATCAGCGTGGAGGTCGCGGACGACCCGGCCCCCGCCGAGGCGGTGCTGCGGGCCCGGCCCGAGGTGCTGGCACTGACCGCCGACGGCAGCACCCTGCGGCTCACGGTGGCGCGCGGCGAGCAGGCGCTGTTCGGGCTGGTCCAGGCGCTCGGCGGGGCGGGTGTGCGGCTGGAGTCCATCCAGCTGACGCGGCCGAGCCTGGACGAGGTCTTCCTGGCAGCCACCGGACACCCCCTGCACGCCGACCTGCCGATCCCGATCCCGCCCGCGCCCGCCACCGGTCTCGCCGGTCCCGCTTCCGCCGGTCCGGCCGATCCCACCGGCCTTGCCGATCCCGCCGGTCCCACCGGTCCCACCGGTCCTGCCGGTCCTGCCGGTCCTGCCCACGAAGGAGCCCTGGGTGCCCGTCGCGCGTGACACCTCGCTCATCTTCCGCCGGCAGGTGCGGCAGGACGCCCGCAACCCCGTCTGGCTGATCATCGGGCTGTCGCAGCCGATCCTCTACCTGGCTTTCTTCGGTCCGATGCTGTCCCGGGTCCTGCGGGCCGACGAGGGCACGGCCGGCAGCGCCTGGCAGGTGTACGTGCCCGGCCTGCTGGTCCAACTCGCCCTGTTCGGCGCCGCCTTCGTCGGCTTCACGGTGATCGCCGACTGGCGCACCGGGTCGATGGAGCGGATGCGGGTCACGCCGGTCAGCCGGTTCGCGCTGCTGATGGGCCGCGTCCTGCACGACGTGGCGGTGCTGCTGGCGCAGAGCGTGGTGCTCATCCTGGCCGCGGTCGTCTTCGGCCTGCGCGCGCCCCTGGCGGGCATCGCGCTGAGCCTGCTCTTCGTCGCGCTGCTCACCTGCAGCCTCTCCTCGCTCTCCTACGGGCTGGGGCTGGTGGTCAAGCGCGAGACGGCCTTCTCGCCCATGCTCAACATCGCCACCGTGCTGCTGCTCCTGCTGTCGGGCATCCTGCTGCCCATGTCCCTGGCGCCGGGCTGGCTCGACGACGTCTCCCGCCTCACCCCGCTGCGCTACCTCGTGGACGCCATCCGGGACGCGTTCGTGGGCCACTTCGCCACGGCCACCGTCGCCGAGGGTCTCGCGGTCGGCGTCGGCCTCGCCGCCCTCTCGCTGGCGGCGGGCACGTACGTCTTCTGCCGGGAGAACGTCTGACCACCGCCGGCCCGTCGCCTGCCCCCACGCGACGCCCACCGCGGACCTCCACGGTCTCGGGGCCGGTACGGCAAGTCGCCGTGCGGGAGCTTCCCCTCCCCGCCTGCCGGCGCGGGCACGGCGCTTTCCCTGCCGCCCATGGTCGGCGAACGCCGCCATGACGAGCCGGCTTTCGGCGGGGGCGGCGAGTGCCCCCGCCGAGCCGGTTCCCCACCCGGGCCGGACGGGGAACGGGTGGCCGGTGGGGCGGCGCGTTCCGCCCCGCACCTGCCGGTGGGGGCCAGCGTGTCACGCGGCGCCGGCACCGCCTCGGGGGCATCCTGTGGGCACCTGTGGCCGCGGGGACAGCCGACGCGAAGGGTCCGATCATGAGCTTGCCGTCCCGGGGCGTCACGGTCGTCGTGCTCCTGGCGGATCCGGACGCGCCGACGGAGATCGCGCGGAGCATGGCCCGGGTGCTTCCCGCCCGGCTCGCCGAGAAGTCGGGCCGGCGACGGCGGTTCGACGTGCGGGTGGTCAGCGAGCCCTTCAGTTCGCGGTCCGAGGATCCGCCCACCTTGATGCGCCGGATCGTGGACCGTCGCAGTGCGGAGGACTGGGACGTCGTCGTGGCCCTCACCGACATTCCGCTCCACTCGCACGGGCGCAAGCTCGTCGTGGACCTGAGTCACGAACACGGCGTGGCGCTGCTGTCCCTTCCCCCGCTGGGGGGCCTGCGCCTGCAGAGGAAGGCCCGGCGGGCCGTGGAGCAGGCCGTGCTGGAGCTGGTGGACCCTCCGCCGACCGCGACCGAGGGGCCCACGGGAGGTGAGTCCGACCTGGGGTCCTTCGCCGGTCGTTTCGCGCCTGTCCACCAGGGTCCGGTGGCCGAGGAGGAGGCCGCCGATCTGCGGTACGTCGTCAGCGGGCCGCGCGGTTACCTCAGGGTGCTCGTCGGCATGGTCCGCGCCAACAGGCCGTGGCGCTTGGTGCCGGGCCTGTCGAAAGCCCTGGCGGCCGCGCTCGCCACGGGAGCCATCGCCGCCGTGAACTCCACGGTGTGGGCCCTGGCCGAGGCGCTGAGCGTGCCGCGCCTGGTGATCGCCATGGTGGGGTCCGTCGTCCTCATGACCGGCTGGCTGATCATCGACGCGCACCTGTGGCATCCAAAAGCGGGGGTCTCGCCGGAGGCGCGGAAGACGGCGGCCCTCTACAACGCCTCGACGGTCCTGACCGTCGGTATCGGGGTGATCGTCTGCTACGCGGGTCTGCTGGTCGTCAACCTGGTGTGGGCGGTGTTCATCATCAACGACCGGGTGTTCGCCTCGATGACGCAGACCCCGGTGCACGCTTCGACGTACTGGACGCTGTCCTGGTTCGTCGCCTCGGTCGCCACGGTGGGCGGCGCGCTGGGATCGGGCCTGGAGAGCGACGAGGCGATCCGCGCGGCCGCGTACTCCAAGCGCGAGAAAGAACGTCGCCACATGCTCCGGGACGCGGACGGCGACCAGCCCGCGACGTGAGCCGGGGACCCGCCCCGGCGGGCGGCCGTCCGGGTGCCGGCCACAGCGCTGGTCGATCGATGCGGGGTCGCTTAGCGTAGTGAACGGGGGGAATCGGACGATACGCGTCTCCATCAGTGCGGTGCCGCCTCGCGTGGCGGCGCCCGAGGGAGCAGTTATGAGAGCAGCGGTGTACGAAGAGCCGCGAACGGTCACCGTGAAGGACGTACCGGACGCGAAGATCGAACACCCGTGCGACATCCTCGTCAAGATCACCGCCACCAACATCTGCGGTTCCGACCTGCACATGTACGAGGGCCGCACCTCGTTCGAGTCCGGCCGCACCCTGGGGCACGAGAACCTGGGCCAGGTCGTCGAGGTCGGCTCGGCCGTCCGCAAAGTCCAGGTCGGCCAGTACGTGGTGCTGCCCTTCAACGTTGCCTGCGGCTTCTGCAAGCAGTGCGAGCGGGGCCTGACCAACTACTGCCTGACCATGCAGCCGGAACCGGCCCTCGCCGGAGCCGCCTACGGCTTCGCCGACATGGGCCCCTACCAGGGTGGCCAGGCGGAACTGCTGCGCGTGCCCTACGGCGACTTCAACGCCCTGCGGCTGGGCGAGGACGCCGCCGACCGGCAGACCGACTACGTGATGCTCGCCGACATCTTCCCCACCGGCTACCACGCCACCGAGATGGCCAACGTCAAACCGGGCGACCAGACGGTCGTCTTCGGAGCGGGCCCCGTCGGGCTCATGGCGGCCTACTCCGCCATCCTCAAGGGCGCCGGCCGCGTCTGGGTGGCCGACCACCAGCCCGACCGGCTGCGCAAGGCCGAGCAGATCGGGGCCATCCCGATCAACACCGCCGAGCAGGACCCGGCGGAGGTCGTCAAAGAGTCCACCCTCGGCCTGGGAGCCGACAACGGCTGCGAGTGCGTCGGCTACCAGGCGCACGACGCCGAGGGACACGAGGACGCCGGCCTCACGGTCAACGGACTGATCGACGCGGTCAGGTTCACCGGTGACATCGGCGTGGTGGGCGTGTTCCTGCCCGAGGACCCCGGCGGTGCCGAGGCCCAGGGAGAGCTGGAGGCGCAGGGCAAGGTGCCGATCGACTTCGGCCTGATGTGGTTCAAGGGCCAGCGCATGGGCACCGGGCAGGCACCGGTGAAGAGGTACAACCGGGCGCTGCGGGACCTGATCGCCGGCGGGAAGGCGGAGCCGAGCTTCGTCGTCTCCCACGAACTCGACCTGGCCGAGGCGCCCACCGCCTACGAGCACTTCGACGCCCGTGACGACGGCTGGACCAAGGTGGTCCTGCATCCCGACGGGGCACGTTAACCGCCACCGGCGGTGGGGGATCCGAGTGCCGGTCGTCCCGTCCGCGCCCGGCGAACGACGGGCGGCCGGCGCCTTCCCCTCACCTCACCGCACGTGAGGAGCACCCATGACGGCAGATACCCGCTCCACCTCCCGACTACGGCACGATCCGCTCGTCCGCGGCCTCGGCTGGGCCAGTGCGCTCCTGGGGGTGCCCCAGGTCGTCGACCCGGCCGGCTTCGCCCGCGCGCTGGGCGTGGGCGACGGCTCCCGGCAGCGCCTGACCACGGCCGCCGTCGGCGTACGCGAACTCGCGGCGGCGGCCGGGCTGCTGTGGCGGCCGCGTCCCGCGTGGCTCTGGGGACGCGTCGGCGGCGACCTGATGGATCTGGCGGCGCTGGCCCGGGCCTTGCGCAACCACGACGGCCGCGGTCTCGGCCGTACGGTCGCCGCGACCGCCGCGGTCACCGTGATCACGGCCACGGACGTCTACGCGGCCGTGACCCGTACCCGTAGGAGCGCCCCCATGGAACTGACCGCGACCACCACCGTCGCCGGCCGCCCGGACGAGGTCTACGACCTGTGGACCGACCTGGAACGCCTGCCGGACTTCATGGCGCACCTGGAGGACGTCCGCGTCACCGGTCCGCGCACCACCCACTGGCGGGCGAGCGCGCCGTTCGGCAGGACCGTCGAATGGGACGCCGAGGTCACCCGGGACGTCCCCGGCCGGCTGATCGCCTGGCGGTCGGCGGACGGCGCCGACGTCGACAACTCCGGCGAGGTCCGCCTGGCGCCCGCCCCCGGCGACCGGGGCACCGAGCTCCAGGTGACCCTGAGGTACGACCTGCCCGGCGGCGCGCTGGGCAAGACCGCGGCGCGCTACTTCGGCGAGGAACCGCACCAGCAGTTGGACGACGACCTGCGCCGTTTCAAGCAGATCGTGGAGACCGGCGAGATCGTCCGCTCCGAGGGGGCACCCGGCGGCAAGCGCGCCCGCGGGGAATTCCCGCAGCACCCGGCCCGACCGCTGACCGAGGGCGAACTGAAGGAGGCCCTGACATGAAGGCCAACTGCTGGACGGGACGCAACACGGTCGAGGTGCTGGACGTCCCGGAACCGTCGATCCTGAACAGCCGCGACGCCATCGTGAGAATCACCTCGACGGCGATCTGCGGCTCCGACCTCCATCTGCTCGACGGCTACGTCCCCACCATGGAGAAGGGCGACGTCATGGGCCACGAGTTCATGGGGGAGGTCGTCGAGGTCGGCTCCGGCATCGACGCCGACAAGCTGCGCGTCGGCGACCGGGTCGTCGTGCCGTTCCCGATCGCCTGCGGCGCCTGCGGGGCCTGCCGCGCGGAGCTGTACTCGTGCTGCGAGAACACCAACCCCAACGCCGGCCTCTCGGAGAAGTTCTTCGGTCACCCCACCGCCGGCATCTACGGCTACTCCCACCTCACCGGCGGCTTCGCCGGCGGCCAGGCCGAGTACGCCCGGGTGGTGCTCGCCGACGTCAACGCCCTCAAGATCGGGTCTGACCTCGACGACGAGCAGGTGCTGTTCCTGTCCGACATCCTGCCGACCGGGTACATGGGCGCCGAGATGTGCGACATCCAGGAAGGTGACGTCGTCGCCGTCTGGGGCGCCGGACCGGTCGGCCAGTTCGCGATGGACAGCGCCCGGGTTCTGGGCGCGGAGAAGGTCATCGCGATCGACAAGGAGACCTACCGGCTCGACATGGCCACCGCCGAGGGCTACACGGCCGTCGACTACGAGGACGTCGACGTACGGTCGGCCCTGCTGGAACTCACCGGCGGCCGCGGCCCCGACAAGTGCATCGACGCGGTCGGGATGGAAGCCACCCACGGCGCCTCCCACGTGCAGCTCTACGACCGCGCCAAGCAGGCGGCCCGCTCCGAGACCGACCGGCCGCACGCGCTGCGCCAGGCCATCCTGTCCTGCCGGAGCGGCGGCGTGGTGTCGGTCATCGGTGTCTACGGCGGCCTGATCGACAAATTCCCGGCGGGCGCGTGGATGAACAGGTCCCTCACGCTGCGCACCGGGCAGTGCCATGTGCAGAAGTACATGAAGCCGCTGCTGGGACTGATCGAGCAGGGCAAGATCGACCCCACCCGGGTGATCACCCACCGGCTGCCCCTGAGCGAGGCGCCGACCGGCTACGAGCTGTTCAAGAACAAGGCGGACAACTGCGAGAAGGTCGTCCTCAGACCGTGAGACCCGCGCCGGTGGACCGCGGCCCACCGCTCGCCTGACGCGCGTCGGCCGCCAGGACCACGCAAGGGTCCTGGCGGCCGACGCGCTGCCGGGCTACCTGGTCAGATACGCGTTGTAGATCGCCTCGGAGAGGGTGTTGCCCTTCTTGTCGGTGACGTCGGCCTTGAAGGAGACTCCCTTGCCGGCCTTGGGGTTCGCCACCGTCACCGTGCCGTTCCTGACGGTGAGCTGCTTCCAGTGCTTGCCGGCGTCGAAGGAGACGTACACCTTCAGCGATTTGAGGTTCTTCCCGGCGGCCGAACCCTCGACGGTGACCGGCACCTTGACGCCGGCTCCGGCCTTGGAGGTGCTCGCGCTGCTCAGCGCCGGGCTGAACCTCACCGCGGAGGAGGGCAGTCGGACCTCGGCCGCGGTCTCCTTGGAGGAGAAGGTCCACGCCGCCGTCACCTTGGTGCTGACCGCCGCGACACCGCTGCGGGTCACCGACGTGGTGAGCTTGTAGTGAGCGGCCGCGGCGGGCACGGTGAAGGACTCGCCGGCCAGCGGGTCCGCGTTGCTGCCGACCTTCTTGCCGTTGCGGTAGAGGGTGGTCACCACCGTGTCGTAGGTGGAGGAGCCCAGGTGGCCGGCGCCGTCCGCGAACAGCGGGAGGTAGCCGTAGATCTCGTTGCCGGATCGGTAGAGACCGGTGCTGTTGTCCACAGCCGGACCGAAGACGCCGACGTTGAAGGTCTTGGCGTAGCTCTTGCCCGTCTTGTAGACACTGTCGGTGGTGCTGTAGACCGCTTCGAGCTGCTCGCCCGAGCTGTCGAACTGCCAGAACTCGAACTGCCATCGCACCGACGGGCCGCCGTTGACGTACTCGGTGGTGGTGTTCGGAAGGTCCTCGGTGAAGCCGGTCGCACCGGAGCCCGGGTCGCCCGGCAGCACGCCGAAGGCGAAGAGCAAGCCCTTCTTGCCCTTCACCGAGGTGCCGGTCGCGACCTTGACCTTCGCCAGCTCAGCGGCCTTGGCGTGTTTGACGTAGCCGGTCGCCACCGTGGTCCTGTTGAGGCCGTACGCCAGGTCGTAGCGAGTCCTGCCGTTCGTCCAGGTGCCCGCGAACGACTGGATAAGGGTGCCTGCGGCGACCGCGGGGCCGAGATGCGCGGTACGGAAGTTGGTGTAGTTGTCCAGCCACCATCCGACGCCGTTGCTGAAGTCCGGGGTCTTGACGGTGACCTCGGTTCCCGCGAACTGCGCGACCGCCGCGTGGTCGGGGACGGTGATGTCGACCGGCCGCGCGGTGCGCGCGTCGACCGTGACGCCGGTGGTGCGGCCGACGGTCAGGTTCGGCTCGGTGATCCAGTCGGCACCCTTCCAGGTGGAGCCGTCACCGACGAAGACGCTGCTGCTGAGCATGTAGCGGCCCTTGGGCACCCGGACGGTGACGGTGCCACTGGCGTCGTACACCGGGATGAACGTGCCCGCCAGGTCACCGGACATCGGGAACAGCTCGGTGTCGTAGACGCCGGTCGCCTTCCCCTGCCGGTCCAGGTGCTTGACCGTGACGTCGTACGACTCGACCTCGCGTGTCACGCCCGCCGCGGTGCGGACGGTCTGGCCGTCGGCCGAGGTGGCGGTGACGTACGCGGTGTAGGCGCCGTCGACGGTGCCGCCGAGCATGGTGTCCACGGTGACGTCGACGCTCGCCGAGCCCCCGGCGGGCACCGTCACCGAAGGGGCGGAGAGGCTGAAGAAGCCGGCGGGGGCGGCCTGATGCCGCGGGTCGGTGCCCTTCACGGCGAGCGAGAGGACCACGGCTTTGCCACCGGTGTTGGTGTAGGTGAGCGTCCTGGTCTGCTTGGGGTCGTCACCGTGCGGCCACAGGGCCTTGGCGTAACTCAGGCTGGTCGAGCCGGGCTTCGCCGTGACGGTCTGCTTGACGGCCTTGGTCAGGTCGACCTGGCCGGTGCCCTGCTCGAACGGCGTGTATCCGGCGCCGCTGTCGGTGGTGGCGGCGACCAGTGCGGCCTTGATCTGCCGGCCGGTCCAGTCCGGGTGCTCCTGCGCCAGGTCGGCGGCGGCGCCCGCGACATGCGGGGTGGCCATCGACGTACCCGAGATCGTCAGATAGCCCGGCGGGTTCTCGCCGACCTCCTGGTCGATGACCGAGCCGGGAGCGGCGGCGGCGGTGATGTCCACACCGGGCGCGGTCACATCCGGCTTGACGGCGTCGTCGCCGACGCGCGGGCCGCGCGAGGAGAAGTCGGCCAGCGCGCTGTCCTTATCGACCGCGCCGACGGTCAGCGCGGCGTCCGCGCTGCCCGGCGATCCGACCGTCCCGGCGGCGGAGCCGTCGTTGCCCGCCGCGATGACGAACAGCGTGCCGTAGCGGGCGGACAGGGTGTCGACGGCCGACTCCAGCACGTCGGTGCCGGGCGTGTCGGTGCCGCCGAGGCTCAGGTTGGCTATTTTCGCCCCGGACTTGGCGGCCCACTCCAGGCCCGCGAGGACGTTGGAGTCGTCGCCGAAGCCGTCGTCGTCCAGCACCTTGCCGGAGATGATCTTCGCGCCGGGCGCGACGCCCTTGTACGTGCCGCCGGACCGCGCGCCGGTGCCCGCCGCGATGGACGCGACGTGCGTGCCGTGCCCGAAGTGGTCGTCAGGGTTGTCGGCGGTGGAGAAGTTCTGCACGTCGGTCACCTGGCCCGCCAGGTCCTGGTGGGCCTTGTCGACACCGGTGTCGAGCACGGCGATCTTCACGCCGGTGCCGTCGTAGCCGGCGTCCCACGCGCTCGGCGCGCCGATCTGCCGGCGGCTCCAGTCGAGGGTCGACGCCTTCTGCACCGCGTCCAGCCACACCTTCTTCAGGCCCGCCTCGGCGGCCGCGTACGGCGCGCCCTTCACCGGCGCGCTGGTCAGTGCCTGCCAGACACCGGCGGTGCGGGCCGCCGGCGCCGTGACGGCCTCGGCGTTGAGCGTGCCGTACGTGTGCGTGACCCTGGCGCCGTCGGCCCGGTGCAGATCGGCCTTCGCGTCGGAGCCCGAGCCCTGGTAGGTGACGATGTACCCAAGGCCGTGCGCCTGCGCCTTGCGGTATTCCGGCCGGTTCAGCGTCGTGACGTCGAACAGCCGCCGGTCGACGCGGCCCTGGTCGACAAGCCGGACCGCGTCCAGCGGCAGCGCGTACGCGTGCCCCTTGACGGTCTGTATCTCGACGGGGATGTGCTCGCGCCCCTTGCCGTGCTGGAGGGCGACCGGTTTGCCGTCGGCGCTCACGCCGATCCGGTCACCGGTGATGAGCGTCACCCAGGTCTCCGCCTTGGCCCCCCCGGCCTTGTGTGGCGCACCCGCCAGGTCCCGCTGCGCCGGACGCCCGCCCGCGGCCCCCGCGGGAGCAACTGCCCCTGCGGTCAGCGCCGCCGCCATCCCTGCCGCGAGCGCTGCCGCCCGCGCTTTTCGCCAACTCTTGTGCAACTGAGTCCCCTTGTGCCGTGGTCTGGACACACGGGAGTCACTGTCGAGGCACCGAGCATTCGTGATGTTCCCCCACGAACCATCCCCCTGCAGAACCCCCCGTTCGCATACGCAGTATGTGGGGGCTTTCTCAAGATTCGCAAGAGCCACATACGGAACACATGCTTCAGCTCGGTGCTGCCCAATTCCGTTTGTCAGGTGCGTCGTTGACCGGATTCCGGCGCGCTGTCGCGGCGGCCTGCGGGTCCGTCGCCCAGCGGATGTCAGCCCTTGGCCGCCGGACGGTCCTCAGGATCCGGACAGCACCTCGGGCCGGTCGAGAACCATCTCGACCTCCGTCTTGGAGGGATCGCCCTTCATCGGGGCCGTCACCCCGGAGCGCACGAATCCGAACCGCCGGTAGAAACCCTCGGCCCGCGCGTTGTCCTCGTGGACGTACAACCGCACCCGTGCCACGTCCGCGACCGAGACGGCCCACTCGACGGCCGCCTCGAAAAGCGCGTCGATCGCTCCGCTCCCGCGGTATTGGGGGCGCACGAACACGCCGACGATGTGCGCCTGGCGCTGCTGGACGGTCACGCCGAACACGTCGCTGCCGCCCGCCTCCTCGACCAGCACGGTCACCGTGCCGCTCCACACCCCGTCCGGCCCCTCGGCCACGAACTGCCGCACCCGCGTCCCGCCGGACGCCCCTTCGGCCCGCTCCCGCCAGAAGGATTCCGGTTCCGCGACCGCCCGCTCGTACGTCTCGAGAAAGGCGATCGGAGCCGCCGGATCACGCAGCGCGAAGAGCCGCAGTTCCTTCACCTGGGGCCACTCGTCGGCACGGATCGGGCGAACGGCGTCGCGCCACAGCTGGTTCATGGCGCCGACCCTACGGCAGGCCGACTTCCCGTCACCACGGCATTTCCGCAGGTCCCCGCCGCCCCGCACGCTCCACCGCTGATCCGCGGCCCGCCCCGCCGACGGTGCCCGCGCCGGACTTCGGTTCGTTCCCGGCGTGGGCGCCCCCCATCCATGTGCCTGGCGCCGTGGGCGAGCGCGGCCGAGGCGGGCGGTCGCCACCGGCCGACTCCGCGGTGAATCGCGGCAGTTGCTCATACAGACCATGTCGTCGTTGACACCGGTCGCCGAGGACGTTGGTCCGTCGCCGGTTCTGCGTCAATGACCTGGACGGATCGGGCGGCCGGATATGCCGGTCGTCGCGTTCGCCGACGCCGACGCCGACGCCGACGCCGACGCCGACGCCCACGCCGACGCCGACGCCGCGGCCGCGGCGTCGGCGAGGGCCGTGGCTGCCGCCGCGGCCGTGCGACAACGGTGGAGTCGCCGGTCAGGACTGCTCGGATGCCTGCTGGATGACCACTTGCGCCGCGTGGACGAGGTCGGCGTTGCTCGTGGCCGGTGTGCCGTCGGGCAGGTGGAGCACGTCCTCCAGTCCGATCCGCGTGTCCAGCCGGCGAGAGGCCGCGAACCGCAGGACGGGCCAGGCGGCGTCGTCCTCGCCGTGCAGGAGGATCGGTGAGGTCGCTCCGGGCTGTAGTTCGGCGAGCAGGTCGGCCGCGGCCCGGACCGCGGTCCGCGGGTCGGTGTCGGTGATCTCCGCCAGGACGCGCAAGACGCGGTGGGACTCAGGCCAGCTGAGGAAGCGCCGCGCCGCGCGGGTTCCGGAGTAGATGCCGGCTTCGACGCCGACGCCTCGGTCCAGCAGGGCGGTGGCGACCTCGGTGGCGCCGTCCTCGTGCCAGTTCACGGACGCGTGGTCCGGCAGCACGGTCCAGGAGCGGACCTGGGCCGCGCGCGTTCCGGAAGCCGGCGCGGTCCAGGCGCCGGTGGTGACGCCGACGGGAACGCCTGGGACGGCGGCCCGTACGGCTACGAGGGCCGCGGCGACGGCAGCGGGGTGCAACGTGTCCGCGCCGTCGCGGTCCTTGGGGTGGAGATGGATGTCCTGGGCGCCGGCGGCGACAGCTGTCCGGGCTGCCGTCGCAAGCTCCTGCGGCGTCACGGGAAGGTGAGCGCATTCCGTGCGGCTCCGGGCACCGTTCAGACAGACTTGCACCATGGGGTGATCGTCTCAGCCGGGTCCGACAGGGGAGCCGCGGAGCCGGAGCCCTGCCGGAGCTTTGGCTCGCATCGGCGCTACGGATCCTCGCACGGATCCTCGCTCCGACCACGAGGCCGCACGCGCCGGGCACCGCAGTGGCCCGGGCACGCACTGCGCTGCGGAGATGCGCGTGGCGGATTCCCCGGCGCACCGGAACTCGCATAATATGTCGCATATGGCACATCGTGGCCCAAGGATCGCTGTCGTCACGGGTGCGGCCCGAGGCATTGGTGCCGCGGTCGCGCGTGGACTGTCCGAGCGCGGGATGCGGGTCGTCCTGCTGGGCAGAGAGCTGGAGTCGCTGCGAGCGGTGGCGGACAGCCTGCCGGGCACGCCGTGCTGCATCGAAGCGGATGTCACCGACGAGGCGGCGATGCAGGGAAGTGCGCGGTCCGTGGCGGAACGCCTCGGACCGGCCTCCGTCGTGGTGGCGAACGCCGGAATCGCGGTCGCGGGGCCCTTCGCCAACTGCGACGCGGCCCTGTGGAACCGGGTGATCGGGGTGAACCTGATCGGCAGCGCGGTGACCGCCCGGGTCTTCCTGCCCCAGCTGCTGGAGACCCGCGGATACTTCCTGCAGGTCGCGTCGAGCGCCGCCTTCGGATCCGCTCCGATGATGAGCGCCTATTGCGCGTCGAAAGCCGGTGTCGAATCCTTCGCGCAGGCCCTGCGAAGCGAGATGGAACCCGAAGGCGTGGGTGTCGGAATCGCCTATCTGCACTGGACGGACACCGACATGATCGATGAACTCGACGAGCATGTCGTGCTGCGCGAGCTGCGCAGACGCCAGCCCGCACCGGCCCGCCGCGTACATTCGGCCGCCCGGGTCGCCGAGCTGCTGGTCCGCGGCATCGAACGCCGCTCGCCCACCCTCTACGCGCCCCCCTGGCTGCGTCTGGCCCAGCCCCTGCGTCCGCTGTTTCCCCACCTGGTCGCATGGGCCGCCCGCCGCTCGTTCGCCCGGATGTCCCCGGCTGAGTTCCATGCGGCGGCGGGGGTCCTGGGCGCGGGGGGCCACGCCGACTGGGACGTCCAGCGCAGCGCCGCTCCCATCCGTCCCACCACGCCGCCGCAGGATTAGCCCCGTCCTGGGCCCCGGCCGCTTCCAGCCGTCCGGGTCCGCTCCACCGGCTAGGCGGTCCACCCCATCGCGTTGTAGTCCCAGTCGGCCAGGCCCGAGGCGCCGAAGTTCGCCAGGCCCGAGCGGACCGCGAGGATCTGCGGGCGCTGGTAGAGCTCGATGGAGTGCACCTGGTCCCAGATCTGCGCGTCGGCCTGGTTGTACAGGTCGATGGCCGCGTTCTGGTCGGTGGTCTGCGCGGCCTGGCTGATCAGCTGCTGGATCTGCGGGGTCGAGATCCGGCCGTAGTTGCCGTAGATCTGCGTGGCGGTGGGCGCCTGGAAGGTCGAGTACAGCAGCGTCTGGAAGATGGCGTCGACGTTGCGGAAGCTCACCAGGTCGAAGGCGCCGGTGTGGACGTACTTCTCGAAGTAGTCGTCGGCCGGGACCGTCTGGATCTTCACCGCGATGCCCGCCTGGCCCAGCTGGGCCTGCACCAGTTGCGCCTGGTCGGTGGCCGAGGTGCTGGAGCCGGCGCTGAGCACGTACTGCAGGGTGAGCTGCTTGCCGTCCTTGGTGCGGGGCTTGCCCGCGCCGTTGTCCTTCCAGCCTGCCGAGTCCAGCAGCTTCTTGGCGCCCGCGAGGTCATGGCTGCCCCACTTGCCGCTGTTGTCCTTGTAGCCCTGCTGGTTGGGCATGAAGAAGTGGTTGCCGAGCGGCGTGACCGGGAAGGGCAGGTCCTTGGAGAAGGCGGCGACAATGCCCTGCCGGTCGATCGCCAGGTCCACGGCCTGCCGGACGGCGAGGTCCTGGAGCGGGCCGCGCGCGCCGTTGAGGGTGATGTGCACCTCGTCCCAGCGGGCGCCGCTCCTGATGTCGGTGCCGGGGGACTTCGCCAGCCGCTTGTAGTCCTCGGGCTGGATGGCGGAGGTGTAGTCGATCTCCTTGTTGAGATACGCGTCGGTTTCCGCCGAGCCGTCGAGCGCCCGGTAGATGATGCTGTCCAGCTTCGGCTTGGCGCCCCACCAGTTCGGGTCGGGCACGGTGCTGACGGTCTGCGCCGTCTTGTCGTAGCCGCTGATCTTCCAGGAGTTGCCGGTGATCGGGACCTTGCCCAGCCAGCCCTTGTTGAACAGTTCGGGCGTCGCGATCGAGGGCGCCGGCAGCAGCGGGCGGAAGAGCCGCTTCCAGTCCGCGTACGGCTTGCCGAAGGTGATCTTCACCTGCTGGTCGTCAACGCCCCTGGTGACCGAGGAGATCTGCTCGTAGCCGCTGGTGTCGGCCACCAGGTAGCGGTCGTCCTTGCCGCTCAGCGCCTTCCACTGGGTGGCGAAGTCCTGCCAGCTCAGCTGCTTGCCGTCAGACCACTTCGCCTTGGGGTTCAGGGTGTACGTCACGACCTGCGGGCTGGTGGAGGTCACCTCGGCCGAGAGCAGGAAGTCCTTGTCGACGGTGGAGGCGCCCTGCGCGTCGTAGTGGAAGAGACTGGGCTCGACCTGCGCCACGATGGACTGGGCGTCGCCCTGGTTGCCGTCCACCTGGTAGGAGTTCCACTGCGAGATCCACTGGTGGATCGCCATCTTCAGGGTGCCGCCCTGCTTGACCTTGCTCAGGGGCTGCGGGTTGATCCCCTGGGCGTGGACCGCGGGCGGCGCGGAGCTCTTCTTCGCGTCCGGTTTCGCGTCGTCGGAGCCGCTGCCGCACCCCGCCGTCAGCGCCACCGCGGAAAGGGCCACGGCGACCGCGGTAACAGGTCTGCCGAACATCCTGGGCATGTGCGATTCCTCCGGTAGTCGAGCACGGTGCGGCAGCAACTGTCACCACGGGGCACAGTGCTGGCGGTTGACGTTAAACCGCACCCGAGGTCACTCCCGCCCCTTTGGTAAGGCTGTCATGGTCTCTTCATATTTCTGCAACACTCCGCCTCCAAGATCGTGAGTGACCAGGAGAGAGGACCCGACGTGCTCGCGTATCTGGCCAGGAGGCTCGGCTACTACGTGGTCCTGCTGCTGGTGGCCGTCTGCCTGTCGTACGCGCTCGCCGCCACCGCGCTGCAGCCGCGCGCGTACTTCGAGGCGCGGCAGCCGCCGCCGCGGCCGGCCGCGGTCCAGGCGCAACTCAGCGCGCTCGGCATCGATGACCACACACCGCTCTACGACCGGTTCGGCCACTGGGCCGCCCACGCGGTGCGCGGCGATCTGGGCCGCACTATCGACGACACCTCCGTCAACGACGAGTTCGGCCGCCGCGTCGGGGTCAGCCTGCGGCTGCTGATCGTCGGCACCGCGGCGGGCACGGTGGCCGGCATCCTGGCCGGCGCGTGGACCGCGGTGCGCCAATACCGGCTCTCCGACCGGCTGGTCACCCTGACCTCCTTCCTGCTGCTGTCCACGCCGGTCTTCCTGCTCGCCGTGCTGCTCAAGATCGGCGCGATCAGGCTCAACCAGGCGCTGGGCACCGACTTCATCCAGTTCACCGGCGAGAAGACCCCCGGGCTGCAGGGCGGTTGGACCGCGCACGCCAAGGACCGGGCGGTGCACCTGCTGCTGCCGAGCCTGTCCATCGGCCTGATCACGCTGGCCACCTACAGCCGCTACCAGCGCAGCACCATGCTGGACGTGCTCGGCTCCGACTACCTGCGCACCGCGCGGGCCAAGGGCCTCACCCGCCGCAAGGCGCTGCTGCGGCACGGGCTGCGCACCGCGCTCATCCCCATGTCGACCTTCTTCTCCTACAACTTCCTCGCGGTCTTCACCGGCGCCATCTTCACCGAGGCGATCTTCGGCTGGCACGGCATGGGGGAGTGGCTGGTCGCCTCCATCGGCAAGGACGACGTCAACTCGGTCGTCGCCGTCAGCACCTTCGCGGCCGTCGTGGTGCTGCTGTCGGGCTTCGTGGCCGACCTGCTGCACGCCGCACTCGATCCGCGCGTCCGCCACTCCTGACCACCGCACTCGTTCCGCCCGTTCGCCACTCCTGACAGGGGCCACACCACACCGCCATGGCAACAGCACCGGAAACCCTGCTCGCCGGGGCCGACCAGGACGACGGCCTGATCGCCCGGCCGCCCAGCCGGGCCAGAGTCACCCTGCGCCGCTTCGCCGCGCACCGCACCGCCTTGGCGGGGCTGATCGTCGTGGCGCTGCTGTTCGTGCTCGCCTTCGCGGGGCCGCATCTGACCCGGTGGAGCTACAGCGACATCGACTACACCGCGCTGCGCTCCGCGCCCTCCTCCCGGCACTGGTGGGGCACCAACAGGATCGGCCAGGACGTCTTCGCACAGACCGTGCACGGCCTCCAGAAGTCGCTGATCATCGGGCTGCTGGTGGGGGTGGCCGCGACCGGCGGCGCGGCGGTGGTCGGCGCGTGCGCCGGCTACTTCGGCGGCTGGACCGACCGGCTGCTGACCTTCACCACCGACCTGCTGCTGATCTTCCCGAGCTTTCTGGTGATCTCCGTCGTCTCACCCCGGCTCAAGGGCGGCGGCTGGCTGGTCTTCGCGCTGCTGCTGGCCTTCTTCGCCTGGATGGTCACCGCCCGGGTGGTGCGGTCGATGGCCATCTCGCTGCGGGAGCGCGAGTTCGTACGCGCCGCCCGCTACATGGGCGTCGGGCCGCTGCGGATCATCGCCCGGCACATCGTGCCCAACGTGGCGTCCTTCCTCATCATCGACGCCACCATCGCGGTGGGCTCGGCGGTGATGAGCGAGACGGCACTGTCCTACTTCGGCTTCGGTGTGCAGTCCCCCGACGTCTCGCTCGGCACTCTGATCGCCGACGGTACCGGCGCCGCCGTCACCTACCCGTGGATGTTCTTCTTCGCCGCCGGGCTGCTGGTGGTCTTCGTCCTGGCGGTCAACCTGGTCGGCGACGGCCTGCGCGACGCGATCGACCCGACATCACGGCCCGGCCGCCGCCGGGGCAGGGGAGCGGCCAAGTGAATGCCACGACCGCCGGCGCCGTCCTCGACATCCGCGGCCTGCACGTGGACTTCGCCGGTGTGCCCGCTGTACGCGGGGTGGACCTCGCCCTGCGCCGCGGTGAAGTCCTCGGCCTGGTCGGCGAGTCCGGCTCGGGCAAGTCGGTGACCGCGCTGGCCGCGATGGGCCTGCTGCCGAGCGGCGCGGACGTACGCGGCTCCGTGACCCTGGACGGGACGGAACTGATGGGCGCGGGCGACACGGCGCTGTCCGCGGTGCGCGGCAACCGCATCGCCATGGTCTTCCAGGACCCGCTGTCCGCCTTCACCCCGGTCTACCGGATCGGCGACCAGATCGTGGAGGCCCTGCGCACCCACCAGGACATCTCCCGTGAGCGGGCCGCGGAAAGGGCGGTGGAACTCCTCGACCTGGTCGGCATCCCCGAGCCGCGCATCAGGGCCGCGGCCTTCCCGCACGAATTCTCCGGCGGTATGCGGCAGCGCGCCATGATCGCCATGGCGGTGGCCAACGACCCCGACGTCATCCTCGCCGACGAGCCCACCACCGCGCTCGACGTCACCGTGCAGGCGCAGGTGCTCGACGTGCTGCGCACCGCGCAGCGCGAGACCGGCGCGGCCCTGCTGCTGGTCAGCCACGATCTGGGGGTCATCGCCGGCACCGCCGACCGGGTCGCGGTGATGTACGCGGGCCGGATCGTGGAGACCGCGCCCGTGGACGAGCTCTTCGCCCGGCCGCGCATGCCGTACACGCTGGGCCTGATCGGCGCGGTGCCGCGGCTCGACGCCGACGCCAAGGGGCGGCCCGAGCCCCTGGTGCCGATCCCCGGCGCACCGCCCGCCCCCGCCGCACTCCCGCCGGGCTGCGCCTTCGCGCCGCGCTGCCCGCTCGCCGAGGACCGCTGCCGGGTGGCGCAGCCCGAGTTGGTGGAGGTGGCACTTCCCGAGCCGGCCGTGGCGGTACGGCCCGAGCCGGCCGTGGCGGCGGACGAGCCGCACCTGGCGGCCTGCCTGCGGGCCGGCGAGGTCGCGGGGCTGCGCCCGCTCGACGTCTTCCCCGTGCCGGGCGCCGACGTTGCGGCGGAACGCGCCGCCGACGGGCGGCCGGAAGGGACGAGCGTGCTGCGGGTCAGCGGGCTCGCCAAGACCTTCCCGCTGCTCAAGGGAGCGGTGTTCAGACGCCGGGTCGGCTCGGTCCACGCCGTGGACGGGGTGGACCTCGACATCAGGGCCGGTGAAGTCCTCGGCCTGGTCGGCGAGTCCGGCTCGGGCAAGTCCACCACGCTCTTCGAGATCCTGGAACTGCGCCGCCCGGAGCGCGGCAGTGTCGAGGTGCTGGGCCGCGGCACCGACACGCTGACCCGGCGTGAGGCGCACGCCCTGCGGGCCCAGGTGCAGATCGTCTTCCAGGACCCGATGGCCAGCCTCGACCCGCGGCTGCCGGTCGGCGACATCATCGCCGAGCCGCTGCGCGCCCAGCGCGCCGAGCGGGACCGGATCGCCCGCCGGGTCCCGGAACTGCTGCGCCAGGTGGGCCTCGACCCGGCGCACGCCGACCGCTTCCCGCACGAGTTCTCCGGCGGCCAGCGGCAGCGCATCGGCATCGCCCGCGCCCTGGCGGTGGACCCCAGACTGCTGGTGCTCGACGAGCCGGTGTCCGCGCTCGACGTGTCGGTCCAGGCGGGCATCCTCAACCTGCTGCTGCGGCTGCGGGCCGAACTCGGCCTGTCCTACCTGTTCGTGTCGCACGACTTGTCCGTGGTGCGGCACATCGCCGACCGGGTGAGCGTGATGTACCTGGGCCGTACGGTCGAGACCGGCGCGGTCGGCGAGGTCTTCACCCGGCCCCTGCACCCCTACACCCAGGCGCTGCTGTCCGCGGTGCCGCTGCCCGACCCGGTACGCGAGCGGGCGCGCGCCAGGATCCTGCTGCCCGGCGATCCGCCGAGCCCGACCAGGCGGTTGCGGGGGTGCCCCTTCCGCTCCCGCTGCCAGGTCTTCGCCGCGCTGCCGGGGCCGCAGCGCGAGCGCTGCACCGACCAGGCGCCGCCGCTGGCGGAGCAGGGCGGGGACCACGTGGCGGCCTGCCACTTCCCGGCCGCGCGACCAGTGCTCTGACCACCCCGGGCAACGCCCCGCGGCGGTCAGGCGCGGACCCGAGCCGCCGACCGCGGCGGGTGCGGGCGGTCCGGGGCCCGGTCGACCGACCGGGCCCCGGGCGTCCGATCCGCCGCCGCGCGGCGCCGAGTCACCGAAGCACCCGCCCGCCGTCCGGTTCGGGGCCGCCGGTGGTCCACGAGGTGCCGTCCGGGGCGATCGCCAGGGACCGGGTGCCCGGCAGCGACGCCAGCCAGGCGCGGGCGCGGTCGCCCATGGCGTAGCCGGCGGTGGCGTGGGCGTCCGCGTCGGTCAGGCTGCGCGTGACGACCGTGAGGGAGGCCAGCGCGGTGGCCGGGGGGAGGCCGGTGCGGGGATCGACGACGTGGCAGCCGCGTTCCGCGGGGCCGGAGGTGGCGACGGCCAGTTCCCCCTCGGCGTGGACGACGGCCGCCACGGCCCCGCTGCGCAGCGGATCGGTCACGCCGATACGCCACGGTCCGCCGTGCACCTGGACGTCACCGCCGCCGTTGACGCACACCGCCTCGGCGCCGGCCGAGGAGAGCATCGCGGCCGCCCGCTCCACCGCCCAGCCCTTGACCAGCCCCGTGGGGTCGAAGCCGCCCGCGTAACCGGCGCTGAACCAGCCGCCGCTGCGCCGTTCGGCGGCCTCGCAGAGCCTGAGCACCTCCCACACCTCCGGTGAGCACGCGGACAGCGCCAGTTCCCCTGCCGACAGCCGGCTGATCTGGCTCTCCGGCCGGTATGTCGAGAAGATCCCGTCCACGTGGCGCAGCCAGGCCACCGCGGCCTCCAGGGCGGCGGCGACGCGCGGGCCGGCGCCGCGTACGTCGAAGGAGAAGGCGGTGCCCATGGTGTGCTCGACCCGGCGCAACCGGCCGTCCGCGTCAGCCATGGTCAGCCACCGGCCTTGTCGAGGGCGCTCTGCAGGGACTGGATGTAGCCCTCGCTGGTGTACGTCGCCCCGGAGACGGTGTCGATGTGCGCGCTCTGCGCCGCCAGCGCCTCCTGGGTGAGCTCGGGGACGGCGAAGCCGGTGATCTCCTGGTCGCGGGGGTTGTCCTGCGGCACCTGGACGGCGGACACGGCGGTGATCTTGCCGCCCTGCAGGGTGATCCGCAGCTGCACGGGGCCGTACCGGGTCTGCACGGTGTCGCCGTCCACGGTGCGGGTCCCCGTCGCACCGGTCGAGCCCGCCCCCGCGGAGGGGGCCGCCGAGGGGGCGGACGGCTGGGGCGCGGGAGGGGCGGCGGCGCTGCCGGCTCCTCCCGTCGCGTGCGGCTTGAGGCTGAGCAGGAGGAGCACGCCGGTGACGGTCACCAGGATGCTGAGCAGGACACGCCGCAACGGGCGGTGGGTGAGGCTGTTCACGGGCGTCTCACAGTTCGAACGACTCGTGGTGGATGTGGCGGGCCGGCACGTCGGCGTGCCGCAGTGCTTCGTAGGACGCCCGTGCCATTCCCGGCGGCCCGCACAGGTAGACGTCGTGCCGCGCGATGTCGGGCACCGCGGCGCGAAGCGTGTCGGCGGTGAACCGGGGGCTGCGGCCGTCGGCCTGGTTGAGCAGGTAGTGCAGGCGGGCGCCGCGGGAGCGGGCTATGGACTCCAGCTCTCCGCGCAGCGCCAGGTCCTCGGCCCTGCGGGCCCGGTAGATGAGCGTCAGGTCGCCGGGCCTCGCGGGCAGCGACTCGAACAGGGCGCGCAAGGGTGTCACCCCGACCCCGCCGGCGAGCAGCAGGACCTTCTGCCGGGTCCTGCGGTCCGAGGTGAGGGCGCCGTAGGGCCCCTCGGCCCAGATCCGGGTGCCGGGCCGCAGCCGGGCCAGCGCCGCGCTGTGGCCGCCCACCTCCTTGACGGTGATACGCAGCAGGTCGGGCCGCGGCGCGGTGGACAGCGAGTACGGGCTCGCCGTCCACCGCAGCCCGGGAGCCAGGAAACGCCACCGCAGGAACTGTCCGGCGCGGGCCGCGAGCTCCGGCAGCCGCTCGCCGTGCACGATCACCGACACCACCCCCGGCGCCTCCCTGACCACGTACGCCACCCGCAGGCGGTGCCGCAGGTTGAGCCGTAGCGGGACCGCGATCCGGTACCAGAGCACGGCTGCCGCGGGCGTCACGTAGAGCGCGTACCAGAAGGCGCGGGCGAGCGGGTGGGAGGAGAAGTCGGCACCGAGGGCGAGCTGGTGCCAGAAGGCCAGGAAAATCGCCAGGTAGGTGAGCAGGTGCAGGTAGTACCAGGTCTCGTAGCGGACCCTGCGGCGCACCGCCCGGGCGGAGACGACCCCGACGGTGAGCAGCAGCAGCCCGCCGGTCGTGCCCTTGAGCATGTCGGGGTACGTCAGGACGACCGTCGTCGCCTCACCGACCAGGCCCCTGTGGGCCTGCACCGCGTAGCCCCAGAGGACCAGCGTGACGTGCGCGACCAGCAGGCACACCGTGTAGCGGCCCAGTGCGGAGTGCCAACGGGCCGTCCTGTCGCTGCCCACCCCCTGTTCGAGGACGGGGATCCGGGCCATCAGGCCGACGAGCAGCGCGCAGCAGTAGCCGCTGAGCAGGCCGGCGATCCGGCCCGCTCCGATGATCCAGTCCGCGGCGCCGACAACGGCGCCCGTGTCCTGCCACCACAGGGCCAGAACCACGGCCGCGCCCGCCCAGCAGAGGAACAGCACCGGTGCGGCGGGGGAGCGCCGCCCGCTGGGCGCCACCGCGTGCCGCACCGGGCGCGGGCTGTTCAAGGTGGTCATGGGAGGTCCTTTCCTTCGCCGTGCACCGCCACTGTGCAGGCGAAACCTCTCAACCAGCTCTGAGACCGCACTCCGGCGGAAGGACCACAGCTGATTCAGAGGAAGCCGAGAGCCTCGCCGCTGCCCGGCCAGGGCATGCTGGAGGGACCATGGACACCGCACCGCGCGCCCAGCCCGCGCCCCTCTCCCGGCCCGACGGGTCCCCGGTCCGCGTCCTCGTGGTCGACGACGAGCCCGACCTCACGGAGGTTCTGGCCGGGGTGCTGAGCTACGAGGGCTGGCAGGTGCGCACCGCGGGCGACGTCGCCACCGCCCTCGCCCAGGCCGCCGACTTCCAGCCGGACGCGGTGGTCCTCGACATCATGCTGCCCGACGGGAACGGCCTCGCGGCGCTGCGGAAACTGCGGGCGTCCAGCCCGGACGTGTGCGTGCTCTTCCTCACCGCGCGGGACTCCGTGGAGGACCGGATCGCGGGCATCACCGCCGGTGGCGACGACTACGTCACCAAGCCCTTCAGCCTGGAGGAGGTGCTCGCCCGGCTGCGCGGCCTGCTGCGCCGGGCCGGGATGACACGGGCACGCAACGACACGGCGCTGCTGGTGGTGGGCGATCTCACCCTCGACGAGGACGCCAGGGAGGTCACCCGCGGGGGCGAGCCGATCGACCTGTCACCGACGGAGTTCGAACTGCTCCGCTATCTCATGCGCAATCCGCGCCGCGTGCTGAGCAAGCCGCAGATCCTGGAACAGGTCTGGTCCTACGACTTCGGCGGCGAGGCCCACGTGGTGGAGCTGTACATCAGCTACCTGCGCCGGAAGGTCGACGCCGGCCGCAAGCCGATGATCCACACCGTGCGAGGCGCGGGATACGTGCTGAAAGCCGCGCCGTGACAAAGCGGAGCGCCGTGACGAGGCTGCGTGCCGTGATGCGGCGGATGGTGCCACGCACCCTGCGGGCCCGGCTCACCTGCGGCCTGGTCGTGCTGCTGGCACTGAGCTGCGCGGCGGTGGGGATCGCCGCCGTCGTCACCCTGCGCTCCTTCCTCACCGAGCGGCTGGACCAGCAGCTCTCCCAGGCCGGCGGCACCTTCCCCGCCAGCCTCGAACACCACGGGTCCCACGAGCCGGACGCGGACAACGCGCACGTCGACACCCGCCGCCAGGTGCCCGGCACGTTCGGCGCCCGGCTGCTCCACGGGCAGGTCACCGCGGCCGGCGTCGTCCGGTCAGGCGCGGACACCTCGGTGACGCTGACGGCCCGCGACAGAGCAGCGATCGCCGCGGTCCCCGTGGACGGGCACACGCACGCGCTGGAACTCTCGGCGCTCGACGACTACCGGGTCAGGGCCGTCACCGGGGACGACGGGGACGTCCTGGTGACCGGGCTGCCGCTGAGCGGCGTGCAGGACGCCGTGGCCCGCCTGGTCATGGTCGAGGGCGCCGTCTTCGGCGGGGCGCTGCTGGTCGCGGGCGCGGCGGGTGCGTTCTGGGTGCGCTGGTCGCTCCGGCCGCTGCGCCGGGTCGCCGCCACCGCGGCCTCGGTGACCGCCCTGCCGCTGGCCAGCGGTGAGGTGGCGCTGCCCGACCGGGTCCCGGACACCGATCCGCGGACCGAGGTCGGCCAGGTCGGCATCGCGCTGAACCGGATGCTGGGCCACGTCGAGAACGCGCTCGGCAAGCGGCACGCCGGCGAGGAGCGGCTGCGCCGCTTCGCCGCCGACGCCAGCCACGAGCTGCGTACCCCCGTCGCCTCCATCCGCGGCCACGCCGAACTGGCCAGGCTCCACCCCGAGCCCGTACCGCCCGGGGTGTCCCGCGCCCTGGAGCGCATCGCCGCGGAGTCGGCCCGGATGGGCGGTATGGTCGACGACCTGATGCTGCTCGCCCGCCTCGACGCCGGCCGGCCGCTGGCCCGCGAACAGGTCGACCTCACGTTGCTCGTCCTGGACGCCGTCGACGACGCGCGCGCCGCGGGCCCCGGCCACCGCTGGGTCCTCGACCTGCCGGAAGCCCCGGTCACCGTGACCGGGGACGCGTTGCGGCTCCAGCAGATCCTCGGAAATCTGCTGGCCAACGCCCGCCTGCACACTCCGGCCGGCACCCGGGTCACCGTCCGGCTCCGCCAGGACCAGGCCGCGTCCCGCCTCGTGGTCGAGGACGACGGCCCCGGCATCCCCGCGGACATCCGCGACACCGTCTTCGAGCGCTTCGCCCGCGCCGACCACACCCGGCCGGGGCCCGAGGGCCGCGGCGCCGGACTCGGTCTCGCGATCGTCACCGCCGTGGCCACCGCCCACGGCGGCACCGCGGAGGTACGAAGCCGCCCGGGTGCCACCGAGTTCACGGTCACGCTGCCCAGGTCCGTCCTATAGTCGGCAGTTGTCGCTCGAAACGCGGAGCGCCGGGACGGCTGGAGCCCGGTGAAAGGGGAGGGCCTGGGATGCAGGAGAAGCCACAGGACGGGGACACGGTGTCCAGGCACGCCCGGTTGCGGGCGGCGGTCTCGTACGACGGGCAGTCGTCCGTGATCGGTCAGGCGCGCGATTTCACCGGGGTGTTCCTGGACCGGGCCGCGGCGCGGGGCGTGACGGTGGGCGCGGTGCAACGCGGGGACGCCCTGCTGGTGGTGAGCGAACTGGTGACCAACGCGGTGCGGCACGCGCCAGGCCCGTGCACCCTCACCCTCGACCTGGACGGTGATCTGCTGGAGATCGCCGTGACCGACACCTCCGCGCGGCCGCCGCGGGCCCAGCTCTTCGAGCCCGAGCGTGTCGGCCAGCACGGACTGGAGATCGTCACGGCCGTGTGCTCCACGGTCGTCACCTCCGTCACCGACCGCGGGAAGACCGTTCGCGCCCAGCTCATGGTCTTCTGAGGCCCGCCCCGCCGCAGTTGTCGCGGTGCACCGGAGTTGACACCGGCAGGACGATTGCGCTGGGCTGAAGACCAGGCCGCTCCCGCGGTCGGCGGTACCGAGGCCGCCCGGAAAGGTGGCACATTGTTCAGCGAACGCCTGCAGATCCGTACGACTGTCACATCCCGGGGCATCACGGTGGTCACCCCCGCCGGGGAGGTCGACCACACCGGCGCCCCCGCCCTGGAGGAAGTCCTCACCGCGAGCGGCCGGCTGCCCTGCGCCGTGGTCGACTTCTCCCACACCGCTTTCATCGACTCCAGCGGGATCACCGCCCTGCTCCGCGCCAACCGGAGCCTGCGTGCCGCGGGCGGCTGGCTGCGGCTGAGCAGCATCCCCGAAGGACCCCTGCGCGTCATGCGGATCGTCGGCCTGGACCACGTCATCGACGTGTACCCGACCCTGCACGCCGCCCTCCGGACGTAGCAGCTCCCCGGCGGCGGACGCGGCTGAGGGTGAGCGGTGTCATGACAGCGCTGTGCTCAGACGTACGGTGGTGCCGCGCTCGGCTGTGGAACGTATCTGGACGAGGTCGCACAGCTGGTTGACCAGCCACAGGCCGCGGCCGCCGATCTGCTGCGGCGTCGGACGGTAGCGTCCCACCAGGGGATCGCGGATGTGGCCGCTGTCGTCGAACTGGCAGATGAGGGCGTCGTCGCTGACCCAGGCCCGCAGAGTGCCGCGGCCGCCGCCGTGCCGGACGCTGTTGGCGGCCACCTCGGTGGCGGCCACCAGGAATTCCTGCAACCGGGGGCCGGTCAGTCCGTGCCGTCGGGCGCAGGCGGCGACCCTGGCACGCACCTCACCCAGGTCACCCGCACCGTAGACCAGTGACTGCTCGGGGTCGCGGGGCGCGGTCAGCTCGTCGAAGGGGAAGGGGCCGTCGGCGAAATGCGGGTTGTCGCCGTGGACGCCTTCGACGAGGTGGTAAGGATGGCAGCGGCGCGCGGAGTCCAGCACGGTTTCCTCCACGACGGCGGTGTCGTACGGGCACAGCAGCCACCAGGCGGGGGAATCGATGAACGTCCGGTTGACCAGCCACTCGTGGTAGCGCAGCTCGCCGCGTTCGGCCGGCGTCGCGGTCGCCCACGGGGACTCGCTGATACCGCGCACGGGCAGGCCGTGGCCGAAGCTCTTGGCGATCCAGTCCTTCCAGGCGGGGATGAGCCGCCCGGGGTTGCGGCCCAGCGCCCCGGTGTCCATGAAGGTCACCCGTTCCCGCCCGGCGCCGGCCCCCACCGCGTCGCGCAGCACGGCCCGCTTGTCCTCGCCCACGGCGACCAGCACGGTCTCGTCGGCGTCCAGCGCGTCGTGGATGAACGTCACGGCGCCCTGGAGGAACGCGGCCTCGCCCCGATAGGGGTACAACTCGTGGCGGAAGACCGGCGTGCCGCCGGTGCGGGGCGAGGCGGCCGCGGGCGGTGAAATCATGGTGCCAGCTCCACGGCGATCGTCGGGTCGTTGAAACCGAGCAGCTCCCAGCACTTGCGGACGGTCGAGTTGCAGCCCTCGACCAGGATCCTGCGGCCGGGGAAGGCGCGTGCCGCCTCGGCGAGCGTCTGCATGCCCGCCACGTCCATCATGTCCAGGCCGTGGCAGAGCAGCCGCAGCGTGGCCGTGGTCCGCAGGAGTTCGGTCACCGCGGTGCGAAAGGCGTCGACGCCGTCCGCGTCGACCACCCCGCTCACCGTCCAGCGTCCCTCCCCGGAGCTGAACAACTGGAAGGACGGCGCGCGGGCGGGGCTTCCGGCGAAATGCGGATGCAGCGTCGCCGCCTGCTCCAGGATGTGGGGGAGGAAGGCGCGGCCGGGATAGGCGCACACCACAGCCGCCGCCGTGCCGCTGCCGACGAGCGCGTCCAGCTTCAACTCCTGGTCGGCGATCTGCTGCGGCGTGGCGCCGGCGGGCCAGACGTGGTCCATCCGGGCGAGCACCCGCAAGGCGCGGTAGCCCTGGCGGCCGGCGGTCTCCGCCTCCTGCCGGACCAGGGACACCAGCGAGTCCGTGCCCCAGGCCGAGCCGCCGGCGGCCGGATCGATGAGCAGGGCCTGCGGGGGTCGCCACTCCGGCCACGCGGTGGACAAGGGCCCCAGGACCATGAGTTTGTCGCCGATCTTCGCGCCGTCGTGGAGGTAGTCGTAGGCGGTGCGCCGGAAGTCGTCGTCGGCGGGCACCAGCCAGCACACGTGGTCGCCGACGTTGACCGGAGAGAGGCTGGCCGCGTTGCGAGCGATCCTCACAGCGTTCTCCTCGTCTCGTGCCGCCGACTCGAGCAGCGGTTCAGCGCGGTGTTCCGCTTCTCGAGGACGACAGGTCAGGTGCTCCCTCAGCCCGCGTACCGGGCGCGGGCCCGCGATCGTGCGGGCCACTCGTGACGGTGGGACCCGGGATCACCGGCCCCGACGGTCTGTTGGAAAAGGTCGTCATGCAACTCATCTGCCCAGTAGGCGCGGTTCAACCGCGCACGCTGCCGCGCATCCGCAGGCCCGGGCGCCAGGAGCCTGTCGCCGGTCGGCCGGCGGCAGAGCGCGGACCGGCAGGGCGGCGGCCCTACTTCTTGGGCTTCTTGGGTTTCCTCGGCTTCTTGCCGGATGAGCCGTCGTCGTGTGCCGGGGGTGCTGCCTGGTGGGTGGTGGCGGCGGGGCCGGCGGCCGGCGGGGGCGGGGCGGTTGTGGTGGCCTTCGCGGAGGCGTGGCCGGGGGAGGCGGCGGTGGATGCCGCCGGCCGGGCGGCCGTGGGGGAGGACATGGAGTGTGGCGAGGCCGCTGCCGGTTGGGAGGGCGCCGGGCCTCGGCCGTTACCGGAGGTGGGGTCGGACAGGGCGAGGATGCCGGCGGCCGTGGCGCCCAGCGTGGCCGCGGCCGCCGTTCCGATCACCAGCCGTTGGCGCCTTTTCGACCGGGGAGGATACGCCCGGGACGGTGTGGTGGGGTCGAGCGCGGGCGCCGGACCCGGCAGGGGCCGGCGAGTGGTGCGGGTCGTGGTGGTGCCGGGCGCCGGGCCGGGGCTCCAGTGGCGCAGCCAGCTCTCGGCCTGTTCCGCGGTCGGGCGTTCGGCGGGGTCCTTGGCCAGCAGGCGCAGGATGTACTGCGAGAGCGCCGGCGGGATCGCCGGGTTGCGCTGGTGCGGCGGTTCGGGCTCGGTGTGGACGTGCTGGTAAAGGATCGCGGCGGGGACGTCCGCGGTGAAAGGCGGCGCGCCGGTGAGGAGCTGGTAGAGCGCGCAGCCCAGGGCGTAGACGTCGCTGGCGGTGGTGGCGGGACGGCCCAGGGTGCGTTCGGGGGAGAGGTAGGCGACGGTGCCTATGACCTTTCCGTTCGAGGTCGGTACCAGGGCGGCCGTGGTGTCCTGCGTGAAACGGGCGATGCCGAAGTCGGCGATGCTGACGTTCCCGTCCTCGTCCAGGAGCAGGTTGGCGGGCTTGATGTCGCGGTGCACGATGCCGTGCCGGTGGGCGGTGGCCAGGCCGGCGGCGATCTGCGCGCCCAGGGCTGCCACCCGCGGGGCGTCCAGCGCGGCGACGTCCTCCAGCTCCTGGGCCAGCGAGCGGCCGGTGACCAGTTCCATCACCAGATACAGGCGGTCCTGGTCGGCACCGAAGTCGTACACCGTGACCACGTGCGGGTCGTTGAGGTGTGCGGCCGTGCGGGCCTCCAGCGAGAACCGCTGGGTGGCGGCCTGGTCGGGGGTTTTCTCGGTCAGCACCTTCACGGCGACCGGGCGCCCCAGCGTTTCGTCCCAGCCGCGCCACACCTGGCCCATACCGCCGCGGCCGATCAGCGCGTCCAGCCGGTAGCGGTCGGCGAGCAGGAGGCGTTGGTGCGGGTTCCGCGCCTTGTCCGCCTCGCCCTGGCCTCGTCCCGGATCTGTCGACATGGTCGCCATCTACCCCGCGCGCCCCGCGCCACTCGCCCGCTTTCCCGGCCCGCCGGCCGCGCTGCGGGAGGCCGCGCCACCGCCGGCATCGCCACCGGAAGCCGGGCCGCCCCGGTACGGCCCGGCAAGATCCGCCGGACAGGCCCTAGGTCCGGAGGGCCCCGCCGAGGCTCGGGTAGACGTCGATGACCTGGTCGATGCCGACGATCCGCATGGCACGCAGCGGCGTGTCGGGGACGCTGCTCAGGCGCAGCCAGCCGCCGGCGGCCCGCAGGGTGTGGCTGGCGCGGAGCAGGGCGGTGATCCCGCTGGAGTCGATGAAAGTGATGTGCGGGAAGTCCACGACGGCGCACGGCAGCCGGCCGGTCTCGGTGAGGGCCGCCTCCAGCGCGGCGGCGCTGCCGTAGTCCAGTTCGCCGGCGGGGGTGATGACCGTGACGCCTCTGGGGGTGACGGACGTACGGATCTGTATGCGTTCGCTGGGCAAGATGCCCACCTTTCCGGACGGCTTCGACACCGCCGGCTGTTGGAGAGGGCCGGCCGTCAGGCCTGCCCATCCGTCCCGCCGGTCTGTGTCTTCCCGCAGTCGGACGGGCCGGCGCGGATCTCAGAGGACCAGGATGCGGGCGCGGACGGTTTTCCCGCGCTCGGTGGGTTCGACGGCGACCCCGGTACACAGGGCCACGACTATTTCCAGCCCGTGCTGGCCGATGCGGCGCGGCTCGTAGGGCTGCGGCTGCGGTGGCAGCCGCGAGGTGTCCGACACGGCGATCTCCAGCAGGTCGCCGTGCAGGGCGAGAGCGAGGGTGCACGGTCCTGGCGCGTGCCGCACCGCGTTGGTCACCAGCTCGCTGGCCACCAGCAGCGCGTCTCCCCGCGGCACGGGGGCCACCTGCACACCCCGCACCGCGGCACGGTCCAGGAACGCACCGACGAAGCCCCGCGCCTGGCCGATCACGGGCACCTGCCCGTCATAGGAGGCCACCGCCCGCAACCGGGCCCGCCGGGACATGGTGCTCCCCTCCTGCGGTATCTGTTGCACCGAAGGCCCCCTCTTCCGACGTCAGGCTTGTGCCTGGCACCCGCGCCTTGAGCGAAGGTGCCGTAGAGGGCGTATACCACGCTCCGCCCGCCGCATGCCTCCGGCGTGTCCGGTGAACTCTCGCACGGCCGCCGCCCGCTGTGAGACGGAGGGCTCCGGTATGAGCGGGAGTGATCGCCGTCGCCTACGGCTGTCCGCACGCCTGTACGCCCATGAGCGTATTTCCCACCCCCGGCGGCGATGGGAGCCGGTTCGGCGGCAGGGCCTCCGCACGGCGGCCGAACCGGACTGCCGGAGTTCGCCGGTGCCTTCCCGGGGCGCCCGCCGACGAGCACCTCCTGCCGGTGGCCGCCGGGCGCCGCACGCTGACGTGCGGGTTTCCGGAAGGCGGGAACGCCTGTTCGCGGAGACTATGCCAGACGGTTTTGCCGGCTGGCGCATTCGCCGGGGGTGCGCTTTTCGGACGCCGGATTGGCGATTTCGAAAGGCCGAAAAGCGCCGGGAGGGCTTGCCGGCACCGGTCGGCCATGGCTGTGCGTCAGTCCATGGCCAACGCTTATCGTGCATATATATATTCGTTCAATGCGGAACGATCGAATAACGCGCGGTCACCCGCAGGTCCCGGCCCGCTTCGAAACTTTGTCCGCCTCCGCGGGGCCCCTGTCTACCCAGACTTTCCCGCTTGAATCAGAGAGGTTCCGCCGCGCCGTCGGCGACCTGCTTTGAACCGGCCATCTCCGGGCCGGTTCCCCGGCTTTCTGTCACGCGGTGACGCCTCATGTAGCCTGACGTGACTGCGATGAGGGGTCACTCTCGTCGCGGATCCGGCGCCTTATGGCGACCGGCCGACAATGAGATGAAACGTCGCCGACGAGAACAGGTGGAGTTGTGGCTAATCCTTTCGACGACGAGTCCGGGACATTCGTGGTTCTGGTGAACGACGAAGGCCAGCACTGTTTGTGGCCGGCCCATATCGACATTCCGGGTGGTTGGCGGGCCGACGGCCCTGAACGGTCCCGCCAGGAGTGCCTGGACGCGATTGACACGTCGTGGACCGATATGCGCCCCGCCAGTCTGGTCCGGGCAATGGAGGCCGACGCCCGCTGAGCGGGGTCCCGGCCCTCCGAGAGCGCCCGGCCCGGCGAGTCCGCGGGCGCTCCCACCCACATATCGCATAGTCGCGTCGCCTTCAGGGCGGCGAGCGGGTCTGCGGGATTTCTCGCACGGGCTCACCCTGCCCGTGGAGAAGTAGCGCGGGCTGCTGACGCCTGAACGCGTGCTTTTCCTTTCCTTTGTGTCGGGCTGCCGTCGATGCAAGGGAGTACGGCTTGGCCGATTCCGCGCCATTCCTTCATCAACCGTCCCCGAGAACCCGCACCAAAGAGGAAGGCCGACATGCGCGAGGAGTTATCTCCCCTGGCGGACCCGACGCCGCAGGAGCACTTCGAATTGACCATGGCCCAGCGTGGTGTGTGGTACGGGCAGCAGGTCGAACCTGACAGTCCCAAGTACAACATCGCCGAATGCCTGGAGATACGCGGTGGCCTGGACGAGGCGCTGTTCGCCCTCGCGGTCGACGAAGCCGTGGCACGGTACGACAGCCTCAACGTCGAGTTCGCCGTCGAGGACGGCGTCGTACGCCAGCGCGTCGTCGGCCGCCCCTCCGCGGGGAACCGCCGGCTGCGCCTGGTCGACGTCTCGGGCGCCGAGGACCCGGCCGCCGAGGCCGAGCGCTACATGGCGCGCGACTCGGCCACCGTCGACAGGCTCGACGCCCCGCAGCACCACTTCGCCCTGCTGCGCCTCGGTCCCGAGCTGCACCACTGGTACATCCGCTACCACCACATCGCCATCGACGGCCTCGGCGGCTCGATGCTCGCCCGTACCGTGGCCGATTTCTACGCGCGTGCAGTGCGCGGCGAGGACCTCGGCGCGGTCGACCTGCCCGTCGGGTCCGTGCGCGACCTGGTGGCCGACGAGACGGCCTACCTCGGCTCGGAGCAGTACGAGGCCGACCGCGCCTACTGGACCGCCAGGTTCGCCGACCGGGCCGCGGGGACGGCAACGGACGGGCAGGCGGCGGACACGGCCTTCGTCCGGCGGCGCACCGACGCCCCCGCGCGGACCGCGCCGAGCGAGGCGGGCTTCCGGCTGGACGCCGGGCAGACGCTGCCCGTCGACGTCCACGACGGGCTGAGACGGTTGGCCTCAGCGGCCCGCACCACCTGGAGCGCCGTGCTGGTGGCCGCCCTCGCCGTCTATGTCGGACGGACCACCGGGCGGCAGGACGTCATCGTGGGGATCGCCTCCAACGGCCGCCACGGCGGCAAGCGCCACATCGCCGGCATGACCGCCAACATCCTGCCCGTACGCCTGGACCTCGCCGCGCACACGACGGTCGGCGGCCTCATACGCGCCGCCGCCGACGAGATGCGCGGCGCCCTGCGTCACCGGCGCTTCTCCCGCGAGCAGCTCGCCCGCGAGCTGAACGTCACCGACCCCGCGGCGCAGCTGACCGACGTCATCGTCAACGTGATGGGCTACAACTACGGCCTGGACTTCGGCGGCAGCCCCGCCACCTCCCGCGTGCTGTCCCTCGGCCCGGTCGACAACGTGTCGCTCTTCGTGTGCGAACGGGCCGAGGGCACGGGCCCGTTGATCGGCCTGGACGCCGAGCCCGAGCTGTACCACCCCGAGGACGTGCGGCTGCACCAGCGGGCCGTCCTGTCCTTCCTGGCCGCGGTCGCGGGCGCCGACGCCGGCACGCCGCTGCGCGACCTCCCGCTCCTGGACGACGCCACCGCACAGGTCCTGCTCGCGCGGGGGCGCGGCGCCGACCTCGCGGCGCCGGCCATGGCCGCGAGCGTGCCGGCGGCCTTCGCCGCGCAGGTCCGGCGCACCCCGGACGCCACCGCCGTGGTGGACGACGCCGGGCCGCTGTCGTACCGCGAACTGGCCCGGTCGGCGGACGAGCTGGCCGGAGCCCTGGCCGGCTGGGGGCTGGCCCCCGAGGACGGCGTAGGTGTCGTCGTGGGCCGCTCGGCGGCCCTGGTGTCCGCCACGCTCGGCGTGCTGTCCGCGGGAGCCGCGTACGTGCCGATGGACGCGGGGTGGCCGGATGAGCGGCTCGGCCAGGTGGCGGAGATCGGCCGGGTGCGCGCCCTGGTGGCCGACGAGGACGCCGCCGGTGAGCCCTGGGTGAAGGACTTCGCCGCCGCCCTGCCGGTGATCGTCGTCGACGGCCGGGGCGAGGTCGTGCACGGCGGCCCACCGCGGCCCGGCCGCACACCGGCGGTCCCGCGCGCCGACCGGCTCGCGTACGTGATGTTCACCTCCGGGTCCACCGGGCTGCCCAAGGGGGTCGGGGTCACCCACGCGGACATCCTCGCGCTGGCGGCCGACTCGGCCTGGACCGGCGGGGTGTCGGACGCGGTCCTGCTGCACTCGGCCTACGCCTTCGACGCCGTCACCTTCGAGATGTGGGCGCCGCTGCTGAACGGCGGCCGGGTGGTCGTCGCCCCCGCCCCGGTCCTGGAGGCGCGACACCTGCGGGACCTGGTGGAGCGGCACGCGCTCACCGCGGTGTTCCTGACGACCGCGCTGTTCAACGTCATCGCGGAAGCGGACCCCGCGGCCTTCGCGGGACTGCGCCTGGTCAGCGCCGGCGGCGAGGCCGCCTCCCGGTACCTGATGCAGCGGGTCGCCGCCGAGCTTCCCGGCACCCGGGTCCTGCACGTCTACGGCCCCACGGAGACCACGACCTTCGCCACCCGCCACCCGGTCGGCGCCTCGCCCGCGGGCACCCCGCCCATCGGCGTGCCGCTCGACGGGGTGCGGCTGTACATCCTCGACGGCGACCTGCGCATGGTGCCGCCCGGTGTCACGGGCGAGTTGTACGTCGGTGGCCGCGGCGTCGCCCGCGGCTACCTGGACCGCCCCGCGCTGACCGCCGCCCGCTTCGTCGCCGACCCGTACGAAAGGCGCGGCCGGCGGATGTACCGGACCGGCGACCTCGCGCGCTGGACCGCCGACGGCGACGTCGACTACGTCGGGCGGGCCGACGGGCAGGTCAAGCTGCGCGGTTTCCGCATCGAGCCCTCCGAGATCGAGAACACCCTGCTCGCCGGCCCCGACGTGTCCGCGGCCTGCGTCCTGGTGCGCGAGGACGTCCCCGGCGACCGGCGGCTCGTCGCCTACGTCGTGCCGGCCGGCGGTGCCCGGCCGGACGAGCCCGCACTGGCCCGCCGGGTGGCACGCTCCCTGCCCGCGTACATGGTGCCCTCCGCCTTCGTCTGCCTCGACGCGCTGCCGCTGAACGCCAACGGCAAGGTCGACCGGCGCGCCCTGCCCGCCCCGCAGGTCACCGTCTCCGCGGGGCGTGCCCCGCGCACCTCGCGGGAAGAGGTGCTGGCCGGACTGTTCGCCGACGTCCTCGACGCGCCCGCCGTCGGGATCGACGACGACTTCTTCTCGCTGGGCGGGCACTCCCTGCTCGCCACCCGGCTGCTGGGCCGGATCCGGGCCGCCCTGAGCACCGAGGCCGACCTGCGGACCCTCTTCGACAACCCCACGGTCGCCTCGCTCGCCGCGGCCCTGGGCGACGCGTCGGCGGCCGGGCCCGCGCTCGTCCCGCAGCGGCGGCCCGACCCGCTCCCGCTGTCCTTCGCGCAGCAGCGGCTGTGGTTCCTCAACCGCTCGGAAGGCGCCGGCGACACGTACAACGTCCCGCTGGTCCTGGAGATCGAAGGCCCGCTGGACGCCGCCGTGCTGGGCGACGCGATGGCCGACGTGGTCGCCCGGCACGAGAGCCTGCGCACCGTCTTCGCCGAACACGACGGCGTCCCGAGTCAGGTGATCCTCGACGCGGCCCGCGCCGCCGCGCACTGCCCCCTCGTCGTCGAGGACCCTCCCGCCGGGCAGGACGCCGAGCAGTGGTCGCGGGAGGCGGTGCGCCGGCTGACCGCCGCGCCCTTCGACCTGGCCGGCGATCCCCCCGTGCGCGCCCACCTGCTGCGGCCGGCGCCGGAACGCCACCTCCTGGTGCTCGTCCTGCACCACGTCGTCGCCGACGGCTGGTCCCTGGCCCCGCTGTGCCGGGACCTCGGTGCCGCCTACCGCGCCAGGTCCACCGGCGTCGCGCCCGACTGGCCCGCCCTGCCCGTGCAGTACGCCGACTACGCCCTCTGGCAGCGGGACCTGCTGGGCGGCGACGGCGAGAACGGCCTGGCCTCCCGGCAGCTCGCCTTCTGGCGGGAGGCGCTGCGCGGCGTCCCCGACGTCCTCGACCTGCCGGCCGACCGGCCCCGGCCCGCCGCGCCCAGCTACCGGGGCGACGCCCACCACTTCGAGATCCCCGCCCCCGTGCACGCCGGACTCGTACGGCTCGCCCGGACCGCGGGCTGCACCCCCTTCATGGTGCTCCAGGCCGCGCTGGCCGCGACGCTGCACGCCCACGGCGCCGGTACCGACATCCCCCTGGGCACGGCGCTGGCCGGGCGCACCGACGAGGCCCTGGACGACCTGGTCGGCTTCTTCGTCAACACCGTCGTGCTGCGCGCGGACCTGTCGGGCGACCCGGCCTTCCGCGAACTGCTCGGCCGGGTGGCGGAGTTCGACCTCGCCGCCTTCAGCCACGGCGACGTCCCCTTCGAGCGGCTGGTGGAGGCGCTCAACCCCGAACGGTCCGGCGGCCACCACCCGCTGTTCCAGACCATGCTGGTCCTGCAGAACCAGGGGCAGGCGGTGCTCGACCTGCCCGGCGTCACCGTCCACGACCGGTCCCGGCACACCGGCGTCAGCAAGTTCGACCTGACGTTCTCCCTGACGGAGGTCCACCCGGCGCCCGGGCCGCGGGAGGAGCCCGGCACCGGCCCGGCCGACGGCGCCGGCGGCCTGCGCGGATATCTGGAGTACGCCACCGACCTCTTCGACGCGGCCACCGCGAGCGCCCTGTGCGACCGCTTCGCCCGCGTCCTCACCCAGGCGGTGACCGACCCCGGCCTGCCCGTCAGCCGCCTCGACCCTCTCGCGCCCGGCGAGCGGGACCTCCTGCTCGCGCTGGGCAGGGGCCAGGAGCGGCCGCTGCCGGCGCTCACCGCCCCCGAGGCGGTCCGGGAGCAGGCCGCCCGCACACCCGGCGCCACCGCCGTGCGCGACGCGCACACCAGCCTCAGTTACGCGGACCTGGACGCCCGCGCCGACACCCTCGCCCGGGTCCTGCGCGAGCGCGGGGTGGGCCGGTGCGACCTGGTGGCGCTGGCCGCACCACCGTCGGTGGACACCGTCGTGGCCCAGTTGGCCGTGCTGCGCGCCGGCGCCGCGTACCTACCCGTCGACCCGCAGTATCCGGCCGCCCGTACCCGGCACATGCTGGACGACGCCCGGCCCGTCCTGCTGCTGACCACCGCGGATCTGCGGCCCGGCCTGCCCGCCGGCGACCTGCCCTGGCTGGCGCTCGGCGACCCCGCCGCCCGGCCCGCGGAGCCCGACGCGCCGCTGCCCGCACCGCCCCGCCCGGCGGACCCCGCTTATGTCATCTACACCTCCGGCTCCACCGGCCGGCCCAAGGGCGTGGTCGTGCCGCACGCCGCCCTGGCCAACCACATGGCCTGGATGGCAGGGCACCTGGACATCACCCCGGACGACCGGGTCCTGGCCCGCACCTCCACCAGCTTCGACGCCTCGGTCTGGGAGCTGTGGCTCCCGCTGATGAACGGGGCCGAGGTCTGCGTGATGCCGCACGACGCCAACCAGGACCCGCGGGCCGTCGTGTCGTGGATGAGCCGCTTCGCCGTCACGGTGGCCCAGTTCGTGCCCTCCCACCTGGCCCTGGTCCTCAGCGAGGCGGCGCGGACGGCGGCACTGCCCGCGCTGCGCGCCGTCCTGTGCGGCGGTGAGCCGCTGCCCCGTGCCGTCGCCGACGGCATCCGCACCGTGTGGCAGGCCGAGGCGCACAACCTCTACGGACCCACCGAGACGACGATCGACGCGACCGCCCACCGCGTCGCCGGCCCCCGCGACGAAGGCGGGGCCCACCCGCCCACCGGCCGGGGGCCGTTCGAGGCGGTGCCGATCGGCCGGCCCGTCGACACCATGCGCGCCTACGTCCTCGACGACCGGCTGCGGCCGGTGCCCCCCGGTGTCACCGGCGAGCTGTACGTCGCCGGCCCCAACCTCGCCACCGGTTACCTCCGCCGCCCGGGGCTCACCGCCGCGCGCTTCGTCGCCGACCCCTTCGACGCCGGCGGCTCCCGCATGTACCGGACGGGCGACCGCGTGCGGTGGAACCGGCAGGGGCTGCTCGACTACGTCTCCCGCGCCGACGACCAGGTCAAGCTGCGCGGATTCCGCATCGAGCTGGGCGAGGTCGAAGCGGCCCTGCTGGCCTGCCCGGACGTCACCGCCGCCTGCGCCGTGATCCGCGAGGACCTGGCAGGCCAGCGCCGCCTCGTCGGCTACGCCGTCGTCGACGGCCCGGCACCCCTTCCCGGCGCGCTGCGCGACGCCCTCGCCGGGACGCTGCCGCGCCACGCGGTGCCCGCGGCCGTCGTCGTGCTGGACGCCCTGCCGCTGCTGCCCAACGGCAAGGTGGACCGGCGGGCCCTGCCCGTGCCGGCGCAGGACACCGCTTCGCCCACCGGTCCCGGACGGCGTACTCCGCACGAGGACCTGCTCGCCGGGATGTTCGCCGACATCCTGCAACGCCCCTCGGTGGGCCCGCGCGACGACTTCTTCGACCTCGGCGGGCACTCGCTGCTCGCCATGCGCCTGGTCAGCCGGGTGCGGAGCGTACTGGGCGCCGACATCGCCGTACGCACCCTCTTCGAGCACCCGACGGTCGAGCGCCTGGCACGCGTCCTCGGCACGCCGGGGCGGACCCGTCCCGCGGTGACGGCCGCCGCACACCGGCCCGACCCGATGCCGCTGTCCTTCGCCCAGCAGCGCCTGTGGTTCATCGACCAGCTCGAAGGGCCGGGCGCCGGCTACAACATTCCGCTCGTCCTCGAACTCCACGGCGCCCTGGACACCGCCGCCCTGCGCGCTGCCCTGGGCCACGTCGTGGAACGGCACGAGACGCTGCGCACCGTCTTCCCCGAGCGGGACGGCGTGCCCTGCCAGCACGTCCTGCCCGCGACCGAGGCGACGCCCCGGCTGCCGGTCGAGAGCGTCGCACCGGCCGCTGTGGAGCCCGCCGTCCTGGACACCGTCCGCGAGCCCTTCGACGTCGTCACCGACCCGCCGCTGCGCGCCCGCCTGCTGCGCCCCGCCCCCGACCACCACCTCCTGGTGCTCGTCCTGCACCACATCGCGGCCGACGGCTGGTCGCTCGCCCCGCTGGTCCGCCAACTCGGCGACGCCTACCGCGACTTCTCCGCCGGCCGCGAGCCGCGGCCGCCGGCCGGCAGCGCGCTCCAGTACGCCGACTACACCCTCTGGCAGCGCACCCTCCTGGAGGACGGCGGCGAGCACAGCGTGCTGCGCGAGCAGCTCGACCACTGGCGCAGCGCCCTGGAGGGCCTGCCGGGAGTGATCGACCTCCCGCTGGACCGGCCGCGGCCGGCCGTCGCCGACCCGAGGGGCGCCGTCCACGCCTTCGACGTCCCGGCGGCCCTGCACACACGGCTGCTGCGGCTGGCCAGGGAGTCCGGGACCAGCCTCTTCATGGTGCTCCAGGCCGCGGTGGCCACCCTGCTGCACCGGCACGGAGCGGGCGAGGACATCGCGCTCGGCACGCCGGTCGCCGGCCGCACCGACGAGGCGCTGGAGGACCTGGTCGGCTTCTTCGTCAACACCCTCGTCCTGCGCACGGACCTGTCCGGCAACCCGACCTTCCACGAACTGCTGTCACGGGTACGGGAGTTCGACCTGGCGGCCTACGCGCACCAGGACGTGCCCTTCGAGCGCCTGGTGGAGAGCGTCAACCCCGTCAGGTCGCGCAACCACCACCCCCTGTTCCAGACCATGCTCGTCCTGCAGAACCAGGAGACCGCCCGCCCCGACATGCCGGGCCTCACCGTCGAGGACCGGCTCGTGCACAACGGCCTGAGCAAGTTCGACCTCACCTTCGCCTTCACCGGGCAGGACGGTGAGGGCGGCCTGAGCGCCGGGATCGAGTACGCCACCGCCCTGTTCGACCACGCCACCGTCGAGACCCTCGCGGACCGCCTGGTCAGCCTCCTTGACCAGGTGACCGCCGACCACGGCCTGCCGCTGGCCGCGTACGACCTGATGGCGCCGGACGAGCGCGACCGCGTCCTGCGGTGGGGCGACGGCCGCGCCCTTCCCGCCGGCACCGGTCGGCCGGTCCTGCCCGCGCTCTTCGCCGACCGGGCCCGCCGCACCCCCGACGCCGTGGCCGTGGCGGGCACCGGCGGTGAGGCCCTCACCTACGCCCGGCTCGACCGGATCTCCGCCGACCTCGCCGGCGCCCTGGCCGGACTCGGCGCCGGCCAGGAGAGCACGATCGGGGTGCTGCTCGAACGCAGCCCGGCGGTGGTGTCCGCGTCCCTCGGCGCGGTCCGCGCCGGCGGCGCCTACGTGCCGCTCGACGCGCGCTGGCCCGACGAACGGCTCGACCAGGTCGCCGAGGTGGCCGATCTGCGGATGCTCGTCGTCGGCGAGGCCGCCGCCGCCTCCCCCTGGGTGACCGCGGCGGCCCGCCGGATGCCGGTCGTGGTCGTGGACCGGCTCGGGCGGATCCTGCGGGGCGGTCCTGACCGTCCGGCGATGCCGGCGGCCGTGCCGGACCCGGCGGCGCTGGCCTACGTGATGTTCACCTCCGGCTCCACCGGCCTGCCCAAGGGCGTCGGCGTCAGCCACGCCGACGTGGCCGCGCTGGCCGCCGACTCCGCCTGGCACGACGGCGCCGCGGCGGCGATCCTGATGCACTCCGCGTACGTCTTCGACGCGTCCACCTTCGAGATCTGGACACCGCTGCTCAACGGCGGCCGGGTGGTCGTCGCGCCCGAGGGCGCGCTGGAGCCGGGCGTGCTCGGCGACCTCGTCCACGAGCAGGGCGTCACCGCCATGTTCCTGACCACGGCGCTGTTCAACGTCCTCGCCGAGACCGATCCGGGCGTCTTCTCCGGACTGCGGCTCGTCTGCGCCGGAGGGGAACTGGCCTCCCCCGACGCCATGCAGCGGGTGGCGGGCGCCGTACCCGGCCTGCGGGTCCTGCACGTCTACGGCCCCACCGAGACCACCACCTTCGCCACCCGGCACCCGGTGGCGGCCGATCTGCCGGCCGGTCCGCCCCCGATCGGCCGCCCGCTGGACGGCATGCGGCTGTACGTGCTGGACGGGCACCTCACCCCGGTCCCGCCGGGCGTCGTGGGCGAGCTGTACCTGGCCGGACGCGGGGTGGCGCGCGGATACGTCGGGCGGCCGGGTCCGACCGCCGTACGCTTCGTGGCCGACCCGTTCGGACCGGCCGGCTCGCGCATGTACCGCACCGGTGACCTCGTCCGCTGGTCGGCGGACGGGCAGGTCGACTACGTGGGCCGCGCCGACGACCAGGTCAAGCTGCGCGGCTACCGCATCGAACTGGGCGAGATCGAAGGCGTACTGGCCGCGAGCGAGGGCGTCGCCGACGCCTTCGCCGTCGTGCGCGAGGACCTTCCCGGCGATCGGCGGCTGGTCGCCTACGTGGTCCCCGCGGCCGGCGCGCGCCCCGACCCCGCCGACCTGGCCCGCGTCGTCGGCCGGTCACTGCCCGCGTACATGACGCCGTCCGCCTTCGTGCTGCTCGACGCGCTGCCGCTGAACGCCAACGGCAAGGTCGACCGCCGCGCCCTGCCCGCCCCCGACACCCACGCGCAGGCGCCCGGCCGCGCGGCGCGCACCGCCCGCGAGGAGGTCGTGTGCGGCCTGTTCGCCGACCTGCTCGGCGTGCCCGCGGTGGGACCCGACGACGACTTCTTCGCCCGGGGCGGCCACTCCCTGCTCGCCACCCGCCTCGCCGCCCGCCTGCGCACCGTCTTCGGCGTGGAGGTCCCGGTCAAGGCGGTGTTCGAGCAGCCCACCGCGGCCCTGCTGGCCGCGTCGCTGGACGACGCGGAGCAGGCCAGGACCCCGCTGGAGCGCGTCCCGCGCCGCGCGGAGCCGCTGCCGCTGTCCTTCGCCCAGCAGCGCCTGTGGTTCCTCAACCGGCTCGAAGGCCCCAGCGCCACCTACAACGTGCCACTCGTGCTCCGCCTGGACGGCCCGCTGGACGCGGAGGCGCTGGAGAGCGCCCTCGGGGACGTCGTCGAGCGGCACGAGAGCCTGCGCACCGTCTTTCCCGACACCGGGGGAGTGGCGCGCCAGGTCGTGGTGGACGCCGACGAGGTCGCTCTCGACCTCGCACCGCTGGACACCGACGCCGGCCGCCTCGACACGGCCGTGGCCGCCGAGGTGGCGCACGCCTTCGACGTGAGCACCGAAGTCCCGCTGCGGGCCCGGTTGCTGCGCCTGGGGGCCGAGGCCCACGTCCTGGTGCTGGTCGTCCACCACATCGCGGGCGACGGCTGGTCCCTGGCGCCGCTGGTCCGCGACCTGGGGACGGCCTACCGGGCCCGCGCCGCGGGCGAGGAGCCCGGCTGGACGGAACTGCCCGTCCAGTACGCCGACTACACCCTCTGGCAGCGCGAACTGCTCGGTGCCGAGGCGGATCCGGGCAGCCTGGCCGCGCGGCAGCTGGACTTCTGGCGCACCGCGCTGGCCGGCGCCCCCGACGTGCTCGACCTGCCGTACGACCGGCCGCGCCCGGCCGTCACCGCCTACCGGGGCGACGCCTTCGGCTTCACCGTGGACGCCGGCACCCACCGGGCGCTGGCGGGCCTGGCGCAGGCCCGCGGGTGCAGCCTGTTCATGGTGCTCCAGGCCGCCCTGTCGGTGCTGCTGTCCCGGCACGGCGCCGGGGAGGACATCCCGCTCGGCACCCCGGTGGCCGGGCGTACGGACGAGGCCCTCGACGACCTGGTGGGCTTCTTCGTCAACACCCTCGTGCTGCGCACCGACCTGACCGGGGACCCCACCTTCGATGAGGTGCTCGACCGGGTCAGGGCCTTCGACCTGGCCGCCTACGCCCACCAGGACGTGCCGTTCGAGCGGGTGGTGGACCGCCTCGACCCGGATCGCGCGCAGAACCACCATCCGCTGTTCCAGACCATGCTGGCGCTGCAGAACCAGGCGGAGGCCGTCGTGGACCTGCCGGGGGTGACCGCGACCCCGCAGGCGGTGCACACCGGCATCAGCAAGTTCGACCTCACCTTCACCTTCTCCGAGACCCGCGACGCCGCAGGCCGGCCCGCCGGGCTGGACGGCGTGCTGGAATTCTCCACGGAGCTGTTCGACCACTCCACCGCGCACGACCTGGCGGCCCGGCTGACCCGCCTGCTCGGCTCGCTCGCCACCGACCCCGGCCGGCGCGTGCACTCCGCCGCCGTCCTGGACCCCGCCGAGCAGGAGCACCTGTCCCGCACCGGCCACGGCGCCGACCGGACGGTGGCGCCGCGAACGGCGCCGGAGGCCTTCCGCGCCCAGTGCGCGCGCACCCCCGGCGCGGTGGCCGTACGGGACGGTGCCCGCACCCTCACCTTCGCCGGACTCGACGCCCTCTCCGACGATCTGGCGCACCATCTGCACGCGCGCGGCATCGGCCGCGGCGACCTCGTCGCCCTGGCCGCGCCAGGCACCGCCGACCAGGTCGTCGCCATGCTGGCGGTCGCCAAGGCCGGCGCCGCCGTCCTGCCGGTCGACCCCGACTACCCCGCGGCCCGGGTGGCCCACATCCTGGACGACGCCCGTCCGGCGCTCGTGATCACCCGCGGCCCCGCGCCGGCTCTGCCGGCCGGCCGGGACGTACCCACTGTGGACGTCGGCGACCGGGCCGCCTGGTCCACCGGCGCCGCGGCGCCCGCCGTCGCGCCGGACCCGCGGGACCTGGCGTACGTCATCCACACCTCCGGCTCCACCGGGCAGCCGAAGGGGGTCGCCGTCACCCATGCCTCGCTGACCAACCACATGGCCTGGATGGCCGACCACCTCCGCCTCACCGGCGACGACCGGGTGCTGGCCCGCACCTCGCCGAGTTTCGACGCGTCGGTGTGGGAGACCTGGCTGCCGCTGCTGCACGGCGGCTCGACTTGCCCGGTCCCGCCCGCGCTCAACCACGACCCGCGCGCCCTGACGGCCCTGATGCGCGAACTGGGCGTGACCATCGCCCAGTTCGTCCCCTCGCACCTGTCCGTCATCCTCGCCGAGACCGGTCCCGACGCGGCGCCCGACTGCCTGCGGGCCGTCGCGTGCGGCGGCGAACCGCTGCCCGTCTCCTTGGCCGAGCAGGTCGCCGGCGCGTGGCGCGCGGAGGTGCACAACCTGTACGGCCCGACCGAGGCGACGATCGACGCGACCGCGTACCGATACCCCGGCAGGGCGGCCGAGGGCGGCGAGCCGTACGTGCCGCTCGGGCGTCCCGTCGACAACACCCGCGCCTACGTGCTCGACAGCCGCCTGCTGCCGGTGCCGCCGGGGGTGACCGGCGAGCTGTACCTCGCGGGTGACGGCCTGGCCCGCGGCTACCTCGGGCGCGCCGGCCTGACCGCCGCGCGGTTCGTCGCCGACCCCTTCGGGCCGCGCGGCTCCCGCATGTACCGCACCGGCGACCTCGTCCGGCGGGACGCCGACGGCCTGCTCGGCTACGTCTCCCGCGCCGACGACCAGGTCAAGCTGAACGGGCTGCGCATCGAGCCCGGCGAGATCGAGGCCGCCCTGACCGCGCTGGACACCGTCGCCGCCGCCTGCGTCGTGGTCCGCGAGGACCGGCCGGGCGAACGGCGCCTGGTCGCCTACACCGTCGCCGGTGCGGCGGGCGACGGCCCCGCGCCGACCGGCGATGAGATACGCGCCCGGCTGGCGTCGACGCTGCCGGCCTACATGGTGCCGGCCGTCTTCGTGGCCCTCGACGCCCTGCCGCTGCTGCCCAACGGCAAGACCGACCGGAAGTCCCTGCCCGCCCCGGTGCGGGCCGCCGCCCGGCCCGGCGGGGAGCCGCGCACCGCACGGGAGAGCCTGCTGTGCGAGGTCTTCGCCGCTGTCCTGGGGGTGGACGCCGTCCGCGCCGACGACGACTTCTTCGCCCTCGGCGGCGACAGCATCCTGTCCATCCAGCTCGTCAGCCGCGCCCGTGAGGCCGGCCTCGGCGTCACTCCGCGCGACATCTTCGTCCACCGCACCCCCGAGGCCGTCGCGGCCGCCGCCACCGCCGCCGAACCGGACACCGTCGCGCGGTCCGTGCCCGGGACGGGGACGATGCCGCCGACCCCCATCGCCGCCTGGTTCCTGGAGCGGCCGGGCGCCACCGACGGCTACAACCAGTCCGGGGTGCTGCGCACGCCGGCCGGCGCCGGCGAGGACACCCTCGTCGCGTGCCTCCAGCGACTGGTCGACCACCACGACACGCTCCGCTTGCGGGTCGTACGCGGCGAGGACGGCGACGACGGCGAGGCGGTCCTGGAGGTCCTGCCGTCCGGCGCCGTGGACGTCCGGCGGCACTTCACCCGCGTCGACGCCGCGGGGCTGGACTCCGCCGGGATGAGCGCGGCGGTCACCGAGGCCGGTGAGAGGGCGCGCGCCAGGCTGCGGCCCGCCCGGGGAGAGGTGGTCAAGGCCGTCTGGTGCGACGCGGGACCCCGCGCGCAAGGCCGGCTCCTGCTGGTGGTGCACCACCTGGCCGTCGACGCGGTCTCCTGGCGCGTCATCGCCGCGGACCTCGCCGCCGCCTGGCGGTCCGCCGAGCCCGCCCCGGTCGCCCAGCCCGGCCCGGTCGCCGAGCCCGCGCCGGCGGCGCTGCCCGCCGTCGGCACGACCTACCGGCACTGGGCGCAACTGCTGGCCTCCCAGGCCCGCAGCGAGGACCGCGAGGCCGAACTCCCGCTGTGGGAGGGCATGCTGGACGCGGCGGTGCCACGACTGGGCCACCGGCCGCTGGACCCCGGCCTTGACACCGCGCAGCGGACCGTCACCCTCACCACCCGGCTGCCCGCCACCTGGACAGAACCGCTGCTCACCTCCGTGCCCGCGGCCTTCCACGCCGGAGTGGACGACGTCCTGCTCACGGCGCTGTCCCTGGCCGTCAGCGCCTGGCGCGCCGAGCGGGCCGGGAGCGGTACCCACGGACAGGGTGCCCCGGGCGTGCTGCTCCACCTGGAGAGCCACGGCCGCGAGCAGATCGCCGACGGCCTCGACCTGTCCCGTACGGTCGGCTGGTTCACCAGCCTCTACCCGGTCCGGCTCGACCCCGGCCCCGTCGACCCGCGCGGTCCGCGGCCCTTCGCGCGCCCGCTGGCCGACGGCGCGCTCAAGCGCGTCAAGGAGCAGCTGCGGGCCGTCCCCGACCACGGCGTCGGCTACGGGATGCTGCGCCACCTCAACCCGGCCGCCCGCGCCCGCCTCGCCGGCCTGCCCGAACCCGAGATCGGCTTCAACTACCTGGGCAGATACACCACTTCGCACGGGAGGGCGGACCGCGCCGCCGCCGACTGGGAGGTGGTGCTCGACGGCGGCGGGCCGCGCAGCCAGGACCCGGACATGCCCGTGCACCACGTCCTCGACATCAACGCGCACACCGAGGACCTGCCGGACGGGCCGTGCCTGGTGACCCGCTGGACCTGGCCGGGCGACCTGCTCGCCGAGGAGGACGTGGAGTCCCTGTCCGCACTGTTCACCCGCGCGCTGCGCGCGGTCGCCGAGCACGCCGAGAGTCCGGACGCGGGCGGCTGGACACCGTCCGACCTTCCGCTGGTCTCGCTCAACCAGGCCCAGATCGACCGACTGCAGAACAAGTGGGGTGGACGCAAGTGACCGGGTTCCAGCTGGAGGACATCCTTCCGCTCACGCCGACGCAGGCGGGAATGCTCTTCCACGCCCTCTACGACACGCGGTCGGTGGATGTCTACACCGCGCAGTTCGTCTTCGGCCTCGAAGGAAGAGCCGACGTCCCCGCCCTGGGCGCCGCCATCGCCACGCTGCTGCGCAGACATGCCAACCTGCGTGCGGGCTTCCTGCACGAGGACCTCGACGAGCCCGTGCAGGCGGTGGCGGCCGAGGTGCGGGTGCCGCTGGAGGAACTGGACCTGACGGGGAGCAGCGGCGCGGACACCGTGGAGGAACGCCTCGCGGCCTTCCTCGCCGCCGACCGCACCCGCAGGTTCGACCTGACCACCCCGCCGCTGATGCGGTTCACCCTCGTACGCACCGCTCACCGGCGCAGCCGGCTCGTCATGACGAGCCACCACATCCTGCTCGACGGCTGGTCCATGCCGCTGCTGGTGCGCGAGCTGTTCGAGCTGTACGCCCGCGGGGGCGACGACAGCGCCCTGCCGCGCGTCACTCCCTTCCGCCACTACCTCGCCTGGCTGGCCGCGCAGGACCGCGCCGCCGCCCTCGACACCTGGCGCACCGCGCTGGCCGGCGTCGAGACCCCGACCCTGCTCGCCGGGCGCGGCAGCGCCGCGGCGGCCACGGGCGAACTGCCCGAGACCGTCGTCCTCGATCTCGACACGGCCACCACACGCCGGCTCCGGGAGACCGCCCGCGCCCACCGGCTCACCTTCAACACCCTCGTCCAGGGCGCCTGGGGGCTGCTGCTCACGCACCTCACCGGTCGCGGCGACGTCCTGTTCGGCACCACCGTCTCCGGCCGCCCGCCGGAGATCCCCGGCATCGAGTCGATGGTCGGCCTGTTCATCAACACCGTCCCGGTACGGGTGCGCCCGCTGCCCGGCGAGACCCTCGCGGCGCTGCTGACCCGCCTGCAGGAGGAGCAGAGCCGCCTGCTGGGCAGCCAGCACATGGGGCTGACCGACATACGCGGGACCACCGGACTGGACGAACTCTTCGACACCCTCCTGGTGTTCGAGAACTACCCGATGGACGCCGAGGCCCTGCGCGCCGCGCAGCAGGACCTGCCCGACCTCACCGTGACCGGTGTGGAGGGTACGGACGCGGCGCACTACCCGCTCACCTTGACCGTCGCCCCCGGCGACCGCCTGCGGATCACCTTCGGCCACCGGCCCTCGGCTCTCGGCGGTGAGGAGGTGGCCCGCACGGCCGCCCGGATGCGGCGGCTGCTGACGGCGCTCGCGGACGGGCTCGGCGCCCGCGTGGACGCCCTGCCGGTCCTGCTCGACGGCGAGCGCGACGCACTGCTGGCTCGGGGACGCGGCGCCGCGCTGCCGCCCGGCGCCACGCACATGCCGGTGGGCGACGTCGTCGTCCGGTACGCGGAGCGCCATCCCGGCGCCGTCGCCGTCTGCGGCGCCGGCGAGCGCCTGACGTACGGCGAACTGCACCGGCTCGCCGACGCCTTGGCGGGTGCGCTGCGCGGGCTCGGCAGCGGCGCCGAGGACGGCGTCGGCATCCTCCTGGGGCGCTCGGCCGCGGTGGTCACCGCCTCGCTGGCGGCGCTGCGCGCGGGCGCCGCCTACGTCCCCCTCGACCCGAAGTGGCCCGCCGAACGGCTCGACCGGGTCGCGGAGGTGGCCGGCCTGCGCTTCCTGGTCGTCGACGAGGCCCACGCCCGGCATCCCTGGGTACGGGGCCTCGGTGCCGACGTCGCCGTGGTGACCGTCGACGGCAAGGGCCGCGCCCGCGCCGGAGCCCCGGCCGTCCCCGGCGCCCTCCCGGCCGCCGCCTTCGGCGGCTCGGGGCTCGCCTACGTGATGTTCACCTCGGGCTCCACCGGCCTGCCCAAGGGCGTCGGCGTCAGCCACGCGGACATCACGGCGCTCGCGGCCGACCGCGCCTGGGGCGGCGGGGCGGCCGACGCCGTCCTGATGCACTCCGCGTACGCCTTCGACGCCTCGACGTTCGAGATCTGGACCCCGCTGCTCAACGGCGGCCGGGTCGTCGTCGCGCCCGAGGGCGTGCTGCAGCCCGCCGCGCTGCGGGACCTGGTGGCCCGCCACGGTGTGACGGCGGCGTTCGTGACGACGGCGCTCCTCAACGTCATCGCCGAGACCGACCCCGGCGCCCTCGGCCTGCTGCGCCTGGTGGCGAGCGGCGGCGAGGCGGCCGCGCCAGGCGTCCTGCAGCGCCTGGCGGCCGACCACCCCGGCACCACCGTCCTCAACGCCTACGGACCCACCGAGACCACCACCTTCGCGACCCTTCAGCACGTCGGCCCGGTCCACGGCGAGGGCGTACCCCCCATCGGGCGCCCGCTCGACGGCGTCCTGGCCTACGTGCTCGACGCGTCGCTGCGCCCGGTGCCGTCCGGCGCCGAGGGCGAGCTGTACGTCGGGGGCGCCGGCGTCGCGCGCGGCTACCTGGGGCGTCCCGCCCTGACCGCGACGCGCTTCGTCGCCGACCCCTTCGCCGGCGCGGGGCGCCGGATGTACCGCACCGGCGATCTCGTACGGTGGAGCGCCGACGGCGCCCTGGAGTACGTCGCCCGCGCCGACCAGCAGATCAAGCTGCGCGGCCACCGCATCGAGCCCGGCGAGATCGAGGCCGTGCTGCGCGCCCATCCGGCGGTGCGCTCCGCCTGCCTCCTGGTCCGCGAGGACCTGCCCGGCGACCGCACGCTCACCGCCTACGTCGTCCCGGCCCCCGGCGCCACCCCCGACCCGGACCAGCTCGTCGCGCACGTCGCGCGGCAGCTGCCCGCCCCGATGGTGCCCGCCGCCGTCCTCCTGCTGGACGCGCTGCCGCTGACCGCCAACGGCAAGGTCGACCGCGCGGCGCTGCCCGCGCCGGTACGGCCGGCCGACGCTGCGGGCCGGGCGCCCCAGGGGGCGTACGAGGAGATCCTCGGCGGCCTGTTCGCCGACGTGCTCGGCGTGCCCAGGGTCGGGGCCGACGACGACTTCTTCGCCCTGGGCGGCCACTCCCTGCTCGCCACCCGCCTCGCCGGCCGTATCCGCGCGGCGATGGGCACCGAGACCGAGATCCGCACCGTCTTCGAGAACCCCACCGTCGCCGCGCTGGCCGCCGCCCTGCGGGACGCCGGCCGCCCGGCCCGCCCCGCCCTGGTCCCGCAGGAACGCCCCGCCGTCCTGCCGCTGTCCTACGCCCAGCAGCGCCTGTGGTTCCTGCACCGCCTCGAAGGACCGTCCGCGACCTACAACATCCCCTTCGCCGTACGCCTCGACGGGCCGCTCGACACCGGCGCCCTGCGCCAGGCCCTGCACGACGTGGTGGTCCGGCACGCGGCGCTGCGCACCGTCTTCCCCGAGCACGACGGCGGGCCGTGCCAGCACATCACCGCCCCGGACGACGTCCGCGTCCCCTTCGTCCCCGAGTCCGTCGACGCGGACAAACTCCACGACCGCATCGCGGTCGCCGTCTGCGAGCCGCTCGACATCGAGCGCCGCCTCCCGCTGCGGGCGACCCTGCTGCGCCTCGCCGACGACGCCCACGTCCTGGTCCTGGTGATCCACCACATCGCCGCCGACGGCTCGTCGCTGGCGCCGCTCGCGGGCGACCTCGGCGCCGCCTACCGCGCCCGCAGCCGCGGTCAGGCGCCCGCGTGGGCGCAGCCGCCCGTCGACTACGCCGACTACACCCTCTGGCAGCGGCGGCTGCTCGGCGACGAGCACGACCCGGACAGCCTGGTGGCACGTCAGCTCGGCTACTGGCGGGTGGCGCTCGACGGGCTGCCCGAGGTGATCGACCTGCCCGTCGACCGGCCGCGCCCCGCGGTGCCGCGGCACGCCGGTGCCACCCTCGACTTCGCCGTGGCGCCCGGGACCGCCCGGCGGATCGGCGACCTCGCGCGGAGCAGCGGGTGCAGCGTCTTCATGGTGCTCCAGGCCGCACTCGCGCTCGTGCTGTCCCGGCACGGCGCGGGCGAGGACATCCCGCTGGGCACGGCGGTCGCCGGCCGCACCGACGAGGCCGCCGCCGGCCTGGTCGGCTTCTTCGTCAACACCCTGGTGCTGCGCACCGACCTGACCGGCGACCCCACCTTCCTGGAACTCCTCGACCGGGTGAGGGACGCCGACCTGTCGGCGTACGCGCACCAGGACGTCCCCTTCGAGCGCCTGGTGGAACTCCTCAACCCGGCACGCTCGCAGAGCCACCACCCGCTCTTCCAGACCATGCTCGTCCTGCAGAACCACTCGCCCGCCGCCCCCCTCGACCTGCCCGGCATCACCGCCGCCGGGCTGCCCGCCCAGCCGGCGGTGAGCAAGTTCGACCTGTCGTTCGCCTTCACCGAGACCCGTGACGAAAGCGGCGAGGGTCTGCGGGCCACCGTCGACTACGCCACGGACCTCTTCGACGAGAGCACCGTCCGCGCCCTCGCGGAGCGGCTCGTCCGGCTGCTCACCGACGTCACCGCCGACCCCGGCCGCCGGCTGCGCGCCTACGACGTCCTCACCCCCGCGGAGCGCGAACGCCTCACCGCCCAGGGGACCGGGCCGGACGAGGAACTGCCCGCGGCCACCGTGCCCGAGCTGTTCGCCCGATGGGTCGCGCGCACCCCGGACGCCCCGGCGGTGCGCGACGCCACCACCACGGTGACCTACCGGGAACTCGACGCGCGCGCCGACGCCCTCGCCCGGCGGCTGGCGGAGCACGGGGTGCGGCCCGAGGAGCGGGTGGCCGTCGCCCTGCCCCGCGACCACCGGCTCGCCGTGGCCCTCCTCGCCGTCCTCAACGCCGGCGCGGCCTATGTGCCGCTCGACCCGGACTACCCCGCCCAGCGCCTGTCCTACATGCTCGACGACGCCAGGCCGCGGCTGCTCCTGACCACCCCCGCCGTCCGCGACCGCCTGCCGGCAAGCAACGTCCCCTGCCTGGACATCGGCGACGCGGGGCCGCGGCCCCCGGCGCCCGCTCTCGCCGGGGGCCCCACGGCCCCGCTCGCGGCGCACCCGGCGTACGTCATCTACACGTCGGGCTCCACCGGCCGGCCCAAGGGCGTCACCGTCACGCACCGGGGCGTCGGCGCGATGGCCGCGACGCAGCGCGAGCGGCTGCGCGTCGTGCCCGGCAGCCGGGTCCTGCAGATGGCCTCGGTCAGCTTCGACGCGGCTTTCTGGGACCTGTGCATGGGGCTGCTCTGCGGCGCCTGCCTGGAGATCGACGAGCGCGACGCGCTGCTGCCCGGCCCCGCCCTGGCCGCGCAGGTCCGCGACCGGGGCATCACCCACCTCACGCTGCCGCCCGCCGCGCTCGCCGTGATGCCGCCCGGGTCGCTGCCCGCCGGCATCACCGTCGTCCTCGCGGGCGAGGCCTGCACGCCTGCCCTGGTCCGCGCCTGGGCGCGGGACCGTTTCGTCGTCAACGCCTACGGGCCGACCGAGACCACCGTCTGCGCCACCATGAGCGCCGCCCAGCACGCGGAGGGACCGTATGCCCCGGATCGCACCGTGCCCATCGGCCTGCCCGTCGACGGCACGCGGGTGCACGTCCTCGACGACCGGCTGGCCCCCGTGCCGCCCGGTGTCGTCGGCGAGTTGTACGTCGCAGGCGCCGGGGTGGCACGCGGCTACCTCGGCCGGGCCGGGCTGACCGCGTCCCGTTTCGTGGCCGACCCCTTCGACCCCGCGGGCGGCCGGATGTACCGCACCGGTGACCTGGTGCGCTGGACGGGCGACGCGGGCCTGGCCTACGTCGGCCGCGAGGACGACCAGGTCAAGCTCCGGGGCTTCCGGATCGAACTGGGCGAGATCCAGGCCGCGCTCACCGCCCTGCCCGGCATCGCCGCGGCCTGCGCCGTCGTGCGCGAGGACCTGCCCGGCGACCGGCGCCTGGTCGCGTACACCGTGCCCGACGCCGGGGCGGCGGGACCGGACGAGGCCGCGATACGCGCCCGCCTCGCCGCCACCCTGCCCGGCCACATGGTGCCCTCCGCGTATCTGAGCCTGGACGCGCTGCCGCTCACTCCCAACGGCAAGACGGACCTGCGCGCGCTGCCCGCCCCCGGGCGGACCGCTCCCGCTGGGGGCCGGGCACCGCGCACGGACCGCGAACGCGCCCTGTCCGCGGCCTTCGCCGAGACGCTCGGCGTGACCGAGGTCGGTGTCACCGACGACTTCTTCGCCCTCGGCGGCCACTCCCTGCTGGCCGTGACCCTGGCCCAGCGCATCGAGGAGAGGTGCGGCAGGCGGCTGTCCCTGCGGGCGCTGTTCTCGGCGCCCACGGTCGAGGGCGTCGACCGCCTCCTGGGCGACGGGGAATCGGGCGCGGAATCGGACGGGCAAGGGGCCGGCCGCAAGGGGTCCGGCGGGGACGAGGCCGCCGTGCCGGACCTCGCCGCCGAGGTCCGGCTGGCGGAGGACGTCACCGGCGCCGGCCGGCCCGCTCCCGCCCGGAGCACCTCCACCCGGCCGCTGCTGAGCGGGGCCTCCGGATTCCTCGGCGCCTTCCTGCTGCGGGACCTCATCGAGACCACCGGCGGCCCGGTGGACTGCCTGGTGCGTGCGGACAGCGAGCGGCACGCGGCCGACAGGCTGCGGGCCAACCTGGAGCGCTACGGCCTGTGGCGCCCGTCGTACGCGCGACTGGTCCGCCCCGTCCCCGGCGATCTCGCCGCCCCGGGGCTCGGCCTGTCCCGCGAGGACCGGGCGGCCCTGGCCCGCCGCCTCGGTCCGGTGCTGCACAACGGTGCCCGGGTCAACTTCGCCGCCGGCTACCGCGATCTGCGCGGGCCCAACGTCGCCGGGACGGAGGAACTGCTGCGCCTGCTCGCCGACTCGGCGTCGCCGGGGCTGCACTACGTCTCGACCACGAGCGTCTTCGCCCCGACCGCGGGCCCTGGCTCCGCCGTCATCACGGAATCCACCGCGAGCGGCCCCGCGCCGGGGCTTCCCGGCGGCTACGCGCAGAGCAAGTGGGTCGCCGAGGGGCTGGTGGACCTGGCCCGTGAACGCGGCCTTCCGGTCGCCGTCCACCGGCCGGGCCGCATCAGCGGCGACACGGCCACGGGCGCCTGCCAGGACCGCGACCTGCTCTGGCAGCTCATCAAGGGCTGCCTCCAGGCGGGAGCGGTGCCCGACCTGCCGTTCGGGTCGACCGACTGGGTGCCCGTCGACTACGTCAGCGCGGCGATCGTGGCGCTGGTCACCTCCGGCGGGGCTGCCGCGGGGACCGCGGCAGGGATCTACCACCTGACGAACGCCGAAGCGCCGGGTCTCGACCGGGTCTTCGCCGCCGCCGCCCGCCTTGGCCACGACCTGCGGACCGTCCCGGCCGCCGAGTGGCAGAGCCTGGTCGCGGCCCAGCACGACAACGCCGCGCAGCTCTTCCTCGGCGACGAGGCCGGGACCGGGCACGAGGGCGGCGACCACCGCCGCTTCGACTCCGGCCGGACCGCACGGGCCCTGGCGGACCTGGGCGTCCACCTGCCGCCACTGACCGACGACGTCCTGACCCGCTATCTGGAGTACGGCCACGCCACCGGCTTCCTCCCGGCCCCTCCAGGGGCGGCCGTGCCGTCGTAATAGCCGGGAGCCGTGTCGTCGCGGTGGCCGCCTTTCCCGCTGCCCCCTACGTGACGGGCAACGCACCACCGCGCGGCGGGCGGCCGCGCGGTGGTGCGAACCCCCCCTACCGGTCTCAGCCCTTCACCGCCCCCGTGAGACCGCCGACGATCCGCTTCTCGAAGATGGAGAAGAAGACCAGTGCGGGCAGCATCGCGAGTGAGGTGAAAGCGAGGACCTTCGCCGTGTCGGTGGAGTACTGCGAGGAGAAGGCCTGCACGCCGAGCGGCAGGGTGAAGTTCGCTTGCGAGTTGAGGATGTAGAGGGGAAGGACGTAGTTGTTCCAGCTTCCGATGAACGCCAGGATGCCGACCGTCACGACACCCGGAAGCGACAGTGGGATCACCATCCGGACGAAGAACCCGAGCCGGCTGGTGCCGTCGATCGCGGCGGCCTCCTCGATCTCGTTCGGGATGGCCCGCAGGAACGGCACCAGGATGATGACGGTCGTCGGCAGGCCGAAGGCGATCTGCGGGACGATCACGCCCAGCAGGTTGTCGACGAGTCCGAGGTCCTTGATCACGATGTACAGCGGGGTGATCGCGATGACCATCGGGAACATCAGGCCGGCGGCGAACAGGGAGTACATCGCGCCCTTGAGCTTGAAGTCGTAGCGCGCGATCACGAAGCTCACCATCAGTCCGAGGACGACGATGCCGACGGTGCTCGCCAGCGCGACCAGGACGGAGTTCGCGAACTCGCCCCAGAACCTCGTGGACTTGAGGACGTTGACGTAGTTGGCGGTGATCCATGGGTGCGGCAGGCCGGCGGGGCTCGTGGTGATCTGCGAGTTGGTGCGGAATCCCCCGAGGACGATGTAGATCACCGGAGCGATACAGACCCCGATGAACAGCAGCGCGACGAAGTAGGTGAAGGGGCTTCCCCACTTCTGCGGTGCGTCACGGCCGGTCCGACGACCGCTCGGCCCGTTCGGCCCGGCGGCGGTGGAGAACCAGGATCGTGCAGTGGTCGCGCTCATCAGACGGTTCCCTCCGTGACGGCTCCCCGTAGGTCACGGCGCAGGACGAAGCGCTGGTAGATCAGCGCCACGATGAGCGAGACCAGGAACATCACGACCGCGATCGCGCTGCCGTAGCCGTAGTTGCCCGCGTTGCGGCCCTGGGCGAGCATGTAGATCGCCATGGTCGAGGTGCCCGCGGTGCCCGAGACGTACTGACCCCAGATGATGTAGACGAGATCGAACAGCTGCAGCGAGCCGATGATCGACAGGAACGCCCAGATGCGGATCGTCGGCCCCAGCAGCGGCAGGGTGATGCGGCGCTGTATCTGCCAGTAGGAGGCGCCGTCGATCTGGGCGGCCTCGAAGAGCTCCTCGGGGATCGACTGCAGGCCGGCGAGCATCAGGATCACCGCGAAGCCGATGTACTTCCACGAGATGATGGCCATCAGCGTCCAGATGGCCAGCTTCGGGTCGGAGAGCCAGTCGGCTTGCAGGGAGCCCAGGCCGATCTTCCGGAGCAGGTCGTTCATCGCGCCGTCGCCCTGGAGCATCAGGCTCCAGCCGGTGCCGACGATGACCTCCGAGATGATGTAGGGCACGAAGATCAGGACCCGGATGACCGAGCGGCCGCGGATCTTCTGGTTGAGCAGGAGCGCGAGAATGATCGCCAGCGGTCCCTGGATGATCAGGGAGAGCCCCATGATCATGAAGCTGTGCTTCAGGACCTGCTGGAACGCGGGGTCGGTGAGGATCAGCTTGTAGTTGTTCAGACCGACCCAGTCGGTCGGTGCTCCGTAGCCGTGCCAGCGGTAGAAGCCGTAGTACGCGGCGAGCGCGACCGGGAAGATCACGAACGCCAGGAACATGAGGATCGCCGGTCCGGACAGGAGGGCGATCTCGAGTCGCATCTTGGCACGGCCGCGGCGGCGTGAAGCCGCTCGCGGCGAAGTCGGGGGCGTGGCAGCGCCCCCGACCCGAGACGTGCCCTGCGACTGGCGGCCGATGGCCGTTTCAGTACCCAGGGTGTCGCTCATTGGCTACTTACTCAGCCCCTCTCGGCAGCCTTGTTCGTGTCCTTGACGATGTCGGCAGCGGAGCCCTTGCCGGCGAGCAGGTTCACGACGGCGGTGTTCATTGCGTTGCCGACGTTCTGGCCGTACTCGGTGTCGAGGAACTGCATCGCGTAGGCGGCCTTGTTGAAGGCCTGGAGTGCCGAGATGTTGTACGAGTCGGTGACGACCGACTGGGCGGCCTTGTTCACCGGGATCGTGAAGAAGCCCTTGGCGTAGCCCTCCTGCTGTTCCTTGGTCACCAGGAACTGGAGGAAGTTGAACGCTTCCTTGGGGGCGTTCTTGGTCAGGGAGTATCCGCCGCTGCCGCCCATGATGGCGCTGGGGTCGCCCTTGCCGCCGGCCACGGCGGGGAAGGGGAACCAGGCCAGGTCGGGGAGCGGCTTCTGGTTCGGGGTCAGGGAGCCGATCACACCGGGGTCCCAGTTGCCCATGAGCTCCATGGCGGCCTTGTGGTTGGCCAGCAGGCCCGCCGAGGACCCGGCGCCCTGCTGCGCGGAGGCGGTCAGGAATCCGTTCTGGAAGGGGCTGATCTTCAGGAACGCAGACAGGTCCTCGCCGGCCTTGGTCCAGCAGGGGTCGTCGAACTTGAGCGACTTGCTCGCACCCTTCATGACGTCCTGGCTGCACTCGCGCAGAGCGAAGTTGTAGTACCAGTGCGCGGCCGGCCAGGCGTCCTTGGCACCCACCGCGATCGGCGCGACCTTGATCGCCTTCAGCTTCGCGACATCCGCCTCGAGCTCGTCCATCGTGGTCGGCGTGGCGGTGATGCCGGCCTGCTTGAACAGGTCCTTGCTGTAGTAGATGCCCTCGGGCGCCGTGTCGAGCGGCATCGCGTAGACCTTGCCGTCGATGGAATCGGCGGCGAGAGCGGCCGCGCCGACGTTCGCCTTGTCGGTGTCGGTGAGGTTCAGCGCCTGGAGCTGGCCGGCGTCGACCATGGCCTGCATCTTGCCGCCGCCGCGCTGCAGAAACATGTCCGGCCCGGAGTTGGAGTTGAGCGCGGTCTGCAGCTTGCCGTCGAGGTCCTCGTTCTGGACGTACTGGATCTTGATCGTGACGTTCGGGTGCAGCGTGTGGTACGCGGCTGCAGCGCTCTTCCAGTACTCCGCGCCGGGCCCGGGCTGCGCGTTCTCCCAGACGGTCACGGTGACCTTGTCGCCCGACGAACTACCGCCGCTGTTGTCGCTGCTGCTGCTGCTGTCGCTGCCGCCGGCGCAGCCGGTGGCGGCGAGTGCGATACCCAGGCCGATCGCGACAGCCGTCGCACTGCGTATTTTCCCCGACATCGTGGGAACTCCCTGATCTGTCGTCATTGACACAATAGGTCCGAAAAGTGTGCGCAAGACCATGGCCTGCCACGGTGTCGAAACGTTTCGTCTGCGTGTTGACCGGGCGTTGTTTGGTGAGCGCTAACATGGGTCCCTTTTTCGTGTTCGCCGGTGAGGCTACCCAGTCGTTTCCGAAACTTCCGCAGATCATGCGAACGTTTCGGGCACACTAGGACGGCGGTGGGCGGGCGTCAATACGTCGCGCAGACGTCAGGGCTGAGCCGGAGGTTCCGGCCCAGCCCTGAGTTCGTCCCTCAGCGGTCAGTTACGCTCGCTCCACTGCTGGTTCGCACCTCCTGTGCAGGCCCAGAGCTGGATCTTCGTGCCGTTCGCCGTGCCCGTGCCTGCGGCGTCGAGGCACAGGCCCGACTGCACGCCGGTGATCGTGCCGTTGGCGTTCAGGTTCCACTGCTGGTTGGGCTGGCCGTTGCAGTCCCAGATCACCGCCGCGGTGCCGTTGGCGGTTCCCTGGCCGGAGGCGTCCAGGCACTTGTTGCCGTAGACCACGAGCTGCTTGCTCGCGGAGTAGGCCCACCGCTGGTTGGTGCCGCCGTTGCAGTCCCAGAGCTCGGCCTGCGTGCCGTTGGTCGTCGAGGAGTTGCCGATGTCGAGGCAGCGGCCCGACTGCTGGCCCACGATCTGCTGGCTGCCGGACGGCGGCGGGGTGGTGGGCGGCGTGGTAGGCGGGGTGGTGGGCGGGGTGGTCGGGGGAGTGGAGGAGCTGAACTGGCTGAAGAAGTTCCACACCACCCCCGACGTCCAGGTGTGCCAGCCGTCACCGGTGGACCCGTCGATGGGGCCCGGGTCATGGCCGGCACCGTCGAAGGCCGCCCACACCACCGGGTAGCCGGCCTTGCAGCCGGAGTAGGCGGTGACGATGTGGGTCAGGCTCCCGTTCGCCGGCTCGGGCGGGTTCTGGGGGGTGCAGCCGTTGTTCCTGACGAACGTGTCGCGCAGCGCCCGGCCTGAGGAGATCGGCAGGACGTTGTCCCGGATGCCGTGGAGCCCGATGTAGGCGACGGGCTGGGTACCGCCGCTGCAGCCGCTCAGATTCGCACCCGAGTAGACCGCGACCGCACGGAAGACGGTCGGCCGGGCGCAGGCCAGCGCGTACGTCATCGAGCCGCCGTAGCTGAAGCCCGACGAGAACACCTGACCGGTGTCGACGCACAGGCCGCCCTCCAGCTGCCTGAGCATGTCGTCGACGAAGGTGACGTCCTGCCCGTTGGAATTGGCCCAGCCGTTGCTGATGCCCTGGGGCGCGACGAAGACGGTCCCGTTGCCGTCGCTGTCGGCGAGCCGCCTGAGGCCGTAGTAGGACCAGTTGTACCCGTCGGTTCCGCCGGAGTCGACGTCGTTCGCGGTGCCGCCGACCCAGTGGAAGCCGAAGACCAGCCGGTAGGGGTGGTTCTGGTCGTAGTTGGCGGGGACCCGCAGGATGTAGCTGCGGTTCTGGCCGCTGCTGGTGATCGTGTGCGTGCCGCTCGCCAGCGTCGGCGCCTTGCCGCAGCCGCCGGTGGCGGCGTTCGGCGCGGACCAGGCGGTCGCGCTGAATCCGCTCAAGGAGATTCCGACGGCCGCCAGGACCATCGCCAGGGCGGCGAGAACCGCTGGGAGCAGGGATCGACGTCTCATGGGCTTCCCTTTCTGCGTGGGGGGATGAAAAGCGGGGGAGTGTCCCGGCAGGAACGTGCGTAGGGGCGCATGCCCCTGCCGCGGACACTCCTGTGGACAGCTACTGCCGGGTCCACTTCTGGTTGGCGGCGCCGGTGCAGGTCCACAGATCGGTCAGGGCGCCGTTGGCGGTGGAGGCGCCGGTGACGTCCAGGCACAGGCCGGACTGGGCGTTGGTCACGGTCCCGTCGCTGTTGAGGTTCCACTTCTGGTTGGTGCCGCCGTTGCAGTCCCAGATGACGACTTTCGTACCGGCGGAGGTCCCTGCGCCGTAGGCGTCCAGGCACTTGCTGCCGTAGACGCGCAACTCCTTGGCGGGGGTGAGGTTCCACTGCTGGTTGCCGCCGCCGTTGCAGTCCCAGATCGTGGTCTGGACGCCGTTGGTGGAGGACGCGTTGGGCACGTCCAGGCAGCGGTTGGAGCCGACGCCGCGCAGCGGACCGGTGGTGCCCGGGTCGCTGCCGCCACCGGGGTTGGTGCCCGTGCCCCAGCCCCACTGGAGGCGGTCGAGGCCGGACTGGTTGGTGACGCTCACCGAGAGGTTGGTGCCGGTGCCGCCCAGGGAGGTGATGGCGCAGGAGGCGTTCTCGCAGGGCCCGGGTCCCTGCGTCTGAGTCGGCTGCTTGACGCCGGTCCACAGCACGGAGCCCATGCCCAGGCTGCGTACGGTGTCGGTGATGGCGTACAGGTAGGACAGGTCGTTGACGCCGTCCTTGGGACCGTTGTAGTTGACGCCGGTGTTCATGGGGACGCCGAACTCGGTGAGCACGGCGCGACCGGCGTAGCCGCACAGATTGCCGGTGAAGTCGTTGACCCAGGCGGCCTCGGTGGTGTGCGAGTCGCCGAACATGCCGTAGATGTGGATCGACAGCAGGGTGCCCGACAGCCGGGAGTCGGCGCCGACCGCGCACAGGTTCCCATCGGACCACAGGCCGGGCACGATGACGTGGCCGCGGGCCAGGCCGGGGTAGCGCGCCAGCCAGTTGGCCTCGAAGTTCGTCAGGTCGGTGGCGTTGTAGCCGTACGGCTCGTTCATGATGTCGAAGTAGAAGTTGCTCTTCGCGCCGTACTTGTTGATCATCGTGTCCCACATCTGGTTGAAGGACGCGGTGTCACTGACCTTCCCGCCCTGCAGCCAGGGGGCGACGATGACGTTCATGCCCAGCGCGGTGGCGGCGTCCAGAGCCGCTGTGTAGCTGTTCCACCAGGATCCCGAGGTGGTCGCCGCGTTGAACCCCAGCCGTACGGTGTTGGCTCCCAGGTTCTGGAAGCCCTTGAGGATGCCGGTGGATTTCGTGTACGTCGTCGCGTAACTGTCCGACGTCGACAGGCCCACCGGGATGTTGGGGCCCGTGATGAAGTTGTCGTTCGGGTCCGCCCAGTTCACGCCGTGGAACTGGCTGGTCGACGCGGCGGCTGCCGCCGGCGCGGCGTGCGCCGTCGCGCCACCTGCCAGCAGCCCGAACACCATCAGGGCGATGGTTGCCAGGCACGCGGTCAGGCGTGAGAATCTGCTGTTCAACGGGTCTCTCCTTGCGGTGTGGGGGGCACTCGGTGCAGGAGGGTGAGCGCTAACAAATTGCTATCCGAGGGTCCAGTGCTGGTTGCTGCCGCCGTTGCAGGTCCATAGTTCGACCGGCGTGCCGTTGGCGGTGCCGGCTCCGGTCACGTCCAGGCACAGTCCTGACTGGGCGCTGGTGACGGTGCCGTCGGAATTGACGTTCCACTGCTGGTTCGGCTGGCCGTTGCAGGACCAGACGATGGCCTTGGTGCCGTTGCCGGTGCCCTGGCCGTTCGCGTCCAGGCACAGCTGGCTGCTGCCGGAGTAGACGGTCAGCTGGTTCGAGGACGTGCGGGTGAAGACCTGGTTGGTCCCGCCTGAGCAGTCCCGGATCTGCGTCTGGGTGCCCGCCGTGGTGGAGGAGTTCGGCACGTCCAGGCACTTGCCCGCGCCCACGGCGTGCAGCTCGCCGCTGGTGACCCCGCCCGTCGATCCGGCCGGTGTCACGTAGACCGCGAAGGCGTCGTGCGCCGCCTGGAAGGTGACGGGCACGGTGACCGACCCGCCCGCGGCGCTCACGTTCTGGTTGTAGACGACCTGCGGCGCGCTGAGCGGGTACTGGTCGGGGATCCGCTTGACGGTCACGTTGACGCTGCCGTTGCTCGCCAGCCAGGGCACGGAAGCCAGGCCGTTGAAGGTGAGCGAGGCGGCGCCGGTGTAGCCGTTGCTGTCGCCCATGACGGCGACGGCGCGCTTGGCCGCGCTGTCCTCGGACGCGGAGATCGCGGTCGAGCCGACCTGTCCCGAGGTGTTGACCAGCGTCCCGGTCATGTCCGCGTAGCTGCGCAGGGCCCACCAGTTGCCGTTGGGCTGCCATGTCCCGTTGCTCTGGGTGAGGACCCCGGTCAGGTTCGGGGTGACGCAGCAGGACCAGTTGCCGCGCATCGCGTTGGTGTACCCGGACTGCGCGAAGCGGGCGAGGTACCAGGCGGTGACGCCCGCGGTCTGCCGGTCGGCGGGCTGGTACTCGTTCGCCGACAGCGGGCGTGCCGAAATGCCGTTGGCCGACAGCGCGTTGTTGAGCGACTGCGACACGGTGACCGGGTCGTCGACGTCGCCCTCGTCGTGATTGGTGATCATGTCGGGGACCGTCCCCGCGGCCTTGACGTGGGCCAGCCAGGTGTTCCACTCGCCAGGATTGCTCTGCGGGGTGAACGCCAGGGACGGTCCGACGATCTTCGCGTTCGGGGCGACGCGGCGGATCTCCCGGTAGGCGGTGTCCCACATCTGGAAGTACTGGGCGCTGTTCATCCCGCGGGTCCAGAACACCGAGATGTCCGGCTCGTTGTAGATGTCGTAGGCGAACGGCAGGCCCGTCGCCTGCAGGGCGCCCACCGTGGTGTCGATGAAGCTCACCCAGTTCGAGCAGTTCCCGTTGTCGCACGGGTAGACCTCGTTCGAGGGCTGCCCGCCGTTGTTGCCCCACAGATCGCTGACCAGCACCTGGTACTGGGCGTGGTAGGGCGGCTGGGTCAGCCGCCTGGCCTGCGCGGTGATCGAGGCGATGTCGGCCTTGGTGGCCGACCCGTACGTGTAGTTGTCCTTGACCCAGCCGCCGGAGAACCACCCGCCACCACGGAAGGCGTTGATGCCCAGCGGCTGGAGGTACTGGTCCGCCGGCTGCGCGCCGTCCTCGGTGATCCCGTAGAGGAAACCCTCCCCTACGCCGGTCGACGGCCCTCGCGTGGAGCTGAGATCCACGCTCAGCGACTCGCCGGAGGCGGCATGACTCGCCGCCGGCATCACCAGCAGGGCGGCGAGACCCGACACCGCGACTGCGGCCATGGCCAGACGACCCGGCTTTGCTCTCTTCCTCATCGACTTCCTCCTACGACTGGACGCCACTGCGCTGTGGCGGGACGTGGCGGGGCGGTGCGATCGGGGGCTGTTCGTCGCACGCGGTACCCGTGGTCCTCCGCGGACCGGCCGGACCGCGGTGCCGTGAAACGGCTCGGTCGCCCAGAACGACCGTCGGTGCCAGGTGGTGGGTGGAGGACTGACAGAGCTGTGCCCGCCGTCCAGCAACTGGCCACGGGTGTCGGGCACGGATGGTGCCCGACCTCTCGCCTTGCGCGACTGTCAGGTGACGAGTCGAACCGATTCCCACCAATCGGTTCGACGGATATTACGGCCATGAGTCATCGGGGTCAATGAGGCGTCAGATGGCCACCGTTTCAACTGGGCTTGTCTGCGTCCCTCTTGGCTTTGTACGTGGGGTCACGTAGGAGCGAATCGATTCGATACATCCTCCACCTTCATGGCGACGTCCTTACGGCGACGTCCTTACGGCGACGTCTGCTCGGCGGGCTCGTCGAACGGCGAGCGGTAGGACGCTGCTCGGGTGCGCAGGTCGAGGCGGAGGATGAGGCGGACCGTGCTGGACCGGGGGAGGTCCACCCGCAGCCACGGCCCCCCGACCGGTGTCGACGCGGTCGTCACCGTCGGTGCGGTGTGTCCGTAGTCGTACAGGCCGCCGATCCAGGAAGGGTCCTCGCAGACGCTGTGGTCCACCGAGCGGATGGTGTGCTCGCTGAACGCGCCGGCCTGGACGATCACCGACCGCGCCGACTCCGGGTCGAGGTTCACCAGGTCGAGGACCGTGGCGTCCGGGTCGATGGCCGAGACCAGCGCCGCGACCCCGGGGGGAAGTCCCGGACGCCGGGCGGACGCGTCGTGATAACGCACCCGCGCCTGCTGCAGGCCGCCGTTGTAGACCACCTGGGGGCCGCCCCAGGTGAGTTGGACCAGGGCTTCGGTGACCACCGGGTTGGACTGCTGCCACAGGTGGATGTCCGCCTCGGGCACCTCGGTGTCGCGGTACGCCGCCATCCGGGACAGCCGGTGCCGCACCTGGGCCTGGGCGGCGGCCAGGATCTTCTCCGGGTAGGCCGGGTCGTCGCCGGCCAGGAAGGCCAGCCAGGGTTCCTCGTGGCCGGCTTCCTCCTTGCTGCGGAAGGACCGGACCGTGCGCCAGTCGTACCCGGTGGCCGTGCGCAGGTGCTCGACGCGCGCCCGGTCCGCCTCGGAGGCCGTGTGGTGCCACAGGGCCGTCGGGACCGCCATCAGCATCGGGTTGTAGTCGAACCAGCCGTCGTCCCCGTACCGGAACGGCACGTGGAGGGTGGGAGTCCGTACGTCGTCCGCCAGTTGGGGGATCCACTTGGACCGGATGCTGGAGTCGGCCTCGGTGAAGGCCATCACCTTGCCGTGCGAGATGATCTCGTCCAGCGCCGGACGGACCAGGTCCAGGTAGGAGTCGTCGCCGGTGGCGGTGGCTCCCGCGAGGGCGGCGACGATCGCGGCGTGGCCCACGCTGTACCAGCCGTGCGGCCAGGACCAGCCGTAGTGGCCGCCGTACCACCGTCCCTCCAGCAGCCCGCCGACGGTACCGTCCGGGGCGACGTTGTCCGGCAGGATCCCCCCGTTGGCCGCGGCGCGCTCACGCCATGCGCCCACGTATGCGGCGATCCAGTCCGCGTAGCGCTGCTCGCCGCTCAGGATCCAGGCGTTGAGGACGAGCCCGGCGGCGGCCAGGTTGACCGCGGTGTCGCCGGAGCCCATCCTGCGGCGCATCTCCTCGCCCAGGCGCGGGTCGGCGTCGAGCGGCGGCTGCTCCGTACCGGCGGCCGGGAGCCAGCCGAGCGGGTAGCCGTACATCTGCGCTTCCTTCGGGAGCCAGGGGTAGGCGTCGCCGTCGAACAGGCCGTCGCGCCCGGGGTCGCTGCCGTTGTGCGGCCGGCGGATGATGCGGTGCTCAGGGTCGTAGTTGCCGTATCCGGGGTCCACGTACAGGTCGGCGAAGCGGCGCGCGCGCCCGGCCCACCGGTCGGGGGCGGCCATGCACAGGAAGTACAGCAGCAGCAGGCTCTCGCCCTGGTGGAACCAGTCGTAGCCGCGTTCGTACTCGTCCTTGAGCATGCCCAGCTCGGTCAGCTGGCGGGTGACGCCCTCCCAGTGCCGCTCGGACTGCGCCAGCAGGTCGTCGGCTCCGCCCAGGAGGTAGAGCTGGGGCCAGTTGAAGAAGACCTCGTAGAAGTCGTCCACGCCGTCGCGGGAGGTCAGTTCACCGGTGTAGCGCAGCCGGCCGTCGGGCTCGGTGAAGTCGTCGGAGAACCGGCGCCAGGCCCGGTCGAGCAGGTCGAACAGCTCGCGCTGCGCGAGCGCCCAGCCCGGCGGTTCGAGCAGCGGTACCGAGGCCGTGATGACGGGATGCATCGGGAGGGGCTCCATTCGCGTTTCAGGCCCGGCCGCGCTCGGGCGCGACGACGCCCGCGCACCGGCCCGGCGGGCCGGTGCGCCGCGTGTCGCGCGGGGAGCGACCGGACGGTCAGTTCTTGGTCGCGCCGGCGAGCATGCCGGCGACCAGGAACCGCTGGGAGAACAGGAAGACGACCAGCACCGGGACGATCGCCAGCAACGTGGCCAGCGCCAGTTCGGGACGCTCGACCTGCAGCGTGCTCGCCGTCGGGTTGAACTGCGGTACGGAGTCCAGCAGCGTCCCCAGGCCGACCTGGACCGGGAACTGGTCGCTCTGCGGCAGCATGACGTAGGGCAGGTAGTAGTTGGTCCAGTTGGCGACGAAGCTGAAGAAGCCGACCAGGGCGACGACCGGCGCCGCCAGCGGCAGTGCCACCCGGCGGAAGACGCCGACCTCCGAGCAGCCGTCGAGCCGGGCCGCGTCCAGCAACTCCCGTGGCAGGGCGGTGCTGAAGTAGATGTAGGTCAGGTACACGCCGAACGGGTAGAAGGCGTACGGCAGGATGATCGACCACATCGAGCCGATCAGATGGACCGCGTTGACCTCCAGGAAGAGCGGCACGACCAGCGTGGCGTTCGGCATCAGCATCACCACCAGGGTGGCGACCAGCAGGGTGCGCCGGCCCCGGAACTCCGTCATCGCCATCGCGTAGCCGGCCGGCACCGCCACGCACAGGGTGATCACCAGCGCGAGGGAGGAGTAAACGGCCGAATTCCGCAGCCACATGAAGATCGCGTCGCCCTGGTAGGCGGTCAGGGCGTTCCAGTTGGCGTGCAGCGCCTGGAACGACCCGAAGGACAGCGGGTTGTCGTGCACCAGCTGGTCGTCGGTCTTGGTGGCCGCCAGCAGGAGCCAGAGCACCGGCAGCACGAAGAAGACCACGAACAGCAGGAGCACCAGCGCCGGCAGCGGGTTGGGGCGGCCGCGCGCGGAACGGCCGGGCCCGGTCCCGGCCGGCCGCTCCGATCCCGGCCGGCTGCCGGACGAGTGCGCGACCGCGGGCCGCTGGACGTCAGTCGGCATCGAAGAACCCCGATCTGGCCACGAAGACACCTGCGACGACCAGTCCGACCAGCAGCAGTTCCACGGACACGGCGGCCGCGGTGTTGACGTCGTTGTTCTGGAAGGCGAAGTCGTACGCGAGCTGGTTGAGGGAGTAGTCCCGGCCGGCGACACCGACGCTCGCCTGGGACAGCAGTTGCGGCTCGACGAACAGCTGGGTGCCGCCGGCGAAGGCGAGGATGACCATGTAGACGATCCACTTGCGCAGCAGCGGGATCTGGATCCGCCAGGCCGTCTGCCAGGCCCCGGCCCCGTCGATCCGCGCGGCTTCCAGCACGTCCTGCGAGATGTTGTTCAGCGCCCCGTACATCACCACGATCCAGCCGCCCGCCCCGGTCCAGAAGGCGATGAGGGTGAAGAGGATCGGCAGGTGCCCGGGCGCGATGACCTCGCCGAAGGTGTGGTAACCGAACGCCCGCAGCAGGAAGGCGACCGGGCTCACCGTGGGGTCGAGCACGAACAGCCACACCATGACGCTGGCCGCCCCGGCGAGCGCGCCGGGGACGTAGTACAGGAAGCGCAGGGCCCTGCCCACGCCCTGCTGCGCCAGGCGGTGCAGCAGGAGTGCGAGGCCGACGACGAGGACGACCAGCGACACCAGCCACCACAGCAGGTACAGGGCCACGTGCTCGACGGCGGGGGTGAAGCGGAAGTCGTCGACGGCGGTCGAGAAGTTGTACAGGCCGCTGAAGGTGCCGCCGCCGTTGGTGAAGGCGAAGTAGACCGCGTAGCCGGTCGGCACGAGCCCGAAAGCGACCAGCAGGACCGTGTAGGCGGCGACGAAGCCGTATCCGGCCCGGCCGGACCACAGCGTGCGGGTGCTCCGCGCCGGGGTCCGGCCGACCTGGGGGGACTGTGCCGTCACTGCGTCACCTTGTAGCCGGCGGCGCGGGCGTAGTTGGCGATCGCGGTCTGCCAGGCCGGCAGCAGGGAGGCGATCGTCTTGCCCGCCGTCAGCTTGGGAGTCACCGTGGCGGCCCAGACGGCCTCCTGGCTGAACTGGCCGTAGCCCCAGCCGGGCCAGACCTGCTCCGCCGCGGCCTGCAGGGGTGCGGAGATGTCGCCGGCGAAGTAGTCGGAGGCGGTCTGCTTGGCCAGCCAGTTCTTCGCCGCCGCGGTGTAGGCCGGGTAGCCGGGTGCGAGCTTGGCCTGGTAGTCGTCCGAGGTGGTCACCCAGGTGAGGAAGGCGGTGGCGGCCTTGAGGTTCGCGCTGTGGGCCGACACCAGCCACGTGCCGCCGCCCACGTTGCCCGCCGTGGTCCCGGCATCAGCGGACCACTTGGGCATCGGCGCGACCGCGACCTGGTGCGCCGGTGTCTTGAACGTCCCCTGGAACAGCGCACCGCCGAACCAGGAGGGGCCGGGCATCATGAGGATCTTGGCGGCCTGGTTCTTGTCGAAGTCCGAGCTGAAGACGCTGCTCATGGACATCGTCTTGTTCTTGATCAGGGTGTCGAGCAGCGAGGCCATACGCGTGCAGTCCGCGCCGGTGGTGTTGACCGTCACCGCCTTGGGCCCGGTGATCTGGTTGGCTCCGCACTTGCTCGGCCACATGTAGAGCTCGGGCGCCCAGGTGTCACCGGCCGATCCGACCAGATAGCCGGGGTGTTCGGTGGCCACCTTCTGCCCGAGGACCTGATACTGCTCCCAGGTCTGCGGGACCTGGTAACCCCACTGCTTCATCAGCGGCGCGTTGTACCACAGCACGGTCTGGGCGAGGTCGTTGCGCAGGCAGTACAGCGTGCCGTCCACCGTACAGGGGGCGTTGGCGCCCTTGGCCCAGCCCGACAGCGTCGACTCCGGTATGAGGCCCTTGTTCAGCGGGGCGGTGAATCCGGCGTCGACCGCCCAGGTGGTCTCGTTGTTCTGGGAGCTGAACACCACATCCGGCCAGCCCTTGCGGGTGCGGTTGAACAGACTGACCTTCGTGCGCAGGTAGTTGGAGCCGTTGGCGTCCCCGTCGTAGCTGACGACGTTCATCTTCACGTCGGGGTGCTGCCGCTGGTAGAGCTTGGCGGCATCCATGCGTGAGGCGTCCACCCACACCGTCAGGGCGCCGCCCGTCTGCTTGACCGGGTGGAAGCCCTTCCCTGAACCGCTGCTACTGCCACCGCCCCCGCCGCACGCGGCGACCGTGACCAGCACCAGGGCGCCGGCCGCGGCCAGCAGGCCGGTGCGTCTGCGTGTTCCGCCCGGCGTGTGCGCGCCGACCGCGCGGACCTTGGCTGTCATGAACAACTCCACTACGTCGTGGGACCCAACCGGGACGAAGCCGTCCTGACCTGACTGTTCAGGCGAAGCGGCGTGATGCTTTGGTCACACATAACAAGCTCCCGACCCGGGTGCCGTCAACAGGATGAGCATGGTTATTTTCCGGAATCCTTCCCGGAGAAGGCTTGAGAGTGGTCGATATAACCTGGTATTCCCCAGTACGCGAGGCCGAGGGCAGCAGAATAAGTCGTACACATATCGTCGTCAGGCGCGATCGATGTAAGCTGCGACATGACGTCGGACGGGTCGGGTGACCCGCGGCCGGCAACAGGAGACGAAGGAGGCGGGTCGTTGGACGACACCCCCGTGGTTGCGGCGACCGGCAGTTCCGCGTCTGTGCCGTCAGCGGAGCCGGACGCGGCGGCCTACCGCCCCGGCTACGAGCGGGTGGCCGAGGAGATCCTGCGGCTCATCGCCGAGTTGCAGCTCCAGCCGGGTGACCGGATGCCCACCGAGAACCAGCTGGCCTCGCGTCTGGGCACCAGCCGGACCGTGGTGCGTGAGGCGGTCAAGATCCTTTCGGCCATCGGGCGGATCCGCGCCCAGAAGGGCCGCGGCCTGTTCGTGGCGAACGACCAGGGCATGCTGGGCTCTTCGCTCTGGGGCAGCTTCTTCCTCCCCACCGACCTCGAACACGTCTACCGGCTGTTCGAGTTCCGCCGGGTGCAGGAGGCCGCCGCCAGCCGGCTGGCGGCGACCCGCGCGACACCGGCGGACCTGCGCGCGATCGAGAAGGCGGCCGAGACCTGCCGGGAAGGCCATCTGACCGGCCGGCACGAACTGTTCGACCGTGGCGACGACGACTTCCACCTCTGCGTCGCCCAGGCCTCGCAGAATCCGTTCCTGGTGGACGCGGTCCGCGAGGCCCGGCGGCTGCAACGCCAGTCCAGCACCATCGGGTTGCACGGCACGGTCGGCGGCCACGCCGAGGAGGCCGTGGCGGAACACGCGGCGATCTACCGTGCGATCAGGGACGGCGACCCCGAGGCGGCGGCGCTGGCGGCCACCGTCCACCTGGACCAGACGCTGGAGGACTACCGGCGCGAGATCCAGCGCCGCGTGTTCGGCTGAGCCGCGGCTCTCCGGCCGAACTCCTCGCCGGAGAACCGGTCCGCGAGTGCCGAAGAGCCGGCTCAAGAGTGCCGGAGAGCCGGCTCACGACCGCCGGAGTCCCGACGCCGCCTCAACCCCGGGAAGACCCGGAGCGAGGCGGCGTTCCCGTGTCTCAGCGGCGGGGCGGCCGCTGAGAGGGCACGGTGGCGGGGCTCACCCGAGGGTCCACTGCTGGTTGCTCTGGCCGTTGCAGGTCCACAGCTCGACCAGGGCGCCGTTGGCGGTGGAGGCCGCGGACACGTCCAGGCACAGCCCGGACTGGACGCCGGTGACGGTGCCGTTGGAGTTGAGCGTCCACTGCTGGTTGCTCTGGCCGTTGCAGGTCCACACGGCCACCTTGGTGCCCGGGGTGGTGCCCTGGCCGCTGGCGTCCAGGCACATCTGGCTGCCACCGGTGTAGACCGTCAACTGGCCGGACGAGGTGCGGGCGAAGGTCTGGTTGGCCGCGCCGGAGCAGTCCCAGATCTGCGTCTGTGTGCCCGGGGTGGTGGACGAGTTCGGGACGTCCAGGCACTTGCCCGCGCCCACCGCGTGCAGCGCCCCGCTGCCACTGCCGCCGCCGCTGCTGGTCACACCGGCCTGAGCGATGACCTGCTGGGCTCCGGACGGCCAGTTGGTGCCGCTGACCTGGACGTTTCCAGTCAGCACGTTGTTGTGCGGGGAGCCCGTGGAGACCTGCGTCGCACCTGAGTTGTACCAGTTGCCGGAGAAGGTGCTGTCGTTGGTGTTGTTCGACCCGCTGGCGTTGGTGAAGGCCCACACCCCGCTGTCCTGGACGACGTTGCTGCTGAGCGTCAGGTAGCGCGAACCCTCGTCGAGATAGAGGCCGACGGTGTGCTGGTTGTCGTAGATGTAGTTGTGGTCGATGCTGCCACCGGGGTTGGCCGACAGGTTGTAGATGCTGCCGCCGTCGTGGAAGACCTTCTTGGTGCCGTGGACGAGGTTGTAGCTGACGACCGTGTTCTTCAGGGTCGTCGCGGTGGTGTAGACGGGCTGGTAGTTGTAGAGGCCGCGGTTGCGGTAGTCCTGGCTGCCGCCCGGGTCGTTCGCCCCCCAGCCCCAGCCGACGTCGATGCCGTCGTAGGCGAGGTTCGAGACCTCGTTGTGGGTGATGACGGCGTGCGTGACGTAGGTGGACAGGATGCCGGCCATGTCCTTGTAGTCCTCGGCGACCCCGCTGATCCGGTTGCCCTGGATGGTGATGTCCTGGTCGGTCATCGCGGCGTTGGAGGGGTGGTGAGCGTCGGGCTGCACGCCGCCGACCACGATCGCCGAGCCGGAGTCGTCGGAGAAGGTGCTGCCCGTGACGGTCACGGAGGACGCGCCGAGCCCGACTCCCGAGGCGTGGGCGTTGGCGTCGTTGCCGATGCCGAGGCCCACCTGGCCCAGGTGCGCGAAGGTGTCACCGGTGAAAGTGATGCCGCGGGCCGCGGAGACCTGCACCGCCGCCGGCACCTGGCTCCAGCTGTTGCGGGCCGCTTCGAACAGCTGGCAGCCGGACTGGCAGGACGTCATGAAGTCGGAGGGCTGGGTGAAGGTGCGTCCCAGGAAGGCACCGCTCTGCTGGTCGGCGTAGCCGGTGGAGGTGCTGGGCTGCAGCCACGTGGTGTGCTGGAAGGAGATGCCGTTGACGGTGATGTCATGGGCGGGACTGCTGTAGCTTCCGCCGATCTGCAGCAGCGAGGTCAGCCGGGGCAGTTCGATGTCGTGGGATGTGGGCGACCATCCCGACGGCGCCTTGTAGTAGAGCTGTCCCGCCTGGGGGTCGAGGAACCACTGTCCGGCGGTCTTGAGGAAGGAGTAGGAGTTCTCCAGCTGCAGGCCGCCGCCGGCGAAGGGCTTCGCGAGGGTGTCGTAGCCCCAGTTGTTGTTGTTCCAGGCGGGCTGCTGCATCGTGACGGTGGTGCCGCTGATGCTCTGGACGGGGGCGTAGCGGTCGGTGAAGGAGTTCTGGCTCTCCAGTTCGATCCGGTTCTGCTGCGGCAGCGAGGCGAGGTAGTTCAGGGCCGGGTTGACGATGGTCATCCCGCTGCTGGTGATGTTCACGTCGCTGCGGGCGAGGGAGATCGCCGCCCGCGGTGCCAGGGCACCGTCCACGTACAGCTGCCGCGAGTCGGCTCCGCCGGGTACGGACGCGGAGTAGATGTTGTTCGACGCGTCCTTCACGGTCCAACCGGTCACCTGCTGTCCACCGGAGAGCACCGGGCTCTGGCCGGGGGCGGCCTGCCAGACCACCTGGTGGCCGTTGCTGCCCGAATCCGCGCTGCCGAGCACGAGCGGGGAGGACATGCGGTACGTGCCGCCGGCCAGCTGCACGACGATGTCGCCGCTCATGTTCCCGTCGATGGCCTCGACCGACGACTTGGCCTGGGTCACCGAGCAGGGGGCCGAGGCGGAACACGACGTACCACTGCCGGTGGGTGAGACGTACAGGGTCGTCATGGTGGCCGCGTGCGAGGTCACAGCGGGTGCGGCGACGACCGCCCCGACGGCGAGGGCCGCGACGAGAGCCGCTCTCGGTGGTCGGCCGCGATCCGGCCGGCTGTGGCGGAGGAAGGTCATGGTCTGCTCTCTTTCTGCGTCGTGGAGTGCGGGTCCGGGGGAGCGGCGCCCCGACCGGTCGGGGCGCCGCGTCGCGTCAGGGCGAACTGCTGCCGCACGGCGTGGCGGTGGGGTGCCCCGCCGTGCGGCCGGCTGCGGGCCCGATCAGCTCCAGCTCCATTTCTGGTTGGTTGCGCCGGTGCAGGACCACAGCTGCACGAGCGTGCCGTTGGCGGTGCCGTAGGCGCTGACGTCGAGGCAGAGCCCGGACTGGGCGCTGGTGATGGTGCCGTCGGAGTTGACGTTCCATTTCTGGTTGGTCCCGCCGTTGCAGTCCCAGATGATCGCCCGGGTGCCGTTCGCGGTGCCGTTCCCGTCCGCGTCCAGGCACTTGCCGCCGTAGACCCGCAGTTCCTTGGCGGTCGTGGCGGACCACTGCTGGTTGGCGCCGCTGTTGCAGTCCCACAGCTCGGTCTGGGTGCCGTTGGTCTGGCTGGAGTTGGGGACGTCGAGGCATCGGCCGGCCGCCACCGCGTGCAGCGCGCCGCTGGTGCCCGTGCCGCCGGTGGAGGTGCCGTATCCGGCTGTGGTGATGCTGGCCTGCACGGCGTTCTCGGTGGCGTCGCTGGGGAAGCCGGCGGTGATGGCGCCCTCGAAGAACTCGCCCTGCCCGGAGACGCTGTTGTCGCCGCCGGTGCCCAGGAGGATGGAGCTGTCGGTCTTCATCGGCGAGTAGCCGTTCGGCAGGCCGCCCGAATAGGTGGTGGTCAGGCTGCCGGTGGTGGCGTTTCCGTATTTGAGGGTGAAGTTGCTGGTGCCGTTGTTCTTCTCCCACGCGCTGACGAAGGGGTAGTGGACGCCCTGGTTGTTGGCGTCGTGGTTGGAGCCGGACCCGGTGTGGAACATGCCGTTCTCCAGGTCGGCCTCGACCCAGGGGCCGGTGCCGGTGCAACCGCCGAACCAGCAGGCGTTGCCCCAGTAGATGGAGTTCATGGTGGCGTTGCCGGTGTCGGTGTGGGTGTTCTCGCCGCTGCCGTAGTCGAAGCAGCACCACTGGTTGGTGTAGTTCGACGAGGTGACCATGTAGATGCCCTCGGGCTGGGCGCCGGTGGGGGCGCCGTTGGCGTGGTCGATGCGGTAGCCGGTGCCGGGGGTGACCTTGACGCCGAAGACCTGGTGGCCGGCCGCGGTCACGGGCAGGGCCGAGGCGTTGGCGCCGATGTCGGCGCCGTTGGCACCCGGTCCCTTCCAGTAGCCGCCCCAGGAGATCGGCATATCGTTGTGCTTGGCGCTCTGGTCGTAGATCTTGGTGATGGTGCACGAGGTGCCGGCGCAGAAGGACACCTGCGAGGCCCCGTCGGCGTATCCGCCCGCGGACAGCAGTCCGATGTCGCGGTAGGTGTGATCGGACGCCCGCTGCACCTGGTACAGCGGGCCGTTGTACGCCGCGAACAGCGCGCGGGTCGTGGAGTGAGCCGCGATACACGGCGTACCACCGGTGGCATAGAGGTCACACGGAAGTGACGAGGCGGCTGCCGCCGCGGGAGCGGCCTGGCGGGCGGCGGCCGGGCTCGCGGCGGGCCCGCTGGCGTCGGCCCGCCCTCCGAAGATGGCCGCGGCCACGGCCAGCGCGAGCACCAGCAGGAGCACCGCGGCAGGTCTGCCGCGGCGTAGCCCGGTGGGTGGGGGGGATGTGACGGACATGGTCTTCCTTTCGGGGAGAACGAGGCGCTGAGGTCGACGGCGGGCGTGCGGGGACGACGCCGCGCACGACGCGGAACACCCGCCAGTGGCAGGCCCGGACGGTGGGGAGACATCGGGTTCGCCGCCCGTGCGCCATGTAATAACACCTATGTGGAGGCAAGCCCGCGACGATGAATCAGTCTCTTGTGGGAGTCACGGCCTTGCTGCTGCGGGAGCGGTGCCGGGGCGCCGCCCCACCTCCGCCCGCGTCCCCGCTGCTGCTTCCGTATGCGGTGAAGTCTGGAGACGGGGCAGGTGGGCCGTTTGACCAGGCCAGTACGGTTCCTCTGATCACGGAACACTCCCGAGGGGGGATGTGAGCGCTCACAATCAGCGCGTGAGGGGTGCGGTGGTGCAGGAGTTCCACTGGGGCCGGACGGATGAGCGTCGAAATGAGACTGACACATTCTCGGGTGGAACCTCAAGAGGCGTGCGCCGTGTTCGTACGAGGTCCCGCGAGGTGCGCGGCGCCGCCCGCCCGTACTGGCTGGGGAGAGCCGTAACGGGCGGCGCCGCTGTGGGCGCCGACCCATGGGTCGGCGCCCACGCCCGGGTCAGGGGCTGGTGCAGGTGAGGGACGGTGTCGACGGTGTGCCGTTGGCGAGGAAGCCGAAGGTGGTCGACGCCGCGGGCTGGAGCGATCCGTTGTAGGCGGCGTTGACCACCGTCGCGGTGGAACCGCTGGTGCTCAGGGTGCCGTTCCATACCTGGGTGATGCTCTGCCCGCCGGCCAGGGTCCATCGGACCGTCCAGGCGCTGATCGCCGCGCTGCCCGCGGTGACCTTGACCTCCCCCTGGTAGCCGCCGGACCAGGAGTTCGTGGTGGTGTACGTCGCCGTGCACGCGCCACCTCCGGAGCCACCGGTGGTCGTGCCGCCGTTGGTGGTCCCGGTGGTCGTGCCGCCGTTGGTCGTTCCGGTGGTGGTACCGCCGTTCGTGGTCCCGGTGGTGGTGCCGCCGTTGGTCGTTCCGGTGGTGGTGCCGCCGTTGGTCGTCCCGCTGGTGGTGCCGCCGTTCGTCGTGCCGCCTGTCGCGGTGCCCGTGGCCGCGTTGAGGGCGTTCAGGACGGAGGTGTAGGCGGCCTTGGGGTTGCCGTTGTTGTCGAACAGCAGCGGGTTCTCGCCGGTGCGCCATGAGTCGCTGTCGCGGATGCCCCACACGGTGATGCCCGCGCAACGGGTGACGTGCACGCAGGCGTTGACGGTGCTGGCGTAGGCCGACGACGAGGCCTGGGCGATGTCGAGCTCGGTGAGCTGGACGTCGACGCCGAGTGCGGCGAAGTTGGTCAGCGTGGTCTGGAAGCTGGACGGGGGTCCGCCGGCGCCGAAGTGGCTCTGGAAGCCGACGCAGTCGATGGGCACGCTGCGGGCCTTGAAGTCCTTGACCATGTTGTAGACGCCCTGGGTCTTGGCGTCCGTCCAGTTCTCGATGTTGTAGTCGTTGTAGCAGAGCTTGGCGCTGGGATCGACCGAGCGGGCGGTGCGGAAGGCGTGCTCGATGAAGCCGTTGCCGAGCTTGTCCTGGAAGGGCGAGCTGCGGTGCTGGCCACTGCCGCCGTCGGCGAAGGCCTCGTTGACCACGTCCCAGGCGTAGATCTTGCCCTTGAAGTGGGTCATCTCCTGGGTGATGTGGTTGTCCATCGCGGACTGGAGGTCGGATGCGGACAGGCCCGACACCCAGCCGGGCAGCTGGTTGTGCCACACCAGGGTGTGGCCGCGCATCTTCTGTCCGTGGGCTGCCGCGTGGTTGACGATCTGGTCGCCGGGCCCGAAGTTGAAGTTGCCGCGAGACGGTTCGGTGGTGTCCCACTTCATCTCGTTCTCCGGGGTGATCATGTTGAATTCCCGGTCGAGGATCGTGGAGTACGTCGAGTCGCCGAGCCTGCCCGCGGCCACCGCGGTACCGAAGTAACGCCCCGACTGCGCGGCTGCGGCGCCCAGCGAACCCGCTGCCGCGGCGTGGGTGGCGAACGCCCCCATGCTCACGAAAGCCAGTGTCGCGCTGGCTGCTATTCCGGTGATCGTCGCCACCGTGTTTCTCCGGCGACCCTCCCTGATGAACCATGACATTGCGGAGTTTCTCCTTCGCGTGGGGGGTAGGCACCTGCCGACAGCAGATGCCCCTGCTACGGCCGGTAAGCCGGCCTCCAGGACGCGGACATGTCCCGCCGTTCCCGGGGATCCGTGCATGAGCGCTCACACGACCCAGGCGGACGAGCGGTCGGCGTCTCACACGGCGCGCAGAGGTGCGACGGCGCCGCGAAGTGCGGAGCCCGCTCGGCCGGGGCGGAAGAGTGACGTCCGCGCGTCAGCACACCGGCCGGCACGCTGCCGGACCGACCGTCACCGGCAAGCGGAGAACCGGTAGGCACCCGGGTGAGCGTTAACATTCATCTCGCCCCATTCGCTGGTGACACGCGGGCCTGGGATGTGCGCGATCGCGCCGAAACTTTCGAACGTTTCACGAACGTTTCGCGGCACTCTAGGTCAACGCCTGGGGAGCGTCAATGCGTTGTGCGTATCCCGTGCGAGTCGGCCGGGTCGTTCGGACGGAGGGTCAGAGGACCGCCCTCCCGGCCGAGGTGAGGCGCCGGTGGTGGTCGTCGGCCAGCAGCAGATAGCTGCTGGCGGTCCACGTGTAGGCGCGGTCGCGCAGCCCTTCGCCGGTGAGGGCGTCGAAGTTCTCGGCGAACCCGGATCTCTCGCACAGTCCCCGGAACCGGCGGCTGACCTCGTCGGCGAGGCCGGTGTGGCCGGCGCGGCGCAGACCGTCCTCGATGAGGACGGTGGACGGCGCCCAGATGGGGCCGCGCCAGTATCCGTCGGACTCGTAGTGCGGCGAGTCGGGGTGCTCGGTGGCCAGGCCGTAGGGGGTGAGGTGGGAGGCGATGCGGTCGGCGAGCCGGTCGCTCACCTCGCGTGGCAGCCGTTCCCCCAGCACAATCGGCATGAGGTCCAGCAGACTTCTGCTGGTGGACGCCTCCCCGGTGTGCGGTGAACGCGCCCGGAAGCGGCTCCCTGACCACAACTGCTCGAACAGCGCCGTCTGGACGGACTCGGCCGTGCGCAGATACCGCTCGGCCTCATCGGTGAGGCCCAGTTCCTTGCCCAGCTCGGCCAGCTCGGCCAGTTGGAGCACCAGGAAGCCGGCGAGGTCGGCGGTGACCAGGACGCGGTGGGCGTCGAAGGTGGTGGCGTTGTCCCACCCGCTGTCGTTGCCGTGCTGGTAGTGCGGAAGGGCCTGGTCCGGTGCGGTGCGTGCCACGAGCCAGAAGTCCGTCCAGTGCTTGAGGCGCCGGTAGGTCTCCCGCAGCCGGTCGGGTCCCGGCTGCCGCGGAAGGCGGTCGCGGAGCCTGCGCAGCGTCCAGCCGTGGACGGGCGGCTTGACGAAGTTGTAGAGCACCTCCGAATGGGTGACGGAGTCGGGCAGGGCGCCGGTCTCGTCCTGGTGGTCGAAGGGGAGGTGGAACTGGTCCCAGGCGAGGTCCGGCAGCCCCGGCGCCAGCGCGAGGGCATTGAAGCAGTGGTCCCAGCTCCATACCTTGTCCATCCAGTGCTTGGACATCAGCACGGCCGGACGGCGGAGGAATCCCGCCGGGCGGACGGTGGCCGACCACAGCACGTAGGCGGCCAGTTCGGCGGCCGGCGCCCGCTCGGCGGGCAGTGCGGCAACGGCGTCGGCGAAGTCGCGGAAGGACCGGTCGCCGCGGTGCACGAGAGCGGGGAAGCCGTCGCGTGCGGCATAGGGCGCGCGGGCGCTGTCGATCTCCTCGATCGCCGCCTCCCATCCGTCCGGACCGGACAGCGTGAGCCGGCGGGAGGCGCCGCCGAGGCCTTCCAGGCCCACGGACTCCGCCACCGCGCCCGCGAGGGGGGTGATCCGGTAGCGCCGCCCGGTCTCGTACGAAGTGAACTGGTACGAACCGTCGACGGGGTCGCGGTGGAAGTAGGTGCCGCTGAAGGACGTCAGGTCCGCGGCTGCGGGGACGACCATGAGGTCGAGGTCCTGCCCGCGCAACCGGACCGTGTCGGCGCTCTCGTAGGTGAGGTCGATCCGCCCGCCGTCGCCGCGCCAGGTCAGGACGGCCGGGGCGGCGTCCCAGCCGGTGCGCGCGCGGTCACCGGTGCCGGGGTGCAGCGGGACGAGGCGCAGGACGGGGTGCATGCCGTTCTGATGGGATACCAGGTGCAGGTCAGGGGCTTGGGTGTGCTGCGCGACGACCGGCGAGATGTCGAACCACGAACCGTGGTGGCTGAACGGGATCTCCTGGAGGCTGAAAGCGGGGCCGTGGGATGTGACGGTCATCGACGGGCACTCGATCCTTTGTCCGGGGTCTTCGACACGTGCCGGGACGGTGAAGCGGTCGACGCGGTGAATCGGGCCTTGCCCAGTTCTGTGCAGAGGCGGCGAATCGATTCGACTGCGAACGTAGGGCGTGCCCCGACGGCAGTCAAGACCACTGCGTGGCGTTGCGTAGGAACGACGTCCGGGTGCAGCCGTGAAGCGGCTCCAGGGCCACGGCGGCGACCTCGACCCGTACCCGGGTAATCGCTCGCGAACCGATTCGCGGCAGGTAGCATGACCTGGCGGGCACCAGGGGTGAGGAGTCGCATGAACATCGGGGAGATCGCGCATCGCGCCGGCGTGTCCCGCAGCACCGTGTCGTACGCGCTCAGCGGTAAGCGCCCCGTCTCCGCCGGCACCCGCAAGCGGATCCAGGACGTCATCGACGAGCTGGGCTACCGGCCCAACGCGACCGCCAGGGCGCTCAAGGAGGGCAGGACCCGGACGATCGGCCTGGTGATCCCGCCGGCCGGCAGCCGGCTCACCCACATGCAGCTGGAATTCGTCGGCAGCGTTGTCGACGCCGCGGCGCGGGTGGACCTGGACGTCCTCCTGTCACCTTCGGGCGGCGACCACGACCGGTCCTTCGAGCGGCTGGTCTCGGAAAGCCGCGTCGACGGGGTGATCCTGATGGAGATCCGCCTCCAGGACGCCCGTGTGGGCAGGCTGCACCGCGCGGGACTGCCCTACGTCGGGATCGGGCACACCGACGACGACTGGCAGATGTGCTGGATCGACATCGACTACGCCGGCCTGATCCGGCACTCCGTCCACCACCTGGCGGATCTGGGCCACCGGCACGTGGCGCTGGTCAGCCGCTCCCCGGAGCTCGTCACCGCGGGCTACGGTCCCGCGCGGCGGGCGCAGGAAGGCTTCACGGCGGCCATCCGGGAGCGCGGCATGGAAGGGGTCGAGGTCATGTGCGGTGACGACGCCCGCTCCGGACAGGAGTGCGTCGAGCGGCTCCTGCGGGACCGCGCCGGCCTGACCGGTATCACCACGATCAACGAGGCCGCCCTGCCGGGAATCCAACGGGCCCTGGCCGATGCCGGATTGGCCGTGCCGTCCGACTTCTCCGTGACCGGCGTCGCCGGGCGCCCGTGGGCCGAGGACTTCCGCCCGCCCCTCACCGCGGCCGACGTGCCCGCGCAGGACATGGGCGAGAAGGCCGTCTCCCTGCTGATCGAGCGCATCGCGGCTCCGCAGACGCCCCCTCGGCACATCCTGCTCTCCCCGCCGATCTCCCTGCGATCGAGCACCGGGGCCGCCCGGGCGGACCGGAGCGCACACGCGGCCGCGCAGGTGTGAGACGCCGTCGACGGCTTGAGCAACGGACCCTGACCCGCACGGACATGGCGGCGCGTCGGGCCGATCGCTCCGGTGGTGACTCCGGTTACGGGATCGCCACGGCCGGCTCGGCGTCGGTGTCCTGCTCCAAGTGCTCCCTGAGCCACTGCTCCGTCGTGCTCACGTGCACCAGCGCCGCCGCTTGGGCGAGCGCGGAATTCCCGCTGGCCAGAGCGGCGTAGATCGCCTGGTGTTCGGCGACGGTCCGGGCGCCGGCGTCGTCGTCGACGAGTCCGCGCCAGACCCGGGCCCGGACCGTCTTGCTGGAAATGCCCTCCAGCAGTGAGGCGAGAGTGCTGTTCCCGGCGGCCGCGATCACAGCTCGGTGGAATGCCGCGTCGTGGTGGTTGAGCAGTTCGACGTCATCCCGGGCACGGGTCATCGCGTCGAGGTGGGACTTGATGTCGGCAAGGTGCTCGTCGGACATCCGGCTCGCGGCCAGACCGGTGGCGATCGGCTCCAACAGCCGCCGCACCTCCGTCAGTTCCAGCAAGGTGTCACCGCGCAGCAACTCGACGGCCGAGCTGAGGCTCTCCAGAAGCAGCGCCGGGGACAGGCTCGTCACGTAAGTGCCGTCCCCGCGGCGGATCTCCAGCACCCGGGCGACGGCCAGTGCCTTGACTGCTTCGCGCGTCAGGTTCCGGGAAAGCCCCAGTTCCGCCGCCAGTTGCTGCTCGGGGGGCAGCTTGGCTCCCGGAAGGAGCTCACCCGACTGGATGAGCTCCCGGATACGCATGATGGCCTTGTCGGTCAAAGACATGTAACGGACCACTCTCCCCAATTCTCACCGGCAGCAGGTTATCAGGTTCATCCCATGTATGAGAAGGTCTCGCCCAATGGGCGGCCTTCCGGGAGGACGGATTTTCCGGCCTCACCAGCAGGTAGAACGGGCGGCTCGGCAGATTCGCTGTCGCGCCACCCGTCAAAGACGGAGGTGAACTCACCGAATTCATCCTATGTAAAGGATTCCGGTCCGCGCCCCTCGTTCATGCTGACCGCTTGGGGAAGCATCCGCCGGGAGGGGGTCGCACCGGTGCCCGGGTCGGCGGACGGGGGGGAGCCCGACGGCACGGCCGAGTCGACCCTGCCCGCTGTCCGCAGGGCAGCGACGACATGGGATGGATCACCCACCACTCGTTTCTCCGGTGAAGGTTGCGGTCCTGTGCGAGCAACCGAGCGCAACTTGCCCTGAACTGCGCTTTCCCAGCACATGGCGCGCGTAGACTTTCCGGTCCGCCCTTCGCGTTCATGTCTTGACGCGTGTCCCGGGCATTGACAGCGGGCCGAAGCGCATGCGATCTCTAGAGCAACATGGGATGTCGCGCCATTCCCCACGCCCACCCATGTCACCTCCCCCCACCTCATATCGGAGTTCAACCCATGACCTCACCTGGGTCCATGCGACATCCGATGCCTGCGCCCGGCGGCACGCCAACGGGCAGGCCGGATGCGGTGTTTCGAAGCGGCCGGCCACTGCGGACGGTGCTGGCCGCTCTGCTGGCCGTCGCCGGGCTGATCGCGGCCGTCCTCACCCTTGAGACGGCAGCGGCAGCCGACAACCCCTACCAGCGCGGGCCGGCCCCCACCCTGGCGAGCGTGGCCGCCTCCCGGGGGCCGTTCGCCACGGCGTCGGTGAGCGTGGCTCCCGGCAACGGCTTCAACGGCGGGACCATCTACTACCCGACCGACAGCAGCCAGGGCACGTGGGGCGCGGTGGCGATCGTGCCCGGCTACACCGCGGCGTTCGCCGACGAGGAAGCCTGGATGGGCCCGTGGCTGTCGTCGTTCGGGTTCGTCGTCATCGGCCTGGAAACCAACAGTCGCACGGACTACGACGTCGCCCGGGGAACGCAGCTCCTGGCCGCGCTCGACTACCTCGTCCAGCAGAGCCCGGTCCGTGGCCTCGTGGATCCGGACCGCCTGTCGGTCATCGGCCACTCCATGGGCGGCGGCGGTGTCGTCAGCGCGTCGGAGCGTCGCCCCGGCCTCAAGGCCGCGGTCGCCCTCGCGCCGTTCTCTCCGTCGCAGAACATGTCCACCGACCGCGTGCCGACCATGGTCATCGGCGGGCAGAACGACACCGTGGTCACCCCCTCGTACCTCGACGGCCTGTACCCGACGCTGCCGGCGTCCACGCAGAGCGACTTCGTGCAGATCGCCGGGGCCGACCACGTCTACTACACGCACCCCAACAGCACCGAGATGCGACTGCTGATCCCCTGGCTCAAGATGTTCGTCGACAACGACAGCCGGTACACCCAGTTCCTGTGCCCGAGCCTGGCGGACTCCAGCGGCATCTCGATCTACCGGAGCAAGTGCCCGTACGTGCTGCCGGGCGGCGGCACCACGCCGCCGACCAGCACACCCCCGACGTCCCCGACCACGCCTCCGGCCGCCGCGTGCTCGGCGACCTACGCCACGGTCAACGCCTGGTCCGGCGGCTACCAGGGCCAGGTCACGGTGACCGCCGGCGGCGCGGCCCTCACCGGCTGGTCCGTCCGATGGACCCTGGGCAGCGGGCAGGCAATCACCCAGGTGTGGAACGGCACCCTCACCACCAGCGGCGCCACCGCCACGGTGCGGAACGCCGACTACAACGGAACCCTCCAGCCGTCGGCTTCGACGACCTTCGGGTTCCTCGCCAACGGCACACCGTCGGCGCCCTCGCTGACCTGCACCAGCCCCTGAGGGCCGGACCACAGCGCCCCAATCAGCGGGCCTGTGGTTCCGGGCGCGAATGTTAGCGCTATCAATCCTGTTGACCCCCACAAGGAGAATGATCGTGTCCCTTTCGGTGACGGCTTCGTTCCGCCAACAGTTCAGAAGGTGGTTGCTGGCCGCCGGCGCGGTTGTCGCGCTGGTCGCCGGTGTCCTGGTCGGCGGTACGCACACCTCGCAGGCGGCCGGCTCGCTGCCCTGTGACATCTACGCGTCGGGTGGCACGCCGTGTGTGGCGGCGCACAGCACGACGCGCGCGCTGTACTCCTCGTACAGCGGGCCGCTTTACCAGGTGCGGCGCTCCTCGGACAACACCACCCGGGACGTCGGCCTGCTCAGCCCGGGCGGGTATGCCGACGCGTCCGCGCAGGACTCCTTCTGCTCCGGCACGAGCTGCGTGATCACGGTCATCTACGACCAGTCCGGGCGGAGCAACAACCTGACCCAGGCGCCCGCCGGCAGCGCGGCCGGCGGCCCGGACAACCTCGCCAACGCCACCGCGGCGCCGACGACGGTCGGCGGCCACAAGGCCTACGGCGTCTTCGTCGCCCCCGGCACCGGCTACCGCAACAACCACACCAACGGCATCGCCACCGGCGACAACCCCGAGGGCATGTACGCCATCTTCGACGGCACCCACTACAACGGCGGCTGCTGCTTCGACTACGGCAACGCCGAGACCAACAACAACGACGACGGCAACGGCACGATGGAAGCCATCTACTTCGGCAACATCAAGGTCTGGGGCTACGGCTCCGGCAACGGCCCCTGGATCATGGCCGACCTGGAGAACGGCCTCTTCTCCGGCGTCAACCAGCACCTCAACTCCAACGACCCGACGATCAACTACCGCTACACCACCGCCATCATCAAGGGCGGCCCCAACCACTGGGCCATCCGCGGCGGCAACGCGCAGTCCGGCGGCCTGTCCACCTTCTACGACGGCGTACGCCCCAACGTGTCGGGCTACAACCCGATGAAGAAGCAGGGCGCGATCATCCTCGGCACCGGCGGCGACAACAGCAAGGGCGCCCAGGGCACGTTCTACGAGGGCGTCATGACCTCCGGCTACCCCTCCGACGCCACCGAGAACGCCGTCCAGACCAACATCAACTCCGTCGCCTACGGATCCGGTGGTGGTGGTACGGGTACGACGGGTGCGTTGCACGCGGTGGGTGCGGGCAAGTGCCTCGATGTGCCGAACTCGTCGACGACGGCGGGTACGCAGGTGCAGATCTGGGACTGCAGTGGTCAGGCGAACCAGACCTGGACGCGCACGTCCTCGGGTCAGCTGACGGTCTACTCCGGTGGCAGCCAGCTGTGCCTGGACGTCTACGGCAACCAGACCGCACCGGGTACCAAGGTCGAGACGTGGCAGTGCAACGGCGGTGCGAACCAGCAGTGGAGCGTCAACTCCAACGGCACCGTCACGGCGACCCAGTCCGGGCTGTGCCTGGACGTCACCGGCGCCTCTACGGCCAACGGCGCCCTGGCCGAGCTGTGGACCTGCAACGGCCGGTCCAACCAGCAGTGGAACCTCAGCTGACCTGATCGGCCCGAGCCCGTGGCCGGCCCGACGCCGGCCACGGGCAGTCCCCGAACCGGAGCGTGAAACGATGACAAGATCCCTGCCCGCACTCCTGATGGCACTGGCCACCGCCGTACTGGCCGCGGCGGCCGGTGGGGCCGCGGCCGCCGCGGCCCCGGCGGCCGCCACGACGCCGCTGCGCGTGATGCCACTGGGCGACTCGATCACCTGGGGTGTCGGAAGCAGCAACGGCAACGGCTACCGGGGCCCGCTGTACAACGAGCTGACGGCCGACGGGCACCCGTCGGACTTCGTCGGCACCCTGCGGGGCGGCACGATGTCCGACCCGGACAACGAGGGGCACTCCGGATACCGCATCGACCAGATCGCCGCCCTGGCGGACGCCTCGCTGGCCCGCTACCGGCCCAACGTCGTGACGCTGGAGATCGGTACCAACGACCTCAACGGCAACTACCAGGTCTCCACGGCCACCGCCCGCCTGAAGTCGCTGGTCGACCAGATCACCGCCGACGTACCCGACGCCACCGTGCTGCTGGCGTCGCTGATCGTGTCCACCAGCTCGGGCGAGGAGCAGCACCGGGCCGCCTTCAACCAGGCCGTTCCCGGCATCGTGCAGAGCGAGCAGGCGGCCGGCAAGCACGTCGGCTTTGTGGACATGAGCGCGCTGACCAGCGCCGACCTGTCCGACTCCCTGCACCCCAACGACGGGGGCTACCAGAAGATGGCCGACGCCTTCCACCGGGGCGTCCAGGCCGCGGACAGCGCCGGCTGGCTGCACGCCCCGGTGTCCACGGGCGGCCCGGTGCTGTCCGGGATCGCCGGCAAGTGCCTCGACGTCAACGGCGGCAGCAGCGCCGACGGCACCCACGTACAGATATGGAGCTGCGACAACGCCCCCGCCCAGGCCTGGTCCGCCTACCCCGACGGCACCCTGCGCGCCGTGGGCAAGTGCCTGGACGTCACCGGCAAGGGGACCGCCAACGGCACCAAGGTGGAGATCTGGACCTGCAACGGCGGCGCCAACCAGGTCTGGCAGGCCTACAACGGCGGGCTGCGCAATCCCGTCTCCGGGCGCTGCCTCGACGACCCGGCCTCGTCGACGGCCGACGGCACGCAGCTCCAGATATGGGACTGCAACGGCAACGCCAACCAGAAGTGGAGCCTGCCCACGACCTGACCACGACCTGAGCACGACCTGAGCACGAGCTGACCATGACGTGACCGCCACCTGACCGCCCACGGGACCGCACCGCCGCACCCTCCCGGAACACCGGCGTCTACGCTGACCCGAGCTCCACCGTAAGACCGGCAAGCCCGGGCACTGTGAAGGGACCACGCCCCGTGCGGACATATGACAACCCTGTGATCGCAGGATTCCACCCCGATCCGAGCGTGTGCAGGGTCGGTGACGACTACTACCTGGTGTGCTCCAGCTTCGAGTACTTCCCCGGCCTGCCGCTCTTCCACAGCAAGGACCTGGTGCACTGGCGGCAGATCGGCAACGTGCTCGACCGCCCCGGGCAGCTGCCGCTCCCGCTGCCCGGCACCATGGCCTCCCGGGGCCTCTACGCCCCCACGATCCGCCATCACGACGGCCGCTTCTGGGTGATCAACACCAACGTCAGCGGCGGCGGCCACTTCATCGTCACCGCCGACCGGCCCGAAGGCCCCTGGTCGGACCCGGTGTGGATCGACCTCCCCGGCATCGACCCGGACCTGGCGTGGGAGGAGGACGGCACCTGCTGGTGCGCCTTCACCGTCCCCGGCGTCCACCTCGCCCGGATCGACCCGGTCAAGGGCGAGGTGCTGGAAGGACCCTTCCCCACCTGGTCGGGCACCGGCCTGAAGTACCCCGAGGCCCCGCACCTCTACCGCGTCGGCGACTGGTGGTACCTGCTGATCGCCGAGGGCGGCACCGAGCGCGGCCACGCCGTGTCCCTCGCCCGCGCCCGCTCGCCGCGCGGTCCCTGGGAAGGCGCCCCCGCCAACCCGCTGCTGTCCCACAGCGCCACCGACCGGCCCATCCAGAGCACCGGCCACGCCGACCTGGTCACGGCGCCCGACGGAAGCTGGTGGATGGTGCTGCTCGGCACCCGGCCTCGCGGCTACACCCCCAACTTCCAGGTGCTCGGCCGCGAGACCTTCCTCGCCCCGATGGACTGGGACGGCACCGGCTGGCCCGTCGTGGCACCCGTGCCCGAGCGCCACCCCGCGCCCGCCGGCGCCTGGCACCCCTTCCCGGCCCTGCCCGCCCGCGACGACTTCGACGCGCCCGCACTCGCACCGCACTGGATCTCGCCCTACGCCCGGCCCGACGGCTCCTGGTCGCTGGACGAGCGCGCGGGCTGGCTGACCCTCACCGCCACCGGCCCCACGCTCGACCGCCCCGGCCACACCTTCGTCGGCCGCCGTCAGCAGCACCACGACTGCCGCGCCACAGTCCTGCTCGACCCGGGCACCGGGCGCGGCGGCCTGAGCGTGCGCATGGACGAGGCCCACCACTACGACCTGGAGGTCGGTGGGGGAGAGGCCGGTGTCGTCGCGCGTATCGGCCCGCTGCGTCAGACGGTGGCCCGCCGCCCCGTGCCACCCGGCCCGCTCACCCTCACCGTGACGGTCCGCACCACCGACATGGTGTCGCCGTCCCCCGAATTCGCCGGTATCGAGCCCACCGGGCCCGACACCCTCGCCTTCTGGCTCGGCGACCCCGACGCCCCCGGCGCGGAGCCGCTCGCCGAACTCGAGGGGCGCTACCTGTCCACCGAAGTCGCCACCGGCTTCACCGGCCGCGTCATCGGCATGTACACCACCGAGGGCGCCGTCGCCTTCGACTGGTTCGACTACGAGCCGGCCCCCTCCGCCTGACGGCCCGTACCGCCCGTGCCGGCGCGGCCCCGACGGTCGAAGGGGCGGTGCCGGCCTAGGCGGTGGCTGCGGCGGTGTCGGCGGTCGTGCCGGCGGCCGGAGCGGTCTGGGTGGCCGAGTAGTAGACGGAGCGGCCCTGCTTGGAGCGGAGGCTCTGTCCCTTGGCGACCAGGGCTTCGAGAGTGTTGCGCACCACGGTCGTCTGGATCTTCCGGTCGGGGTGGGCGCCGGCGAGTGCGGTGGTGACCTCCGCGGCCGAGCGGGGCTCGCTGTGCCCGGTGAGGTCGGCGACGACCAGTTCCACCAAGGTGGGCGCCTGCGAAGAGGTGTTCGTGCCGGTACGGGGAGCGGACGCGGTCTTCGTCTTGGCGGCCGACTGCTTGGCCGCGGCCTGCTTGGCGGTGGCCTGCTTGGGCGTACGGGGGGCGGCCGCGGGCTTGCGGGGCCTGGGCACGGCGGCCGTGGGCAGGTCCGCGGGCGCGGCCGCCGGTTCGGCTTCCTGCGCGGGGGAGGACGACGCGGCGACCAGGGCCTGCTGCACCCCGAGGAGCAGGGTGTGGTCCTGTTCGAGGGTCGCCAACTGCTCCTGCAGGGCTGCCAGGTCGGTGGAGAGGCGCTGCTTCTCCTTGGCCGTGCGCTCCAAGTCGGCTTCGATCTGGGCGAGGTACTGGGACTTCAGGGTGGCGTTGTCCGCCATGGCAGTTCAGCTCACTTTCCTGTGCGTGTGGGGATGACACCGGTCGGCGTTCGCCGCCGGCGCGGAAGACATGTCGCACCGGCGGAGGCACTGCGTGCACCGACCGAACCCTAAGAGTAGGCCGACAGCAGCAGTGCCTCGGCCCGTACTCACCCTGAGAGACCCCAAAGAGGAGGAACCCCAGCCGATTCAGGGCTGGGGTTCCTCGATGTGATGCGTACCGTTCAGTGGGTCGGGTTGACCACACCGTGGCTGACCCGGCTACGCGCCGGCGGACCTCACCCGGTCGCGGTCAACCGGATCCGGCAGGTCAGTGTTGGAGGGTGAGGACTCCGGGTCGCCAGGGGAGTTGGTCGTAGGGGCCGTTTGCTGAGGGGGATTTGCCTTGGTAGAGGAGTTGGAGGT